>JADKBO010000004.1 GCA_016715105.1 Saprospiraceae bacterium | reverse complement strand
TAATTTCGAGTATAAAACAAACTAGAAAGCGATTGAATAGGATTATTTTTGTACTTCGCTGTTTATTTTCCATCATAACGAAGTCGGAGAATTGATTTTTTGATTGAACCTGTCCATTTGATAGCCTTAAATTGGTTTAATAGGTCTTGTGTAGTTGTTCGTTGAGTTTTCAATTTTGTATACCATTTTGGTCTGCAGGTCAATTATCTTTGCCCGTGATACTACAAGAGTGCATTGAATAAATAGCGGTGACAAACTGTGGAACTTTACTGCATGGGATTTCTTTTCACCTGAGCTTGTCCAAATCCAAGTAATGCCTTGGTCTCAAAGCCTACCTCACTCCTTATCTCCAAACATGCTTGGATAGTTGACAGGTGGCTTTATTGAAGTGCAAAAAGATATGCTACTTTAGCACATAATTTCGATTGCTATTGTGAGTCTGTAGTTAATTGGTCTTATAATAACTAATCTCATGTCTTGCCTCCTGCTTTCCTCCATCTTACTGCATCTATGGTTTTGATTTGGAAAGTGTGAATTTTACCTGTCGCCCAGGCTTTTACATCTCGCCACCGTTATATTGATCAGATTGACGAACATTCTGGTGAGGTGCAGTCCCATAGACTAGTTTCTACCTACTTTACCATTTTTGAGTTAAGGTAGAGGTCTGGTGAAGTTTATAACTTTCGTAATATTCTATTATTCACAACTTTTCTCGTCCAAGGCTTTCAACACAGATTCATTGGTAACTCCATCGACACTTACTACAAGATTTTTTCATTGTACTCCTCTTCATTTCTAGCCTTTCAGGGCCGATATCTGCTGAGCTCCAATTACGCTTAGCTTTGATTTTTTCTGTAATTCTTGAAAAGGACCGGGCCTCTTTTCAGGTGAACTATCTTTTTGGGCTTAGGTGTACAGGGACAATGTTGAAGACTTACTGGATATTTGTTGTCTGTACAGTGTCCATCTTGGCAAATAAAGAAAGTGACACCCGAATAAAAGTTGGCTGCTGACAAGGTTTGTTTGGAACGGAGGTCCAAGTGGACTCATCCATTTAACTCCTTCACTTTCTTACCCGATTTTCTAAAAAGTGTATCATCCATATGTGTGTATATCTCCTCTTCTTGACAGATGGTATCTAATACATTCTTACGAATGACAGAAAAGAATTTTTGTCATTCATTCTATCACCTGAAAGACGATATGCTGCCGACCAATCTTTAAACTGTTGACCCGTGGCAGTTATCATACCACTGACTGTACTCTGCTTACACAACTGAGTAATCCCTGCAAGGTCAAAAGTTCTTTTTCCAAACTCTTGATTGATTAAAAGCCCTTGCATTGTAGAGAATAAAGAACCTGAATGCCCTCTTTAAGTTTTGGAGGTAGTTTTTTTTTTAAGATCCTTCACGGCCGGATCACTTCGCAGAACCAATCTTGATGGTCATCAATAATCCATTCCACCACTTCCCTTTTGTTGTAATCCTCCACATAGCCTGAGCACAGCGGCGGAAAAGTTAACATACCACTGTTCGCTATTAGCCTTTTAATGAGCTGAATTTTTAGTCGATATCCCATACCTAGTCATTTAACTAGATATAAAAATTAAAAATGGTCATAATTCCTAATTATGACCAAGTTTTTTTTTAAGTGTCTAGTAAATAGCCAAACTCTAGTTCCCCGAGTTGCACTCGGGGCTATGCATATTGAACCCTTCGGGTTCTAAAAAATAACTATTGAAAATAATCGCTCTTAATTCAATCACTATTAAAAAAAGAAGATTTCTTTCTGACGGCTGATAACTGAAAGCTAAATTGCTGAACTTGAAAACTGACCTCTAAGCTGCAGAATAGATGAAAATGTTTATTTGTTTATGTGTTTATTCGTTTATAAGCCATAATCAACCCATGAATTGCTAAAATTCCAAATTGCTGCTAATGAGCAAATATGCACGATTTCACAAGAAGCTCGTGGCTCGAGGCAAAAAACTGAAAGCTGATAACTGAAAACTGATAGCTGATAGCTATTCACTCTTAGGAAATAATTCATTTTCATCAGCCAAATATTGCGCTAATTGTTTGATGGCAGAAGCAGATTTATTGTCTTGGGTCGCTCTAAAATAAGAGTCCGCAATGCCATTAATGGTATGATAAATAAACATATTCATTTCCGTGACTTGCATATCTTTTGTCCACAAATCAAGACGATAAGTATCTTTATAGTCTTTGTCAAAAAATGATAAAAACATTCCCTTGCAGTCACTAGGTTGTGCAACTCCATCCTTTTCTGCCGTCCACTTGATGTTTTCAGGCATATTCTGATCGTCCAATTCTACTTCTATGGTGATGGTATTTTTACTCATTTCGGTATTTTAATTAAAATATTTAAGCATTTTCTAAATTGTTTTCATAATATCTCATATACAGTGCGGCCCAAAAATAGCCAACGAGACACCCTACCACACATCCTACTAAAACATCAGTGGGGAAATGTACACCAACAAATACTTGAGCAAAGGATATCAAACTTGCCCAAATAATCAAAGGCAATTTTATCCATTTAATGTATTTACCTAGGACAAATATCCAGAACACGGCAATAGCAAAGTGATTGGTGGCATGGCTCGACGTAAAACTATATCCAGATCCACAATATACTCTGGTATTTACTTGTACGGAAGCTTCTGTACGACATGGACGCAATCTTTGGACTGACTTTTTTATCAATTGGCTACTCACCATGTCTGATGTCCCAAAAGTAAGTAGAGAAAAAAGAATGATCCAGTAGGCTTTATCTTTGAAATTGAAAACTAAAAAAGTAACAATGAACAAATATAAAGGAATCCAAAAGATGGGATGGCGCACCAAAATCAAGAATTGCTCAATAAAATAAATGGGTGCCGCTTGATTGATGGTTTCAAAAAGCCAATAGTCAAGTTTTAAAATATCTTCCAAAAAAATCTAAATTTTTAATGAAGTACAAACATATCAATCTCTATTCAATAATGTTCATTTTATAAAAAATAGTAACTATTCAGTACAAAAAAAAAGGGTCGAAATCTTGATGGACTTCGACCCTTTTTTCAATCTGCGATTGAAAAAAACAATATTAGTTGAAGGTATATCTGATACCTAGTTGTGCTTGCCAAACGTTGTCAACATTTATTGCCTTTACAAAAGTATCTTCAAGTAAAATGGTCTTACCATCTTTTACTTGAGTCGCAATTCTGTAAGCTGGAACACCATCTGCACCAACGCTTGCTAAAGACAATGGATTCGTTGTTGTTGTTGCATTTCCAACACCCCATTTATTGTTGATCAAATTGCCAAAATTCGCGATATCAGCTCTAAATTGGAAGCTGTTCTTTTTACCTCCGATCTTGATAACCACATCTTGCATAAATCCAAGATCCAATCTATTTAACCAAGGGAAGGCTGCTCCATTTCTTTCAGCATACTGACCTCTTCTAGAATTCAAATAATCACTGCTTGAAATCCACTTGTCAAATGCAGCTGCTTGATCTTCTGGAGAATAAGTTACAGCATTAGCTCCTGAACCAACTGTTAAGGCAGAAAACTTCAAATCGCTTCCTTTATTTGGAACGAAAATCAAGTCATTATTTTGTCCATCACCATTAATATCATTTCCTGCTGTGTATGAAAAAGGACTTCCAGAATCACCCACATAACCCAAAGTAATGGATGTTTTTCCTCCAAATTGTTGGCCATAATCTAAATTATAATTCAAAAATCCAACAACTCTGTGCTTTAAAAACACATCGCTATTTGATAAGATAAGTGCGTTTTGACCTGTGTAAGTAGGCATATTTGCTTGAACAGTACTACCTACTGATTGAATATCTTGTGCACTACCGTATGTGTAACCGATCATACCACCCAAACCTTTTGAAACACTCTTTTCGATTTTCGTAGAGATCGTGTAAGCAGCACCTTCACTTGTATTTCTTAAAACAAACACGTTTGTTGTTGCAGCATTTGTAAATCTAGCTGCGTTGATTGCCGCTGAACCTGTAACTCCTGAAGCTGGGAATCTTGGTCTAGTATCAATACCAGACAAAGTTCTATCTGCTGCTTTCAAATTTGCATCAATGTATCTCAAACCTCTCATGGTCTTATTGTAAATACCTTCAAGGGTGAATACAAATCCACCACCCAATTTTTTATCTACTGCTAAGTTTGTCTTCCACAATGATGGATATTTAAGGTCTTCTGAAGATGCATTGATCACATATGCAGGCAATTTAGTGATATCAACACCTGCTGCTGGAACATATTTCGAAGGATCAAGTGTGAAAGGGTATGCTGTAGTATTTTGGAAGTTCAATACCGCAGTATTTACACCATTGTTTCCCAACTGATTAGAAACAAGTACTTGTGGTATTCTTGAAACAAAGATACCAGTACCACCTCTTAATTGGAATGACTTATCATTACTCAAGTCTAAATTAAATCCAAATCTTGGAGATAATAAAACAGCTGCCTTTGGAAATGCACCAGTATTCACTTTAAGATCATTGCCATCCTCATCTTTGTATGTCAATCCTGCTACAACTGGGTTGAAAAAGTCTTCAGCCGTAGAGTTATCATAACTTACTAGGTCCGCTCTGATACCAAAATTAAACTTCAATTTATTAGTTGCTTGGAACTCATCCTGAACGTAAGCAGAAACTGTACTTGTTTTTAACACTTGGAGAGGCTCTGCACCGCCTGGTAACAATGAATATCTCAAGTTGTATCTTGCAACTGGTACTACAGAAACAGGATTATTTGGATCATTGATAGATTGTAAAGCCGCGGCTTTGAAATCAGCAATAGAATTGTAAACATATGCCCCATTAGAAGTTGGGAAAAACACGTTGTTTGAGGTGAAATATTCGTATGCTGCGCCTAAAGTAAATTGATGTTTACCTGTAAAATAAGATAAGTTATTTGTAATATTTAAAGTTGAATAATTCAATTGGTTGTTAGGAGTAAATGGGTCAAATCCAACTGAAGTATAAGTAGATCCATCCTTTAAGATATCAACTGTTGGGAAAAGGTCTGTTTTATATTTTCTGTCTTCAATCTGTTTGTTATAACCAATGATCAAGTTATTAGACATTTTGTTTGAAAGCAGTGAGGTAAGTTCCAAAGCAATAGATCTTGTATTATCTTGTATGATGTACCCTGTGTTTTCAGGTGAGATAGCCAATGATCTATTTGTTCTGTTACCGTTACCCGCAGTGTTACTACTGTTACTGTCACTGATTCTTTGTCCAGACTCAGAATCGTGATGTGAATATCTTAATGCAAGTTTATGTTTGTCAGATAAGTTATAGTCCAATCTGATCAACCCTTTATTACTTTTTATGTCGTTGTTGAAACCATCAAAAGCTCCAAGATCACGGTTGAAATTTGTTTTCAAAAATGAAGAAAGATCCAACATGTCCGCCTCGGTTACTCTAGATACGTTACCTGTTGCTCCTGGTCTGTTGATAACCCAGTCCAAAGCAGGATTTGAGCTACCGAAGTTTTCAAAATTGATGAAGTAAAAAAGTTTATTTTTCTTCAAAGCTCCACCTACTCTGAAACCAAATGTTTTTTCGTCAACTGTAAATGGATTTAATTTCACACCATTTGCTTCATCACCCGTTAAGCTGTTGCTCTTTGTAAATGCATAAGCAGATCCAGACACTTCATTTGTTCCTGATCTTGTCACTGCATTGATACCTGCACCAGCAAAACCAGATTGTCTCACGTCAAAAGGTGCGATGTTGAATTGTACTTCTTCTAATGCATCAAAAGAAATAGCTGTTGTACCTGTTCTACCACCAGCAGATGCAGAAGAACCCAGACCAAAACCGTTGTTAAACACTGATCCATCAATGGTAAAGCTGCTAAATCTTGAATCTTGTCCAGCAAATGAACCTCTACCGTTACTATATACATTGTAACGTGTGATGCTATTTACGTTTCTAGAAATGTTTGGAATTGCATTCAATGTTTCTGTGCCAACTGTCGTTGCAGCGCCTGTTCTACTTGAACTAAAAGTATTATCTCTGTCAGAAATGACTACAACTTCATCTAATTCAAGGCTAGAAGACGCCATTTGGGCATTAACGTTTGCTGTAACACCTAGGTTTAAATAAATGTCATTAATCTCTTTGGTCAGTGTAGCCTACATAAGTTACCAAAACTTTGTAAGGACCACCAACCCTCATACCAATAATATTGTATCGGCCTGCATCTCCTGTTGTTGTTCCATATTGAGTCCCAGATGGCTCATGAATTACAATGACAGTAGCACCGATCAATTCTTCTCCATTGGTGTCAGTAACTAGACCAGACATACCACTCGAGGTGACCTGAGCCATCAACCACGAACAGCTAAAAAATAGCACAGTGAACAAGTAAAATTTTTTCATTTAATTTAGATTTTTGATTTGCAGCAAATGTATGTCATGGACTACATATTTTTTCTCTTTTTCGTGAAAATATTTTTAATATTCTCCTGATAAACAGCTATATATAAAATTAAATTTTTTGTTATATCTATTTGTAGGCAAATCAATTTCTACCCTTGAAATGCAATCATATCAAGGAAAACTATCTTGGAATAGAAAGAGTGTGGCCTTAAAAAAAGAAAACGACTGATTTGGTTTATATCAACAATATCAAAAAGCAAATGTAAATGATAATTTAATCATTTTTTCAACAATTTTTTACTCCCATTTTTTTAAAAAATATAGTTTATTTATCCCTGTTAAATATTAAGCAAATAGTTTTTCAGCAAAGACGGATTTATTATCGTGGAAAACAAAAAATTTGATTCTGCAATGAGCTTGATTTTAGGAATAATTTTGAGAATAATAAAACATTACATTTGGTTAGCAGATACCAAATATATTGTGGCGCAGAAAACATTCAACCAATCAGGGATTATCAAAGAAGATATAATTTAGAAATTTGGGGAAAAATCATTTCTTATTCACAACATATCATTTTGTTTTTTATACATTTTAACTAAAATCCAATATTTTATTTTACTGCTTGTCCATTATCTTTTTAGATATTTTTTAAACAAATAGCCGTTTTATTGAATTATCTCTAAATAAATCATTTTTATTGTGAATTTAATTTTTACAAATTATTGCAAATCAATTGATTAGATATTTTAAAATAAAAATTTTACAATAAATTCACATTGAAAAGTTTGAACACATGGGATTGTAGGAGTATTTTTGCCGGATCACAACAATTAAATTTTGATATGAAAAAAATTTACTTTCTTTTTTTAATGGTTTTTTCGAGCTTTGCTTTGAACGCTCAAGTTACCAACAGTACATTGTCAGGAAAAGTAACAGACAGTGAAGGACTAGAAGTAATTGGTGCAACAATCCAAGCTACGCACATTCCAACAGGTTCACTTTATGGAACAACAACAAATGAAAATGGAGTGTTCTCTATTCCAAACATGAGAAGTGGTGGTCCATACAAAGTTGAGATTACGTATGTCGGTTTTCAAGATGTAACGGATGAAACCGTTTATTTGCCTCTAGGGTCAGAGTTTATTCTCAACAAGACAATGAATGCAGGTGTAGCCTTGGATGAAGTCGAAGTAGTTGGAACAAAAAGTTCAATCATCAATTCTAATCGTACTGGAGCGAGTACAAACTTGAGTTCTGCTCAAATCAATTCACTACCTACAATTAGCCGTAGTATTACTGATTTCACTAGGATGAGTCCACAAGCTCAGGGAGGATCTGATTTGCTGGAAGAGATGGTAGATACAATAATATTCAGATTGATGGTGCAAACTTCAACAATAACTTTGGTTTGAGCTCAAATAATTTACCTGGTGGTGCTTCACAACCAATATCTTTAGATGCTATTGAAGAAATCCAAGTCAACGTTGCTCCTTACGACGTAAGACAGACAAACTTTACTGGAGCAGGTATCAATGCTGTTACGAGGTCGGGAACCATCACATTTTCAGGATCAGCCTATGGCTTTTACCGTGATCAAGATTTCAATGGTTATAAAGTTGGAGCTGATACAATCCCTAAAGGTGACAAAACCACATCAAAAGTTTTGGTGCAAGATTGGGTGGTGCATTAATTAAAAATAAATTATTCTTTTTGTCAATGGAGAATATGAAAATAACATTAGGCCAGGAATTACCCTTGTACCATCAGCTCCTGGAAGGACAGGCGACAACGTATCTAGGACAACTTTAGAGGATATGGCGTTAGTTAGTAACTATGTCAAAGAAAAATATGGTTACGATACAGGAGCATCTGAAGGTTATGCAAATAATTTTGCAACCAAAAACTATAAAGCTTTGGCTCGATTGGACTGGAATATCAACCAAATGCACAAATTTACATTAAGATATAATCAGGTTGTAGCAACTGATGATCAAACCGTCAACGGCACAAGTGCCCCTAACCCAAGGTCATCTTCTAGCAGAATTAGTAGAAATTCATATGCATTTGAAAATGCGAATTATAATTTTGAAAACTCAGTTAGATCTATAACAGCTGAATTGAACTCTAACTTTAAAGGTAATTTATCTAATCAGCTTTTAGTAACATTTACAAAAATTCAAGATACAAGAGGTTCTAACTCTGATATTTTCCCTTTATAGACATTAAAAAAGATGGTGATTCTTACCTGAGTTTAGGTTATGAATTATTTTCTTACAAAAATGATGTTATCAACAACGTTTACACATTTACTGATAATATTACATATTCAAAAGGAAAGCATAATTTAACGGCAGGTGCAAGTTTTGATCTAATGACTTTCGGAAATTCCTTTAGAAGATATGGAACTAGTTATTATAGATATGATTCTTTGAGTCAATTTATAAATAACCAAACCCCTTCTGCTTTTGCATTGACATATTCAACTCTACCTAATGGAGAAGACCCTTACTCAGAATTGAGCTTTGGAATTGCAGGTGTATACTTACAAGATCAGATAAGATTAAATGACAAACTAAAAATCACTGGAGGTGTGCGTTTTGATTTACCATTATACTTAAATGAATTAATCAACAACCCTGCTGTTAACAACTTAAGCTTTGTAGATGCACAGGGAGAGGGTAATGTAAAAATTGATCTAGGTAAATGGCCTTCATCTAAAGTATTGATCTCACCCAGAGTTGGTTTTAATTTTGATCCTTCTGGCGATAGGTCATTTCAAATTAGGGGTGGTACTGGGATATTTACTGGTAGAGCACCTTTTGTTTGGTTCACCAATGTACCAACCAATTCAGGTATGATTCAGAACACTGTAGAATTAGTTGGAGCAAAAGTATCTGATGCAGGAATATTATTTGATCCTAACATAGATGCTCATACAGAAAAAGTGTTTGTAGAACCTGGTCAAGGCGTTCCTGGAAGCATAGCAGCTGTTGATACAGACTTAAAATTACCTCAAGTTTGGAGATCTAACTTAGCATTTGATGTACAATTACCTGGGAATACTATTTTCACTATAGAAGGTTTATATACCAAAGATTTGGTAGGTTTAGTCCAATACAATGCAAACCAAAAAGCACCAATTGGTACTATGAAAGCTGCAAATGGTGCAGATACTAGAATTCTTTTTGCTAATAACAATGCTGGAAGAAGAGTAAATGCAAATATGTCTGAGGCCATGATTCTTACAAACACTGATAAAGGTGTCTCTTACACATTGTCAACCTCACTTTCTAAAGAACTTTCTAAGAACTTGTTCGGTATGGCAGCATACACTTTCACTCATTCTGAAGATGTGTCATCCAATCCAGGCGCTCAAGCGGCATCAGCTTGGTCAAATAATCTTTCAGTAAATGGTCAAAATCGTTTAGACCTTCAAACCTCTGAATTTGCCGTACCTCATAGAGTAATTGGAAGTCTTTCTTACAAAATCAATTATGCTAATTTCATGTCAACTACCTTGTCCTTATTTTATGAAGGTGCAAACTTGGGTAGATTTTCTTACAGATATTCCGCAGATTTAAACCAAGATGGTATAAACGCAGATTTACTTTATGTACCAAAAGATCCTTCGGAAATAACATTTACTGATATCCGTTCTGGAGGAAATGTAACATTTACAGCTCAACAGCAGTCAGATGCATTTTTTGCTTATGTTGCTCAAGATAAATATCTTAGTGAGAATTTAGGTAAATATGCTGAAAGAAATGGAGCACTTCTTCCTTGGAGAAATAGATTTGACTTCAGAGTATTACAGGACTTTTTCGTCAATGTAAACGGTAAGAAAAATACTTTCCAAATAAGTGTTGACATCTTGAATGCAGGTAACTTACTAAATTCAGATTGGGGAATTAGACAAGTTCAAGCAGTTCCAAGTGGCTCAATTTTGCGCCCAACTGTTAATGCAACTACTGGTGAAGCAACCTACCAATTAGTTACTGTTGGTGGAAAATTACCTACTACTTCTTTCAATAAACAAATAAGTACTGCCACAACTTGGGGAGCACAAGTCGGTTTAAGATATATTTTCTAATTTTTATAATGTAAAAGAGAAAGGGGACGTAAAACATCCCCTTTCTCTTTTATTTAAACAAGTACCCTATCCCCACTTTCACCTCTCCCTCTTTCAAACATATAGTATTCACTCCAAAATAGACCTTATTTTCTACTTTTCTAAAGGTCGATAAGGTGGCCAAAGTTTGCTTTTCTGAAACTCCTGTTTGGGGATCAATGTTGACCACCTGACACCGTGCACATGGTTTGATCATCCTAAATTGAGCACTTCCTATTTGTACCAAATCAAGCGTGTCTTCCTCAAATGCAAGTGTGGTTTCAATGAGCATGTTAGGTCTGAATCTCATCATATTGATAGATTCGCCCATTTTTTCCTCCAAATGTATAAGACTTGCGGTGCCAAGTGCCAAATATGGATAGCCATCTGCAAAACTGACTTTGGTTTCAAGTGGCTCTTTGATCAAAGTTTTCATCCTCAAGGATTCTGTTCCCAAGGTTACCAACTTTACCGCACAGCCAAGCTTCTCAGAAAACCACTGACTTATTTTAGTGCTTAATTCATAGGCCAATAACTCATCATCGAAAACTTTCACAGCATATTTAAGCGATGCATCATAAAGTGCCTGACCTTGTTCAAAGGGGATACCGATCTGATTTCCCTCGTAAGTTATCAAATATTGGTTTGGTTGGATGTCGCATTGTATTTGTGAAAGTTGTGGATGACTTCTTTGCGAAATGAAATTGTTTTGCTCATCTACAAACATCATCCTTCTATCATGTCTGAAGCCAATCTCCTCAGCATGGGCACTTTGAACTGCTATTCCCGCAATACCTTTGATGGGATAAATGAATAAGTTTTTGATTATAAAGCTCATAAATGATGTTTCGTTGATGAAAGGAAATTTGAACTTCAAAAATAGATGATTATCTTGAGGGGAATTATAAATTGTCTTTTCGTTTTGAAAAAAACATAAAGTGGAAAACAAATAAATCTAATGTTATGAGGTCTTACTACATCGGTTTGCTAGCAGTTTTGGTCATGGGTTTAAGTTGCTCTCCAAAAAATGATGCCTATCAAAAATTGTTGACGGAACACCGATCCAAAGTAAAAACAGAATTTTTGGCTGACAGCAGGTCTCCACTTACTTCGGAGGACAAACTTGCTAAAATGAGTTATTTCCCTGCAGATATCGATTATAATTGTCAATGCGAAATAACAAAAGACTCCGTCAAAAGAGGAATAGAAATGCCTACTTACAGTGGAATCAGCAGGCCTTTTTACATTTACGGAAAGGTCAACTGTAAGATCAAGAAACAGTCTGTTGAACTAACGCTTTACAAATCAGTAAGAGTCGTACCCGGACATCCTGATTTATTGTTTTTGCCATTTAAGGATGCCACCAATGATGTAGAAACTTATGGCGGTGGCAGATATCTTGATTTGGAAATGCATGATATTCATGATGACAAAATCAACATTGATTTCAACAAAGCCTATAATCCTTGGTGTGCCTACTCTGATGGATACAATTGCCCGATTCCTCCCAAAGCAAATCATTTGGCCGTTGGCGTTTATGCTGGAGAAAAGATGTACCTAAAATAAAGCTGTTTATTGCACTTGATTAATCTCCAATTTTAGAATAAACTTACTTTCAGGAGTCACCTTATAATCTTCACTGATTCTGTAGGGCAAAACTGCAATGATTTCATCGTCTTTTGGAGTGGTAAGTAGCCAAAGTTTATTTTTATCTTCAAAACTGAGTTTATTATTGACAATAAAATCTTTGACCTTTTGGCTCTTTCCCCCCATACCCAATGGCTTGAAAATGTCTCCGTTTTTGCGCTTTCTGATGACTAAAGGCATGGGCTGTTCTTGAAAACCAAGATATTCTTCATTAGATTTTTTTCCAAATTCCAAATGATCTACAATTGCAATCTTGATGTTGCTATGTTCATCAATTGGATAGTTTCCAGGTCCATTAACATTGATTTCAATTGCTTTGTCTTCATCTTCAACAAGGAGGTGTACAGGTTGAATGATTATTTTTGATCTATCAATAACCGCTTTATGAGTAGCGCTGGTGAATGAAGCTCCACTTCTCATACTGTCCAACATATCGATAATATCGGATTTGGTAAATCCATAGTCGTTGAGTTTATACCAAAGGAAAGCGGCTGGAGCGGGCATTTTTTTCAGTGCTATCATGTCAACTATTTTCAATTCTCCCTTACTCGACACCACAGAATTGTCATTAGCCACAAAATATTCCAATAATTCATTGGACTCAGCAATAATTCTGATGCTTTCATCAATTTTCTGCACCGCTTGGGGATCCACATGATTCAAAACCTTCACCACATTATGTCTGATTTTATTTCTCAAGTATTTCTCAGAAGCATTGGATTCATCTTCTCTAAATGCTATGTTATTAGTGACTTGATATTGGTCGATTTCCTCTCGACTCGCAAACAACAAAGGTCTGATGATGTTTTCTTTTTTGGGCGCAATACCACTGAGCCCTCTGGTGCCTGAGGATCGCAATAAACCCATTAAGAAACTTTCGATGTTATCATTTTGATGATGGGCAGTTGCAATGTGTTGAAAGTTTTCTTCCCTCATAATGGTATTTAACCATTCATACCTAATTTCTCTGGCTTTTGCCTGGAAATTGGATGTTTTGCTCACCGCTGGATCCAAGTGCATGATGTAAAAAGGGATTTGATGATCAGCAGAAAAAGTTCTTACAAATGCCTCGTCCCCATCGCTACTTGCTCCTCTGGTATGATGATTGATGTGTGCAATTCAAAAACTTAAATTCGCTTTCATAAAAAGATCCACCATTACCATGGAATCTTTACCTCCAGAAACTGCCAATAAAACCTTCTCACCAGATTTTAATAAATGCTCTTGTTCTATATATTGTAAAAATTTCTGAATCATTATTTTTGCGTCTTTAACTAATGGAACTTTTTTAGCCATAAGCATAAGAATCAAATAATGACAACATTTTTAAGTCAGACGAGGCTCAAATTTTCATAAATAGCAGTGCTATTTGTAAATAAATCGCCGAAAGATCAGTTAAAATGGATCATTTTTGACCAAAACAGTAAATAGCTAATCAGTTCCAACAAAATTAATCCAAAAAATTCGTTTGATATGACGCTTGATCGTCAAGTGTCGTTATTTTCACACTTTAATTCATACAAAATACAATTTTCAAAAATGAAAAAATGGTCACTTTTACTCGTGTTGGCAGGGTTTATAGCCTTCTACTCTTGTAAAACAAAAACTAAAACTGAAGTCAAAGATACAACAGCCGTTTCTACAGGTTCGGAAACTGTCACGCCAAACAAACAGGCAACTTTTCAACCTCAAGACGGATTTTCTCCAGTACCTTATGGTGTTTCTTTGGACCCAAATAAAGAGAAGAAAATTAGAGAAATGTTGGGAACAGACACTTATCAAAAAGTAGGCGCTGTAACCATGACCAAAGAGCTCAATAATCAGTGGATAGAGCAAGCGAAAAGTCTTTTAAAAAGCAGACAAGACCAAGATGGTGATAAACGCAATGAAGTGCTCACTAGTACTTATTGGATAGTCGGAGGAGTTTTTAAGGACACCATGGCCAATCCTCAAACATATGCTGGAAAATGGATAAAATTCAACAAAGACGATACGTTTGAATACGGAACTCGACAAGAAACTAAAGGAAAAGGTACTTATCACTATTTGCTCGGTAATGATACTGTAATCATGGTAGATGATAATCCGGAAGTAAAACCTTTGGAGTTTGAGGTAGGTTTTGAAAATGGCTATATGGTTTTATTTGGCACCAAATCTTATGACGACCGGGATTTACAGATAAAAATGGATCGCTCGCAAAACAAACCTTAGTGAACGCAAAATAGATAAATTAAAAAGGCCTTTATCACTGAAGATAAAGGCCTTTTTAATTAAATAGAGCAAACTTAAAGATTGTTTGAAAACAGGTTTATCTCTAATTTAATTGGCATTCAAAAGTAAAAGAGGTTTTGTCACTTGTTGTTTGCCGTCGAGGTTTAATTGTAAGAAATAGAGCCCATCATTCAGACTTCCTTCCAAGTTTATGATATTTTGATTTTCTAAGTTTTGGGTTGATTGATTGTTGAAAATGTTTTTAACCAATTTGCCTTGACTATTATACAATTGTGCATGTATGGTTGACACATTGTTGAGATCAACATCCAAGGTAAATTGGTTGTCAATAATTGGATTGGGGAATACATTGATTTTTTGTTCACTAATCAGTGGGGTATGAACGGAACTTACGATGCCTTCAAAATGGACCATGACTGGCTTTACTGCTGCAAGTAGGCTTGAGAAATTATTGACCAAACTGATGTCAAAAAAATAGGTCAATACTTCAAATGTATCGTTTTTGTACAATGTTGCCATCACTTTATCCTTGAGTGGATAGGTTGCTCCCCCTCCCATCAAATAAACAGGTTTTACACCTTCTTTGAGGGTTACTGCATCAGCCCACCACAAAGTAGCAAATTGCCAAGTCAAATTTGGAAGGTCTGGAATACCGCTGTCTGGTGCAAGTTCTGCAGATGCTACTCCAATGTTGCCGTCACTCCCATATGCTTGAGCATCATAGGATTTTATACCAGCATAATCACTCATAAATTCTCCGTCTTTAAACGTGACAGCAGGAGTACCATATTTATCAAATAAAAAGTCGTTTCCGACGATCCACAATTTACCACCACCATCTAAATAGGCTTCTAAACTTGCGTTATCTTCATCAACCCCATTCCACAATTGCAACCCGCCTCCATCGGAAGAAGTCATCCACACAACTAAATCATATTGCTCCATGACCAAATCTGTAGGACTTGCAGCACTGTCTACTGCATTGAAATAAGTTATTGAATAACCAGCAGAGTCCAAAGCCGCTGCAAATAATTCTGCATTTCCAAATGTATCATCAGAGTCATCGACATAAAGGACTTTCATTTGTCCTGAAACAGAAAGATTGCATGTGAGAAAAATACCTAGGATTAGTTTGGTAATAAGTGTTTTCATATGTTTTGTTCTAAATTTTGATCTACCAACAAAATTATATCAATATTGCAGAAAAGCACCTTTGAGTTATTCTAGAATCATGATTTTTTTCGAAAAATTGTGATGTCCAAACACTTTTATAATATACATTCCTGGCTTAAAATCTGCTTCAAATACTGTAACAGCTTTGTCACTTCGTTTCATTTCCATTGTTTTCTTTACCACTAAACCTCCCTTTAAATCGTATAAATGAAAAACACATTGTGACGTGGACACATCATTGTAATCAACTAATATTGAGCCTTTTAAATATTGGAAATTGAATTTTTTATCAAGGTTCAAATCAGCATTTGCGGTAACCGAATTGATTTGAAATACTTGAACTTCTGATGGAGGCAAACAAGTATGATGCTCATTCCAAGAAAAAACACGGGCATAATAGTTGATACCTTCAATCCAATTTTGCGATAACTTGATGTTATTTTCACGTACTAAAATACCCTTAGGATCTAGGTTAAAATTGGCACTTCTATCAACTTCCAAATAGTAAAAATTGGCATTTTCCACAGGCGCCCAACTGAATGAAACGCTGTCTTTTGAAAAATAACTGGTCATGCCTTCCGGGTCTGTGATTACAGTAGATTCTCCCAAAGTAAGATTAGGAGGAGAGCCTCCACTGAAAAGAAACTGACGATTGTCTGCCGTCAAATCGGTCCGCATCAAACTGATTTGCTCCTGTGTAAAGGTACTTCGACAACTATCATTGAAATATGACATGATCAGGGATTCATCTGGAATAACTCTTGTTCCATTTGCATCCATCGCCATACCACCAAAAACACATGACTTCTGCCAATTTAACCCGAAATTGTAATCTGGTGGAGTGTCACACAATAGATCACCTGCAAGATAACAATTAACCCTATTCATATTTTCAGTCAGCGTTTTTCCATCCGAAGCCATGACTCCGACCTTAGTCCCGTCATTGGTAGTTGTCCAAGGTGTTGATTCCCAGCCAAAATGAGGGTGGTATAAAGAGAAAAAATGACCAATTTCGTGAGCTAAAGTTTTATTACCAGAAAGAAAGGCACTCTTGTGAATCAAGACCCAATCTTCCGTTTCGTCATATATTCCAATCGCACCACCATCATTGATTTTATTGACAACAAAAACATTTATTGCGTTAGGATTACTAATTTTTTGCATGCTCAGCTTATTTATTGCTAGCTGAGGAGCAGTAAAAATGCCCTCATCATTTACCAGATTGATGCCATTCTCGGCAAGAAAAAAGGAGATTAGAGCACCTTTAAAATCTTCATTCAACTGGCAAAGTAAGGACAAAGCTTCTTTGACACCGGCTCTTCCTACTCCATTTTGTCTACCTACTAAATGAAAAGTAACAGGAATTTCCGCCAATGTGCGATGGTTTGCAGCATGTCTTTGCACAAGATTCCGTTGATATCTTTCTGACCATGAGGATTGGGCGTCTGTTGTTACTCCACATTCTTGCCCCAAACATTTAAACACCAAAAAGAAACATACTACTAGGATACTTGTTCTTAATTTCATTACATACAAATTAATGATGCAATAAAGCTAAAAATATTTAAGATTTCTGCAACCTAAACATCTTAAAAACCTCAGAGATACTTATTATTTGGCTTTAAAATCAAGGGATAAGGAGTTTACACAATGTCTTACATTTTTATCTGTGAGTCTTTCTCCTTCAAAAACATGCCCCAAGTGGCCACCACAATTTGCACAGACGATCTCTATTCTTCTGCCGTCTTTGTCAGGAACTCTTTTTATTGCTCCAGCGATTTCATCATCAAATGCAGGCCAACCGCACCCAGAATTAAACTTGTCATGACTCTTGTATAAAGGTGCGTTGCATCGTTTGCAATTATAAACACCCTCTTTGAAAAACTTATCATACTTACCCGTAAAAGGGTATTCAGTTCCTTTTTTGACGATGACATATTCTTCCTCTGCAGTCAACTCGTTGTAGACAGGAGCCGCTTTCATTAAATGTTGGAAAGTCTTTTTAAATTTTGTCACTTTTGGATGAATGACAATGCTGCAATAACCCTGATTGGGATTGCTTTCAAAATAATTTTGATGGTATGCTTCAGCTTCATAAAATGTTTCCAAAGGAGACACCTCTGTAACGATGGCCTCATCATATAATTTTTTTGCAACTTGTTCTATGGAGTCCGTAATGATCTGTTTTTCTGCTTCATTGGCATAATAAATCACAGATCTATACTGCGTGCCCACATCATTTCCTTGCCTATTCAATGTCGTCGGATCATGCACTGTCCAAAAAACTTCCAATAATTCTTTAAGAAGAATCATGTCATTGTCATAAGTGATTTCAACCACTTCAGCATGTCCTGTTGTACCTGAACAAACTTCTTTATACGTTGGATTAGGATTTTTGCCCCCCATATAACCACTTACTGCCTTCTGAACTCCTTGAATTTTATTAAAACCTGCCTCCACACACCAAAAACAACCGCCACCAACCGTGATCTTTCTTATATCCATTTTGAATGATTTAAACTTTTCTTACTTCATAAACACAACACCCTCCACTGTGGTTTCAAATAAAATGTCCGTAGTGTGACTTTTATTCATTTTCAATCAGAAACTTGACCAATTTTCCTACCGCTACTGCCCTGTGAGAAATGGTATTTTTAATCGTTTCGTCGAGTTCTGCAAAAGTTTGAGTATGCCCTTTTGGAATAAAAACAGGATCATATCCAAACCCACCTTCACCCCTATTTGATTGGGCGATCTCCCCTTCAACAAAGCCTTCAAACAAATACTCTTTATCATTGAAAATCAGAGCAATAATGGTCCGAAACCTGGCTGTTCTATTTTCACATCCCTTTAAATTATTCAATAGCAATTGAATGTTATCTTCATCTCTCCTTTGGTCTCCAGCATACCTTGCCGTATGAACACCGGGTGCTCCACCAAGGGTGGTTACTTCCAATCCAGTATCTTCAGCAAAAACATTTTTGTCCAAAAATTGATGCAATGTTCTAGCCTTAATGAGTGCATTTTCTTCCAATGTTTCACCATCTTCTATGATGTCAGTCATATACCCTACATCTTTGAGCGATTGTAGCATAAAAACGGGTGGTAACATAGCCGATATCTCTTTAACTTTATGGATGCTATTGGTTGCTGCTATCAAAAACTGCTGACTCATGCTTCAATTCTTACTTTTATCAATCTTATACAATCCATTTACATTCAACATATTAAGACCATTATTTGTATAACCTTTTAACTGGTTGGATATAAAAACAGACGATTCATCATAAAATAGGAAAATAACTGGAGCTTCATCCACAATGATTTTATCCATTGCTTGATACAACTCATATCTTTTTTCCACGTCAGGTTCTCGGATTGCTTGTTCGTACAATCGGTCGTACACCCTATTACTAAATCTGGTATAATTTGGTGGTGCCGGATTTTTGGAATAAAAAACAGTGAGGTAACTTTCGGCATCCGGATAATCTGCGATCCAAGAAGCTCTAAACATTTGCAATTTTGAATTGCGCATACCTTCTCGCAAAATCCCCGTATCCAATAATTCTATTTTTGTTTTTACGCCAATGGCTTCCCATTGTTTGGCTACAAAAGTGGCCAAGTCCAAATATTCTGCATTGGTATTGATGACAAGAGGAGTCATGTTACGCACATCAACGCCCGATTCTTCAATCAACTCTTTTGCAAGTTTGAGGTCAAATCGGTAGCCTTTTACCTTTTGATCATTGAAGGATGGTAAACCTCTTGGAACAAATCCTGAATTAGCAGGTAAGCCAACATTATTTCTCAAAGAGGACAACATCAGCTCTCTATCTAGTGCAAAATTGAGCGCTTGTCTGAAAGCTTTCATTCTTAAGGCAGGATGTTCTTGTGCCAAAGTTTGATTGATACCAATATATTCCGTATTGAGGTAAGGAGTTCTGATGAAGGAAATTTTATCTTTTTTATCAGCTTTCAACTGCCCATCTGCATCCAAAAATTCATTGACAAAAGAGCTTTCTATGCCAGAAATGAGGTCCAATTTTCCATTCATCAATTCCAAAGCTGCTATCTGCTTATCTGGAATAAAACTGGTTTTGATGTAATCTGGTGAATCTGATAATTTATTAATAGTGTCAAAATACAAAGGATTACGCTCCAAAAATAAACTCTGGTTTTCTATCCACCTCTTAAACCCAAAAGGACCTGTTCCTACAGGATGTGACCTGAAGCCGTCGCCATAATAAGTAATTGCTTCTTTGGGCACAATGCTGCAATATTGCATGGTAAGAATGCCAAGGGTGGGTATAAATGGTTGAGAAAGTTCTAAAACAAAGGTAGTATCATCGATGACTTTGAAAGCCTCAGGACCTGAAACTTTGTCGCTAAATAACCAAGAACCGGGAGAATTGAGTTCTTTGTCAATCAATCTTCCCAAGCTATAGGCAACATCGGCTGCCACCATTTTTCTTGTCTGTTGGCTATTTTGAAAACAGCTGTCTTTCTGAAAATAAACATCATCCCGCAAATGAAAAGTGTAGGTTTTGCCTTCGTTGGTTATGCTCCAACTTTTAGCAAGGCTTGGTATTACTTCCAGTGAATCATTGAGTGAAATCAAAGTATTGAATACATGGTTCATTACCCACATATTGTTTTGACTCTTGGCAAATGCCGGGTCGAGGGAAGTTACGACATTTGGTTGATTATATTTAAATACCTTGGTTTGGTCTAAAAGGTCATTTTCATCTTTGCAAGACCATACAACCAAAAGCAACAACATAAAAAAATTTAAAAACCTAGACACAATAGCTACAGCTTAGTTATGCCATGCAAGATAGGCATTTAGAAAATTATGTAAGGTTTGTTTCGCCTCTTCCTTGAGATTTCCATCTACAATTTGACTTTCTATAGATGATACTGGTAATTTGTTAGGAAATACGGTGACTTCCAAATAGTTGAGAAATCCTGTTAAATGTTCGAGTCCTCGCAAATTTCCAGCTCTACCAGATGCTACACCGATCAAACCAGCTCTTCTGCCAGCAAAAGTTTCTTTGTATCTTCTGACAGAAATGGCGTCAACAAACAATTTTAAAACTCCCGGAAAACTGCCATTATATTCTGGTGAAATAATCAACCAACTTTCAGCAGGAATAACCAACTCGTCTTGAATGCGAACCAAATCAGCTGGCATTTTATGTTTGTCATACATATGTTTTCCCAAAGTTTCATCGGGCAAGTCCTCCATGGTCAAAAATCTCACCTCTCCCTGGTAAACTTCACTTAGATAGTCATAACATGCATCAGCTACCAATTTGGTGCGACTACCAGGTCTATTTGTTCCGCTTATCACTAAAATCATAAATGTTCTTGACTTTGTTTTTTTTTGAAGATTACAATTTGCTCTTGCTAAAAATTTATACGACCATTATATTCAATAATCCATATTCTGTTTCTTGTAGAACCCACAATTAACTACTAATTATTACAATTGTTTGGTTTTTTCTCAAAATAATTTGCTCCCTATGGTGCTTTCCGTTTTGGTTTGTGAACCTTTGCACTCAGAAATCTATTAAAAGCATAAAGCTCGAAAATTATATAAAATGAAACTTACTTTTTTAGGTCAATCCTGTTTTTTGATCGAAACAATGGGTAAAAAGTTGATTATTGATCCAATGATCTTATCAAATCCTTTGGCAACCAAAATAAAGATAGACGAAATAAAGGTTGATTATGTGTTACTTACGCATGGACATTATGATCACGTGGCCGATGCGGAGATGATTGCCTTAAACAACAATGCTTTCATCATCTCCAATTTTGAGATCGTAAGTTGGTACGAACAAAAGGGTCTCAAAGGTCACGGCATGAATCTCGGCGGTAAGTTTCAATTTGATTTTGGCACGCTCAAATACGTAGTTGGCGTTCATTCAAGTGTGCTTCCAGACGGAACCCATGGAGGAGCTTCTGGTGGATTTGTCTTGTCCAATAGCGAGGCTTGTGTTTATTTTGCGGGTGATACTGCATTGACGATGGATATGCAACTCATACCCAAAACATGTCCTGGTTTAGATTTGGCGGTGCTTCCTGTGGGCGATAATTTTACCATGGGCTACGAAGATGCCATCATAGCATCGGACTTTATTGGCTGTCATCGCATAGTTGGGTGCCACTTTGATACCTTCCCCCCGATAAAAATAGATCATGAAGTAGTCAGTAAAGCATTCAAAGACCAAAATAAAACCATAATTTTGCCGCAAATAGGTCAAGAAATTACTGTTTAAAAGAAAATATGGGAAAAATCATTGCTATTGCCAACCAAAAAGGTGGAGTCGGGAAAACTACAACTGCCATCAATTTGGCCGCATCTATAGCTATCCTCGATAGAAAAGTTTTACTGATTGATAGTGATCCACAAGCAAATGCTTCTTCTGGCGTTGGAATCAACCCAGATGATGCTGAAGTTGATACTTACGAATGTTTGGTACATGGGGCAGATCCACGTACTGCAATTGTAGAAACTGCTACGGCTAATTTGTATTTACTGCCTTCTTCAATCAACTTGGTTGGAGCAGAGATAGAGTTGGTTGGTGTTTCTCAGAGAGAACATAGGATGAAAAAGTTAATTGATCAAATAAAAGATGATTATGACTATATTTTCATCGATTGTTTGCCATCTCTAGGACTTATCACCGTCAATGCATTGACTGCGGCCGATTCTGTGGTAATTCCTGTACAATGTGAATTTTTCTCTTTGGAGGGTTATGGTAAACTCAAAGACACCATCAACATAGTGAGAGATAGTCTCAATCCAAATTTGCAAGTAGAAGGTATCGTCATGTCCATGTATGATAAACGACTGCGCATGGCCAATATGGTGATTGAGGAGGTCAAAAACATCGTTACTGATAGGATATTTGACACCATAATCCATAGGAATAGCAAAGTCGGTGAAGCCCCAAGTCTTGGTCAACCGGTTATTGTTTATGATGCAGCTAGTAAAGGTGCCATCAATTTCTTAAATTTGGCCCTCGAATTTTTAAAAAATAATGGTGATGAGGCAGCACTCACCGCCACCATGACATCTGAGAATGACACCGACGAATAAAAAGAAAGAATTAGGAAAAGGCTTGAGGGCACTTTTGTCAAATATTGAGAATACTAACAATATTGACACCAAAAAAGAAATTGTACGCACACTCAATAGCAGCGTTGCTTCTATTCTGATCGATGAAGTGGAGGTAAACCCTTTCCAACCCAGGGTCGAGTTTGAAAACGAAGCTTTGATGGAATTAGCAAAAAGCATCAAGGTTCACGGATTGATACAACCCATCACCGTGCGCGCCATGGGGGATAGCAAATACCAACTCATCAGCGGTGAACGTAGGTGGAGAGCTTCCAGAATGGCTGGTCTCAATGAAATCCCTGCTTATGTGCGTGTAGCAAATGATCAAGAAATGTTGGAAATGGCATTGATTGAAAACATACAACGTTCAGACCTCAATGCGGTTGAAATTGCGATTTCCTATCAACGATTGATGGATGAATGTAACCTCACCCACGAGGCACTTTCTGAGCGTGTTGGTAAAAATAGATCTACGGTAACCAATTATGTCCGATTGTTAAAACTGCCTCCAGAAATACAAAATTCTGTGAAGTCTGGTGAATTATCTATGGGCCATGCCAGGTCTATCGCTGGATTGGAGGACATCGTGAGGCAACTCCAGTTTTACAAAAAAGCTATCAATGAACATCTTTCTGTGCGTCAGCTCGAACAATTGGTCAAGGACAACAACCAAGTCAAAGATCGAAGCGATGCTAAAAACCTATCAACACCTGAAATTCAAAATGCAGAGATCAATAGAATCATCAAAGATCTCAGTAAAATCATTGGTGTAAAAATCAATATCAAAAGAGATCAAAAAGGCAAAGGTGTATTACAGATTCCTTTTTCCTCTGATAAAGAATTCAATAGCATTTATGATTTATTGAAAGAACTAGATAATTGATACAGTTTCAAACCATCTTTCGTTATTGGTAATAAATGCTCCAATTTGAAGTGTGAAAAATATTTGATTTGTGTTTTACTTTCAATCTGGTCTGCATTTTTCCAGTTGGGATCACTGCATGGCCAAAATATAGGCGTAGATACCACTACCGTTTTACAAGACACCACTCCTACAAAAAGAACTACATTTTTTGATATTTTTAGTGGAAATCCAGGTCGGGCAGCCTTATATAGTTTGGTTGTTCCAGGAGGAGGGCAAGCCTACAATAAAAAGTGGTGGAAGGTGCCTGTTGCCATTGGGATTGACGGCTTAGCACTGTCAAATGTATTTTTCAATAAATCCAATTTCAAAAAATATGATGGCATTTATAAAAATCTGCTTGCAGGAGGAAAAGACCCGGATTTTTTCTCTCCTACCGATGTAAAACCAATCAGAGATGCCTACCGACAAAGATATGAATATGCTTGGGTTTACTTTGGCATTGCCCACCTTGTCACCGTTTTTGATGCATTTGTGGATCGCCATTTGATCGAGTTTGATATTTCGGAGGACCTTACTTATTTTGATAAAAACCTCAACACGTCCGGAGCAACTCCTATCATTTGCATTACCATACCTATTAATTGGTAACCTACTCTCCCAATAACCACCATCTCTTAGGTTTACTTTTGATCTTATAATTATTAGAAATGTACTTGCTGATGTGGTTCATTGCCTCATCAACATCGTCTGTGAATAGGATCAATTGTTGATCGTTGGTTGAAATTGTTTTTTCCCTGATCATTTTGGCAACAAATTCTTGTATGTCCTCAAAGTAATGCCGACCTAAGATCACTATTGGGAAATTGTTGAGGACCCGGTCTGAATAAGCGTCAAAGTTTCAAAAAGCTCATCTAAGGTGCCAAAACCACCAGGACAGACAATAAAAGCATAGGAGTATTTGACCAATAGTACTTTTCTAACACAAAAATATTCCACACGCACATAATCATGCATATAAGGGTTGGTATATTGCTCCTTTGGTAATTTGATAGTGCATCCAACAGATCTACCTCCAGCTTCAAAAGCTCCTCTGTTTGCAGCTTCCATAATGCCAGGACCACCACCAGTCATAGTAGTAAAGCCTAGATCAGCAATGCCCTTACCGCAATTTCTGGCAAGCGCATAATAAGGATGCTCTTCAGTGAATCTTGCGGAGCCAAAAACAGAAATACAAGGTCCAACAAAATGCAGTTTCCGAAATCCTCTCAATAACTGTCTTCCTGTATTAAAAATCATAGAGAACTCACGTCCTCTGCCGTTAGGACCATCCAAAAATGAGGTATTCTGGTCTATTATCTTTGAGGCTTTCGTATTTGAATTTAAAGGTTCTTGTATCAAAGTCAAGTGTTAAATAATCAAAGCTTGGTGAAAATCTGTGTATGCAAGGAGCAATAAATCGTAGGTGGTGATGATGCCTTTGAGGATTCCTTCTTCATCTACAACTGGCAATGATTTGTAATTATTTTCCAATAATAATTCTACACAAGTTCCTATGGTATCATCGGGTTTGACGGTCACTGGGTCTGGAGTCATGATGTCATTAACTAGGTTACTGCGCATCAAAATACTGTTTCTGGCGTTGATACCTTTGATTTTACCGTCAGATCCCCATTCCTTCAAAAGTAAGATGTCCGCATGACTCACAATACCCACCAATTTGCCATTGGCAGCAACAACAGGCAGATGGTGCACTTTATGCTTGTCGAAAAAACCTTCAAGATCTGTCAAAATAGTATCTGGTGAAATTGAAACCACGTTTTTACTCATGATTTCCTTCACGTGATAGTTATTTAGTTTATGAGCAGCATTTTTCATACTTATTGTTTAATACAAACTTACCGAATAAAGAAATCGTATACCCAATCTATATCAATCAAACAGGTGATCATTATCACGCAATAAAGTTATAAATTGTTCTATCCTCTGCAAAATACAAACTAAATTTAGCAAATTTTCTAAAAGAGCACAATGCAACTAAATAAACCATCTAAAAAAAAACCAGCCTACCCCATCAGTCAAGGCTTATTAAAATACCTGGATAAGTACAATAGACTGACAGATCTGCCGATACAATATGATGATATGTCCCGGGATATTGCCAGAGTCCCTCTTTTGGACCGAGATGGTCACGACACTTATTGGGAAACCGTTTTTTACAATAACAATGAACTAGAAGAAATTCATCACAATCTTTGTCGCATTTATGCCAATTTAAATTACGATGGAGATATGGATGTGATTGAGCATCTCAGTGTAAGTAGAATAGATTTTTGCAAATTTGGAAACACCAATCCTTATCGCATCAGGATCATCAACAAACTCAATGACAACTATGATCATTTTTACATCAAAAAAGTGGATGCTTCAAGAGTATATGGATTGGAGCTTGAAGATTTACTTTCACCCAATAGAGTGACTTATTTATTGAATGCACACACTTTGATAGAAGAACACATTGCAGGTATTCCAGGTGATGTTTTTGCGCAAAATCATTTGAATGTGACGAAGTTTGATCAGATCAGGATCGCCAAAGAATTTATAAAATTCAATGAAAGATGTTTTATAAGACTTTTGGGAGATATGAGGTCATACAATTATATTGTGGATATTACGCCTGATATTGAGGGTATGCAATACAGAATCAGAGCTATCGATTTTGATCAACAAAGTTACGAATCCAGAAAAAGCTTTTATCTACCCCAATATTTCAAAGAAAATAATGCCATAATACTCATGGGCATCAAATACCTTACCCATGAAACCGTAAAACAATACCAACACGAAGAACGAACTAACATTGCACGCAGGGCAAAAGGATCGATCTCTAAGCTGGAAACGCTTTTGCAGTGTATGGAAAAAGATGTTTTGAGTACCCCAGAAAAAATAGAAATGCTCAAAGAAGAATTGGCCGCACACCACAAAAACGATGCTTTCAAAATATGCCAAAATATGGGACAGCTAGTCAGAACAAACATCAAATTATTGGTGCAAAAAGAATTCATTCATAGCATGGCATAATGGATTTTTAGATCTTCTCAATCATATTTCTTTCTACTCAATACATGCTCATGAATAGCTAAGAATTTACCTATATTTGGATCACCAAATAAACAAAATTCATGATTGCAGTAAACTCCGAAATCGGCCAGTTGCGTAAAGTATTGGTCCATAGACCCGATAAAGGCATTGCAAGAATTACCCCCAAACGTGCTACAGAATTACTTTTTGACGATATTGTCTATTTACCCCAAATGATTGAGGAGCACAAAATATTCACCAATATTTTAGGAGCTTTCATTGGTAAAGACAATGTCATAGAAGTCGAAAATTTATTGTTCGAAGCCCTAGAAGTCCATGCAGAATTGAGAGATCAGCTGATCAGCGATGCGGTTGATTATGAAGAATTGCCACAAGCTTACAAGCAAACATTGGCTACAATGGACAACGTTACTTTGACTAAAGTCCTGGTTACTGGGTACTTTAGCGAAGATGATTACATATTTTTTGACCCAATTCCCAATTTCATTTTTACCAGAGACATTGCCGTAAGTGTCAATAATCACGTCATCATTACCAAAGCTGCCAAACAAGCAAGGTTTAGAGAAAATCTTTTGACCAGATTCATTTTCCAGGCACATCCTTTATTTGCAAAAACAAAACAAGAAGGTAAAATCATCAACCTCAATGATTTTGATAAATATCCTCCATCTCGTTATGGGGAAAAAGTGAGTATAGAAGGCGGCGATGTGATGGTCATCAATGAGGAGTATTTATTGATTGGTGCATCAGAGCGTACTAGTGACCATGCCATAAATCTCATCAAAGACGAGTTATTTGCTGCCAATGTCATCGAAAATATTGTAAAAATACACATCCCTGATGATCGTTCATTCATGCACATTGACACACTTTTTACAAGAATTTCGCAAGACGACTTTGTTTGTTATAAACCCATAATTTTTGATGGAAACAGTTCTAATGTAGAAGTTTATTCCAAAGCCGGAATCCACAAACAATATGACAGTGTAAAATCATTCATCTTGAATGAAATAAACCCAAATGCAAACTTCATTTTTGCTGGAAATGGCATCTCCCCATATCAAGAAAGAGAACAATGGACAGATGGATGTAATTTGGTAACCATTAAACCAGGTGTAGCCATTGCGTATGATCGCAATCCAAGAACGGAGATTGCATTTAGAGCCGCGGGCTATAACATCATCAGTGCTTATGATTTATTGGATATTCTGGAAGACGGAGCAATGAGTCCGGAGCAAGTCCAAAAGACAATCATCACAATACCTAGTAATGAATTATCTAGAGCACGAGGAGGTTCTCACTGCATGACATGCCCTGTATGGCGAGATAATATCTGATCTGCTGAAGCTGAAGTTATTTTCTACCTCCGCCTTTTTTCTTCTCTGCCCTTTTCTCTTCTAATGGATTTTGAGTGGGTAGACCCTCGCCTTTCTTCTCCTTTTCTTCGGGAGCATTTTCAGCACCGCCACCTTCACCTCCTCCTTCTACATCTTCTTCTTGCAGGGTCGTTCCAAAATAGTCTTCAGCGATTCCTTTCAAACCTCTATACCCGTTTTCACGAATCTCGGAAGCTAATACGGTATCCTGAAGCATCAAATTCAAGGTGTCTGGGTGGATTCCTATCCTAAATGGACAGCCAAAAGCTGCATTTGCAGTTTCATTCACTTTAAACTTCTCTAAAGCAATTTTACTGAGCTTTTTGTCTCTGAGAATTTTGTACCAAAAATTTCCTACAATAGGCAAAGCCATCGCCGCTCCTCTTCCCAAATCCATGGTTTTAAACCTTACGGCAGGGCTTTCTGCGCCAACCCAACAACCAGTTGTGAGTTCTTCATTGAATGCAATAAACCAACCATCACTATGATTTTGTGTTGTTCCTGTTTTTCCAGCAAATTCTCCATCAGGAACAAATTGACTCCTCAAGTTATTTCCGGTACCATTATCGATGACACTCCTCATCATTCTGGACATTATGGCTGCTTCAATTTCGGTCAAAGCATGAACGGTGGGTCCAGCTTTTTTATCCTCGACTTCTTGTTTATAGTCATAAATTACTTTCCCATTTCGATCGACAATTTTCAAAACAGCAACTGGCTCAGGTCTTAAACCACCATTGGCAATGGTTCCATAAACTTTCATCATATCAAAAAGATTGACGTCTGCCGATCCAAGACTGATACCAAATTCACGCGGTAAAGTGGAAGTTACACCCATGGCTTTGGCCAAATCTATCGTTTTCTGTATACCCACTTTATTGATCAAATTGGCAGCAATGGTATTGACACTGTATGTAAGACCTCCAACCATTGAATACCATCCTCCATATCTGTTATCAGAGTTTCTGGGTGTCCAATCATCTCCATAGGTAGTTTGTTGATTTCTAAAATACTGACAGGGTCTTAAACTATCCTTGATGGCAGCTGCGTAAACGATGGGTTTAAAAGTAGAACCGACCTGCCGTTTACTTAGAATATGGTCATATTTGAATGCTTTAAAATCTGTGCCGCCAACCCACGCTCGGATATAACTGTTCTTATGACTCATCACCATAAATCCAGTATTAAGCATTAAAAAATAGTGTTTTATACTGTCTAAAGGTGTCATGGTAGTGTCCACCATTCCTCCCCCATTCTTCCAATCAAAAACCTGCATTTCTACCTTGGTCGCGAATACACTGTCGATTAAAATGGAATCCAGACCACCTTCCACCATACCTTTGTACCTATCACTTCGCAGCTTCTGTTCCACCAACCATTTATCATCACCCCAAGGTTTTTCTCTAGGGTAACCTTTCCAGTGTTTTTTGAACTGTTCTTGCAAATATTTCATATGCTTAGCTACAGATTCTTCTGCATACGTTTGCATCTTGCTATGAATGGTCGTATAAATTTTGAGACCATCGGTGTAGAGGTTGTAAGGAGTGCCATCTGATTTAGTTTTGCCTTTCAGAATTTTGGGCATCACATTTGTCCTCAAATATTCTCTGAAATATGTTGCTGTGCCATCCGTAAAATCAGTCGCATTTTTCTTTGCTGAAATGGGCATCTCAATGAGTTTATCATACTCTTCTTGGCTTATTTTACCATTAGCAATGAGATTTGCAACAGTCACCAACTCCTTTGATTCAAAATTGAAATCATTGTTTTCGAGCATTCTTTTCAAAACCAAATTTCTCCTTTTCATGGAATTTTCAGGATTCCTTGTAGGGTCTAGTGCAGTGGTAGCCTTGAGCATACCAATCAATGTAGCTGCTTCTTGTGGTTGTAATTCGCTGGCTTTTTTGTTATAAAAATACCTGCTCGCAACATTAATACCAAATCTATCTCCACCAAAAGGTACAGTATTTAAATACAACGAAATGAGCTCTTCCTTATCATAGATAGCTTCCAGTTTTATGGAAATAATATTTTCTCTGATTTTATTGATCAAGATACTGATACCAGGAATTTTGTATCTTCTCCGTGGATACAAGTTTTTAGCCAATTGTTGGCTGAGCGTAGAGCCCCCTCCGCCACCTGAAGTGTTGGTTGCAATGCCCTTGAATACCCGCATCCAAGACATCAAATCTATGCCCGAGTGTTCAAAAAATCTTTTGTCTTCTACAGCAAGCAAGGCCGTGATTATATAAGGAGATATTTTATCTAGCGTTATTTCCGTCCTGTTCTCAATGTAGTACTTCCCTATTAATACTGAGTCGATGGTATAAATTTCAGTTGAGTTTGCTGTCTCAATATTTTTCAATTCTTCTTTGTTTGGAATTTCTCCAAAAACTCCAAAAATTGTTAATAAAATAAGCGCAAACAAGGTCAAAAAGCCCCATTTCATTATTCTGTAAGTCCATAAACCAATTGCTCCTTTGATGGGATGAATTGCAGTATACTTTGCCCATCTATCGATGATGGGACCAAAAATTTTGTAGTTGAGTCTTTGTAAAGGTTGAGTTACAGGCAACATAAATTTGGCTACTGGTTGAGCCAATTTTATTTTATATGTCTCTAACGCACTTGAAAGAAAATTGAAGACAACATTATCTTTAAACCATTCAGGCACCACTTATTTCATTTTTTTTCGGTTACAAATGTACTTGAGAATAACACATTCTGCGAACAAAATATTATATATGATTTTTATTAATACATAATACCTTAAATAGTGGGGTTATTATTCGTTAAATCAGGAAACATTTTCCTATGTTTATTGGCATGGATGCTGGTATTGACCTCAAAACCAAATAACAAAATGAAAGAATTAATTTTTAACCATAAAAGTAATACCATCAAAGCTCCGATAGATCCATAAACTTCGTTGTACTTGCCAAAATTGTTTACGAAAAAGGCAAATACCAAAGAAGATAATAATGATAAAACGGTTGAAACAAAACTGCCAGCATTCCAAAATTGGACTTTACTAGTCATGGAAGGTGCATACTTATATATAATGGTGATTGCAAAATAAATAATGGTAAATGACAAAGCCCATCTGAATATAAATACCAAAATGTTGTTCAAAAATTCAAATTTGAGCAATTTCTCCAAAGCACCCACTATGATATCACCCAATACTATCAGCGTACCAGAGGTAATCACCAATAATAAAAGTATGATTGTCAATCCTAAAGAAACCAATATTTTTTGAAAATAGGTCCGTCGTTTAAAACCTTTGATGTGATTTTTATCAAATCCTGTCATCATGGTCAACATTCCCTGGGAAGAAAAATATGCCGCTAATAAAAAACCTACAGATAGCAAACCCGACCTTTTTATATTGGTAATATCATGGATCATGGCCAAGAGGTATTGCGATGCACTTCTTGGAAGTAAACTTTGAATAGAATTTGAAATCGTGTTTTCGAGTTGATGTGTAATGTCTAAGTGAGGTAAAAGGGTAAATAAAAATATGATGGCCGGAAACAATGATAAAAAAAGCGAAAACGCCATCGAATTTGCCCGTGTGCTCAGTTTATCCTGTTTTGCCTCATCATATAAAAACCTAAAGACATAAAAAACAGGTATTCCGTCAAAACCAGGTAAAATAATAGACTTAGTCCTTTTGAAAACATTCTTTACAATTGGAATTTCATACCAATGGTTGAAATAATAAAAGATTTTATTTTTCAAAGTATGACTTCAATTTGTCCGTTAGATAATCGGGAGTTCTTACCATCTTATTGGTCTTTTGATCTACAAAAACCAATTTTACCACAGCTGTGTGTAATAAATCATTGGCTTCATTGAATAGCTCGAAATGAAATACAATGATTCTCCCTGGCATTTCCTGAAGAATTGTGTCGATCCTGATGACTTCATCATATTTAGCCGGCTTAAAATATTTTGCCTCCACGGAGATTACTGGCATGATGAGACCCAACTCATCTTCAATGTATTTATAACTTACTCCCAAATCCCTGATAGCCTCTACCCTTCCAATCTCATATAACATAGGATAATGACCATAATATAAATATCCCATTTGGTCTGTTTCACCATATCTCACCCGTTTGGGATAACTATGTCTATACATCTTTCTATCCTTCTATTTTCAATTGGTAAAAATATGAAAAATAAACGGCTTTGGTTTTAATACAACTTTGATGAAAGAAATTCTTCGAGTTCAAATCTACAAATCAAGCTTACCACCCTTAATAAAATTAATTGAATTTGATTTTTTAACATATATTATAGCGAAATTGGTTGATTATTTGAAATTAATTATATACATTGCAACTATTAAATAACATACCAAAACTTTGAGGAATGAATATAACTTTTGAACAGTTGAGGCAAATCAAGCATCAACTTCCAGCTGGTAGTGTGAAGAGAATCGCAAGAGAATTACACATCGAAGAGCAAGCTGTAAGAAATTATTTTGGGGCCAATAAGTATGAAAACACCCAATTAATTGGCAGACATGTACAAGCAGGACCTCACGGAGGTATTGTGAATCTGGATGATACAAGGATTTTTGATATGGCAAATAAGATCATTCGGGAAACACAACTCAGTAATTTGGTTAGTAGTTAAGCTTCATTCACCCATTTTTTATTGTACAATAATATTGCAAGTCTAAGGATTGAAATATTTGGTTTGGGTATTGGTTGATCTTGGCGAATTAAAAATTTAAAAAGAGACTTCCATAAAATGAAGTTTCGCCCTACATTGCAAACTTCATGGTACATTTTGTAACATAAATCATAGGAAAATGATGATGTTTTTACAAAACCATAGAAATCCAAATTAAATTTCAAAACTTACACATGATTAAGCCTTCAACATTCTACATTTTGAAGGCTTTTTTACATTTCATTTTCTTGTGCACGCAATAAAATTTGTTTACATTTGTTTATTATATAATATGATTAATTAAATTATTTATTATTTTAAATCAATAACAAAAATGGGAAAGTTTGATGAAAAAATTGAACTCTATGTTTCAGAGTTTAAAGGCCTTGGAGTTAAAGACGTGGATGTAGCATTATTGACTGCCGTAACCAAAGCATGTGGACCCTCAATTTATTTACCAGATGCGTCTAAAGTATCTACCTCTGATCAAGTAGAATGTGATAGAGTAAAGAAAAATTTCCTTGTTACTAAATTGGGTTTAGCTGATTCTCCAGATTTGGACAAGGGAATGGAAGCTGCAGTTGCAGTATTTGGTTCTGCCAATAAAAGTAAATATAGAGCCATGTTTTATTATTTATTGGTAAAACACTTCAAGAAAGAAGGCATGTTTAAATAACTTACCTGTTAACCACAAAAGATAAAAAAAGGGGCATAATGTAAATTATGTCCCTTTTTTTTGCTCATCCGCTCATTTAAAATCTTATTTAAAAGGAGAACTCAATCTGGAGCAAGCTTTATTTCTCCTTGTATTCCAATATTTTATTGATTCTTTCTATCATATCCCATACATGGCTCTTGGTAACCTCATCTGGATATCTAGAAATCAAAAATTTAGTTTTTAGTTTAGTCAATTGCAACCTTGCAGCTGCCTTCATGTCCGTATGTTCATATTGATTGGACTCACTTTCCAAAACTCTTTGCATACCTTCCAAAAAGGTCCTTTGCAAATTTCTTCTGTAAAGGCTGATAGGGGTTTTTGCATCAAACTCTTTGTAAATTGCTTTTGATAGATCGTCAAACATTTCATAAACTGAATAGGCATTTTCACCGTTTAATGCACTATTCTCTATCAATCTTTTGAGCCTGTCCTGATTGATCAATTGGGCAAGTGTTTGGTCTTGCATCAACCTCAATTTTTCTGCAAATGCAAATTCTTCAGTTTTGGAGAGTATGGATTTATTTTCCAACCAATAAGGAGTCTCAAAAACCTGATCGATGAGAAATGTAATAGCCATACTTTGTTTCTGTTTATCAACAAATTCATAAACTGGTCCATCTTGATCAGTTGATTTATAATTTTCATAAATACCACCTACATTGGCAACCACATGACCAATATACCTTCTTAATTGCACAAAGACTTGTTCATAAAGCTCAGTCAATTGGGTATAATCCTTCCCTTCTTGCTTTGTCCAGGCTTCCAAATTTTCTATAACAATTGATAGGTTTTTGATTCCTAATTCTGAAGCATACATGGCATCATCGCCTAGATCTTCGGATTGAGCAGAAGGATCAACCACCAATCCTCTTTGTCGACCAAATCTGTACAATTTATTGCTGGCCCTTTCTTTTACCCAATTATTTAAAACTTCTTTTTCCTTGGTTTTATTAACAATGGAATCCATCAGCTGGTAGCCATACTTTATACTCCATTTATCATAAGGACCTATTCCGGGCATTAGAGAAACATCTCCGTCACCTGGCTGAGCAATATAATTAAATCGTGCATAATCCATTATGGATGGAGCAGTACCCATTTCATTTGTAAATCTTGGAGAACGCAATGAGTCTACGGGATAAGCACTACTTGAACCCATATTGTGAGGCAATCCTAGTGTGTGGCCTACTTCATGTGATGAAACAAACCTGATGAGTCTGCCCATGACCTCATCTTTAAATTTTACACTTCTAGCATTGGGGTTGATCGCAGCTGTTTGTATGAAATACCAATTGCGCAATAGATTCATTACGTTGTGATACCAAATAATATCGCTTTCAATGATTTCACCGGTTCTAGGATCATGGACATGAGGCCCCATCGCATTCTGTATATCCGTTGTCACATACCTCACCACACTGTACCTGACATCTTCAGGACTCCAATCTGGATCTTCCTCCTTGGTAGGCGGGTCTTTTGCAACAATTGCATTTTTAAATCCAGCGGCTTCAAAGGCGACTTGCCAGTCTTCTATCCCTTGTTTTATAAATGGTCTCCACTTCTCAGGAGTTGCAGGGTCCAAATAATAAACAATTTGTTTTTGGGCTCTACCAATTCACCCTTTAAGTATTTAGCCCATTCTCCATCTTTTGGCTCAAGCCTCCATTTGGTAATAAACCTCTGTTGTGCTGCCTTCTGTTCGTCTAAGCTGTAATTGGTTTGAGCGACAGAAAAATATCCAACACGTTGATCATATTCCCTGGGTACCATTGGTATTTCTGGGAGCAACACAAAAGATTGATTCATTTCTATACTCATAGCCCCAGCCAATTGATTATCTGGCAAATTGGTCCCATTGAAAGTGAGTACGTGTTTTACTTCCACATTTTCGGGAAAGGATTTCATAGATTGAATAAAACTTCTCTTACCATCAACCCCTCGCAATCCAAACTTTTTGGAATCATCATTGCTTACAGGACCTATGAGGTCTACATCCTGAGTAAACAAAGGTGCAACGTCAATTACGTACGAAGATGAATCTTTGCTATATGCCTTTATATCAAAAGACATGATGATCGGTTCAAAATTATTGTTTTTTACTGAAGCATAGATGGGCTCATTTTCGTCGGCGATGCTATTGTATGAAACATAGCGCATCAATATTTGATTTTCTCGTTTTTGCCATCTGATGACTCTTTGAGGTCTTGATTCTACCCCCGCACCTCCAAAATTTAGATTTTTCACAAACCCAGAAATACGTGAAGTAATCAATATTTCTTTGTTTATCACGGTTTTTGGCAATTCAAAATAATATAAGTCGCCTACCTTGTGAGTGATAAAAAAACCTGAGTCGGTCACCGCTTCACTCGTAATGACTTTTTTATATGGATCTGGTTTTTCCTTTTTTATGGAATCCTGTACGACCACCGTCACTGGAATTGGTTGTTGTTTTTTGGGTTTGAAGATTTGCCCATTGGCTTGCATGGCTACAAAGAGCAACAACAATACAATCACATTTTTTTGCATAAACATTGATTTAATTATTTGGCAGGGTATGCCGGAAAATTTTCTAATTCTACGTATTTATTTTCAATTTTTTGATAACATGCTGCAAGAATTCCATTGGTCAAACAAATGTAAGGGGCCGATAAACGCTCATTATAAACAGCTAATTGAGTATAATTCAAGGCATTCAGCTTAAAATCAAAGGCTTTGCATTCTATCACCATAAATGGTTTCACTTCCCAATCATATAGTAATAAATCAAATCGTCCTTTGTTGTCGTAAATTTTCAATCCCTTTTCAGCCTGCATTCTGGATTTAGGATAACCGAAGTCTAATGTCAATTGTAAAAATATAATTTGTCGCACCAATTCTTCTGGTTGATTGACCAGCCATTTCTTCCGTATCTGGTCCCAGATCAGAACCTTTCCATCTTCATTCTTTTTGAATTTCAACATTTTGCTGAAATGAGTGATGTCTTTGAGCAGAAACATTGAACCTATTTTTTTGCTGAGCGATCAAAAATAGCCATCTCCTTAAACATAAATAGCAAATCATAAAAATAATAAATGAATTTAAGAAGGAGATTCCAAAGCTTATTTATTCCAATTTTGCACCTAAAATATCTAAAAACTTTTAATAAATAGTTCTCCGAGATTTTAATCAATCAAATTAAACTTCTAATTTGTCAAATAAACCAAAATCAAAAAAATCAAAAGCATAAACAACACCATACAATATTTCGAAAATTATTTTATTGCTTTCAATATTAAATAATTGTAAACAATGTATATTGAAATAAAAATATGTAATTTAACTTTACTTTTGCAGTCTAAATTTCAAAACTCATGGCTATCGGATCTTTTTTCAGTTCATTTCTAACCAGAAACAACGTTTTTTACGAGTTATTTGACAAAGTTGCGGTTGTGGTAGATGTAATGGGCAATTTGGCAAATGACCTCTCTTTGGAAAAAGACAAAGACTTACAAGCTAAGATCATCTACCAAATAAAAGAAAAGGAGAAAAATAACGATGAGCTAGTAGGTAAGTTATTTATTGAATTGAGTAAAAACTTCATTACGCCTTTTGATAGAGAAGACATCCATGAACTTGCTACTGCCTTAGATGACATTTGTGACAATATCTATGCTGCCTCTAAGAAAATACACCTCTACAAAGTCGATCCAACAATCAAAGAAATTCAGGAATTATCTGCAATTAATAGAGAATCGTGTCTTTTGGTTTCAAAAATCATTTTTGATCTTAAGGACATGAAGAATATGAAACAGATGATTGAATCTATAGCTGTACTTAAGCAATTAGAAACCCAATCAGATGATGTTTTTGACAGAACAATCCAAAGATTGTTTGACAGTCCTGAGGTAGATGCCAAGGAGTTTTTAAAACTTAGAGAAATATATTCCAAGTTGGAAAGTGTGACGGATAAATGCGAAGATGCTGCCAATGTCGTGGAAAGTATCATTGTAAAATACGCATGATAAATTTTCTTTGTTTTCATCACCTTTTCTAATCGAGCACCAACATCATGAGTTTACTTGTCATTATCATTATTCTGGCGTTAATATTTGACTATATCAATGGTTTTCATGATGCAGCAAACTCTATTGCTACAATAGTTTCTACCAAAGTACTTACTCCTTTTCAAGCAGTCATTTGGGCAGCTTTTTTCAACTTTGTAGCATATTTTATATTCAGTGATCATGCGGTAGCAAATACCATAGGTAAAACAGTTTACTCAGACTATATTACCTTGGGCGTCATACTTGCTGGTTTACTTGCCGCTATTTTTTGGAATTTGCTTACTTGGTGGTTTGGGATTCCATCCTCTTCATCACATACGTTAATCGGAGGTTTTGCAGGAGCAGCTTTAACTCACGCAGCTCTGGGAAAAGGATTTAACTCCGTCTTTGATGTAATCGAGGTAAAGAAAATTACGCAAATAGTTATGTTTATTTTTCTTGCGCCCATTATCGGTATGCTCATATCTATGTTTATTACCGCTGTAACCATGATACAACGCTTTTGGCTCAAGATCGGAATCATACTAGTCATGGCCTTCTTGACTTTTCACCTGTTTGATTATTTCGAACAAAACAAAATGAAGGAGGCAGTCAAAAAATATTATAAATTGGATAAATTGCCTAAGACAGATCCAACTTATGATGAATTAGCTTCAATGGGCGATAAAATTACACCGCTCATCAAATCCTATGACCAACTTGGAGCAGCAAAAATGGTTTCAATGATCAAACAGGACATAGATCCAAGTGTCAATGAAGAAAAACTCAGTAGTGCTATATCTAAAGCTGATAACTCCATCATTATTTACGGAATTTTAGTCATCATTTTGATATTCCTGATGGCATACATTTATTCTGAAAAAATTGCTACTCCCAATGCCTATAAGATTTCCAAAATGTTTAAAAAATTGCAGCTCCTTTCTTCTGCTGCATTTAGTATTGGACACGGAGGAAATGATGCTCAGAAAGTAATGGGTATTATTGCTGCTGCTTATGTAGCCGCTCAACCTGATAAGTATCCAGATGTTGGTGTTGCTTTGAAAGAGCTTGCTTGGGTTCCGATAGCTTGTTATACTGCCATTGGTATTGGAACAATGAGTGGTGGTTGGAAAATTGTGAAAACAATGGGTACCAAGATCACCAAAGTTACCGCGCTAGAAGGCGTTTGTGCAGAGACTTCAGGTGCTTACACTTTGTTCATGACCGAGCAAATGGGAATTCCCGTGAGTACAACACACACTATAACTGGCTCTATAATAGGAGTTGGTGCCATCAAAAGATTGAGTGCTGTGAGATGGGGAATTACCGTAAATTTACTTTGGGCTTGGATACTCACTATCCCCGTAAGTGCAGTGGTTGCAGCTTTGATTTACTCCTTAGTTAAACTTTTTGGAATAGATTAATCAGAACCTAAACACTAAAACCTACACTTCCACCTACCCAGGTTTTGTTTTTATTATACTTCACACCGATCATCTCACCTTTACTCATACGCAGTAAATTGGACACAACCGTTGGCTTGTCTGCTCCTGGTAGCCATAGATACATGATTCTGACCTCACACTTTGAAGGTCCATCTGGAGTTTCAATGACAGGAGCGTAGCTTACCTTTTTTTGTAGGATATAATTTTGGGGATCGGGAATTTTGCTTAATATTTCTTCATTCACATCTAGTATAACCCCACTACCTGCAAATGAAAACAAAGGTTTTAAAACATAATCACTTAATGCGATGGCATGTAATGGCGCTTCATGCAAAAAATAAGATTGGGGAACATAAGGCCCAGATAAACGAGGCAGTATAAACTTACTCAATTTGAAAAACCAATTGGGATGTCCTGCCCAAGTTACCTCAACTTCATCGGTCAAATTAAAATGTAAATCCAATTCTTTTTGAACCAATTCATCAAAAATGATCCGATTGTAAATCCGTTTGATCGCGATCAAATCACCATTCTCAGATTTATAGTACAACTTTTTGCCTTCCTTGATTACCTTGGAAATGCAAAGGATTTTAATACCCAGTGCTTTGCTCGTGCACAAAAAATCGATATAGGTATTTTGTTTCTCAGGTTCAATCTCCAACATAACCACATTTTCCGGAGCTTCGCCATTGAGAATAATTTCTTTGAGGTGAGCAAAGTATCGGACTTCTTCCATATGGTTTAAATAAATCGAAAGATTTTGGTCTAAACTATAAGCATCCTTATAAAGATGAGCCAAATAAGACTGATAAAAATATAAAGATGGAAATCCTTGTACTTCAATGAGTTGCGGTATAATTTCCCCTTTGGCATTGATGGTTATTCCAAAGTCGGCCTGAAAAAATGAACTGACTGATTCTTCGCCAGGGACTTTATAAGGACAAATGTCAAAGACTGATTCTGAAAATTCCAATATTTGTTTAGATGCCACTTGAGCACCAATATCATTGGCAGCATCGAGCATCAAATCTATCATTTCTTGATCAAAAAAACCTGGTGTTTCACTCATTCTGAAAGGGAGATCATGATTGAAATCAACCTTGATTTTGTGATACATTGCTTGGTAATTTTCCTCTTTCCAAGACTGATTAAATTTTGTTCTCCAATTCTTCTCCATAAAACATTGATAAGTAATTAGGTCATTTCCAAGTGTTGCATTTTGTGAATACAATTTCTAATAAACCCTGGTAAAATCATTTCTTTTGTAAGTTCTATTTTATTGGGGTTTGCAGTTTGAGCCAATGTCCTCAAATATTTTTCTTCACCAAATTGACTGACCAATTTTTCACGAGTGTCGTCCATCCTTAAGTATTTATCCAAACCAACTGGATCTGCCTCTGGATGGAATTGAGTTCCATATATTTCGTCTGAAAACTTGACAGCCATGAGTGCTCTTTCATAATCCACATGCGATCTCATTTTCTCAAGAGCCAATAGCTCACATCCCTTTTTTTCAAAAGTGGCTAAATCTGGCTGAATAACTTGCCAATCACGGCTTTCTACCACAAAAAATGGATCGGGCAGTTCTCTGAATAATTCATCTTTGTATCCAGCCCTGGTCTTATGTACTGGATGGATGCCAAAAGAAGTAGACTTCCTTTTTGTCAATTCCCCTAATTTAAAAAATCCACATGCCAATTGAAAGGAATGGCAAATCAAAAACATGTATTTTTTATTTCCCTTGTCCGATTTATTAAAAGCATAAACATCCTCTAGCAATTTGAAATAGGGCGCTTCCCAAGGTAAACCTTCGAGTAAAGGACTACCTGGACCTCCACTTGAAATGTAAATATCAAACGATAAGTCAGGAATTTCATTGAATTGTCGGACGTCAAAGACTTCAAAACTCACCTCATCTGCAAATTGCGCAACAATTTCTTTGATACAACGCAAACCCTGATTGGGAAAGCCATTATTCATATCCAAAATAGCCACGCTCATTCTATCAACCATCACATATTCTTTAAATATTTTGCAAAAGTAGCAAGTAAAAATTAGACAATACTATCCTTAACAAAAGTTCCCCATGTAAGGTTGACTTTATCCTCTTCGTGCATCAAAGCTCTTTCTATCGCATACTTAGCTGAATGCTCCACCACCCATTCAAAATTGGCCTGACCTACAGACTTCAAATCAGCATCAGGAGCAGGGTTACAGAAGTCAATGGCTATAGGAATGCCATCTCTCACTGCAAATTCAACAGTGTTGAAATCATATCCCAAGGCTTCATTGAGTTTGAGCGTGAATGCCTTTACCGTATCCAATAACCCATCTGGATAATTTTGATTTTCAACCACATACCTTAAATGATGAGGGTTTCGCGGTTCGTAAGCCATGATGTGCACATACTTTCTTCCTATGCAATAACACCTGAAATAAAAATCGAACTTTATTTCCTCTTGTAAAAGCATTACCAATCGATGGGTTTGAGCGTGTTTTGCAAAAAGATCTTCCTTATTTTCTACTCTGTAAACATCTCTCCAACCTCCACCGTCAAATGGTTTCATGTAGGCTGGGAATCCAATATACTCAAACATGGTATCCCAATTTAAAGGAAAAGCCATATTGGTAAAGGATTGCTCAGAGGTATCATGAGGTCGTTCAAACGAGGGAAGCAAAACTGTATTTGGGACAGGAACTCCTACTTTAAGTGCCAAGGCATTGTTAAAGAATTTTTCATCAGCACTCCACCAAAACGGGTTATTGATCACTGCAGCTCCAGATAAAGCAGCATTTTTCAAATAAGCTCTATAAAACGGAACGTCTTGCGAAATTCTATCAACTATGACCGCATATTCTGTTGGAGCAGCTTGTGCCAACATATCAATTTTTACTGGCTCAGCTACGATGCCTGAAGGGGCAACTCTATTTATTTCGTTGATAAAAGCAGAAGGAAATGTTTCTTCTCTTCCATGTAAAATAGCTATCTTTTTCATTCCTAGTTGGTTTAATGTTTTGAATTTAAGTGCTAAATCGTTGATAAATAATGCGGAAACATATCACGCCAAAGAGGCCAATCATGTTTTGCCCATCTCCTCAAATCATACCAGTGATTGATTCCTTTTGCATTTAGAATACCGCTCAGACGATTGGTAGCATCCAGACAAATGTCCCACTCTCCCACTCCAAGGATGATATTCATTTTCCACAAATCGGGATGATTTGATCCAGGAAGATAATCTACTGGATTGTTGTAATAAATATTGTCATCGTAATGTCCCGAGACAAAATTACTGATGTCGAATGCACCAGACATTGCAATCAAATCGCTTACTACTTCTGGATGTTTGAAAGCAAAATTCGCAGCGTGATAGGCACCGAAACTAGCGCCCGCGACTGCTATTTTTTCCAGTCCGAATTTATCTAATATAGGTCTTACAATTTCATCATACACAAATTGATCAAACCAAGCATGGTTTTTTGCTCTTTCCGCAGGGTGGGCTCCTTTGTTGTACCAGCTGTATTTATCAATGCTGTCAACGCAATACAATTTTACCTTGCCCTCATCTACAAACCATTTTGCAGATTCGACCAAGCCAAAATCTGTACTTTCGAAGAATCTACCCATTGTGGTTGGAAAAATAATGACTGGTTTGCCATAATGACCGTATACCAACATCTCAGTATCTAAATTGAGAGTAGGTGAATACCATTTTAAGTAATCAGTTTGCAATGTTGGATAAGATTTGGTTATCTGCAATGATAATGATTAATAACCAATTGACTTATCTAAGAATGATTTATTTTTTGTAAAAGAGAAAAGATTGGAACCTACAAAGAGGTCTGTACGAAGGAATTAATGATTACAACTAGGATGTCTTTCAACTTATCGTCTTTGTCAGAAAATTTTTCCATGTAATCAAGGTTTGAAATCAACATCTCACTACTACCTGAATATTCTACGCAATAATTCAAATGGTAATAGCAGAATAGAGATAAAACTACAACAAAAGCAAGCGAATATTTTTTGATTGATGGTCTACTCATAGCAACAACTAATGTTTCAATTGGTATATATTTAGATAACGAGACTTTGTTTAAAATAGTTACAAGAAAAGCTTAATTTTTATTTAAATATTCTTTTCAGGGAACGATTTAAAGTCAAATTGTGAAAATGTACCTGATGACATGAATAAAAATACTCCATTACTAAAATTAAAATCTGTAATGATCTGGTGTAAAGTCACTTTATCAGTAATGATTTGTATTGCAGGATCACCGAATGCAGCTTGAATGGTGGCGTTTTCTATGGCTGTTTTACCTTTCATCTGTAAGGTGTGACCATCAATATATACAAACGATTGGTCAGCACTGTTAAGACTATCTTTATACTCGGAAAGGAAAGTTTCATTCAGGCTTGAAAATGTATGTAACTCTAGAAAAGCAATCAAAGGCAAGTTAAACCATTCTTTGACCGAAGTAACAGTTGCTTTAACTTTGGATGGTGCATGTGCAAAATCTAGAAATCCTTTGGTTTGAGGTTTATTCCAAAGTACTTGCAATCTTTTTTTTGCCCCAGTAAAACTTTGGAGATCGTTGAAAAAATCAAATTGAGAGATGCCCAATTTTTCGCAAACCAACATTGCGGCACTTGCATTTTTCTGATTATGATGTCCAATCAAAGGAAAATCAAAAAGTACACCGTCAAAATTGATTTGTTTTTGAGGGTTTAAAGCCATTGGAGCATAAGGTACAAACGTGATGTCTTTTCGTTCCGATTGTTGAACTACCCTGCATAAAACTTCATCCTCCTGGTCATAGAAAATTGTAGCATTTTGCTCATGAAGTGATATGTATTTTGAAAATTGCTCTGTATAAATTTCAAAAGTCGGAAATACATTGATGTGATCCCACGATATGCCTGTTATGATGCTGATATGGGGTTTGTAATGGTGTATTTTGGGTACAAGATCAATCGGACTGCTCAAATATTCATCCCCTTCTATGACTATGATGGGAGCATCAGATACTTGTGTCATCCGGTCAAAGCCTTCAATATACGAACCAACCAAATAATCAAAAGACAAACCAGCATTTTTTAGAATGTGGAGGATGATAGAAGTTGTCGTCGTTTTACCATGACTTCCAGCAATGACTATTCTTTGTTTATTTATGGATTGGCTTACTATGAATTCTGGATAGGAGACGACCTTCAAATCAAGGTCTAAAGCTTTGGCTAATTCAGGATTTTCCTTCTTTGCATGCATGCCCAAAATCACAACATCTATGTCAGTTGTAATTTTTTCCTCAAACCATCCAAAATTTTCTGGACTAATTCCTGCATCAATCAATCGGGAGAGCGCAGGTTCATAAATTTCATCATCCGATCCAGTTACTTCCCAACCAGAAGCAAGTAAATCAAGGGCCAAATTGTGCATCGCCGCCCCACCAATTGCTATAAAATGTACCCTCATGCTTTGAAAATCAATGACATATTCACAAAATGCTATCTTCTAAAACGGTCTATTCAAAGACTATCTCAGAATCAAAAGCACAAATTTATTCCAAAATTTCATATTAAGAAAATTATTAATTTGAATGAAATAAATTGCTCAATTGCAGCAAACCAATTCTTTTTAGAGTCAATATGTAGAAAATTCCGAAATATGAATGAACTTTGGCGTAATAATTGATTGTTGTATATCGTTTGTATGACAATGCTAAATTTTATTTAAATTCAATTCTGGTAATAATGAACAAAAGAATGGCAATCGCAGCAGTAATGCTTTTCACTCTAGTAATGTTGAGCTCTTGTAAAAGAGGTGGTTATGGATGTCCTTATGAAATGAAAGTTGGTATTTCTATCTTGAAATAATCCTGATACTGTTTTTATGGATTGGAAATCGCTCACATCATTTGATGATATTGAGACTATAAATAAGGAATCTTTTGATGCTCCTATTGTTATTCTTAAACATTCAAGGACTTGCTCCATCAGTGCTATGGCCAAAATGAGGCTTGAAGACAAATGGGATCTTGAACTGGATGCTTATTATTTAGACATTTTATCTTATCGCAACCTTTCAAATGCTTTAGCTGAAAAGTACCAAGTCCATCATGAGTCCCCACAACTTTTACTCATCAAAAATGGAGAGTGCACATATGACGCCTCTCATTTTGATATCAGTGTAGCAGAACTCAAAGAGAGTTTGACCTATAATCAAGAACTTTAGCATTTTCCTCGGACTTTTATCTGCCGGATTTCATATCTTCTCGCAAGAGTTTATAATCTACCTTTCCTTTTTGTCTTTTGAGGTGTTCCATCATAATCAAACTTTTTTCAGCCCTCAACTGATCACTTTTCACAATCATGATGGCACGGATCAAATTTCTTTGATTTCCTGGCGTGAGTTTTTCAAACCAAACACGGGCTTCATCATCATATTCAAAAATTGCAGCGAATTCTTCTGGCAAAGGGTATCCATATTCACTCCTATCAGATTGGATTTGCAAGGATAATAATTCACCAGGCTTTTTCTTAAATTGTTTGAGTAAGTCCTTGGAAATGAGGATGTAGTAAAAGTCCTTATTTTTAGCAATGGACATGTGTAATGGTGCAATGATACCATCTGTAAGCAAAATTCTTCGTGTATTATTAAAAAACAAAGCTTCTGCTATTTCGTGGTCTATTTTGATGAAATGATGATAGCCTAGATTGTTTGGTTCAAATGTCTCAACCTTTCCATTTACGTGATATACCGGCAGATCAGTCATATTACAAATTCTATTTTTATATTTTGAAACAAAACTATGGTGTGACAAATATAGGAGTTGATTAACTTGCGCCCTCAAAATTAATTTTTATGTCAGCTGCAACAAAAGATCTGAAGAGAATTACTACCCATATCCTCATGGAAATGAAGAAAAAGGGTGAAAAAATAAGCATGCTTACTGGTTATGATTTTAGCATGGCAAAGATCATTGATGATGCTGGTATCGACATCATTTTGGTTGGTGATAGTGCTTCCAATGTGATGGCTGGCCATGAGACTACCCTACCCATAACCCTTGATCAAATGATTTATCATGCTCAAGGTGTTGTAAGAGCAGTTTCTAGGGCTTTGGTAGTAGTAGATTTACCTTTTGGAAGTTACCAGGCAAATCCTGAGAAGGCATTGGAAAGTGCCATTCGTATAATGAAAGAATCTGGTGCTCATGCGGTGAAATTGGAAGGAGGCGAAGAAGTGCAAGAGTCGATCATCAGAATTTTGGCTTCTGGAATTCCTGTGATGGGGCACTTAGGTTTGATGCCTCAGAGTATTTATAAATATGGTACCTATACAGTTCGTGCGAAAGAGGAAGAAGAGGCAGAAAAATTGACTAAAGATGCCGAGCTTTTGCAAAAATTGGGTTGTTTTGCATTGGTTCTTGAAAAAATTCCTGCGGATTTGGCCACAAAAGTATCACAATCACTTACCATTCCCGTTATAGGAATCGGAGCTGGTGGGGGTTGCGACGGACAAGTTTTGGTCAGCCATGATTTATTGGGACTTACCAAAGACTTTCACCCTCGCTTTTTGAGGAGATATTCTGATTTATATACCATTATTAAAGAAGCAGTCGAACATTACATACGAGATGTAAAATCGGCAGACTTTCCAAACGAACATGAAAAATATTAATTTATATTCTGTATGAGGAAATTGTTTTATGTTTTACTAGCCGTTGTGGCTTTGGTATTGCTGATTGGAGGGTATTTTTACAAAAGTGTTTTTGCTGTAAACACCAATTCTTCAGATAGTAAAGAAATTTTCATTCCTACTGGTAGTAGTTATGATGACGTGGTGGCTATCTTGAAAGAAGGGCAAGTTCTCAAAGACTATGTTGCTTTTGATCAAGTTGCAACTTGGATGAAATACAAAAAAGATGAAGTGCCAGCAGGCCATTATGTCATCAATCCTGATCAAACTAATAAATCCATTGTAAGAATGTTGAGAGCTGGTGAACAAGCCCCTATGAAACTCACCATCAATAATGTGAGGACATTGGCTGAGCTCGCCGGAGCCATCTCAAAATACATTGAAACAGATAGTTTGATGATTTTGAATGTGCTGAGAGATCCAACCATTCAATCAAAATACAATAAAAATTCGGAAACGATGATGACCGCTTTTTTACCAGACACCTATGAAGTATTCTGGACAACTAAGCCGGAAAAAGTCATTGAAAAATTGGCGGATCATACGAATAACTTCTGGGAAAAGAATGCGGGCAAATTGGCAAAACATGGTTTGACAACTGAAGAAGCTTACACCATGGCATCTATTGTCGACAAGGAATCAAATCTTGCTGCTGAAAAAGCAACTGTTGCTGGAGTTTATCTCAATAGAATAAAAACCGGAATGAAATTGCAAGCGGATCCTACTGTGGTATTTGCCATGCAAGATTTCACACTCAGAAGGGTTTTGCTCAAACATTTGGAATATGATTCGCCTTATAATACATATATGTATGCAGGATTGCCTCCTGGGCCCATTTGTATGCCATCTATGAGCAGCCTCAACGCTGTTATAAATGCAGAAGATCATGATTATATTTTCTTTTGCGCGAAACCAGGTTATAATGCTGGACATTTATTTGCAAGTAATTTGACCGACCATAACCAAAATGCTCAAACGTACCAGAAATGGCTTGCATCTGAGGGAATTTTTTAACTGATAATAAGTTGATATGTACAAATTATTTTTTGCAGTTTTCACATTAACCATCCTATTTTCAGCATGTGACAATGATCTGGATTTGGTGGAAAATGGTGAGCCTATTACAGTAGTTTATGCATTGTTTGATATCAGTGATACCGCACATTATGCAAGAGTAGAAAAGGCATTTGTAGATCCTGATGTACCACCAGCAACTTTGGCTTTGGACCCGCAAAATTTATATTTCGATAATCTGAATGTTACTTTTTTTAAGACCTCCAATGGGGCAAATCCCAGGGTATTGACGAGGGTTGATGGCAATAAAGAGGGCTATGTAAGAGCAGAAGGGGCATTTGCGCAAGCTCCAAATTACTTGTACAAAATGGCCAATTCCAACCTGGCTTTAAATTATGTGGATTCTTTTTCGTTACAAATTGACCTTGGAGAAGGCAAAACAACAACTGGCACGACTAAAATGGTTGAACCTGCTGTGCTAATCAGACCTAATGAAAATGGAAGTTTAGATTTTGATGATCAAGCCAACGCAAGATATTCATGGAATCCTGGTCTTAATGCCATCATCCACTCCATGACTTTGGTATTGAAATATGATGAAAACAAAGCTGGTGTGGTCACTCCAAAAACATTAAACTGGAATATATTCAGCAACATAAGCGCAGATAGATTTGAATTTGCAGGTCGTGAGTTTTATCAATTGATAGGAGCTAATATTCCTATTGAGGCAGGAACAACACGCATTTTCAAAGGCATTGATGTCATCTTTACTTCTGCAGGGCAAAGCGTTGCGGATTATATCAGAGTTGGACAAGCAAATCTTGGTATTACTTCAAGTGGCGAAGTTCCTGTTTTCACCAACCTCACATCTGGAAGAGGAATTGTAGGTTCTAGAGCCAAAAAAGTGCTAAGAAATTTGCAATTGAGTCGCAACAGCATGGAACGACTCAAAACAACCCAATTTACTAAGGATCTTAATTTCCAATAAACCTATTCCTTAGTCAGACCTTCAAAAAGCCAGTTGGCAAGCGCTTGTCTATTGTAATCATAAATGATGCGTTTGTGATCGGCAACATTTCTGATATTTGCAAGCTCCACATACACTGAACTTGGAATTACTTTACGCAGCATAAATAAGCCTCTTGTGTCAACGTAACCTTTATATTCACTGTCTTTGCGGTGTTGATTGTATTTACTTTCAAAAGTATTAAAGACATTTTTTGCTAAAGCTTCACCACCTACATTGTGATCATAGTAATAAAAGAAAACATCTTGCCTTTTCTCTTTAGCCCTGGAATCAACATGAACCATGATGGCCTTTTGGCTTTTTACGCCTTTCTTTTTATATTTTCTATACAAGTGGTTGATTGCATCTGCCCTTTGTTTCAATCTGTCCAATTGTCTCAACGGTAATTTTTTTCCACTGTTTGTCAACTCATCGTTGTCGCACTCCAAATATTTATCATCTCTTATACCATCATTTTTATCCTGAATGATGACGTGAACAGTTGCACCGTGTTGCATTAAATTTCGAGCAAGTCTCAAACAGACGTCGTACGCATACTCATCTTCACACATTTGCTCGTTGCAATCATCACACATGGCACCTGGATCTGGACCACCATGACCACTTGAAATGTAAAAAACTTGATTGGCCAAAGAATGGTCAAAAATGTCAAAGCTTTCATATTTATTTCCGAATAACTCGTATTGTCCCACTTTTTTGGAGACCAAAACAGGAGATTCGGTGATGTTGGTTATTGCCTCGTCTTCTTTAGATTTTTCTAAGGCAGTGGGTACACTTTCGATGGCTTTGCCACCTTCACAATCCAGTTCATGCAGAGGCACCCATAAAATTTTACTAGCAGTGTAGGAAGAAGACCTCAATCCCTTCTTCAATATCTCCTCATTATAGTTCTGTATCCTTTTTGCCTTTTCAATGTCCGCGATACCCAATGTAGACCGAATACTCTTGCCATTGTAGTGATATATTTTGATGGGTAATTTGTATTCTTTATTGATATACAAACCACCACTACCCTGCAAATTGTTTAATTCCAAGAACTTTTTGAAATTACAGTCGTGTTGAGAAAGACCATATCTTTGTAAAACTATAATGATACCATCACCATTTTTTGCAGTAACTGAATAAAAATAAGGTTCGAAGTCAGCAGCTGCATTTGCTGATAAAGTTGGTGCAAAAAGTAGTGCAATCGCTAGTATAGTATAGTTGTAAAATCTATTCATATCTGGAAATATTTACGGCAAATATAAACATATTAAATAAAAACGTAATATATAAAGGAAAAGATTTGTGCTAATTGAGGCATTTGTCTTGTTGTGTTGAAATATTCGATGAGTATTTTTACCTTTGCTTTCGCTTTAAATAAAATAGAAAATAGGTTATGAAATTTGTTTCGTGGAATGTAAATGGCTTAAGAGCAGTAGTTGGCAAAAACTTTAAGGATGTATTTAAAGACTTGGATGCTGATTTTTTCTGTCTACAGGAAACGAAAGCACAAGATGACCAAGTTGCCGAGGCTTTGAGTTTTTTGGATGACCATCATATTTATTCAAATTCTGCAGAAAAGAAAGGATATTCTGGTGTGAGCATCATTACAAAACACAAACCCATATCGATCATCATGGGTATGGGAAAGGAAGAACACGACACAGAAGGTCGTTTGATCACGCTAGAATACGATGATTTTTACATCATGAATGGCTACATTCCAAACAGCGGCGATGGCCTAAAAAGATTGGACTATCGAGCGATTTGGGATCTTGCTTTAAAAAACTACCTGGCAGAACTGGAAAGTAAAAAACCAGTGATCATGTGTGGTGACTTTAATGTGTCACACCAACCAATAGATTTAGCTCGACCAAAGGAGAATTACAATAAAACTTCTGGTTATACCCAAACGGAAATAGATGGAATTTCGGCCATAATCGCTGATAACTATACGGACAGTTTTAGAAAAATAAATCCAGAGAAAGTTCAATACTCTTTTTGGAGTGTGAGATTTGGAGCTCGGGCAAAAAATGTTGGTTGGAGACTAGACTACTTTTTGGTGAGTAATCGCATATCAGATAAAATTGTCAATGCAGAAATCTACGATCAAATCATGGGATCTGATCATTGCCCGATTACCTTAGATATGTCCTTATGATCAACATAACCGAGTCTGAAAGATTTTATGTGGCTTATGGTGATGCAGCTGCGCTGAATATCAAAAATGCCTTTTATGAAGGCCTTCCCAAAGGTAAAATCGTTTGTTTTAGGGATGATTTTACCCAAGGCCCAATTGACATCGAGTTTACCACTTTGTCCTTGCGGCAGCGTTTAGCGTTTTGGCATAAATTGTCTGCTGTGCTGTACAATGTCTCAGATATTGATCAGGTTCTGGAGTATTCAATTGAAGAATTGGAATCTATTCCCAATAAAAGTGCTGCATTTATTTGGACAGGATATTCTGCCTATGATCAATTGGCAACGATGTGGGTAGCCAATGTGTTGACCTCCAGGAACATACAACTTTTTGAATGTAAATATGGTTTAGAAACTGATGTAAATGACATTATTTTCAACGCGGCCATGCTTTCACCCGCGGAATTGGCGGCAACTTATGCGAACTTTGAGTTGGTTCACCCAATGAAAGTGCAACAATGGGCTGGAGAATGGAATGTTCTTGCAACGGAAAACAAAGATTATAGAATCATAGAAAATTCAAATATTGTTTCCGCTGATATTGCTTATTACGAAAACATCGTATTACCTTATGTTACTGTTGAATATGTGATTGCCAAAGACATCATAGAAGACATACTTACCAATGATCCGCATCCGATTTCAGATATCACGGTTGAATTTGTTTTGAGAAGTTTAATTGAAAAAGGTCAATTAGAGATGCAAGGAAGTCTGGAATCTATGTATGATTATGAGGTTAAGCTCAAATAAGAGCAAAGAATAGAGAGTAAATTGAAGTAAATTGAGTTGTACTAAGCGGCGCAGCAATCAATCAATTTTTCATAATCGGGTCTATCGGCAGCTGTTTTGTGTATAAATGATTGTTTAACTTCACCCTTTTTAATCACAAAAACTCCTGGCATTTGGAAGGCATCTCCAATTTGTTTGATGGAAACTTCAATACCTTTTCCGACGCTTACTTCAAATCCTCTGTACCAGTTTTTCAAACCCATTAACTGTGATGAAGTGCCTTTAGTGAGTCCAAAAGCCAAATACAATGCACAATCTGGATCCGAAATGTGATCTATTCCTTTCAATCCAAAAGTTTTGAAGTAGTCCTCGGCAACATCTTGAGGTGCCATGTGTACAAATACGATGCGTATGTCCTTTGCCTCAAGGGTTTTTCTCTTTTTAGCAATGTCAAACAAGGCTTCTTTGCAAAATATACAACCAAAATGCCTTAAAAAAACTAGCATGATGGGTTTGTTGTATGACTCTTCCAAGACATTGATGTCATTTACGGTGACCATACTATTTAGCAATTGTTTATCCATTTCAACACATTAAGAATTTTGTAACAAAGGATTTAGAAAAGAGTTTATCCTTTGTTTATTTTTCAATAAATACCAGCAAATTATAGTCTAAACAAAAACGTCATGCCAAAGCTGTTCAAAACTTTTGGCATGACGTATATTTTTATTTTCAAGTCTAAGAAAAATCTGAAACTTTAATCCATTCAGATTTCCCTTATTACTTTCAAATTAAATCAAATTCATATTGTCAAATACATCAATGACTTCTTTTACTGCAATTGCAGAAGCAGTGAGTAAAGCCTTTTCTTCCTCATTGAGTTTGAGTTCGATGATTTCTTTGATACCACCTTTGCCCAACTTTACAGGAACGCCCAAATACATATCTTCAACGCCATAAGTGCCTTCAGTTTTAGCACAAACAGGGAAAATTCTATTTTCGTCCTTAAGAATGGCTTCAACCATCTGAGCAGCTGCTGCACCTGGTGCATACCAAGCAGAAGTTCCCATCAATTGTACCAATTCTCCACCACCTTTTTTAGTGCGCTCAACGATTGCATCCAATTTATCAGCATCGATCAACTCTGTAACCGGAATACCACCAACGGTTGTGTATCTTGGAAGTGGAACCATGGTATCACCATGACCGCCCATCAATACCGCTTGAATATCCTTAGGTGAAACTTGCAATTCAGTAGATAAAAATGCTCTGTATCTAGCCGTATCCAAGATGCCCGCCATTCCAAAAACTTTGCTAGATGGCAAACCTGAAGCCTTGAAAGCTGCATGAGTCATTACATCCAATGGATTTGAAACGATGATGATGATGGGATCTTTGCTGTATTGAAGTACACTCTTTACACAAGAAACAACAATACCTGCATTCGTAGAAATCAAATCATCTCTACTCATGCCAGGCTTTCTTGGCAAACCTGCGGTAATTACCACTACATCTGAATCAGCAGTCAAAGCATAATCGCCTGTACCTGTCAATTTAGTACTATAATAATCAATTGGTGCTTGTTGCCAAGTATCCAAAGCCTTTCCTTCAGCCATTTCACCCCTGATATCCACCAACACTATTTCATTCACAAAATCTCTGTGAGCCAGAACATTTGCTACGGTTGCGCCTACGTTACCTGCTCCAATTACTGTAACCTTACTCATAATTCTCTAATAATGATTAATATTAATAACTTTTATAATTTGAATGCAAAAATAAGAAATTCAAATAGAATAACTTTTGAATTTCAAATCTATATTACCTAAAATGATAATTAATCTGATTGTATTACAAATGTTTGAAAATTCACAAATTCTTAATATTCAACCATTGGCAAAAGATAACTAAAAAATCAAGCTACCAAATATACATTATTAACCTACCAATCCTTCATAATGTAGAATTAAGGATAATAAAACACACAATTAAAACAAAAATCAGGTTTTTGTATTATGCAATTTAGTTTTTTTATGATATTGCGTAAAGTATCTATAAATACAGGTAATAATATCGAAATGGGGGCAGAAATAAGCAGGCTGAAACAAAACCACAGAGAAGGTAGAAAGTGGCATATCTGGGGACCATACCTCAGTGAGCGACAGTGGGGAACGGTGAGGGAAGATTACAGTGCAAATGGAGATGCTTGGGGTTATTTCACTCACGACCTTGCTCGGAGCAGGGTATATCGTTGGGGCGAAGATGGAATTGCCGGAATCAGCGACATAAAGTGTAACTTATGCTTTTCCCTTGCTGTATGGAATGGCAAAGATTCTATTTTGAAAGAAAGGCTTTTTGGGTTGACTGGACCAGAAGGAAATCATGGAGAGGATGTAAAGGAATTGTATTACTATTTGGATAATACGCCGACACACTCCTACATGAAATATTTGTATAAGTATTCGCACAATCAATATCCTTATGGTGAGATGGTGAATATCAATAGGAGAAGAGGGCTCCAACACTTGGAATATGAAATCCTGGACACTGACCTATTTACTAAAAAAGATTATTTTGATATTTTCATTACTTACGCCAAAAAGACAGAAACTGATATTTGCATCAAAATCAGTGTAAAAAACAGAAGCAACAACAAAGCCAAAATCTCTATACTCCCTACCCTACTTTTTAGAAATGATTGGGGTTTTAAATTTGTAGATAAAATTCCCATTCTCACCAAACAAAGGGAAGCAGATGATTTCTGCTCTGTGATGGCGCAACATCCAAGACTATACGATTATTTTTTATATTTTGATAAGCCCAAAAAATGGCTTTTCACAGAAAACAATACCAATGCCGAGCGATTATTTGGTATCGAAAATGAAAGCCCATATGTAAAGGATCTATTTCATGAGGTAGTGATCAATGATGACTTCACGCTCACCGACCAAAGGCTTTATGGCACAAAATTTTCTCCATTGTATGAAATGGAGTTAGAAGGTAAATCTTCTGCAAGTGTAAAATTGAGGTTGAGTAATGTCAAAGATCTCAGCGATCCACTTGGCGAAGAATTTCTCCAAACCATGCAAGAGCGCAAAGAAGAAGCAAACGAATTCTACAATCATTTTTCAGATGGACTTACTGAGGATGATACCAATATTTTGAGGCAGGCGCTTTCTGGAATGCTTTGGACCAAGCAATATTACAACCTCAATATGGAGGAATGGTTGAAAGGCGACCCAAAACAACCAAACCCAGAACCATGGCGCAAATACGGTCGAAATAGTCAGTGGAAAAACCTCATCAATGAAGACATCATCAGCATGCCCGATAAATGGGAATATCCTTGGTATGCTGCTTGGGATTTGGCTTTTCATTGCATTCCATTAGCATTGCTAGATCCTGCATTTGCTAAACATCAGATGTCGTTGGTGCTAAGGGAATGGTATATGTCTACCAAAGGTCAAATTCCAGCTTACGAGTGGTCTTTCAGCGATGTAAATCCGCCAGTTCAAGCCTGGGCTACCTTCAAGGTTTATGAAATTGACAAAAAAATTACCGGAAAAGGTGATGTCAACTTTTTGAAAAAAATCTTTAATAAGTTGGTTATCAATTTCACTTGGTGGGTAAATCAAAAAGACAAATACGATAAAAACATCTTTGAAGGCGGATTCCTCGGTTTAGATAACATTGGTATTTTTGACAGAAGTCAATCCATGCCAGGAGGTGGGCATTTGGAGCAAGCAGACGGCACAGCTTGGATGGCGCTTTATGCACTCAATATGTTGCAAATTGCGCTTGAAATCTCTAAGGTCGATAACTCTTACGAAGAAATGGCCACCAAGTTTTTTGAGCATTTTGTTTACATCGCAGAATCTCTAAACTCCCTCAATGAAGATGGTAAAAGTTTGTGGGATGAAATAGATGGATTCTTCTTTGACGTTTTGGTGCGGCCTAATAATGAAGCTATTCCGCTCAAAACAAGATCTTTGGTTGGTTTGATGACCCTCAATCCTGTCATGGTCATTAGTAATGAAACCTTAGAAAGCCTGCCAGGTTTTAAAGACAGGATGGTTTGGTTCCGGAATTACCGGAAGAAAAGTGGAAAATATCTGGTGATCGAACATTATGCGGATGGTGATGACATCATGCTTGCATTAGTGCCCAAGGATCGAATGAAAATTTTGATCAAAACTTTGATTGATGAACAGGAATTCCTGAGCGATTATGGTATTAGATCACTTTCTAAAATTCATAAAAAACCTTATAGTATCAAAATTGATGGCGCCGCCTTTGGCATCAGATATGACCCGGCAGAAGCAACGTCCTATATGTTTGGAGGCAACTCCAATTGGCGCGGCCCGATTTGGATTCCAATGAATTACATCATCATCGAGTCACTGAAAGAGTATCACAAATATTATGGAAATGAACTTTCATTTGAATTTCCAAAAGGAACTGGAAACATGATGAATGCTCTGGAAATAAGTTTGGAAATAAGTCATAGATTGGTCAATTTATTCCGTAAAAATGAAGATGGAGATCGTCCGATCAATCAAAGTCATAGGCGCATTTATCGGGATAAAAAATTCAATGATTTGGTTTTGTTTTATGAATATTTCCACGGTGATAGTGGGAGAGGCTTAGGAGCATCACACCAAACTGGTTGGACAGGAATCGTGGCAAATCTTATCCTGGATTTGAAAGAACATAACTATACCGGGCTTAAAATACCAGAACCTGTCATTGATAAATCGGTCATCGGAATTCCTGAAATAAACTTGACTCCGCAGATAAAAAAAGATTTATAGTCTTTTGAAATAAAGGTCGGATGGTGACTAAATAAATTTGCAGCAGAAACTCAAGATTTCTGCTTTCGATTGGTATATACCAACCGGAAATTGGATTGACCAGAATTATTGTGTAGAAAATTTGATCGAGATCGAAGAGAGAAATTGAGTCCTAGCCTAGCTAAGGCGAAATTGAACGATACGAAGATATCGATTAAATTTAACAAGAAAATGGTCAAATTTGTCGGTATCCCGACCATTATGTCAGGAAGGATCATACTAGCTGGGAAAGGATTTGAGCTTACAATAGATAGGCTTTGTTATCAGCTCATTGAAAATTATGATACTTTCGAAGACGTTTGCCTCATCGGTATTCAAGAAAGAGGTGCGCTCCTATCAGATAGATTGATGAGCCGTCTGAAAAAAATCAACAAAAATAAAATTCCTCAATACGGTAAATTGGATATTACTTTTACCGTGATGACTATCGTCAAAAAGAAAAACCTTTAAAAGCTGCCTCGACTGAAATCAATTTTTTGGTGGAGGATAAGCGCGTCATTCTGGTGGACGATGTTTTGTACACTGGACGAACGGTACACGCTGCGATCTCTGCCATTCAAGATTTTGGAAGACCGTCGCTACTAGAGTTACTTTGTTTGGTTGACCGAAGATTTAATAGACATTTGCCGATCGCACCCGACTATACTGGCGTGGCTGTAGATGCGCTAGACGATGCTTATGTAAAAGTAGCTTGGGGATTGGAAGGCAATGACGTAATAACCATGTATTCAGGACAAAACGAAATAATATAGATGTCTGTATTGAGCACAAAACATCTCTTGGGTATCAAGTACATTTCTACGGAAGATATCCAGGCAATATTCAAAGCAGCAACAGATTTCAAAGAAGTCATTAATAGACCAATTAAAAAAGTACCTTCTCTTAGGGACATTACGATCGCCAATTTGTTTTTTGAAAATTCTACACGCACCCGAATTTCATTTGAATTGGCAGAAAGGAGGTTATCGGCAGATGTGCTCAATTTTACGGCCTCTTCTTCATCAGTAAGTAAGGGTGAAACTTTGCTCGATACTGTGCGGAATATTTTATCGATGAAGGTAGACATGGTTGTCATGAGACATCCTGCTCCTGGAGCTCATCATTTTCTGGCAAAACACATAGACGCAAACATCATCAATGCGGGCGACGGTACGCATGAACATCCTACACAAGCTTTGCTTGATGCCTTCTCGATGCAGGAAGTGGTTGGCAATTTAAAGGGGAAAAATATTGTCATCGTTGGAGATATTTTACACTCCAGAGTTGCTTTGAGCAATGTATTTTGTTTACTCAAATTGGGTGCAAATGTCAAAGTTTGTGGACCCCCTACACTCATACCCAAACATATCAAAGAATTGGGCGTAGAGGTAGAATATGATATCCGCAAGGCATTGGAATGGTGTGATGTTGCCAATGTTTTACGCATTCAGCTGGAAAGACAAGAAACTAAATTTTTCCCATCACTCAGAGAATATATGTTGTATTATGGCATCAATAAAAAATTACTTCAAGACATTGGAAAGCCAATTACGATCTTACATCCTGGGCCAATAAATAGAGGTGTAGAGATCACCAGCGACGTGGCAGACAGCGACCATTCTATTATTCTCCAGCAGGTAGAAAATGGTGTCGCCATCAGAATGGCTGTTTTATACTTACTTTCAGGCAAAAGATAAACATTAAAAATTGCGTTAATAAAATATTAAACGCTTTCAAACTTGATACAAATTGTTGATTTTTGTGATCTTATAACAGACAGAAATAAACAATACATTTCAGTTTGCCATCTTTTATAAAAATAATTTAACACGTAATGAATAACACTCTCAGAAGATTTTCCATTTTGAAGTTTAGCCCTCAAACGTTTTTTATCTTCATTTTTACCTTATGCTATTTTGTAGTCAATGCTCAATACAGCATCAAGTTTAAGTCACCAAACTACAAAGATAGTCTTTTGCTTGTTGGTTATTATTATGGAGATAAACAGTTGGTGAAGGACAGTTTATTCAGAAATAAGGAAGGTTTTTATGAAATGACTGGCAAGGACACTTTGAGGAACGGCTTGTATATGGCTGTTTTAAAACCCAATAATACACCATTCCAGTTTTTGGTTCAGGATGAAAAAAACTTCACCGTAACTGACACCAGTAATTTGGCCAGGCCAGTTTTCAAGGGTAGCGTAGAGAATGATTTATTCTATGACTTTATTGCGTACATATCACAGAAAAGAAAAGAAGCCGATCCGCTGAAAGCAAAAATAGAAGCAGCTGAAAAGGACAGTACCAAAACGGTTGATGTCAGTAAGGAAAAGGAGGCGCTTGACAAATTGGATAAAGAAGTGAAAGCTTATCAGCAAAAGGTCTATGAGCAATATCCAAAATCTCTGACAACCTTCATACTCAAAGGTTCTAATGATATTGAAGTTCCAAAATTTGAGGAGGAGACTGATGAAAAAGCAGCTCAGCTCAAGAAATACTATTATTACAGAAGCCATTTCTTCGACAACATTGATATGAAGAATCCGTCATTGATTTACAATAATTTCTTTTACAATAAAGTCAATGATTATTTCACCAAATTGGTACCGCAAGCTCCTGACTCCTTGATAATGGAAACGGATCTTTTTATGCAAAAGATCAAGGGCAACGAAGATGCGGAGCGGTTTTTCCTTTCCCAGTGGATTCAACAATATGGAAATGGTAAATTTATTGGTACCGATGCGTTGTTTGTACATTTGATCGACCATTATTTCAAAGCAGGCAAAACGCCATGGGCTGATCCCGAGAAAATGGAAAAGTTATATCGTTATGCCGATGATTGGAGACCCATTTTGATTGGCAAAACCATTCCGAATATCGCACTTTACAAAGAGGACAGCACTTTGATACAACTTCATCAAGTAAAAGCGGACTATACCCTACTCGTATTTTGGGCTCCTGATTGTGGCCACTGCAAAAAGGCAATGCCTTTCATCGTAGATTGGGAGGAAAAACATAGAAATGACAATATTAAAATTGTTTCCGTTTGTACTTTTGCTTATGACAAAGAGCCACAATGCTGGCCTGGAGTAAAAGAAAAAAAGATGGAAAACTTCATCAATACGAGCGATAAAGATCAAGCTTACCGCCGTTATATCAGTGTACCGAGTACTCCAAAGGTATTTTTGCTCGATAAAAATAAAAAAATATTGATCAAGGATTTTTCTGCTGAAAAGATTGACGAAGTGTTTGAGGAGGTTTTGAAAACAGAAAATGCGATGAAAACCGCTAAGTCTTAACACCTTATAACAAGTAAGCCTGTTTATATTTCACAAATTCTATTTGATTTTTTGGAATTTTATGTGGTTTAGGATTGGTAAAAGAGAAATATCAAAACAAAATTTTTTAAATATGTTTTGAAAATAAAAATAAAGATTTACCTTTGCACCGCGTTTGAAAGAAACGTTATATAAATATAATAGGATTCCGTAGCTCAGCTGGTAGAGCAATACACTTTTAATGTATGGGTCCTGGGTTCGAATCCCAGCGGGATCACTTAAGAAAAAGGGAATTGTAGCAATACAATTCCCTTTTTTTATTTTAATATGTAATCAAATCTCGTCGTGGCTCGTGGCTCGATGCTCGTGGCTCATGGCTCGATGCTCGTGGCTCGTGGCTCGATGCTCGTGGCTCGATGCTCGATGCTCGTGGCTCGCAACTCGAAGCAAGAAAACCAATATATATGAACGAATTACCCATATACTTTCTTAAATAAATCTAAATTAGCCGTTTGAATAGTAAATTATGCTAATATTTGCGTTCTGCTCTAAATGCGTATTGTCTTATGTTTCAAAATTTATCATTATCTTATCCTACTTGGTTTCTATTGTTGTGTGTCTTAGTCGGCTTCATTTGGAGTTTTTTGATGTATTACAAAGATTCCAGATTTACTGAAAAGGCAACTTGGATAAGGGCATTGTTATTTGGTTTGCGTTTTTTGAGCGCAGCTTTGATCGCGTTTCTACTCTTAAATCCTTTACTTACCAGTCAAAAAAGTGAACAGAAGGATCCCATCATTGTATTTCTTGATGACAAATCAGAAAGTATACCATTGGGAATGAGCAAAAACCAACTCGATCAATTCAATGAAGACATTAAAAAAGGAAAAGAATCTCTTGGAGATAAATACGAATTGGTAAATCTATCCTTTGGTGCACAAACACAAGAAGCTGGTTCTGATAGTTTTAATCAAAAAGCAACCAATATTGCTGACGCCATCAACTATGTTTATGATAATTATGCTGATCAAAATGTAGGGGCCTTGGTGCTTTTGTCAGATGGAATTTATAATGAAGGCGCAAACCCACTTTACTTGAATGCCAATTTTAATGCACCTATTCATACTTTTGGATTAGGAGATACGTCCATAAGAAAGGACATCGTCATCAAAAATGTGCTTTCCAATAAAATTGCCTATTTAGGCGATAAATTCTCTTTACAGATTGATATTGCTGCTTATAACGCAGCTGGCATCAATTCCAAACTTACTGTAGAGAAAATCACTGCCAATGGTCGTTCAACCGTCGCATCTGAGCAAATTGCCATAAATTCTGGTAATTTCTTTATTTCGAAGTCTTTTGTCTTGGATGCAGACGTATCTGGTATTTTACGATACGAAGTTTCTGTAGGTTCTACCAGCAATGAAGTAAGTTATGCGAATAATAAAAGAGATTTCTACATCGAGGTCATTGATGCTCGTCAAAAGATTTTGATACTAGCCAATAGCCCGCACCCAGATTTAGCTGCTCTACAAGATCTCATCACCAATAATAAAAACTACGAAGTCAAAGTGGTTATTTATGGTGAATCTGGGGTAGATATTGCAAATACTGATTTGATCATTTATCATAATTTACCTTCCAAATCAGTGGATATCACCACGATCGAAACTGCCGTAAATAAAAAAGGAATTTCCAAACTTTTCATCGTAGGGTCTCAAACAGACCCAGCAAGATTAAATGCCCTACAAGACGTCATCAAAGTCAACGGGAATGCTACTGTGAATGAAATTATCGAACCCAATTTCATAGCTGGTTTCGATAAATTCACGCTGTCTGATCCACTCAAATCAAGATTAGCACAATATCCTCCTTTATTGACTTTGTTTGGAAACTACAAAGCTGGAGATTTGGCTCACACGCTTTTCAATCAAAAAGTCAAAAAAGTTCCTACTAAGAATCCAATGATGAGTTTTGAAGAAAAAGCTGGCAGTCGTATTGGAGTTTTTGTGGGTGAAGGTATTTGGAAGTGGAGAATGCAAGACATGATTGACTTCAAAAATGCAGATCTCAGTGGCGAACTCATTAATAAAACCATTCAATATTTGAGCGTTAAGGATGATAAACGAAAATTCAGGGTAAATACGTCCAAAAATCTCTACAAGGAAAATGAAACCGTACTTTTTGATGCACAACTGTATAATGATGCATTTGAGATGATCAATACCCCCGATGTGCAATTGACGTTGAATAATCAAGCTGGTAAAAAGTTTGAATACGTATTTTCCAAAACAGAAAACTATTACACTTTGAATGCAGGTGTTCTTCCTGCAGGAGATTATAGCTATGAAGGAAAAACCAATTTTGGAGGCAAAGTATTAGACGCAAAAGGTCGCCTTTTCGGTGCAAAATATTCAACTAGAAACCAATAATCTTACTGCCGATCACAATTTATTGCGCGGACTTTCTAGCAAGTACGGTGGAGTTTACAAACATTTTAGTCAAGCAAAAGATTTGGAATCGTTGATAATGGATGCAAATACGTTAAAACCAACGATCTACACTGCGACAACCACACAACCTTTATTGAATCATAAATGGTTGTTTTTCCTTATTCTTCTTGCTTTGGCAGCTGAATGGTTTATCAGAAGATATATGGGAAATTATTGATGAAAACATCTGTTTGTTGAACTGCTGAACTGCGAAATTGCTGAAATGCGGAATCGCGAAAATGCTGAGATAAAAAGAATGGAGGGCGAATTGGCTTCAGCCTGTTCAATTTTGGCAATGTTGAGAAAACGAGAACGCCGCGCAAACCTCAATTGCAAAACTCCTGAACTGCGAACTGCTGAAATGCTGAAATTGCAGAATCGCGAAATTGCTGAGATAAAAAGAATGGAGGGCGAATTGGCTTCAGCCTGTTCAATTTTGGCAATGCTGAGATAAAGAGAACGCCGCGCAAACCTAAATTGCGAAACTGCTGAACTGCGAAATTGCTGAATGCGGAATCGCGAAATGCTGAGATAAAAAGAATGGAGGGCGAATTGGCTTCAGCCTTTGGCAATGTTGAGAAAACGAGAACGCCATGCAAACCTCCTTAAGCAAGGTCGGCAGCATAAACAAATAAACCTCCCATAGGACATGGCTCAAAGCTCAGCTCATGCTCTCAATTTGGAAAACTGACAACTGACAACTGATAGCTGACAGCCGATAGCTGGTAACTAAAAATAGAAGCCTGTCGAGAAAACAAAAACTGGTTTTGAGTCCAAAATGTATTTAGGTTCAAAATAGACGGTGAGCTTGTCTGTTTCATAAGTCATAAACAAACCTGCATTCATGGAAGTGTCGCCAAATTCATCAAACCTTCTGATATTTATACCCAATAAAGGCTCGAAACCTACAGCACCAATTCTAATCAACCTATATCTTGCATCAAAATCAAAGGCGATGCTGGTGCTCTTCTCTAGATAATAAGTAAACGTCCCGGAAATAACGAAGCGTTCGCCGAGGTCTTTCATTATTCTTCCTTGTAATCCAAGTTTAAAATCAGAAAACAGGAAATTCATGCCTACTGCTCCATGAACCTGGCTTTTTGCCTCTTGGACAAAAAGAAAAAGTCCCATAAAAAAGACAAAAAAGATTTTATATCGCATTATTTCTTCGGTTTTAGCATTAAAATGACTTCCCAAAAATAGTAAAGAATTTTGTTTTCAAGCATTTGTATAAAATTCTGCACATTTTTTATGATGTAATATGAATACAAATTAAACTAAAAAGAGGCCAATTGATGTAATTTAAGACGAAAGTCATCTATCCATAGATATTTAAAAATGACTTTATCGCAGTTGTGAACGTCAGTTTAGAAATGATATATTTGCCAAAAATATTCAAACATGACTTTTGAAGAAGCTCAAGCACTCAATGGTGTTGCAAAATTTCACCGCACATTTGGACTACCTGTTATAGAAACACCTGCCATTCCTTCAGCAGATCGTTGTAAATTGAGAATCAGTTTGCTCGCAGAAGAACTCCAAGAGCTAAAGGATGCATTGGAAAATAATGACTTGGTAGAAGCTGCAGATGCTTTGGCTGATTTGCAATATGTACTCAGTGGAGCGATCTTGGAACTAGGATTAGGTAGTAAATTTAGCGCTTTGTTTGACGAAGTCCAAAGATCAAACATGAGCAAAACTTGCAAAACATATGAAGAAGCTGTTAAAACTCAAGAGTATTATTTAGCAACAAAAGCAACTGATTCTTACATCGTTGAAAAAGAAGGAGAATATTTGGTTTACCGCAAGGAGGATAGTAAAGTATTAAAATCTATTAATTATTCAGCTGCTGAGGTTGCAAAAGTAGTTTTGGATTAAGGATTTAACACCTCTTGTTGTTTAGTCTAGGCTTGTTGCTCAAAAATATCAACTATTAGCCATCCGTACATCAAATTGAAGTTTGGCCAAATTATTATAAATACCGTCTTCTTTGGCTAATAATTCCTCATGACTACCCTCTTCGGCAATGGTGCCCTTGTCCAAAACATAAATGTGGTCTACATCTTTGATAGTCGATAACCTATGTGCTATGATGATGGATGTCCTACCCTCCAATAAAAAGTCTAGCGCATCCTGAACAACTTTTTCAGAACCCGCATCCAGAGAAGAAGTAGCTTCATCCAAAATCAAAATTGCCGGGTCTTTCAAAATAGCTCTGGCGATGGCAATTCTTTGTCTTTGCCCACCAGAAAGCTTTATACCTCGGTCTCCAACGATCGTTTGAAATCCGTCTGGAAATGAGTTGATGAATTCCAAACTATTGCTTTTTCTGGCTGCTTCCTCCAACTCGAACTCTGTAGCAGTAGGTTTTCCATAGAGGATATTTTCCCTGATGGTTCCACCAAACAAAATCACTTCTTGTGGTACAATGGCCATAGCTGATCTGAGTTGCGAAATATTGTATTCATTGATGTCCTTGCCATCTATGCTTATTGTACCCCCACTGATTTGATAAAACTTCATCAGCAACTGTACAATGGTTGATTTACCACTTCCACTTTGTCCCACAAGGGCAATCTTATTTCCTTTTTCAATATTGAGATTGATACCTTTCAAGACTGGCAAATCACTTCTGGAAGGATAGGAAAATTGGACATTGTCGAACTTTATTGCTCCTTTGATGTCAGCTGGTGTCGCTGGCCCATCAATTTGGGTAACCTCTTGACCACCATTGATGATATCCATGACACGTTCTGTCGCTCCGATGGCCTGAGCTAAGGTTGCATACAATGTACTGAAACTGGCAATTGCACCTCCCAAAATTCCCGTGTAGATAATAAAGGAAAATAAATCACCCACTTCCATTTGGCCCATTTTCACCAAAAGTGCTCCTCGCCATAAGATGAAGAAAAATCCTCCAAATAAAATGGTGATGATGAAAGCAAAAAACAAACCTCTGATCTTGGCAAATTCAATCGAGATTTTTACCACCTCACCAACGCTTTTGCTGTATCTGATAGATTCCAACCATTCATTTGCAAAAGATTTCACAACACTGAATGACTGAAAAGTCTCCTCCACAATCGTATTTGTCTCTGCAAGTTTATCTTGTCTCTTTTTGGATAATTTCCGGATATAGCGACCAAAGACCACCGCTATGATAACGATGATGGGAAATGTACCCAACATAATGAGTGAAAGCTTTGGGGTGAGTGCCGCAATGATAATCACACCTACAACCAACATGATCACTTGTCGAAGAAATTCCGCCAAAGTAATGGAAAAGGCAGTTTGCATCTGTTCTACATCAGTGGTAATCCGACTAGTGAGCTCCCCTATCCTTCTTTCCTCAAAAAATCCAATGCTTTGTGTGATGATCTTGTCGTATAAGTCTTTGCGAAGATCTGCCATCCCTTTCTCAGAAACAATCGTAAAAAAGATGGTTCTGAAATAAGACAAAATACCCTGCCCCACCAAGATGATCAAAAAGATCCACCAAAAATCCTCAACTTCAATATTGAGGTTGTACTTGTCTTTTCCAACTGCAATATTGGCCATTTCGCCAGCAACTCCAGGGAATGCCATAAAGAGTATACTCCCCAAAACCAATAAGACCATTCCTGCAATAAAATAACCTCTATAAGGTTTGATATATCTGAAAATACCCATCGAAGCCATCAAACTATCTTTGGTTATTTTGGCTTTTTTCTCAGGATCTTTCTTTGCGCTATCGGACATGTAAAACTTTTTAAATCGAAATACAAATGTAAACATTAATCAAAGCCCTTGGTTATTAAATATTTAATAGTTGGCTCTCTTTTTGTTTTTGAATGATATAAAGGAATGTATTAATACCAAATATTAATTTGAAAATGAAAGGTAAATAATCAATAGACTGAGAAATAAACTACAAGCATTTTGCATAAAATTTGATTAAAAACAAATTGGCGTTACATTTGCATTCTAAATAAATATTAATCTTATTGATATATGTCAAAAAAACTACTCATTGTAGAGTCTCCGGCAAAAGCAAAAACCATCCAAAAATATTTAGGCGGTGACTTTGAAGTTAAGTCGAGTTTCGGTCACATCAGAGATCTCGATAAGGGAAGTAATGGCGTATCCATACAAGACGATTTCGAACCAACTTACATTATCTCTCCTGAGAAAAGGAAAGTGGTCAAGGAATTGAGAGATGCAAGTGCAAAAGCTTCAGAGGTTTGGCTAGCAACGGATGAAGACCGTGAAGGCGAAGCCATTTCTTGGCATTTGTGCGAAGTTTTGGGTCTCAATCCGCATATTACAAAAAGAATTGTCTTCAGTGAAATTACCAAACCAGCCATTCAAAAAGCTGTAACAAATCCTAGAACGGTGGATCTTGACTTGGTCAATGCTCAACAGGCAAGAAGGATTCTAGACAGACTTGTTGGCTTTGAACTCAGTGAAGTACTTTGGAGAAAAGTAAAAGGCAAATTGTCTGCTGGGCGTGTGCAATCAGTTGCTGTGAAACTTATTGTAGAGAGAGAAAGAAACATACAAGCTTTTGATGTAGAGCCATATTTTAAGGTAACTGCAGTTTTCAACGTAAAAAATGATCGGGGTGATCAAGTTTTTCTCAAAGCAGATTTATTAGACAGAATTCCTGAATTGGCAGATGCAAAAGCATTTGTCGAAAAAGCAAATGGTGCAATTTTCAAAATAAAAAGTGTCGAAACTAAACCCTTGACACGCAAACCTGCTGCACCTTTTACAACTTCTACTTTACAACAAGAGGCCAGCAGAAAGCTCTATTATGGTGTAAACCGTACCATGTCACTTGCTCAGCGATTATATGAGGAAGGACACATTACTTATATGAGAACTGACAGTACCAACATCAGCGATCAAGCATTGGAGGAAATGTCCAATCAAATTGTTACTGAATATGGCGAAAAGTATCTCAAAATAAGAAAGTACAAATCAAAAACAGCGAATGCGCAAGAAGCTCACGAAGCCATAAGACCAACTTATATTCAAAAGAAAAATATCAGCGGAAATCCTGATGAGCAAAAACTTTACGAACTAATCTGGAAAAGAGCCATCGCTAGTCAGATGGCTGATGCCCAATTAGAGAAAACAGTTGTCGATATTGGCATCAATACCATTCCAGATGCAACATTGAGGGCAGAAGGTGAGGTTTTGAAATTTGATGGATTCCTTACTGTTTATATAGAAAGTAGCGACGACGACGATGACGAAGAGGTAAAAGGCATGCTTCCTCCAGTTAAAGCTGGTCAAGAATTGGATTTAAATCATTTGACCGCAACAGAAAAATTTACCAGACCACCATCCAGGTTTACGGAGGCGAGTTTGGTTCAAAAATTGGAAGAACTTGGTATCGGCAGACCTTCCACCTACGCTCCTACAATCAGTAAAATCATGGAGCAAGACAGAGGTTATGTAACGAAAGAAAGCCGTGAGGGAGAAACGAGGAGTTTTAAAGTGGTAACGCTTAAAGCAGGGAAAATAACAGAGGCTGTACAAACAGAGACTACGGGAGCCACTTCCAATAGACTATACCCATCGGATTTGGGAATGATTGTTACCGACTTTTTGGACGAACATTTTGAAAAAGTAATGACTTATGGTTTTACTGCCGACGTAGAAGACGAACTCGATCAAGTAGCAAAAGGGAATTCTGAATGGCGTAAAATGCTCAAGGATTTCTATCAACCTTTCCATAAATTGATAGAAGATACAATAGAAAATGCAGAGCGAGCTAAAGGAAAGAAAATCATAGGCAAAGATCCTGTTTCTGGTCACAGTGTGGTTGTACAGATAACCAGATATGGTCCAGTCGTAAAGATCGGAGACGTTGATGAATTGAAAGAGGATGAAAAACCAAAGTTTGCCAACCTCAAACCTGGCCAATCAATTGAGACCATCAGTTTAGAAGATGCATTGGAATTGTTTAAATTGCCAAAGTCTTTTGGAGAATATAAAGGTCTGGAATTGGTAGTAAACAATGGCAGGTTTGGTCCTTATGTGAAACTAGGTGACACCTATGCAAACTTGCCAAGAGGAACAGATCCAGTAGAGCTAAGCAAAGAGGATGCAATCACATTCATCTCAGAAAAACTCAAGGAAGCAGAACCAGTAGCTCATTACCAAAATTTACCGATTACGAAAGGTAAAGGGAGATTTGGTCCATTTGTAAAATGGAGTGATTTATTTGTGAATGTGCCTAAAAAATACGATTTCGACCATTTGACAGCAGCTGAGGCAATAGAATTAGTTTCTGCAAAGATCGAAAAAGAGTCCAACAGATACATTCAACACTGGCCTGAAGAAAATATTTCTATAGAAAATGGCCGTTGGGGTCCATATATTCGTTATAAAAAAGCGAATGTGAAGATTCCAAAAGTTGAAGGAGAAAAAATTGAGTCAGATGCTCTTACAACGATCAGTCTGGAAACTGTAAAACAATGGATAGAGACTGAATTGCCAGGAAGCTTTACTGCACCAGCAGCAACTGCAAAAGCAAAAGCTAAACCTAAACCAAAGACAAAAAAATAGTACAAAAACCATTGTCATCGATCATCAAGCCTTCGCGACTGCTTCAGTATTTCATGGTTTTCTTCATGACACTAAGCATACAGTGGGTATATGGCCAAAACACTTCCAGTAATGACAGTGTTTCGGCCTCGCAAATCATCGTCGAAAATGCAGATCAAGCTATTGTAGAAACAGGTCAAACCCCACAAGTAACCAGATATATCGGTAATGTCAGAGCATATCATGAAGGAGCTTTTATCTTTTGTGACAATGCCATCCTCACCGGAAACAATTTGTACGCAGTCGGGAATGTTTCCATCTTGGAAGCTGATACCCTACAAATATATGCAGACACCCTTATTTATCAAGGTGATTCTTCTTTGGCCTATCTGGTGAAAGATGTCATTTTGATCAACAACCAAGATACCTTATACGCCCCTGATCTCAAGTACAACCTTTCAACCAAAGTAGCAGATTACACACACAAAGCTTTGATGAAGGATGCTACCAATACACTCAAAAGTCAATATGGCACCTACAATACAGCTACGAAGGAGGCATGGTTTTATACAAAAGTGAGTGTTGACGGAGACAGTCTATCAGTCTTGACAGATACCCTGAGGTACAACACCGAATCCAAACAAACAACGTGGAATGCTCCCGCCATCATCAAAAACAAAAATGCTCGCTTGTACAGCAATAAAGGTGACTATAACTTGGATACCAAAAGTGGTATTTTTATGGGCGATGCCCAATATGAAGAAGACACGATAACAGCGCTTGCTGATACCATCATTTACGATGGAGTCAAAAACCACATCAGTTTACTTGGACATGCATCTTATCTTTCGCAAAGTGATACTGCTACTTCAGATACCATCATCTATGACCGTGAAAATGAGTTGATTGAGCTCATAGGCAAAGCTGACTATCGAGGAAAGGATAATAGTGCAAAAGGTGATAAATTGAAGTATGACAAGAAAAATGAGACCTTTAAATTTGAAGGCAGAAGCCAATTGTCTGATGCTCCCCTCTTCATCGATGCAGATTTCCTGGATTATGATAAAAATAAACAATTGGGTTATGCACTTGGCAATGTGGTCTACAGAGATACATCTGAAGGGCTCATCATTTGGGCGGACACCTTAGATTATGATGGTACCATTAATTTTATGCGCGCCACAGCTCATAATCGCAAGCCTGTTATGGGCACGGAGATTGATGGTGATACCCTATACATTTCTGCAAAAGTGCTTAGAACTTATAGAAAAATTATTGATCCAAAAGCTGTTACTGACACCCTATCTAAAATTCAAAATGATTCATTAATAGCTAGACAAGATTCATTGAGCATGGATTCAATTAAAACTAATGAACTAATTGACAGTCAGTCAATTGATAATATAAATTTAAATAAAATAGATAAAGGATCAGAACCCAAATTAGATTCCTTATTCCTTAAAAAGGAAACAGGTGTTATTTCAAAAACTGACAGCCTTCATTTGATTTCGAAAGACTCTACCTCCATTGTGCTGGACACAAATAGCACTATAGACATGGATTCAATGTCACTTGAAAAAGACAGTAGTAATATAAATTTGAATGATTCACTGATGGTAGATAACAGCCAGATTTCTGGATTGGATAGCATCAATTATTTAATAGCTGAAGACGATGTGGTTTTGTACAAAAGTGATCTTCAAGCACGCGCTGATTCTTTGGCTTACAATGACCTGGATTCCATTTTTACCTTGTTTTATAATCCTGTCATGTGGACTGACACAACTCAAATTTTGGGCGATACCATCAGAATTGGCTTGACAAACAATCAAATATCTTCCTTAGTTGTCAATGATAATGCTTTCATGATCAACAGCACTGATTTCAAGTTTTTCAATCAAATAGGAGGTAAAGTTTTAGTGGGTGAATTTGAAGAAGGTGAAATGAAATTGATGCGGGTCAATGGTAACGCGCAAATTGTCTATTACATGTTGGATGATGAAGATGCATATATTGGGGCGAATACCACTGATTGTAGTTATATGGTCTTTTATTTTACGGATAAAAAGATTTCTGATATCAGATTTTACAATAGCCCGCAATCCAAGATACTACCAATGCAAGGTACTAACCATGAAGACATTAAACTCAAAAACTTCAACCTTCGGTTTACTGAGCAGCCCAAACATAAAGATGAATTATTTCAGCCTACTCCTATCATAGAACCCATTTTAGAAAAACAACCCGGGGAGCTCAAAGAAAAAACCGAACCACAACCTGAACCAAAATCTGGTAATAAAAAGGAATGATTTAGTTTTGAATGGCAAGCGTTGCTAATTGTCTACCCACCAAAGCGCCAATGGCTACTCCCATTCCTCCCATGCGCACGCCAACATAAGTGCAATGATCCACCTTTTCTATGATGGGATTTTTATTACTTCCTACACCTAGAATACCCGACCAAGATGCTTCAATTTCAAAATTTTCATTGCTGCTAAATTTATCTTTTAGAAAGGCTTTCAGATAGTTAATAATTTCAGGATTTACCTTGATCTCATCCGTAAATTCGGTGTTCAAAAACTTATTTCTGGCACCGCCTAACAAAATCCGATTCCCGATCATCCGCATGTATATATAACCTTTATCTATATGAACTACATGATTGAGATTGAAATTCTTTAGCGGTGAAGTTACTAGAACCACGTTTCTAGCAGCTTTAAGATCTTGCATTTCTGGTAAATATCTGGTTGCGAAAGCGTTGAGAGTAACCAATAATTTTCCATACGGCAATGATGTGTCTTGATCAAAGACCAAACCTTTATTTGTTCTGTCAATAGCTATTACTTCCTTGATCAGAAATTTTACTCCTAATTGATCCGCTTGAGACTTCAAAGCTAATATCAATTTCATAGGATTTATCCTTCCTTCTTTGCTCGCCAAAATGGCTTTATTATTAAAATTAGGAAAGTCGGTATTGTCTACATATTCAAAATAATCATTGACACCTATCTTATTGTATATCAATTGATTGAGGTATTGAATCTCATGTTCTTCAGGAAGGTCTAATTTTTCAAAAAGTTCTAAACCTCCAATTTGCTCATAATCCAAATTTGTAGTATCTACCATTGAAAACAAAGTCTCTCGACCCAACCAACGTTTTTCAAAAATATTCATGGCAATCTCAGGACCATTGGTTTGAATATCGTCCATGATTTCTGTGGGGCTTCCAAAACAAACAAATCCTGCATTTTTGGTGCTCGCGCCATGTGGTGGCCAAGATCGGTCAATGACAACAACATTTGCATTGGGCTCAGCTTTTTTAAGGTGTATGGCCGTTGCTAATCCAACTATACCACAGCCCAAAATTGCAAAATCAATTTGCCCATAGTAGTCTTTTTCCCAATAACTCAATGCCATAATAAGTTCATTTTTAAAAATACATCAAAATCAAAAATTCCCCAACCCCCCGGGGGACCGCAAAAAAATTTTCCCCCAAACACAAAACACCACCAATTAACCACGAAATGCATCTCTTTGTTACCGTTGTAAAATAATACTTAATCTTTATTTTGATTGACAATTGGAAAAAATATCTTTGCTGTCTAATTCAGTGAAAGAAAATCACAAAAAAATGATACAAAGAATTCAATCCATATTTTTACTCTTATCAAGTTCTGGCTTTATTGGTCAATTTTTTACCGATTTGGCGACAAGTACCAAACCAATTCCATACCTACTTGCTGACCAAGTTTACGAAGTTCAAGACAGCCCTGTTTTAGTTGGTCTCACATTGGTTGGGGCACTTGTCAGTCTTGCGGCAATATTTTTGTTTAAGAATCGTCCTTTGCAACAAAAACTAAGCATTTTTGTGGTAATCTGCGCTATATTTTTGCCTTTGGTTGCTTTTTTACTCATTTATAATGAAAGAACTTCAATGCCAAACTTTTCTGAAATTCATGACCAAGCAGGACTTTATATTTTAGTGATTCCCATTTTATTTGGCATTCTCTCTTATAACTACATTGGCAAAGACGATAAGTTGGTTAAATCTATGGATAGATTGCGCTAGAGAGTCAGATTAAGCTATTCCAATGTCTTTATGAGTCTGCACACTGAGTTTCCAGAGCGGATTTTCCATACAAAAATCAATACAAGCTTTGGTGTTGCCTGTTCTATTTTCATTATCTAAAGGTTGCAAGTAAAAGTGCTGAAAATCAAGATGTTGAAATTGACTTGGGTGATTTTCGACTTGAGGAAAAACCAATTTTAATTCATTTCCTTTAGTGACTAAAATGGTGGTATTGGCTTTTGGGCTTACACAGATCCAATCGATACCTTCTGCCAATTCGACGGTGCCATTTGTTTCTATGGCAATTTCCAAACCCATTTGATGAAATGCGTCAATCAACGTTTTGTCCAATTGTAAAGCAGGTTCACCTCCGGTACAAACCACTAAAGGGTTGACATCAGAAGGAAAAAGCCCTCTTACCTTTGAAGCAAGTTCAATTGCAGAATATTTGCCACCATTGACACCATCTGTGCCCCAAAAATCTGTATCGCAAAATTTGCAAATGGCGTTGTCTCGATCTTTCTCAAGGCCACTCCATAAATTACAGCCAGCAAATCTGCAAAATACTGCAGCCCTTCCTGTGTAATGTCCCTCTCCTTGTAGGGTATAATAAATTTCTTTGACTTTGTAGTTCTTCAATTGCAAATGTTCTGATTGCTGCAAAAAATCCTACTTGGATAGTGCACGCTGCAAAAGTACAGAAAAACCTATCAGGTCTTCTACACGTAGGTCATATAATTCTGGCTGAACCTCATCCTTTTTCTTACCAGCCAGCACATTATACATGCCCGCATTACGTCCAAATTGCATGTCGCTGAGGCTATCGCCAACCATGATAGATTTAGAAAGGTCTACTGTTTTGTAATCTTCACAGGCCTGCAAAGCCATTCCTATTTGAGGTTTTCTGGTAAAGGAAGCCATGTGAGATAAATCCGGACTGTAGTAAATATCATCGATTCTTCCTCTTGCATTGGCAACTTCGTGCAGAAAATATTCATGAATCAAAGCCAAATCCTCATGGCTCATGATGCCTTTACCAATTCCTTGCTGATTGGTAACTACAAATATTTTTTGAAAAATGCTTTCAAAATGAAACAAGGATTCTAAGACACCAGGTAAAATCTCAAATTCACTGATCGATTGCACGTAACCGCCGACCTTTCGTTCATTGATTACTCCATCCCTATCCAAAAATAAGGACCATGACTCATCAACTTCATAAATAAAATGACTTCGATCGCTCATTTCAAAGCTTAAATACACCTGTCAAATAGTCCATCACTTCGATCGTGTTATTAAAAACTAAGTCTGCGTGGCCTAGTCGATCAATACTCACCGTGTTTGCTACACCAATGGTGAAAAGACCCGCTCTTTTAGATGAAGAAATACCAGACACTGAATCCTCAATTCCAATACAATAATTGGGCTCCAAATTGATCAATTTACAAGCATTGAGATAACATTCTGGATCTGGTTTATGAATTTTTACATCATCAGCCGTGACAACTCCTTCAAAAAATTGTCTGATGCCTGTATACTCCAGTGATCTATCTGCTTCATATCTACTGCTCATCGTAGCAACTGCTTTTGGAATATGCCGAAGTCGCTCCAAACCATCATTTACCCCAGGAATCAATTTGACCATTGACTGTGCTGAACTCCGAAAATAATGTCGCTTTTCGTCAAGCAAAGTTCGAGCATCTTTTAGCGTCGGAAATCGATTGGCGATATCTTCACAAATTAATACATCAGATACACCAATGTAATCGTCTATGTCGTGTTCAGAAATGGGAATATTATTGTCCTGAAACATTTGCAACCAAGCCGCGATGTGCAAATTTTCGCTATCTACGAGCGTACCATCCATATCAAAAATGATACCTCTATACAAGTTTGACATATCTTGTTTTTAAACTAAAAATTATCTGGGTAACATGGTAAATTCTACTCTTCTGTTGAGTGTTCTTCCAGGTTCAGAATCATTGCTTGAAACTGGTCTGGATTCGCCATAACCTACAGAAGACAGCCTTGATTTTTGTACTCCTTGTCCAACAAGATAATCCAAACAAGCTCTCGCCCTTCTTTCTGATAAATCTTGGTTGGCAATTGCACTACCCACATTATCCGTATGTCCGCTGATTACCAAATTGTAATCAGGATATCTGTTCATGATACTTACAATTTGTCTCAGAATAGTATACGACTCAGATTTGAGTGTATTTTTACCTGTATCAAATTGTACCGCCCTCATGGCTACATCTAGTGTTTTCTTATCTTCTTTGGTTATCTCAGGACAACCATTCGCGGCTACTGTACCTGGAGTTTTAGGACACCTGTCAATGCTATCATCCAAACCATCACCATCCGTATCGGGACAACCGTTGTATGCCTTTGGTCCTGGAGCATCTGGGCATCTATCGTCTTTATCCAAAACACCATCTCCATCTCTATCCAGATTCACTTTTACTTCAGGGCATCCGTTATTGGCTGCTGTACCTGCTTGATCAGGACACTTGTCCACATCATCATTCACGCCATCTCCATCTGTATCTTTTACTTTTTCCGGACAACCTTTGTTTTCTTTTGTACCTGCCATTGTAGGACACTCATCTTCATTATCTGAAATGCCATCTCCGTCGCCATCTGGACATCCCATCAATGCCTTTGTACCTGCAACTTTTGGACATTTGTCTTGATAATCAGGAATTCCGTCACCATCAGTATCCGGACAGCCGTTGTACAATTTTAAACCAGCAATATCAGGGCATAAATCCAGTTTGTCTGAAATGCCATCTCCATCACTATCTTTATCCTTTTCTTCTTCCATAGGTTTTGGAGCAGCCATTTGTCCCGGGAAAAATTTGAATCCCAAACCATAATGTAAATTACTTCTTTCTTTGATGAATGATTGTCGGTATTCTGCCTGAAGATTGATAAATCCCCCAGGAGCCACTCTCACACTTACACCCAATCCAACAGGAACTTGCACATCTATGCCATCAGATCCCAATGAAACAACTCCGACACCCAATAAAGCATAAGGATTGATTTGCTCCATAGGCTTTTTAAAACTGTATTGTCCTTGGATATCCAGACCATAAACTTTTTCGCGCAAACCATCTAATGTGTCCTTGCTACCTCTATTTACATTCCCAAATTTAAAAGGGACATTGAGTGAAAAATTATCATTGATCAATCGGTGATATCCAATTTCAAAACCATGGTGATAATCTTTTATAGCAGAAATATCTCCTCCATTTTGAGACTGATAATCCATCACCAATGCTTTGAATGAAATCCCATTTTTCTTGATGGTGTCTTGTGCATCCAATAGGAATGGCACGATAATAAGAAGTAGTATAACGGAGAATTTCTTCATTTCTTCAATTACATTAAGGTTTAAAATCTTTGGTTCACACCTAATTTTGCTCAAATATAATATAATACATCATACATAATTCAAATGTATAATATGTTTTTTCATAAACAACATGCATTTATACATGTAATTTAGTGTTGAGTGGGAAAAGATACCTCAAAGGGCAAGTTTATTGCCCTATATTGCAATCAGAATGGTAGATAAACCACTAATTTACAAAAAAATTGGTTCGAAAGTATTCACCTGTGTAAATTGACATTGAGATTTAATAATTTGAAGCTCATTTATCAAAAATTACTTCGAATTTCTTTCATTTAAGGGCACAAAAAAAGGGACCGAGATCCCTTCTTTTTATTATTTGCAGTTGAAATACTACTTCTTTTTCTTCGGAGATACAATAACGATCATCCTTTTACCTTCCAATTTTGGCAACTCTTCAGCAGCTCCCAACTCTTCCAGTTCTTTCAAAAATTTCAGTAATATCAATTCTCCTCTGTCTTTAAACACAATAGCCCGTCCTCTGAATTGTACATAAGCTTTCACTTTTGCTCCTTCTTCCAAAAACTTTTTTGCGTGATTGGTTTTAAATTCAAAATCATGATCGTCTGTATTAGGACCAAACCTGATCTCTTTGACAACCGTCTTCTGAGCTTTTGACTTGATCTCTTTTTCCTTCTTCTTTTTGTCGTAAACGAACTTTTTGTAGTCGATGATTTTACAAACAGGAGGATCTGCCGTTGGACTTATTTCTACTAAATCCAATTCCAAATCTTCTGCCCAACCCAAAACCTGATTGGTGTAAAAAACTCCTGATTCCAGGGGTCTGCCAGCGATGGCACTAATCTCTTCAAAATTGTCACCAACCAATCTTATTTTCGGTACTCTGATTTGCTGATTAAGGCGGTGCTCTGCTTTTTCTTGAATGAATTTACTCAAATGCTCGTTTTTAAATTAATAATGAAGGCAAATATAATAGATTATTTGACGTCTTCCTCTATCTGATTTTCAATTGATGAAATTTCTAATCGCTCTTCCTCTTTATTGAGTTTAGCAACCAATTTTGCACCATCTTGAGGGTTATTACTGAGGATGAATTCAGCCAATGGATCTTCTATGTATTTTTGGATAGCACGATTCAATGGTCTTGCTCCAAATTGAGGATCATAACCTTTGTCCGCCACAAACTCTTTGGCCTCTTGCGTCAACTCAATGTTGAGATTTAGCCCGTGAAGTCTTTTATACAAGTCTGCCAGTGAAATGTCAATGATTTTGAAGATATCCGCTCTATCCAAACTGTTGAATATGATGACATCGTCAATTCTATTCAAAAATTCTGGTGAGAAGGTCTTTTTCAACGCATTCTGGATAACAGATTTGCTGTGTTCCTCGCTGTTATCTTGTCTGGCTGATGTATTGAAACCAACACCCATACCAAAGTCTTTGAGTTGTCTGACTCCAATGTTAGACGTCATGATGATGATGGTATTTTTGAAATCCACTTTTCTACCAAGACCATCAGTCAATTGACCATCATCCAATACTTGTAATAAAATATTGAATACATCAGGGTGTGCCTTTTCGATTTCATCCAATAAAATCACGGAATATGGTTTTCTTCTGATCTTTTCAGTCAATTGACCACCTTCTTCATAACCTACGTATCCCGGAGGCGCTCCAATCAATCTGCTGATAGAAAATTTCTCCATGTATTCACTCATATCCATACGCACCAGTGAATCTTCCGTTTCAAAGAGGTATTTAGCAAGTGACTTGGCTAATTGAGTTTTTCCAACTCCTGTAGGACCCAAGAAAATAAATGAACCTATCGGTTTAGATGGATCCTTAAGACCAACCCTGTTTCGTTGAATTGCCTTGGATATTTTGATGATCGCATCATCCTGACCTATGATTGATGCTTGCATATCATCAGACATGGTCACCAACTTTTTGCTTTCACTTTGAGCCACTTTCATGACAGGAATTCCAGTCATCATAGAAACGACTTCTGCAATTTCTTCTTCTCCGACAGGATATCTTTTAGTTTTAGATTCCTCTTCCCATTCTTCCTTGGCTTGTTCCAATCTTCTCAACAATTTTGACTCGTTGTCCCTGAGGTCAGCGGCCTTTTCGTATTGTTGATTTTTTACAGCCAGGTTTTTCTTTTCCTTTACGTCTTCAATTTGGCTTTCCAAATCTTCAATGTATTTAGGAACGTGGATGTTTTTAAGGTGCGTTCTCGCTCCAACTTCATCCATTACATCGATTGCTTTGTCTGGCAAAAATCTGTCAGTAATATATCTTTCACTTAGTTTCACACAAGCTTCTACAGCTGCGTCGCTGTAATCTACATTGTGAAACTCTTCGTATTTAGTTTTGATGTTGTGCAAAATGTGAATGGTTTCTTCAACAGATGGTGGTTCTACCATTACTTTTTGAAACCTTCTGTCCAATGCACCATCTTTTTCGATGTATTGTCTGTATTCATCCAAGGTAGATGCACCAATACATTGTAATTCTCCTCTAGCCAATGCAGGTTTGAAAATATTACTTGCATCTAGTGATCCAGTTGCTCCTCCCGCACCAACAATCGTGTGAATTTCATCAATGAATAAAATCACATCCTTTGCTTTTTCAAGCTCATTCATGATTGCCTTCATCCTTTCTTCAAACTGTCCTCTATACTTAGTTCCTGCAACAAGTGCTGCAAGGTCAAGCATCACTACCCTTTTGTTAAATAGCGTACGAGAAACTTTCTTTTGCAAAATTCTCAATGCGAGACCTTCGACGATGGCTGTTTTACCTACACCTGGTTCTCCAATAAGAATTGGGTTGTTCTTTTTTCTTCTTGATAAAATCTGAGAAACACGTTCAATTTCTACTTCTCTTCCTATGATTGGGTCGAGTTTTCCTTCTTCTCCTAATCTAGTCACATCCCTACCAAAGTTATCTAAAACCGGAGTTCTAGACTTGGTATTTTGTTTGCGTGAAGTTGAAAAAGAATCTCCCATATCATCATCCATCGGTGATTCAGAATCAGATGGTGTTTGATCAAAAAATTCATCAACGCTTCCTTCCAACTCTTGTTTGATGTATTCAAGTTCAGATCTGAAAGATTCATAATCTAAATCAAATTCATGGTTTAAGATGTCAGAAGTGTTGTCTTTATGTTTTAAAATTGACAACATGAGGTGCTCTGAGTGAACCTCTTCGTTTTTGTACACTTTTGCCTCCAAAAAAGTCACCTTCAGTACTTTTTCGGCATGCTTATTTAGTGGAATACTGTCCAAATTGTATTTTTCCTCAGCAATGACATTGCTGGTCTCTAGTTGCAATACTCGTTCCTTGATACCATCTTTATCAATTTGAAGAGAGTCCAATACCTTACTGGTCAAACTTTCCTTCTCATCAAGAATGCTCAATAGGAAATGCTCAGTGCCAATGGATGATTTCCCTTGCTTCAAAGCTTGTTCTCTACTTTGCTTTATGATCTTCTTTACTTCTGGTGAAAATTTTCTGTCCATTCGTGGTAAATGTGTTATTATGAAAGCAATATTAATAAATTATAATTCATATGTGTTATTCATTTCTCTCTTTTATACCAACAAAATTGTGCCAGCTATACTTTTTGTGCAATTTTGGCAGCTAGTTTGCAGGTTTTGTCTTGATTTAAGAAATAATTAAATCAAAAAGGGCAGAAACTTACTTTTACATATGTTGCAAATCTATTAAACATCTGTTTTTATACAACAGTTTATTACTTGAATTATTTTAACCATTTTTAATAAAGTGGAAAGTTTTTGGAAAGCAGAGAGCGGGGCCCTGCGTCTGTACAAGTGGAAAGTTCATAAAGTGGAAAGTTCATAAAGTGGAAAGTTCATAAAGTGAAAAGTTCATAAAGGTAAAAGTTCATAAATGCAGAGACGCAGGGCCCTGCGTCAGAAATGTTCATAATGGAAAGTTGTGTCTGCATCAGAAGAGAAGGGGTGCAAGTTCTGCCCGTACATTTGCAGGGTTGAAAGTTCGGGTGTTGTAAAATATGTAATGAGGCTCGTGGCTCGTGGCTCGAAGCGCCTCTCAGCAACAGCACGAATGCCAAACTAAAAGCTGATGGCTGATTACTGAAAGCTGATAACTGAAAACTCTCGTCTCACTTCTGCGGTTTAAAATCAGACAAAGCATAGGACAACGTCACCATTCCATATCTTCCCAAATTGGAACTTGAGCGCTCAATCAAAGCTAGCGGTGTAGCATTTCTAAAGATGCCCAAACCTTGATTCAACAAGTCATTAACACTCAAACTAGCAGTCCATCGTTTCTTTTTTCCTAGATCAAAGTCTAAAAATACATTCCAAAACTTGAGGGCGTTTTGTGTAGAAATTTGCTCATTGGAGTAAGTACGAAAGGTGAGATCCGTCCCAAATGTGATGTCCTCATTAGCATAAATTGCAGTGTGTAACTTCAACATTTGAGAGGCATAGGATAAATTTTGTGCAATCTTTGTCTGATAGTTTGAATAGGTAAAATCATATCCATAACTAAGGCTCCAATCGAGTGCATCTTTTTTCTTATTTTCTAATAAAAAATTAACTCCAGAAATGTACCTATTATTGACCACTTCTAAACCATTGATAGAGGTAAGCCCATTGTAAAACTGCATTTCTGTGGTAGCGGTAATTTTGGTTTTGGGAATGAAAAAAGGCGAACTATAACTATACCTTCCAAGTGCAGAAAACTCATACTTCACATTGATTGGAAATACCCTTGTAACAAAAAACTCATCTGTTTGACGGGCATTGGTTATGCTATTTCTCACGTAAGACACACTAAAGTTGGCCATTTGATTTCTAAAATAAAATGAATCGTATTTATGAAAAAATAAATTTAATGTGTGAGCATAAGCAGGCTGGAGGTTTTTATTTCCTGTATAGATAAATAATGGATTGATGTTATCTATCAAGGTTGCCATTTGCGATACTGAGGGTTCTTTTACACTTCCTGAGTAGCGTAAAAGTATGCTGGAATTCTTATCTGATTTATTGAATGAAAACTGTGGTAGCAAAAAGAAAAATTTGCTTTTACTGGTTTTTGTTTCATCATCATTAAAAGCAAAATTCATATTGATAGCGCTGATACCCAATTGATAATGATACTTTTCTGTCTGTTTGGTGAGATTACTTCCTGCCCGCCAAGAAACAATCGATAGACCAGCAAGGCCAGACAATTGTGATATATTTTGAGCTTGGCCAGAACTGATATCAAAAAAAAGCTTAGATATGTTTTCATTATCTTGTGTCAACCGCAGGTAACTTGATAGATAAAAATCATTTTTCAATGGTTCAGTATAGGTAAATCCACCCCCTAGATTGTAGTTTTTACTCCTGTAATTTTGTTGCTGGTTGGTTATAAATCTTTGATTTCCATCAACAATGGTATTCTCTAGCGTATCACCTTTACTTTGGCTGGACAGATTATAACCCATATTTAAGGACCATAATCGCCCCTTTTTAGAAAGTCTTTTTCTCAATATGGCATTCCCTTCATAACCAAAATCGTCTACTACGTTCAATGTTTTTCTATCAGATGTGCCAAAGACACTTCCATCAAAATTGAAATTTTCAGCATTTGCAAGAAAAAAGTTATTTTGATCTGCAAAGTTGACTCTATTGATCATTCTGAACTGAAAAGAAGAATCAGCGTCTACCTCAAATGCGGTATTGACATTATGTCCCAAATTTTTCAATTTTGAATCAAGTGTTTCATTATTGAGGAATGAAATATCGGCATTGTAAAAGTTGCTTTTAGTATTTTCTAAGACATCATTTTTTAAACTTTTAAAAAAATAAGATGATCTCAGTCTAGACTTCTTAGAAAAGTCATAATTGAAATTAACTCCCGATGAAAGTGTGGTATTTTTACCATTTACAAATTCTTCTTCATCTGCTTCTCCACTGGAAACGACCACCACCGCATTACCAAGTCCCATTTGATTTTTATCACTATCAAAAGAGATTTCATTGATATTATTTGCATTACCAATAAAGGACAACTGCATTTTTGAAGAAAAACTATTGAGTTGGGCTTTTGCTGTGTATCTGTCTGGAAACCCAAATCCTGCTGCCAATTTTCCAAAAAGGCCAACTTTTTTATCAGATTTGAGCCGTAGATCAATGGTTTTTTCATCTTGGCCGTCTTGAATTCCAGTAAAGACTGACTCATCAGATTTTTTATCAAAAACCGCAACTTTGTCAACAATATTGGCAGGCAGATTTCTGGTAGCTATTTTATGATCATTTCCAAAAAACTCTTTGCCATCAACCAACACTTTATTGACCGTTTCTCCTTGTGCTTTGATTTCACCTGTTGGCGAAACTTCAATTCCTGGCAGTTTGCGAAGCAAATCTTCGACCGCATCATTTGTCCTGACTTTGAATGCCGCAGCATTGTATAAAACTGTGTCATTACTGATGGATACCGGAACATGCTCCGCCTTGACAACTACTTCCTGGAGTAATTCACTATTTTTCTCCAAGGAAAGTTTACCAAAATCAAATACTTTACGATCCTTTTCAATCGTGAAAATTTTAGCAAAACTTCCATAACCAAGATAAGTGATTTGCAATTCATATGCCCCAGGTAAAATGTCGGGTAAATAAAAAGAGCCTGCTTCATCGGTTATGGCAAAACTGATGAGACTGCTGTCGGCAGAAGACAAAATTACTACCGTTGCTGCAACCAAAGCATGGTTGGTAGAATCTGTAACGACGCCTTGGACCACCGTTTTAGATTGCCCCATCAAATTGGTGCCTGAGATCAGAAACCATAGGCAAATGCCAATTTTCAATACAATAATCTTATTCATTGCCCTCATGAAAAAATGGATATGATTAGTTTCTTTCTTCCGTTTTGATCATAATCATTCGGCCATTTCCCCCATACATTTCCTTCATTTCTTTCAACTTTTTTTCTTCCAGTTCAAGAAATTTTTTCCAGCTGATTTTATCACCTTCAGATGGTGGAACAATGTTCAAGTTTTTTACTGCTCTGATCTCTTCTACCTCATAAATAAATTCACCATCATTTTCATTCAATTCAATGATCAATCCAGGTAAACCGTCCCAACCTTCAGGTCCGTTGAATACTGGAATAGAGGGAGCGAACCAAGCTATGACATTGTTACCTTTGGAATTTAAAGCAGTTGCTTTGATGCAAGCAAGATTGTTGATGTTTTTCTGCTCTTGTGTTATTTTCCATTTTTTATCAATAAAATTTTCCTTTATCAAGAATGCTTTACCAAATAGATCTTGTTTATTGATTGTGGTTTTGTCATCAAAATTTTTATAAAACTGCTCTTCATTTTTGGCAATTTTAATCACCATTTTACGCTCTCCTCCACTTGCATCGATGTCCGAACTTTCAGATGTCCTTTCTCCTGTTACGTCAAAGAAAATGGATTCACTTTTGGTGTAATCCAATTGTTTTTTAGAAATATTTGCACCAGCCATCAGACTTGCAAATCTTTTTTGGTCTTCATCATTGGGAGCATCTTCCATTTTACGAGTAAGTTTATAAATGATGGTGCCTGAATCTTGTGCTGCCAAATCAAAACCTACACATATCAACAATAGATAAATCAATATTCTCATTTCTCTTTTTATTTATTTGTTTTTGAATGGCACAAAACTAAAGTGGTCTGCTGGCAAAAGAGGTTAATCAAGGTGTATGCTAGGTTAATTAAGGTTAATTGCGGCTAGAGTCTGACTTTCTCCCCTTATTTTTGGACTATGAAAGAGAAATTGTCTGTTGGTTTGATGGTGCTCAGTATCTGTGGTTTGACAACATTCCTATGTCTTTGGCTGAGAAAATCTTTTCAAGAAGAAAAAGAAAACCTCAAAACAGCGTTGGCTTTTCAAGTGGTAAAGGCAAGCTCAGAATTGAAAGATAGTTTGATATTCAACTACCAGATTAACGATTCTTTGAAACAAATCAAAACATTGGTTGAACATCGTATTGGTAGTACTCTTGGTGATTCTATTGGCAGTTTGGTTGAAAGACAATTCATCAGAAAATCATCTAAGAAAAATGGATCTGACTCAAGTTCCATTAAACTTAAACACGCCATAATCATAGATACTACATTTATTTTATCAGAAAACAGAGCGGTAGAATCGGATGGTTTAGCAGCTATTGATTGGCAATCGATGTTGAATGACACCAGCAAAAACAGGTCTAAAACCATCAAAATCATTGCCTCCATTGATACAATGGTCAATAATCAAGACCTCAATTTATTTCTCAATTCTCCCAACTTTGCATTCAAACAAGATTCATTAAATGACTACGATCAATCGACGTGGTCTATCATAAAATTGATCTGGCCCCAAATACTTTTTTCCATCATACTTCTGAGTGCAGTTTGTCTGGCCTTTTGGTTTTTTTATAAATCCAATGATGAGCTTCATCAACTCAATGAAATAAAAAGTAATTTCATCAGCAATATGACGCATGAACTCAAAACACCAATTGCGACTGTTTCGGTAGCCATAGAAGCGCTTCAAAATTTTGAAACACAAAACGATCGAAAACGAACCATCGAATATTTGGGAATTGCCCAAAATGAATTGGGAAGACTTGGATTACTGGTTGACAAAGTGATGAATTTCAATCAATTGGAGCTAAACCAGGATCTCTTCCGTTTTGAAGACGTTGATTTATCAATCATATTGGATCAAGTTATAGCATCCATGAGTTTACAATTAAGCAGCCATCATGTTGATTTAAACATTGAAAAGATTGGCTCTGCCTTTCATGTAAAAGGTGATTCTTTACATCTCACAAATGCAATTTTAAACTTAATGGATAATGCGATCAAATATGGTGGACCTTCACCTAAAATAAACATGAAACTAGAAGAGAAAAACCATCATGTCGTATTCAGCATTAAAGAATTTGGCATTGGCATTCCTGAAATGTATATAAATAAAGTTTTTGACAAATTTTTCAGGGTGCCGACTGGCGACTTACACACTTACAAAGGTCACGGTTTGGGTTTGAGTTATGTGCAGCAAGTGATTTCTAAACATGGCGGACAGCTTACCGTCCAAAGTAAAGAAGGTTTTGGCTCCACTTTTACAATAAAACTTCCAAAAAATGGCTAAAATCTTATATGTTGAAGATGAACTATTTTTAGCCAAGATCGTCAAAGAAAGCTTGGAAACTAGATCTTTTGAAATCATACATGCCGTTGATGGTATGGAAGGATATCAATTATTCCTCCATACAAATCCTGACATTTGTGTTTTGGATATTATGATGCCCAAAATGGATGGACTTGCTTTGGCGAAGAAAATCAGAGCCATAAACTCAAATATTCCCATCATTTTTTTAACTGCCAAAAACCAATCATCCGACGTGGTAGAAGGATTTAGTGTGGGTGGAAATGATTTCCTTAAAAAGCCTTTCTCCATGGAAGAATTGATTGTGCGCATTCAAAATTTATTGAAATTGACGGGAAGTAACATTCCCCAAGAAAACTATAAAAAATTGGGCAATTTTGAATATTATGCTGATAAAATGGTCATCACCAATAAGGACTTTACCCATCAGTTATCACATAAGGAAAACGAGATTTTAAAAGTTTTGACCAACAAACAAAATCAAAAAATTGAAAGAGTCGAATTGTTGAATCACGTATGGGGCAATGATTCTTTTTTCAATAGTAGAACCTTGGATGTTTATATAAGGAAGTTGAGAGCCATTCTCGAAACGGACGAAAATATCAAAATTTTGACCTTAAGAGGAGTTGGATATACCTTTTATAATGCCCATGAAAGATATTGATGAATGGGTTAATTCGATTTAATTTTTGTAACCAACTGATAGATAATACAATATACTTATTCAAATATGCTAATAGGAATAATGCTCATGATAATCCGCATATTAGTTATCAAAAATGTTTAAAATCAACTATTTTTGCGGCTCGTATATAAAAAAAGTGATATGAAATTTGAATTAGATAAACAGGAGAAATATTCAATCTTCAAGATAGAAGATACAAACTTAAACTCCGTTGTAGCTCCTGATCTAAAATCTGAATTTATATTTTTAAGAAATGAAGGTGTCAAAAACCTGATTTTTGACATGAGTGAAGTTCAATATGTTGACTCTTCAGGTTTGAGCTCAATCCTTACCGCAAATAGGCTGTGGAAAGATTACGGCAGTTTTGTAATTGCTGGCCCTTTGGCTGATGCAGTTAAGAGACTGATCGAAATCTCAAGATTGGAAACTATCCTTACCATCATTCCTACAGTGAGTGAAAGTATTGAGTTCGTTTTCATGGAGGAGATTGAGCGATCAATGTTGAGCGAAGAAGAATAAAATGCCCAATGTTTTTGATCTGACCATACTTGGAAGTAACTCATCATATCCTTTTCATGGTAGGATGTGTACTTCACAAATATTGCGTGTAGATCAAAATTTATACATGATTGATTGTGGTGAAGGCACTCAGATACAACTATCTAAGTTCAGCATTCAAAGAAATAAGATCAAAGCTATTTTTCTAAGTCATTTTCATGGTGACCATTTATATGGCCTTCCAGGAATGATCACTTCCTACATGCATTTTGGGAGGAAAGAACCACTGCATATTTTTGGGCCTGTTGGTTTAAAAAAATACCTGGAGACCGTATTCGAGGTGTCAAATGTTTATCTCCAGTTTGAGTTGATCCTCATTGAAACTGTTTGGGATGTTTCAGGTTTAATTTTTGAAGACCAACATTTACAAGTTTTTAATTTCCCTTTAGATCACCGCATTCCAACCCAAGGTTTTATATTCAAAACTAAAGAAACAAACAGAAATATCATCCCTGAAAAGATTCAAGAATTTGGATTGACACACCAAGAGATAAAAGAACTGAAAGCAGGGAGCACCATCGTCACTTCTAATGGCATCACGGTAACTACTGAGAATGCTTGCTTCCCTCCGAAGCCAGATTGTACTTATGTTTTCGCCTCCGACACCAAGCCTATTTCCAAATTCCCCGAACTGGCGTATGACTGCAACTTGCTTTACCATGAAGCCACATATTTGGCAGATTTGGAAACTTTAGCCATCGAACGAGGGCATAGCACGAGCACCCATGCAGCTACAGCGGCCAAAGAAATCCGAGCTAAAAAGTTAATGTTGGGTCATTTTTCAAGTAGGTATGATAACCTAAACCCGTTCCTTGCAGAAAGCAAATTGGTCTTTGAAAATACCATTTTAGCCATCGACGGAGAGACGCATGCGATCAACTAAATAGTAAACATAAGGTAAACTAAACCACAACTCTAAAACTATTTATTGGAGAATAGCTTCCAATCTTATTTTGATTTGTAATTTGGCATATCAAAATTTTAATCATGGCCACTATTTATCTCATCCTCGTCATTGTAGTTATTCTAGAGCATTTATTTTTCCTGTATATGGAAATGTTTGCTTGGGAAACGATTGGAAAAAATGCCTTTAAGGGTGCATTGCCTGCCCATCTCTTTACACCCACCAAAGGGCTCGCAGCCAACCAAGGGCTTTATAATGGATTTCTTGCAGCTGGACTTATTTGGAGTTTATTCATTAAGGATATGCTATGGTCTGATCATGTCGCCTTATTTTTCCTTTGTTGTGTTACTGTAGCTGGACTTTACGCCGGATTCACAGCCAGTAAAAGAATCATTTTGATACAGGCAATGCCAGCCATACTAGCTATCTTATTTTTATTTTTGAAAAATTGACTTTGAATTACCACTAGGTTATGAATGAAATCATCCACCGGGTCAATGACTTTTTAAAGGATTTCCCACCTTTTACCTATATGGACAAGGACACTTTGTTCACGATTTCGGGCAAAGTGATTGTTAAATTTTTTGCGAAGGGAGAATTTATTTATAAGGAAAAGGAAGCCACACATGAGTTTATTTATGTGGTGAATAAAGGTGCAGTAAGTATCTCAAATACGGAAAAGGGATATTTAGTAGAATCTTGTGATGAAGGAGATTTGTTTGGTTTGCGACCATTACTCGCAGATTCTGCTTATGTTTTTACTGCTCAAGCAGCTGAAGATTGCATTATTTTTTCCATTCACGTTTCCTATCTCAAACCTATTCTAAAAACAAATCCTAAGGTAGCATTGTATGTCGCTTCTGTATTTGCAGGAACGCTGGAAAAGAGAATGCACAGCAATGTAAGTACTTTGAATGCTGCCAACTTTGACCCATCGCTGGCTGGTATTGAGAATCTTCAAGATTTAAAAGTACCGGTGACTTGTGGCCCTCATTTGACCGTGCATGAGGTTGCAAAATTGATGACTGCCAAAAATGTGAATTCAATCATTGTAGTGGATGCCAATGGGTTACCGATAGGAATTGTTACAGACAAGGATTTAAGGGAAAAAGTCGTCGCTGGTAAGGTGAAAAAGAAAGCTGCTATCTCTGTGGTGATGAATTCCCCTGTTTATTGCATGAAACCAACCGTCACTGTGGCTGAATTACAAATTCAAATCATCCGAAGAAAAATCAGTCATATCCTCATTACCGAAGATGGTTCTATTGATACTCGTCCAGTTGGTATTGTCACCAATCAAGATCTCGTCCTTGCAGAAAGTAACAACCCTGCCATCATCATCAAACAAATAAGGAAAACGAGAAACCCCGTTGCACTTCGACATCTTAGAGATGTGACAGATAAACTTTTGACCTATTATTTGGATAGAGAAATTTCAATTGACTATCTCACTGAAATTATTTCAGAAATCAATGATCAGATCATAAAAGCTTGTATACGAGCCTCTTTTGATGAAATCGACCAATATCAATACAACGAAGACGACTTCACGTGGATAGCCTTGGGAAGTCAAGGTCGAAAGGAACAACTCATAAGAACTGATCAAGATAATGGCATCATCTACAAAGAAGAAATAGCCAAGAGTCCTGAAGAAACGAAGTTAAAATACCTTACGTTAGCTAAATTGGTGACTCAAAAACTGGCCGTGGTTGGTTATGAACTTTGTCCGGCAGACATGATGGCCTCCAATCCAAAATGGTGTATGTCGATTGAAGAATGGAAACAAACTTTTGGACTTTGGATATTGGAACCTGGCCAAGAAGAAATATTACATACCAGCATATTTCTTGATTATAGAAAAATCATTGGTTCTCCGGATTTGACTGCTGAGTTGACGGATTATATTTTTAGCATCATAGACAGGGCCACAGGATTTCTCAACCTTCTGGCAAAAAGTGCGCTCTTGAATCCCCCACCCCTTACTTTTTTTAGAAACTTTGTGGTAGAAAGAAATGGAGAGCATAAAGACGCATTCGACATCAAACAGCGAGCAATGTTACCACTTGCAGATGCTGCCCGTCTTTTGGTCTTGGTGAGAAAAATACCCAAATTAAATAACACCCCTGAGCGATTTAGAAAACTGGCAGAAATAGATGCACCCAATAAAGAGGTTTACCTCATGGCTGCAGAGTCTTACGAAGTATTGATGCGTTTCAAGGCAAAAACTGGTCTCGCTACGCAGTCATCTGGAAGATACATCAATCCCAATCAGCTGGATAAATTTCAAAGAGTTCTGCTAAGAAACTGTTTCGAACCCATCAATGATTTACAACAAATCATTAAATTGAGATTTCAATTTAGTACGATCATATGAGTTTGATCCAAAAAATATCGGAAAAATTGGGCTTAAACCAAGGGCCAAAATTGCCAATCCCTGAATTTTATCAGGCATATGAAAAGTTATTTGAAGTAAAATATGATGAAAACACACTTTTGTCTCAAGCTGAATATGCCATCATTGATACCGAAGCAACCGGACTTGATTTGGATACGGACGAAATCATCAGTATTGGGGGTGTGACTTTAGTAAACCAAAGCATTGATATAAGCCAATCCATCAGCTTTTACATCAAAGGTAGAAAAATCAGTGATCGAGAAGCAATGGCTTTGCATGGTATTTTGCCAGATCAGCCTTTTGGTATGGATGAACTTGAAGCTTTGGAATCCCTTATTAATTTCATAGGAAACAAAATAATTGTAGGCCACTATATTGGTTTTGATCTTAAAATGATCAATATCCTCCTCAAAAAGTATGGTGCTCCAGCACTCAAAAACAAGGTGTTGGATACAGCTGAATTGACAAAAAGGCTTGATTTCCCTCTGAGAAACTATCAATTTGCAGTAAATAAAGAATATACTTTAGACGCTTTATGTGCGCGATATGGAGTTATTCCAAAGGCAAGGCATACAGCTGCTGGTGATGCCTATATCACAGCAATACTATTTCAAAAATTACTTTCCGATTTAGACAAGAAAGGTATCAGTCAAGTCAAAGATCTGAAAAGGTAATCTTTTATCTTAGTTACAACCACTATCTATTCTAGATTGTCTATCATTATTTGGAAAGCAATTTCCAGATAAGATATGTGTAGGTTTGTATCGCAACAAATCTGGATCCCTCAAAGATTGATCAAGGAAAACGGTAAGTAACCTTACTTCTTCATCATCCAAATTTAATTTAACCAACTTTGGAGACATGCGTTCTTGGCTAACTCTGTTATTTTCAGGAACCCTAGCTGCTTTATATTTGATGACATCTTCTAATGAAGTTTTACTAGCACCGTGAAAGTAAAAGTGAGTATCACCCACATTGTATAATCCAGGAACTTTAAACTTGTATAAGTCTTCGTCTTTGTGGTTAAATCCTCCTCTACCCAAATTTCGCTTATCTGTACTTGCTGTATTATAAGACAAAGCTTGGTCCATATCCTTTACACCAAGGGCATGAAATTCATGTGAACCCAAATTTTCTTCATAGTGGCAATTGGCGCATTTTGCTTTTCCAAAAAACAAAATAGCACCTTTTTTCTGCTCATACGGCAAAGCTGACAAATCACCCTTCAACCATTTCTGGAATGGAGCTCTTGTACTTAAAATTGTTCTTATGTACGCTGACAATGCAAAAGATGCTGTCAGCAAGGTATATCTTTCTGCAACTGGAACATCAGGAAACGCTTCGTCAAACATTGGAGTATAACCAAGTTTATCTAAAACACTTTTTTCTATTCTGATGCGGTGAACAATCAATCCTTCTATGTTTTGGACTTCCAATCCCAACATACCCAAGTGGTTTCGCTTGGTACCAGGGTCTTCATCCCAAAATTGCTCTGTTCCTACATTTACGTGACCAGCTCCAAATGAACCATTCCACATAGAATTTTTCACAAAAGCAACATTCACCATCGTCAAAGGTCTAGCGGATTGTACATCAAGTTCGTTTTCTTTATATTCTGTGTTCATGGCTCTTTTCTCACCAGCAACACCGTAAGAAACACCACCGTCTGCAATTCCCTGGAAATTATTGGGTTTAAAACCTGCCTCAGGTACGTGACAAGTTGCACAACTATAAGTACCTTTTCCTGATTCCTTTTTAGCGTCCAAAGCAAGGCCAGTTTCAAAATATAACATTTTACCCAATTCAGCCTTGGCCTTGGTCAAGGGGTTTTTGGGCTCTTGTGGAATGTTTGCGTAATCCGTTTCATTTGGCAAAACGTAGTAATCTAGAGTTTTTTCAGGACTGGCTTGGGATACCAGTGTCTTTAACTCTTCGTCTAGTTCAACCAGTGTTGGCATACGGTCCTCGGTACAAGAAAAAAGTCCAAGGAGCAATAATGAACTGTATACTATTGGTCTCGAAATCATGGAATTATAAATTTAAACACTCAAAAATAAACCCAGAAGCACGAAAGACCAAATATTTTAACAAATTTTAAAAAAATGGTATATCAAATCGTATTGAAACTGAGTTTGGAATTTTCTACTTATTGAAATTTTTAGAAACTAATAGTGATATACTTCACCCAAATGAGATACTGTCACTATTGATTCTGTATTTTTATTTTCAATTACCGTACCAATAATTTGGGCATCTATGTTAAAACTTTTGGATATATTGATGATTTCCAATGCAGTAGCTTCATCCTCAACATAAAATTCCAACCTCGTCCCCATATTGAATACTTGAAACATCTCCTGAAAGCTTGCGCCAGATTCTTTTTTAATGAGTTCAAAAAGTGGCGGTATTGGAAGTAAATTATCTTTTACGATGTGGAGATTTTCGCCAATAAACTTTTTGACTTTTGAATGTGCACCTCCAGTATTGTGTATGATTCCTGAAATGGAATTTTTATGATGTTTTAAAACCTGCGATAAAACCGGCAGAAAAGTTCTTGTTGGAGAAAGTACTAATTTCCCGATGGCAATTTCTTGTTCTCCGATCGATAAAGTATCTGTAAGCATTTTGCTGCCAGCGTAAACCAAATCTAGTGGTGTTTTGGGATCAAAACTTTCTGGATATTTCTCCCTATAAACTGAAGAAAAAATATCATGCCTTGCTGAAGTAAGACCATTGCTGCCCATACCACCATTGTAAGAATCTTCATAAGTCGCTTGACCATAAGATGCAAGACCAACAATGAAATTGCCCGGTTTGACATTGATGTCTACCACATCAGCTTTTTTCATCCTTGCAAAAGCAGTAAATCCTACATCCGCAGTCCTCACAATGTCACCAACATCTGCAGTTTCTCCTCCAGCACTATGCATTTTTACACCAAAATCATTCATGGTGTCAAAAAATTCCTGGGCACCATGAATAATGGCTTTGATGACTTCTCCTGGTATGTGATTTTTATTTCTACCTACTGTAGAAGAAACAATGATGTTGTCAATACAACCTGCACAGGCCATATCATCAAGGTTCATGACCAAGGCATCTTGTACTATACCTTTCCAAACGCTCAAGTCACCTGTTTCTTTCCAATAGATATATGCCAAAGAAGTTTTGGTGCCTGCTGTATCTGCATGCATTATGGTACAATAGTCATTATCCCCAGCAACGTAATCTGGTAATATTTTACAGAAAGCATTGGGAAATAAGCCCTTGTCAAGACCTTCTATGGCCGCGTGAACTTCTGATTTATCAGCGGAGACTCCTCGCTGCAGATACCTACTAGAATCAGACATAATTTGTGTTTTAATTCAAGCCACAAAACTACTTTTTTTATCCTAAAACAGCCCTTGATTGGACTTGAAATAAAAAATTAGGCTTACTTGTACCACAAAATAAACTATGTCATTTGCAAAAAGCAGAAACTTGTATTCAAAACTATACCTGATTACATGCTGGCTTCGAAATCCAAAACGGTTTCCGAGATAATTTTGCAACAATCTAGAATTTGTTCTTCTGTCATAACCAAAGGTGGTGCGAATCTGATGATGTTACCATGGGTAGGTTTTGCGAGCAAACCATTCTCTTTGAGTTTCACACAAATATTCCAAGCAATTTCACCTTCTTCGGAATCATTGATGACAATGGCATTGAGCAATCCTTTTCCTCTTACTTTCACAACAAGTTCAGATTGATCAACTAACTCTTGCATTTTATTTCTAAAGATGATACCCAATCTTTTTGCATTACCCGCCAAATCTTCGTCTTCTATTACATTCAAAGCTTCTACAGAAACTGCGCAGGCCAAAGGGTTACCGCCATAAGTGGATCCATGTGTACCTGGTTCTATCACCAACATGATGTCATTGTTAGCTAAAACCGCAGATACTGGCATGATGCCACCACTCAAAGCTTTTCCCAGAATCAAAACATCTGGTTTTATTTCATAATTGTTTTCACACTTATTTTCACAGGTACAATTGCCACAAATAGCTAAAAGTTTTCCAGTCCTAGCTAAACCAGTTTGCACCTCATCCGCAATGAATAAAATATTGCGATCAGCACACATATCTCTCACTGCTTTCAAGTAACCAGGATCAGGTACCACAATCCCAGCTTCACCCTGAATAGGTTCGATGATGACTCCTGCAACATTTGGTTCATTGAGCGCCGTTTTCATTGCGTCGAGGTTATTGTAGTCAACTAAGATAAACCCAGGCATGTAAGGTCCATAGTTTTCTGTAGCAGTTGGGTCTGTTGATGCCGAAATAATTGACAATGTTCTACCGTGAAAGTTATTTTTAGCAAATATGATTTTTGCTTCGTTTTGTGGAATTCCTTTCGTCTTGTAGGCCCATTTTCTACATAACTTCAAAGAAGTTTCAACCGCTTCAGCGCCTGAATTCATGGGTAACACTTTATCAAAACCAAATAATTCACAGACTCTTTTTTCAAATAATCCCAATTGATCATTGTAAAAAGCCCTGGAGGTGAGGGTAAGATTTTGAGCTTGTTTGGTTAATGCATTGATGATCCTTGGGTGGCAGTGACCTTGATTTACAGCACTATAGGCTGAAAGAAAATCGTAGTATCGCTTACCATTCACGTCCCAAACGTAAACACCTTTACCTTTACTTAAAACAACTGGTATGGGGTGGTAATTATGGGCGCCAAATTCATCTTCCAATGACATTAAATATTCTGCCGTCGAATGTTTAATTTCTAACTCCATTTCAATTTTTTGTTAAATATACAACGCTTCTTTTAAATACTCTGTCACATAGTCCTTAATTCCTATCTCCAGACTGAAAAATTCCTGTTGGTAACCACTCGCGTAAAGTTTATCGATATTTGCCTCCGTAAAATACTGATAATTCTCTCTGATGTCAAGAGGTGTGTCTATAAAAGAAATGTTTGTAGGCAATCCCAGTGATTGAAAAACACAATCAGCTAAGTCATAAAATGATCTGGCTTTTCCAGTCCCCACATTAAAGATTCCAGGTTTTATTTGCTCAAAATGTATGAAATGACTGATTATATTGACAACATCTTTTACATAAATAAAATCTCGACTCTGTTGTCCATCCGCAAAATCTGGCCTATGCGATTTAAACAATTGCATAGATCCGTTTTCTTTGATTTTATTGAATGTATGAAAAATTACTGATGCCATTCTTCCTTTGTGGTACTCGTTGGGTCCATATACGTTGAAGAATTTAAGTCCCGCCCAGAATGGTGGCTTTTTGGCTTGTGCCAAAACCCAAATATCAAAATTTTGCTTACTCCAACCATAAGGATTGAGCGGTTGTAATAAGGGAATTTTTGACTCATCATCATCAAAACCAAACTCACCAATACCATAAGTTGCGGCACTTGAAGCGTAGACAAATGGAATGGCAAAGTCACAACACAACTGGAATAAGGACTTGCTGTAATTTAGATTGAGCTTATCAAAAAGTGCGACATCTTGTTCGGTAGTGTCGGTTCGTGCCCCCATATGGAAAACCATTTCCACATCAAAACCATTAAATCCCAACCAAGAGATGAATTGGTCTCTTTCAATTTTTAAAAGATGACTTTTATTGATGAGGTTTGCTTCTTTATTTTTCTTTGAGAAATCATCGACAAGCACAATGTTGTGATCATGCCCCATTGCCATCAACCGCTCTACTAAACATGAACCAATAAATCCTGCTGCTCCAGTTACAACGATCATATTTTAATGTTTTCCCATTTCTTGATAAAAAATGAGCATCCACTGATCCCCAATTTTTGAAAATCTACGCAACATGGAAAATTCTCCACTTTTATCTTGAATGGCTTCACTTACAATTCCATGAAAACTTATAAACTCCCGCTGAAAAGTTCCATCCATGTCATCAAAAGTACGCTGCATTTTCCAATCTTCTTTTTGCCATTTAGTAAGATGAATCCCAGCAACACCAGATTCCGACAAAGCTTTTTCCCCGTCTAAAGGAAATACAATGTGTTCCATTTGAAAAATACTATCGGTGCCAAATTGGTCGTAAAAGGCCATGAAGTCATCAGGAAGTGCCTCCTTTTCTTCAACGATATTTTCTAGGGTTTCTTCATTGGCGGTTTGTTCCATTTTCTCTTTACATGACCAAAAAGAAAAGAACATGAGAAGTAGAACAAAATTTTTTATCAATGTCATTAATTTAAAGTTATAAAGCAATTAGTAGGAAATCAGACTTGCTTTGCATAAACCAGCACAAAATCTTCAAAGAGCCTTGCATGACAGCTAAACTCTTCAGAGAATGTTTCCCTTTGCAAAAGCCCGTCAAAGGTAAAACCATTGGCATCAAAAAGAAACGGATCAATTCTTATTTCATTTTTAAAATCAACGCCTTTTCTGCCATGAGCCTTATAAATTGATTCTTTTGCCCCCCAAATGGCGTGCATATTTAATAATGATTGCGGGCCTTCTGTCATTTCAATTTCAAATTCATTGACAAATTTTTTGCCAATGCGGTGGATTTTGTTCACCAAATATTGAATATCCACACCACACGGCACTTCTTCAAATACAACCGCAACCAAATCCCTTGAATGACTCAATGATATTTCCAGTGAGGTGTCCATCAGATGTGGTTTGCCGTATCTGTCTTTCAGACAAGGAGTGCGATCTTCTGTTCCCAATAAAAGGTGCAATAAATATCTGGACGCTAGCCACTCAATCCTCTTTCGTTCAGACAATTGCATCAATTCCTCCAACTCCGTTTCAAAAAGATTCAATTGTTGTTCAAAAAAAATTGCCTCTTCCTCAATTCTCCAAACACCTAGCAGGCCTTTGATTCCTATTTTTTCTTTTAAAATTAAAGGCATGTGTGGCTTTTGAAAATTTTTGGATAAAACATAAGAAATCTTGACATTATGGTAATCGAAGATTTATGAAAAGTTAAAACCATAGAAAAGCAGATCAAAACGAATTTTTGTTTGTAAAGTACAAAGCTAAATTAAATGTAATAATGCACACTAACACATCACCTCTTGATATCTTTACATTCTTTTTTACATCTTGATGTTGTCTCAATGAGTCAATATTATATGTGATGTGAATGAATATCTAAAATACTTTCATCATACTAAAAGCAATAAATTCAATTGGTTTTCAAATATAAGCAAAGTTTTTTGGGACACAACTCTGCAATCTATAAGTTGGTCGATCAAAAAGGTAGTGGATACTTTTATTCTCTTGCTGGAGATGGAATGGTGGTGCGTTGGGAAAAAAATGGTGATGAAAATGGTCGCATGATGGCCAATGCAGAAGAACAAATATTCTGCGGTCTTTTTCTCGAAGATAGAAATTGGTTGGTCATGGGTGGTATGAATGGAAATCTTGTTTGGCTTGATTTGGCTGAAATGAAGATAATCAAAATCATCAAACAGCATAGCCGGTCTATCTATGGACTTTGTAGAGTAGGTGAAAGCATTTTTTCTGTTTCTGGAGATGGTACTCTTTGCAAATGGAATATTGAAAGTCAAATAGCTGTGGTTTCCTTACAAATCAGTGTACAAGGATTACGGACAGTGATTATGGGTGCAGATAATCAACTGTTCGTTGGTGGAAGCGATCAATTCCTCTATGTGATTCATGCAGAAACATTCAAAATCATTCAAAAGTTAAAAGCTCACAATAACAGCATTTTTACGATTGCAATAAACGACAATGGCCAAATTTACACTGGAGGCAGAGATGCACTTTTGAATATGTGGTCATTTGAAAATGGTACTTTTGATTTATTAAAGTCCATACCTGCACACATGTACACCATCAATGACATTATCCTCAATAACGACTTGGTAATCAGTGCTTCCAGAGATAAAAAAGTAAGAGTATGGACCTCAGATTTGACATTAATTCAATCACTTGACTACAAAGACGAAGGGCATCTAAATTCTGTAAACAGCCTGATTTTCGATAAGGAACTAGGACTTTTGTTTTCAGCCGGAGATGATAGAAAAATAAATGTTTGGCAGTCAGATATTGATCAGATATGAAAGTTTGTGGTTTTAGCATTATCAGAAATGCTGTAAAATATGACTATCCTGTTGTAGCTGCCATTCAGTCAGTTTTGCCACTCGTTGATAAATTTATCTTATTGGTTGGCGAAGGCGAGGATGATACTCTTGCCCTCGTCAACTCGATTTCAGACAAAATAGAAATTCATCACAGTGTTTGGGACGATTCTTTGAGAAAAGGTGGTCGTGTTTTAGCAGTGGAAACGGATAAAGCATTCCAGCTCATCCCAAATGAATACGACTGGGTAATTTATATCCAGGCGGACGAGGTTTTGCATGAACAAGATTACAACACCATAAGAAATGCAATGTTGCAAAACGTGAGTCGCAAAGATGTGGATGGACTATTATTGAAATATTTTCATTTTTATGGTAGTTACGATTACGTAGCAACATCTTCAAACTGGTATAGAAACGAAATAAGAATCATTAAAAACAATAAAAAAATATTTTCCTTTCGAGATGCACAGGGTTTCAGAAAACAACCAAATGAAATACTCAAAGTTGTCCCAATCGATGCTACTGTTTACCATTATGGTTGGGTAAAACCTCCTGAAAAAATGCAAAAAAAGGTTTATGATTTCCAGAAACTTTGGCACGACAATGATTGGATAAGCCAAAAATTTAAGTCAAATGGTGCCTTTGATTATAGTGGCATAGACAGTTTATCTAAATTTGAGGGAAACCACCCGATGGCCATTCAGGGTCGAATCAAAGAAAAAACTGGGTTTTCGAATTTGACATTACCAAAGAGAAACTTTCATTCAAAGAAATAATAAAACGATGGGTAGAATCAATGACCGGTTGGAGACCAGGAGAATACAAAAACTATCGTGTAATCAGCGATAAATTGTAGAGCTTGTGAAATCTTAAACAATAAAGTGTTTATTTCTGCACTTGCTATTATGCGAATTGAATGAATTATTTATGTTTGTGCTACCAAATGAAAAATTGACGTTTAAGGCTAAATAATTTCTTACAATAATTTATTAAAATGAAAAAATCAATTCTATTTTTCTTCTGTGCATTTTTGGTATTTGCGTGTGCTGATAAAAAAACAACACCTGCATCTGAAGGAACAGAAACTCCAGCACCTACACCAACTGATGAAGAAATGGAAGAAGAGGAAGATATGGAGGAAGAAGTTGCAGAAGAATCTTCTCCAATCATTGATGGTATCAATGCAGGATCTATTTTCAAACAAAGTTGCTCTGTTTGTCATGGTTTAGATGGTAAATTAGGTGCAAATGGTAGCAAAGACTTGTCTGTATCTGTATTGCCGATAGAAGAAAGAGTTACCATCATCACCAATGGAAAAGGTTTGATGACTCCTTTTGGTTCTATACTAAGTGCTGAAGAAATCCAGGCTGTAGCCAAATATACGCTACAACTTAAGAAATAACCTTTGGCACGCATTGTCATTACAGGAGCTGGAGGTTTACTAGGAAGTAGCCTTATTTCTGAATTGACAAAACATGACGAGTTTGAGATACTTGGTTTAGTAAGATCTGGTGTCTCAATCCCAAAGTCGTTTCCTCAAAATGTAAATTATCAAGAAGCAGACGTCTTGGATTTCTTGGGATTGGAGGCCATTTTCAACGCTGATGATATTGTCATACATTGTGCTGCAATTGTTTCTTATGACGTAAAAGAAGTGAGCAAAATGCTCAAAGTCAATGAACTAGGAACGGCAAATGTGGTGAGTGCAGCAATGAATAAGAACATAAAAAAACTCATTCACATCAGCTCTGTTGCTACCTTGACGCAGAAAAAAAATGGCGAAATCATCACTGAGCATAATATTTGGAGTGACCATCCAGAAGCCAGCCAATATGCTATTTCCAAATTCAAAGCCGAACAAGAAGTTTGGCGAGGTATTTACGAAGGACTCAATGCAACCATCCTGAATCCATCTTTTATTTTGGGAGCCGGCGATTTCAATAAATCTTCTTTAAAAATTATAAATACGGTTGCCAATAACAATTTATTCTATCCTAGAGGCAGTAATGGTTTTGTAGACATAGTAGATGTCACTAAAGCAATTATTGAAACAGTGCGAAACGATTATTTTGGCGAAAGATTTGTAATTAGTGGTGCAAATTTGTCGTATAAATCTCTTTATCAAATGTTTATGAAGGGATTGGGCAGGAAATTCAATAGCATGCCTCTACCCTCTTTCACTGATCGCTTCATCGTATTTGCTGACTTTTTGAAATCATTGATTCCTGGTCAAAAAAGAGTAATTTGGCGAGACACCGTCAATGCTACTAAACAAGAGCGAACATTTGATAATACAAAATCCATTCAGGTTTTGGGCATGAAGTATAAACCAATCGAGGAAACTATAACTTCCATGTCCATCAAATACCTCCAACAAGTTCAGAAATGATCAACATACATCAAGCAACATTAAAATCTGTCGTATTCCACTTTATTCCTGACAGTGAATCTGGTCAAGATATGCAAACAGGTGTTGAACTTTTGGAAATGGATGAAGAAATCAATGCTAAACTTCTTCATTTTCTTACCCAAAATTTTAAAGAACCAGAATTTCATGCCTTTACTTTTGCCAACGATGATTTTGTTTTAAACCCACTTTATAATTATGTGGGTAATATTTTTGACGAGATTGACTTTTACGAACAAAGCATCAAAATTGCCCGACATTTATTCAACAAATCAAGACATCCTTTCATCAAAAGTGGCGAATTATTGGTTGCATTCCTAGAAAACGTTTTGATCGATGATGAAATGACCAGTGGCGTTTGCCTTTTCAAATTGGAGACCACCAAAGATCTATTGGGCGTAGAAAGATCATCGAGAACAGTCAATTTGCAAAAACTAGAAGGTTTTGATTTGGAAAAATTGGATAAGGCATGCATCATTTTTGACATTGATAGGGATGCGGGGTTTAAAATGCTCAACGTTGATCATTCCAACAGAAATATTGAAGCCAGATACTGGAGGGATGAGTTTCTCCAGATTAAGGAGGTGACCAATGATTATCTGGCTACCAAAGAGTATATCCGATTGACTGCAAGATTTGTAAAATCCAATGAAAGTGAATCAGTATTTGATGGGAAGGCTGAAAAAGCTGCGGTGATGCACAAATCAGAAAAATATTTTAGCAACAACGAAAATTTTGATGAGGCTGTTTATTTAGATCAGGTTTTTGAGACTCAAATGCAAAAAGAGAACTTCAAAAACTTCAAATCGCTGGAAGAAGAAAACGGAGATAAAGTTTTCAAAACTGAATTTGACATTTCAGAGCAAGCTACCAAGAAAAGTTCAAGAGTATTTAAATCAATCATCAAACTTGATAAAAATTTCCACATCTACGTGCATGGGGATCACACAAAAATTCGCAAAGGAATTGATGGTGATGGAAATAAATATTATCAAATTTTCTATGACGAAGAGACATAAAAAAAGGGCCACGTACATAGATTCTATATAGTGACCCTTTCATTAAAACATCATCCTAAATTAATAGGGTATTTTTTCTAGAAAATTTCAGTTCCAGCAAAGTGGAAACTACCTTCAATAGCAGCATTTTCATCTGAATCAGAACCATGTACAGCATTTTCACCAATTGAAGTTGCGTATTTTGCTCTGATTGTTCCAGGAGCTGCATCAGCTGGATTGGTAGCACCAATTAGTTTTCTAAATTCTTCAACAGCATTGTCTTTTTCCAAGATAGCTGCAACGATTGGACCAGAAGACATAAACTCCACTAATTCACCATAAAATGGTCTTGCTGAGTGTACAGCATAAAACTCGCCAGCTTTTTCAGCAGAAAGTTTGGTATATTTCATTGCCACGATTTTGAAACCGCCAGCGTTAATGTCATTGAGGATTGCACCAATGTGACCAGCTTTTACTGCATCTGGTTTGATCATTGTAAAGGTTCTTGTACCCGCCATAATATTCGAAATTTTATAATTTTATCTAAATGAGGCGCAAAAATATAAAACTGATACGGTGTGAGGCAATACAAAGCATTAAAATTTTTGTTAATTAGATATATTTTACCAATTTCGCACCTCTTTAAGCATAAATGACAGAAATCAACCAAATAAAGTCCTTACTGGTAATGCCAAAGGACATCGTTATACTTTCTCACAGGAATCCTGATGGCGATGCTATTGGTTCTTCGCTTGCATTGGCTCATTTTCTCAGAAAGCTAAAACATAAAGTAGATATCATACTTCCTAGTGAATGTCCAACGAATTTCAAGTATTTGGAAGGATTTGAAGAGATCATGATATTTGACTTAAAGCACGATGAATGCCGAGAAAAAGTCAATGAAGCCAAAATCATTTTTTGTTTAGATTTCAACGCACTAGATCGTATAGATAAACTAGGAGAAAACGTGCAATTTTCAAAAGCTGACAAAATTATGATCGACCACCACCTCGATCCAGAACCATTTGTCGATTTTGTTATTTCAGATACAGGAGCAAGCAGTACGAGCGAGTTGGTTTTTTAAATTTATGGTAGACTTGGGATTTGAAAATATCATTGACCCAAAAATTGGTTCTGGTCTTTTTACTGGATTGGTCACTGATACTGGTTCATTTAAATACGCAACTCGGCCATACACTTATGAGGTAGCGGGTAAACTCAAACAATTGGGTGTTGACGATTATGGTATCCAAAACCATATTTTCAATGCTTTGAAAGAAAAACATTTGAGATTACTTGGTCATTGTTTGGCAAATAGAATGGAGGTTTATGCTGACAAACATACAGCCATGATCTATTTGACGAAACAAGATTACAAAGACTTCAACATACAAAGAGGAGATACAGAAGGAATTGTCAATTATATGTTGATGATGGAAAATATACACATGGCAGCATTCATTATGGAACAGCCATCCATCGTAAAAATATCGCTCCGAAGCAAGGGCACCATTGACGTACAACAAATTGCTTCAAAAAATTTCAATGGAGGCGGACACAAAAACGCTTCCGGAGGATCAGCATATGCCAAACTTGAAGATGTTTTAGATAAATTCAGGAAAATGGTAGAAGGCCTGAATTTGCAAATTATTTCGTAATCATATACAATCAATTAAATACATGAGATTATCATTTCTTTTATCAATTTGTGTTTCTGTGATGCTCTTTACAGCATGCAAAAAGGAAACCGGTACATTCAAAACAAGCAATAATTTTGAATACATCATCCATACAAAAGGAACTGGCCCCAAAGTAAAGGTGGGAGAATACGTGCTTTTCACTTACAAAATACTTGGTGATGGCGTTGTGAAGCAAGAATCACTTGATCCAAATGAGCCTGGAGTACTTAAAGTTGAGGATGCTGCTGCAGCAAAGACTCAAAAGAATTTCTTCAACGAAGTTGTAATAAATGCACAAGTTGGAGACAGTATCACACTCAATATTCCAGCTGATTCATTGGGAAATCCTATGTTGGCTCAGCAAGGCATCAAAGTGATGACTTATACAATGAAAATCCAAAAGATTTTGGATGAAGCTGGTTACACTGCATTTACTGCAGAAAAAGAAGAGGCTATGAAAGCTAAAACTGCTGAGCGTATGAAAATGTTGCCAGAAGTAACCACAATGGTAGAAGGTTTTATTGCTGAGAAAAAAGCTGGAACTTTAACTGCAGAAACACTTCCTTCAGGATTGATGATTAAAAAAGTAGCAGAAGGTACAGGTGCTAAGGGCGAAAAAGACAAAGTAGCTACGGTAGAATACTATGGTGCCTTGGAAAATGGTACTTCATTTGACAATTCATTCCAAAGACCAGACGCTTTCTCTTTTCCAATTGGTCAACAACAAGTGATACCAGGTTGGGATGAGGCTTTGACTCAGTTGAAAGTTGGTGATAAAGCAATTGTTTACATTCCTTCAGAGCTTGCTTACGGGCCAGCTGATCAAGGATCTATTCCTGCAAATTCAAATTTGATCTTTTACATCGAGGTAAAAGACATTAAATAAAAAACTTAAAACGGAAGTCGTTTTAGAAGGCGACTTCCGTTTTACCATAATCAAAAAGACAGCAATGACAACTGATCAATACAATCAGATGCTGGAGAGGTTTTCACGTGTAAAGCAATATCTTTGACGTCGATAACCGACTATTCCAGATTGAAGAAAAAGAACAACTAGCCTCTGATCCAACCTTATGGAGCAATCCAGAAAAAGCTGAGGCACTTTTAAAAGAACTCAAAGACCACAAAAATTGGGTTGCTAAATACAATGAGCTCAAAGACATTGTAGATGAAATCGATATTTTATCAGAATATCAAAAAGCTGGAGAACCTACTGAAGATGAAATCGAGCAGCGTTATCAAGACATTTTAGCAAAATTTGAAGACATAGAATTCAGAACAACATTGGATCAACCAGAGGATGCATTTGGCTGTATTCTTGAAATCAACGCTGGAGCAGGTGGAACAGAAGCTTGCGATTGGGCTGAAATGTTGTACAGAATGTACCTCATGTGGGCAGAAAAAAGTGATTTCAAAGTCAGCGAATTGTATAACCAAGCTGGAGACGTAGCAGGAATCAAATCGGTTTCCTTAGAAATTACGGGAGAATATAGTTATGGCTTGTTGAAAGGTGAAAATGGAGTACATCGTCTGGTAAGGGTGAGTCCATACAATTCACAAGGAAAACGAATGACCTCTTTTGCCAGTGTATTTGTACACCCTTTGGTGGATGATAACATCGAGGTGGACGTCAATCCTTCTGATATTGAATGGGATACCTTCAGGGCAAGTGGCGCTGGTGGTCAAAATGTCAATAAAGTAGAAACTGCTGTAAGGTTGCGACATTTACCTTCTGGTATTGTTATTGAATGTCAGCAAGAAAGATCTCAACACGTCAACCGGGACAAAGCATTGCAAATGTTGCGTTCTCAATTGTACGAAATTGAATTGCAAAAACAACGGGCTGAACGTGACAAAGTAGAAGCCGGGAAGAAAAAAAATGAGTGGGGTTCACAAATCAGATCCTACGTTTTGGATGATCGCAGGGTAAAAGATCATCGTACTGGTTTTGAGACAAGAAATCCCGATCTCGTACTCAATGGTGGTCTAGATGGTTTTCTGAAAGCATATTTGATGTGGGACGGCAATTAATCCATCATATAAAACGACTAGATCATTATGCGATCTATGTTCAGGATTTGGAAGCTTCTGTCCGTTTTTACAAAGAAATCATGGGATTTCCAGAGAAACGAAGGCCTGTATTTGATTTTCCTGGTGCTTGGTTTGACTTGGGAAACGGTCAGGAATTACACCTGATCCAAGGTGAAGATGAAGTTAAAAGTGGCAACAGACAATTGCATTTTGCCTTTGAGGTCGATGACTTTGAAACTGTATTTGAAATTTGCAAAGAGCATGGTTTGTTTTATGAAGAGCCAAAACATCGACCCGATGGACCATTACAATTATTTATCAAAGACAACTCAGGTTATTTCCTTGAATTCACTTTAAAAGTATTCAATGAGTGAGCACAGTAAATATGTTGATTTTGAAAATAGATTGCAAAAAGTCTATAAACGCTTGCATAAAATTGCTTCTAAAAAAGGTGTAAGTTGTTATCGTATTTATGACTTGGATCTGCCTGATTTCCCGTTTATGATAGATTTATATGGTGACAAATTGTATGTTGCCGAGTATCAAAGAAATCACCAATTGGATGAGCAGTCACATGCAGAATGGATTGATAAAAGTAAAGAGATCATTGCAAAGATCATAGGTATTCCACTGAAGTCCATATTTTTCAAAAAAAGGAAAAGTATCAAAGAAAGGAATGATCAATATGTCAAAAGTGAGGAAAGTGAAGTAGTCGAATATGTGGTAGAAGAAGGTAATCTCAAGTTTTATCTCAACCTTACGACCTACCTGGATACTGGACTATTTCTGGACCACCGCCCTACCCGGGCCATCGTAAAGGAACTTGCAGCAGGAAAAAAAGTTTTAAACTTGTTTGCTTACACGGGATCTTTCTCAGTTTTTGCAGCTGCTGGAGGTGCAACTGAGGTGACTACTATAGATTTGTCCAATACCTACATACAATGGGCTAAGCGAAATATGGCAACGAATGGCTTTACCAATGTAGAAAAATATATTTATCATCAGGAAGATGTGTTGCAATTTTTAAAATTCCTTCCATTTGAGTATTACGATATCATCATTCTTGATCCGCCCACGTTTAGCAATAGCAAACGTATGGAAGATGTATTGGATACCCAACGAGATCATGCTTCAATGATTAATCAATGCCTTGATTTGCTTACAAAGAATGGTCAATTGTTTTTCAGCACCAACTATACCAAATTTAAATTGAATGTAGAGGAAATAAAAACCCATGCCATCAAAGACATCACCGCTCGTACAACCGACTTTGATTTTGAGCGAAAGTTGGATCGTAAATGTTATTTGATCGAAAAAGGCAATTAAACCGACCCCTGCCCTCTCAAACCCATTTCCACTGCTCTCAAATTTTTGATCTTAGCGTCCACAATTTCAAATTTTAGAATGGTTCTTATCTGATGGAATCCATGAAATCCATAAGCACCAGGATTCATATGTAGGAGATCATTTTTGTGATCTGGTAACACTTTACAGATGTGAGAGTGCCCGCAAATAAAGAGATTGGGTTTTTCGCTTTTGATAATTTTGGAAGCGCGTGCATTGTACCTGCCAGGATATCCTCCAATGTGTGTCATATAAACTTTGATGCCTTCACATGTCCAAATTAAATCCTCTTTATAAGCCAATCTCATGGCAGTATCATCGATATTACCATACACTGCTTTAAAAGGTTTTAATTTTCTCATTTCATCTATTGACTCAAATGAACCAATATCTCCTGCGTGCCAAATTTCATCCACATCAGCAATTTGGTCCAGAATGTCTTGTCCTACGTATGAATGATTGTCTGATATGAGTGCAATGTGCATAGATCTCTGTTATTTTTCATTTTTGAATGATGGTCCAAAAGTCATCAAAATGTAGCAATAAATAAATTAAAAATTATATTTTCTGGTAGTTTTGCGCATATCATGGAGGCAATAAAAGACAGCTACTTTACAATTGAAGGTGTAGCTCAAGGCGAATACAAAGAAAAAGGAAGCAAGTTTATTGCTTATGCCTATCCATTTGATGACTCCCATCAACTTTCCGAAATCATAAAAAAATTGAAATCAGAACATCCCAAAGCGAGACACCACTGTTTTGCTTATCAAATAGGCCTTGATGGTGAGGAACACCGGGCTTTTGATGATGGAGAACCTTCAGGGACAGCAGGAAAACCTATATTAGGTCAAATAAAAAGCAAAGGAGTTACCAACGTCCTGATTGTCGTTGTCAGATATTTTGGTGGAACTAAACTAGGTGCGAGTGGTTTGATTCAGGCATATAAACTGGCGGCTCAAGAAGCATTAGAAAATACTTTATTCGTTGAGAAATTTGTTTCTACTCAATATCTTTTAGAAGCGGGATATGATAAAATGGGCTTTTTGCTCAATGTTTTGAAAAAGCTCGATTTGGATATCGTTGAAAAGAATTTTGATACTGAGGTGCAAGTCGTTGTGAATTTGAGAAAATCTACGCAATTTGAGATTTTATTACAATTAAAAGCAACACTCTTGGAGGTAAGTATTGATCAAGTAGATGAAGCAACTCTGGTACCTTGGTGTAAAATAACCCAAAAAGAAGACGTTCACATTTGATTTAAAACAAATAATCATTGACTATCATTATGGCTAAAAAAACCAAATTGTTAATCACTTTGCTAAACATGTTTGATGTAAATGTATAAAGTAGGAATCACCGGTGGCATTGCAAGTGGTAAAACCACCATTTGTAAAATTTTTGAACTTTTAGGCATTCCAGTTTACTATGCCGACGATAGAGCCAAACAGCTCATGACTGCGAGTAAAGTTATCAAACATCAAATTATCACTTTATTTGGAACGGAAGCGTACTTTAAAAATGGTCGATTGAATAGAAAATACATCGGAAGTATCGCTTTCAATGATCCACCAATCCTTAAAAAACTCAATGCAATTGTACACCCTGCAGTCATCCAAGATGGACATGATTGGTTTGAAAAGCTAAAAGACGTTCCATATGCATTGAAAGAGGCTGCATTATTGATTGAAAGCGGGTCTTACAAATCATTGGATAAAACCATTGTGGTAACTTGTCCTGAAGAAATCAGACTTTTAAGAGCTGCGAAAAGAGACAAGGCAAAAGTTACCGATATCAAAAGCAGAATGCAAAACCAAATGCCTGATGCGGAGAGAATAAAGTATGCGGACTACATCATCAATAATGATGGAAAAGATCTGTTAATACCCCAAATACTCCATATTCATCAACAAATCTTAGCCGAATCAAAACAAAACGGGTAGAATTCACCCATTTCTCCAAACTTTAATGATATTTTAACGAGAAATAAAACACAAAACATGCGCTCTATGCGTATATAATATAGTTGGTTAACATATCTCATTGGTAATGTTGGTTTACCTCGCACTCTTCTCGTTTTGAGTGCGAGGTTTTTTATTTATAATCCAATTCAGGTATAACTATTCCTCTATTCTGAACGGGAGCTTGGCTTGCACTTTTTCCATTTTTGAAAGCTTCTCTAAATAGATTGAAGTTTCGTACAAGCTTTTATTTTGTGTTTTAAGCCAGTTTTTGACCTGAGCCTCAGGCTCTGTGCTTTTAGTAAGACTTTGTAGAAGTTCTTCCCAGAATTCTTTTTCGATGTAAGGAAATTCACTGACTCTATAATCATCTACTTTTGCCATTTTCGCAGCTGCTGCAATTGCATCATCCAAATTTCCTAATTCATCAACCAATCCATTTGTTATGGCTTTTTGTCCTGTCCACACTCTACCCTGAGCTACCAAATGCACGCTGTCTTTGGACATTTTACGACCTTTGGCAACTTTCGTTAAAAACTGGTCATAAATATCTTCGGTCATTTCTTTCATGACTTCCTCCTCTTTAGGTGAAAAATCATAGTTTGAGCTCAGATAAATTGCGTTGTTGTGCGTTTTGACGGTGTCAAATGTAATGCCCAATTTTTCATTAAATAACTCTTTGGTTTTGAGCAAGATGGAAAAAACACCAATTGATCCTGTCAAAGTATTTGGGGCTGCAAATATTTTATCTGCCCCACAAGCAACATAATAACCACCACTTGCTGCATAATCACCAAATGATGCTATAACTGGAATATTTTTTTTCTTGAGCAATTCTACTTCGTTCCATATGATATCGGAAGAATATGAACTACCACCACCACTATTTACCCTGAGAACGACAGCCTTAACCTTATCATCTTTCCTGATTTTAGCAAAGACTTTTTCATATTTCTTATCTGAAATAAGACCTTTATCATCAGCCCCATCCATGATATCTCCTTCGAGGTAAACCACTGCAATCTTATTACTGAAAGATCCTTTATTAGAGAGAATTGTGGCTGCAGCATAGGTGTCAATTCCAATATAATTGAGATCATCAGCGTCCAATCCAGTTTTGGAAGCAATTAATTCATGAAAATCCGGACGATATCCAATTTTGTCAACTAAGCCATTTGACAAGCTCAATTTAGCAGAGCGGCCCAATATATTATTCATAATTGAATCAAGCTTTGCACTTTGCAACTTCCGATTTTGAAACAATATTTGCTTGAATACATCCATTCTTTCTGCAAGGAATTCACGGCTTTGCAATCTATTTTCAGGGCTGATATCTGTCCTGCGCAATGATTCTGTTGCACTTTTGAAATTGCCCGCATAGAAAATTTTGAATTCTATACCCAATTTATCTGCTGCGTCCTTGACAAATGGCACCATCATACCATAACCTCTGAGACCAATTTCACCATTAGGGTTCATCATGATTTGATCGGCAACACTGCTCACCATGTAGCCATTTTGACTGGTATTGTCAATGTAAGCCAACACCGGCTTTTTACTTTCTTTAAAATCCTTTAATGACTTGACTATTTCAAATAAAGTTGAGGCTCCGTTGGGAGTATCTTTGATATCCAAAACGATACCCTTGACATTGTCATCGGTTTTGGCATGATCTATCAATTTTTTTAATTCTTGGAGACCTGTATAATTTGGCTGGGCTTCCAGTGAAAAAGAACTTGAACCAATATTGCCAGTAAGTTCTGGGACAATTTCAGACAAATCTAGATACAATAATCCCAATTTGGGTTTGGTTTCACTAGATAAAAAACTTGCACTGCTTATTCCTACAAAAACCAAAATGATCAGAATGAAAGCAAGAAAAACTCCTAAACAGGAGCTCAAAACAGATTTAAAGAATGTCATATGGTGGTAAAATTGAAACCTAGTTTAAATAAATCACAACATGTAAATATATAAATTTGATTTGTCATGTGACTAATTAATAGATATGGAACAGGTATTCATAGACTAAATGCCTAAAGACTTAAACTTAATCGGTGTACACCGGGTAAATACGTCCTTGAAAGATAGGATTTCACTTCTTCATAATGGTCCCTGTTTTTCATAAAGTCGATGTCATTGAGATCAATGATGAGTAATGGAAATGTGAGGATATTTCTGAAATATTCAAAATATGCATTTTGAATGCCCGACAAATAATCGTCACTGATCTTTTTTTCATAGGACCTCCCCCGCTTTCCAATGTTCTTTTGTAAAATATCTGGATTGCGATGAAAATACACGAATAAATCTGGTGTAGGGAAAGATTGATTTAGGACTGAAAACATTTTCTGGAATAATCTAAATTCTTCATCTCCCAAATTCTGTCTAGCAAATAACAATGTTTTGATGAAGGAATAATCAGCGATAGTGAAATCATAAAACAAATCCATACTGAGTTCTTTTTGCAATTGCTTATAACGCTCTGTCATGAAAAACAACTCTACCGTAAAAGCATAACGCTCAGGATCGTCATAAAAAAGTGGTAAAAATGGATTGTCCGCAAATTGTTCTAAGATCAACTTACAGTTGAACTCAGATTTCACCAAGTTACAAAAAGACGTTTTACCGGCTCCTATATTACCTTCGATACATATGTATTTGTATGGAAACACAGATTATTATTTTATCAATTTTCTTCTTCATAAATGCGTACCTCACAACTATCTTGACACTGCTCGTAAAGTTCTTCTACAGAGTATTCAAAACCCGGCAAAATGAGATCAGGCAATAATTCCATCAAAGGAATAAGGACAAAGTTTCTTTCAGTAATTTTAGGATGTGGAATAATCAAATCTTTTTTTTCTACCTTTTTATTTCCATAAAGTAAAATGTCGATATCAATATTCCTTGGGCCCCATTTTTCTGTCTTTTCTCTTCCTATTTCTTCTTCAATAGCTTTTGTTTTTATGATGAGCTGCTCAGCTGAAAGATTCGACTCTACAATGATGGTCTGATTGATAAAATCTTCTTGATCAGCAAGTCCCCATGGTTCGGTCTCGTACAACATGGACTTTTGTAAAACCTTGCCAATGTGTTTCTGTATCAAAGCTATCGCTTTTTGAATGTAGGAAACCCTATCAGATTTATTTGACCCTAGATGTAATACAATCTTTTCCACGTCTGCGATATAATTTCTGCAATGATAATATATATTTTTAAAATTTATAATACAATGGTTGGTAAGTAATCTTGCTCTTTGAAAAATAACAAAACCAAAAGGCATGGGAAGTATCAGCCAAACTAAAGAAGTTTCATGTTTGATTACAAAAAGCTAACAAAATAATGGGCATAATTTTTAAGAATCTTACTATCAAACGCTGCCAGATCATCAATCTTTTTTGTGTTCAGGATATAACCACCTGATCAAAACTGGAATGAGTAGGATGTCACTTGCAAGTGCTGATATGAATGTAACACTAATCAAAGTCCCAACTGTTCTCGTCAATGGCTGACTTGAAAAAACCATTACTAAAAAGGCAGTAAATAAGATTATAGTAGTGAAAATGAGCGCACGTCCGGTTTCCGTTATCGTGATATGAAGCGCTTCCTCAACTGAATGTTTTTGCTCAATCAAAATTTTATATCTGCCCAAAAAGTGGATGGTATCGTCCACGACTATGCCAAATACAACTCCAAAAACAATAGAAATTCCTGCTTCCAAATCAATGCCAAGCCAACCAAGCAAACTTGCTGCAAAAAGGATGGGAATAAAATTAGGTACAAAAGCAACTATGGCCATTCTCCAACTCTTGACCAAAAATGCCATCATCAAACTGATTAATAATAATGATAATCCAAGACCGTTTATCAAATTTTCTTTGACGTATTGACTGTTTTTATCCAAAATGAGTCCCGTCCCTGTTTGTTTGATTTTCACAACTGAAGAGTCAATGTTCGCGTCGATCCAACCATCAAGCTTTCCGGAAATCATTTTTATAGAGTCTGCACCGATATCACTAATTCTGGATGAAATCCGGGTTTTTGTGTTGTCGGCATTGACCAAAATGGCACTTTCAGATTTTAATATTTGTTTTACGAGAGGTAAGAAAACGTTGTAGCTTTCTTCATCTTCTGGAAAAGTATAGGCCTCCGCATTGTTTTCATTGGAAGACATGACCAAACTTTTATATAATGATGCTTGGGACATGATGCTTCCTATGACGCCATAGGATTCCAAGTGAGATTCTAGATCATTGATGGCCTTTACAACTTCATAATCACCCGCCTTATAATTACCTTGAGGTAGAACAGCAAATTCCAAAGGTCTGAATCCTGAAAATTGCTTTTCAAAGAATAAGAAATCTACCCCTACTTTGGCATTGAGTGGTAAGTTCTTTTGGATGCTATAATTGGTGGAAATTTTACTCATTCCTATAAAACAAAATACAGTAATTAGTATAGTACCCCAAGAAATGCTTTTAGTATTATTTTTGGTAAAGAGGTATAATTTCTGGATGAAATTGTCCCAAAACTTTGTACTTCTTTTATCTTGACTGATTTTGTGTTCATCAAAGTAAGACAGAAGAGCCATTGTCAAGGGGACTGCAATGATAAAAGTAATCATCACTCCGATAGCACAATTAAATCCAAACTCTCTGACAGGTCTCAACCTTGAAGTCATCAAAGCTAAAAAACCCACTGCCGTTGTTGCAGAAGTTATAAAAGTACTCAAACCAACTTCTTTCATTGTATTGGAAATGGCCGTGATCCGTTCCTTTCCATGTCTTAATTCAAAAAGATATTTGTTTAAAATATGAATGATGTCTGATGTTCCAGCTATCAATATTATTACAGGATATAAAGCGCTCATCAAACTCAAGCCTCGATTGGTTACACTCAAGAAACCAAAAAACACAATCAAACTTACAGTTACTGATGTGAGGGTGATGAATATGATGGAAACTTTCCTGTAGATCAACCACATGATGATCATAACTGCTAGAAAAGAAATGATGCCACAAATCAAGACTTCTGTTTTTTGGATTTTCACGATTTCACTTTGGAAAAATCCCCTGCCTAGTAGGTGATAATCTGATAAGCCATTTACACGCATCGTACTATCAACTTTTGCAATAAAGAGATCAGATTCCGTGACTGGTAAGGTGTCTATGGTTTTAAGTAAGATTACCGCAGCTGTTCCCTTGTCATTGATGAGATTGCCAACAAATCTTTTATCATTTAAAATCTTCTCTCTGTCTGAAGCATATCGATCGGGTTCTGAAACATGCACAAGCGGGAAGGAAGTGAAACCAAAGGGAGTTTTGAACGGAAGTCGAATGGAGGTTATAGACTGACTATTTTTAACTTGGGGAATGTCACGAAGGTCAGTGGTGGATTTTTGCAATTTTGATAAAAAAGATTGCTCAAAAACTCCAGATTCATTTTCAACTCCTACCAACAAAAAGTTGTTATCTGTCTCAAAATCTTGAATGAAATCTTTATAAAAAGCAAGGTCTTCATCTCCTTCGGGGAAAAATTGCTCAAAATCAAATTCAAACTTCAATTGGGGTAGTAAGGCGATAGAAGCCAAAAAAATTATACCAAGCGCAATGAGAAACTTTTTCTAAACTTTAGCCACATAAACAGATATTTGGTTGGCAATTTTATGGCGTTTGGTTACCAAAAACTGCGATAGAATAAAGGACAAATGAAACAAAAAAAAGTTGAGGTAAATACTTCATTTGATTCAAAAGAATTCATTCTTTTAGAAAAGGATGATAGATTAATTAATTTGGGCTACTGCAACCAAAAACTAAACTTTGACCTTATTTTGGTATTTTTCAATGATATCAAGAATATTCTTGTAAATGGGTTTGCAATTACTGAGAAAATCAGGAATGGTCATCCAAACAGCTTCTTCAATGTCTTCTGCAGACTGTGGAATGAGTTTTTGCTTAGGGCACTGCATCAAATACCAATAAGATTTTTTGATGATACGGATACCTGCTTTGTTTTTAAAAACATGATTGGTGACGCCAATTTTATATTTAATTTCAATTTGTTTTATACCTGTTTCTTCATTGACTTCCCTCAAAGCCGTTTGTTTTTTAGTTTCACCTTTTTCGAATTTACCTTTGGGCATGTCCCAAAATCCTCTTCTAAAAATAAAGAGGGTTTCGCCAAACTCATTCATAATGAGCCCACCAGCAGCTTTATTGATCACAAAAAGGGAAAGAAAATCTCTTTTTAGCTGTTTATAATCTTCAGCATATAGAATAATTTTATTGATAGAGGTCCCTTTTTCGCAAAGATCAATATATTGTAATAAGTGTTTGAGTTTGCCAGTATATTTTGCGAGTAAGATCGTAGAATCTTCCTGTTCTGCTACTGTCACTAATTCCTTTTGTTTTAAAATAAGAGGAATTTCATTTATATAGATTTTGTACATTTGCACCACTTTATAATAAAAAAGTTAAGCTTATCATGAATTATAGCAGAATCGTTGCTTCAAATTTGTTGCAAATAAAAGCAATTAAGTTAAATACACAAAGTCCGTTTACTTGGGCTTCAGGAATTAAATCGCCAATATATTGCGATAATAGAATTTCACTATCTCACCCTCCTGCCAGAAATGTGATAAAGGAGGCCTTAGCAGAAAAATCAAAAGAATTTGGAGCTTTTGATATGGTAGCTGGTGTTGCAACGGCAGGAATAGCTCACGGGGCATTATTGGCAGATTTTCTCAACATGCCTTTTTCATACGTAAGATCAGAGGCAAAATCTCACGGCAGACAGAACCAAATAGAGGGCGATCTCAAACCAGGCCAAAAAATATTGGTCATAGAAGATTTGATTTCTACAGGTGGTTCAAGTATCCAAGTCGTAGAAGTTTTGAGACAAGAAGGATATGAAGTTGTAGGTGTTTTGGCCATTTTTGATTATCAATTGGCAAAATCTGTTCTAAATTTTGCTCGCGAAAAATGCAAATATGCTTCTTTGTGCAACTATGAAACTCTACTTCAAGAAGCACTTGAAACTGACTATATTTCTAATGACCAACTTACAGTGCTCAAAGAATGGAATGCAGACCCAAATAGTTGGTCTGAAGCATTTAGTAAAAACTTAAAAACCAACTGGAATTAATGAAGATTATCAACGAAGCATCAGAAAAATTTCTTTACGAATATCTCAATAACGCCTCTCCAACTGGCTATGAAAACGAAGGTCAAAAACTTTGGTTGGATTATATAAAGCCATATGTTGATGAATGGCAACTAGATAATTATGGGACAACTTATGCGGTGATCAATCCTGACAAACCATTTAAAGTTGTTATTGAAGGCCACGCGGATGAGATTTCTTGGTACGTAAATCACATTTCTGATACAGGTTTCATCAACGTCATCAAAAATGGTGGAAGTGATCATATGATTGCACCCTCAAAAAGGGTCAATATCCATACAGATAAAGGCATCGTCAAAGGTGTATTTGGCTGGCCTGCAATCCATGTAAGAACAGGCAAAGACGCCACTTTGGCACCTTCTATTGAAAATATTTTTCTAGATGTCGGTGCCAGTGATAAGAAGGAAGTGGAAGAAATGGGAATTCACGTTGGATGCGTTGTTACTTTTGAGGACGGCTTGACCAAACTCAACAATAAATATTATGCAGGAAGGGCGCTAGATAACAGAATGGGCGGCTTTTGCATTGCAGAAGTAGCACGACTTCTCAAAGAAAACAAAAAAGAATTGCCTTTTGGGCTTTACATTGTGAATGCGGTACAAGAAGAAGTTGGTCTGAGAGGTGCAGAAATGATTGCCAATACCATAAAACCCAATGTAGCCATCGTCACTGATGTTTGTCATGATACAAGTACACCTTTGCTCAACGCTAAAAAAGAAGGAGATGTAAAATGCGGAAAAGGTCCTTCCCTTACTTTTGCTCCCGCAGTTCACAATAAATTGCTCAGATTGATCAGGGATGTAGCTTCAAAAAATGAAATACCTGTGCAATTGAGTGCTTCTAGTAGAAGTACGGGCACAGATACAGATGCTTTTGCTTACAGCAATGGAGGCGTGCCAAGTGCTTTAATTTCTCTGCCACTGCGCTATATGCACACAACGGTAGAAATGGCACATATTGATGATGTTGAAAATGTCATTAAGTTGATTTATGAAACTTTGTTGGCAATTGAAGATGGGCATAATTTCAAATATTTCTAACATTTGAAATAACCATGACGCAACCATTCACAACCAAATCTTTCTGGAAAAAAGTTTTGGAATGGTACGTATATGGGAGCTTTCATATTGCAATCGTGACTGGTTTTTATACCGCATTTTGCTATCAGATTACACAAAGTACGTTTGATTGGCCTTACATTATTTTTGTAAGTTTGGGTACACATGTGATCTACTCGTTTCATAAAATCATAGCCCTTGACCGAATCAAGGTTTTCAGATCTGAAAGGTATTCACTTATCATAAAGTACCACCGGCATATATTAATCTATATCTCCTTTTCCCTTGTGGGGATGATGGTGTCAACACTGAAGCTGTCATTTGACCAAATATTCCTCATCGTTTTACCAGGTTTGGGAAGCCTCCTTTACGTGTTACCCATTTTCAAAAATAAAAAAAGGTTGAGGGATTTACCTTATTTAAAAGTTTTTCTCATAGCTATTATTTATTCTTTTTTGACAGTTTTTATCCCAACTTATGAGGTATTTGGTATACATCAACAATTGCTTTTTTTTCTGGCTTCAAACTTTTTCATCTTGGCAATAACCTTACCTTTTGACATTAGAGATGTTGAAATTGATCATGCAGATGGCGTAAAAACGATTGCTACATATTTAGGAAAAGACAAAACAATCTTACTTTCTCTGGCTTTTCTTATACTTGCCTGTGTTACCTTTTCTTTTGCCGGTTTTTCAACAATACCAAATTGGAAAATACCACTTATGACCTATTGGTTGGTCGGAATCATCGCGTTTTTCAGTATAATAAAGTGTAAAAATCAAGAGGATTTGTACTACTCATTGTGGATGGATGGCCTATTAGCTATTCCAACTTTACTAATTATGTTAATGAATTAGACTATCTACTCGGAGAGGTCACTTCCTTTTTCCAAACTTCTGTGATATTCCCATAATCTAAATTCTGCCATTAAACCTACGGCAAATTCGATAGCAGAGTACAAAACAACAGGGATGGCAGTACTGACAATATAACTTTTTCCCGGTAAAAATAAGCCTGCTACGCCAACAATTGAGCCAATGATAACCATATAAATGTACCTTCTGCGGTTCACTTCCTTTTTACCTAAGCGAAAAGTAGTGTATGTTTTCTCTTCTAAAAGATCTTTGGCTGAAAGCACCTCAAGTCGTTGATAAAAATCCAACCTTTTTCGATAAATGCTCATCGTGAGGACTCCTTTCCCTATAGAAAAAATAGAAAACACAAATAAACCAACTCCTAGTTGCAAGAAGCCAGGTGTAGTAGCCCAAGCATAAAGCGCGATCGAAATCAGTATAAAAATGGAGCCAATAAATAAATAAAAGCTACCCGCAAGTATATCACCTTTGTAAATTGCTCGGCATTTGTCAAGTAGCTTCATTGATAATTAATTATTGTTTTTATTTTTTTCCGCAAATCTTAAGGATGCTGAAAAAATATGGGAAGCTAATACGCCTGAAACATTGCCAACATTTGCCAATGCATAATCAATCCTCAACCTACCTAATCCCAAACCAAGGCCAACATTGGGTTGAAAATCAAATGTATTACTGTTTGCGTTCTGCAGGTTGATGATGCGCTGTAAATTGCCAATGCCTCCCCTCAAATATACCCTTTTTGCATAACCTATTTCAAAACCAAAAGTGGGATCAATGGTAAACCTATTGCCTGAGATAATGGCTGCTCGTCGTCCATCGGTAGAAATATTTAAATCTACTTCTGCAAGACCTGAAAAATTGCCTTTATCAAACTTATAGGCTGTTCCAAAATTATTCTCGGTAGTGTGAGTTCTGTGCTGGATAAGGGTACATCATTGCCTGTGGCTAAAAAAAACTTTCTTCTCTTCTTCCGATAGATTAAAGGACCACGTATTGAAGGTGGTGGTAATATCTCTGGCCATTGCACTAAAGGTAAAATGTCCGGCAACCAAAGTTACCCCAAGATCTGCGCCAAAACCCCATGAGGCGCCGAATGTGCCGATGGTCCTGTGGATGACTTTGACATTTCCTCCAGCCTTAAAATTACTTTTAATTTCCTGTCCATATGAAAGGAAAAATCCATAATCTGCTGCACTGAAAGTAGTCACCCGATCGAAATCTATGGAGCCATCGGGCCCGACAAGATTTAAAGTATTGGGTATATTGTCGATTCCCAATCTGATCATTGATAATCCAAAATACCCGTTTTTCTCTTGATTTACACGTTTTGCCAAAGCTAGATAATCATAGTTTGCAATGCCACCAAACCAATTTGCGTGCATTGCATTGAATTCCATTGGTGCGTTTATGCCTGAAAGATTTGCTGGGTTCCAATAGGTAGCGCTTGCATCAGAACTACTGGCAGTGACACTTCCCGACATAGAAAGCGCTCTTGCGCCTACGCCTATATTGAGAAATTCGTTGACAAACTTCAGCTGCGCAATTAGGCAGGTATTTGACAACAAAAAAAATACAACATATAATTTACTACTCAATTTCATATTTATAACAATACCCAATCAGGATACAAAAATACATATCCTTTATGACAGCACATTTTAATAATGACTTCAAGCTACTTTTTATTATGATGTAAGCAAAAAAAAGGGAGCAAATTGCTCCCTTCCGTTGATTTATCTCTTTAAAAGATTATGCATTTTGGTTGATGCAATTAAGATCTTCAAAAGCCAAACTCAATCGCTTGACAAATGACTTTTCTCCCTCTCTCAACCAAACTCTTGGATCATAATTTTTCTTATTTGGCTTATCAGCACCATCTGGATTGCCAATTTGACCTTGCAAATATCCTTTCTTAGCCTCGTAGTAATCTTTTACACCTTCCCAAAATGCCCACTGCATGTCAGTATCAATGTTCATTTTGATGGCACCGTATTCAATAGCCTCTCTTATTTCTTCACGAGTAGAACCAGATCCACCGTGGAATACAAAGTTTACAGGGTTAGGACCTGTATTAAACTTGTTTTGGATATAATCTTGAGAGTTTTTAAGAATAATAGGTGACAACTTTACATTCCCTGGTTTGTAAACACCGTGAACGTTTCCGAATGCCGCTGCAATGGTAAACGCAGGACTTATGTGTTTAAGATTCTCGTAACAATAGGCAACTTCTTCTGGTTGAGTGTAAAGTTTACTACTGTCAACATCACTGTTATCAACACCATCTTCTTCACCCCCAGTAACTCCAAGTTCCATTTCAAGGGTGATTCCCAATTCGCTCATGCGAGCCAAATATTCTTTACAAATATGTACATTCTCCTCAATCGGCTCCTCAGAAAGATCCAACATGTGAGAAGAAAACAACGCATGACCAAATTGCTCATAGTATTTAGTGCTTGCATCAAGCATACCATCCATCCAAGGAAGTAAGCTTTTTGCACAATGGTCAGTATGTAAAAGTACAGTAACACCATAGGCTTCAGCCAGTTCGTGTACGTGTTTTGCTCCAGAAACTGCTCCTAGAACAGCTGCTTTTTGATTGGTATTATCCAAACCTTTACCAGCCATAAAAACACCTCCACCATTGGAGAATTGGATAATAATAGGAGAATTTACCGCTTTTGCTGTTTCAAGACAAGCATTGATAGAATTTGTCCCGATGACATTTACCGCAGGAATAGCAAAATCCTTTTCATTGGCATAATTTAGCAATTCTGTTACTTCATCTCCAAATAATACACCTGGTCTAAACTTAGTACTCATGGTTGTTTCAGTTTTGTTTGTTTGTTTTCAAATTGAATTTAGCTTGGGGCTATTTTTTAAATCAATATTTTATAATTAAATAACACCTGATTCTACCAAATAACGCTCGGCATCAAGTGCACCCATACAACCAGTTCCTGCTGCAGTTACTGCTTGCCTGTAAGTATAATCGGCGGCATCACCAACGGCAAATACCCCTGGGATTTTTGTAAATGTTCTTCCGGGAACAACATCCAGATAGCCAGACTCATTCATGTCTAGCCAACCTTCAAAAATTTTGGTATTTGGTTGATGTCCTATGGCCACGAAAAAACCTGTCGCTGTAATTTCGGATATTTCTCCAGTTTTTGTATTGCGTATTTTTGCACCAGTTACTCCTTCTGTACCGAGGACTTCCAAAGTTTCAGTATTCCAATGGACGATGAGATTTTCTGTTTTGGCTACACGTTCTTGCATGATTTTACTTGCTCGCATTTCGTCCCTGCGCACTAACAAGTGTACAGTTTTCACATTTTCGCTAGGTAGGTAGCTTCTTCAGCGGCCGTATCGCCACCACCAACAACGATGACGTCTTGTCCTCTGAAGAAAAATCCGTCGCAAACTGCACACGCACTCACTCCTTGTTATTGAGTCTTGTCTCAGATTCCAATCCAAGCCATTTGCGGTAGCTCCAGTGGAAATGACAACTGTATGTGCACTTACTTCTTCACCTGATTCAGTGAAGACCTTATGAACAGGGCCCGTGAAGTCTACTTTAGTAATCATTTCATATCTGATATCAGTGCCAAAACGTTCTGCCTGCGCTCTGAAATCTTCCATCATTTCTGGCCCCATGATACCTTTTGGATACCCTGGATAGTTTTCTACATCATTGGTGATGGTAAGTTGTCCACCTGGCTGGGGACCTGTATAAAGTATTGGTTTCAGGTTGGCCCTGGCTGCGTAAATTGCGGCAGTATATCCAGCTGGACCGGAACCTATAATCAGACAATTGTGAATTTTGAATCAGACATTCATTTAATATTTATAAAAGCTTTTTACTGTTTTTTCATACAAAACATATGTATCAACAGAAAAGAAGCCCTAGTGTTTTGGTTATTCCTATACACTATTTTCCATAAAGATCACAAAATAAAACTATTTGTATTGAATACACTAAAATATGTGTATTAGGTTGTAAAGCGACATTTCTAGGGTCTATTTAGATTACAAAGCAAATTTCACAAGATAGATTCCTTGCTAAATAATATACTATACTTGGTTGCTTATGCGCAATAATTGGTTGAATATTGGATAATATTAAATCTAAATAATTTTGAAATTTTATTGCCGAGATTTAAAAAATATGAGGTTCGAAACTGTCGGCATTGATGATATGGGCCGAATTACCCGTTGACCTGATCACAAACAAGCCCATACTCTCTGCATATTTTGCACTTTCTTCTTCAGATCGTAAGAAAGCAACTCCACCATAAATGTTGAAATTTTCATATTCTTTCATGCGCTCTTTGGCCTTTTTCAAGTCCTCTACAAACTTATTGACATACTTTACCCTCAATGTTGTTTTCACTTCCACGATTACTATTTCATTGCCATTGTGGGCAATAAGATCGTACTCATATTCTTGATTATCATAAATACCATGAATTCTACTAGACACTCTATGAACTGCTATATTTTTATCCTTCAGCAATTTTATCAAATCGCCTTCAATGAGACTTTCCATCAACTTCCCCCAATGCCCTTCAAAAAGATCAAAGGCTTCCTTGATGCGCTTGTCCGTTTGTTGAAATTTTAAATCTGTTTCTTTAAACTTAGAGTCCGTTTCCTTTTGAGAAATGATCAATTCCTTAACCAATCCTTTGAGTTCTTCAATTGTTACTGAATCCATATCCTAATTAATGATATATCAAACCATAAATTTACTTAATCAGTTTCATCGGAAAGAGTTTTCTGCCATTATAATACCACAGGGGAATCAATATCGCTCGTCTTTCACAAATGGCAACTTATCCATCCAAACAACTTCCATACTTGGGAATCCAAAATCGTCCACAATTTTACCCTTCAACAAATACACTCCTTTACCCCTGAAAGGATACTGAGCCAGTGAAGGTGGAAAGTGGGTCGTATCAAAAAACATTCCCTCCTCATCTAGCCAAGTCCCAAAATTCATCAATTTGCGATTTACTGTGGTCACATCCTTGCGCGTTACATAATAGCCCATCATGACTACCGTTTTATCGTAGTACTTGCGCATATCGGCTGCCAGAATATCTGGTTTTGCATCTGCGTTGACAAGAGCAAAAGGTGAGCATAGTGGAAAACCCAGAATCTCAATTTCATCAAATGCTTGTTCATATTTACCTTCTTCTAGCATAGGTAGATCAAAATGTTCCGTATCGGCTTCAAAAAGACTGGCGACTGGTATGTGTTTGATCATTGGATTATAGACTGCGTTTTTCTCCCACATGAGTTGATACTTATTGAGTCCTGTAAATCGGAAAGCCCCAATTCTTATCAAAATTTCCAATTGTTCCCTACTGACCTCCACCCTATTGATAAAGTCTTTGAGGTCTCTGAAATCACCTTTGTTTTCGCGCTCAGCTACAATGGTCAGTGCCAACTTTCGCTCCAAATTGGCCATGTGAATAAACCCAAGATAAATGGTTTTTCCATAAATATGGGTGAGGTTTCGGCTGTGATTTACACAAGGCGCCTCTATTTTAGCTCCACACATTCGAGCTTCATGGACGTAGTACTCAGTTTGGTAAAACCCTCCAAAATTGTTGATAACACCCGTCATAAACTCTAGTGGAAAGTATGTTTTGAGGTACAATGACTGAAAAGACTCTACAGCAAAAGATGCCGAGTGCGCCTTACAAAAAGAATATCCGCTGAAACTCTCCACCTGCCGCCAAACTTCTTGACTCAACTCTTCTGGGTAACCGCGTTCAGCACAATTGACAAAAAACTTGCGATGTAAATTGTAAAAAGTGTCTGAATTTTTCTTTTTGCCCGTCATAATACGCCTCAAAATGTCTGACTCGTCGAGATCTAGGCCAGCAAAATGGTGTACTATTTTCATAACATCTTCTTGATATACCATCACACCAAATGTTTCGCCAAGATGTTCTTCAAAAACTGGGTGCAGATAGATAAAACTGTCTGGTTTGTGGAAGCGTTGAATGTATTCCCGCATCATCCCCGATTTTGCAACCCCTGGCCTGATGATGGAACTAGCTGCTACCAAATGGACATAGGTATCGCAACTCAGCTTTGTAAGCAAGCCACGCATGGCCGGAGACTCAATATAAAAACAACCAATACATTGGCCAGATTTGAGCTGTTTTTCACCTCTACATCTTCTTTGATCGCTGACACATTGTGGATATCAATGGCCTTGCCCTGATTTTCTTTGACAAGTTTTACCGTATCCTTGATGTGTCCCAAACCTCTTTGACTCAATACATCGTATTTATGAAACTGCAAATCCTCGGCTCCATACATGTCAAAATGCACAATCGGAAAACCTTTTGGCATCAACAAAAGCGCGGTGTGATAATTGAGCGGACGCTCACTGATCAGGATACCCCCAGCGTGAATAGACAAATAGTTGGGCAGGCCTTCTATCATTTTGCCAAACCTGAAAATGTGCTTCGCAAAAGGGTGATGTTTATCTGATGCCAGTGGTTCATTGACAATGACATCGATATCCGCTGGCGGAAGCCCCAAAACTTTACCCAACTCTCTGATGATCGATCTTCCCTTGAATGTATTGTAAGTTGCTAAAAGGGCTGTGTGCTCTTTGCCATATCTTTTGAAAATATAGTCTGTCACGTCATCTCTCTCATCCCATGAAAAATCAATATCAAAATCAGGGGGTGAACTGCGATATGGATTGATGAAACGCTCAAAATAAAGGTCGAGTTCCAATGGGTCTACATCCGTTATCAATAGGTTATACGCCACAATCGAGTTGGCTCCACTACCCCGCCCCCACGTGATGATAACCCACTGAATGCGCATACCGCACAATGTCCCATGTGATGAGAAAATAAGCACAGAAGCCAAGTTGTTCGATGACCTTAAGTTCCTTTTGGGTACGTAGCAGGGCTTTGCGATTTGTCGGGCCATATCTTCGTTCGCAACCACTGAGTGACAGCTTGGTCAACAACTTCATATCATCCTGCTTGTTTCCCGTGAAGGTTTGACGATTGTGTAAATTGGTGGAAGTCATTTCTGTGTGGCAATTGTCCAACAAAGCTCTTGTGTTTTCTACGATCGTGGGGTATTGCTCAAAAATGGCTTCCAAGTGCGCTTCCTCATAAAATACTTCTGAGGCTTTTGCATGATCTTTGAGGGTAAGTTTACTTACTACAATATTGAGATCTATGCAACGAAGTAGTTTGTGTGCCCTGAAACCGTCATTGTCCATGAAAGTTACCGGGCTAAAAACTACCAAGCGATCCTGATGGTTTTTCATATAAGAGGCATAGAGGTGATTCACTTCTTCAGGGCGGACACCGACAAATTCATTTGCGTTGAGGTGTTGTACGCCTTTTGGCAGCTTACGATAGATGACATAACAATGCTGCCAGTCAGGTGCGATCTTGGGCAAAGGCTCTCCTGCCAACGAGTGCCTGGTCAACCACTCACACAACTCCCTCCACCCTTCGTCATTTTTGGCTATACCGACATATAGCAACTCATTTTCCTCTCTAAACTCTACACCCAACACTGGTTTGATACCCTGTGCTCGACAAGCATCTACAAATTGATAGGCACATGAAGTGTTGTTGATATCTGTCAACGCCAGTGACCTCACTCCCAGCTTTTGCGCTGCCGTGACCAATTCTTTTGGACTTAATAATCCATATTTGAGGGAATAACACGTATGACAATTGATAAACATGAAGCAAAGCTACATCTATTGTCTATTTTTACGTCATAATTTTGTCTTATTTTTCGTCATTATGTTTTAAGTTTTGATGAGTTTAAGTGTATTCGTAACAGCAGGCTGGGTTGATCAACGGAGACAGAAATTAAAACATACCGTCATTGGGCTGTAATTGAACGATAATGTCTTTAAACGTAATGAATTCCACTGAAAAAGTTATATTTTTGGATTAACCAAAACTTCACATCATGAATGTCTCCGCAGCAAAACAAACACTTTATTTCCTACTAGCTTTCATGAGCCTTTGGGGTTGTGCCGGAAAAAGTATTTTGGTTGCAAATTTTGAAACTGATGTGATAGGTCAAAGCCCTGCTACAGCGCAAAAAAGTTGGCACTGTGCGCATAGATGGCCGGTGCATAACTGTACCGTAGAAAAATTGCTAATATGCCCGGCAAATGGGTAAAAATAACTCGGCCAAATAATCCTGCCATTGTCGATGGTTTGCAAGGAGTTGCTTCGGAGTCAAAAGGAGATGGAAAATACGTTTTTACAGGTACCCTTTACATTCCTGATCAAGGTGGTGTTGCTACCTTGCAATTTGAAGCCCATAACCAACCAACCTCTATCTATGAGAGTTTTTTACATATTGATTTCTTAGAAAATGGAAAAGTCAGGGTAAATGACAATAGTGAAAACGATTTTGGCTCCTTTCCAAAAAACCAACCCTTTATCATACAAGTGACGCTAACCATTGAACCTACTAGTGCGACTGCAGACATTGTACTATCAGGAGCAGGCACTTCAGTTACATTTACAGTTTCGGATTTGCGTCCACACATTCAAGCACGTCAATTTGGAAATGTGAGGCTTTGGATGGGCTTTCCTTGGGTGGGAAGTTTTTATGCTACCAATTTGGTATTGAAATATGAAGCAAGTAATAATTAATAATGGTTCGGAAGAAAAAAGACGAAAGAGAAAAGAAGAAAGAAAGATTGCTTTATTACCCCATAGGTATCAGAAAACAGAGTTAAAGCCTATTTTAAATGTCAAATACTGACTCTTTCCAATTCTTCATTAGTACCTTTCATTTAGAAAAAAAGTAACTTTTTTATGTGCGATTTTATTATTTCAAAGTTCGGGAGTAAGGCAAACTTGAAAAAAATAAAACTATTTTTCCAACTAGGTTAGTTTGGTGGCATTTATTGAACTTTCGTCTTTCATCTTTCGTCTCTCGTCCAGAGAAGTATCTAAAATTACTTCCTAACCATTGAAATAATGAAAGCAAGACATTCTTAGTATTGCATTCTTAGAAATTCCATCTATCCGTTTCTAAACGATTATAAACGTTTAATTACGGATAATTTCTATCTACCTATTATCTCTTCGATTTATATTTGATTTTGAAAAACTATTGAAAGATGAGATATTTAGACCCGAAAAATGACTTAATATTCAAACGAGTGTTTGGCGAACATCCCAAAATTACCATTTCTTTTTTGAATGCTTTATTGCCCCTTGAAACAGGTCAAGAGATTCTGGAAATTGAATATATGCAAACCGAACTCATACCTGAATCCCCGGCAATATTGAAAAATTCCATTGTAGATGTTAGGTGTCGTGATTCTTTTGGAAGACAATTTATTGTAGAAATGCAAATGTTTTGGACTGATGCCTTTATAAACAGAGTTTTATTTAATGCAACCAAAGTCTTTTATCGCCAATTGTTAAAGGGCGTGAATTACATTGAACTCATGCCTGTTTATGCGCTATCTATTGTAAATGAAAAATTTGATAAAGAAACTCAAGATTGGTATCATCATTATCAAATGAAACATCGTACCCATCCGAGCAACCCCATATTGTCCAATAATTATTGACCTGTTAATTTTGGTCAAAAATAAATATGCAGGGAAGATACAAAAGAGCAGATTGCTGCATGGCGAAGAATGGAAGTTGTCAGGAAATCCGCCACTGAATTCAGTATAGATAAACCATTTCATTCTAGTTCTTTGGATTATTGGCGACGTAAAAGTTCGAAAAGAATTACCAAAATCGTTTATCACTATTTCAAATCCTGTTGAGATTCATCAGAAAGTGTCTTTTATAACATTGACAAATGGTATTGTCATTAACCTGGTACCAACCAAATATTACTCCAGATAAAGGAGCTGTTGTGTGATTGGGTTTCATCATCAAAGGTTTTCATATATACTCTAAGTGCCGATATGCGTAAGGGGTATAATGGCTTGGCTGGCATTGTGCGCAATGAATTAAACAATGATCCATTGAGTGGTGATGTTTATGTCTTTTTGGAAAATAGACAGATTGTAAAATGTGCTGGGATAAGGATGGATTTGCATTGTATAGTAAAAGATTGGAGCGTGGAGTTTTGAGAATTTGCAAGGGGATACAATCCCCAAGTAGGAAATAGCCTACCAACATTTGGTCATGTTGATGAGTGGAATAAGCTTGGTTGGTTTACGACAAAAACACGTTACTTGCTAACAAAAAGTGGTGTAATGGGATAAAACATTACAATAAATTGTAATTCGATGTAGATACATATTTAAATTTACATCATGAATTACAGCTCAAATAGCCGAATTAACAATGCAAAATGCGCAGTTAAAGCGTGAGTTGGACCAGTTGCGCGCTTATATTTGGTGCTAAAAGAGCGTTTTGAACAGAAAATGTTACACCTGGTCAATTGAGCTTATTTGAAGATTTGTCTCGGCCAAGGGCCGTGAGCAGACAAAAGAGATCATCAGTTACGAAAGGAAAAACCTAGTAAGAAACACGAAGGACGCAACGAGATTCCCTGATCATCTACCGGTCATAGAAGTTATAATTGAAACCAGATCAAGATGTGACTGGATGAAAAAAACGGAGAAGAAATCACCGGAACATTAGGAATACACTGCGGCAGTCTTGTAAAGAAAAGAATTATTCGTCCAAAATACGCTTTACCCCAAAAGAAGGAATTATCATAGGTAAACTACCTTCAAGACCTATAGAAAAGGGATAGCAGAGGCCAGTTTGTTAAGTCATCTAATTGTAAGCAAGTTTATAGATCACTTGCCGTTTTACAGGCAGATTCAAATATTCAAAAGGGAATTTGACTGAATGTAAGCCAAGCACAATCAATGACTGGTTTGTGGCCTGTTGCACTCTAATAGAGCCCTTGCACGAAGAATTAAAAAGACAAGTATTATCAAGTGGATATTTACAAGTTGATGAATCCCATTAAAGTATTAGATAGCGACAAACCAGGAAGTACGCATCAAGGATATCAGTGGGTTTATCGCAGTCCTGAAAGAAGACTTGTTTTATTTGATTACAGAAAGGGCCGAGGTATGCACGGTCCCAAAGAAGCATTGGAAAACTATAATGGGTGGCTTCAATGCGATGGCTTGGCGTATATGATAAAATTGCAACACTGGAAGGAATCCAAATTGCAGGGTGTTTGGCACATGCCCGAAGGTATTATCATGAGGCATTAAGCAATGATAAAAAACGCCAGAATTGCCTTAGTAATCTTTCAAATATCTATGAAATAGAAAGGGCCAATAAATCAATGAATCCCCTAGATAGAAAATAGACAGGTTAGCCAAAGTCAAGCCACATCTGGATAATTTAAAATCTTGGGTCGAGGAAGAATGTTAAAGTGTTGCCAAAAAGTGCAATTGGTAAGGCGATGTCTTACACCCAATCACAGTGGCATAAATTATACAATCTTCTTGAGGATGGCAGACTAGAAATAGATAATAACCTGATAGAAAATAAAATCAGGCCACTAGCCTTAGGAGAAAAAAATTACTTATTTGCCGGGTCTCATGATGGTGCAAAAGAATTGCAATGATTTATTCCTTTATGGGACTTGCAAAGCTGAATCCAAATGAATGGTTGAAAATGTATAGAGAAACCCAGAACCAAAATGTCGGAATTATCTAATTTATTACCAATAGGTAAGGTGCAGCAGGTGTAGTTGCTCGGATGGATACGAAACATCAAAAAGACCCTTCGAAAACTTTAGATGCCCTACATTTGATTTTTGTAGAACTTCCAAAATTCACTTCCAAAAATCCCATTGATAAGAAACTTACAGTCCTTTGGTTGCGTTACTTATCTGAAATGCATAAACTATTGAGCATGAACAACGAAAACTTCCCGCTACCGCCTGAAATATTGGAGGCAATAGAACTGACTAAAAGAAAGCAATTATACTCCGGAACAATTATTGGCTTATGACAAATACCTTGATGGCATTCGGACGCGAGAAATGTATAGAATAGATGCAGAAGCAAGAGGAGAAGCAAGAGGTAAAGCGATAGAGACGAAAAATTAAAAGCAGTAGCTCAGAAATTAAAGAAACGAGGAATTTTCACAAACAAGGAAATAGCAGAAACTACTGGACTTTCTCTTTCTGAAGTTGAAGCGCTTTAAACATTGCACCGCTAACATATTACATTCATATCTATCTTGCCGATGATATACTTTGGTCTGCAGTATTAGCATACCGCATTTCCACCATAAATCGAGCATCGAGGGCTCCCAAAGCACTGGCCGTAGCAGATGAAAGAATAATGTCAATATCTTTGGCATAAGTACCGTCTGGAATTCTGCCTACTACCTTTGCACGAACGGATCTACGCATATGTGGGTTGTATAATTCAACATCTGTATTGATTTTTGCAGATCCATGTAATACAAATCGTTTACCTGAATGGCTTTGCACTTTATTCCACAATGCGATTCCTCGCTCCTTCACCCAAATTACTGGTGGTCCTACTACTGTATCAGGCTTTTCTTCCACTGCAACTTCTTGTGGAACATCACTACCTTCTGATAGGTAATAACCTATCAACAATCGTTTACCCAATTGAAGTTGACCATCAGCCATGCCATTGAGCTGCATCACATCTTTTACTTCTCTTTTGAAGTAAACCTTTGCAATGCGGTACAAAGTCTCACCCGGTCTAACCGTGTAAAATAACTTGACTCCAGATTTAAAATTGTTTCTGAGTAAGTCGGTATTAATGGGTACTCTCAGCATCTTATCTGCCTGAACTTCTGTAGCATCATTGATCCCATTGGCATCTTGAATTCTTGTCAAGGGAATAGAGAATGTTTTTGAAATATTGTACAGTGTACCAAATTGACCTAAATTGCACTCCACAAAAGGAAAGCCTTTTTCAGTCATTTGCAAATCTAGTTCAGTCGTTTTATTTTGTGCAAATATGGTCATAGGCAGCAATGCCAAGACAATCATCATAAAGTGATTCGTTTTCATGTAATTCGGTTTGAGAAGACAAATATATTACAATTTTTTGTAATTTGTAACTACTTATAATAAAATTGATTAAATGTGTATACTACCAAACTAGCTCAAATAGAAAATATTCAAGAAATTATTGAAATCGCCAGGCAAACTTGGCCTAAAACATACCAAAACATTTTGAGTCAAGGTCAAATAAGTTATATGTTGGACTTAATGTATAATGTTGATACTATAGCCGCTCAAATGGATAACGGAGTAAGGTTTGTGGTCATTGTAGATAAAAACAAAACTTTTGGTTTTATCTCTTATGAAAACTTAGCACTAAACGAATCTGAACCTTATACCAAAGTGCATAAACTATATGTTCACCCTGATTATCATGGCAAAGGTGCTGGGAAAAAATTGATTCAGGCGGCAGAAGATGCTGCAAGGAATGCTAACATTCAATATTTACAATTGAATGTAAACAAACATAACAAATCCGTGGATTTCTATCTTGCAAATGGCTTTTATGTCAAAAAAGAAATGGTCCTTGAAATAGGAAATGGTTATGTCATGGATGATTTTGTAATGGAGAAACTTGTGAAATAAACTTGTATGCCACTTTAGTTGTTCCTATGTTTGTGCCGTTAATATCCCAAAATCTCCGTATAGATACGCAGTTTAGACTAAAATCATGAAAATACCAATAGACATCACCAGTGGTGAAATAAAAACTTCAGACCAAAATTTGTCAAAAACCATCATTGGCATTGACCTGGGTACAACCAATAGTTTAGTGTCCTATATAGAAAATGGGCAAGCAAAAGCCATCCCAGATGCAAGTGGTAAAAGGACATTGGTGCCGTCAGTTATTTATTTCAATGAGCAAAACGAAGCGATTATTGGTGATGCTGCTGTAGAGATGCAGACCATCCATCCAGAAAGAACCATTTATTCCATCAAGAGAATGATGGGTAGATCTTACAATGATGTGATGGCAGACGGTAATGATCATGGCTACAAAGTGATAGCTCCAGAATCTGAAGAGGCTTTAGTAAGGATTCAGGTTGGTGAAGAAATACTTACACCCATCGATTTGAGTGCTTTGATATTGAAAGAACTCAAGAAAAGAGCTCAAGATTTCCTTAAACAAGAGGTGAATGCTTGTGTAATAACGGTTCCTGCTTATTTCAATGATGCTCAGAGGCAAGCAACAAGAGATGCTGGAAAATTAGCAGGATTGGATGTTTTGAGAATTGTCAATGAACCTACGGCTGCTAGTTTAGGTTATGGTGTAGGTTTGTCGAGAACTGAGGAAAAAACAATTGCTGTTTATGATTTAGGCGGTGGTACTTTTGATATTTCCATCCTCAAAGTAGAAGATGGCATTTTTGAAGTCTTATCCACACATGGAGATACGCATTTGGGTGGCGACGATTTTGACCAACTCATTGTTGACCATTGGAAAGAAAAATATGCGCTAAATGAATCGTCTTTCTCTGCAAATGATTACAATCAAACGTTGAGAATGGCTGCAATTAAAGCCAAAAAACTACTGAGCACAGAATCAAACGCTCTCAGTAATCAATGACTTGAATGTAGAAATTTCAAGGGAAACTTTTGATAATTTAATTGAAAGTCTGGTCAAAAAAACCATCACTTCTTGCGAACAGGCTTTGAAGGATGCAGAATTATCCACCAAAGACATTGATCTTGTGGTAATGGTTGGGGGATCTACCAGAGTGCCAAAGGTTTACAAAGAAGTCGAAAAGTTTTTTGGAAAAACTCCCTTTACTGGCGTTGATCCCGATGAAGTTGTTGCATTAGGCGCAGCTATTCAGGCAGATATTTTAGCAGGTAATCGCAAAGATTTATTATTGCTCGACGTAACTCCACTTTCACTCGGCATTGAGACAGTCGGGGGTTTGATGGATACCATCATTCCGCGCAATAGTAAGGTCCCAATCAGAGCAGCTAGAAACTACACAACTTCTGTGGATGGTCAAAGTAATCTGAGGGTTACTGTTTATCAAGGAGAGCGTGAATTGGTGGAAAACAATAGAAAACTTGGGGAATTCATATTGAAAGATATTCCTCCAATGGTTGCTGGAATGCCCAAAATTGAAATTGCTTTTATTCTCGATGCTGATGGCATATTGACAGTTCGGGCAAAAGAATTGAGGTCAAATAAGGCAACTCAAGTTGAAATCAAATCTGCTTATGGTATCAGTGAAGAAGAAATGGCTCTCATGTTATTGGATTCCATTCGCAATGCTGAAAAAGATATGAGTCAAAGATCTATCAAAGAAGCAATAGTGGAAGCAAACATGGTCTTGAATGCAACTGATAAATTTGTAAAGCAAAACGTAGATATATTCTCTGAAAGCGAAATCATTACCCTAGCGGCAAAAGCTGAAATGTTGCAAAACATGGTTAAACAAGAGGAAAAGGATAAAATCTTAAGCGCGATGGATGAATTAAACAACTATTCCCGACCTTTAGCAGAAAGAGCCATGGACCGAGCCGTAGCGCTTGCACTCAAAGGAAATAAGGTATAGAAATAGTCAAATCCTTGCAAAGAAATTTAAGCACCTTTTATTCATTGATGATTTTGGAACTGATCCATGTATTTTCATTTCTTAAACTGAGGAGATAAACCCCTTTTGGAAATAATGCCATGTCCAATTCAACTTTAGAATTATTCGAAACCTTGGTGTTGAGCACTTCTCGACCAGTAGCATCATGTAAAATTAATAGCGGATTCTTTTTAAGAAAATCAGATTCGATGAAAATCTTTCCATTGGTAGGATTGGGATAAGCTACAATGTCAGAAGATGGCTGATTAAGGTCATCAAAGCCTGTAGTTGGGTCATTGATTTTATAAATGTCTCCTTGGTTGTACCCAGTAACATAAATCTCACCCGTAGTAGAAAGACCAAACGCTGAAAGTTGACCTCCCCCCATATTAAACACTTCCTCGGTATTGACTACGCCCGATACATTAGTCAACCACCACATTTTACCAGAACAGAAGTCACCAAAAAAGTATTTCCCTTTCAATGATTCCATACTTCCTTCATACACATGACCACCTGTTACCGAACAACCATTTGAGGAACTGTGTAAATAGGTGTGGATAGGGTTTGTAAAACGACTGAGGTCTCCACAACCATTGGTATTGTAATTGTCAGTTCCCTCTTTACATCGCCATCCGTAATTTAATCCCGAATTATCATTTGCAGCGTGAAAATTGATTTCCTCCATTTTATCTTGTCCCACATCAGCAATGTACAAATCACCTCCTTTTGTGAAACTTATTCTCCAAGGATTTCTCAAGCCCAATGCCCAAATCTCTGGCTTTACAGTAGAAAAACTTACAAAAGGATTGTCCGCAGGGATGAGGTAAGGTGCGTTTTCTGTATTGATATCAAGTCTAAGGATTTTTCCCAATAATTCTTGTCCATTTTGAGCCCTATTACCAGGATCTCCACCACTTCCACCATCACCCATTGGTACATATAAAAAGCCATCTGGTCCAAACGCCAAATCACCTGCATTGTGGTTTGAAAAAGGTTGTGCAACGGAGAGAATTATTTTCTCAGATGCCAAATCAAAAACACCATTGAGTGCCTTAAATCTAGCAATGATCGATTGCGAAGCAGTTGTATAGTTTACAAAGAAAAAGCCATTTTCATCATACTTTGGGTGGAATGCCAATCCAAGTAACCCTTTTTCACCACCATTACTATTTACTTTTGATGTTAAATTAGCAAATAATTCTGGTGAAGATTTTTGGATCGGATCAAATTTCTTGATCGTTCCACCTTGTTCTACCACATATAAAAAATTAGATTTTCCATCATTTACAATACCAATTGGTTTTGAAAGTCCACTAGTAACTTCATCCAACACCACAGAATTTTGGGAAAAAGCATTTGTAAAAGAAAGGCAAGCAATAACAAAAAATAATGATCGATTCATATGGTACAATTATAGATGGTAATTTTAGCAAAACGCTCCATGAATGACTACAACACACAAATCACGGCAAGTGTTTGATCACTTTCCTCTTAAAATCCAAGAAGACCTGTCAGGACAAATAACATTATCTCCACCAAATTTAGAAACCCTTCTTTTATTATTTGACGCAAGTCTATAGACGACACTCACACTAGTCATAAAATAGTAGTCGCCAAACTTTCCGCCTTTTGCTGATCCTGTTGGTCTATCGATTGGTTCAGATAAACCCAATGCTTCTGGTGATCTGTCTGAAAGCTGGGCAGCCAATAATCCATTTCCAGCCAGTAATTCAAAATAATTCACGTATTGCGCACCCACATCATCAATATAATCTGTAAATGTTTTGTGAGCATAAGACTCAATGATCACACTCATTCGTTCAGATACTTGCATTTTGAGTCCTCCACCAATAGGAATACTCAACTGAGTAAGCTGATACTTTTCTCCAAAACCAGGCATACCCTGACCCTCAGTGCCCAAAGGTTGAAGCCTATACATGTTGCCATTGTAAGTTGTCCTTGGATCAAAATTAAAAACAGATAAACCTGAACTAATAAAAGGTGTCAAAACAAAGTGGGAATCATTAAGAGGAATAGACCATGGATGTATCATGACTCGGCCAGAAAAATCAAGCAGGCGGGTTTGAAAACTCAAATTTCTTTCTCTCTGCCAAACTTTTTCAGACAAAGCATCATCACCCATTATTTTACCAACTGCCAGATTGCCCCTCAAGGTAAAAATTCTGCTAGGTTGGTAGGTTAAAAACAACTGGCCTTGCAAACCGCTGCTATTTTTGATATCTTGAAAAATTGCTCCAGAATTTAAATCACCCCAATAAGTAGAAGCTCCTACACCCGCTCCTACGCTTAATTCTTGTCCTGAGCCCGTGTATATAACAAATAAACAAGCTGATACGATCAATAATCGCTTTGTTTTGTACATTATGATGGTTATGGTTTATTAAACGTAAATATCTAATGTTAAAACGTAAAATCAGATACATATTTTAATTTTGATATGTTTTGTACCCAAAAATCAAGGAATATACTAGTTTTAATGAAACAAAATATGAGGTAAAACCATTACAAAGTCATAGTTTTGTCGACCAGAATTATAAAACCTTTCATAATGATTATGAAAATGATAATAATTCTGATCCTTTACCACGTTTAAATACAAATTATAAAATCAAATTTAATGATGAAAAGACTTTTATTAATCTTGTTGACTGCAGCATCATTCATCAACATCAATGCTCAAGGCACACAAGGAAATATTACAAATTGGTTTCACCTCAGTAGTGAAGATGGCTACAATGGAATTGGCAGTGATAAAGCATACAAAGAACTTATCAAAAGCGAAGGTCAAACTGTTGTTGTGGCGATCATAGACTCAGGTGTTGATATCGACCACCAAGATCTTAAAGATAATATCTGGACCAATCCAGGAGAAATTCCTGACAATGGAATAGATGATGATAAAAACGGTTACATAGATGATGTGCATGGATGGAATTTCATAGGTGGCCCTGATGGCAAAAATGTCGATGCAGACAGTTATGAAGGCACAAGGGTATACAACAAGTTGAAATATAAATATGCCAACGCAGACCCTGCCAAAATAAACAAAACACAAAAAGAAGAATATGAACTTTTCAAAAAAGTTGAAAAGGAGGTTTTAGATAAAAAAACACAAGCTGAGTCTGAATTGGCTCAAATTGATGAGGCAGAAGGCAGAATCATTGATGCTTTGAATAATGTTGAAAAAGGTTTAAAGGCACAAAATCTCAATTTATCAGAAATCAAAAATTTGGATGTTTCTGAAGATACCGGATTGGCTTTTGGTAAAAGAGTAGTGCAAAAGATCATGGAAGATAGTCCAGGAAGAGGCAGTATTGAGGAAATTAAAGAATTTATACTTTTTGAACTGCTCAATGATAAAAGAGAAATACAAAAACAACTAGAATTTGCTTACAATACTGAATTTGATCCAAGAGCAGACATAGTAAAAGATAACTATGCTGATTCTTATGAGAAATACTATGGAAATAATGATGTAGAAGGGCCAGATCCTTTACACGGTACACACGTTGCGGGTATTGTTGGTGCAGTAAGAAACAACAACATCGGTATGAATGGTATTGCTGCGAATGTAAAATTGATGTCTGTAAGAACGGTTCCAGATGGTGACGAAAGAGACAAGGATGTGGCTAATGCAATCAGATATGCTGTTGACAATGGAGCAAGCATCATCAACATGTCTTTTGGAAAGGCATATTCTTGGGATAAAAAAGTAGTGAATGAGGCGGTAAAATATGCAGCTTCAAAAGATGTATTATTGGTACATGCAGCAGGAAACAGTGGTGAAAATACCGACATAGAAGATAACTTCCCTAATGACCACCTTGGCAAAAGTGGATTTCTATTTTTCAAAAAGGAAAAATATGCTAAAAACTGGATCGAGGTAGGCGCTCTTTCACACAAAAAAGGTGAAGATGCAGTTGCAGGATTTTCTAATTACGGCACAAAGGAGGTTGATATCTTTTCACCTGGTGTTCAGATTTATGCTACCGTGCCTAATAACCAATATAGATTTCTACAAGGAACAAGTATGGCTTCACCTGTTGTTGCAGGTCTTGCAGCAGTACTTCGTTCTCAGTATCCAGCATTGACGGCTGAGCAAGTAAAAAGCATCATCATGACCACTGGCACACCAATAACAGACAAAGTAAAGCAACCAGGTACTCAAGAGCTGGTTCCTTTCAATACCTTGAGTGTTTCTGGGAAAATTGTGAATTTGGAGAAGGCTTTACAAATGGCCGCTACCATCAAGGGCAAGAAAAAAACAAAAACATCTGGGGTATAACTCCATAATGTTATAATTTAAAAAGGCGATAAGATTCAGTTCTTGTCGCCTTTTTTGTTAAATGAATGGCTTATCGGGTTTAGAATGCTTGGCTAATCATATTAATCAAAATAATAGATGGTAAAAAGCGGATAATTTCTACTTTTGCACAAAATTTAAAAAATGGCTTTAAAATGCGGTATTGTGGGCTTGCCCAATGTTGGTAAATCAACTTTGTTTAATGCACTTACCAACGCCAAAGCATTGGCGGCAAATTATCCCTTTGCAACAAAAGAACCAAATGTGGGAATGATCACCGTTCCAGATCCAAGACTTGATAAATTGGAAGAATTGGTAAACCCTCAGCGTGTGCAACCTACTACCGTTGAAATTGTAGATATTGCAGGTTTGATAAAAGGAGCAAGTAAGGGAGAAGGTCTTGGAAACCAATTTCTTGCAAACATCAGAGAAGTGGATGCCATTGTGCACGTGGTGAGATGTTTTGAGGATGGAAATATTGTACACGTTGAAGGTACTGTAGATCCAGTGAGAGATAAAATCATCATTGATGGTGAACTGATTCTTAAAGACCTTGAAACCCTAGAGAAAAGAACTGACAAATATAGAAAGACTGCAAAAAGCGGCAATAAAGAAGATCTGCGTAAGGTAGAATTCATGACCAATCTTTCAAAATTTATGGAAGAGGGTAATGCAGCAAGGGCCTTTGAAGTCAGCGAAGATGATCGCGAAATGTTTGAAGACTTATACCTTCTTACCGCTAAGCCAATCTTATACGTTTGTAATATAGAAGAAGCATCTGTGCTCACAGGCAATGAACACACCAAGAGATTTGCAGAATTTGTAGCCAAAGAAAATTCAGAAATCCTTTTGGTATGTGCTGGTATTGAGGCTGAAATAGCCGAATTAGAAAGCAAAGAAGAACGGATGGAATTTGTTGAAGCGATGGGTCTTACTGAGCCTGGTGTAAATAGATTGATTCGTACTTGTTATACACTCCTCAATTTGATCACCTACTTTACTGCTGGTGAAAAAGAAGTTCGTGCCTGGACCATTACTAAAGGATTTAAAGCGCCTCAGGCTGCTGGAGTTATCCATACTGATTTTGAAAAAGGCTTCATCAGAGCAGAGGTCATCAAATATGAGGACTTTGTGAAATACGGTTCAGAAGCTGCCATTAAAGAGGTAGGTAAAATGGGAGTAGAAGGCAAAGAATATGTAGTTGTGGATGGTGACATCATGCACTTCAGGTTTAATGTATAAACATCTATTGCTTAAATCCTAATATTCTTTACAAAAAAATAGGGTGCCAGTTCTCATCTGACACCCATAGAATCATTATCGGGTCGGCTTTCGGGAAAGCCTCTAAAATAGGTTGCAAATTAGCTTCTCATAGAATCGAGGAAGTTTTGTAATTCCTCCAAACCATAGAACAATACTTCTCTTGGTTTACTTCCTTGTGCAGGACCAACAATTCCAAGTTTTTCCATTTGATCCATGATTCTTCCAGCTCTGTTGTAACCAAGCTGTAATTTTCTTTGAATCATTGAGGTAGAACCGTGTTGATTACCAACGATAATCTTTGCAGCTTCCTCAAACATATCATCCAAATCAGACATAGATATAGATGAATCTCCTCCTGCACTTTCATCTCCCTTATATTCTGGAAGGTAGAATGGCTCAGGATATCCTTGTTGATTTCCTATAAACTCTATCACTCTTTCTACTTCTGGTGTGTCTACAAATGCACATTGTAATCTTACTGCGCTACTGCCAATGCTCAAAAGCATATCTCCTCTACCAATCAATTGATCAGCACCACCGCCATCCAAAATCGTTCTTGAGTCAATTTTTGAAGTTACTTTGAATGCAATTCTTGCCGGGAAATTTGCTTTGATGATACCTGTAATGATATTTACTGATGGTCTTTGTGTTGCAATGATGAGGTGAATTCCTACCGCTCTTGCTAACTGAGCAAGTCTGGCAATTGGCATTTCAACTTCCTTACCTGCTGTCATGATCAGGTCAGCAAACTCATCAATGACCAATACGATATACGGCATGTATTTATGACCGTCAACCGGACTCAATCTGCGTTCGGTGAACTTCTCGTTGTATTCTTTGATCGTTCTTGCTTTTGCAGCTTTCAATAAATCATAACGGTGATCCATTTCAATACAAAGAGAATTCAAAGTATAAATAACCTTACTAGTCTCGGTAAGAATGGGTTCATCTTCATTTGGAAGAAAACTCAAAAAGTGTTGTTCCAATGCTGCGTAAGGAAATAATTCTACTTTTTTGGGATCCACCAAAACCAATTTGACTTGAGAAGGGTGTTTCTTGTATAATAATGACATCAATACTGCATTGATACCTACAGACTTACCTTGCCCTGTTGCTCCTGCAATCAATAAGTGAGGCATTTTCGCCAAGTCAGCTACAAAAACTTCGTTTGAGATGGTCTTACCAAGGGCAATCGGCAAGGCCATATTGGTTGTTTGAAACTTCTCAGAAGCCAAAACTTCTTTCAACGAAACAATTTGTTTGTTCTTATTGGGCACCTCTATACCAATGGTTCCTTTACCAGGAATTGGTGCAATGATTCTGATACCTAAAGCTGATAAAGAAAGTGCGATATCATCTTCCAAGTTTTTGATCTTAGAGATTTTCACACCCGGTGCTGGTACAATTTCATACAAGGTCACAGTTGGTCCGATCGTTGCTCTGATTTTGGTAATTTCGATCTTGTAATTGAGCAAAGTATTGATGATCTGATCTTTATTAGCTTCAAGCTCTTCCCGATCAATTTCCACATTACCTTCATCATAATCCATCAACAAGTCCAACGTTGGGTACTTGTAATTTCTTAAATCCAGTTTAGGGTCATAAGGCTCACCATTGAGGACATCCTCAGCGGTTTTTTCTCGTATTACATCATTCAAAGATGGGTTTTGAGCGACGTTGATATCATCGTCGCTCAAATCATCCAATACTATGAATTCGTCACCATCGGTTTTTGGAACGGCCTCGATCGTATTGTCAATTTCCATCTCTAAACTATTTCCCGTCTTCATTGGCATTCTCTGTCTAGGCTCCGGCATATCGAAGTCCAAAGTTGAGCTTGTCAAGTTTATATCTTTAAAAATCCCCTTTTTTGCATCTAATGGAGCTTCAATCTCTTTAGATTCATTTTTGTCTGATTTATTTTTGCCTTTAACTTCTATTTCTTCATCTACTTCACTTTCATCTGTTTTTGCGAATCCAGCAGCTATTTTACCCGTAAGATTTTCTACAAAAGAAGCCCCGGGAATGCTTAAGTTCATGCTTGGCATAGCCAGACTTTCAAAACTGATGTTGTATTTCCAGATAAAAAAAGCACTTATTGTAAAGAATAAAAGGAAAAACAAACCTACGCTACCCATAAAATTGGTCAACCAAAAACAAGTGCTTTCCCCAAATGCTCCACCCCAAGTAAATGCAGACTTACTAAAGGTAAATTCTAATAGCAGGGATAAAAACGCAGCAAAAACAATGATATTTCTGGTCATTCTAAACCAAGACATAAGTGATTTTCTTTGTAACATGTCTACTCCGAGTCTCATCACTATCAAGATGAATAAAATAGAAGGTAATCCAAAACCCCAATAGAAAAATGCATTTGATATGTAAGCGCCAAATCTTCCCAACCAATTTTGTACTATCAAATCAGATTGGAAAAAACTTGCCCAAGTAAATTTCAAAACGATATCTTGGTCATACTTCCATGTATAGAGGTATGATGCGAATGCAATAGCTAAATAAATAGAACTCAATACCAGGGTTAAGCCCACGAATTTTCGTGCACGGTCAATTTTTATAGATCGATCGGTTTTTGGCTTAGACTCTGGCTTACTTTTTTTAATTTTTGAAGCCATGTTGTAAATGTTTCCTTATTTTATCCTGCGTTTGTTTGATGTTGTAAATATAGATGGCTTTAAACATATTACAAATATTTGTAATATGTTTTTTCTTGAAAATGTATAATAGTTTTTTAAATATTCATAGTTTACTGTTTATCAATACCTTAAAAATGGCTAAATAGGTAAAGAAACTATGGCCAAAATAATCATCTTGGTATGAAGTAAAATTTGATTTTGGAGTTATTAACTTCATATACATCAATATTAAGGTCATTTGATAGTCATTTCCATCATTGAAATAGTATATTCGCACCCACAATCCGACCAAATGTATCTAGCCAGGATAGCAGAACTAGTGAGGAAGGACTTTCTAGTCGAAATCAGGAATGCACAGACCATCTCAGCGATCGTTTTGTTCACACTCACGGTTGTTTTCATCGTTTATAAGTCATTCAACGCACTTGCACCTTTGCAATGGAATGTGATGTTGTGGATAGTAGTTTTGATCAGTTCCCTCAATGCTTTGGTAAAGTCTTTCAGCGCGGATGCTGCAAAAACTTCCTTGTTTTATTATACTTTATACCACCCTACTGAGGTCATTGTTGCCAAAATAGTTTATAATTTCATGCTGACATTGGTCATATTTCTGATAGCATATGTGGCTTTTGGATTTTTCATGGTCAATCCTGTAAAAGATTTTGGATTATTTATACAAGGTGCTTGTTTGGGCTTATTTGGCATTTGTACGATTTTCAGTTTTGTCAGTGCCATTATATCTTCTCAGGAATCTGGAGTTGTCTTATTGATGTCTGTCCTAGCATTACCTTTGACAATACCATGTATGTTGTTGTTGATCAAAATAAGTTCTGTTTCTATGCGGTTGATGGTTGATAGCAGTGTGGGTAATGATCTTTTGATTCTGGCAGGAATAGATATTTTATTAGTGGGACTTGTCGTTTTGTTATTTGGTGAATTGTGGAAATCATAAATAAATATGGAATTATCTAAAGATAAATGGATGCATCTATGGTACTGGAAAATTGCCGGTGCTGTTTTAATGGTTTATGTTTTGATAGGAGGCATGGTCACTCCTTTGAAACCAGGTATTGAGAGTCTGGACGGACCTTTATCTGCAAAACCTGGAGACTATGTGGAGTTGAAAATCAAAGGTTATAATGCACATTATGTAACAGGAAAAAATGTCAAAGCTTGGTTGAAGCTCGATGACAATCACATCATCCCCGCTGTAAATCTGAGATATGTCGCTGAAGATAGACTGATTGCGATGTTCATTTTGCCTCCATCAGGTCGTAAAGAAGAGACAGTCCCTCTAACCTTAGTGTTATATAATACCATGGATGGACCGAGCATTTTGCCAGATGCCATTTCAATTTTGCCGATGACAGATGATATTGACCCCAACCAAATGATCAAATGGCATACTTCATATGAACAATTGTTGCCAACCCCTCCGGGTATCAAGTTTCCTTATCGGAATATTCTGCACGAAACTATTCGCAATACCTTTTTCCACGTTGCTTTATGGTTATCGATGGTCATCATTTTACTTGCTGGATTTTATCACGCCATCTTTTATTTACGCACCAAAAACACCCGACACGATAAATTATCGGCGTCTTATAATTCTGTCGCAATTCTTTATGGCTTATTGGGTCTAGCCACTGGTTCTATTTGGGCACGGTTTACCTGGGGCACATGGTGGACCACAGATATAAAACTCAATATGGCAGCGATAGCCATGTTGATATATGCTGCCTATTTTATTCTGAGGTCTTCAATCACTGATTTTGATAAAAGAGCTCGTTTCTCCGCTGTGTACAGCATTTTTGCTTTCGTGGCGCTGATCCCTTTAATCTTTGTAATTCCAAGGTTGTACGATTCTCTACATCCTGGTAATGGAGGAAATCCTGCTTTGGGGGGAGAAGATTTGGACAATACGCTTCGACTATTCTTTTACCCTTCTATTATTGGCATGGTCCTTTTGGGAGTTTGGATGGCAACACTCAGCTATCGATACACTAAAACAGAGGAAAAAATAATGACCCAATTTTAATTTATTACGTTACAATCTAACACGACCAACCACATGACATCAATATTTTTTAAAACCTTAGCATTTTTTCTGGCTGAAACCACACCTATGGATTTCTTGCATAGTACTGGCAAGATTTACTCCGTGGTTGTTGGTATAGTGGTCATATTTCTAGGAATTTTGATTTACTTGATCAGACTAGACAGAAAGCTAACCAAAATTGAAACTCAAATTAAAGATGAGCACAAAACAAGCTAGTTTTTTTGAAAGTGTGCAGCGCAACTTTGATAATGCAGCGCTTCACACACAACACGCCAGTGGACTTCTGGCTCAAATCAAAGTCTGTAATTCGATTTATCAGATGAATTTTCCGGTAAAAATCGGAGACACCTATGAAGTTATTGAAGCATTCCGTGTGCAACACAGCCACCACAGACTACCTACAAAAGGTGGTATCAGGTATTCACATTTAGTCAATCAAGAAGAAGTAATGGCTTTGGCCGCTTTGATGACTTACAAATGTGCCCTAGTTGATGTACCTTTTGGTGGTGCCAAAGGAGGTGTAAAAATCAGTGTAAGAAATTACAACTCAGAGCAACTTGAGCGCATCACCAGGAGGTATGCGGTTGAATTGATGCGAAAGAATTTCATCGGTCCACACATCGATGTTCCTGCACCCGACTATGGAACTGGAGAAAGGGAAATGGCTTGGATTCTAGACACTTATCAGACGTTCAAATCTGGTGAGGTCATGGATGCTGCTGCATGTGTCACTGGTAAACCTGTCAATCAATATGGTATCAGAGGAAGGACAGAGGCTACAGGACGAGGTGTTTTCTATGGCTTGAGAGAAGCTTGTAATGATCAGCGGTTCATGACCAAAGTTGGATTGCCATTGGGTACTCAAGGAAAGACCATGGTCATTCAAGGACTCGGTAATGTGGGTTCTTATACAGGTATGATTTCTCAAAAAGAAGGAGGTGTCAAAATCATTGGCATCGCAGAAATGGAAGGAACCATCGTAAGCAAAGACAACATCGATGTTGAGAAATTAGTCGCTTACAGGAAAAGTACGGGCACTATTTTGGGATTTGAAGGTACGACAGCGCTTGAAAATCAAAAAGATTGGGTCAAAATTGAGTGTGACATTTTGGTGCCTGCAGCATTGGAGTCGCAAATCACTGCTGAAAATGCAGAAGGTGTAAAGGCAAAAATCGTAGCTGAAGCTGCGAACGGTCCAATCACAGCTGATGCAGAAACTATTTTATTGCGAAATGGAGCCATCATTCTTCCAGATATGTGGTTGAATGCAGGTGGTGTTACCGTTTCTTATTTCGAATGGTTGAAAAATATTTCTCACGTAAGATTTGGAAGAATGGACAAGCGATTCAACCAAAATGCTTTTATGAATATTTTGGATACTGTTGAGAAACTGACCAGCAGATCGATAGACAATGATCAAAAATTGATCTTGTCAAGAGGTGGTGATGAGATAGACTTGGTGAGATCTGGTTTGGAAGAGACCATAATCATGTCTTATTATTCCATCGCTGATTATTATTTTGCGCACCCAGAGGTTGGAAGTATTAGATCTGCGGCTTTTATCGTGGCAATCAATAAAGTTGCCAATGATTATATGACAATGGGTGTATTCCCATAGTCGATTTTTATAGTTATTGGATTTTAAAATATGGAGGTTTGAAAGGGGTTTTATGATTTAAGGCTCTTTTTCAAACCTTCTTTATTTTAGTGTATTTTGCGACTTTCATAATATTTACGATTCCCGTATTACAAAAAAACCATCAATAAAAAAATAACATATCCTAAAAAATGCAGTTCTGCTTTTGATAATCAATTTCATCTTTAAACTTATATAAAAAAAATTATCTGAATAGCTTTACATATTCTTCAAAAACAAAAATGCGATTACGTTTATAGCCTGTAACTTCTTCTAAGATTTCTAATTTCATAAAATCGGCTATCAATCTCAATGCTGTCGATACATTGATTTTCAATGCTCTTGCAACATCACCTGCATCTGTAATGGGTTTGCTGTACAAAAATTCAAGAAAAGATTTTGCCAAAGCATGTTTTTTTCCTAATGATACAATTTTATGCTCGACCTTGCTTCTTAGTTCTATTATGTTTTTAAATGTCTGAATTGAATTTTCTGACGTACTTCGGACACCTTCTAAAAAATATTTGAGCCATTGGGTTAAATTGTTGTGCGTTCTTACCCTAGTAAGATTATCATAGTACAATGTTTTGTTTTTTTCAAAAAAATCAGATAGGTATAAAGTTGGTTTATATAATAAATCATTACTCACCAAATACAAAGTAATAAGCAAGCGCCCTATTCTACCGTTACCGTCTAAAAATGGGTGAATAGTTTCAAATTGATAATGTGCAATGCCTATTTTTATCAAATGAGGAACAGGAATATTTTGATTATGTAAAAATCTTTCAAGGTCTGCCATTAAATCTCCAACTTGATCTTGATGAGGCGGTATAAACGTGGCATCAGTTAAACTAGACCCTCCAATCCAGTTTTGACTTTTCCTAAACTCACCAGGTAATTTATGTTTTCCTCTTACTCCTTGGAGTAAAGTCTTGTGAGTTTGTTTTAACAATCGGTTGCTTAAGGGAAGGCTAACCAAATTGTCAATAGCTTGATTCATTGCTTGTACATAATTTTGAACTTCTCGCCAGTCATCTTTTTTCTCTGGAAGTATGTATTCTTCTTTTTGAATAGCTTCATCAATATTGGTTTGTGTTCCTTCAATTTTACTGCTTTTTGTACCCTCTTTGAAAACATGCATTTTAATAAAAAAATCTACATCAGGTATTAATTGCGAAAAGGCGTTTAGCTCTCCAAGTTTAAGGTTGGCCTCGCTCAATTGCATTATTAAGTCGGCATTGTCTATTTGCCAGTCAATATCTACCTTATTCGGCTCAAAGCTTTTATATTGGTAGCGTTGCACTGGTTTTCCTGCTTTAAATTCACTCAAATTCATTGGCCCATTAATTAATGATTAAGTGCAAATATAATATTCCATACTTGCACATATGCAAGTATGTGCAAATAAGAATTTTTATTTGCGCACTTTATAACAACATAATTCCCTCATTTTAATAAATTTTAAATTTCACCAAAAGAGTTCATAAATCACTATCTCTACATAGATATATAAGGAGTAACCTTACTCATACACACAACTCCCCGCATCATGTTTGATATAATAAGACTTATAGTTTTTAGCCTTACTATCCATACATCCCTCCAAGTTCAATAAATAAATATTCTTAAAATCAAGTGCTTGACTTTCTGCTTGCAGAGCAATATATCCAGTTTTTAATGGCGTGTCATTTTTTTGAATCCACGTTGTTGAATCCGTTATAAAGGCCAATGACCAAGGGTCTTGAGGACTTAAGAAACCACCACCAACCATTGGTTTGGTAAATTCCAGAACAGTTTTTCCATTGATGATGTGTCTCACTAATGAATCACCATAAACTTCTATTTCGCCATGTATCCATTCTCCAAGCGGATAAGTTATGGAAGATGAATTGATGCAATGATCCATTCTCAGTGTATCTCCCATGTGCAAAATCGTACCTGGAGTACAAACATTACCTGTTGTATTTTTTAAAGTATCATTACCGACCAATAATTGCATTTCGAGTGAAATCGGAAATTGCTGACCAAACGACATACTTTGAGGTGATTGACTGTGGACCATTATGCCACTATTTTTGTCAGCCCAAATTGGAGCATCAGGCAAATGTTCACCCAAAAAACGATGATCAAATTTCAACTTATAATAAGACATGGGCTTATCAAAAAAGATATGCCCAAATTTATCATCCCATTTGCTGTATTCATCATATGAAATCCGCATCATTTGACTATCAACAGTAAAGGTGTTTTTGTAATTTTCTCCCAAGGTTTCATTGGCAATCTTGATTGTCCAACCATCTAAATTTTTGCCATTGAAAATGGTATCCCAGACTTCTGTATCTACATTATATGTTCTTGTCTCTGTTTTGCATGAAACCAACATATTTAGTACATAAATGATGGAGAAAAATACATGTAAAAACCTGAAATTGAATTTTAAATTGTGAGCAGGCGAGTCAGTGAATTCCATGATTTGGGATTTTATTTTAAATAATAAAAATAACACTAGTTTTGTAATACTTGGAAATTAATTGATAGGTCTACCAATATAAAATATTTTAGTTTAGGTTATTTATTTAATTTTTAACCTCGCTAATTTCCAAGACAACACTTGTTCTTCGGGATGATAAAACAGGATTGAAACCTACTTTTAATAAATAATCACCGCTATAAACTTTTGTCTCATCAATGACTTTAAAACTTCCTGGAAAAACATTTATTTCCTGAATTTTATACTTTTTATTTGGATCCAATCCTTGTAAAACGATTGGTTTAGTTGAGTTTCCGGCACCATATCTATTGCTTATCACATAGTTGAACATTACAGATTTTGACTTATCCTTACTGACATATTGAACAACAGCCATTGGATTCTCCCATGGATCGACCAACCTGAATAAATCACCTCTCCAAATAACCGGCTTTAATTCATCATATTTTTTTAAAGCCTCCTGGCTAAATGTCAACTCATTCTCATCCAAATGGTCCACAACTATATCATAACCCATTTTACCCATCATAGCAACATCGGTCCTGAATTTGATTCCCACCTTGCTCCAATCTGTGATGTGATTGTCACTGGCTATCGAAGGAAACAAAAATGAATTTTCCCACTGGATAAAAACCCTTTCTATTGGGTCTGTATTGTCGCTCAACCAAAACTCAGTAAAGTAACTGAGTGCTTTATAGTCAGCTCTGCCACCACCACCTGAACATAGCATCATTGGCACATTTGGATATTTGGCTCTGATGCGTTCCATTACTTTGTAAAATCCTTTTACGTAATCAACATACAGATGTGTTTGAGGCAATTTCATCTTTTCAAGGTATGCAGAATGAGCATTGAAAATGACTGAATTACAGTCCCATTTTATGAATGCTAATTTTGGATTTTCAGTAAACAATGTGTCCAAAACTCCAAAAACAAAATTTTGCACTTCGGGATTTGATAGATCCAAAACCAATTGATTTCTGTAATAGACTTCCGGCCGATCTTTTTGTCTGATGACCCAATCCGGATGTTTTTCATACAATTCTGATTTTGGATTTACCATTTCAGGTTCAACCCAAATACCAAATTTCACTCCTGCCTTTTCAGCTTCTTTCACTAAGAAAGGAATTCCATTCGGTAATTTTTTTGTATTTTCCTGCCAATCACCTAGGCCTGATTTATCGCTATTTCTGGGATATTTGTTGCCAAACCAACCATCATCCAAAAGAAACATATCTACACCCAATTTTTTAGCTCCTGAGAAAAGTGAAACTAATTTTTGTTCATCAAAGTCAAAATAAGTAGCCTCCCAATTATTGAGTAAAGTCAATCTGTTACCTTCTCCATCAAACAACTTATATTTTCTTGCCCAATTATGCATATTTCTGCTAGCATCTCCTGCGCCTTTTGCAGAATAAGCGTATACAAAAGCAGGAGTCTCAAATTTTTCACCTGCTTTCAAAGAATATTCTGAAGCAAAAGGATTTATACCAGCAATAAGTTTGAGATTTCCATAAGGGTCAATTTCAAAATCAATTTTAAAGTTTCCAGTCCATTCAAGATTGCCCAATAAAACTTTGCCCTTGTCTTCACTTATTGGCCCATCAATACCAAGAACAAAAGATGGTGGTTGTAGCAAATTGGCCCTCGCTCCAAGTTTTGATTCAATGGTTTTAATGCCGCTTGTGAGGACAGTTGTTTCTGGTTTCATTTCTTTTGCCCATACTCCATGATAATGTTTTAAATAAAAGTCTTCGCCTTCCAAATAAAGATTTGCAGATGCATATTTGTCCATTCTCAATGTACCGGTTTCCTGGTTATAAATTTCAGCCCACTGCTCTACGACATTTTCTTCATAAAACAACTTGTATTTGAGCACAACTTTTGTTTTATACACAGGATCGATCAAAACAATAGAAGTAGTTGAAACATTTGACATATTTGACTCTGTCATATGTGAATCATAGAGCAATTCTGTTGAAGTATTGCCATCTGAATGAATAAGAGACAGCGCAGGCTCTCCTAAATTCCAGGTACCTGAAGGAGTATATGCCATATGAAATATTCCTTCATTTGCTCCATCATATCTATAAGCAGATCTTATTTGTGCATACTCATTATCATCATTCAATTTGTCCCCCATGTAAACCATTCCAAGTCTCTGATGGTCATCTGTTTGAAAAACAATGACCAAGTCTTTGGTCTGTAGTTTTATTATTTCTGATTTGAGATCAAAAAAATTGAGCAATAAAATGAAACCTATTAGATATTTAGACATTTCCAGTCCTTTAATTTAGTTATAAAAATTACTTTATAGGAGTAATCCTGTAAGTATATGAATAGTCCTTTGGTTCAAGTGTATACTCTTTGTGAGTCCTTGCTCCCCAGCTATTATCTCCTCCCACGCCCATTTGTTTGTAATCCATGTTGAGAAAAATATCTTTATCTGCCTTGAGATTGTAAGCATGTCCTATTCTTTTATCACCACTGTCAAATTGCTCTATACCATAATTTAAGGCACTAAATGAGAGTAATTCTTCGCCTTCAAATAGTAGTCCTTTTCCATTTTTATCTGTAAGTGAGACATTTCTGATATCTGTACGATAACCATTTTCCTGCGGACGCACATAATTTTCGAGCATATTTGATACCGTATTTGAATATAGACCTACAAATGCTGCAGTATTTCTATCCCAATAGTTTTCTTGAGGTCCACGGCCATACCACGAAATATTGGATAAAGAACCATTTAGTTTTAACACATTTCCAAAACGAGGTAAATCAGAAATACCTTTTTTTATATTAGAGATATTTGTTGTAATTATGACTTCTCCTTTAGCACCCACAACATAACTTAATATCAAGGTAGCTTCTGTTTCGGGCATGCTATAAGTAGAAGTAACCTTCAAACCATCTAACTTTTTCTTACCGACTGCAACCATTTCTCCGGCAATATTTGTGACTTCCATTTTTTGAAGCACCAGGTCATTACTGGCTTTTTTCCAAACTACATACCTTTTTTGCATGCCATTTCCAAAGTCATTATCTGTTGGTGCGCGCCAAAAATTTGGTCTTATTGCCTGATTGATAAGGACTTCCTTGCCTAGTTGATACTTCGTTAAGAATCCGGTTGACTTATCAAAGGTGATTGTGAAATCTTTGTTGCCAACTTTTACAAGGGAAGCCTGATTTTCAACATCAATCATTTTTTTATCTGTCGATGGTGTAAAACTGGTAAAACTTGCAGGGGTAAGCTCAAACTCCTCCTTAGCTATAGAATGATCAGACGGGATCATATTCAAGGCTTTTGGTTGTTTTACTTCTACTTGTAAATAATATTCTTTTCCGGTTTTTAAATGTGGTAAATCCAGTTTTAGAGTAGCCACAGATTGTGGGTTTATAGATGGAAGAACTGAAAAATTAAAAGCAACAATTTTCCCATCTTCCAAAAGAGACCATTTGAATAAAAAACCTTCTAAATTCTGGAAGAAAAACTTATTCTGAATGGAGATTTCATTTTTTCCATTTAGGGGAAAGTCAAATCCAATGTTTTGGTATACTTTTTTCACTTCAATCAAAGCTGGATGAATGGACCTGTCTGGGAAAACGAGTCCATTGAGACAGAAATTACCATCTGAAGGGACATCTTGTGGCCCAAAATCTCCTCCATATGCCCAATAATCTTTACCCTCAGCATTTTTCGTAAGTATACCCTGATCTACCCAATCCCAAATAAAACCTCCCTGAAGTGCCGGGTATTTTTCTATCACATCCCAATAGTCTTGCAAATTGCCAACGCTGTTCCCCATCGCATGTGCATATTCGCAAAGAATCAAAGGACGATAAGGTTGTGTTTTTGCATATTTTTCTATGCCTTCTATCGACATGTACATTGGAGTAACAATATCCGTATTCCAGTTTTCTCCAGATTGCTCATATTGCACCGGGCGAGAAGGGTCGCGATCTTTCACCCACTTATAATCATTTTGAAAATTTATGCCATTTCCAGCTTCATTTCCCAAGGACCAAATGATGATACTCACGTGATTCTTGTCTCTTTCTACCGCTCTTTGAGTTCTATCCAAGTGCGCAGGACCCCAACTTGGATCTTTAGCAAGAGATGCGTCTCCGTATCCCATGCCATGGGATTCTATATTGGCTTCACTAATTAAATAAAGGCCATATTTATCGTATAATTCATACCATCTTTCTGGTTGAGGATAGTGGGCAGTGCGCACTGCATTGATATTATAAGCCTTCATTATTTCAATGTCCTTTATCATAGTAGCTTCATCCACTACATGACCGTTAATGTGGTGATGCTCATGGATGTTAACACCCTTGAGATATATCGGTTTCCCGTTCACAAGGAGTTGGCCAAATTTAATTTCAGAAGTTCTAAATCCAATTTTCTGTTTTACCACTTGCAAAATGTTCCCATTTTCTTCCTTCAGCACAATTTGTAAATCATATAAGTTTGGGATCTCAGCAGACCATTTTTTTACATTTTTAATTGTTTTATAAAATCTCACCTGAGAATGTCCATTTGCTAAGATTATTGCACTTTGAATATCTTTAAAGATTTCGCCCTGGCTGTCAGAAATCAGAACTTCCATTCTAACATTTGATGCCATTTCAGAAGATAAATCGACTTTCATATCAAATAATCCATCCTGGTAAGAATTCTCTAAGCCAGCATTCACAAAAAAATCACTTATATGGGTTTTGGGGGTAGAATAAAGATAAACATCTCTAGTAATACCACTTATACGCCAAAAATCCTGGCATTCAAGGTAACTGCCATCACTCCATGTATAAACTTCAACCGCTAATGAATTTTCTCCTTTTCTGATATACTTCGTAATATCAAATTCTGCAGGTGTTTTACTGTCCTGGCTATAACCTACCATTTCACCATTGACCCAGACATACATGGCAGATTGTGCAGCTCCAATTTGCAAGACAGTTCTTCGGTTTAGCCACAGATCATCAATTACAAAATTGCGTTTATAGGAACCTACCGGATTATAGTCTCGTGGCACTTTTGGAGGATTTGGTTTTTTACCCATATCTGTCAAAGCAGGAAATCTTCTGTCGGCAAATGGATATTCTACATTTGTGTAAATTGGAAATCCATAACCATTCAACTCCCAATTAGATGGGACTTTCAATTTTTTCCAATCAGCCACACTAAATGACTCTTTATAAAAATCTATTGGCCTTTCTGCAGGATTTTTGGCCCAGTGAAAAGCCCAATCCCCATTGAGTAGCTGGTAAAATTTTGAAAATGCCTTATCTTCTTTATTAGCAACTTCCACACTTTCAAAACCAAAAAATGATGCATGTGGTCGTTCTTTATTGATATCAAAAACTGCTTGATTTTCCCAATCTGGTATTTGTGCTCCTAAATAATTGGAACTGCATATTAAAAGGACTCCAATTAATATTTGAAAATAGAATCTCTTTTTATTTTTCATGATTTGATAAATTTCTTTTTTATGAAAAAGGTGGTCGCGAAGATCAACAAGGCAACAATTGTCAGATGATAATATCTATTTGATTTCGGCTTTAACACTATATCTTTGGCTTTGGTGATCTTTTGTTCGTGTTTTATAATGGTAGTTTCTGGTTGACATATGGATATTTTATATCGTATAGACATAAACCCTGAGCAGGCACACTGTACTCCAATCTAAGTCTTCCCTGACTTTCCATTACATCGACAACTTCCTGCACACTCAACTTTCCTTTTTGCACAAACATCGTCATACCCACAATCAACCTGATCATTCCACGCAAAAACCTATTCGAGGTTATGCGAAATTCGTAACATCTGTCTTCATAATTGTATGTCCATTCTGCTTTTGATACCGTGCATTTGTAAGTTTTTACATCACTTCCCATCTTGCAAAAAGGAAAAAAATCTTCATAATTGAGTAAAACACCGACTGCTTCATTCATGACCTCCAAGTCTAATGGTGGAAATCTGTAAAACCAAGAATATTTTACATCAAATGGATCTGGTTCTATTCTCAATCTATAAATGTACGATCGCTCCGTAGCATCAAACCTGGTATGTGCGTTTTCGGCAACTGGAAAAATCCGGTGTGTGGCAATGTCTTTTGGTAAAACATGATTGATTTTTTCACAAAGCCAGTCATGATCTATAGCCTCCTGAGTATCAAAGTGGTAGTAATATCCTTTTGCGTGTACACCTGCATCTGTGCGCCCACATCCCAGAATTTGAGTCCTGGTCTTCAATAATCTCTCTAATCCATCCTCAATTGTTTGCTGAATGGTGATGGCTGAATTTTTCTGATATTGCCAACCGCTATAAAGCGTCCCATCGTAGGAGATTTCTGCAAAATACCTCATTGAATGGCGTTTTTATCCCAATAAATTTCAGTGAGTCCTTCTTTATGTAATAAATATCTTCCCAATACGAAAAAATAATCAGATAACCGATTGAAGAAAACCAACTCAAATGCTCCAATTCCTTCAATTCCAACCAATGAGCGTTCTGCCCTGCGGCAAACTGTTCTACAAATGTGTGCAGCTGCAACGGTTTCACTTCCCCCTGGTAATATAAACTTGGTGAGCGGTGATAATTCCTCCGTCATTCGATCAATTTCAGTTTCAACTAAAGTGCAGGTTTTCTCAGAAAATGTACCTAAATCTATTGCTACTCCATCCACCGCAATTTTACTACCGACAAAAAAAAGGAGGTGTTGCAAATGCTTCAAAAAATTAAAAACAGTTTCATCATTTACTTTCACGATGAGCTGACCGACAAAACTATTCAATTCATCTACATTGCCCATGGCTTCAAAAATGTGATGATTTTTTGGTAAGGACCGTCCACTGAATAGATTTGAAGTTCCTTGATCACCATTGCCTGTGTATATTTTCATCACATTGTCTTTTCTGGAACAAAGGTAAGATTAGCCTATTTTGGAAGGTAAAAAATATGGTTTTATTTATTTTCCAAACTGACCTTTGTACAATTTCATTCATCCTTACGCTCTTTTATAAAATCCACCATCAATATTTATCGAATATACTGGCAAGTCACTCTTTTTGGTATATTCCTAAAATGTGAGCATATTGTTATTTAATGTTGAATTTTCAGAAAATAAATCAACACTTTTTATAAGAATGATTTAAATTGTCAAAAGATTTGTAACCTCTAAAATATCCACCATGCAAAATCTAAAAATTAGACTATTTATTTTTTTGTTGGTCTCGGCAACAACTACCATTGGTTTTGCACAATGCCCGACTGGTGATATAACCATAAGCAACCAAAATCAAGTCAATAATTTTCCCCAAACTTACCCCAATTGTCATCGATTGAATGCTGGTCTTTTCATTGATGGTACTAATGTCACCAACTTAGACAGTTTGATTCAAATTGATACCATTGATGCAACATTGAGCATTTTTGAAAATCTTCAGCTGGTAAGTTTAGCAGGGTTAAAAAACCTTAAATCTGTACAAGATTTTTCCATTTCTGGGTCACCATTGCTAACCAGTCTAAAAGGTTTAGATAGCTTAAAGACGGCAACAAATTCCCTTGTAATTGGTCAAATGAACGGTCTTGAATCCTTAGAGGGAATTCAAGCTGAGTATGTCCGGCAATTTGCAATTTTACAATGTAATAAATTGACAAGTCTACAAGGTCTTGATAAATTGGGACGTGTCAGCACCTTTGCCATTACCCAAAATGAAAATTTGGTTTCATTCAATGGTGTAAATCCACGACTTACGTTTGGTGATCATTTCACTATTAACTCAAACCCAAAACTTGTAGAACTAGCAAATTTTGAAAATTTCGACTTTGTTTACAATCTGGATATTAGAAATAATCTTGTTCTGAATAATTTGAACGGTTTAAGGAATCTAAAACGGACTTTTTATTTTAGTTTAGTAAATAACCCAGCATTAGAAAATCTGGACATTTTAACAAATCTAAACACCATTGAATTAGAAATGACGATTGCTAAAAATGCCAAACTTAAATCAATCGAGGGCTTAGCAAATGTAGATGCCAGCCTACTTGATTCTATTTCAATTATTGATAATGTGACCTTATCAATGTGCAGCATGAAAAGTGTTTGCGATTTTTTAAATTTGGACATGGGGAAGTACAGCATTTCAAATAATGCAGTAGGCTGCAATGACAAAGTAAGTATTTTAGCTCAATGTAATACTACATCAAGTTTTCTTGAAAAATCAAATGATGTAACTTTTTACCCAAACCCAGCCACTGACTTTGTTTACTTTAAAGGTTTGAAAGGAATCAGAAAATTGGGCATTTACCACATTTCGGGAATTCTGATTCAAAGCGTTGAAGTAAAAGGTGATGAACTTGTTTTACCAGTTGACCACCTAGTATCAGGTATATATTTCCTAAAACCAACTGACCCACAAATAAGTCCTTCTAAGGTTATGAAACTTTTTGTAAGTCAACTAAAATAAGCAATAGACAGTTTCTAACTTTTTAGCTTTTTTTAATGGTGATGTAAGTTCAAATTTCGAAGGAGCGAGACTATTAAGTACTGTAATCTGCAAAGAATTTTAATTCGTTTATTATATTTGAAACATGAAGGAACGAATCATAGTTTTCCCGGGTTCATTCGACCCCATCACTACTGGGCATATAGATCTGGTCAAAAGGATCTGTCCATTATTTGACAAAGTTTTTGTCGCAATAGGCGTCAATACTGGCAAGACTTCTCTATTTGATTTGGAAACCAGGAAGTTGTGGTTGCTCAGAGAATTTTCGAGTTACCCCAATGTAGTGGTTGATGATTTTGAAGGGCTTACTGTCAAATATTGCTCAAAAGTTTCCGCACACTACCTTTTGCGCGGTTTGAGGAATGCCTCAGATTTTGATTATGAAAAGACCATTTCTCAACTCAACAGCATCATTGGCGAAGATTTAGAGACCATTTTTTTGATCAGCAAACCAGAATTTTCTCACATCAGCAGTACCATTGTAAGAGAAATCATCAAGGGAGGTGGCGATGTTAAAAACTTCGTTCCTACGGAAATTGCATCAGAAATATTAGAAAAATATAAGGAAATCATTTGATTACCTCATCCAGACAATGTCAGCGTTTTTGTACTTAGGTTTCTTTACAAAATTTGCAAAGCCAAGCAAAACTTCTTTGGGATTATCAACTACGAACTTATTGACAACCCAGTTTGGGGCATTACTCTCATCAAATTTTAGTTGATAAGTTACTTTTGTTTTATTATCACCAATGGTTTCAAAAATCCATTGTCCATCTGCCGTTTTCATTCGATCATAATCTTTTGCTGGGTATGCAGTAGGCAAACTTTTCAACTTCACAATGACCTTCTTTTCCGCAGGTTTATTGATGAATTCAGCCTTAGAAACCAAATCCTTGTCGCCCATCGGAAAAGGCATATCTATAACGCTATATACGAGTGACTCCTTATTATTGTACACTTTTAACAATTCTACAGATTTAACAGTGGTCATAAACTGAGGATGTGACTCAATGTCTTGAAGCAAAGCAACACAAGATTTGAGATCAGCATTCACCGTCATAACAGCTCGATATTCAGTAGTTTTAGCTCCTCTGAGTTGGATCACTAAACCATCTTTGTCATATTTAGTTACCCAACCTTCTTCTGCCTATGACATTCAACCACAAATAACTGACAATATCTGCCTTAAATATGGCGATGATTGAAAGTTGGGTAATGATTGCTGCGATGAATACCGCATTTGATCTTATTTGTTTGAAGAAAAATCCTGATAGAAATATACCGAGCACTGTTCCATAAAATATAGAACCCACAATGTTGACAAATTGGATCAAGTTGTCAAAAAGTGTCCCAAAGCAAGCAAAGGCTACGGCAATACATCCCCACATCACTGTAAATATTCTAGTAGCACGCACACATTGATCGTCGGTTGCTCCTTTATTAAAATTTCGCCGATATAAATCCATGGTTGTTGTCGATGCCAAGGCATTCAATTCTGATGCAGTGGAAGACATGGCTGCACTAAAAATGACAGCAAGCAAAAGCCCGATCAGTCCAGTCGGCAAAAAGCTCAACACAAAATGGATAAAAACGTAATCCTTATCATTGGTTTCCCTGTTGGGCATCTCAGTTGCAATCATTTCCTTTACCTCATTTCTGACTACTTTTTCGTCTTGATTGAGTTTTTGTAAGGCAGATCCATCTATCTCTTCAGCCAATAACACCTTTGTTCTCTGATCAACAATTTGTGCCAATTGGTTTTCAGCAGCAATGACCTTTTCTTTTTGGACAGTCGTTTTTAATTCATCAACTACTGAGGTATTGAAAAATACAGGAGCTTTATTGAATTGAAAAAAAACAAAAAGCATCACCCCACAAAGCAATATAAAAAATTGCATGGGCACTTTTAGCAAGCCATTCATGATGAGGCCTACCCTACTCTGCTTCTCATCCTTGGCAGACAAATACCGTTGAACTTGGCTTTGGTCTGTTCCGAAATAAGACAAAGCCAAAAAGAAACCTCCGGTAATCCCTGACCAAAATGTATACCTATTGTTGGGATCAATAGAAAAATCCAAAGCATTCATTTTACCCGAAATTCTAGCAATGTCTAATGCTTTTGTAAGTCCAATATCACCTGGTAATAAATTTATGATGGTGAAAAAGGCAAAGAACATGCCTGCCATGATCACAAACATTTGCTGTTTATGCGTCACATTTACAGCTTTCGTACCACCACTCACTGTGTAAATGACCACCACTGTACCCATTATAAAATTGAGCAATTTAAGGTCCCAACCCAATATGGTACTCATAATAATCGCTGGAGCATATATGGTTATACCTGCCGACAATCCTCTTTGTAGCAAAAAAGACTTGCAGTTAGCGCCTGAGTTTTATTATCAAATCTGGTTTCCAGATATTCATAAGCCGTGACAATGTTTAACTTACTATAAATCGGTAAGAAAAATAAAGAGATAAAAATCATGGCCAATGGTAAGCCAAAGTAAAATTGCACAAAACCGATACCATCGTGAAAAGCTTGTCCTGGTGTAGACATAAAGGTGATCGCACTCGCCTGAGTTGCCATCACCGAAAGACCAACGGTGAACCAACCAGCTTCTTTTCCTCCTTGAATGTAGGACTTCATGTCCTGCTTACCTCTGGTTTTAAAAATACCGTAGGCTACTATAAAGCCCAAAGTCATGATCAAAACCATCCAATCAACCAGTGCTAATCCCATATTACATCAATAACCAGAAAATGATGATGTAAATCGCATTTGCAACCAAGAGGTAGGTATATGCATTGTCCCATTTTATTTTTTGCATTACGGTCTGTTGTTTTTACCCATTGAAATCATATTTGCAAACAGACGGAAAGCTCCTGGCACTCCAGCTGGCAATTCTCTAAACCAACTATATGCTGTATAAATGCAATAACCTTCCCCATAAGGTGCGACTAGTAACCCACCATTTCTCGGAGGTTCTCCAGGGTCATTGCAAGATAAAATAGGCGTAAATTGATCAGACCATTCCCCAGGAAAATACAACCCCCTTTCTTGAACCCATCCTTCAAAGTCTTCTTGTGTAATCTTGTTGGGAACCTGCAAAATCTCATGCTCTGGTGCAAGGAAGGTGACCTTTGCATCCTCTTTAGTCACTCGCTCCCGGGAAATTTTAAATGGATAGGGCATCATTTCATCTTCTCTCATCACCAAATCCCTTCCCATCGTATTGTATTGGACGATGAAATTACCTCCTTGTTTTACAAAATCAAAAATGATCGATTGTTTAAATTTGAGATCATCATATTTGTTGTAAGCCCTGATTCCCATGATCAATGCATCATATTGTGACAACTTTGCGGCTGTAATATCATCCACATTAATAAGGTCTACGTTGTAACCGATCTGTTTAAGACTAGCAGGTATATCATCTCCAGTACCCATCAAATAAGCCACCCGATCTCCTGACCTTTTTATATTGATTCTTGACAGACTGGTTTCGGCAGGTTTTATCACTCGCTGGAGTGGCACATGGGCATAGTCTATTTCAATTACTTCGTCTTTGTAATTTTTTCCACCAGCTGTTAATACTGGAATCAAAGTACCTATTGAGGTCATTTCTGGCGGAGTCAAACTAAACTTGAAACTCGCTGTCTGATTCTGTTGTAGCTTTCCAATTTGGATGATCGATGGTGATATTTTCCAACCTTGAGGGACCTCCAAAGTTAAGGTTGCATTGGCTTCAGCAGCATAAGCTTTTACTTCGATTTCAATTTCTTTTGACTTGGTGTCGGAAAAAACCATCACCCCTTCTTTAGTTTTGACACTAAACTCTGGTAAAATCTCAAAGGGTTGATAAACTTCTCCCTTTTCTGAGTCGGTGTACTTATAGATCAAATCCTTTACAAATGACACTTTGCTTCCATTGATGATCAAATCAAACTTGGCTTGAATGGGTCTTGGTGTTTCTGGCAGACCAATCCATAGTGGATTATCAACATGGTAGATGCCATCGGTTCCCTTTTTTCTCAACCAATATGGAGAAGTAAAATCCATATCTGAAGAAACCATTACTTTTTCGCTTAAGAATAATTTTTCATTAGCGGTAAGTAAAGAATCAAAATCGCGACTTTTTCCAATGGGCAAAAGAGATATCCCAGTCAATTTGACCTGACCTTTGTTTTGCATGACCACTTCAAAATCAACTCGCATGGAATCTCCTGGAGTAGCATAATTTGCTTGGGCACTTGCCTCTACAAATAATCCCAAACATGAGGCAATGACGTTATCAATTTCACGCAGTTTTTTGGTGCGCCAGAATTCATCACCCAAAGCTGCTATGAGTTTTCTTGCCTCGATCAAATCTTTGACACTTGCAGATGGATTATTGAAATCAAAATTCTTTTGAACGCGTGACATGATGGCTAGGATGGCTTCTCCACCTTTTACTCTTGTCCAGGTGGTATTAATGCCTTCAAATATGTCTGATTTATTCTTTGGCATGTTTCCCCTCAACAACTCCAAATATTCAGATTGTGAGCCTCTAGAGCCAGCACTTCCAAAGCCCTGACATTTATGATTGCTTCTAGATAAGGCCGCAATTTCTCCATTAGAAAGGCCTAATAATGGAAAGTATCCTCCCACATCTACCATTGCTAAATTTGATTTATCTGCTTGGTCAAATTTTTCTTGACTACCGTAAAACCAAAAAGAAGTATTGAAGAAAAGTCGATTGGGTGTCCAAGTGGAAACATGTTTTAATTGTTCAGGAAAGGCGGTTTTATCACCAGAACGATCAAAAAGTTCATAAGCCAACATCGCCGAAGCAGTATGGTGACCGTGGGTAGAACCACTCGTACGATGGTCAAATCTATTAATGATCACGTCTGGTTTAACTTTTCTTATTGCCCAAACAACGTCATGTTTTACTTTATCACTATCCCAAATATTGATGGTTTCTTCAGCATTTTTTGAATATCCAAAATCATTTGCTCTTGTAAACATTTGTTTTCCGCCATCGACTCTTCTTGCTGCCAAAAGTTCCTCGGTTCTTAAAACGCCCAAAAGTTCTCTAATCTCAGGACCTATTAAGTTTTGACCACCATCTCCTCTCGTCAAGGATAAATAATAAGTATCCGCATTCAACTCATTGACGCAATAGGAAATCAACCTGGTATTTTCATCGTCTGGGTGTGCCGCCACGTATAAAACGGTTCCCAAAAAATTGAGATTTTGGATTGACTTATAAATATTTCCCGTAGTAATGGCTTTTGGAGATTGGCCTTGGGCAGTAAAAAACCCGGCCAACAATAGGAAAATCAACATTTTTCTCATAAAAACTCGCGACTGAAATTATAAATTATGATTGGATTCTAAAACAGAAAGCCAACATGAACAAATGTATTCTTAAAATACATCTTTCAAGGCATTCTTACTCATTTTCAAATTATCTTAACATTTATTCCAATCTAAATTTGATTGATTATCAAGGATTAACAAATTTTAATGTTTTTTTAATGTGCTAATTTTACTAACTCTATTGGTTTTATAGAGTTAATATAGTTATATTTGTCGCGTTTTAAAATTTTAGATACTTATTGAAAGGTAGATAACATTAGCAATCACATAAAAAGAAAATAACGTGGAGTTAATAAATAAGGAAGATATTGCAGACATCCAGGAACTTCAAGAGAGGATCTCAAACTACTATCTTGGAAAAGAGGATGAAGACAAATTCAAACACTTCAGACTTACCAGAGGCGTTTATGGTCAAAGGCAATTTGGAGTGCAAATGTTCAGGCTCAAAATACCTTATGGAAAGATAACAACAAGTCAAATTGCAGGTGTTGCCGATCTGGCAGATCAATATGGATCAAGCAATTTACACTTGACCACTAGACAAAACATTCAATTGCATTATGTAAAGCTCAAGGATTCACCTGCTGTGTGGGAAGGACTTTCACATTTAGGGCTTACAGCAAGAGAAGCTTGTGGTAACACGGTGAGAAATGTAACAGGCTCTCCTACCGCTGGAATTCAAAAAGGAGAAGCATTTGACGTAAGTCCATATGCTCAAGCAACCTTTGAATACTTCCTCAGAAATGCCATTTGCCAGGAAATGGGCAGAAAAATTAAACCAGCTTTTTCTGGAACTGATAATGATACGGCATATACTTACTTTAGTGATTTTGGATTCATAGCCAGGATCAAAGACGGAGTAAAAGGTTTTAAATTGGTTGTTGGTGGTGGATTGGGTGCTCAAGCAATTGAAGCATTTACAGTTACTGAATTTATGCCAACAGATCAGATTTTGCCTTTTATGGAAGCAGCTTTGAGGGTATTTGACAGATATGGTGAAAGAGAAAAGAGACACAAAGCTCGTTTAAAGTTTTTGGTGAAATCATTGGGCAATGAGGCTTTTATGGATTTAGTAAACCAAGAATTGTTATCACTTGCTCAAATTTCCATCCCAATTGAAGTTGCCGATGAAACTGCAATCTACCCTACTGAAGTAGATGATTTTGATTATCCTCAATTAAAAAATGATAGAGATTACCACAATTGGGTATCTACCAATACATTCGAGCAAAAGCAAGAAGGACTTTTTGGTGTCTACATCAAGGTTCCAAATGGAGACATACCTTCAGCAGATGCTAGAAAATTAGCAACCATAATAAAAAAATATGCAGCTGACGATGTGCGGATAACCATCAATCAAAATTTACTTTTGAGACACGTGCTCAAGGCTAATTTTGCAGCCTTATACTTAGAATTGAAGGCTTTGGGTTATGCGGATTATGGGCAAGACAGCATTGGAGACATAACCGCTTGTCCTGGTACTGACACTTGTAATCTCGGAGTTACCAATTCAACAGCATTGGCTACAGAATTGGAATCAATGATCAAATCAGAGTATCCTGAGCTCCTCATGACCAAAAACATTGACATAAAAATAAGTGGTTGTATGAACGCTTGTGGTCAGCATATGGCTTCAGGCATAGGATTCCATGGTAGCTCAATTAAAAGAGGTGAGATGGTTATACCTGCTATGCAAGTCGTAGTTGGTGGAGGCATTGACAGAGCTGGCACAGGATATATGGGAGATAAAGTAATAAAACTTCCCTCCAAAAGAATTCCTGAAGGAGTAAGAGTAATTTTGAAAGACTACCACCAAAATGGAAGCAACCATCCAGAATTCATCCATTATGTAAGAAGCTTGGACAGTAAATATTACTACAATTTATTAAAACCATTGGCTTCACTTGATGACATCACCGAAGATGAATTGAGCGATTGGGGTCATGAAGGTCAATACATACAAGCAATTGGAGTTGGCGAGTGTGCGGGTGTGATGACGGACATGGTTGGACTGATTTTGGGTGAAGCAGAGCAAAAAATAAGCCTTGCAAAACTAGCCTTGGCCAATGATTCAGAAAAAGATGCTGTATATCATGCTTACAATACCTTTGTGATTGGTGCAAAAGCACTACTTTTGGCCGCTGATATAGCTTGCAACACGCAAATTAAAATATTGGAGGATTTTCAGACTAATTTTGTGGCAACTGGGGAGATTACTTCGTGTGGAAATGACTTTGTAAGTTTTGTACTCAGGTTGAAAGAAAATACTCCAGAAAGAGCTTTTGTTGCAAATTATATTCAAGATGCAACTAACTTTTTGAAAGAGGTGACAGAAAAAAGAAGTGTCGCAGTAGTGAGCGATAAAGAGGTAATAGGAAGTTATTATAAAGCATAGTATCCGAAAATGGCACTTGATTTACATACAAAAGAGGTAGCTACTACCAATTCAGCACTGATTACCCAAGTCAATGAGCTCAACGAGATTTTTGCACCTTTGGATTTCAGACAAAGAATTGAGAAGCTGTATGATTTTTTTCCGAAGGATGAAATATTGCTTACTTCGTCATTTGGTGGAAATTCTGCCTTGATCCTTTATATTTTTTCTGAAATTAATCCAGCTCAAAAAATACACTTTATTGATACTGGATATCATTTTCCTGAAACTTTGGCCTTTAAGAATCAATTCCAAAGTGCACTTGGCATGCAGGTTGAAGACCTCCATCCAGATCTCGATGATCATGCTGTAACGACAAAAGAACAATGGTGGATCGACAAACCCAATGACTGCTGCCAGATCAACAAGGTCAATCCATTGGAGCAAATATTACCAAATTTTAAAGTTTGGGTCAGTGGTGTGATGGGCTTTCAAACACCACACAGAGCAAACTTGAGGGTTTTTGAAGAAAGTGGCGACATCATCAAGTTCCACCCGATCATTGATATTGACGAATATGAAGCGGTAAAATTGACCAAGGACTTTGATTTGCCAGTACACCCTCTTACGTTACAAGGTTATGGGTCAATTGGTTGCAAATATTGTACATTCAAAGGCGTTGGTCGAGAAGGTCGTTGGGTAGGCAGTGAAAAAACAGAATGTGGATTACACACATCTATACTCATAGAGCATCCGAAAAATAGTAATAAATAAACTTAAACAAACATCATACCATCAAAGTAAAGTTTTAAATATGAATAAAACAGATATCATCATTGTAGGCGCTGGGCCTGTAGGTTTATTCACCGTTTTTGAAGCAGGTTTGCTAAAGCTTCACTGTCACCTTATTGACAGTCTACCATTGCCGGGGGGACAACTTACAGAGATCTACCCAAAGAAACCTATATATGATATTCCTGGATATCCCAGTGTACTTGCAGGAGAACTGGTTGATAATTTGATGAAACAAATCGAGCCATTCAAACCAGAATTTACTCTTGGCGAACGAGCTGAAAAAATAGAGCAAGTAGAAGACAAGTTGTTTAAGTTGACAACCAGTAAAGGAACAGAAATATTTGCACCTGTCATTGCCATCGCGGGCGGCCTCGGCTGTTTTGAGCCCCGCAAACCACCTATTGCCAATATTGAGCATTTCGAAGACCGAGGTGTGGATTATATCATCAAAGATCCTCAGAAATATCAAGGCAAAAAAGTTTTGGTTGCTGGTGGTGGAGACTCAGCATTGGACTGGACAATCATTTTGGCAGACATTGCCGAAGAAGTAACCCTTTTACACAGAAGAACATCCTTCAGAGGAGCTTTGGATTCTGTAGAAAAAGTACATGAATTGGCGACCAGTGGACGTATCAATTTGATTACCAACGCTCAAGCGATTGGTTTGAATGGAAACGGAGTACTCAATGAAGTAGTTGTTGAAGAAGAAGGAAAAGAAAATTATGCCGTTCCTGTTGACCATTTTGTACCACTTTTTGGACTTGCGCCCAAACTTGGACCAATTGGAGAGTGGAATCTGGAAATAGAAGATAATGCAATCAAGGTAAATACCTTTGACTACAGCACCAATATTCCAGGAATTTATGCCATTGGCGATATCAATACCTACCCTGGTAAATTGAAACTCATTCTTTGTGGATTTCATGAAGGTACCATGATGGTTCAATCAGCCTTCAGATACATCCATCCAGATCAAAAATTAAGTTTCAAGTATACAACTGTAGCAGGTGTCAATGGATTTTAATACAAGTACAGCGGAAGAAACGCAGGTAGAAATGACGCCAGAAATGACTCAAGAATATCTCAATAAAGAATTAGAACGCCAGAAAGAATTTGAGAAAGCACACTTTCACGAATCTCACTTGAGAAGTGTTCTCAAAGGATTGACTTGGCGTATTTTCGCTACGGCAACTACTATTACAATTGCCTATTTTGTAACTGGTGAAATAGGAATGGCTTTGACAGTTGGTGGTATTGAGTTCTTGGGTAAAATATTGTTGTATTACTTGCACGAACGTGCATGGGAATTGGTACCAAAGGGAACCATCAGAGTTTTGAAAAAAAGATTTCTAGGCAGATGACAGAAATTTATCCAATTTATGACAAAATGATCTCAAGATCTGACAGAGAATTGCGACTCGGCCAGATTGGAAGGGTCTTGTGGTTCACAGGTTTATCTGGATCTGGAAAAAGTACCTTGGCAGTTGCCTTGGAAAATAGATTATACCAAGAAGGTAAATCAACCATGCTTTTGGATGGCGACAATGTAAGAACAGGAATCTGCAACAACCTAGGATTCAGCATCGAAGATCGGACTGAAAACATCAGGAGAATTGCAGAAGTTGCCAAGTTGTTTAAAGAAAACGGACAGATTGTACTTTGTAGCTTTGTGTCTCCTACCAACGACATCAGGAAAATGGCAAAAAATATCATAGGATCAGAAGATTTCATTGAGATATTTGTATCTACCGATATTACGGAATGTGAAAAAAGAGATGTAAAAGGATTATACCAAAAAGCTAGAGCAGGATTGATCAAGGACTTTTCAGGAATTGATTCTCCATTTGAACCCCCAATCAACCCAGACATTATCATTGACACAACAAACATCAGTGTTGACGAAGGCGTAGAAACCTTGATCAGCTTTCTCAAAAAATAAATACCAATGGATTACAAATTTGACTATTTAAGAGAATTGGAATCAGAATCCATATTCATCATGAGAGAAGTAGCCTCTCAGTTCCAAAATCCAGTGATTCTTTTTTCTGGCGGAAAGGATAGCATACTGCTGACTTATCTGGCAATCAAGGCTTTTTATCCAGCAAGGGTTCCATTTCCTTTATTACATATAGACACAGGTCACAACTTTCAAGAAACGCTGGATTACAGAGATTGGCTCGTAGAAAACTACGGATTAAGTATGAAAGTTGGATACGTACAAGAAGCAATTGACAAGGGATTGGTGAAGGAAGAAAAGGGTTATAATGCGAGTCGTAACTTTCTTCAGACATTTACTTTGCTGGACGAGCTAGAAAAGGGCAAATACGATGCTGCTTTGGGTGGAGGAAGAAGAGACGAAGAGAAAGCAAGGGCAAAAGAAAGATTTTTTTCACACAGGGATGAATTTGGACAATGGGATCCTAAGAATCAAAGACCAGAATTGTGGAATTTATTCAATGGTAAGAAAAATTTCGGAGAGCATTTCAGGGTTTTCCCAATTTCAAACTGGACAGAATTGGATGTTTGGTTGTATTTTGAAATGGAAGGCTTTCCCCTACCCAATTTATACTTTGCACACGAAAGACCAGTTTTTGAAAGAGATGGAATGTTATTGGCTGACTGCGATTACATCATCAAAAAGCCTCACGAACAAGTTTTTGTTGAGACCATCAGATGTCGCACGATTGGTGATATGACTTGTACAGGAGTTTGGAAATCAAATGCAATAAGTTTACAAGAAATTATTGCAGAGGTTGCAACTAGTAGAATTACTGAAAGAGGTGGTAGAACCGATGACAAAAGAAGTGAAACTGCAATGGAAGATCGAAAAAGACAAGGGTATTTTTAATCTTTTCACAGACCAAGCAAATTTCACAAACATTCCAATTTTATAAAAAAGAAAATAATGATAGCAGATATAGATTATTCTTTGGATTCAGAATTATTGAGATTTTCCACCGCCGGATCTGTAGACGACGGAAAGTCAACATTGATCGGAAGGTTACTTTATGATAGTAAATCTATCTTTCAGGATCAATACGATGCCATCGAAGAATCGAGCAAAAAGAGAGGAGAATCAGGAGTAAATCTTGCCTTACTCACAGATGGGCTTAAAGCAGAACGTGAACAAGGCATCACTATTGACGTGGCTTACAGATATTTCTCTACACCAAAAAGAAAGTTTATCATTGCCGACACTCCAGGACACATCCAATATACATGCAACATGGTGACTGGTTCTTCTACCAGTAATGTTTCATTGATATTGGTGGACGCCAGAAACGGAGTCATCGAACAAACAAAAAGACACTCCATCATTTCTTCTTTGTTACAAATTCCTCATTTGGTTGTATGTATCAACAAAATGGACTTGGTGAATTATGACGAAGCGGTATACAATCAGGTAAAACAAGATTATCTGGATTTCGCGGCTACTTTGCACGTGAAAGACATCACATTCATTCCTATTTCTGCTTTAAAAGGTGACAACATTGTGACACCTTCAGAAAACATGCCTTGGTATACAGCCACAACTTTGATGGACTATCTCGAAAATGTAAAAATTACCAATGATAGGAACTTTGAAGATGCAAGATTTCCTGTGCAATATGTCATCAGACCCAATACAGATGAATTCCATGACTTCCGAGGATATGCCGGCAGAGTGGCTGGAGGTGTCCTCAAAGTGGGCGATGATGTGACCGTTTTACCATCAGGTCATACTTCGAAAATAGCAAAAATCAATTTATATAAAGATGCGATTCAAGAAGCATACCCTCCAATGTCTGTTGCAATTGAACTAGAAGATGATGTGGATATCAGTAGAGGTGATATGTTGGTCAAGACAGGTTTAGAACCTCAAAGTGTTCAGGACTTGGAACTTATGATCTGTTGGTTTGACCAGTCAAGTCCCTTAAATCAACAAACTAAGTATGCCATCAGACATACTACCAGAGAAGCTAGATGCGTAGTAAAAGATATCATTTACAAATTGAATGTCAATGACTTATCTCAAGACACTGAAAGTAAGTTGATAAAGATGAATGACATAGCTTGTATCAAAATCAAAACAACAACACCACTGGTTATTGATCAATATAGCCGCAACAGGATCACAGGTAGCGTCATTTTGATTGATGAAGGCACAAATAATACGGTAGCCGCAGGTATGATTGTCTAATCACTGGGGCAAAGTCCTTTTATTTTCTGCTTTGGCTTTGGAAATAAGCATTGATCACTTCGCCTTTGCTATTGACGTGGAGTTTTTTGTAAATGTTCTTGACATGAAATCTCACTCCATCAATGCTGAGGCCATATCGATCGGCGATGAGTTTATAACTGAGGCCATCCTTGATACCAATAACAATGTCAAATTCCCTGGTCGAAAGATCATTGAAACCTGAAGAAGGAGACTGCTCTACAAAAAAATCAACGACCTTGCGGGCAATACTAGGCGTCATTGCAGAACCACCATTGATGACATCAATTACACTTTTGTGAATTTCATCAAAACCTGTGCCTTTGGTGAGGTAACCCAGCGCACCATTGCACAAAGCTTGGAAAATAAACTTAGCTTCATCGTGCATGGTAAGGACAATGATATCAACTTCGGGAGCCTTTTTTTTGATTTGAGGTATCTGATCAATTCCAATTTCACCACCTGAAAGGTTGATATCCAATAAGATACATTGTATTTCTTCAAAAGGTATGGTAGTATCCAGCAAAAATTCTTTTACACTATGAGCAAGACCGACGACTTTTACACCCTTTCCCAAAAAAAGCTTTTTCAAATAATGGGCAAAAGAAACGTCATCTTCAATAATAGCAATGATAGGAGTTTGGGATAAATTCATATACACTGTTGGTTAGTTAACAATACGATCAAAACAATATATAACTATTTTGTTTTTGAATAAGAACATCGATAGATTATTTTTAAAAGATCCATAGAAATGTTATATTTTTCATAGAAAACAAGGAACCGGAACGATTTAAAAATATTTAAAGTTGAATATTTTAACAGATACAAAAATGAATCGCTTACTTTTGCGGTTTTAATAAGCATATGGCAAAAATTACATTTACGTTTGAAGACTCGTCTATTGAGACAAAAGTCATAGAACAAGTCGAGGAAGGATATTCCATTTTGGAAGTGACGGAAGATCATGACATTCACCTAAATCACAATTGCGGTGGAGTTTGTGCTTGCAGCACTTGTCACATCTATGTTTTGAAGGGAGAAGATCAGGTAGAAGAGATTTCTGATAAGGAAGAAGATTTTATAGATCGGGCGATCAATCCTAAACTTGAATCCAGGCTAGCCTGTCAATGTATCATTCTCGATGAAGATGCCGATATTGTTGTGCAAATACCGGATCAAAACAGGATTATTGGACACGAACATTAAAAATCAATCATAAGATATGAGTTTTGAAGGAATAGAAAATCTTCCCATCCAATGGTCTGACCATGAGGATGTTGCAATAAAATTATACGAAAAATTTGGTGATGACTTTGGTGAATCAAGAATTTACAGAATTCGATTCACTGATCTCATTGAGTGGATTTTAGAAATTCCAACCTTTGTTGGTAAAAGGGAAGATTGCACAGAAGGTCATTTGGAGCAAATCCAGGCCAAATGGGTTTATGAATGGAGAGATAATCAATAATCATAAACCTCAGCTGTTGATAGACCATTCTAAATTTAATGCAATTACCACCTTCATCTTTGATGTAGATGGCGTATTTACAGACGGAAGTTTGCTAGTGACTGAGCAAGGTGAATTTCTGAGAATCATGAATACTCGTGATGGACAAGGAATCAAATTCGCATTAGATGCAGGTTACAAAGTATTTGTCATCACAAAAGGTGCTTCAACAGGCGTAAAAAAGAGATTCCAACTTTTGGGCTTAACGGAGATTTTTGACATGGTCCAAGACAAAGGAATTGCATTATCTGAAATCAAGGATCGATATCAAATTGGACAAGATGAAATCTTATTCATGGGAGATGATATCCCCGATTTGTTGATTTTTCCATTTGTTGGCATCAGTGCTTGTCCTGCAGATGCTGCAAATGATGTTTTATGTAAGGCCGATTATATTTCACCATTGGAAGGTGGCAAAGGCTGCGTACGTGAAATAGTAGAGAAGGTGATGCGTATCCAAGACAAATGGGTTGTATAAAGCTATGATGTCTTATCTAAAAATATTAAGACCAATAAATTTGGGCATTGTTGCTCTTACCCACCTATTTTTTTACTATTTTTTGATCTTGCCTAGTCTAGCAAAAGCAGGTATCCAACCACAATTGACTGGAATTTTATTTCCAATGTTTATTCTTTGTACACTGTGCATTGTAGCTGCAGGAAACTTGATCAATGACATTTTGGACCTGCAAACCGATAATGTCAATAAACCTCAAAAAACATTCATCAATAAAAGCATTCCTCTTCCAAAAGCTTGGATATTTTATGGAATCATTTCCATTTTTGGTTTTGTCTTGGCAACTTTTATTGGCCTTTCCATACAAAAATTAGAACTCGTCTTCATTTATCCTTTGGTGACCATGTTGCTGTATTGGTACAGTAAAATATTCAAACATTATCCAGTCATTGGGAATTTCTTTGTGGCAATTTTTACTGGATTTGTAGTATGGGTGCTTTTGCTTTGCGAGCCACAACTTTTATCAAACAACGAGGGTGCCATTCAAAATGCTCGTACCATATTGATAGGATTTGGCATATTTTCATTCTTTGGAAACTTCATCAGAGAACTTGTGAAAGACATTGAAGATGAAGAAGGCGATAAATTAGTAGGCAGTAAAACTTTTCCAGTTTTATATGGCATTCCAAAAACCAAAAAACTGACAACCGGAGTTATTTTGATCATGTTACTTGTCTTGATGGCTTGGTTGAGAAAAAATCTTGATGTCAGTGATTTCAGGGCAAATATTTACTTCGTCCTTTTTGTGATGGCCCCCATAGGTTTATCTATTTTCAAACTATACAAAGCTGAAAATAAAAGGCAGTATGGAGCCATCAGCAGATTTTATAAAATGGTTTTATTGTCTGGTTTGATTTATGCCTTCATATTCATCCAAAATGTCATCAATGGTTAATCCTACTGCTGATATTGTATTAGGGTCAAAATCACCTAGAAGGAAGGAATTGCTTTCTATGATAGTTCCTGAATTCACCATTTTCACTCTGGATGTCGACGAATCTTTTGAAGAAGAACAAGATGTGTTTAAGGTGGCGGCTTTCTTAGCTGAGAAAAAAGCCAAAGCCATTCTCCCCTATTTATCTCCAAATCAAGTCCTCATTACTGCAGACAGCGTTGTAATTGTGGACGATGAAATTCTGAATAAACCAGAAGACAGAGCGCATGCTTGTCAAATGTTGCAAAAACTTAGTGGCAAATGGCATTTTGTACAGACTGGTATGGCCATTTCAAAAAACAATGTTGTGGAAGTATTCACAGAAACAAGCAGAGTACTTTTTGATGAACTGTCTCAATCTCTCATTGAGCAATATGTTGATGATTGTTTACCATATGATAAAGCAGGTAGTTATGGCATTCAGGACTGGATCGGTTTTGTTGGCGTCAAACAAATTGAAGGAAGTTATTCCAATATTATGGGCCTGCCAGTACAGCGTTTGTACAGAGAATTATTGGCTTTTTTGGATAAGTAAGAGTCAAGACCTTAGCTGACTTTATTCATAAAGCTGGCCCATCTCCTTAAACAAATACTTGTTTACAATCCTGATCGTAGATGATACGGTGATGATCAAGGCAAAGAAGAACAATACTAAAAACACCGAACCTACAGTAAACCAGTTTATAACATCTTTCATTCCATCTAAATATTGCCATGCTGCAAGTAAGATGGAAAAAATAACGGTTGCTGCCAATAAAAAGGACCTGATCGCAATATTGCCCGCCAACTTTATGTAAGGTTGCCTGATAAAACCATCTCTCGCTCCGATGATTTCCATCGTTTTGATTTCAAATCTATCAGCATATAAACTCAGATTCACCGTATTATAAATAATGATGATGGCCAAAACCACAAAAATGATAGACACAATGAAGATACCAAAAGATATTTTTTTGAGATTGGCTTTGATATTATCAATGAGTACGTTTTCATAAAATACTTCCTTTACTCCAGCCAAAGTGGCTATTTTATCAGCTACAGATTTGAGTGTTTCTTCAGAATAATGTGTTGACTTTATATTGTAGACAATCATGTCTTTAAATGGGTTACCTATTCCAGATGTATCTCCTCTCATGGATTGATCCATCACTTTATAGGCCTCATCTTTGGGTATATAAACCACTGACTCAGGCAACACACTTTCATATTTGGCAATGGTTTTCACCAAACCTATGGCTGTTGCTTTGTCAACACTACTGTTTAACTCTACTAGAATATTGATTCGCTCTTTGAGAATATTGGTTATGGAATTGATATGCAAGAATAGTAGTAGGAATAGTCCCACCAGAATGAGTACTATCGTGCTTGAAAATACAGCGTAATTTATCGATGCTTTTTTGGTAGACCCTCTAAATTTCATGTTTTACCACTATTGTCTTCGCACAAAGCTAAAAATAAATACAATATTCTTTTAATATGTGAACTTGAATTCAAAACTTAAAAAAATTGGTCTATAAACATCACTTAGAAATATCTTTTGATGTTCTAGGTCATGCTGGTTTAATTTCTCCATTATCTGCATTATATTGGTGTCACAAATTCAATGCTTTATGGCCATTCAAAAAAAATATATACTTTCCATAGATCAAGGTACTTCCAGTTCGCGCGCATTACTCTTTGACCACGATACCAATATTGTAGGAGTTGCCCAGAAAGAGTTCAAACAATACTACCCTAATGAAGGCTGGGTTGAACACAATGCCATGGAAATATGGGATACTCAACGACAAGTCATTGACGATTGCATTTCAAAAAGCAAAATTGACATTCAAGAGATAGCGGCCATTGGCATTACCAATCAGCGGGAAACCACCATAGTTTGGGACACAGAAACCGGTGAACCAGTGCATCATGCAATTGTTTGGCAAGATCGAAGAACTGCAGATGAATGTAGTAAAATTAAAGCTACGTCATTCGCAGATAAAATTGCCAACAAAACAGGGCTGATTGTGGATGCTTACTTCTCTGCTTCCAAACTCAAGTGGTTGCTCGATCATGTGCCAGGTTTAAGGGAAAAAGCCAATAAAGGGAAAGTAAAATTTGGAACGGTAGATAGTTGGCTCATTTATAAACTTACAAAAGGCAGGTGTCATTATACAGATGTGACCAATGCTTCTCGCACAATGTTATTCAATATTCATCAATTGGTCTGGGACCAGGAACTTTTGGATTATTTTGATATTCCTGCCCAAATACTGCCAGATGTTTTACCAAGCAATGCCAATTATGGATTTGCATCCATTGGTGATGATGAAATACCCATTTATGGAGTTGCAGGTGACCAACAAGCCGCATTATTTGGTCAAAATTGCTTGGGCCAAGGAGCTACAAAGGTGACCTACGGTACAGGATGTTTCATGATGACCAATACGGGTAACCAAGTTGTGAGGTCCAACAACCAATTACTTTCCACCATTGGTTGGCAGTTGACTGGTGAACCAGCAGTTTATGCCATGGAAGGAAGTGTTTTTGTTGGCGGAGCAGTCATCAGTTGGTTGAGAGATGGATTGAAAATAATTGATGATTCTGCAGCCTCAGAAATGAAGGCGGCCAGCGTCAAAGACAGTAATGGTGTAGTATTTGTGCCGGCCTTAACTGGACTTGGAGCGCCGCATTGGGATCAATACGCACGTGGCATGATCATAGGCATTACCAGAGATACTACCGATGCTCACATCATCAGAGCTGCCCTAGAGTCTATAGCCTTGCAAGTCAATGATTTGATCACGGCAATGGAACAAGATCTACAGGTACCAATTCCTTCCATAAAGGTAGATGGAGGTGCTATTCAGAATAAATTGTTACTCAAAATGCAAGCAGGTATTTCCAATAAAGAAATTGTAGTGCCAAAAATTCTTGAATCAACCGCCTTGGGTGCAGCACTTCTTGCTGGATTATTTTGTAATTTTTGGAAGGACTTGGATGAAATTACGCGCTTGTGGCAAACTGAACAATCTGTTTTCCCTGTAAACATTCAAGAATATGATACGTTGAAGATACAGTGGAAAAAGGCCGTTGAGCGGTCAAAAAACTGGATTGATCAACTTGATTGATTACAATAAACTTAAAAGGAGAGGATAATTTATGGAAAGACAATCCATCATTCACGAGGTAAAAAAGCAGGATATCTTTGATATTGTCGTGATTGGAGGAGGTGCAAGCGGTTTGGGCACTGCGCTCGATGCAGTTTCAAGGGGTCTTTCTGTACTTTTGGTAGAAAAATATGACTTCGGAAAGGGTACATCATCCAAAGCTACCAAATTATTACACGGAGGTGTAAGGTATCTTGCTCAAGGTGATATCGGTTTGGTCATTGAAGCTTTGCACGAACGGAAAACAATTTTGAAAAATGCACCTCACTTAGCGAGAACACAACAATTCATTATCCCATTTTATGACCGTTGGCAGGGTTATTACTACCTCATGGGTTTGAAGTTTTACGATCTACTTTCTTTTAAATCCACATTGGGAGATAGTAAGATGTTGAGTAAAAAAGAAACCTTGGCTCTCCTACCCAATCTTAAAAAGGAAGGATTGAAAGGTGGGGTTTCTTACTTTGATGGACAATTTGATGACTCCAGGCTTTGTATAGACTTGGTCCATACCATTATCGAAGCTGGTGGGTTTTGCCTCAATTATACTTCCTTTGAAGGTTACACTTTGCAAGAATCTGGAAATTCATTGATACATTTGACCGATCATTTATCTGGCCAAGATTACAGCATTCAAACCAAAAGTATCGTAAATGCAGCCGGTGTTCACGCAGATGACATCATTGATAAATCTGGCATTGAGAAAAATTTCTCCATTACCCCTGCAAAAGGCTCTCATCTCATCATCAACAAAAGCTTTTTGTCCTCAGATGTAGCGATCATGATTCCAAAAACGAGCGATGGGCGGGTGTTATTTATCATCCCCTGGCATGGAGTAAGCATCATTGGCACCACAGACATTGCCACAAAAGATAAAAGTTTTGACCCGATTGTAACACAAGAAGAAATCACCTTTATGCTCCAAAATGCAGCTGCCTATTTTGAGAAGGCGCCAACAGAGCAAGACATCATATCAAAATATTCTGGCTTAAGACCTTTGGTTGCTGCTTTAGACGGTCATGAAAGTTCCAAGGATATTTCAAGGAAACACAAAATTGTCAAAAGTAAAAGTGGTTTTTACAGCTTGTTGGGCGGAAAATGGACAACATTCAGAAAAATGGGGCAAGATACCATCGACTTTCTGATCAAAGACTTACAATGGAACGTCAAAAAATCAAATTCTGAAAACCTTACCATTATACCACCGGCGAATAAAAACATTGGAAAACCCTTTCATGATTTGCTTCCTTACACTTCAGCTTTCTTTGACTATGCCATTGAAAATGAATTAGTTGAATCGGTTGAGGATCTTTTAGCGAGGCGGACTCGTTGTCTTTTCATCAATAAAAATGCTACTTTAGAAATAGTGGATGAAATGATAAACAGAATTGCCGTTGCAAAAAAGAAAGACGTTACTTGGAAAATCAATCAAAAGAATCAATTTTTACATCTTGCTAATTCATATTAAATAAATTCAACATGAAAAGAATTTCAATATTCGTACTTATAGCGCTGTCTATATCAATGACAAGTTGCGCGCAAAAAAGTGACCAATCTGTTGTCGCTCCCGTGGCCGAGGTAGCTACAAGTCCTGAAACACAAACACCTGCTTTCAAGGAAAGTGTGAGCCCCGCTGAATTGAAAGCAATGATGGCTAGCAACAAAGAATTGGTTGTCATTGACGTAAGAACTCCTCAAGAAATAGCTGGTGGTAAAATTGAAAATGCACTAGAATTCAATATCACAGATCCTGCATTTACTGAGAAAATAAAAGCCTTGGATAAAGAAAAAGAATATGTAGTTTATTGCAAAGTAGGTGGTAGAAGTGCCAAAGCCAAAACCATCATGCAATCAGCAGGAATAAAAAAAGTAAGTAATTTGGTTGGAGGATACGATAATTACAAATCTGCTGGTCAATAACATCGGATGAATGGACTAAAAAGGGCAGCTGTCTCTTGTATTTTGACAAATGGTGACCATCTTTTGCTTTTGAAACGAAACAAAGCTCCTCACATCGGGAAATACTTGCCAGTTGGGGGTAAAATAGAACCCTACGAAACTGCTCAAAGTGCTGTTGTGAGAGAAGTTTTGGAAGAAACTGGCTTTGTCATTGATGCTCCAATCTTCTGCGGAAGCCTTATTGAATCTTCACCATTGGATCATTACAATTGGATAAGTTTTATCTTTGCCCATGAAATACCAAAAGTAGATCCACCTTATTGTGATGAAGGAGAGTTGGTGTGGGTGTCTGCCTTTCAACTAGAGCATTTAGATATTCCACCAACTGATTTGCCCATTTATAAAGCGGTTTTATCCAAAACACCTTTTGTTTATGAAGCAACTTTTGACGCATCGATGGATATGACAAGTCTCATTAAATTAGCTTAATTAAACAACTGAATACCAAATAGATAGATTATGATTGATAAAATAGAGATTTATCCTGCACGAATCCAATTGAGTGACCCATTTGTCATATCAAAAGGAGCAATCAGTCATGCAACATTGACCATCATAAAAATCTATGACCATGATGGCGTTTATGGAATTGGCGAGTGTTGTCCATATCGATCCATTCATGGTGAAACTCAGGCAGGAACGGTAGCCTTTGCCAAAGATTTAGCTGCCGCCTTGATAGGTTTGGACCCAGAAACCATTCATGATCACATTGCCCTCATGAATAAAATGATTGTAGGAAATGCATCTGTCAAATGTGCTTTTGACATGGCTTTATACGATCTCAATGCTAAAAAAGCAGAAAAACCACTTTACAAGTTTTTGGGTGGATCAAAAAACAAAACAATCATGACCGATAACACGGTCAGTTTGTTGCCTATTGATAAAATGGTAGCAAAAGCAGAAAAGTTTGTGGATCAAGGGTTTACCATATTAAAGATAAAGTTGGGCGAGAAGGGAGCTCAAAATGACATTGATCGAATGTATGCCATCAGAAAGGCTGTTGGGAACGACATCATCCTGAGAATTGATGCAAACCAAGGTTGGAACTACTATGATGCTAAAAAAGCTTTATTAGCCATGGAATCTCTAGATATTGAACATTGTGAAGAACCCATTCATGCTCCAAACATCAACGACCAAACCAGATTGACACAACTGAGTCCGATTCCAATTATGGCAGATGAGGCAGTCTTCAATCACGTAGATGCGTTGAGAATCATCAGAAATCAAGCTGCTGATCTGATCAACATCAAATTGGGTAAATCTGGAGGCATAGCCAATGCCATGAAAATAGCCAGTATTGCAGAAGCTGCAGATATGTATTGTCAGGTAGGATCTTTTTCTGAATCACGACTTGGTATTTCTGCCTTGGTTCATTTTGATTATGTGTGGAACAATATAATCTACCATGATTTGGATTCTCCACTGATGTTGTCTGAAGATCCTGTCATTGGTGGATTGACATACAACGAAAAATGGGAAGTGACTGTAGGCGATACTCCTGGACACGGAGCAGATTATGATCCCGACTTTCTCAAACGATTTGAACGAATAGAAATTAAGGACTAATCAACAATGGTTATCGTACCACTTCTATTGATGATTTCACCATTAATAAGTATAAGCTTGACAATGAATGGATAAACTCCAGGCAAAATAGGTTTGGAAGAAAGCTTTCCTTGCCAAATGTAATCGGGATTTACTGATTCAGCCCTTTCTACGATGTTTCCATATCGATCATACACCTCAAAAACCTCAATAGTTTGAATGATGTTATTGAATGATTTGAAGAAAAACTCATCATTGCCATCCTTGGATGCAAAGCTCAAAATATTAGGAAAATAAATCCGGTAATCTCGATTTACTGTGATGGAAATGGTATCTCCAGCTCGGCAATCATTCGCATTGAAAGCGGTGAGATTCAATATATTAGATGTGGTAGGTATATAAATAGGTTCAAGTTCTTTGCTGGAAAAATCCGGACTATCCCACCTTATATCTTTTGGATTGTAATTGGTAGAAACACTCAATTTGATGCTTTCGCCCAGTTCAACAACAGTGTCTGGCAGACTTTTGATTTCAAATAAAGGTGGATCAGTCAATACGATTTGTTCTTTTGAAAAGCAACCATGTCTATCTTTGATGTTGATGTCATAAACACCTTCTTTGAGTTTTTCCAAATCACTTTCTGAATTACCCTGTACATTTAATACACTGGTAACATAAGGTGGATGGCCACCTGATGATCGTAAGTCAATAATTTTCCCAGTTGCTGTGCCAAAACATTTAGGTTCATCAAAAAGCGCATTGGTTTGAAGATTATTGGCGTTGACGACGTGTAAATGTAAGTTGACCGTACTGTCACAACCCAAAGAGGATACAAAAGTGTGGGTGTAATCTCCTTTAGTGTCCAAATTATTAGTTGCAAAACTGTATTTATTGCCCAAACAGATGGTATCGTATTTTTCGTATACATCCTTAACCACCTCTACCAATACGGCATCAGAAATGACTCTACATTTTTCATTTTGGATATTGAACTCATCTCCGGCTGTAAGGTACCGGTAGTAATAACTTCCCGGAGTAAATCGGTCATGTGTTATTTCGTAAACTTGGCCTTGTGTCACATTGGTCCATGTAAAACCATCCAATGAAGTCTGCCATATAACATATTGATTGGTAGCACCTACCTCAGCTGTCAATTTAAAGGGTTGGCTGTCTTTACATTTGAAAATGGTTTGTCCTGCCTGTATGGCGACAAAACTTCGAGGACCACATGCCCTGAATGATATATTATCGAGTGCCAAATCATTGCCATTGCCACCGGCAGCATTGTTTCTCAGTGTCAATTTCACCGAAGTTTGATTCATGGCTGTTGTAAATGAAAAACCTGCCTTGATCCATTGCTCTGTTTGCAATACAGGACCAGTTGTATACTTTACACTTCCATCCAATAAAAAAGCGACATCGGGAAAAATATGCATAGTGATGTCTCTTTTGATGAGATTGATGACATCTGCAGAAAATTCATATAAGGTGTTGGGACATAATCCTACGATTTCTTTTTCGTAAAATATTCCTGGTTGGAAGGAGGCATTTACTACCATGATGTAGCCATCTTTATCAGTACGGTCGCCAATATTCAACCAAGTAGGATATAATCCTGATAAATCTGTTGTATTGTGGGCTAGTGCATATTGACCATCGTTAGGAACACCAGTCACATATCGATACCCTGGAGCTATATTGGGGTCAGTGAATACTACCGCTTCTTTGCCAATTCCAAAGTTGCCATCATCAAAAATATTGGACCCCAGATTGCCAGAACAAAGCTGTGCAAAGCTAGTATAAGAGAAAAACAAAAGCAGCAGGGAAAATGTGATTGACTTCAAACGATTTAACTAGTTTTTAGATAGCTGAATCGCAAATCTATCAAAAAAAGAACAATAACGTTGCTTATTTTGAAATAGAAGTATAAGCTTTTTTCAAGCCTTCAATGTGCTCAATGGTGAAATATGGTTCAGTAATATTGCCCAATTCCTCCAACTTAATAGGTGCATTATTATTGGATGCAAATAAATCGGCATTGTGGTCTCTAAACATATTGTTCATACTGAATAGACCAATAAAACCTATCACAAAAATAGCAGCAATTTTCATCATCATACTCAAGGTGAAGAAACTTACTTTGGGTCTACTTTTTTTTTGCGATTCAAGATTCTTTTGAATTTTTAACCACGCACCTTGTGAAGGTAATTCTTTATGATTTCGGAGTCTGTCTTGTAAATTCATCTTTCTGCAATTTTATAAATCGTTGTCTCCAACTTTTTTTTTAAAATATCTCTCAATCTTTTTTGGCTAATATGAGCTGAGATTTGGAAGTGTTGATGCTGATTCCTAATTCTTCTGCTATCTCTTTGTGTTTATAACCTTCAACTTCATAGAGATTAAAAACGGTCCGATAGCCATCTGGCAGTTCTTTGATAGCGTCCAATACTATCTCAATATCCATTCCCGCATCCAAGTCTTCTTCAATATGCATAGCTGGCTGTACAGTCTCGAGATCAACATGGATCAATTTTTTGCTTCTGATCGCCATGAGTGCTTCGTTGACCATGATCTTTTTCATCCAACCTTCAAAACTACCCTCTCCTGAATAAGTATCTAGCTTGGAAAAAATTTTTGTAAACCCGGTGACGAAAACGTCTTCTGCTTCTTGAAAATTAGTGAGATACCTTCTACACAATCCAAATAAAATGCCTTTATAATGATCATACAAAACCTGCTGTGCTTTGGGCTCTTGTGCCTTGCAAGCTTGCAGTGTTTTATGTAGATCAAAAGTCATATATCAGCTCTTTGAATGTATAGATTATAAATATCGTAATTTTGGCGTATGCGACCCTAAAAAAATCAAAACTTCTTTTGTGTCTATGAATTTTTTTTTGAAATAAAGGCTGTTTGCTAGGGTGTATTTCATCACTTCGTTTTAAATACCCCAGAGGGCCCAGAGGGGTTAAATATTAATAACCATGGATGAAGTCCATGGAGAAAAATTAAAAGTGAATATGATTTTGGCGGGATTTTTGGCGAAGCTTCCAAAAATCATGACAAAATCCCAACTACGAATTTAAGAAGTGATGAAACGCACCCGTTTGCTACTTAGCTACCTTCAATCTCAAACTATTGAGTACGACACTCACGCTGCTGAGGGCCATGGCTGCCCCAGCAAACATTGGACTAATGGAAATACCATATGACGGTATCAGCACACCAGCAGCCAAGGGAATACCAATGACATTATAAATAAAAGCCCAAAACAAATTTTGTTTGATGATTTTATTGGTTGCTGTGCCTAAATCGATGGCATCCACAATTTTCCTTAAATCTCCTTTTACCAAAGCCATCTGAGCTACATCAAGCGCAATATCACTTCCATGCCCCATGGCAATGCTGATATCAGCTTTTGCTAGGGCTTGACTGTCATTGATGCCATCTCCTACCATAGCCACAATTTTGCCCTTGGATTTTTCTGAAACAACTAAGTCATATTTTTGAGATGGTAACATTGCACCATGAAATTCTTTAATACCAATTTGAGTGGCAACCCGCTCGGCAGATGATTGAGTATCACCTGTTGCCATGATGACGTGGATGTTTTTGCCCTTCAGGTTTGCAACGGCTTCTGCTACCCCAGGCTTGATTTGATCTTCAATGATGATCGTTGAAAGGACATGGTTTCCTTCTCCGAAAATTATAAAACTTGCCCCATTTAATGTTTGCTTATTTCCTAAGTGTACAGCACCCATTTTATCAGCCATTTTTTGACTGCCGACCCAATAAGTCTTTTTGAAATATTTACCAACAACACCAATGCCTGGCTCCTCAGTTACTTCATTGAAAATGATGTTTTTGTTTACGTGTTTTAAATGACTTAGGATTGCAGACGCAAGTGGATGACTACTAGCTTGTTCCAATGATTTTAAAACTACCTCCAATTCTGCACTTGTGGAACTGGCGCCTTCATCCCAAATAATGTTAGATACGGTTGGTTTGCCTTCTGTAATGGTTCCTGTTTTATCCAAAATGATGGTATCAAGCTTTTGAAGTATTTCTAAGCTGTCCGCACTTTTGACCAGAATGCCATTTTGCGCTCCCCGACCAATTCCCACCATGATTGCAGTTGGAGTAGCCAATCCCAGTGCACAAGGACAAGCTATGACCAAAACAGTAACGAATGCATGCAAGCCTTGGGCAAACCCATTACTTCCGCCAAAAATCCACCAAACCACTAAGGCAATAATGGCGATTGTCATCACTACTGGCACAAATACCGCGGCAATCCTATCCACTTTCTTCTGTATTTTCGGCTTACTATTTTGCGCTTCTTTCACCATTTTGATGATACCGGCTAGCAGCGTATGTTCACCAACCTTTGTAGCCTCGAGCACAAATGCTTCACCTACATTGATGGTCCCCGAATAGACCACATCTCCTTTTGCTTTTGAAGAAATACCAGATTCACCAGTGATCATTTGCTCATCTACATACATTGATCCCATTGTTTTTCCGTCAACTGGGATTTTCTCACCTTTCCTTACATAAATTAAATCACCCTCCAAAACGTCTTCTATCTTAATCTCCCGAAAGGCATCACCCTCTTTGAGTTGTACAGTTTTGGCTTGTAAACCCATTAATTTTTTAACTGCATCGCCTGTCCCAACCTTGGCTTTCTCTTCCAATAATTTTCCAAACATCACAAAAGCCACTACCACTGCCGCTGCTTCAAAATATACGTGAGCATCAATGCCGTATTTTGTAAGTAAATTTGGGAAAATCATGGCGAACAAACTGAATAAATAAGCAACTCCGCTACTCAACGCAACTAATGTATCCATTGTAAGTTGACGATGTCTGGCCTGTTTCCATGCATTTATATAAAAATGGTTACCAAATACCAAGAGCACAACCGATGTGAGTATAAACATGACAGGATTAGCCCAGCCTTCCCCCATAAAGAACATTGAAATAAACATCACAGGAATGGCGAAAACCAAAGCCCAAATGGATTGTTTTTTCAATTTCAAATAACTGTCCTCTTGCTTTTTTTCAAAATCAGCAGTAGCTTCTGCTCCTTCCATGGTGATTAATTCATACCCTATTTGGTCAACCGCAGTTTTTAATTTTTGAGGATTTGTTGCTGCTGGGTCAAACTCAATTTTAGCTTGTTTGCCTGCATAACTCACTGAGGCATCAACTACCCCACTTTGTGCTTTTAAGATCTTTTCTACAGACAAGGCACATGATGCACATGACATGCCACCAACGGGAAATTGCCTTCTGGTGTTTGTTTTTGAATGCATAACTTCCATTTTTAAATGCAAAGGTGCAACTAATGGAATTATTTGAGTTATAGAATTCTGGAATAGTGTTCTATAATTACCGCAAGGAGAACAATTGGAGGCCAATCCCTTGCAGAAGCAGGGACACGTAGGATTTCAATTTGAGTTCAATCCCTTGCACAAGCAGCAGGGGCAAGTGGAATTTCAACTTCATAAATATTTATAAATCAAATGGAATCAGCTAATCACGATTTCCGTTTTCCATTTTTCTGATAACCGAAAAATGTTTGCTCACCTTTCTTTCGTCCTTTGATAATTCAACCTAAAAGCAACCGGGCTAAGGCCAACTTCTTTTTTAAATTGACTGCTCAGGTGTGAGACATTTTTATAACCCAATTCAAAAGCAATTTCTGAAACAGACATTTCATCGTATTTCAGTAATTCTTTAGCTTTTGAGATTTTCAGGTTTATAAAGTAATGTTCTAGTGTGATACTTTCTACTTGTGAGAACAACTTGGAAATTGTGGAGTACTCTTTATTGAGATGTTTTGAAACTTCGTCACTCAACACAAAACTTTCTGATAGGCTTTTATTTTGTATCAAGTTTATCAATAAGACCTTTACTTTTTCAATGATTTGACTGTTTTTATCCTCCAAAAATTCAAAACCCAACTGCTGCAGCCCTACAATCAATTTTTCCATTTGCGTACTGGAAGGCAATTCGTCCCATAAAATTGACCCAAGTTTCACATTTTTATAGGTGATATGTTCGTCCTGCAATAACCTTTCGACCGCCATTATACATCTGGGGCAAACCATATTTTTAAGATAAACTTCAGTCATTTAAACATTTTTCATTACAAGTAATGCTCCATAAATAATTCTTTATGAACACCTTATGAAAGCAGCATAAACAATTGATTTAAACTGCTGGATCAGGAATTTGGTTGTGCACTTCATTGATGGCCTTAATAACCTCAACACTTAATTCCAAATCAACACTTTCAATATTTTCTGCCAATTGTTCAATCGTCGTAGCTCCAATGATATTTGCTGTCAAAAAATCTCTTGAGTTGATAAATGCAAGGCACATTTGAGAAAATGATAATCCATGAGCCATGGCAATATCATAATATTTTTGTGTAGCAAGTAAAGCATTTGCACCATTGTACCTGGCCATTTGAGCAAATTGATTGATTCTATCCTGCGGTTTAGCGCTTCCTTCGATATATTTGGCCGTCAACCTTCCAAAACCGAGGGGTGAATAAGCCAATAATCCAATATTTTCTCTGCAAGAAATTTCTGCAAGCCCGGTTTCATAGGATCTATTGATCAAATTATACGGATTTTGCACTACTACTGGCATACCTGCCAAACCTGTTTCTTTGACAATATCTCTATAATGTAGCAAACCCCAGGGTGTTTCATTAGATAAACCCCAATATCTGATTTTCCCAGCTTTCACCAAATCATCTAAACCCTCAACCGTTCCAAGGAAATTGTCTTCCCAAGCTGCGTCGTGCGTATCGTATCCTCTTCTTCCAAAAAAATTGGTTTGTCGGTCGGGAAAATGTAGTTGATACACATCAATATAATCGGTTTGTAATCGCTTTAAATTTCCTTCGATGGCCGTATTGATGCGATTTCTGGTCAAAGCTTCACCTTTGTGAATGTATTGAAAATAAGGTATTTTACCCGTCACCTTTGAAGCTATGATTAAATCTTTCCTGATGTTTGGATTTTTCGCTAGCCAAGTGCCTATATACGTTTCTGTCAATCCTTGAGTGGCCGCTCTTCCTGGTACAGGATACATTTCTGCAGTGTCTATGAAGTTTATACCTTTATCCAAAGCGAAGTCCAATTGCTCGTGTGCTTCTGCTTCTGTATTTTGCTCACCCCACGTCATGGTCCCTAAACAAATCAGACTCACATCAATGCCGGTATTTCCTAATTTTCTGAATTTCATCTCGTTTTATTTTAAAATCATCTTTGGCAAAACTTTTTTACTGGTTTTTTGATCAAGGGCTCCAAACATACTAAAACCTATGCCCAACCTACAACCTTTTACTGACTGAAAACTGATACCATCTGCCAGGCATTACCACATTTGTGATTTCTTTATATTGGGCGTTCGTAAGATTATTGGCCATCAATTTCGCTCCCCATCCTTTATAACTAAATCCCAATGAAGCATCCAATAATTGTGCATCCAATAGTTCCTTTTTGGTCACAGGATCCACATCAGAACTTACCCTGTCTATATTTCTATAGGCAATACTTGCCAATAATTTATCTTCAAAAAATGCGATCCTCAAATTGCTGATCAACTGGGTACCTAAGTGATTGAATTGATACCTTGTGACATAAGTTTGTTCCTTTTCGTTGGATTTAGCATCGATAAAAGAGGCCGATAAGTCCAACAGCAAGGTTTGTTTGAGATTTAATAATTGCTTAAAGTCTAGTGCACTATTTACTTCTAAACCAGATATTTTGGTAGCAGCATAATTGTTTGCTACCCATTGCGCATCTGAAGCATTTACCTTTGTCCAATCAATGAGTCCATTGGTAAAATTCATATAAGCAGTCACTCCAGCAGAAAATCCCTTACGTGCATATTGAGTACCGACTTCATAGCCTTTTACTGATTCACTCTCAAGATTGGGATTGCCAATTTCTGCAGCACTTACATAAAACAAATCTGTGTAAGTTGGTATTCTACTCGCATAGTTGGCGCTTGCAAATATTTTCAAGTTTTTGACTGGGAAATAAGCTACATCCAAGCCCGGTAAAAAAGTAGCTTTTCTAGCTGAGAACTTATTGATGTAAAAACCTGGAACAATCGTCAATTGATCATTCAACAATGAGATTTTTTGTTCGATAAAGAATCCAAACAGGTTTCTATCATCCTCTCCAAGCCTTATGCTCCTTAAAGACTCCCTTGAATACTCTAAACCTATCCCTAAGACTCCCAATGCATTATAATTTGAAACATTGACATCTGCTGTCAATCTATTTCCCAATGTGCGGTTGCGAAATACTGGGGGATTATTTCTTACAAAAAGGTAATTGTCATAATTTCTTCTCCATGAAAAACCGGGTGTGACCCTCCAGTTCCCACTGATATTGGTATATTTAATAGACGCAATACTTGTCTCCACTTCTTCATATTGGTCTTTGAAAGTCGGTAAGGCATAAAATCCATTGGCTCCAAATTTTCTATCAGTATATCCACCAAATATTTTCAATTCTCCATTACTACCAACTTTGAGGTTGCTATCATAATACAAATTGAATACTTTGTAATCTCTATTGTAGTCATAACCGTCACTGCTTTCCCTAAAGAATTGTAAGTTTTGTTTCCAATTGCCTTCATTGAGCACTTTGGTTACTCCAGCTCTCAATGAAGTGGTGTTAAAGCTGCCTTGCGAAATACCCACATTTAAGCCATCTTTATCCCCAACTTTGGTGACTATGTTAACCGCTCCTGAGAATGCATTTTGTCCGTACAATTTAGCAGCAGGGCCTTTTACAATTTCTATCCTTTCTATATCCAACAAGTCTACAGGAATATAAAGTGTGTGATGTCCAGTTTGAGCATCATTCATACGTACCCCGTTGATGAGAATGAGTACTTGATCAAAACTGCCTCCTCTCACACTGATATCTGATTGTACATTGTTGGGACCTCTCCTCCTCACGTCAAATCCAGCAACCATTTGTAAGGCTTCAGCTACACTTTGCACTGGCAAGCTGGCTATTTCTTGTTTAGAAATAATTTTAACTGATCTGCCCAACTCCCGTTGATTGAAACCTATTCTGTTATTGGTGATTTCTACCGCATCTATCATCAAGCTGGTGTCAACTTGTGCTTGTAAAATGACTATCTGACAAAATATTATAAATACTAAGCTGTATTTCTTCATCCTTTTGTATTAGAAAATTTTGGCGAAGATAGGTCTTAGGTCTATACCGCAAGAGATTATCCTCCAAGAACTTAAAGTTGGTGCCATAAAATCATCATTTTTAACATTTTCGTATAAATAAAAAAAGAATCCCTACTCGTAAATTTTACCAATCATGTGATTTGAATCTATTTCAAAGTGAATTGTAAACTTAGGCGGAACTCAAAATAACTTTAAAAATTCTGTTCGATCTCCAACTGGAAAAATATTAAACCAAGTCAGAAAAAATGCGTTGAATTGGCATTAAAATTATCTTTGTCGTTTTTTAAGCGAACTTTTAGCAATTAAGTATATGAAACAAACAATCTTATTCCTCCTGCTAACCTTCTTTTCTATTTCAAAATCATTTACACAACAAACTATGACACAACAAGACTCTGTATTATATAGTCTGGCATTGATGATGGCCAACGAATTGAAATCATCTGGTGTAAAAACTTATAACAAAGAAGTTTTGATTCATGCTTTTGACGATGTATACGTTACTGGAAATCCAGTATTCACTTTGGAAGAAGCGAGTAACATCTTTTCTCAATTCAGGGTTGAAGGTTTGAAAAGTAATGGTGTTGCTTTCTTGGAAGAAAATGCTAAAAAACCAGGAGTTGTGATCTTACCGAGTGGCTTACAATACCTAGTCATAAAAAAAGGCAGCGGAGAAAAACCAAGTGCTACTAGCACCGTAACCGTTCATTATGAAGGATCATTGATAGACGGAACAATCTTTGACAGTTCAGTGCAACGAGGAGAGCCTATATCTTTTTCTGTAAATGGAGTCATCAAAGGATGGCAAGAGGCTATGCAATTGATGCAAAAAGGTAGCAAATGGAAGTTATTCATACCTTATGATCTTGCTTATGGTGATCGAGGAGCTGGTGGAAAAATACCTCCATATGCAGCGCTTGTTTTTGAAGTAGAGCTATTGGATTTCAAATAAATATCCATGAGATTTGACATCATCAGTGCTGTTCCCAATTTATTACATAGTCCTTTTGAACATTCCATTATCAAGAGGGCTCAAGAACGTGAACTGATTGAGATTCAAATTATTGATCTTCGTGAATTTGGCATTGGAAAACACAAACAAATCGATGATTATCAATTTGGTGGCGGCGCTGGTATGGTCATGATGCCCGAACCTCTGGACAACGCCATTTCATTTTTGAAAAATCAGCGGGCTTACGATGAGGTTATTTACATGACGCCCGATGGTTTAACTTTTGACCAAGCCATGGCCAATAGACTTTCTCTGAAGGGAAATATCATGATCATATGCGGTCATTACAAAGGCATCGATGAAAGGATTCGCTTGGAACACGTTACTTTAGAAATTTCCATTGGGGATTTTGTGTTGAGCGGTGGTGAATTGGCTGCTGCTCTGGTAGTCGACGCAATTTCTAGAATTATTCCAGGTGTGCTCAATAACGAATCATCTGCCTTGCTTGATTCTTTCCAAGATAATCTCTTAGCACCTCCAGTGTATACTCGGCCAGCTGATTACAAAGGTATGTTAGTACCAGATGTTTTATTGAGCGGACATGAAGCAAAAATAGATGATTGGCGCTATGAAATGTCCATAAAAAGAACGCAAGAAAGGAGGCCAGATTTATTAGACAAATGAAAGTATAATTATAGTTTGTAAACCTTTGACTTTCGTCCTCGTCTCGATTTTAATTCATCTCTGAATCTTTATTTAATACGATTTTCGTTTTTTCAAGATGGCGAAAGTTGCTAAAATGGCCGCACCACTTCCTAAAATAAAAGCTCCATAGGTTGCCAATGCATCGTCCATTAAAAGATCAGCAACCCTTTTGGAGTAAATGCCAAATGCTGCCCAAGTTATGACCAAAGCATAAACGAAATCACTCTTTTTCAATACCATCAATGATGTAATACCAAGTATCACCAAACACAAAATCAGGGTTATGACACTTTCAGTTTCTTGTGATCCGATCAACAAATTATTGTGCACCATGGAAGTGGTAATATTTGCCGCTGTGGCTACCGATATCCAGCCTAGATAAAGGGATGATGTTACTTTGACGATGACATCGTTTTGGGTTGTGTTATCATTTCGTATGGTCAAGTACCAATAAATCAACACACTTAAAAATGCCAACATAATGATGAGGCTCAGCGCAATGATTTGATAATGCCAGGCAAATAACCAAGAGACATTGAGTACACAGACTGCCAAAAACAAATATTTGATTTTTGGACTTATGTCTTTGCGAAATACCTGAACCACAAAAGCAACGCAAGCCAAATAAATCACTCCCCAAATAGAAAATGTAAATCCGGCAGGTACAAATTCATTGGGATACAAGTCGGACAATTGTCCTGGTGTAAAGCCGTTGATAGGCAGCGCATTTGAAAGATAATTGACGGTGATTTTGCCAATAAATGCAACTAATACTAAAATATTTAAAGTGTTTAATTTATTGTTTTCGCTGGTTGTCATATTTCACTTTTATCTATTATCAACACATATATTGATTTCATGTTCGAAATGGTTTTATTTCCTTTATAAATTAGGTCATATAATACTAATCTATAATTCTTTAGATAGGTTCATATTTAGAGCTGTTGTTTTTAGAAAACAAACGCATATTTAAAAAATGGGTAATTTAGGCGATTCAGCTGGCTATTTTTGGTGCTAAAAATTCTAAATACTTTATTGGGAAAAATTGCAAAAACCACATCTTCTATCTGAATTGTGAACCTCAACCAATATACTTATGTCATCACAATGCAAATGGTCAGACCCTTTTCTGAACAGTTTGGAACCATCATTTTGTAAAATTCACTGAATTTGCAATAATTATTGGCATAAAAGCCATGTTTTATATATTAATAATCTGATGAAATCTTACATTTGCGCGTTTTATTACAGAACATAAATCAAACAAAAGTAAAGTGATGATAAATTTTAAAAAATATACGTTTTTGATTATTGCATTCTTAGCATTGGGTTTCACGGCTTGCAAAGATAAGGCTGGTGTTTCAACTGCTGGCACTGGTACTGCCACTTCTGGAATCGTTGTTTATCTCAACATTGACACATTATTGGAAAAATATGATCTATACCAAGAAAGCAAAACTTTGTTGGAAGACGAGTCCCGTAAAGCTGATCAAGCTTTGGCTGGAAAAGTAGAAACTTTTCAAAAAAGAGCTGCTGACTTCCAACAAAGAGTTTATCAAACACAACAAAGAGCGCAAGACTTGGCTCCAGTCCAATTGCAAGCTTTGGAACAAAAATTTGCAGCAGAGCAACAGAAGTTAGCCAAAGAGGAAGCTGACTTGACCGCAAGAAGGGACAATGCAGCCAGAGATCTTGAGGGCAAGTTGATTGATCTTCAAAAAAACCTCAAGGATAATATTGATGCACACCTAGAAAAAATTGCAGCCGAAAGAGGTTACGATTATGTCCTCATCAAAGGTTCAGGTGGAGGAGTTCTTTTTGGTAAGAAGACATTGGATATTACTGACCAAACCATTAAAGAATTAAATGAAATGCACGCAGCTGGCGGTAGTAAGTCGGCAGAGATAGTGGAAGAAGTAATCAGTGACACGACTGAAACAAAATAGCTATATTTTGAATAATAAAAAAAAAGCAACTCCACATTTGGAGTTGCTTTTTTTTTGCCCCTTGGCTAACGAGAAAGAAATCTATGATCATTAAGTTCTTGAAAAATTCCATTCCAAATTATGCGAAATGACCATAGATTTGATCAAAAATTATATTTTAATTACCTTGAATCGTCTGTATTATAAAATATACTGTGACACCAACCAAGGCTATTATTTGACAAAATAACATAAAAGCTAAGGCACCATTATTTTTGGTCCAGTTAATAAACTTACTCATTTTCAAAAAAATTATAATAATAAATTAATCACCACCGCTAAGGTGTTTTTACACAAATGGCATGCTTTTGAATAGTGGTCTGATCAAAAGTTTTCCGAGTTTAAAAAATTGATTAAATCGTAATTTTCCTGAAAAGGATGTAGAGGTAAACGAAAGATTGGTAGGAATCTGGAACAAAGCGACCAACATTTACCTGCGCACGATATAAAACACTTACAGGAAGTAAACTGCTTTGGTGATTGAATGTAAAGTGTTTTCCAGAAGGGGATGAAGAATCAAATTCATGTTTAAAAGAGAAATATTATTGCTCTCTTCTTTTAGAAATGGAACGGAGCCTGTATGATCCGGAGCAAAAACAGTTGCAAAGGTTTGGCCTGTTTCATTTTTGTCCAAATGGTTTGATAAATCTAATGAGTTGAACACTGTACTGAAAAGCACAATGAAAAACATCATAAAACCATATTTATAAACCTGCTTCATTTATATTGCAAAGCTACGCTAAGAAAATCCACATTTTCATTTATTGCGCTGATATTATTTTGTTAAATCTTGAAAAGAGTGGTTTAAATGGTAATTGATATTTCTCCCTATATGAAGAAGAAATAAACAGAGGTTGGTTTTACTCAAAAAAAAAAGAAGTGATTGAAACAACCACTTCTTTTCTAGTACCGAAGGCGGGAATCGAACCCGCACGCTGTTGAAGGCACTGGATTTTGAGTCCAGCGTGTCTACCAATTCCACCACTTCGGCAAATGCGTGTGCAAAAGTATACTTTTATTGAGACTCTCAAAATATATTTAGAAAAAAATAATCATTGTTTGATAAAAATATGGCTTAGCTAACTTTACATTTGCGCTCTATAACTGTAAAATGAACCTTCAAGGCTTATTTGGTCGTAAAAATTTATCAGGAGATACCATATCCAAGTTTAGTACCTTATTCTTGGTTTATAGCATATTCATACTTTGCACCTATGTCTTATTCCAGTTCATTAAAGTCAATGAATTCCCATTAGCCTACTCTCTTTTTAAAATCTCGACACTCTTTTTTGGGATATTTTCAATTGGTTATGCCATATTTCTACTATTCCATCAAACCATGATATGGATGCGAATATTGCAACTCGGATTATTACTCATCACTGTTGCCTATTTGGTAGTATCGATTCAATGGAATCTCAAACAAGATTGGATTGGCGTTTATGAAAATCAATTTATATTGGTATTTGCTTTTGCTACAGCTTTTTTGAGTTTATCTCACAAACTCAACTCAATCGGAACTTCAGGAATTCACCCTGCTATTCTTTTTGTTTTGTCATTCGTGGTACTCATCAGTTTATCAAGTTTTGTACTGTGTTTACCTATTTCAACAGTAAATGGTATCAAAGTATTGGACGCGGTATTTACTGCAACGAGCGCAGCAACAGTTACTGGATTGGCTGTTATGGATACTCAAACTGAATTCACTATGTTTGGAAAAATAGTAATTCTTTCTACCATTCAACTTGGAGGTTTGGGTGTATTGACCTTTACAAACTTGTTCTCATTATTATTTAAATCATCTACTTCATTTAAAAACCACCTCATTTTAGGAAGTATGATCAATGAAAATAACTCGGGAAAGGCGTTTAAAACCTTGACAAGATTGATTGGCATCAGTTTATTAATAGAGGCAATAGGTGCATTGTTGATTTACTTCAGCATTTTAAATGATCCCATCAAAGGTTCAAAAACCTTTTTTGCAATCTTTCACTCCATCTCTGCATTCTGCAATGCTGGGTTTTCAACATTGAGTCAAGGCTTATTTGATGAAAGCATCCGAAGTAATTACGAACTTCAATGCATCATTATGTGGTTGATCATCACAGGTGGTATCGGTTATAATATCATGATCAATCACTTTTCTATCATCAAGTCACTTTCACTCAAGATGCTTTGTCGTTTTAATGTAATTGACAAAAAACATTTCAGATATAGAAGAAATTTTGAACTCAACTCATACCTCGTTTTGACTACAACCGCTACATTATTAGTCATTGGTGCCATCGGTTTTTATTTTTTAGAAAGAAACGGTGTATTGGCAGGACAATCGACGACAGGAACAATAGTTTCTACCATGTTTAATTCTGTCACACCAAGAACGGCTGGTTTCAACAATATTGACATGAGTTTATTGGCACCACCTACCCTACTGTTTATCATCATTCTCATGTGGATTGGTGCATCTCCAGGGTCTACAGGCGGTGGTATCAAAACCAGTACTTTTGCGATCAGCATGTTGAATCTATTAAATCAAATCAGAGGGAAAGATAATACGGTGGTACGTTGGAGGCTTATCTCCCGACAAGCTGTCAATCAGGTGAATGCTACAATCCTACTTTCTGTGACTGGAATTACAGTTTTGAGTTTTTTCATGGCAGTTTATGAACCTAAAATAGATTATGTCGATGCATTATTTGAAGTTGTTTCTGCTTTTAGTACTGTAGGACTGAGTGTTGGTATCACGCCTAGTCTAGGAATTGAAGGTAAAGTTATCATCATCATTGCCATGTTTTTGGGCAGAGTAAGTTTCCTTACGTTTTTGATAGGCATCTACCGACAAGTTTTTGGAGAGAGTAAAAGAGCCAATGTTTATTATCCTGATGAAAATGTTTTTATAAGTTAAAAATTATATACAATGCCAAATATGAAAATTATTGTCGTTGGGCTAGGTAACTTTGGCTCAAGTTTATCGACTTCTTTGATGGACGAAGGCCATGAAGTGATTGGAGTAGACAATAATCTTGACCGAGTTGAGCGGATGAAGGATGTTTTGACTTATGCCATAAAATTGGATGCTACAGAACTCTCAGCCATCAAAACCATTCCTTTTGATGTGGCAGACTTGGTCATCATCGCCATTGGTGAAGATGTTGGAGCTTCCATTACTGCACTAGCTCAAATCAAAAAAATATTTGATGGTAAAATAATTGCCAGATCCATCAACGAAATTCACCATGCCATTTTGGAAACCATCAAAATTGATGAAATTGTCGAACCAGAGGCTGAATACGCTACCGAACTCGCCAAAAGAATTGCCCTACGTAAAATTATAAAGTCTATGAATCTTCCCGGGGCTTATGAAATTGCTGAAATCCCAATTCCTAATTTTCTCATTGGAGTAGCTTACAAAGATTTATCAAGCAAACTTTCTGCTGGTGTTCAAGTCATTACGACCATCAAGAAAAGGTTTAAAGAAAATATATTCAAAGCGAGTACCACTGAATTGGTCACTCAGGGCACCTTGCCACCAGATTACATCTTTGATGAAGATGACATTGTGTTGCTTTTTGGCACCAATAAAGACATAGAAAAATTTGCTAATAGATAGCAATTTTATACGGTCTCACACCACATTATTATTTCATTTCGAGCAAACTTGGCAGCCTTTTTGAATACAGTTTAGTACAAACTAGTGCTATGTCAAAACTCATAAGTCGTTGCCTTTTCACATGCCTTTTCTTTTGTATGTGTAATGCTATTTATAGTCAGAATGTTATTCAATTATTTGACAAACAACGTGTAGCCAATCATTTGAGATCAGGGCAAAGTGAAAGTCTAAAAATCAATACAAAGGCTTTGCAGTCGCTCATAGCAAATCAAGCTCATTCCGTTGATTTTATACTTCCAAGTCATCAAAAAAGTTTAAACCTTCAAAAGTATCCGCTACTCAGTAAAGGTTTTTTTGTGTCTGACGATAAAGGCAATAAGTATTTTCCCCAATCTGACATTCTGGTTTATCACAGCAGCGGTGATGAAGATTTAGTTACTTTGGTTATTTATGAAGGTCAAGTATCTATTTTTTATTCAGATAATGATGGAAACCATACAATCCTAAAAGAAAAAGAGAGCACTTATAAGCATTTGATTGAAGAAGCATATGTTGATGAAAATTTTGATTGTAAAGTCATAGAAGACCAAGTAGATCAAAAGGTAAACAGATCGTCTCTCAATAAACGGTCTAATAGTGGAAATGAATGCGTTGATATTTACTTAGAGATCGATTATAGAGCATACCAAAACAAAAGTTCCTCTATCCCAAATACCACTTCCTGGGCCATAAATTTGATGGCTCAAGTTGCCATTCAATACAATCGAATCAAAATTCCACTCAAAATATCCGGAATGAAGATTTTCACGAGTGTAGATCCATATGTATCGCTTAATGATTCTACGACCAATAACATGGAACAAACCTTATATGAATTCAGAGACAGCATGAGAATTCAGGGTTTCAATGGTCGATTGGCACACTTGTTATCAGGACGTAGTATTGGCGGAGGAATAGCATATCTCGGTTCTCTTTGCAGTAGTTTTACGAATGTCGCGGTAAGTGGTAATTTAAGTAGTGGAGTTACAGCATATCCTACTTATTCTTGGAATGTCAATGTAATTGCACACGAGTTGGGCCATAATTTTGGTTCCTCCCATACGCATGATTGTGTTTGGAATGGCAATAATACTGCCATTGATGGTTGCAGGGCTCCTACAGGGTGTCCGTCTCCTCCGCAGCCACCCTCAAACATAGGTGGAACCATCATGTCTTATTGTCACTTGACCGGTTCGGGAATTAACCCAAAAAATGGTTTTGGCCCCCAACCAGGTGCCCTTATTTATGAGCGATTCAGCAATGCTACTTGTGAACTCTCTGCTGATTGCAGCGGCACTCCACCAGTCAATGATCTGTGTTTCAGTGCTGTAGCCTTACATGCCAACATCGCTTGTAATATTTATGAAAGCGAAATGAGTGATGCAAGTCCCAGTAATGGCCTCAGCAATTCAGCTTGTAATACAAATAATACTTTACCTGATGTTTGGTTTACCACAGTCATTCCTGCCAGCGGAGTGACTCATATAGAGACAAAACAAGTGATATCTGGCACAGACGATGTAGTTTTGGAAATTTACAAAGGAGATTGTTTTGGTTTGACTTATTACGCATGCGATGATGATGGCGGTCTTGATAATCATGCCAAAATAAGTTTATCCGATTCACTTTTATATGGAGATACTATTTTCATCAGAGTGATCAACAAAAGTTTGCTAACTGGGAATTTTGGGATCTGCATCCAAAATGAAGAAGCGTCATGTGACAGCATTACCTTTCAAAAATTGAAGAACTTTTACAATGCTTTGGGTGGAAATAGCTGGACGAATAATGCTGGATGGTCCATTGGGGTTGCCAATAATGAATGCGGTTATTGTTCATGGTATGGTATCCAATGTGATGAAACAGGAAAAATTACTAGTATTTCCTTGCCAGAAAACAATCTTGCAGGCATCTTAGCCGATTCCCTCGGATTACCATATACGCTCAAAAACCTCAATTTGAGTAACAACTCCATTGCTGGCAAGTTACCACAAGAATGGGATTCTCTCAAAATTTTAAAATTCATGGATTTATCAAATAATGACATCCAAGATACCTTACCCAACTTCTACAATGATCACCAAAAACTATGTTCCATAAATTTGTCACACAACCGTTTTTATGGCACTTTACCTTTTTACACTGGCTATTTACCTTCATTGACAAGCTTTGATGTATCTGACAATGAGTTGGAGGGGTGTTTTGAAAGTTCATTATTCAACCTGTGTACAAAAACTTTGGATCTGAGTCAAAATCCACAATTGGTTTATGGTGGAAATACGGACTTGTTTTGCCAAGATTATGCCGGTGTCGATGGAGATCGAGATGGCTTTTGCAAAGACTTTGAAGATTGTAATGATTCCAATAAAAATGTCTATCCAGGCGCGCCAGAAATTTGTGATAATTTAGATAATGATTGCAATGAAGAAATAGACGAAGGAGTTGGTGGCACCAATGTAAATATGAGCGCAACCTCTATTTGGACAGACAGTACTCAATGGTCACTTGGCCATGCTCCATTACCATGTGAAAAAGTAGTGATTGGTGACGGAACCAATGCTACGACAGTAAATATGACTGGAGGATATGTGGAATTAAACACCCTTACCATCTCTGCGAATGCAACTTTGAATATACAGCCTCAGGCAAGCATCAATTTGGTCGGAGGGCCAAGCATCATCAATCACGGCAACATCAATGTTTTTGGTGGTTTGTATCAATATTCTCAAGATAGTACCTTTGAAATAGCGCTAGAAAATTTTGGAAATTTGACCGTCGAAAGTAGCGGCAATTTTAATATATCGACAGCGAATCTGTACTACATACTCAACCATCCAGGAGCCATGATAAGGAATAAAAATTACTTCGGTCTTAGTTTATATGGGAAACAACCAACATATGGTATTTATAATATGGGGACTATCATAAATGATAAAAACTTCAGCATTTACGGAATACACAATGTGCCGTATTTAGTTTTATCCAACAATTCCTCTATGCAAAATAAACCAACTGGAAATATGAACTTTTCATATTACAGAAACTCAGTTGGAGGTAGTATGATCAATAAAAATGTCAGTCGTTTAAACTTCATAAAAGAGTAACTAATCCACCAAAAAATGATTTCCAAAATCAGCTATTGTAATCTTAGCTATTTGTTTTTGGTTTATTGAATTTTTTGAATGGTCTTTTTTTATTATTACCACCCTGACCGCCAGAAGATGGCCTTTTGGGTCCACCATGATGACCACCTCCTTCAGCACGAGTTCTGATTTTCCATTCAGGACTGATGCCAATTTCTGGTGGTAGATTCATTTTGTAAATCTCTTTATCAATCAATTTTTCTATTTCGGAAAAAGCATACATATCTTTTTCGTTTATCAAGGTAATGGCAACTCCAGTGGTTTCGGCTCTAGCGGTCCGCCCTACTCTATGCACATAATCTTCTGCATGAGGTGGAACGTCATAGTTGATCACCAAATTGATGTCCTTGATATCGATGCCTCTACTGATGACGTCTGTACCGACTAATACATTGATTTGCCCTGATGCAAATTGTTGCATTACTTCTTCTCTCTCTGTTTGCTGATAATCAGAAGAAATTGCTCCTGTTTTAAAACCTTTCGCTTTCAAAGCCCGAACAATTGTACCCACATTACTTTTGGTAGAAGTAAAAACCACTACTTTTTGCAAATAGGACTTTTCTTTTATCAATTGGGCGATCAGTGCCGGCTTATGTTCATCTCTCACTAAGTAGGCAGCCTGCAACACACCTTCAGCTGGCTTTGATAAGGCTAGGTTGATTTGTGCTGGCTCATGTAACAACTCCTTGATCAATTTCCTGATTTTATCTGGCATCGTCGCAGAAAACATCAAATTTTGTCTTTTTTGCGGTAAAGCTTTAGCGATGCGGACGATGTCTTCTCTAAAGCCCATGTCCATCATTCTATCTGCCTCATCCAAAATGAAGTGAGTGACATTGGAAAAATCAAAATGTCCCAAATTGAGATAAGAAATCAATTTGCCAGGTGTCGCAACGATGATGTCTGCACCTCTGGTCAAGGCCGTTTTCTGTTGATCCCATTCAGACCCATCTCCACCTCCGTAAATTGGAATGCTATGCAAACCTAGAAAGTAAGCAAATCCCATAATTTGTTGATCGATTTGAGTGCTAATTCTCTGGTAGGACAAACGATAACCACTTTTGTCCCTTTTGAATTGGAGTTTGCCAACATATGTAATGTAGGAAGTATATAGGCTCCTGTTTTACCAGTGCCTGTTTGTGCACAAGCGATCAAGTCCTTACCTTCTAAAATAAGTGGGATGGCTTGTTCTTGAATTGGGGTGGCATTTTCAAAATTCATGTGTTCAAGTCCTTCAATCAAACCTGCATGCAGACCCAATTCTTTAAATGTCATATTTTATCATTTGCCTCAAAGATATGTATAAAATTAATAAAATATGTATCAGGCAGATTTTTACTTATTTGCAGCTTCCTATTTGTGCTCTAATTGTATTCCCCATAAAATCTCTTATTTTCAATTTAAAAACAATTAAAATTTAAATTTTTCGTTAATAATTATTAACAGGACATAAATACAAACGATCAATTATTTGCCTAATATTATATTGAAAGTTAGCTCATTCGTGTCATAATACAAAATTATACCTTTTGGTAGGCAGCGGTTTGGGTCTATCGATACGTTATCCTGCAATGAATCTAAATATTAAAAATTGGAGCAAGCTGCTTGCTTCGACTATATTCGTGGCTTCAATCATGAGTTGTCAAAAAGAAGATGCAACTCATACTGTGCTGAATGTCAACACAGGTCTCACCGTTTCTTTGGACCAAACCCTTACTGAAAATGGTGGAGTACCTACTGTCATGATCAGTACAACCGATAAGCAAGATTGTAGCAATGCCGTTTTTAAGTTTACTACTTCTGTTTTCAATAATCAATCTGAGCTTAACCTCACTGGTATCACCCTAAATGGGGAAGCTTGTCAATCTGGTAGTACTAAAATTTCGACTGCTCTGCTTTTGGATAAATTAATTCCTTTGAACAATTTCATCATTTCTTTGGGTTCTGATGCAAAATTTCCTGGACTAGTCACCATTGTCGGACAAAGAGCAAAACTAGCCATGCAAAACCAAAAGGGAATTGTGTCCACCAATAATGAAATGGTTTTGATAGAAAGCGGTGTTTTTTGGGGATCTATTGCGCTTGATAAAAGTTTGGATTCAACAGCAGTTTGGAATGCACAAAAATTGATGAAAGATTTATCCATGAAAGACTTCACACCAGAATATGGTGATTATGGATTTTTTACTTACGGGAGAGACGGGGTCTTGCTCAATAAAGATAATTTTGAAGGAGCTTCTAGCAATTTCATCATCAAGATCAATCCACAATACTCCAAAGACCTCATTTTAAATTTACAAAAAATACCAGGAATAAAGGTGAAAGTCTTTGGATTCAATGGAAGCAAAGTGTCTTGGTAATCACTGATTGATCAAACTTCTAGCATTTGCAATCGCTGCATCTGAAGGTTTTGCGCCACTCAACATTTTTGCAATTTCCATTACTTTATTTTCTTCATCCAGTAGCTTGATCGCTGAATTGGTCCTTTTACCATCCTCTTGTTTGAAAACAAAATAGTGGTTGTCTGCTTTCGCAGCAATCTGTGGTGAGTGGGTAATGGTAATGATTTGGTGTTTTTCGCTCAGTTGTTTCATTATCTCACCCATTCTGTGCGCAACTTCCCCAGATATGCCTGTATCAATTTCATCAAAAATCATCGTACTCAGGTGCATGGCATTGGCAATAATTGACTTCACAGCTAAAGCAAATCTAGAAGTTTCTCCTCCAGAAGCGACATCCTTGAGCTTTTGCAGTTTTGATCCTTTGTTGGCTGAAAAGAAAAATTCAACCTGGTCTTTGCCAGTATCTAAAAATTGAGCTTGGCTTTTAACTTCCACCTCAAAACTGGCTCCGCCCATCGCCATTTCACTCAGAACTTTCAAAAGGTTGGTTGTCAAACCTTTGATCACCCCTTGCCTGCTTTTACTCAGTGATGCAGCCAAATGTTCAAGATCTTTTTCTATCCTTTGAATTTCCATTTCATATTGTGTGATCGTTTCGTCAGATCCATCTATTTCTCTGATTTTCAGCTCAATACCTTCAATGATACTTAACAGCTCTTCGCTAGAGTTGGCTTGGTGTTTTTTAAACATTTTGTGTATGACCGCCAATCTTTCTTGCACAAAATCAATGCGTTTACCATCATATTCTGTACTCTCAAAGATGCGTTCTGCATCATTGGCAATGTCTTTTGCTTCTTCTAATATCACCACCAACCGATCATGAAGTGCAACAAAACGTTTATCCTTTTCTTGTATAAAACTTGTTTGTCTCACCATTTCTTGAATGGTACTTATTACCGATGGTTCTTGTTGCTCCAAACCATTACTCAAGAGTAGTGCTACTGATTTTATTTCTTCACTGCTTGATAAAACATCGAGTTCTTCTTCCAATGTTTCATATTCTCCTTTCTGCAATTTGATTTGGGAAAGTTCTGAAAGTTGATATTTCAAAAAATCAAGCTCTTTTGATTTTAAATCTCGCTCTGAAATCAATTTTTTCAGGCCTGTGACTTTTGTTCTGTATTGTATCAACAAAGCTTGATAATCTTTCAAAACCTGGGCATTGCCCGCCAAAGCGTCCAAAACTTTGATCTGGAAAGAAGTTTTGTACAGATCAAGTGTATCAAACTGTTGGTGCAAATCAATCAATCCATCGCTCAATTGCTGCAGGATATCCAGAGTAGCTGGTGAATCATTGATGAATGCCCGCGACTTACCTGAAGGCAAAATTTCCCTTCTGATGATCAATTCGTCAGCATATTCCAAATCATTGTCTTCAAAATAAGTTTGCAAGCCATCTTGTTTGATATCAAACTTAGCCTCTACGACACACTTGTTTGTTTCATCAGCAAGTACTTTTACATCGGCCCTTTTACCCATAATCAAACCAAGGGCTCCAAGCATAATAGATTTACCAGCACCTGTTTCACCCGTGATGATGTTTAACCTTTCTGAAAAGTCGATTTCGAGCTCATCTATCAAGGCATAATTCTTTACATATAGAGACTTGAGCATTTTACTTGATTATTAGCATTTACAATTAATCGATGGAATCAATTTTCCCATCAACCATAAAATACCTTTTATTACTCATTTGAGCAAGCTCTTCGTTGTGTGTAACGATGACAAAGGTTTGATTGAAATCGTTTCGAAGTTTCAAAAATAATTCGTGCATTTCTCTGGAACTTGTATTGTCTAGATTACCCGTAGGTTCGTCGGCCAATACGACCTTGGGCTGATTGATTAAGGCTCTGGCGACTGCGACCCGTTGCTGTTCTCCTCCAGAAAGTTGGTTTGGTTTATGGTCCATCCTGTCTTTCAATCCAAGATAGTCCAATAGTTCCTTTGCTTTGCGCTCTACTATTTTTTGATTGGTTTTAGCAATATAAGCTGGAATGCAAACATTTTCAAGGGCAGTAAACTCATCCAGCAAATGATGAAACTGAAAAACAAATCCTAAGTTTTGATTCCGATATTTTGCAAGTGATTTTTCTTTCATATTGGTAAGCACTTCTCCATCTATCGACAACACACCTTCATCTGGCACATCTAAAGTGCCCAAAATGTGTAATAAAGTACTTTTACCTGCACCACTTTTACCTAGAATGGAAATGATTTTCCCCATTTCTATCTCTAAATCTACACCTTTGAGGACTTTTAGATTTCCATAAGCTTTGGTAATTCCTTGTGCTTTTATCATAATCTACGCTATTCACCCTTATAAATGTTTAGTGTATCTAAGGGCACGACAAAGATAATTTTTGATAGCGAAATCTTATAGTTAAATTCCTTTACATTCAAGATTCCTTAAAACAAAGGAGTGCTATGTTCAAATAATTTATTTGCGCTTATTGAAAGACAAAATGAAATCTCAATGATATAGATGTACTTTTGCTCGAGATTGGTTTACAACTATAAAAAATCAAAGGGCGTGATTATTAAAACAACCTTTCACTTTTAAAAAAAGGCTATTTACAAATGAATAAAAGATTCATAATTATGGCATTAACTAATTGATTATAAATATTTTATAATGCCATAATTCATGAATCATTACTATCTTCAACTATTTTCACTAACACAATGATCTTTGACATTTTATACCAAGATGAACACCTGATAGCGATAAACAAACCTTGCGGTTTTTTCGTACACAGGACAAAACTGGATAACCAAGCATCCACCTTGGTCCTACCAAATTTGAGAGATCAAATAGGTCAAAGGGTTTATCCAGTTCACAGATTGGATAGAAAAACAAGTGGCGTGCTTTTGTTTGCCCTTGACCAAAATACCCAATCCCTGATGAATAAGAAATTTGCAGAAAATGAAATTTCAAAAACCTATAGGGCAATTGTCAGGGGTCACACCTCACCTGATTTTGAAATAGACTATGCCATCATCAATGATAAAAATAAACTCCAGGAAGCCTTAACATTTGGTAAAACAATAGCACATACCGAAATACCCTATTGCTCATGGAAACACCCAAGTTCGAGGTATAGCTTGGTGGAATTGTACCCGCAGACAGGAAGACAACAGCAACTCAGAAAGCACCTTTCGCACATTTTCCACCCCATCATCGGAGATAGACCGCATGGTTGCAACAAACAGAATAAATTTTTCTTAGAAACTTTTGAGTTGAATGAGATGATGTTGCATGCCACCAAACTAAAATTTATACACCCTCATACATCCAGTGAAATAATCATTGAAGCTGCAGAATTTGGAGAGTTTTCCAGAATTGCCAATATCCTTAATTTTGATGTCAACAACTGACTGCCTTTCATTCAAATATGAACTTAAGTATTGTATTTTTGTCCTATCAAACTACACACAAGAATTAAAAGCCTGAATTTCTACATTCACCAACTAATTATAAAACATTGAATAACAAATTAATAGAAATATATAACAAACCAAAGCAAGTAGAAATTCTTGCAATTGGTGTACACCCAGATGATGTAGAATTAAGTTGTAGTGGGACTATACTTCATCAAATAACATTAGGTAATTCAGTGGGTATATGCGATCTGACACAAGGAGAATTGGGTACCAGAGGTACTACAGAAACCAGGTTTGACGAGGCAAAAAATGCTGCAGCATTTTTGGGAGTAGATTTTCGGGCAAATTTGGGTCTTCAAGATGGGTTTATGGCTTTTGGTCAATCCTCAGTAGAAGCCATTGTACGCATCATTAGAATAGCCAAGCCAAAAGTTGTGCTAGCAAATGCCATCGATGATCGTCATCCAGATCATGGTAGGGCTTCTAAATTGATATCTGACGCTTGCTTTTACGCAGGTTTAGAAAAAATACAAGTGACAGATGACGCAGGTAATCAACTAGGGCCACATAGGCCAAAAGTCATCTATCATTATATCCAAGACAGACACCACAAGCCCGATTTTGTCGTAGATATAAGTCCATACATTGATAAAAAAATGGAGAGCATTTTATTATTTAAAACTCAATTTTTTGACCCAAACTCCAAAGAACCGGTAACCCCCATATCTGGTAAAGAGTTTTTGGACTTTATAAAGGCAAAAAACATGATGCATGGCAGAGATATTGGAGCCCTTTATGGAGAAGGTTTTACAGTAGAAAGAACCATTGGAGTAAAAAACATCATGGACATATATTAAAATTTTGTCATTAATGGTTTAATATGAGCATTATAAGACCAAAATGCTTCAATATTTGGCTTTTGTTAACAGAATAAACTATTGAATTACTTAATTTTGCAACTCTATCCAAAATCAGAACGAAGTATTTAAATATATGAATTTAACATTAGGTAAATTATCGATATACATAGCTATTGCTGCCATCATCCTTACTATGGTAATAGTTTTAGGTACCAAGAAGTCAAAAGCTTGGTGGATGTCTTATCTCCAAAATTTCACAGGATTGCTTTTTATTTTTTCTGGATTCGTCAAGGCAATCGACCCTTTAGGAACGGCCTACAAGATGGAACAATATTTTGCAGAATTTGAGACAACTTTCCAGGCTACAAGTGCTTCGTTTTTAGCTCCATTGTTTCCATGGCTTTCTGAGTACTCAATAGGTTTCTCAGTTTTTATGATTGTATTAGAAATCATACTGGGAATCATGCTTGTCGTAGGAAGCAGGCCAAAGTTGACTGCTTGGTTGTTTTTACTGATGATTTTGTTTTTTGCTTTTTTGACAGGATTTACTTACTTAACCGCCTATGTGCCATCAGGTGTAAATTTCTTTGATTTTGCACAATGGGGACCGTACAAGGAAACCAACATGCGTGTTACTGATTGCGGTTGTTTTGGTGATTTCTTAAAATTAGTGCCTAGGGTTTCTTTCTTTAAAGATTTGGTATTATTGGTTCCGGCTATTTTGTTTGTCGTAAAATCAAAATTGATGCACCAATTATTCACACCTGTTAACAGGTCTTGGATGTTGGGCATTTCTACACTTTGCCTGCTTTACTATTGTATGAGCAATTATGTTTGGCAATTGCCGCAATTTGATTTCCGTCCTTTCAAAATTGGTGCTGATGTTGCTGCCAAGTACAAAGAAGAAAAAGATGCTGCTGGTGCAGTCAAAGTATTGGCTTTTGTATTAAAAAATAAAGAGACAGGAGAAGTAAAAGAAGTGGCATACAATGATTACATGAAAAACTATGCTGCCTACCCTGCTGAAGTATGGGAAACCATAGATCAAATCAAAACAGAACCCACTGTTGCACACACTAAAATATCAGACTTCCATATAGAAACACATGAAGGCAGTGATGTTACAGATGTTTATTTGGAAAATCCAAAATACCACTTTATGCTCGTCAGTCACAAATCTTATCTCAATATAGAATCTTCCAAAAAAATGGTTCCTGATAGTATTTTTGTGAGTGACACGGTCATTACTTTAAAAGATACTTCAGTTGTAATGAGGCTGGATACCATTTTACAAAAAGAAGTAACATCCAATTCTTACATTTTTGAAAAAGCTTACTTTGAAGATTTTGCTGGACCATTAAAAACTTTCATGCAAGAAGCAATAGCCGACGGCAATGAAGTAAGTATTCTAACTGGTGGACTAGGTGTTGAGGCTTCGAAAGCATTAGAAAGCCAATTGGGTGTTGAGGGTGTAAGATATTTTACAGCTGATGACATTCTACTCAAAACCATTGTAAGATCAAATCCCGGTATTGTGTTGTGGAAGGATGGAAAAATCGTCTACAAATGGCACAAGAAACAATTACCTGCATTTAGCGAGGTAAAATCAAAATATATAAAGTAAACTTCCAATGGCAAAAATAGGGAACTTAGACCTAGGCGAATTTCCACTGCTTCTTGCGCCAATGGAAGATGTGAGCGACCCACCTTTCAGAGCACTTTGTAAAGCACAAGGCTGTGATATGATGTATACAGAATTTATTTCTGTGGAAGGTCTCATCAGGGATGCAGACAAAAGTGTGCAAAAATTGGACATTTATGACGATGAAAGACCGATTGGTATCCAGATTTTTGGGGCAGAAATTGAGTCTATGCGTCTAGCTACTGAGATCGTAGAACAAGCCAAACCCGAATTGATTGACATCAACTACGGTTGCCCGGTGAAGAAGGTTGTTTGTAGATTGGCTGGAGCAGGCATCTTGCAGAATATCCCACTCATGGTGAAGCTGACTGAAGAAATTGTAAAATCAACCAATCTTCCAGTTACTGTAAAAACCAGACTGGGCTGGGATGACAATAGTATTCACATTGTTGAAGTGGCAGAAAGATTGCAAGATGTAGGCATTCAGGGCATCTCCATTCATGGTCGCACTCGTAAACAAATGTATAAAGGTGAAGCAGATTGGTCTGAAATTGCCAAGGTAAAAGAAAACCCAAGGATGCATATTCCAGTTTTTGGAAATGGTGACATTGATACTCCAGAAAAAGCAGTTGCATATAAAAATAAATATGGCGTTGACGGTGTGATGATCGGCAGAGCCAGCATTGGTTATCCATGGATTTTTAGAGAAATCAAACATTATATAAAAACAGGTACCCTACTCGATCCGCCTACTTTACAGGAGAGGGTTGATGCAGCTAAAGAACATCTTACCAGATCAATTGAGTGGAAAGGAGATAAACTGGGTGTAGTAGAAATGCGCAGACATTACACCAATTATTTCAAAAACTTACCTAATATCAAGCCTTACAGAGCAAGACTTGTTTCCACAATGGATCACGCGGAACTTTATGATACCTTGGATGAAATACTGACCGTTTTTGCTGGTGTTCCTTTCATTCAGGAACTTGTCGAGGCCACAGAGGAAGTCTATCAAACATCCTATGATGCATAATCGGTTTTGACCAGTACAACTCCATTGGCTATACATAGTAACGCTCCCCAATAACTTGACAAAATCAAGAAATCCGCAAGAGGAAATTGGTGTGCGAATTTGTTTATTGCCAAAATTGCATCTGAAAAAAGAAACAAAAGTACGCCAACCATGAGGAATTTATTTGCCAGTTGTTGATCCTGGAGATAAAGCCCTATACCTTGCCAACACATACATAGAATAGCCAGAACATATAAAATGACAGGTATTTTTAAACTTCCCAGATAGGGAAATAAATAGGTAAATATTGCTAAACCAATCACCAACAAGACCATCAAAACGCCATATTGCTTTTTTAATCCGCCCTTGCTTGTGAATGCTTTAAAAAAAAGTAGGTGAGCGATCAAAAAGGAGAGCAAACCGAAAATAAAAGCAGATTCAAACATTAACAGTACATCCCCTATCAAACAAAAAATGAAAGCGTAACTCATCAAAGAATGGAATGGCTTCACAGACTTATTACCAAGGGTAAAAACCATAAAAATCAATAGAACCGTTGTAATAGGTTTACAAATCCTATAAATGAACTTCTCGTCTTCGTAAAGAAAAAAAATAGCACAAGCGGCCATCAGAATCACAGCCGCGTTTAATATCAGTTGTGTACGTTGTTTATGCTGAATTGGGAGAATGTTTTTATCTATACTCATTATTGATATCAACCAAACTTTTCAAACCAGGCGATAATACATTGGCTTCCAACTGATTTAGAGACTTTTCTGTAGTATTGAGCATTTGGTGCAAATCTTTTGTTTCAGGATCAATATATAAAAGCCCGGTAAGTATTTGACCCTTGATTCTTGCTTCTTGTATTTTCATAAAAGACGCCATCCTATCTTGCGGATCCCAACCATTAGCCAATTTGCTGAGTTCAATGATACTCCCATCGTGCATGGCGATACTTTTACTACTTCCTTCTGGATAATCAACAGTGATTTCTTGCTCAAATGGCACAAAGTCCATCGTGCCAGTAGCCTCAATATGCTCACGAGTATAATCGTAACTCTTGGTAGAGCCTTTATTATTATTGAAAGTCACGCAAGGGGAAATGACATCCAAAAATGCAAATCCAGGGTGTGATAATGCCGCTTTGATCAAGGGAATTAATTGAGTTTTATCACCAGAAAAACTCCTACCCACAAATGTCGCTCCCAATTCCATCGCTAGGGAAGCTAAATCAATGGCTTCAAATGGGTTTGCCTGACCTTTTTTACTGATGCTGCCTTCATCTGCAGTTGCACTATCTTGACCTTTCGTCAATCCATAACAACCATTATTCATCACAATATAGACAACATTCAAATTTCTGCGAATGGCATGTACAAATTGGCCCATACCAATGGAAGCCGTGTCCCCGTCTCCAGAAACACCAATATATTTCAAATTCCTATTGGCCAAATATGCACCAGTTGCTACAGATGGCATTCTTCCGTGCACTGAATTAAATCCATGCGATTGGCCCAAGTAATAAGTGGGTGTTTTTGATGAACATCCAATACCACTGATCTTGGCAATTTTGTGTGGCTCAATGGCCAAGTCAAAACATGCTTGGACGATGGCACTACTGATGCTGTCGTGTCCACAGCCAGCACAAAGCGTAGAAATTGCACCTTCATAATCTTTTTTATGAAAACCTATGGCATTTGGTTGTAGGTCTGGGTGTCTGAAAGCCGGTTTTATATATGTCATTTTATGCTCGCCTTTGTTATGTTATTTGAAAGCCGTGTCTGTAACAGCTGACGGTTTGAGTTGATGAATTAAATTTCCTATTTTATCTGCGGTAATCGGAAAACCATCATAATTCAGAATACTAATTAACTTATTTGGATCTATACTCAATTCATTGACCAACAACGTTTTGAGTTGGGCGTCCCTATTTTGCTCTACCACATAAATGATGTCATGTGCATGGATGTAGTCACTTACTTCTTGATTGAAAGGGAAAGCCTTAATCCTCATGGCATTGAGTAACACTCCTTCCATTTCCATGCGATCTGTGCATTCTTTTGCAGCCCATGCAGTAGTGCCAAAGTAAATAAGCCCTTCTGATGCATCCTGCTCAAATCTGACGATCTCAGGTCTTGGTACATACGATTTTGCTGTTTCCCATTTTTTCAAAAGTCTATCCATATTTCTCACATATGGTGCACCTTCTTCCGTATATTTTGCATATTCGTCTCTGGAAGTTCCTCGAGTGAAATAAGCTCCTTTTGATGGATGAGTACCTGGCAATGTTCTGTAAGGAATTCCATCGCCGTCCACATCTTTATACCTACCCCAGTCAATGGCTTCTTCAATTTGTTGTGCATTCAATACCTTGCCACGTTGATAAGCCTTTTGATCGTCCCACTCAAAAGGGGGAGACATATGGTCATTCATACCCAAATCAAGGTCCGTCATCACTATGACCAAGGTTTGTAATTGCTCAGCTAAGTCAAAAGACATGGCCATCATGTCAAAACATTCCTTGGGAGTGGAAGGGAAAAGTAAGATATGTTTAGTATCTCCATGGGAAGCATAAGCTGCTGAAATCAAATCAGACTGCTGAGTTCTGGTTGGCATACCGGTAGAAGGCCCGCCTCTTTGTACATCTACTAATACAGCAGGAACTTCTGCAAAGTAGGACAAGCCTATAAACTCACTCATCAATGACACTCCAGGTCCAGAGGTTGCTGTAAAAGCTCTGGCTCCATTCCACCCTGCTCCGATGACAACGCCCATAGAAGCCAATTCATCTTCCATTTGCACGATGGCATAGTTTCTCTTTCCTGTCTCTGCGTCTATTCGAAGTTTGGCCGCATATTTATCAAATCCATCCATTAGTGAAGTTGATGGTGTGATGGGATACCATGCCGCAACCGTTGCTCCTCCGTACACTGCGCCAATTCCACAAGCAGTATTGCCATCAATTAATATAGCATCTTTTACAAGATCTCTTCTTTCTAATCTGAACTTCAGAGGAAAATTGTAATGTTCTGCAATGTAATCCCGCCCCAAATTAAGGGCTTGCATATTTGGTGCAATTAATTTTTCTTTACCAGCAAATTGCTCGGCAAAAATTTCTTCAAATACGCTCACTTCGATATCCAGGAGTTTGGATAAAGCACCGACATAGACAATATTTTTAAACAATTGTTGCAACCTTGGGACGCTGTAATGTTCTAAGCACAAAGCCGTCATGGGCACACCTATAAATGTAATGTCGTTGCGCAATTCTTGGTGTAAGGGCTTTGTACTATCATATATGAGATAACCACCTGGTTTGACATCGGCAACGTCTCGTGCAAAACTTTGAGGATTTACTGCAACCATCACATCAATTCCCTCTCTTCTGCCCAAATATCCTTTTTCACTCACACGCACTTCATACCAAGTTGGTAATCCTTGTATATTGGAAGGAAAAATATTTTTTGGAGCAACAGGAATGCCCATCCTGAATATACTTTTGGCAAACATATTGTTTGCACTTGCAGAACCAGTACCATTTACATTTGCAAATCGTACTACGAAATCATTCACATAATTATTCATAAATTATCCGGCTTTGGCTGTCTTGTAAAGAAATTTTTCCATTTCCCATGCAGCGGTAGGACACCGTTCTGCACAAAGTCCACAATGCAAACACACATTTTCATCCTTTATAAGGACACGCGTTGTTGGCAATGTTTCAGAAACAAAAAGGTCTTGGGTTTGATTGAGCGCGGGCACTTTTAGTTTGAGCCTCAAATCTGCCTCATCATCATTTTCGATAAAAGTAATGCAATCTGTAGGACAAACATCTGCACAAGCATCACATTCTATACACTTATCAAAGTTGAATGAGGTTTGTACATCACAGTTGAGACAACGCTGAGCTTCTTGAAAGGCTAGGTCAAAATCAAAACCCAGTTCGACTTCCATCTTCCTGTCCTTTAGAGATTGTTTTTTATCAGCATGAGGAACTTTGTATCTCAAATCATTCACAACAGCACTATCATATGACCATTCGTGGATACCCATTTTCTGGTTGATCAGATTGGTCATAGGATGCGGTCTGTCTTTGAGATCTGCACCATTACAAAAAAGATCAATTGATATTGCAGCCTGGTGCCCGTGAGCCACAGCTGTTATGACGTTTTCAGGACCAAAAGCAGCATCGCCACCAAAGAAGACTTTTGGATGTGTGCTTTGGAATGTGGTTTTATCCACAATGGGCATTTCCCATTCACCAAACTCCAGTCCCAAGTCTTTCTCTATCCATGGAAAAGTATTTTCTTGCCCTACAGCAATGATGACATCATCCGCCTCAAAATCAACGATTTCTCCTGTCGGAATAAGTCTTCTTTTACCGGTATCATAATTGGCTTCCACTATTTCAAAGCGCATGCCCACCAACTTGCCATCTTGGACTAAAAATCCCTTTGGATTGTGGCAATTATGAAATGGAATATCTTCATGTTGTGCGTCTTCAATTTCCCATGGAGAAGCTTTCATTTCATCAAATGGACTTCTTACCACCACTTTCACATCATCACCTCCCAATCTTCTAGAAGTACGACAACAGTCCATAGCTGTATTTCCTCCACCTATGACCAGCACTTTTTTTCCTATTTTAGTAGTATGTCCAAAAGCGACACTTGCCAGCCATTGTATACCAATATGCACATTACTACTTAATAATTCCCTGTTATCTAATTTTAAGTCCTTGCCTTTGGGAGCTCCTGTTCCTACAAATACTGCATCATACCCCTTATCAAGTATTTCTTTCAAACTAGAAACATAGGTTTTGAAATGAGTATCAATGCCCATATCCAAAATATAATTGACCTCTTCATCCAAGACACTTTCTGGCAAACGAAATGCAGGAATTTGCGTCCGCATCATTCCACCACCTTTTATTTGTTCATCATATAAATGGACCTCATAACCTAATGGTGCCAAATCACGAGCAACAGTCAAAGATGCAGGTCCTCCCCCGATCAATGCAATGCGCTTTCCGTTTTTTGGGAAAGGCCCCTTAGGAATTAAATTGGAAACATCTTCTTTGTCTTTGTAGTCTGCAGCTACACGTTTCAAACGGCAAATGGCCACAGGTTCTTCTTCTACCCGACCACGACGGCAGGCTGGTTCACAAGGACGATCACAAGTCCTACCTAAAACACCTGGAAAGACATTACTTTCCCAGTTGATCATGTACGCATCGGTAAATCTTCCCGCTGCAATTAGTCTTATATATTCAGGTACCGGCGTGTGGGCAGGACATGCGTATTGACAGTCTACTACCTTGTGATAGTATTCAGGATTTGAAGTATCTGTTGGCTTCATCAAACGTATTTGAATTTCTTGAAGACTAAACTACAAATATTTCTGATTTACACCATACATTATTCTTTCAATTGTACAATCACTCCCAATATTGTTAAAAAAACATTTTTCTAGTAGTACAACCCGCCAGTTAATCTATTGAAAATGAATAAAAAAAATATTAGTATTATAAGTTATATTTAAATATCTCTGAAATAATTGAAAAATTTTATTTGACATTATTGATAAACTTTATTATTTTTAGGAATCATACAATCAATAAATAATATAATAATATGATAAATAACAACATTACAGAATTTATGGCAAAAGACCTTATTGTCTTTAATCCAGATACAGACATCAAACAAGCCATAAAGGTGATGGTGAAAAATAAAATTTCTGGCGCACCTGTAGTAGACTTTCAAGGAACCCTTGTTGGTGTTTTATCTGAGAAGGATTGCCTTAAACCTATTGTCGATGCGTATTATCACCAAAGGCCCGGTGGAACTGGCATTGTTGGTGATTATATGTCTACTTCTGTAAAGTCATTGTTATCTAGTAAAACCCTGATGGACGCTGCCTATGAATTCGTCAATAGTTCTTTCAAAAGATTTCCAGTCGTGGATCATACTGGTAAATTGTTGGGTCAAATAAGCCGATCAGATGCTTTGAGAGTCATCAGTGATTTTAGCCCCGACTTCAAGCAAGTACCTGATACTTGGAAAGTGAGGGAACCTCAATTCTGAATAATGATTGGGTTTCCTATAAGTTACTTACAAATCTATCAATTAATTCACTAAAATTCCAATGAGTTGTTGCATAATTCAGCAACATTGAATATCTTTGAATCAAATCAGCTGCTATTTGCATGGCATGTATTAAAAAAAGATTCCATAAAAATCAAATAAAAGGGATCATAATCCTCCACATTTTCATGCTATAATAGCTGAATATGAAGAATTGATAATCATTGAATCTTTATCCACCTATTCAGGTAATTTACCTAAAACATATAGAAAAAAAGTCATTGAATGGGCTGAGAACAATAAGGATTTTATAATGACTAATTGGAATTTATTAAATGGGAAGAAATGAGAACAGTAAAAAGAATAACAAAAATACATAAAATTGAAGGATACAATTTGTATTGCTTGTTTAATAATGGGGAATCAAGAATTATAAATTTTTTGGAACTTTTTAATTCTTGGAATCTAAACCTTACGATGATGAATATATAATCTCTAAATCAATTGAAGAATTTAATAAAGTGGAATTAGTCGACGGAACATTGAGTTGGAATAATGTAGCAACAAAGGGAATCGATGAAGATGGTAATGAAATTGAATATCCTTACCAATTAGATCCAATTGTTTTATATGAAAATAGTGTAATTGACCCTTCAAGAGAAGTTGAGCTTGGAATGCTAATAAAACAAACAAGGCATGATTTAGGTCTTACTCAAGAGGAATTAGCAGACAAAAGTGGAACAACTAAACATTATATTTCAAGAGTAGAGAATAATAGAACTGGCATTGAATTGTCTACATTGAAAAGAATAATTGAAGGGGGCTTTGGAAAAAGGATGCAAATAAATATCATGTGAGGAATATCAGAGGTTAGCACGCCATGTAACGCCAACCCATGCACAAGGTGGACCATGGAAAAGGGCTATAATATAAATTTATTGAAATCTTTGTGAGGTTGGAACACAACTAACGACTAAAATTTTGCGATAAATTTCTTTATCATCTTTCATAAATCACCAACAAAATTTTAAAACCAAAAGATGCTAGCAGTGTTTGATTATCTCACAACACACAATAGTCATCTGAATGAAAGTCTACAAACTAGAGAAAACACAATTGGTCAAAACCAATATGGAAGAAGCTTGGCATTTTTTTTCAAGCCCAGCAAATCTCAAAAACATTACACCTCCTTATATGGGTTTTGAAATTACCTCAGATTTAGGTGATGGTAAGATGTACCCGGGGCAAATCATTTCTTATAAAGTAAGACCACTACTAGGCATTGCAATGACATGGGTGACGGAAATCACACATGTAGTAGATCAAGTTTATTTTGTCGATGAGCAAAGGTTTGGACCCTATAAAATGTGGCACCATCAGCACCATTTTACAGAAACTAAAGAAGGTGTTTTGATGAAAGACATTGTACATTATGCTCTTCCATTTGACCCATTTGGTAGAATTGCAGCTGGTTTTGTAGCTAAACAATTGGAAGAAATCTTTGACTTCAGGTTCAAAACGGTTGATAAAGTTTTCCCTTAACAAGTAATGCAATTTACACAAACTTTGGAATTTGCATTTCAAGAAGTACTTTGGATTTAATTTAAGATTTAACATATTCAATCAGTCAGCAACTAAATCTCTCAAGGATTTAAGATTTAACATATAAAATCAGTCAGACCGCCAAATCTTTTGAAGATTTAAGATTTAACATATTAAATCAGTCAGACAACCAAATCTCTCAAGAATTTCTCAAAGATTTAAGATTTAACATATTAAATCAGTCGGACGCCCATCTCTGAAAAATTGAACATTTAAAATATTCGATCTTTAGTGAATGTACAATAAAACTGTGTCCCGATTTGTGTGGAATTTCTGTGCAAATCTGTGAATTCTGCGAGCAACAACCTTCAGAGGAATTTCTGTGCAAATCTGTGAAATCTGTGCGCTACAAAAAATCTGTAGAATCGCGTAAATCCGTGGTAGCTGTGAGCAATAAAAATCTGCTAAAATAATTCAACCAACAAAAAAGGGGAAAACAATTAGTCTTCCCCTTTTTCATTTTACTTCTTAATTAACTCTGTATCTCTACAGGCAGCTCCGAACTTGGCTCTTCATGTTTCTTTCTTACACGTATACCTAAGTTGCTAAGCACCTTCTCAAAGTATCCACCCATCAAATCCACGAGTAAATAAACGCAAGGCACCACAATGAGTGTCAAAACCATACTTGAAGTCAATCCTCCAATGATGGCCCAAGCCAATCCATTTTTCCACTCCGCACCGGCTCCTTGTGCCAATGCAATAGGCATCATACCAAATACCATGGCGATTGTCGTCATCAAAATGGGTCTCAATCTTGTCCGTCCGGATTCTATCAAGGCTTCACGCGTCGACAATCCTTTGGCTTTTGCTTGATTGGCAAAATCGACCAATAAGATGGCGTTCTTTCCTACCAAGCCCATCAACATGATGAAACCAAGCATGGTAAAAATATCCAAAACTTTCATACTCAGGGCCAATGCAAGTAATGCTCCTCCCACCGCTACTGGCAATGAAAACATCACCACAAATGGATAAACATAATCATCATAAAGCGCAACCATGATCAAATACATAAACAAAATTGCTGCAGCCAGTGCGATCAATAACGATTCAAAACCTTCACTCTGTTGTTTCAAATTCCCTTCATAAAATACAGAAACACTTGGTGGAAGATTCATGGCCGTTACGGTAGTTTTGAGTTCTTCACCGATTTCTCCCAATGGCCTTCCCAAAAGTTGAGACCGCACCACTGTTGCCGGCACCCTATCTCTTCTTTCCAATACAGTTGGCCCAGCACTTTGCGTAATATCAGCGATCTGCTCCAAATAAATGGTTTGGCCTTGATTATTGATGAAAGTGATTTTAGAAACATCTGAAATATTCTTTCTATTGAAGGCATCAAACTGCACATTGATATCATATTCATACGCTCCATCACGATATTTCAAGTCACTGTTTCCAGCAAAGGCAATTTGCATAGTTTGACCAACGCTGGCAATATCCAATCCGAGCTCAGCGACTTTTCTTCGGTCTAAATTTACCTTTATCTCAGGATTTGCGTCATCTACACTCAACCTTACTTCGGCTGTACCTGGAATTAAAGCTAATTTATCTCTGACCTGTTTTCCATATTTCAATGCCTCATCATAGTTGGCAGAACTCACTACCACTTGAATCGGGTCATCATCTGCGCCACCAAAAAAGCTCACTGGAGTATATCGAACTTTCACACCTGGCAAAATTCTTTCTAACTCATTTCGGATATTTTTAGCATAAATATCGGATGGCAAATTTCCAGCTCTTTCATCTTTTCCAACTAATTTTACATTGATTTCTGCTTTATTGGAGGTTGATGTTTGGACAACTCCAGTAGTTCTACCAATGTTTGAAAATAGCTGAACAACATCTTCATTTTTCCTCAAATGTTCTTCCGCCTTGAGTGCTGCCAAGTTTGTTTCTTTCAAGGCTGCATCTTTTGGCAATTCCAAAGTGAGGATGAATTCGCCTCTATCACTCTGAGATATAAAATCTGTGCCGACATATCCGTTTTGTAAAAGTCCAAATGAGGTGAAAAACGTTCCACAACCTGCAAATACTACAAAAACTGCGAGATACCACCTTTTCAACAACCATTTTAATGAATCTGCATACCAATTGGTGAGTGCAGTCAACCCTTTTTCAAACCTTCCCAAAGTCAAATCCTGGAAAGAATTCTTTCTAAAATGATTGAGTTTACTAAATCTGGACGCAAGTAATGGTGTAATGGTGAACGAAACAAACAAACTCATCAAGGTACTGATGACTACCACCCAGGCAAACTGTTTCATGATGTTACCAATCAAACCGCCTGTCAGAGCAATCGGTACAAAGACGACCACATCCACAAGCGTTATACTCAAAGCTGTGAACCCAATTTCATTTCGACCATCAATCGCCGCTTGCCGGGAATTTTTGCCCATTTCCAAGTGACGATAAATATTTTCCAATACCACAATGGAATCATCTACCAGAATACCAATGACCAATGACATGGCCAAAAGTGTCATCAAATTGAGGGTAAAATCAAATATGTACATTCCAATGAAAGCAACAACCAAAGATGTTGGGATTGCTATCATCACTATCAATGCGTTTCTTATACTGTGTAAAAATACCAGACAGACCAAGGCAACCAAAAGTATGGCCAATACCAAGTCATGATTTACAGCTTCTACGGCTTCCAAAGTAAAAGTACTGGTATCATTTGCGACATCAAAACTCAATCCTTCTGCTTTGAAAGTTTTCTCGAGTTCTACGATTCTAGCCCTGACGTCTTCAGAAACTGCCACCGCATTTGCATCAGATTGTTTAATAACCAAAAGGCCAATAGACTCTTTACCGTTTACCCTGTTTATTGTGGATTGTTCTTTGGATAAGTCAACGACTTGAGCGACATCTCTGAGGTAAATATTTTGACCATTGTTGGAAGAAATGATGGTGTTTGACAACTGGTCTACAGAAGTAAATTTACCAGCCAATCTGATCAATAAACTATTCTCATCATTTTTCACTTTACCTGTTGGAAAATCCAAATTGGCAGCCCTGATTTTACCAAGGACCAAAGAGGCTGGCAAGTTGTAGGCCTCCAATCTTTCCCTGTTCAGATTGACCTTTATTTCTCTTTCAACTCCACCTACAATGGCAACTTGACCAACACCTGGCACTTGAGTCAACACGGGTTGCACCCTATTTTTGATCAAATCATAAAACTCCGTCGGTTTTGTATTTGATGTAACCCCAATATTAAGCACTGGAAATTCATCTGTTGAAAACTTAGAAATCACGGGTGCTTTTGCATCAGGTGGTAGCAAAGGAGCAACTTGTTGCAGTTTCCGTGATGCTTCATCCAGTGCGTTTTCAATATTTGTTGCTTGAGAAAACTCAATGACTATGGAACTAAAACCTTCTGCAGAAGAACTCTGAATAAGATTGATTCCACCCAATGATGATAGTTGATCTTCCAATTGTTTTGTTACCGAAGATTCAACTTCTGTGGGGCTCGCCCCAGGATAAACAGTGCTCACAAAAACAATGGGAGCAGTAAATTTTGGAATCAATTCATAATTCAGAAAGGTATATGAAATGGCGCCCAAAAATGCAAGTGTGGCAAATATGACCACAATAAGGGATGGTCTCTTTATCGATAATTCTGTTAGAGTCATTTTTTTCTTTTTAAAAGATTCTTATTGATTTGCAGCTGCAATCGTGTTTGAAACAGAAATTTTGGTACCTTCTTTCAGGTTGATTTGTCCTGATGTCACTACTCTATCTCCAACTTGCAACCCACCCGTTATTTGCACTTTATCATTGGTTGATAATCCAATATCAACTGGAATTAAAGAAACAATGGAGTCTTTGATGATGTACACTTGGGCCTCATCAAATGATCCCACAATTGCGGATCTTGATACTGCGGGAGATTTTGAGGAGCCACTACCTTCAAAATAAGCTTTACCGTCCAAACCTGCTTTCAAAGGATGTGCGTTGGAATTTGGCACAGCTATTTCTACCAAGTAGGTTTTGGTGGGACTTGCAGCAACATCTATGAACTTTACATTTCCATTAAAATCAACTCCCGGGTAAACGTTGGTCGATAATCTTACTGATTGGCCAAGTTTTGTTTTAAATACCTGACTTTCAGTTAAGTACGTTTGGAAATCCAAAGTAGAAATATTCACAATATCCAAAATTGGCATTCCAACAGAAACATACATGCCATGTTCAATTTTTTTGTTTACTACCGTTCCACTAATGGGCGCTTTCAAATATGCATCAGAAATCTGCTTTTTGATGCTAGACAATTGGATCTCATATTGTTTGATGCCGGTTTCAATTTCATCTATTTGGGACTGAGTCGCACCACCCGATTGGAGCAATGTTTTCAATCTCTGCAAATCTTTGGTAGATTTTGCAATGTTTACTTCAATAGAACTGGATTGATTACTTAAAAGTGTATGATCCAAAATTGCTAAAACAGCACCTTTAGAGACAAAAGTCCCATCATTGACGTTGAGTTTGGTAATTTTTCCTTGAGCATCTGAAGCAACAGAAATTCTTTGCGTGGGTGCAAAACTACCATCTCCAGCAAAACTGTTTTTGAATTCCATTTCTTCAACCACTTCTGCTGTAACCGGAATGGCATCATTCACTATTTGAGAAATTGCAGCATTTTCATTGAGGACTTTTTTATTGGCCTTCAACTTGGAACTGATGATGGCTGCCAGCGTTCCTAATATAACTATTGCTACGATTAACGTGATAACTTTTCGCTTATTCATTGTATTTGATGTGTTGTATTATCTAATTATTTCTTGAATATTTCCTTCAATGTTGAGTAAATCTATTTGGGCTAATTTAATTTGCAAGTCGGTCAGCAAAGCCATATTTTGGGCTTCAATCAAAGACTTTTGGGCATCCATAAGATCTGTGAGTGGAGCTACTCCCTGATTGTATCGATCTTGTGTTATAGCATAGGTTCTTTGTGCTAGTGCTACATTCTCATCTTGGCTATTTTTTTGTTGTTTATTGGAATACAAAGTTTGAAATGCGTTGACGTACTGTTGCTCTAAACCTTGCTTCAATAAATTTTTATCCTCATCGATTTGCATCATCTCTAATTCAATCGATTTGACCTTATTTTGATATTTCTTGCCATTATATATAGGCACATTGAGTTGTAAACCAAAACCACCAAAAAAGGCATAATTATCTTTTTTGATAAAAATATCCAGTTTGTTTCCTTGTATTTGACCTCCCATCTGAGCAAATGCTGCTAGTGTTGGACCATTCTGAGCCAAATTGGAATTTATTTGGGCAGATAAAACCTCTTTTTGTTTATCTAATAAATCTAATGTGCGGTTTTTCACTCGGTCAGCGTCCAAATAGGCCGACGCACCATCATATTCCTCTAAATCGGTAGTTGTAAGCGTTAATTTGGTTCCTTTCTTTTGTCCTGTGAGAATATTGATGATGTCCATCAGGGACTGCTCTTGCGACTTCAATATTTCTATCTGGGATTTCAAATTATTGAGGTTGATTTGGATTCTATCTGTATCGATTCCTAAACCCAATCCTACTTCTTGCCTTGCTTTACTGACTTCTACAAGTTTCTGAAGGTTATCAATATTTGCTTGGACGTTTTTGATTTGAAATTGCAAACCTTGTGTCTGGAAATACAATTTTGCTATACTATTGGTCAACTCCTCATTTTTCATTTGCTGATTGATGGAATTGAGCTCAAAAGTTTTTTTCAAAACATCGCTACCAGTTTGCAAAGCCTTTGAATAAATCACTTGATTGACAGAAACTGTAGCCTGATGACTTTGGAAAGTACCAAACTGCACAGGAATTGTTTTGGTAAGATCTCCACCTAAAAAGTCTGGAATCCTTTGAGTAGGCAAAACTGGGTTAAAGTTCAATTGCAATTGTCCGGAAACTTGGGGTAAAAAGGCTGATCGAAAAGATTTTAGTTCATAGTCATTTTTTTGGTCTGCTAATGCAAGCTTTCTTACATCAGGACTGGCGATGATTGCCTTTTTTACCGCTTCATCCAAAGAAAGCTCAATCTGCTCCCCTTGACCTGAAAGTTTAATAATGGTAAACAAAAGCAAAAGTATGGTTACTCTTTGTTTCATATGAATATTATTAGCTGTTTTATTTTTTTGTTAATGCATTCTCTAAAAACTTACAGATTTGTTCTGGAAGGTTTTTTTCAAAATCAATACTCAAATCAGCATGGTTGGGACATAAGTAAGATTCAAAAAATGGCTTTGAGATGAAGTAGTAGTCTATCAATCCTTGGATGAATGTGAAAAGATGCATTGGTGAATACTCTACCAAATTTCCAGCTTTCACTTCATTTTCATATTGTGCAAAAAATAATTTAAGGGTTCTTTGCATAGGCTCTAATGCCTCCATTTGTGATAAAACACGTTCGGGATTCTTGCCCATTTCATTAAAGCAAAAGGCTGCGAGTTTTGGATTTTCGATTTGTTGTTTTACATGTAATGCGTACAAATGCCTTTAGTTTTTCAATCAAGGGTATGTCCATGTTCATTATTTTTTCAATGTGAGGAACCAAGTCAGACATGGCCTCAGCAAATATTTTTTCAAACATGACGTCTTTGCTTGAAAAATAATAATGCAACATTGCTTTATTGACACCGGCCAAATCTGCAATTTTCTGCATTCTGGCACCGTCAAATCCATCTTTCAGAAATACCTCCATGGCTGCTTGCTTGATGATAGATTCAGTACTCAGTTTATCTTTCTCCATATTTGATGTTAAATAATTTATTAACTAACCAGTTGGTTAACGCAAATGTCAGAATAAAGTTTAACTCAGTGCATGATTATTTCATTTTTAACAAAATTTTTATGATATTATAGATGACCTTACCAACAATTTGAAATTCAATCCCTTGCAGAAGCAGGGACACGTGGGAGTTCAACTATGTCAATGGTTTTAATGAAACAATTGTAGATACGCAAAATTTTGCGTCTTCGCAGATATTAGATCCATGCGGCCAATAGATTTCAATGAGTTCAATCCCTTGCAGAAGAAGGGACACGTGGGAGTTCAATTATGTCAATTGTTTTAATGAAACAATTGTAGAGACGCAAAATTTTGCGTCTTCGCAGATATTAGATCCATGTGGCCTATAGATTTCAATAAGAGTTCAATCCCTGCAGAAACAGGGACACGTGGGAGTTCAATTATGTCAATGGTTTTAATGAAACAATGGTAGAGACGCAAAATTTTGCGTCTTCACAGATATTAGATAAATGCGGCCAATAGATTTCAATAAGTGTTCAATCCCTTGCAGAAGAAGGGAGACCATTTTATCCTTCACATGTCCTCTTTCTGAAATTTCCGACCTGCGATCTCCAATCTCCAATCTCTGATTTCCGAAGAGCTGACAACTGACAGCTGATGGCTCACCTTAGGCCCCTTTAACAACAACTGCGGGGCCAAATTGACACGGAGGATGCATGGGGGGGGGCGCAGCTCGTGTGGTGCTGGCTGCAAAATGGTAGAAGCTCATGATTACACCATTTTATCCTTCCAATGTCCTCTTTCTGAAATTTCCGACCTGCGATCTCCAATCTCCGATTTCCACAAGAAGCTGACAGCTGACCATTGAAAGCTGATAGCTCCTCACTCGTCGCTGAAACCTAAGCCCAATTTTCTGCTCGTCATTTCTCTGATTGTCTGAAGCATTTCTGGCTGACCATTCAATTTCACATTTAAAGAAGGTACCATTTTTTTCAATTTATCTTGCCAAAACCGTGACTCCCAATTTTCTGGAAAACATTTCTGCAATAAATTCAACATAATCGATACTGAAGTCGACGCACCTGGTGAAGCACCTAATAATGCGGCAATTGATCCAAACTGATCGCTGACAATTTCGGTTCCAAATTTTAGTACACCGCCTTCTTCTTTATCCTTTTTTATGATCTGCACACGTTGGCCAGCTTGAACGGTTTCCCAATCTTTTATTTGAGCTTCAGGATAAAACTTGAGAAGCTCTGCAAACCTTTCTTCTTCACTTAAGAATACTTGTTCGATGAGATATTTGGTAAGTGGAACATTTTTGATTCCAGCAGAAAGCAAAGGCCAAACATTGTGAGTTTCAATTGATAAAAACAAATCAGCATATGATCCATTTTTGAGGAACTTCGTAGAGAAACCAGCATATGGACCAAACAACAAAGCTTGTTTCCCATCTATGGATCTGGTGTCTAAATGAGGAACTGACATTGGTGGTGAACCAACTGCTGCCTTTCCATAAACTTTAGCATCATGTCGCGCAATGACATCTTCATTGATGCACCTCAGCCATTGGCCACCTACCGGAAATCCTCCATAACCTTCAGCTTCTGGGATATCAGACTTCTCTAATAGAAAGTGAACCACCACCTGCTCCTATAAAAACAAAATCACAAAAATCAATGCGTTCACTTTTATCTTTGAGATTTTTTACCTCAATCATCCATTTACCATCTTTCATTTTTGTGAGATCATTGACTTGGTGAGCCATAAAAACTTCCACCCCATCTAGTTTTGAAAGATAATTTATCATTGATCTCGTCAATGACCCAAAATTCACATCGGTTCCAATCGGAATGGATGTACATGCTACTTTTTCATCTTTAGAGCGACCTTCCATCATCAAAGGCAACCATTCTTTGATCATTTGATGATCTTTGGTGAAAACCATTTGATCAAAAAGCGCTTCTTTGTGCATGGCATTATATCGCTTTAACAAAAAGTCAACATTGCTGTCTCCTGTCACAAAGCTCATGTGCCTTATACCATCAATAAAGGATTTTCCTTCTTCAACACAACTGATTTCCAGCAAGTAAGCCCAAAACTGCTTGGAGACTTCAAATTGTTCTGCTATTTCTATTGCTTTGGAAATGTCAATAGGTCCTGAAGATTCTGGTGTATAATTGAGTTCGCAAAAAGCAGAATGCCCAGTACCAGCATTATTCCAAGCATCAGAGCTTTCGGCGCCGCTCTGATTGAGCCGCTCGTAAATGGAGATTTTACAATCTGGCATTACTTCTTTCAAAATAACTCCAAGGGTAGCGCTCATGATTCCAGCGCCTATCAGCGCAATTTCCTGTTTACCTTTTTCAAAATACATGACCTAAAGATAAGCTATGCCCTTATTTTATGAAAAAATGGATATTATTTTATAAAACCAAATTTTTGATCTTGCTCAACAAAAAGCGATAGAAATGTGATCGAGGTAAAATATTGGATTTATATTTAAGCCTTGTGATGTGCAATACCAACAACCAAATGATGCAGCAATGAAAATGAATACACTAAAAATTTATCTCCTAAGTATTGTCTTATTACTTGGAGCTTGTAAATCAAGTTATCAGCCTTTATCTATTCCCATAACCAAGGATGTGAAAACTTCCAAAGCAATGGTGATTACTGCGCACCCTTTTGCAAGCCAAGTTGGTTTAGATGTTTTGAAAAAAGGTGGCAATGCTGTGGATGCTGCAATTGCGGTCCAGTTTGCATTGGCGGTTTGTTATCCTGCCGCTGGCAATATAGGAGGCGGCGGTTTCATGGTTTATAGAGATAAGAATGGAAATGTCAAGTGTTTAGATTTTAGAGAAAAAGCACCCATGGCGGCCACAACCAACATGTATTTGGATGCTGATGGCAATGTGATAGCAGACTTAAGTACAACAGGTCATCTCGCCGTTGGAGTACCAGGTGTTGTGGATGGAATGTGGCAAGCTTTTGAGCAATATAGCAAGTTGAAAGATTGGAAATCGTTGGTGCAACCTGCAATAGATGGAGCAAGTTATGGGGTGATTTTAACAGAACGAGAAGCGAAAGGGCTAAATGCAGAAGCAAAAACTTTTGATTTGGTAAATAAGCGTAAAACTGCATTTACGACCAATCCCAATTGGAAAGTTGGAGATTTATTCATTCAGAAAGAATTGGCGGGAACACTTAAATCCATTCGCGACAAAGGCAGAGCTGGTTTTTATGAGGGAAAAGTTGCAAAAACTTTGGTCAAGGAAATGCAAAAAGGTAATGGTCTCATTACACTCAATGATTTAATGGATTATAAAGCGGTTTGGAGAACACCTATTACATTCACCTATAAAGGTTATGAAATTGTTTCTATGCCGCCACCCTCAAGTGGAGGAATTGCCTTAATGCAGTTGATGAAAATGATCGAGCCATACGATATTCAATCCATGGGTTTACATTCAACAAATTCAATTCATTTAATTGTAGAAGCTGAAAGAAGAGTTTACGCAGACAGAGCAGCTCATCTGGGTGATAGTGACTTTTATCCTGTCCCTAT
>JADKBO010000003.1 GCA_016715105.1 Saprospiraceae bacterium | reverse complement strand
GATTGTAAATAGTGAATAGTAAATGGTAAATGGTGAGATGCCACGGGCTAAAGCCAATGGTAATTGATTGGGCCAATTTCCGTACTTAAATGACCGTTTTCCGCTTTCCTTCCGATAGTTAGAACCGATTTCCGGTATCCTTCCGATTTCCGATAGCTATCGGAATCGGAACCCGTTTCCGTCCACCGGTTTCCTCAAAAAGCTGACTGCTGAGAGCTGAAAACTGAGAGCTGAAAACTCGCAGCTCGTGGCTCGAGGCTCGCCGCCATCTCCCGAATTCCCATTTCCGTCCTCCGATTTCCCTCAAACAGCTGACTGCTGAGAGCTGAAAACTGAGAGCTGAAAACTCGTGGCTCGTGGCTCGCCGCCATCTTCGCGATTTCCGATCTGCACATTCCGATTTCCATCTTTCGCCATGAAGTACTTGTGGTCCATAGATATTTGAGGGAGCTGTTGCCATTTTCCACTGCTTGTTAAGAAAATAACTCGTATTTTTGTATAAATTAAAAGAATGGAAACAATAAAGATCAATATCCTTAATCAAAACGCATTGACAATTTTGAAAGGAATGGAGCAAGCTGGACTAATTTTATTACCAAAAAAAGAAGTTAGTAATAAAAATCTGGCTGAACAATTGAGGGGAAGCATTGATAGCAAACTTGCAAAAGATATGATTGAAGCCATTGCAAAGGAGCGAGAAGAATGGGACGAAAGGTATTAATTGATACCAATATAGCTATTGCATATATTGGAAACAATTTGAGTTTGGAATCAATGAACAAATTGGACAAGATTTTTTAATGACGAATATCATTTGTCAGTAATTAATAAAATAGAATTATTGGGATATCCTGGGTTGGATAAAAGTGAAGAGGAAAATTTAATTTATTGATTAATCATTCTGTTTTACATCAAATTGATGATGTTGTTATTCAAAAAACTATTTCAATCAGAAATAAGTTAGAATTAAGCTGCCGGATGCACTTATTGCCGCAACTTGTTTGGTAAATGGTTTAGACATACTAACCCACAACATTAAGGATTTTGATAATATAGATGGCTTGGTAGTTCTCAATGCTGATAGTATTTAACTAATAAGAATGATTATTCCAATTCAGAACTGTCCAAAATTCCTTCCGATGGAGCTCATTTGGCTCTCCCCTGTTTTTTCGAGATTGCTTATACCAATTAAATAGCTTCTTTGATAGGACACGATTTCCGTCCTCCAATTTCCGATTTCCGGTCTCCAGTTTCCTCAAAAAGCTGACTGCTGAGAGCTGACTGCTGAGAGCTGTAAACTCGCAGCTCGTGGCTCGTGGCTCGCCGCCATCTCCCGGTTTCCGGTTTCCGTCATTTATACGTGCATCATTCAACCCGCTTCGGGGTTGTAAACCAGCGTGTTGTTTACCCCGAGTTTCACTCGGGGCTATTGACATTGAACCCTTCGGGTTCTGGATCTTTGCCATCTCCTTTCTGAATTGTCAACCAAAATCATGAATCTTCACGACGATAGCTATCGGAACCGGTCTCGGGTCTACGGTATTAGCCGTTTACAAACAAAAATGTGAGCAGGCAGAGACTGAAGTCTCGCCACCATATATTTTTCCGTACTCCGGTTTCCGGTTTCCTGTCTCCCGTTTCCGTCCACCTCCTGCGATTTTCGCTCTCCACTTTCCAATCCCCTTCCGATTTCCTTCATAAAAAGAGGCAGCGCCTCGACCCATGTGGTAACCCAGGATTTCAATCCTGGGGACATAACAACTATATAATTTGAGTGCCATGGGCACGGATCATGTAAACACAGGGCACCGGCCACAAACTTTCCTCTTTCCTTCCGATTTTCGATAGCTATCGGAACCGGTCTCCCGTTTCCCTAAAAAAAACTGACCACTGAAAGCTGAAACACTCTGCTCGTGGCTAGTGGCTCGCCGCTGATTTCTGATTTTCATCACCACGAAAATTGTGAATTTAATTGCGAATATTCTTGATAGAAAGACACATATCCATGAAAAACTGCATTATGATTGCGAAATTTCATTCTAAAATGTATCTTTGAACGATGATAGAAAGAACCTTATATATTGCCAGCCTTTCAAAAAAGCTAAGAAATAACCCGGCTGTGGTCATCATTGGCCCACGGCAAGTTGGTAAGACGACCTTGTCGAAAAACATAAAAAGTGAAAAGAATCGTGCTTATTTTGATTTGGAATCACCTAATACATTGAGTGCATTAAAACTTGATCCTGAAGCGTTTTTATTAGAAAAAAAAGATAGCCTGGTCATCCTGGACGAGGTGCAAATATACCCAGAAATATTTTCTGTATTGAGATCTATAATTGATCAGGATAGGTCAAATAATCGATTTATTTTGCTTGGATCTGCAAATCCTACATTGATTCATGGTGTAAGTGAATCGCTTGCTGGAAGAGTTTCGTATTTGGAGTTGAGTCCGTTGAATTTATTGGAAGTAGGTGTTGAAAATCAAAATAAACACTGGTTTCGTGGTGGTTTTCCTCAAGCATTTTTGAGTGAAGATGATGATATTTTTCTAGAGTGGGTCAGTGATTATGTCAGAGCTTATGTCGAAAGAGACATTAATTTGATTTTCCAAACCAACCTAAATGCCTTATTGATGAGGAGACTTTGGACCATGTTGGGTCATCTCAATGGAGGTCTTTTAAATGCCTCAGATTTGGGCAGATCACTCGGCGTTACTGCCAATACAGTCAACCATTATATTGATATCCTTGAAGCTGCTTTTTTAGTAAAAAGATTACTTCCCTGGCATATCAATATTGGCAAAAGACTGGTAAAATCTCCAAAAATTTATCTCAATGATACGGGTTTGTTGCATGGATTATTGAATATTAAATCTTACAGTGAATTGCTTTTGCATCCTATCATTGGCTCTTCCTGGGAAAATTATGTGATTCAGCAAATAAGAACACAGGTAAAATCAGGCATTGATTTATATTTTTATAGAACGCATAATGGAAGTGAAGTTGATTTGGTACTAGTTAATGGTATAAAACCTGTAGCTGCAATTGAAATTAAAAATTCCAATAACCCAACCATTTCTAAAGGTTTTTATCTTTCAATTGAAGATTTACAAACAGATAGGAATTTTGTAATAACTAAAAGTGAAACTTATTTTACCACTAAAGGGGTGACCATTTGCGCTCTAGCTGACTTCCTGACCCATGAATTGCCCATTTTGATGGAATAGAATCGGAAATCGGAAACGGTGATCGTGAACGATTTTGCAACTGTTTCAAGACAAAAGAGGCAGCCTCGACCATGTGGTAACCAGGATTTAAATCCTGGGGACATAACAACTATAATTTGAGTGCCGTGGGCACGGATCATATAAACACAATGCACCGGCCACAAACTTTCCTTTCCTTCCGATATCCGATAACTATCGGAACTGGTCTCGGGTCTCCGGGATTAGCCTTTTTCAAACAAAATGTGAGCAGGCAGACAGAATTCTCCGCCATATTTTCCATACTCCAGTTTCCTGTCTCCTCAAAGAATAGTTTTGTCGTTTCCAGATTGCTGATTGCTGAGTTCGAAAACTGAGAGAGCAATTCGTGAATTCGTAGCGAGCAGATGTCAGTGATCAGTTTTGAGATTGGTGTGTTGGCTTCGAGCCACGAGCCACGAGCTTCGAGCCTTTTTGGCTTGAATGGCTGGCTCCTCCACACGTATAATGTCGTACCTACGGCACGAAAGCTTCTTTTTATTTTTTTTGTACCGAGAGTTTGTCCCTAGCGGGACATTTGCTGAAAGCCTGAAAGTAATTCGTGAATTCGTGGCAATCATCTGTCATTGGTCAGCTGTCAGCGATTACTGACCCGTCACCAACTCAATCAACTCTTTATCTAATTGTGGCTTCACTGTGCAAACGTTGTCAAAATGCATGGTAGAAGTATTTTGCTCCGTGTAAGCAGGCCATTTTGGTAGTCCTTTGTGGTTGGGATTGCCTGTTTTTGCAAAATTTACCCAAGCAAGATTTACTTTATCTGCAAGTTTTTGGGCCTCCTTTGTACCACCAGTCATATTGCGAGTCCGCTGTATGGTGTTGAAAGCGAAAGCAATTTCCATACAATGGACAGATTTATATTTGCCGTCAAGGACAGGAGATTGCCAGTCAAAAAGATACATATAAACTGGAGCTCCGCCAGTCACGGCAGATTTTACATTTGCCTGGTAAACTGCACCAGGTCTGAAACGCATATCAATATCCATCAGATCGGAAGGTCGTTTATGAGTTGGCCATGCTTTTTTCGCATATTCTAAATATTTATCTGTTTTACCGGGATATGTTTTATCTAGATAGCTTCTTACTGATTCATTGCTGGCATTCAACATATTGAGTCCTATAGAAGGCATGAACTCAGTGATCGTTGTGCCAATCATGAGAGGTATATTTTTGGATAATTGAAGGGCTTCTTGTGAAAGCATGTCATAAGGTAAAAGGTCTCCATCAAGGCTTGGACCCCAACTTAGCCCAAAACCAGCAACTGGTCGTCCTTCACTTCTCAATTTTTCTGAAACCGTTCTGATCGCTTTATTTCCCGCTGCGCTCAATTTTTCAAATGGTACAGTTTGAATATCGTCCAAATTGTTTGTTGAAATTCCTAATTCTTTAAGTACTTCTGCACTGATTTGTCTGGTTACTTCTTGCCCAAGCATGTTCCCTCTAAAAGCACCACTCTGATTGATTGCTTTGTGAAACAATCCTTTTGCGGTAGGCATTGCCATCAAAGTATTGACCTTTGCCCCTCCTCCAGACTGACCAAATATCGTCACATTGTTGGGATCTCCACCAAAATTGGCAATATTATCTCTTACCCATTCCAAAGCCAAACGCATGTCCAAAACTGAATTATTTGCCGAATATTTATACTTTTCTCCATAAGCAGATAAGTCCAGAAAGCCCAGAATATTGAGCCTATGATTGATGGAAACCACCACTACATCTCCGCCTTTGGCCAAGTTCTCACCATGATAGGAAGGTAATTCTTGTGAAGAACCAGCCGTAAATCCTCCTCCATGTATCCAAAACATTACTGGTCTCTTTTTGCCATCATTGATGCCATTTGTCCATACATTAAGTACTAGGCAATCTTCGTTTGTATAGCCAAAATCGTGGTCAAATACCCATTCTGTCTCATCCTGAACTGAAGTCGTTGGTGAAAGCAAAGGTGCAACTGGTCCCCAAGTCATGGTACTTCTGTTCTCTGTCCAAGGCTTTGGCTTTTGAGCAGTTTCAAATCTTTTGGCTGTGGCGTATGGGATGCCCATGTAGGTGTATACGCCATTACTTTGATATCCTCTTACATTGCCACTATTGGTCTTGACAATACCAAAATTTAGTCCAGTGGTGAGTTGTGCAAAAGAGGATACAGAGAACAATAGAAAGGATAAAAACAGGTAGTTTTTCATGACTTATATCTTTTTAATGTGTGCTTTATAATTTGCCTTGCTAAGACATTGTCGATGTGTTGGATCTACATTTTGAATATCTAATGTCGCAAATTGAGACAATGATAATAAGAGAATAGAAGATATTTAAATATTGTCCGGTGTTTTTCAAAAAAAGAAATATTGGTAGGCTGTTAGTGATCAGTTTTCAGCGCTGCGAGCCACGAGCCACGAGCTTCAAACCTTTTTGGAATTCTCAAAAGAATAGATTTTGTCGTATTCAAATTCTGATTGCTGAGTTCTGAAAACTGAGAGCAATTCTGGAATTCGGGCGTAGATGTCAGTGATCAGTTTTCAGCGATCAGTTTTGGGTTTGGTGTGATTGCATCGAGCAACGAGCAACGAGCATCGAGCTTTTGAAAATGCCCAAAGATCTGTTATTATCTTTTTTGGATTGAATGGTTGGCTCCTCCACACGTATAATGTCGTACCTACGGCACGAAAGCTTCTTTTTCTTTTTTTTGATGTACCAATAGATTGTCCCTAGCGGGACATTTTTTACTGAGGTTATTTCTCTCTGCTGTGAGGTGAAAAATCAATTCGTGCATTCGTGGCATCGAGCCCCGAAGAGCATGAGCCTTTGAAATTCTCAAAGGAACAGTTTTATTGTTCTTAATTTGCTGATTGCTGTGAAGTGAAAAATCAATTCGTGAATTCGTGGCATCGAGCCATAAGTCACGAGCATCGAGACTTTTTTAAATTATAAAATAAAATCAATGTAAATTCCAAATTAAAGTACTTTTGCAATTATTTGATTTTTACAAATGAATCATGGCGGATATTTCAATAAAAGAATTTTATAAAGATGTATTCAGCAAAGACTGTTGTTTGTTGGATAAAATATTGAGCGAAGAAAAAGGACAAGACATTGGCCACTTCAATGTCTTTGACACAGGCACCTTGTACCAATCCTGCAAGTCACAACCCATGCCTTACAATCGGCGAACATACTACAAAATCAGCTTGATCAAAGGTCGCAATAAAGTAGAATTTGCAGATAAAGAAATCGAAATCTCGGATTGCGCCGTGCTCTTTGCATCGCCAAAAATTCCTTATCGGTATACTCCTCTGGACCAACAACAATCGGGACATTTTTGTGTGTTTACCAAAGAATTCATGTCACTGCCAAAAACAGCATTACTGCTCGACAATCTACCAATATTCAACCCAAACGGCGACTTTGTTTACGAAATCACCACTGAGCAGTTTCTTGAGATAGAACATATATTTCTCAAAATGCACAAAGAAATAAAGGCAGACTATACATTCAAATATGATCTGCTGCGCAACTATGTGATAGAACTTATTCATACGGGTCAAAAGCTCAAACCGATGTTTGCCCAAGCACAAAACCACAATGCTGCCGAAAGAATTTCTACGCTTTTCGTCGAGTTACTAGAAAGACAATTCCCCATTGAGACTCCCAACCAAGTCTTACAATTAAAAACTGCAAAGGAATTTGCTGCGACACTCCATGTACATATCAATCACCTCAATAAAGTATTGAAAGATATCACAGGAAAGACCACTACCGAAATCATCAGTAGTCGCATCACCCAAGAAGCCAAAATTTTATTGCAACAGACCAATTGGAACATTTCGGAAATAGCTTTCAGCCTCGGATTTGACGAAATAGCTCATTTTTCCAATTTCTTTAAAAAGCAAACCTTTCAATCTCCAATGGCATTTAGAGCATAGTGATTTATTTGATTTTTGCAAATCATGGTTTGATAATTACAAACTACCCCATCCATTATTAGCCCACTTTTGCATCATAAATCAAAAACAAATAATTATGAGTAATTCAAAGGTAGCACTAGTAACAGGTGGTAGCAGAGGTCTAGGTAAAGACATGGCCATTCAATTGGCAAAAAAATCATTTGATGTGATAATTACTTATCACAGTAAAAAAGACGAAGCACTCAAAGTAGTCACAGAAATTGAAAACCTGGGTCAAAAAGCCCTAGCCATTCAATTGGATGTTGCAAACACTTCCTCTTTTAACACATTTATCCAAACGCTTTCTGATCAATTGTCAGAAAAATTTCAAACAGACCAGATCAATTCCCTTGTCAACAATGCCGGCGTTGGTGTTTATGCACCTGTAGCCAGTACGACAGAAGATCAATTTGACAACATGGTCAACATTCACCTCAAGGCACCCTTCTTCCTTAGTCAAAAATTACTTCCTTTGATTGCGGATGGTGGTAGCATTGTCAATATTTCTTCAGGTTTGACGAGGTTTAGCTACAATGGATACGCTTCATACGCCATTATGAAAGCCGCTATAGAATCCTTTAGCAGATATTTAGCTTTGGAATTGGGTGCTCGAAAAATAAGGGTCAATACCGTTGCACCAGGTGCCATAGAAACAGATTTTGGAGGTGGAGCTGTAAGAGACAACAAAGACCTCAATCAAATGATAGCTGGACAAACAGCCTTGGGTAGGGTTGGTTTACCTGATGATATCGGTGGGGTGGTTGCCTTTTTGTGTAGTGAAGATGCCAAATGGGTCAATGCACAACGAATCGAGGTTGCTGGCGGTGTTCACATTTAATTTGTGTGGAAAGCGATCAGTTTTCAGTTTTCAGCGATCAGTTTTCAGTTTTTAGCTGAATGCTGAGAGCTGAATGCTGAAATCAGTTTGGGAATTCGTGGGTAAAAGTTATCAGCTATCTGTTATCAGTTATCAGCGATCAGTTCAGTTTTATATTTTTATTTGACAGCCTATTTCCTCCACGTTAAATAGGTCGTACCTACGGCATGAGGTCTTCTTTTTTTTTTTGATGTACCAATATTTTGTCCCTAGCGGGACGTTGAGATTTCAAATTTGCTGAATACTGATGGCTGATACCTGTTGTGCAATTCGTGAATTCGTGGCAAGCGGTGGTCAGCTCTCAGCGATCAGGTTCAGTTTAATATTTGTAATGTGACAGCCTCGTTCCTCTACGCGTTAAATAGGTCGTACCTACGGCACGATATATTCTTTCCCTTTTTTGATGTACCAATAGTTTGTCCCTATCGGGACGTTGAGATTTCAACTTTGCTGAATGCTGATGGCTGAAATCTGTGTGCAATTCGTGAATTCGTGGCAAGCGGTGGTCAGTTCTCAGCAATCAGCTATCAGTTTTATGTGACAGCCTCGCTCTTCCACGCATTAAATGGGTCGTACCTACGGCACGATGAATGCTTTCCTTTTTTTGATGTACCAATAGTTTGTCCCTAGCGGGACACAGTGATATCAACTTTGCTGAGAGCTGATGGCTGAAATCTGAGGGCAATTCGTGAATTCGTGGCAGACTGTGGTCAGTGTTGAAAGATGAGAGATGAGAGACGAAAGATGAGAGATTTGCTGAATGTTAAGGGTTGGAAAATGAAAGAAATTCGTGAATTCGTGGCAATCAACGGTCAGCTCTCAGCGATCAGGTTCAGTTTTATGTTTGTATTTGACAGCCTATTTCCTCCACGCTTTAAATAGGTCGTACCTACGGCACGATGTATTCTTTTATTTTTTTGATGTACCAATATTTTGTCCCTAGCGGGACATTGCTGATGGCTGAAATCTGTAAATCTGAATTCGTGGCAATCTGTGGTCGTGATCAAAGATGGGACAAAGATTTGATGAATGTTGGTTGAAAAGAAGGGAACGTGAATCGTGCTAAGCGGTCAGCTCTCAGCGATCAGGTTAAGTTGTATTGACAGCCTATTCCTCCACGCGTTAAATAGGTCGTACCTACGGCACGATGAATGCTTTCTTTTTTGATGCCAATAGTTTGTCTCTAGCGGGACACAGTTTATCAACTTTGCTGAAAGCTGATGGCTGAAATCTGAGGGCAATTCGTGAATTCGTGGTATCAGTTTGCTGAGAGCTGAGCGCTGAAAACTGAAAGAAATTAGTGGGATTCGGTTGAGAGTTGTATCAATTTTGCGTAATGCTGATGGCTGAAATCTGAAAGCAATTCGCAACTTTCCCCGATTTTTGATAATATTGCGGTCTAAAATTTTAAATATGGCACTTACAGAATCGACCATGATGGATTTGGGGACCATTGCGCCAGCATTTGTCTTACCTGATACTAAAACTGGGAATGATTTTGACAGCATTTCTTTGACGGGTGGAAAGGGTTTTGTGGTCCTTTTTTTATGCAATCACTGTCCATATGTCATACATGTAAATAATGAGTTGGTAAAGATTGCCAATGAATATATGGAGCAAGGAATACAATTTGTTGCCATAAGTGCCAATGATGCCGACAATTATCCAGAAGATCGGCCAGAGTTGATGCGATTGGTTGCCAAAGTATTGCAATATCCATTTCCTTATTTGTATGATGAAAGTCAAGAGGTTGCTCGAGCTTATGATGCAGCTTGTACGCCAGATATTTATGTTTTTGACGGTGAATCAAAGTTGTATTATAGGGGTAGACTAGACAGTTCGAGACCAAATTCCGGAATTCCGCTGAGTGGAGAGGATTTGAGAAATGCTTTACAATCTTTGCTCAAAGGTGAACCGACACCTGAAAAGCAATACCCAAGTGCTGGATGTAACATAAAGTGGAAAAAATAGCGTTAATCATGTGTTAATTACCATTATAGAGTGTTAAAAGCCACGATCAAGCAGCGCAGAAAGCTTTACTTTTGAAAGTGTGATCATTATTTAATGCTTTATTAAGAAACTAAAAAACAAATACAAAGTCTTATAAAGCATATTCAATCATCGATTAAAATCATAAAAATGAAAAAATATTTGACCGTTATCGCCCTTTTTGTGGCCTTCACTCTTTCCGCACAACGCATTGCTGTAGTAGATGTAAATGCCGTTTTGGCCGGAATGTCCGATTATACTGCTGCTCAAAAGGAGGTAGATAAAGTCGCTGCGGAATGGCAACAAGAAATAGCAAAGGAGTATGATAAAATCAAATCCATGTACAATAAGTACCAAGCCGAACAAGTCTTACTCAGCGATGACAATAAAAAGACGAGAGAGGAAGAAATTGTAAAAAAGGAAGAAGAGGTCAGAGAACTTCAAAAAAGAAGATTTGGTCCAGAGGGTGATTTATTTAAGCGCAGACAACAATTGGTAAGTCCAATACAAGACAAGGTTTTTGAGGCAATGCAAGGTTATGCGGTTGACAAAGGTTACGACCTTATATTTGACAAATCAGGAGCTGCGGGTTTGCTTTTTGTTTCTCCAGATTTTGATAAAACAGAAGACATCAAGAAAAAAGTTGGTGCCAAATAATTTCAATTTATAAAAACACATAAATAATTTATTATAATGAATAAGTTCGCTACTGCATTTATTTTGGTCATCATGGTAATGTTTTCGTCAGCTGTCCATGCGCAAAAATTTGGCTATGTCAACACAGATATTGTTGTTGCAGATTTGCCTTTGGTAAAGGAAGCCAATACAACCATTGAGACGCTCAAAGCTCAACTGATGAAAAAAGGACAGGATATGATTAAAGATTTGCAGACCAAATATGCTGATCTACAAGCCAAGCAAAATGAAATTTCTGCAGTGCAACTACAGGTAGAAACAGATAAGCTAAAAAAACTGGAAGAAGAAATTACCTTGTTTGAAAAAGAAAGTCAACAAAAGGTGTACGTAAAAAGTGAGGAATTGCTCAAGCCTATTCAAGAGATGATCAATAAAGCCATCAAAGAAGTAGCAGCAGAGTCTGGATATCAGTATATTTTTGACCTTAGAGCTGGCAATATCTTATATGCGGATGAGAGTACAGATGTCTCCACTGCAGTTGCAGCTAAGATTAAAAAAATGTAATTATTCGAAAATTATAAATAAAAAAGCGGGAGGTGATCACAATTGCCTCCCGCTTTTTGTTTATTATTCACAATTTTCATAGATGCTGTAAATCATGGCCCTGATCTCAAAACAAAATCTATAGGAGTTTGAAATACAAACTAAAAAGGCAATCTTTGCGACCAATTTAAAATTTTATTAAAATGAATTTGAAAAAAGGTATTTTTTTTATTGCTTGTCTATCTGTCTGTCTATTAGTTTCTTGTGGTCAAAAATCTGAATCTGCAGCTCCTGAAGTAGAGCCTACTACAGTGGAGACGTCAGCTGAAGCAACCATTGATACAACTGCACAAGGAAAGGAATTTACCTCTGCTTATATTTGTCCGATGCACTGTGAAGGTAGTGGAAGTGAAACCGCAGGCGTATGTCCAGTTTGTGGAATGGATTATGTAATGAACAGAAATCTTGAAGGAGCACCTCATGAAGACCACGAAGGTCACAATCATTAATATATAAGAAAGGAACTTGTTTCAACAAGCAGTAAATTTCACCTATGTTACTTTATAGTACCAACAATTCAGCTTTAAAAGCAGACCTGAAGGAAGCAGTTTTAAAATCTTTGGCGCCTGATAAGGGCTTGTATATGCCTGAATTTATACCCACATTACCCGCAGATTTTATCCAAGCGCTTCCTACTTTGAGTTTTCAAGAGATTGCTTTTGAAGTTGCTAAAACTTTGTTTCAAGGTTTTATACCTGAAGCAGATTTAAAAACCATTATTGAGCGGTCAATTACCTTCGCTGCACCCGTACATATGTTGGATGATCGTGCAGGTTCTTTGGAATTATGGCATGGTCCTTCCTTGGCCTTCAAAGATTTTGGTGCTCGGTTTATGGCTGCATTGATGTCCTATTTCAATCAGGGTAATGACAAGAAGTTATCCATTTTAGTGGCAACAAGTGGAGACACAGGTGGTGCTGTAGCCTTCGGATTTTTGGATGTTCCGGGAATAGAAGTGACTATTTTATACCCAAAAGGTAAAGTAAGTTTATTGCAAGAAAAACAATTAACTACTTTGGGAAGCAACATCAAAGCAATTGAAATAGATGGCACATTTGATGATTGCCAAGCATTGGTAAAAGAAGCTTTTCTCGACAAAGAATTGAATGCAGTATATCAATTGTCATCTGCAAATAGCATCAATATTGCCCGGTTGATTCCCCAATCATTTTATTACTTTGAGGCATTCAAGCAACTCAAATCCTTTGGTGATGAAATTGTGTTTGCTGTGCCAAGTGGAAATTTTGGCAACCTTACGGCAGGATTAATTGCTAAAAGAATGGGCTTGCCTGTTTCGAAGTTTATAGCTGCCACCAATATCAACAAAATTGTACCTGATTATTTAGTTTCCGGATTGTACGAACCAAGAATCAGCATTTCTACAATTAGCAATGCGATGGATGTCGGTAATCCATCCAATTTTGCTCGTATGTTTGACCTTTACAATGGAGATGTGGAAGCCATGAAGCAAGATATGATCGGTTATTTTGTGACCGACGAGGAAACTAAAACGATGTTGAGAGATATTTATGATAAATATCAGTACGTCGCAGATCCACACGGAGCAGTTGCTTATAAAGCCCTTGCTTTTTATTTAGAAGGACATCCTGAGGCGGTAGGTGCATTTTTTGAAACAGCCCACCCGTCAAAATTTGAAGATGTGGTCAATGATGCTTTGGGAATAGCGGTGGAAATTCCTGAAAGACTGGCCATTTTAGCTTCAAGAGAAAAACAAGCAACACCCATGCGAGCAGATTTTGCAGACTTCAAAAAACATTTATTGTCAATAGTTTGATGCTTCAAAGAGCATAATGCTTATTTTAAAGGATGTTTGTCTTTGTAAATGAACATTTTTGAGCCAACCGCATTCCATTTATAAATCAAAAGATTACATGGAAACAATTCTCATTGCAGGAGGAACAGGCTTGATAGGAAGTAAATTGATCGAATTATTACGAAAAGATTTTCAAATCAAAATATTATCCAGGTCTCCAAAACAGGATAGCCGTAACATTACCTATCATCAATGGGATGTAGATAAATTGCAAATGGATGTAAAAGCACTGGAATGCGATTACATCATCAATTTGACGGGTGCTGGAATAGCTGATAGTCGGTGGACAAATGAGCGCAAGAAAATCCTCATTGACAGTCGGGTAAATGCAAATAAAACTTTGATGCATGGTCTCATGGCCAGTGGGAAAAGAGTAAAAAGCATTGTATGTGCCTCGGCAATTGGTTATTATGGGGATAGAGGTTCTGTAGAGCTTACTGAATCGTCCGATGCAGGCAAGGAATTTCTCAGTAAGTGTAGTTTAGAATGGGAAGCATCTTCCATGTTGTTGGCCCCTTATGCTGAGAGATTATCCATCTTGAGAATAGGTATCGTTTTAGCCAAGGAAGGAGGAGCCTTGCCAAAAATACTAATGACAAAAAACATTGGTGTCCTTGCATATTTCGGTTCGGGTAATCAATATTACTCTTGGATTCACATCAATGACATTTGTAAAATGTTTAAAGAGTGTTTGCTCAACAAGCAAGCCTCAGGAATATATAATGCAGTCGTTCCACTTCCACTTACAAATAAGGATTTTACAAAAGTAATCGCTAAATCATTGTACAATCCGCACCTTGTTGTACCTGCTCCAGCTTTTGCACTCCGACTTGCTATGGGAGAAATGGCAAATGTGGTACTCAACAGTAACAGAGTCATTCCCACACGTATGACAGAACTTGGATTTGAATATGAATTTGAAGATCTTTCTAAGGCAATCATTGACTTAACCCAAAAGTCATAAGTTTCTATGATACGCTGAATGCATACCATTCAAATAAGCAGATGGAATGTGATGAATTTTACAACAAACGTTGAGTAAACAAAAAAACTTCAAAAATTAGTATGGTGATTTGAAAATCTATATTTTCACGACCACTAAAGCCAAAAGTGTAAATGAAGCAAATATTCAAGGGTTTACGAGGGCCCATTTTAGCATTAAGTCTAGGCATTACCATGAGCCTTTCCGCACAAAAAATGGTAGATTTTCCGCTCAATGATTTATCTGGTTTTCGACCTCAAGATGGTAATTGGTCTATCGTGGGCGAGACAGCAATGGATTTAAATAAAGACGTTCATCATTTTGGAAATGAGGGCATTTCAGTCAAAGCTGGTCAAGGCATTCTCATCAATCGCAACAGTGAGACCATAAAGAGCAATTTGCTCACCATCATGGAGCATGGAGACATGGAAATCGAATTTGAATTTATGATGCCTAAGGGATCAAACTCAGGGTTTTATTTACAAGGTCGGTATGAAGTACAACTTTATGATAGCTGGGGTACCAAGCAACCCAAGTATTCTGATTTAGGTGGAATTTATAGAAACTGGGAGACAGAAAAGGACAAAATCTACATGGGTAAAGCGCCATTGATCAACGCAGCAAAAGCTCCAGGATTATGGCAAAAAATGTACATTTCTTTAAAGCACCAAGATTTGATGCAACCGGTAAAAAGGTCGCCAATGCAGTCATCAAATTAGCTAAGATAAATGGTGCCATTGTTCATGAAAATGTAGAACTGCCATTGCCAACAGGTGGCTCCATCAATAATATGGAAGTATCAAAAGGGCCGATTTTGATACAAGGGGACCATGGAGGAGTGGCATTCAAAAACATCAAATATAGATTGATGGAAAATGAAGCTGCATCTGTGAGTAATGTCACTTACAAGTATTACAAAGGTCCGTATAGTTATGAAAAAGATTATGTGGATAAAAAACCAGATAAAGTAGGGTCTTCACCAGAAGGTCTTACCTGGGAAATGGCGGAAGTGAAAAACTTCTTTGCCCTACATCTTACCTCAGAACTAGAAATCCCGTCTGATGGGAAATATTATTTTTCTGCCATTCACAACTCCAATTTATCACTTTATATTGATGGAGATACAGTGATCAAAAACAGAAGAGCTTGGGACTGGGACGCTCCATCAAAGGGAAGTATTGAATTGAAGAAGGGAAAACATAAAATGGATTTATTTTATAGTAGGGCAGATGCTTGGGTGCAACCCTCTCTAGGATTGTTTATTGCCTCAGACAAAATGCAAAGCACGCCTTTACACACCTTTTCATCATTGGTTCATCGGGAAGCAATTTATCCTATGTACGTTCATGCTGATGACAAGCCTACCATATTGAGAGCATTCCTGGACTTCAACCAGGATTTGAATTTGCGTCGGTCACATACAATAGGGGTTGGAGATCCTAGTGGCATTCATTATGTGTATGACTATGATTTGGGGGCGATATCCTGTATTTGGAAAGGTAATTTTGTAGACGCTACACCCATGTGGAATTCTAGAGGTGATGGTTCATTCAGGCCGGAAGGTTTTCCAATATATCTAGACAATACTTTGCAAATGGATCTGCTAGTTTCAGAAAATCAAAAATTCAATTCGATGATTGCGGAAGACCAGTATACACCCAAGTCATATGAAATCAATCCATTTACCAAAACGCCAATCTTTCATTATGAAATTGCCGGGATGAAGGTAAAAGATGAAATTTACCCTGACGTCATCACCAATTCACTGATCAGAGAGGTGGTGATAGAGCAAGACACCTTACCAAAACACTTATCATTTAGGGTTGCACATGGCAAAAGCATAGTGCCACTTGAAGAAGGGTTTTTTAATATTGATGGGAAATATTACGTTAAAATGGAAACGACAAACCATTATTACATCAAAGAATCTGGCGAGGAAAAAGAATTGATTGCCACTTTAAATATCCCCAAATTGCGTTATTTACTTATTTGGTAATTGTAATAAAACAGAAGTTATGAATCAAAATATAAAGATGAAAACAGCCTTATTCTACTTTTTTTCATTTGCTTTTATGTTGCAAGTAGTTGCACAAGAAGATCCATCATCAGTAGATGATTTTGTAGCTAAACTCAATCAGGCAGAAGAAAACTATTATAAAATCATCAACATCCCAGTTCCAGAAAATCTTTTATTGGAAATTGGAGGTGTTGCAACTTTGCCTGATGGACGAGTAGCAGTAAGCACCAGAAGAGGTGATGTTTGGCTCATAGAAAACTCTGAGTCTTACATCATGAATGGTAAACCGCATTTCAAATTATTTGCTTCTGGTTTACATGAAGCACTTGGATGTGCTTACAAAGACAACGCACTTTATGTGGCGCAGAGAGGAGAACTCACCAAGTTGATAGACAATGACGGTGATGACGTAGCTGATGTGTATCAAACCATTTATAAATGGCCACTCACAGGTCATTATCATGAATATAGTTATGGCCCTGCACTAGCACCAGATGGTACTTTTTTTGTGACAGGCAATGTTTCTTTTGTGGATCCAGAATGGTGGAGAGGCGTAAGTGCAGTACCCATGAGAGGCTGGACTATGAAAATAACTGAAGACGGACAAATGGAACCTTGGGCTACTGGTCAAAGATCTCCATGTGGATTGGGTATCATTGATGGCGAATTGTTTTACACTGACAATCAAGGAGACTGGGTTGGTTCTGGTGGCGTCTGGCACGTGAAAAAAGGCGCTTTCTTGGGTCACCCAGCAGGTTTGGTTTGGACCGACAAAATTGAAAATTCTCCTGTAAAACTGACACAAGATGAATTATATGCTGTCATAGATAAGAGACAAAAGAAAAATGACCAAGGTGATTTTATCAAACCTGAAAATGAAACAAATGAAACCGTGGTCCTTTTTGCAGATTTGAAAGAAAAGTTTCCTGAGGTACAATCACCTGCTGTTTGGTTGCCTCATGGCATTTTTGGAATTTCAAATTCCCAAATCTTACAGGACAATACCGGTGGAAAATTTGGACCTTTTGCTGGGCAAATATTGGTTGGAGATCAGGGCCAAAGTAAAATCATGCGGGTTGATATGGAAGTGATCAATGGCGAATATCAAGGAGTAGTTTTTGATTTCAAACAAGGTTTCCAATCTGGTGTATTGAGAATGGATTGGCTCAATGATGGGTCTTTATTTGTAGGTATGACCAATAGAGGTTGGGGATCTGCAGGTAACAGAGATGAAGGTATTCAAAGGTTGATTTGGACAGGCAAAATGCCTTTCGAAATGAAAACTGTCAAAGCTATGCCCGATGGTTTCCAAATAGAATTTACAAAACCAATAGATCCACAAACCTTCCTCAAAACAGCAAGTATTGAAGCGCAAAGTTTTGCATACAAATATCATCCAGTTTATGGAAGTCCTCCAGTAAATAATGAACCTTTGAAGATTCAAGGAATGAAGATCAGTGAGGATGGTAAAACAGTAAGATTGGTTATCAATAATTTAAGAAAAAACTATATTCATGAGTTGAGACTCAATGATGTAAAGTCTGTCGATGGTGATGCACTTTTACACCAGGTTGGTTATTACACCCTCAAAAATATTCCAGATGGCGAAAAAGTGGCTGCCACTGACTTGGTGAAGTTTAGGTCTGGAATGAAAACCGCTGCAAAATCAACGGCTAAAACAGAAACTAAACCAAAAGCTACTGCTGTTGCCAGCAATACCAAAAAGCAACCTGAACCAGTGGATGTAAAAGCCGTCAATAAACTATTGCAAAAGTATACCTGTTTTGCTTGTCACAATGCAGATAAAAAATTAGTTGGTCCACCTTATAAAGAAATTGCCAAGAGAGGTTATTCTGATGCAAAAATTGTTGAGCTCATTTATAAACCAAACCCAAAGAACTGGCCGGATTATGCTACTGAAATGGCTCCGATGCCACAAGTACCAAAGGCAGACGCCTTAAAAATTGCAGCGTATATCAATAGCTTGAAATAAAGAGAATGCAAGAAAGAAAATCAGTTATCGAGCAGGTGCCCAAAGATATTCTTTTTGGTATCGAGGTATTTCTGATTTTCTTTTTTGGCTTTGATAACTAATGGAATCCTTTTTTTGACCTCGATATTACCCTTTTCAATAGCAGTTATCTTATCAGGATTGTTGGTCAATAAATTGATGGTAGTAATGTGTAAATCATTGAGTATTTCAATGGCGTCGTTGTAATTTCTGGCATCCACTTCAAATCCCAAAACAGTATTGGCTTCCGCGGTATCAAAACCTTGGTCTTGCTTTTCATAAGCATGCAATTTATTGATGATGCCTATACCCCGCCCTTCTTGCCTCAGATAAATGAGCACTCCACCATTTTTGGAGATATATTCCATAGATTTTGACAATTGCTCACCGCATTCACATCGATTGGATTTGAAAATATCTCCGGTAATACATTCGGAATGAATCCTTACATTGATTGGCTTGGTGATGTCTATTGGATTTTGAATCAACGCAAAATGAGGCATCTGATCATTCTTCGTTCTGGAATAAGCTTTCATGGTGAAAGGACCCCAATCTGTTGGAATCAACGCCTCTCCCTGAATCACCAATGCACCTTTTTGCATAAATTTATTTCCTTTAATGTCTGGTATAGTATCGTTCAAAACAATTGAATTTGATCATACTATAACTATAATATGCGATGTAAGGTTTCTGCAAGTTTCTGGTAATTTTCGTAAGACAGTTTTGAAAGTGGTAATCGCACGTCATTTGTCGTGCAAATGCCCAATTCTTTCATAGCAGACTTGATGCCCACAGGATTCCCTTCAATGTATAACCACTTATGCAAATCATAAGTGTCATAATTTATTTGTTTGGCAGTCGCAAAATCTCCCTCTAATGCTTTTTTGACCATCGTAGAAAATTGAGCAGGTAGTGCATTGGCCATCACAGAAATCACACCTTCGCCACCACATGCGATCATTGGTAAAGCAACCTCATCATCTCCAGAAGTGACAAAAAATCCTTCTGGGCGATTTTTCAAAATTCTGGTGGCTTGGATCAGATCGCCACTAGCTTCTTTGATACCAATGATATTGGGTGAATCTTGCGCCAACCTCACGGTAGTTTCCCATTCCATATTTGATCGAGTCCTTCCTGGCACATTATACAAAATAACAGGTACAGGAGAAGCAGCAGCAATGGCCATGTAATGTTGATAGATACCTTCTTGTGAAGGTTTTACATAGGCTGGACTAGAAGAAAGAATTGCATCTATTCCTGTAAAGTCATATGATTTGATCTTGGCAACTAATTCTTTTGTGTTGTTGCTTGCAAAATTTCCGGCAACAATGGGTACACGTTTATCGACAACTTTGATGATAAAATCCAAAACTTGTTTACCTTCTTGATCATCAAGAGTTGCTGTCTCTCCAGTGCTTCCTAAACCGACGATATAGTCCACTCCACCATCAATAACATGGTTGATCACACGGGCTAGTGAGTCATAATCTATATCATCTCCATTAAAAGGTGTGATGATGGCTACACCGGTACCCCAAAATTTTTTCATTTATAGTTGTCTTAAAGTTCTAAAAAATTAGAAAAAAGGATTGCAAAAATAGAAAACTAGCGCATATTGGTGAAACATATCCTTTGCTACTTCAACTATCACACAGATTTTTTTAAATATAGCAAATTTTCACAAAAAACTAAGCTGGTTTTTTCTTGCCAAACAGCAATTTATTCGAAGAATCTAGAAGGTAATTGAATTTATTTTCAAACTCAGGCATGGGACTTTCCGCACAAAAGTCAAGGAATGGAGCTAATGATTTGTGATAAAACCCAAGCTTCAATGCACATTTCATCGTACGCAAAAGATATTCTACCGGAAGACTTGCTTGATTGACCAACACGTAACAAACATCAAAATTGATTGATAAAAATTCATCGACCTTTGCACCTTTTGGTATACCTGGCCATTTGATGTCTTTTTTGAGTAAGGTGCCGTCTGGTAATTCTGCGGGTACCTCTTTATCAAGATGCATGGCAATACAAAAAGGAGCATTGCCTTTGGCTTTTTCCTTCTTCATGAAAGATAAAATGTGATCTATATCAGAAAGTGCATCTGTAATGATGGCAATCTGTTGATTGTTACGCCCTTGAAAATAATGGGATTGATTGATAGTCGGAGTTATTGACCGTTCAAACCACCACCTTTTTAAACTTGCCATTTATCGGTATTTGAAAAATTGTTTGCAAATATACATTTGTAAGGGGAAAGAAAAAAGTGAGGAACAGATATGGTGTTTATAAAGGAGAAAAGCTTTTCGCCCCTTCAATTTTTTTTCTACTTTTGCCCAAATTTAAAAAACAGAGACGTGGAACAATTGAAAAGCAGTATAGAACAAATTTGGGATGACAGAGCATTATTGCACAATGCAGACAGTCAAGAAGCCATAAGAGCGGTAGTAGAGCTGGTAGACAAAGGGAAATTGAGGGTTGCAGAACCAACTTTGGATGGCAATTGGCAAGTCAATGACTGGGTAAAAAAGGCAATTGTTTTATATTTTCCTATTCAAAAAATGGAAACTATTGAAGTGGGTCCATTTGAGTTTCATGATAAAATTCCACTAAAAAAAGATTACGCTGGCCAAGGAGTAAGAGTGGTACCTCACGCAATAGCCAGATATGGTTGTTTTATTGAATCTGGAGCCATCCTCATGCCAAGTTATGTCAACATCGGCGCTTATGTTGGAGCTGGAACAATGGTTGACACATGGGCAACGGTTGGTTCTTGTGCGCAAATTGGTAAAAATGTGCACCTTTCTGGTGGTGTTGGTATTGGCGGAGTATTGGAACCACCTCAAGCAAGCCCAACCATCATTGAAGACAATTGCTTCATTGGTTCAAGGTGTATCGTAGTAGAAGGTGTGCGGGTGAGAAAAGAAGCAGTACTGGGAGCTAACGTGGTTTTGACACAAAGTACTCACATCATTGATGTAACTGGTCCTGAACCAATCAAATATATTGGAGAGGTGCCCGAAAGATCAGTGGTAATTCCAGGTAGTTACATCAAAAAATTTCCAGCTGGAGACTATAGCGTGAATTGCGCGTTGATCATCGGTCAGAGAAAAGAAACCACAGATAAAAAAGTGTCACTCAATGAAGCTTTGAGAGATCATAGTGTCGCAGTTTAGAATAACATGGTCGTTTTAATGGAGTGCTTTGGCAGAATAATTTGCCAATTGGGTCCATACTTCTATCTTTAGCATGAAAATAAAATAAAGCACCATGTATCCTGATCTTTCGTATTTATTCAATGATCTGTTTGGCACGCAAGTTGACAACTGGACATCCATATTCAAAAGTTTTGGATTGATGCTTGCTTTGGCCTTTGTGGCTTGCTCATGGCTGTTGCGGAGTGAATTGATGCGCTTGGAAAAGGATGGATTGGTAAAGCCACTCTCTGTTAAAAAAAATGCGAAAGCCTATACCATGTCGGATCTATTGCTCAATGCAGCAGTAACCATGATTGCCGGCGCAAAAATTCCTTACATTTTCATACATTTTGCTGAATTTAAAGCTGATCCATCTTCCGTTATTTTTTCAAAGCTAGGCTTGTGGCCAATAGGAATTTTGATTGGCGCTTTGATGGGAGCTTACTTGTACTTCACCAAATACAAGAAACAAGTAGAAGCAGTAGAAGAGATTGTGGTAGTCCACCCTCATGAAAAAACCATGGACATAATTTTTCTTGCAGCCATTTCTGGTGTGCTTGGTTCCAGGTTGTTTTCTATTTTTGAAAATATGGAAACCTTCCTCAGAGATCCGATTGGGACTTTATTTGCAGGTAGTGGTTTGACGATATATGGAGGTTTGATCCTTGCTTTTATATCAGTTTACTGGTATGTAAAAAAAGCAGGAATAAGGCCGATTTACATGATGGATATTGCGGCGATGGGCATTCTGTTGGGTTACGCCATTGGTCGGATAGGATGTCAGATTTCTGGTGATGGTGATTGGGGCATTGTTGCAGCTCCCCAACCTTCATGGTGGTTTTTACCAGATTGGATTTGGTCATATAATTTTCCACACAACGTCGCAAGTGAAGGTGTACCAATGGCTGGTTGTGACGTCTCACAATTATCGAGTTTGAAAGGAAGTGTCGAAGACAAATGTGAGGCAGCTTGTGGCATGCGGTATTGTTTGCAATTGCCAGAAAAAGTTTATCCCACATCATTCTACGAAACCATCTTGTCGCTGACTGGTTTTGGCCTTTTGTGGATTTTGAGAAAACGGGTTAAAATTGCTGGCCAATTATTTTTCTTATACATGATCTACAATGGGGTAGAGCGCTTCTTTATTGAAACCATCAGAGTCAATGAAAAGTACAATTACTTTGGGGCCAACTGGTCACAAGCGCAATACATTTCCATTGGTTTTGTGATTGTTGGTATACTGGGGGCTTTATATCTTTCAAGAAAGAAACCAGGTTGGGAACAGCAAGCCTAAACCCACACCATGGAAGGTAAAATACCTGATTTTGCCAGCGAAGCGGTTTATATCATTCACGCAATAAAGGGTTATGAAACGCATGAAGCTAGGATAAAAGCGTTGTTTCCAAGGTTTAAACTTAGTTATAATTTCATTACCCAAGGAGATCCTAGTCTATTTTCAGACGATGTTTTAGCAAAGTATTTTGATCCAAAAATCAGAAACGTGCTGAGTGATGGCGTTTTGTCTTGTACGCTCAATCATATATTGGCCTATGAAGAAATGGTGAAAAATGGGCATGAAATGGCTTTGATTTTTGAAAACGATCCATTTTTTCTGTCGAATTTTGAGGAAAACTTGCAAAAAGTTTTGAAGGAGGCCATCACTTTACCTGCAGGATTTATCATTTCGCTTGAAAACTCCACCTTGAGATTTCCGTCCTATTGGCAAACTCAAAATGAAAAATATCTGTACCCAGCTAAGAACGGACGAATGGCAGGAGCTTATTTGATCGATTTGAAAGCAGCTCAAAATGCTTTAATTAATCTAAGGCAAAATAAGTGCAAACAAGTGATAGATTGGTGGCACAACGACCTCATCAACAGAGGGGTAGTAAAAATGTATTGGGCCCAACCCCCACTGACAGAGCAAGGTTCTCACAATGGCCTTTTACATGCTGGAATTTCTTCCAAAAAAAGTGGAATTGTTAGGCAAATCAAGTGGCAAATTCAAAAGGGCTTTAAGTATTATTTAGGCAGATTGCTCAACCAAGCAGCCATTCAAAAAATGAAATGATAGCTTTTTGGCTTGTGTCTAAAAGGTAAAATTTATCCCAAGTTGGGCTCGTTTGATAAGAATGTCATAATCAGAAACTTCAGTTGTAGATATAAATTGATAATCCAATTTTTGAAATTTCAAGCCACCTGTTATTTCGACCATCATACCAGATCCGCCAATTCTATATCCGATGATTGGGTTGAAATGCTTTCCACCATTTGCAGAGTCTTCAAAAGGCCACGGTAGCCCATACCCATATCTGATATCGATGAATGGTGAAAACCGTTGTTTGATGAAATAATACTTAATACTTCCATAAATGGGTACGACATTGTATAAATCTGACAGATAATAATTATCAATCCCAATACCAATCCCAGCAAATAAATTAATATTGGAAAATATACGCTTTGAAAGTGTATGACTAAAACTTGGACTATTTGCTGTAGCGCCAATGTCCATCGCGAGGCGGGTGGTGTTGAGCCATTTTTTTGCTATGAAGTTGTCATTTTTCTTTTGGGAAGGAAAGTTTATAGCCTTGATCTCGGATTCTGGTATTTTGATGGGATATTGTCCATTTACCATGAGGTGTAGGGTGTCTCCGTAGGTATATGATATAATTTCTCCTTGAAGTCTATGACCCTTGACCAATTCAACTTTTACTTTTTGCGCACTAACTGATAAGTTTGAGATTATCAATGACAGTAGCAAGAAAAACCATTTTCGAAAAACAGGCACAACTCTCATAACTGTAGTTTTTATTTGAAAAAAGGTGGGCTCCAATATCTTGAAGCCCACTTAATTTAGGGATTTTTTAATTTTTTAAGATCGAGCCTTCTATTTTGATCTTTTTTGGGTCATTGACATCCAAAAAGTAAAAACCGTCAGAGCCGATCACCATTACCTCTTTTTCATTCAATGCGATGACATCTTGTGCTTTAATTTTTTTATCAAAATTCAATTGTTTTACATCATTTGCATCACTCACATCCAGGACCTTAAATCCAAAATCACCTTCACAGATATAAAGTTTATTATTCAAAAATGAAAGTCCATGAGGATTGGTCATCGCGTAAGTTTTTACCAATGTAGGATTGCTTTTATTGGTGATGTTAATGATATCCAACTGATTGAGGTTGCCATTGCAGGCATTACCTGATCTCAAAGTCACATAAGCATAGTTACCATTCACAACTACCGGATCACAAGAAGTAGCGTGTGTAAAAGTTGATAATTTGACAGGTGACTGGCCATTGCTGATGTCCAATATCGTCATGCCTGTTGTGCTTCCAACATACAAGTTGTCACCGGCAGCAAATAGCGTTTCCATTCCCCAACCCAAATTTGTTATATTCACTTTTTCAAGTGTTGATAGGTTCCATGTGCTCAATTCAACATCTGTAAGTGTATATAATTGATTTTTTGCCAATGAAAATCTAGCAGTTGACCCACCAACACCTACAGACCCATTCGTAGAACTATTAACCTGGCCAGAAGATAATACATTGGTATTGGAAAAACTTGTAGCATCTTGTAATGCCCAGAAATTACCACCCCAATTTATAACAACATTGGTAGGTCCAGCAACTGAACAATCAAAAGACCGCACAACATTGGTTTTATTGTAATAGGCCACGTGCTGATAATTATTGGCATCATAAACATTTTTATAGTTGTTGTGCCTATTTTGTACTTTAGGATTTAGAATATCGCTGATGTTGATAGACACTAAGTCAATGACATTATCAACGACAAGTAAGTCGTTATTGATAGCCATGTCAAAATTTCCCAATATCTCATAGTAAACTTTGTGGGCTGGTTTCTTGGGGTCACTGATATCATAAAAGTGAATGCCTCTGCCAGCTTCGTTTATCAACAAGTAGTTTTTGTACAAGTAAATTTTTCCAGGATTCTCTAACGGAACGTTTTGTATTGTGACAATTTCATTTTTTCTGAATGCTTCGACGGTTGTATAAACAGGATCTAGTTGGATATAATTGGTCGTGGAAGTACACTCATCTCTTAAGCAAGCGCTCAAAAGGAATGTCAAAAGCAAAAAGCCACTGAATGGTAGGATATTTTTCATCTCGTATAGTTTTATATGATTATCTAATTGTATTAGACGGTGACCAATACAAAATTGGTTGGGTCTTCAATGGAAATCAATACTATACTTCTTTGACTGGGCAATGCAAAAAATTATTTTGCCCAGTCTACAGACCAGGTGGGGTCGATCAGTCTTTTTTGTTTATCCAGCTCAGAAATAGCTGAAATTTCATCTGGATGCAGTTCAAAATTCCAAACATCAAAGTTGGAAATCCGATGTGTTTCTTTAGATGCTTTTGGGATGACAGCTACACTTTCCTGTTGTAGAAACCAACGCAGTACGATTTGATTGGCTTGCCGATCGTGACTTCTTGCGATGTCTTTTATTAAGGGATCTTGTAAAATGGCACCTTGAGCAAGTGGGCAATAAGCTGTAAGGAATAACTGATTTTCTTGCAAGAATTCTAGCATTTTGTGTTGTGCTAAATATGGATGATATTCTATTTGATTGCAAACCAAAGGAGCAAGGGTCAATGATTTTTTCAATAGTGTCACGTTGAAATTGCTGGCTCCGATGAACTTGCAATATTCTTTGTGTCTCAATTCTTCTAGAAATTCCACAGCTTTATAAGTCACATCATCACTGGTTGATGGCCAATGGATCAGCAGTAAGTCTACATAATCTACTTGGAGTTTTTTAAGACTATCCTCAATTGCAAAGGTCATGGACTTTTTATCCAGGTCGGTGTGCCAGATTTTTGTAGTCAAAAATATTTTTCACGAGCGATATTGCTAAATTTCAACCCATTTCCAACCGCTATTTCATTTTCATAAAACCTTGCAGTATCGATGTGTCTGTACCCACAATCTAGTGCATGGACTACCGCATCTGTGCACTCTGTATTTAACAAATCATAAGTACCTAGACCTAATGCGGGTACTTTTCCTGAATGAAAAATTATTTCTTTTGGAGTAAGCGACATTTCCATTTTTACACTCTTTTGAAACAAAAAATGCCACAAAAAACTCCTTTCTGTGGCATTATAAATTTTCTTCTATCTGGATATCGAGGTCTTATTCTTTTTCTATCAACCTGAATCCATTTCCGTGGATATTCATGATTTCAAGATCCTCATCTTTACTGAGATATTTTCTCAGTTTGGTTACAAAAACATCCATACTTCTGGCAGTAAAATAATTGTCTTCGCCCCAGATTTTGGTGAGCGCCTCAGATCTCTCAAGCACATCATTCTTTTTGATGCAAAACAATCTCAGTAGATGGGCTTCTTTGGGAGACAACTTTTCTTCTGACCCATCTTCACTATAAGAAAGGATTCTCAAAGGATAATTAAAGTTGTACTTACCAATCTTGAATTCTTTGGTTTGATCCTCAGACTCCCCGTCTTTTCTGGTTCTTTTGAGCACAGCCATGACCCGATACAACAACTCTTCACTATTGAAGGGTTTGGTAATGTAGTCGTCTGCCCCAACTTTAAAACCTTCCAAAACATCTTCCTTCAAGGATCTGGCGGTAAGGAAAATGATAGGAACATCTTTGTCCTTTTCCCTTATCTCCTTTCCAAGAGTGAAGCCATCCTTTTTTGGCATCATGACGTCAAAAATGCAAAGGTCATATTCACCGCTTTTGAATGCAGCGCTGCCTTGTTCCCCGTCTGTAGCGAGTGTAACATCATAATCATTCATTTCCAGATATGATTTGAGTACATCTCCAAAATTGCGGTCGTCTTCTACAAGTAATATTTTATTATTCATTTTGGTTTGTTGTGAATTAATCTATATGAGATTTTTTTGTAATAAGCACATAAATATAAAAACGATTTGCGGTATTTAACTAAATTTTGGTTTAAAAGGAATAAAAACAGTAAAAGTACTTCCCTTGCCAAGTTCACTTTTTACAAAAACTCGACCTCCGTGGGCTTCTGAAATTGCCTTTACATAACTAAGACCTAGGCCAAAACCCTTCACATCATGTAAATTGCCCGTATGCACTCGGTAGAATTTTTCAAAAATATGCTTTTGAGAATCCTTGCTCATGCCGATACCATTATCCTTGACAATAATTTTTATTCCATCTTTATCATCCTGAGTTTCAACGATGATATGGGGTGTTTCTTTGGTGTATTTTTCAGCGTTGTCTATCAAGTTTGCTACAATATTGCTCAGGTGTGTCTGGTCAGCTTGAATTTGGGCATATTTGGCGAGCAGGTTGATTTCTAAAGAACCACCTCTGGATTGCACTTTTAATGCCGAATTTTCTGCTACATTTTCTACCAGTTCATTGATGTCAATTTTGGCAGGTTTGATGGTAATTTCTTTCTTATCAATTTGAGCCATTTGTAATACTTTCTCAACCTGATCGAGCATGCGTTTGTTTTCAGCCTTGATGATGGAAAGGAAGCGTTTAATTTTATCTGGGCTACTTATGATGCTTGCATTTCCAATAGAATCCGAAGCCAAAGAGATAGTGGCAATCGGCGTTTTAAACTCGTGAGTCATGTTGTTGATGAAATCGTTTTTGATTTCAGAAATCTTCTTTTGTTTGAAAACGATGTAGACGGTATATGAAAAACAAAACAAAACCAAGGCAGTAAACAAAATGGAAGATAATACAATCGGTATGAGGTTTTGCCAAAGATACCTGGTCCTTTTTGGAAAATAAAGTTTCAAATAGCCTGGCTCTGTGGCGCTGACATCTTCAAATAAAGGAAGACTATATGGCGTTGATTCTAACCCATCTTGGGTTTTAATGGTGGAAGATGACTTGCTATTCCCAAATTCAACCACAAAGTGACCATCTCTTATCAAAAAACTTTTGGTCCTGTTGGAATAAATTCCATACTCGTAAGTCAAGTCAATGCCTTGATTGTGTTTCAGTTCCTTTCTGATGAAATTGTCAAGATCAACAATGTGTGAAATTTCAATGGTCTCCAGTAAATTGGAGTCGGAGAGCATTTTATTTTTTTTGAGTTCGTACTCAAGTTGTTCTCTGCGACGCTCGTCTTGGGTGGAGATTTTTTTCTCAAGGCCCAAGATTTTGATGTCTTCTTGAAGATTTTCCAGCAACTTCTCCTTAGCCATGTTGAGCGTTATGAAAATTCGGTCATCAAAAGTCTTTTCTTTGAGTGCGAGCGACTTTCTGATCCATAGAAACTGTATAACACTCAGTCCTATCAGTGCAGCTGACATCAAAATGATGATGGAAATAATGACTTTTTTCGACATATATCAACCCGTAAGAAGTGCCCCCAAAGGGCCCATACCTGCAATGATACGGAAAATTTATTTAAGCATCAATTGAATGTAAATCGCAATGTGGTACCTGCTTGAAATCTAGTAATGGGGAATTGGTTTGTCACAAAAGGTGCTGTTTTCTGATAATCAGCAAAAAGTCTTAAAGAGAGATTTTTATACATCTGATATTCAATACTTGGTTTGAGACTCACGGCCCTTTGACCTCTATTGGTTTGTCCGGCTGAATTATTTTCCAATCTATAGATGTCAGATTTATCTTCTCTAACTGAGAAATCCAGGTTCATAGTAAGCGTCCTGTTTTTTGTAACAGTCAACGGCGAAGCAGCAGGTTTTTGAGGTTCGTTTGGTTTGGCTGCATCCTCTTCTTTCGGTTTTCTGCGTTGTTTCTTTTCTTTGGTAAATCCTTTGAAATTCTGGATAACATATCCAAATCCAAAAACCAATTCTTGTCCTTTGAGCTCTGACAATTCATTTGCATTGAGTCTCAAGTCCAATTGTCTGCTTTTCTTGTACTCAAAGTTGATGTTCATGTTTTGCTTGGTCTTCATTTGAATTCCAATCAAAGGGTTGAATGATTCATTGATCGTCAAAGCAGGAATTTCCAACCTAGAATAGTAGTTGTTGTTAGAAATATTGGTCAAGAACGGATCGCTGTCTAAAAAGTCAGGAGCAGTGTTGAATTTGCTTACATTGATGGTAGACTTATATCCATGTCTCAATGTAAAACTTGTCAAGAAGTTTTTGAAGAATCCCACTTTTGATAATCCATCATATCGCAAACTCCAGTTTGGTTTTGGAATAAAGTTGAGGTTTTTTACATCATCTTGGAGGTTGAGCGATATTTCTTCCGGCCTTTTACCTGTATAAGCCGCCAAAAATGCAGGAACGTTTACCGCATAAGAGGTTGGTCCATAACCTTCCGCATACCCTGGATAGTCGGGGTGTTGCCCTGGTTTTGGTTTGTTGGGTAAAATTTCATTTGATACTTGTTCTTTGTAAAATTTGAAGCGAGCATAAACATTGGCACTGCTTTCAAACAAAGTATTGAGACTGAAGTAAGAATATTCAAAAGATCCGATATCGTAACGGGCCAATTGCATAAATTCATCACCTTTTGATTTGAATACCTCAGTATGATCCTTTCTATAAGTTTTACTAAAGTCTACATCTATGATAAAGGATTTAAAAGGCTCAAGTGTTGCCCTTCCTGTCACATTTTGTGTGCGGTTTTGGACTATTTGGTCATTGAAATTGACACTGGTATTAAACCATTGTTGGTTATTCATGAGCCAGTTGTTACTAGCACCTTTTTCTATATTTGGTTGAGCACCTGTTGCAAATTGCCAACCTGGTGATGAAAAACCATCGCTCATGCCCAACAAACCTGCTTGAGGTTTAAACCCGGGAATCAGTGTTCCAAAATCTTCTTTGTAAGAAAAACGAGCCGTTCTCAAAGCTAGTAAAGGCCTCACAAGAATTTTTTCCAAACTAGATGGTTCTCTTTTTTCTCCTTTGGCTCTGGCTGGTTTTTCTTCCTTGGCATCAGGTTTTGTTTCTTCGGGCTCGTTTGTTCCTGGCCTTACCTTACTCCTTGTTCTGGTTTTGGCAGGAGCTGCTGAAGATTCAATAGATTTTAAGTAAGACCATTTGCTGTATAAACGATCAAAATTGAATGTAGCATTGGCATTCCTACTTTGAGTGTTTTGAATGATATTTCCTGGCGTATTGTTTAATTCATCGATGTAAATCAACGCACCAGCAGTCCAACTATAGTCTGACCGATAATCTGCAGAAGCACTGATAAAGTCCATCATGGGAATCAATGCAAATGGTAATGTATAGGTGAGGTTGATGTTGTGTTTATAATTTTTAGTTCTTCCAAGGTCCTTTAAATTGTCATTGCGATAATCCTTGACGATGGAACTATTTTCTCTCACACGTTGTGTATAATCTTCACCAAACTCATTGACCCATCTACGATCTTCTGCAGTGTTTGCAATTCCTGTTTGTCTCAATTCGTCAACCAATGAAAATACATTGGCATTGAAGGATAACCTTAAGGCTTTGGTCAAATTCCAATCGAGCGTATAATTTCTGTCCCATCTGAATCTTTGATCATCAAAAACAAAAACCGGGGTATCTGGGAACCTATATTGTCGACTATTGGTAAGCCTGTTCATATTGGTGTTGATACCAAATTTATTAGGAAGCAGGTTTACATTAAATTCAGAAAAAAGCTTTAAATATTTTGATTTTATGAATTTCAGAGGTTGTAAGGTGAGTCCCTTGCTTCCATAATTATACTCCAACGTCACATTGGTTTCTTTGCTCTTATCTTCTGCAATGATTGGGTCAGTTTTGATTATTTCATTATAGGCATAACTGGCGTTGATATTTTGAGGACTCCAAGGTTTATTTTTTGAAGTTCCATCTATTTTCACATTGGTAAAGTTGATTGATTTGATGGTAGAGGTTTCTCTTGCTCTTTCATACACATCTGCTTGTTGCTCTGCAGGAGAGATTTCAGCTACTTCTCTTACTGTAAGATCTAATTGATACGGGTCATAAAGTGGCGTGGTTATGGATTTGGAATATTGGGCAAACATAGGCAAGTTCAAAGGAATAAATTTAGGAAGCAACTTACCCAGGTTTAAATTTGCTGCCATGTTGTATGTCAATACTTCTTCTTGCGCCCGACTCTGTAATTTTTGATCAATGCCACCATAACCAATGGTGCTCAGGTTTCCTGAAAAATTCAATTCGCCTAAGTCCGCCATTTTTGCTTGAAGTCTTGCTTGGGCAGCAATGCCTCCATCTTCAGATAAACCTACAGCTCTCAATTCATTGACCCAAACTTCACCACAATGGGTACCCATGCTATCAATGTTCCGTATACCGATTTCGATAACTTTTACAAAACCGAGTGATGGCACACCTTTGATACGTAATTTTGCGCCAGGTCTATCTGGATCATCCAACTCGAGAATTCCGTTGGTAAGTTTTGATCGTTTGATGTCTCTGAATTTTTCCAAGGATACATCAATGAAATTGTCTGATAACCAGATACTATCTTGATTAGACCCAAAGTCAGGATTGGAAAAAGAAAGTGGCATGAAATACTCATAGTAGTTATTGGTCATGTCTTTACCCAACTTGATAAAAATACCTACTTTGCCATCTTCAATTCTAGTTTGCTCTTTAGACTCAGCGTGTACAAAAAGTTGAATTCTTTTGTACTGATTGAGGTTGAGCGTTTGTAACTTATTGATACCCACTTCACAGTTTTGGTATAAATCACAAAAGTTTAATGACATTGACTTCTCATCTTGCAAGAGATTGGAGAAGTTGCCATAGATGCGTTCTTGTTTGATACCTCTTGGAGTCAAATAGTTGAATGGTCTTTTGGTACTGTTTTCTTCTACACCTACTTCATCTACAGAGAACACAACGTTTTCTGCTGCTACGTCTGTACCTGGGCACTTAGTGATAGATCTTCTCCAAGAACTTCTTACCAATTGGAAATCTGCAAATCTGAAAGTTTTTGCACTACTAAATTTGGTGAAATACATCCTCATAAACTGGATGGATCTGAATCCGCTGATGTCGTGAGCAATGCCTGATGACAAAGGAATTTGGAATCTGTACCAAATTTCGTTCTGACCAGTGCTGCTATTGACAATATTTTTCTTTTGCTTGTAGTATGGACCTGCAGAAATACTGTCAATTTCTCCATTTACATTTCTCACCCTCAACCGATATTCATGAAATGCTTCAGCATTGTCTAATGAACGGTTATTGTTCATGTCTTCACTTTCTGGTAGGCGATTTCCTCTGGTGAAAGTTTGAAGTTCTTGACCATTGTCCAATGGTGCATTCCCTTCTGGGTCATTAAATCTTTTTAAACGAGTCAAGAGATTTGGCTCATCTTTTATACTTTCATCATTGAAATAAACAAAGTTATCATTTGATGGGTCATTGATGATTTGAGGAATTGGTCTTCCTGCCTCTGCTGTCAATTTTGCAAGATAATCAGCAAATTTTTGTCTTTCAAGCGTGTCATTAAGTCCATCAAAACCCACGTCTTGTTGTTTTCCAAATTGCTGGTCAAAACCATTTGCAACAGGAACATTGGTAGCTACCCGTCCTACTTTAGTGTCAGTTACTGGTACCTCATTCAAAGTAGTATTGCTGGTTGGCAAAGCGTTTTCAAACAACTGTAGGTTATCCTTAACAACATCTTCGGAAATGTTACCTAGGTTAAAAACGATTTCGCCCTGCTCTCCATTGACGTGTTGCTCACCGTCCCTTCTTTCCATGAAAGGATTGAGCACCCAAAAATCTATGAATTCATAATTGGCCGCTTCAAAGTCAGCATTTTGGAAATACCTCATGATCCCTCCCCACCTTGTTTCTGGGCTATTGAGGGAAAAATCATTTTTTTGATTATCAAAGGTTATACCTGAGGAATATCCTGGATATCCTCCAGGCACATCATAGTTATAAGGCCCTTTTTCTTTGGGATAATAACTTACATCGAATGTAAATAACTCGGTTTGACCCAATTCTACTTCTCTTTGGAAGAGTTCTGTTTGATCCACCAGTCTAGTATATGAATCAGTGTTGTCGCCATTGCCGATCCTGGCACTTCGATCAATTTGATACCAATTGAGTCTTGCCCTGTTAGCATTTGACCTTAGGTCTTGGTTGAGTTCTGCCTCCTTGTAATCTAGAGATGGTGTACTAGCGAGCGTCCAGATATTGGTGTTGAATCCTCCCAAAGTCAATCCATTGATGGCGCCTTCAAAATCATCTAAACTTACTACTGGATCAGGATCTTCTCCAGGTAAATTTATGCCAGAAGAATAACCAGGTTGCAAAAGCGCTGCCTCTGCAGAAAAAGTGATGCTAGAAGGAGCGTTGGTGCTGTAAAACGGTAACTTATCAACTATATTAGTTAGCCAAGGTGTTTCGTCAGAATAGTTTACATCCAATCCATACACCCGGTTATTGATAGGGTCGTCGCCAATGTTTACCTTTTGAGTAAATGGTCGTTCCCATAAGCGCATATAGGTTGCTCCAAAGTTCAACTTTTTATTTACCTCATAATCCAGTCGAAGTCCCAACATGTTTTTCTGTTGCAGTGAAAACAGGGATTGATCTTCAAACTTGATGTTGATGGGTGTTGCTTGTGAAAGATATTGAGGATTGATGACCCGTAACCTGCCTAATCCATAATCTATTTCATAATCTACGCCTTCTATCAATTGAGCACCTCCAGCTGTAACGGTCACGGATCCTCTTGGTATGAATAATCCACCAAGGTTGTACTCTCCAGAGGTAGCAGACTTTACTTTGGATTTCATCACAAACTTGTTGAGTTCCAAACTCTGTCTTGCAATCGTCACTGTTGTATCGTAAAGCTGTTGGTACACATATTTTTGAACCAAAGCAGAGTCATTTAATTGAGTCGCCAAGGTCGAACCAAAAGGCTCTACGACAGGGAAGACAATACTTCCAGTGCGTTCGATCACGGTGACTCCAGGTACGTAATCAAAAATCCCATCTGGTTGAGGATCACCAAATCTATTCAAACGGTCTAAGCCAAATAGTTGTAATAATGGAATGGTATTTAAACCTTCTTCCGGTATGTATTTTTTGAGTGATCCGTCATCAAAGTCATCTTCATAAAAGATGTCAAACTCAAAACCTTCTTTATTAAGTTGTGAAGTACCGAGGTTGTAGACGTTTTTCATCATCAAATCCCAAGTAGGTGCAGTTGTTTGTTGGTTGGAAGGTTTCAATAATTTGGTAAAAATGACCTTTGGTGGAGAAGTTTGTTGTTCCCCGGTTGTTCCAGTTTGTGATAAACTACTTTCCAATCCTTCTGTTGCCAATTGACCAACAGTATAAACAGTGTCGCATCTTGCGATGTAATAATATTTATAGGAAGCTGCCAAAACTTGATTTGGTCTCAACCTGATGTTTAAAGAAATGAAACCCAACTCTGGATGGAAGGTATATTCACTTTGATTGAGTAAGCGGCCTCTGAATACTTCAAATTCCCGGCCTTGTTTCAGTCCATAACCTTTTAATATGGTAGCTGTTTTATCCAAATCATTACTTGTGCCGTTCTGAACCAATGCACCAAATAATCCATTTGCTCTATTGTCGGGTAAAGCATTTCCTTTTAAATCAGTCAAATAACTCGGTAGAGGACTGATAGGTGGAAACGGAGGCATCATTTGATCATGTAATTTATCAGGATCGCCTTCTGCAATGTCTGCTACCGCAGCTATCATACTACTTCCCTGTTGATAATCTCCCCTATCATCAGAAATCCAAACTTCAATTTGAGCTAGTTTGAAAGAAGTATTGATTTGAGGAAGATTTGACAATGTTTGTTCGTATGTCTCTCTATTATAATGAGAAATGTAAAAGTGTCTATTTTCATCATAACTATCAGGCCTTATTTCTATTTCCTGATTGGAACTTCCTCCTTGAATTTGCAAGCTATTTTGCTTGGAGCGCTGCTGGGCGGCAATTGCAGTTACCTTAAGTTTTCCAAACTGTAAATCGGTTCTCAAACCAAAAAGACTTTGTGGTCCTGGAATCAAAGAACTTCTCAATGGCAAACTCACATCCCCTGCTTGCACTTTTTTGATGATGTCATCTTCAGAAAAATCTTTGGAATCGTATTCTAGTTTTATCCGCCTATCAAAATTGAAACTGGCTTGATTGTCGTAATCGAAATTTAATTTCATCTTGTCGCCAATACCTCCATCTACACTCAAACGAGGTCGCATATTGAAGTCACCAGGAATATATATTTGCCTTTGCTGTCTGATGGGCAATGCTGGGTTTTCTGTTTTTTGGTAATTGATGAAGCCCAAAGAAAGGTCCACACTACCTCGCGGTTTGATATCAACTTCTGCTCCGCCAAAAAGTCTATTGAATAAACTACCGCCAATATCCACTCTGGACATAGGGTCTAAATTGTCGAATACCCCGGAGGTCCTTTTTCTTGGTGCATTGACTCCAGTCAGTTTATCAAAGTAGGCCCTTTCCTGTTCCTTTGATTTCCAGTTGAGGTATTCCTCAAAGGTCATATAAGTGGGTGTACGGTAATATTCTTCTCCAATTTTTTCTAAGATAACATATTTTCCTGTTGCAGGATCGTATTCTACCGTTTGAGAAATATTGGATGGAGTGATGTCAAAGGGATTGTTCTTTTTGTCGTTGATAAAATCTCCGGTCCTATCGATGATTGGAATGGTGTCCAGCGATGATTTCACAACTGTAAAATCAACATAGGGGCTTTCTACTCCGGCAGCAAAAGAGGCATTATATACTACTGCAATAATCAGTAGTGCACTAAAGATTGGATAGACGTTTGCTTTGATCAAATTAGTTCGTTTCGTACTCAATATATAATACACCTTTTTTTAAGCTCCTAAATCGGATTTCATAACGCTACTTTCTACGATAGATTATGAATTAGGAGATTAATTTCTTAATTCATTTGTTTTAGCACCAATTTAATGAGATCTTCTACCTGAGAAACATCAGGATTTTTTTGGATAATCATATTGATGGTCTTTTCTACTGACATTTTAGGAAAGCCCAGCGCAATCAAAGCTGATAACGCATCATCCTTGACATTATTGCTTTGCGCCATGCCCACGGTGACCGTGTCCATGTTGGTAGACTTTACAATTTTTTCTTTGAGGTCGATGATGATTTTTTGAGCGGTCTTAGCTCCAATGCCTTTTACTTTACTCAATGAAGCTGCATCATTGTGCACAATCGCCCTACGCAGTTCGTCATTGGTCATATAAGACAAAATTACTCTAGCCGTATTTGCTCCAACTCCAGATACAGAAATCAAATGAGTAAATAAAAGCGCTCATCTTCTTCATAAAAGCCGTATAAGCTCATGTCATCTTCACGCACTTGCAGTACAGTGAATATTTTTACCTCGTTTTTATCTTCCAACTTGGTAAAAGTATTGAGGCTTATATTTACATGATAACCTACACCCCCACATTCTACATATATATAGGTAGGACTTTTATAAGTTATTTTACCATTCAGATATCCAAACACCAGCGTTTATTTTAAACTATCAAAAGGCCAAAAGTAAGCAAACCATTGAAATATTATAAAATAATTTAATGTGTATTTTATTCAAACTTTTACAAAGTGTAGTGAACCAATAAAGAAAACTGTTTCATACGTTCGTTTATTTGCTCTTGGCTCAAGTTTTTCAGTGCTTCTATGCCAAATTTTTCAACACAAAATGAAGCCATCGCTGACCCGTAAATCAATGCCCTTTTCATATTTTCGAAAGATACATCGTCTGATTTTGCTAAATAACCCAGCATTCCTCCAGCAAAAGTATCACCGGCACCAGTTGGGTCAAAAACTTCAGCAAGCGGCATGGCAGGAGCAAAGAAAATATCATTTTTATGAAACAATAAGGCCCCATGTTCGCCTTTTTTGATGACCAAAAACTTAGGTCCCATTTCAAAGATTTTTTGAGCAGCCCTGACCAATGAATATTCTCCTGAAAGCTGTCTCGCTTCTTCGTCGTTGATGGTCAGTAAATCTACTCTTGAGATTACTTCTTTGAGTTCCTCCATTGCAATGTCCATCCAGAAATTCATGGTATCCATGGCGATCAACTTTTGGCTACCATCTAGTTGGTCCAACACTTTTTTCTGAATCGCTGGGGTGAGATTACCAAGCATGACATAAGCACTAGACTTATAGGACTCTGGTAATACAGGATCAAAATCAGCCAAAACATTGAGGTCTGTAGTGATGGTGTCTCTGCTATTCATATTGAGGTGATACTTACCCTCCCAAAAGAAACTGAGACCATCTTCCTTGATAGCAAGGCCTTCTAAGTTGACTCCTCTGGCTTTCAATGCCTCAATTTCAGATGCTGGAAAATCGGCACCAACAATGGCAGAAAGATTGATCTGATCTATGAAGTAAGAAGCAGCATAGCTGATATAAGTACATGCACCTCCTACGATCCTCTCTGCTTTTCCGTAAGGGGTTTCAATTGTGTCAAATGCGACCGTTCCAATAGTAAGTAAACTCATTGTTGTTCAATGCTTTGTTTGAAAAAAGTGCAAATGTATGTTTTTGATCTAAATTAATCGACTTAGTTTATGTTTAGAAATGCAATCAAAAAATTTGATAAAGTTCTGATAGTAACCTTCCTAGATCAAAACTATCTGATTTTTGCGTACAACCCAATCTCACCACCACCATCTTCTTATCAGGATTGATGACCACATATTGTCCTTCATGCCCCATCATGAGCATGTGGTTAGCGCCTTTTGGCAAGTTATTATCTTTGGGATCAAGCCAGAAATGAGCACCGTATTCACCATCTGATTGCGGAGTGAGCTCTTTACTATAATCGACCCATCCCGGAGGCAGTATTTGTTCTCCATTCCACATACCATCATTTTGATATAATAATCCCAACTTCGTCCAATCACGAGCAGTGGCATACATATAAGATGAACCAATATAGGTGCCCGAACCATCCATTTCCATAACGGCGGTAGGCATGCCCAGCTTTGCAAATAGGCGTCTGTGTGGGAATTCCGCATAACCCTTTTGGTCTGTAAAAGTAGACTTGATGACTTCCTGCAAAATATTGGTGGTGCCGCTAGAATAATTCCAGTGTTCTCCGATGGGGTGAATCAATGGTCTGGAAATGGCATATTTTCCTGCACCATCTTTCATGTATAACATCTTTATCGCATCAGAAACCTTTTTATAATTTTCTTCAAACTCCAGACCACTTCTCATGCGCAATAAATGGTCGATGGTGATGTTTTTGCGATCATCATTTTGCCACTCCTCGAATAAATGGTCTTGAGAAACTTTGAGAATGCCATCTCTTACCAATATTCCTATCATGGTATTTGTCACACTTTTGGTCATTGACCAACCCATGAGCGGAGAATCTTTGTTGAATCCTGGCGCATATCGTTCTGCCACAATTTTGCCATCTATAGCAACAATGATTGCGCGCGTATTTACAATCACATCTTTATATACGGACTGCATGGCCCATTCAATCGTCTTGTCAATTTTTGCTTGTTGTTCTGAAGGAAGCAAACTATCTGGTATAGTGTATTCGCGTTTTGCAACATTGATGTCTGGCAATGTTTTTTTCATGGTTTCAATGTCTTGCTCATTGACCAATGTACATCCAAGACCTGGTCTGTAAAAACTGGTTTTACTGATGATGCCCAAAATACTCGAAGTGACTGTTTTATTTGCTTCATCAACTTTTTGCTTGGCAAATGGGATGGTGTATAAATCCTCCGATTGAATGGATTCTAGTGTTCTTCCGCCTATGAAAACACAAGAACAAGTTATTTTGGCGTTGTATGCCGCACCCGCTAGCGCATACCTGTATCCGTATCTGATTCCAAATCCAACACCAATGAGTAGGCCGGTAAAAAACAAGTATTTGATAGTTTCAGTCATTGTATCATGTATTATAGAATTGTGAAGGTAATGAGGCTTTTGAGATTGTCTATGTTATCATAATATTAAAAACATTTGTTTTAACAAATATCGAAAACAACCAGACACCTTTGAGTGTTACCCAAATAACTAAAAAGATATAAAATGGAAAAACAAAAATGGGTAATAGATCCAACGCACTCAGAAATTCAATTCAAGGTGAGACACCTTATGATCACAAATGTGACTGGGCACTTCAGTGAATACACAGGAGAAGTATTGACGGATGATGATACTTTTGCAGGTGCAGAAGTGAATTTTGAAGCAAATATAGACAGCATCTCAACTGGAAATGCTCAAAGGGATGAACACTTGAAGTCTGCAGATTTCTTTGATGCTGCAGGTCATGAAAAACTTACCTTCAAATCTACTAGTTTTTCCAAAAGTGGTTCTGAATACGTAATGGCTGGAGATTTGACCATCAGAGGTACAACTTTGCCAGTGAAATTGGATGTGGACTTTACAGGAATAGCAGTTGATCCTTATGGACAAACCAAAGCAGGTTTTGAAGTATCGGGTAAAATAAGTCGTGAGGCTTATGGTCTTACTTGGAATGCATTAACCGAAGCTGGAGGTGCAGTAGTTTCTGACGAAGTAAGACTGATTTGTAATGTTCAGTTTGTCAAACAATAATTAGTTTGTAGGATTTGGGATTTTAAAGTCCTTTAAGTTATTAGCATAAAATCAAGTGCATTATAAAAAGGGGAAGATCGTTAAATGGTCTTCTCTTTCTGTTTCTACCAATGGCCTTTTAGGTATAGGAATGCGAAAATTTGAGACTTCATAGACCTATATGTCTCAAAATTTGTTGGGGAGTATTAGAATAATTTCTATCAAAACTCAAAAGTCTACAAGAATTATTTAAATTCGAATTTATAAATTCAAATCGAAATTCAATATGTACGAAACCAGGCCTTGGTTAGCTAACTATCCGCAAGGGATGCCAGCCAATATAAATCCAGATTTATATGAAAATCTTGTTGATTTTTTTGACGAAAAATTTGTAAAATATGCAGATCATATTGCTTTTGAGTGCATGGGTGTGGGTATTAAATATAAAGAATTGGATAAATTGTCCAGGCAATTTGGTGCTTATTTGCAATCGCGTGGCCTAGAACCTGGGGACAAGTTTGCCATCATGATGCCCAATTGCCTGCAATATCCAGTGGCATTGATTGGAGCAATGCGTGCGGGTCTCATCATTGTCAATACCAACCCGCTTTACACCCAGCGTGAAATGTTGCATCAATTTACGGATAGCGAGGTAAAGGGCATATGCATATTAGCCAATTTTGCACACAATCTGGAAGCAATCATGGGCAAAACGAAGATCAATGTAAGTATTGTAACTACTTTGGGTGAAATGCTTGGGCCTGTACATGGATTCATTACAGACATTGTTGTCAAATATATCAAAAAGTTGGTCCCCAAATACACGATAACAAATAGTGTGAATTTTAAGGAAGTCTTGGAAACTGGGAAGAAATTTACCATTAAAGAATTTCCAAACTGCTCAGATGATGTTGTTTTACACCAATATACAGGTGGAACAACAGGTGTAGCGAAAGGCGCAATGCTTACCAATCGCAACCTCATCGCCAATATGTTGCAGTCAGAAGCTGCAATGAAAGTTTTACTCAAAGAAGGAGAGGAAGTTTGTCTTTCTCCATTGCCTATGTACCACATTTTTGCATTTACCGTCAATGTGTTGGCCATGGTGAGCTTGGGAGCAAAAACGGTTTTGGTCACCAATGCAAGGGATTTAAAATCCGTTCTTAAAGAATTCAATAAAAATAAAATTACCCTTTTTACAGGTTTGAATACGTTGTTCAATGCTTTGCTCAATCATCCAGATTTTGATAAATATGATTATTCTCACCTCAAAGTAACAGTTGGTGGAGGAATGGCGGTGCAGGTGGCCATTGCAGAAAAATGGGAAAAAGCAACAGGGAATAAAATATTTGAAGGTTTTGGAATGACGGAAACTTCTCCTGTTGTGTGTTTGAACCCACTGGACGGTCGCGTCAGATATGGGTCCATAGGAATGCCGGTTTCCAGTACGGAGGTGCGTATTGTAGATGAAGACGGAAATAATGTTCCTGTAGGTGAAAGGGGTGAATTGATCACCAAAGGCCCACAAGTCATGAGTGGTTATTATAATAATGAGGCAGAAACTGCCAAGGTGCTCAAAGATGGTTGGATGTATACCGGAGACATTGCGATTATGGAACCAGATGGTTATTTCAGCATTGTTGATCGTAAAAAAGACATGATCCTCGTTTCTGGTTTCAATGTGTATCCAAATGAGGTAGAAGACGAATTGATCAAACATCCCAAAATTCAAGAAGTTGCCGCTGTTGGAGTTCCTAGCGAACAATCAGGAGAATGCGTGAAAGTTTTTGTGGTAAAGAAAGATCAAAGTCTGACAAAAGAAGAGGTCATTGCCTACGCAAAAGAAAACTTGACAGGGTATAAAATTCCTAAAGAAGTAGAGTTCAGAACCGAACTGCCAAAAACAAATGTGGGCAAGATTTTAAGGAGACAATTGCGAGATGGTAAATAAATTTCACAAACTTTTTTCAAATATGTGAAAGCATTCAGGGTGTATAATAAAAGCCAAATATTTTGGAGCTTCAGAAATTGTATTTGAAATGACCTTGATTTTTAGTAAAATCTAGAATATAATTTTTTGAGATTATCGATTTCGTTTAATTAATTTTGCATTTCTGCAAGAAATTTGGTGAATTTTTATCTAAAATAAAGATAATCAATACACTAAAAAGAAATTTCTTTTATTACTTTTGCACAAATTTTCAGAAAAGCTAAAATCAAAGTAGTTTGAAAAGGACTTATTTCGCAATGCTTCTTTTATTTTGGTCTACTGTAGCATTCATGCAACAAGCGGACCAGCATTCTGGTGAAAACCAAGCAACCACGACAGAACAGTCTGATGAAAATCATGAGGTAGAGACGACTGTAACTACAACTCATGAGGAAGGCATAATGCCTGCCAATGCAGCACATGGCGAAACACATGCTGCTGGTGGTCATGACGAACATGCAGAATTTGATCCGGCAGCTACAGCTACTCACCACATCGGCGATGCAAATGTTTATACCATCTTAGAAGCCGTTTCTATTCCACTTCCAACCATTCTTTATTCAAAAGATGCAGGTTTGGAAATGTTTATGTCCAGCAAATTTAATGCAGATCCACATCATCATGAAGATGGCAAAATGGCATACCAAGGTTATGTAATGCAAACTGGAAATGTCAAAAGAGTTGTTGATCCAGGTTTCCCAATGGATGGCGAAGCAACTATTGACGGATTTTCTACCAAGAAAGAAATGGTTGAAGGCAAAGAGAAAATTGTTGACTACGTACACTATGCTGGCAAAGAATATAAACTAGACTCAAGAACAACTTGGGATGGTGGTGCCTTGGGCGGAGGTGTTACTTCTTTTTATGATTTATCAATGACCAAAAATGTGGTCGCCATGATATTGGTTTGTATTTTGTTGTTTATCCTTTTCAGAAAAGCAGCAAATGCATATGTGACAAATGCTGGAAAAGCACCGTCAGGAATTCAAAACTTTTTTGAACCCTTGGTTGAGTTCATCAGAGACGAAGCAGCCATTCCATTCATAGGAAAAGAGAAATACAAAAAGTACTTCCCATTTTTGTTATCTGTCTTTTTCTTTATTTTAGGTCTTAATCTATTTGGTCAAATTCCATTTTTCGGTGGTGTAAATGCTACTGGAAACTTGAGTGTGACTTTGGTCCTTGCTTTGTTGGTATTTATTTTGGTCAACATCAATGGAAATAAACACTACTGGCAACATATTTTTTGGATGCCGGGAGTTCCAATTCCAGTGAGAATTTTGTTGGCTATGATAGAAATTATGTCCTTGTTCATCAAGCCATTGACATTGATGTTGCGTTTGGCGGGAAACATTTCTGCTGGTCACATCGCCATTGTTTCATTTATTGGGTTGATATTCATCTTTGGCCAAAGCGGTAAAAGCTTATTGGGATCGGGTGTTGGAACATTGATATCAGTTCCTTTGACCATGTTTATGATGTCATTGGAATTGATAGTTGCATTCATACAAGCATTTGTATTTACTATATTGACTGCTTCATACATTGGCGCTGCTACAGAAGAGCACCACCATGAAGAAGCACACCATTAATTAGAAAGAATTATTTTAATCATTATATAAATATCAGTAAAATGACTGGAACATTAGGAGCAATAGGAGCTGGTTTGGCTGTAATCGGTGCTGGAATCGGTATCGGATTGATTGGCGCAAAAGCTGTAGAATCTATCGCAAGACAACCTGAAGCATCTGGCGACATCAGATCAAGTATGATCCTTATGGCGGCATTCGTGGAAGGAGCGGCATTGATCGCAATCCTACTTTCAATTTTCGTAAAGTAATTGGATTTCGGCCTTTAAAGCTGTAAGAAATAAGTGGACTTCCAATGCGGTTGGCGGAGGAGTCCATTTATCTTTAAACAGTTGAATTTTTTTTGAATGTTGAATTTTTTGTAAGAAATAAATAATTAAGAAAGATGATGTTTACTCTTTTTTCTGTATTTCAACCATCACCGGGACTAGCAATTTGGTCATTGGTGATCTTTTTATTGTTTTGGTTTTTGGTAGGTAAATTTGCCTTTAAACCAATATCAAAGGCATTAGAGCAAAGAAAAAATGATATCCAGCATGCTTTGGATTCTGCAAAACTTGCAAGAGAAGAAGTAAGAGATATGAAAAGCGCCAACGACAAATTGTTGGCTGAAGCTAGAGAAGAGCGCACAAAAATTCTTCAAGAGGCTAAAGATTTGAAAAATCAGATCGTAGCAGAAGCTAGAGAAAAAGCAAAAGAAGAAGCTTCCAAAATAATCAACAATGCTAAACAGGAGATTGACAATCAAGTAAAAGCTTCTGTTGCACAAGCCAAAAGTCAATTGGGCGGTATGGCAGTTGAAATCGCTGAGAAGTTGATCAAAAAAGAATTGAAAGGCAATAGTGAGCACGATGCTTATGTAAAGAGCTTAGTGGATGATTTAAATCTCAATTAAAAGAAAAGCATGTCAGTACAGCGAATAGCGACCAGATACGCTAAATCAATTTTGGACCTCGCCCTCGAACAAGGTAATCTTGAAACGGTACTTGAGGATATGAAAGGCCTTTTGGAAATGAGCAAACACAGAGAATTGCTACTTTTATTCAAAAGCCCAATTGTGAGTCTTGATAAAAAAAGAGCGGTATTTAAATCACTCTTTGATCCAAATTTCAGCGCATTGACCACGGCATTTATCCACCTCGTTCTCACAAAAAGAAGAGAGGAATTGCTTCCTGAAATTGCTGAGGAATTTGTAACTCAATATAAACTTTTCAAAGGCATAACCAACGTGACCATCACTACTGCGACACCTTTGAATGATGCAGCTTTGGCAGAAATCAAAGCAAAATTGCTTGCAAGTGACATCACTGCAAAAGAACTTGAGATAACTCAAAAAGTAAATCCTGAATTATTGGGTGGATTTGTTATTGAAGTTGGAGATAAATTATTTGACAATAGTATTTCTTTCAAACTCAATAAATTGTCCAAGCAATTCAAAAGCAAGGATTTTATAAAAGCTATTTAATTTTTGACATCATAAAATAAAATATACGGCAATGGTAGATGTTAAGCCAGACGAAATTTCAGCAATACTCAAACAACAACTTTCAGGCTTCAAAACAGAAGCAGAACTAGAAGAAAGTAGGATCCGTACTTCAAGTGGGTGATGGTATTGCACGTGTTTATGGACTTACCAAAGCACAAGCTGGTGAGTTAGTAGAATTCGAAACAGGGGTTCAAGCGATCGTGCTCAACCTTGAAGAAGATAACGTGGGTGTGGTTCTTTTGGGATCGAGTGATGGTATCAAAGAAGGCTCTACAGTAAGAAGAACTAGCAGAATCGCTTCAATTCAAGTTGGAGAAGCATTGATAGGCAGGGTGGTAAATCCACTTGGACAGCCAATTGATGGTAAAGGTCCTGTTGGTGGCACTAAGTATGAAATGCCTTTGGAGAGAAAAGCTCCTGGGGTACTCTATAGACAACCAGTAAACGAACCACTTCAAACTGGTATCAAGTCAATTGACTCTATGATTCCAATTGGAAGAGGACAAAGAGAATTGATCATTGGTGACAGACAAACTGGTAAAACAGCTATTGCTATTGACACCATCATCAATCAAAAGGAATTTTTTGAAAGAGGTGAAACAGTTTATTGTATCTATGTAGCATCAGGTCAAAAAGCATCAACAGTTGCCCAGATTGTAAAAACATTGGAAGACGCAGGTGCAATGCAATACACAGTAGTTGTATCATCAACAGCATCTGAACCAGCGCCAATGCAATACTACGCACCATTTGCAGGAGCTGCGATTGGTGAGTTTTTCAGAGACACAGGAAGACCAGCGTTGATCATTTATGATGATTTGTCTAAGCAAGCGGTTGCATACCGTGAGGTTTCTTTGTTGCTCAAAAGACCTCCAGGAAGAGAAGCTTACCCAGGAGACGTATTTTATCTTCACTCAAGATTATTGGAAAGAGCTGCTAAAATCATCGCAAATGATGAGATTGCTTCCAATATGAATGACTTACCTGATTCTTTAAAAAATTCAGGTTTGGTAAAAGGTGGTGGTTCTTTGACAGCATTGCCTATCATTGAAACACAAGCAGGTGACGTTTCTGCATATATCCCTACCAACGTGATTTCTATCACTGATGGACAAATATTTTTGGAATCAAACTTATTTAACGCGGGTATCAAACCTGCGATCAACGTAGGTATCTCGGTTTCAAGGGTTGGTGGTAACGCACAGATCAAATCAATGAAGAAAGTGTCAGGTACACTCAAATTGGATCAAGCGCAATATCGTGAATTGGAAGCATTTGCAAAATTTGGTTCTGACCTTGATGCAGCTACTCAATCTATCTTGGAAAAAGGTAAGAAAAACGTAGAAATCTTGAAACAACCACAATACTCTCCAGTGCCTGTTGAAAAGCAAGTTGCTATCATTTATTTGGGTACTCAAGGCTTGTTGAGAGATGTACCTGTAAATAAGGTAAATGAATTTGAGTCACTGTATTTGACTACACTTGAGCAAAGATTTCCAGATGCATTGGAAAACTTCCGCAAAGGAAAATTGGAAGATGCAGATTTACAAACACTCAGAACATTGGCGGCTGAGTTGAGTGCGCAGTACAAATAATCATTTTCGTTGTGAGATCATTTTCACAATTTCAAATATAAAATGAAGCTTTAATGAGTGGTAAGCTAAAAGAAGTACGGGAAAGGATTAAATCTGTTGTAAGTACGCAGCAAATTACCAAGGCTATGAAAATGGTCTCTGCTGCCAAATTGAGGAAAGCGCAAAATGCTATCACAGAAATGCGCCCCTATGCAAACAGACTTGACAAAATGTTGAAAAACATTCTCAACAATCTAGATGGTGATGCAACTACTTCATTCGGTGTAGAAAGAGAGGTAAAATCTGTGGCTATTGTAGTCATTACTTCCAATAGGGGTCTTGCTGGTGCTTTTAATACCAACATCATCAAAGCTGCAATTGCCAAAATTGAGGGCGAATACAAACCTTTGCTCGAAATGGATAAAGTGAAAATTATCTGTATCGGTAAAAAGGTTATGATGTTTTGAAAAAACGTTATAAAAAGGATGTTGTCAGTTTTGAATACTTAAATTTATTCTCTGACCTTACTTTTGAAAACATAGCCATCGTATCCCAGTATTTGATGGATAGTTTTGAAAACGGGACATTTGATAAAATTGAAGTTTGTTACGGGCAATTCAAAAATGCTGGTATTCAAGTTCCTATAGCCGTTCAGTTCCTACCAGTGGCAAAGGTTGAAGTGGATCCTTCAAAAACTCAAAGTGGTACAAAAGCTGATTATTTATTTGAGCCGGGAAAAGTGGAGTTGTTGGAAGAACTGATTCCTACCATTTTACAAACGACTTTCCAGAAATTTGTTCTTGACACCCATGCTTCTGAGCACGGAGCCAGAATGACGGCAATGGATAAGGCGACTGAAAATGCTGAGGAAATGATCAAAAACTTAAAAATCAATTACAATAAAGCACGACAAGAAGCGATCACAAAAGAGCTATCAGAAATTGTCGGAGGAGCTGCCGCCTTAGGGTAATTTCAAGAAAAAACATACATAATATTAAAAAGCCTGAGACCCTGAACGGTCTCAGGCTTTTTATATTTAGGCAAAAAATCAATCGATACTTAATTTACTTGATTATATATTTTGCATAAAATACTTTTGGAAGGAGATAGTTCTGTTGTAAATTCCAATTAAGAAATAAGTTTGCGTCATTTTGTACAATTATGCAATAATATGCTTCTACTGACTCATATTTTGCAAGAAAAGCGAATGAAATATTGACAAGTCTTTTGATAAGTTGTAACTTGGACGCTCATACCGCATAATATTTTGATAAATCATGAAGTATCAAATCAAATCTATTTTAGTTTTCTGCACTTTAGTCATTTTCAACAGCCCTTTTGGGTTTGGACAACGAATAGATCAAGCAGTCATCCAAAAATTGGAAAGTGCGGAATTCGTTAAAGTAATTGTGGTGTTGAAAGAGCAGGCAAATGTAGCTTTGGCAGCGTCTATCAGAGGAAAATCTGAAAAAGCTATTTACGTACATAACATACTGCAACAAACTGCTGAGAACAGTCAAAGAGAAATTGTCTCCTACCTATTCAGGAAAGGATTTAATTATACTTCTTACAATATTGTCAATGCCATTGCGGTCAAGGCTGATCTAGAAACCATTGATTGGTTGAGTAATAGACCAGAAGTTTACCAAATCATTGAGGATCAAGAAATGCCTGCTGAAAGATATTTTCTTACAGATGGAAATGTTTCTATGAGATCGCCAGAGCCGACATGGGGAATAACCAATATTGGTGCTGATCAATTGTGGGAAAAGGGTTTTAGAGGTCAAGGTGTAGTAATCGGCGGGCAGGATACAGGTTATTCTTGGAATGAAAGTCCGATCAAGAGTAAATACCGAGGTTTTATTGCTGACACCATTGTTGATCACAATTACAATTGGCATGACGCCATCCATACCATCAGCCCTTTGAATAGTGATAGCCTGAATCCTTGTGGCTTGGACATCAAACAGCCTTGTGACGACAACAATCATGGAACACATACGATGGGCACCATGGTCGGTTCAGATACCAATGTAGTCATAGGTGTAGCTCCGGAAGCGACTTGGATAGGTTGTAGAAATATGGAAAGAGGATGGGGAGCTCCTTCTACTTATTTGGAGTGCTTTCAATGGTTTTTGGCACCCACTGACCTTAATGGACTAAACCCCGATCCCACCAAAGCTCCCCATGTAATCAATAATAGCTGGGGATGCCCTGAAATTGAGGGCTGTAATCCTTCCAACTGGGGACTCATGCGACAAGCCATCATTAATTTACGAGCTGCTGGCACTTTCGTAGTGGTTTCTGCTGGAAATGATGGACCCAATTGTAGTACCATCAATTCACCTGCAGCCATTTTTGAGGAATCATTTTCTATAGGAGCATATGCTAGTACCAATGTGATTGCAAATTTTAGCAGTAGGGGCGGTGTTACTGCGGATAGCAGCTTCAGGGTAAAACCCAATGTTTCAGCACCAGGTGTAGGCGTGTTGTCCGTTATTCCAGGAGGACGTATTGTTAGTTTTTCAGGAACCAGTATGGCAGGACCGCACGTAGCAGGATTGGTAGCTCTGTTGATTTCTGCCAATCCCAATCTTGCAGGTGAAGTAGAATTGCTCGAAGACATCATAGAGCAATCAGCCATTCCAACGGTGGCAGAAAAATCTTGCAATGAAATTGATACAACGGCTGTGCCAAATACCACCTATGGTCATGGCAGAATTAATGCAATAAAAGCGTTGGAAAGAGCACTTGTTTCCAAAGTTGATCAAGGCAACATCAGCCAAGTTGCTATATTTCCCAATCCAAGCAATGGACAAATGTTTGTAACTGGAATGGATGTAAAATCCTTTGAACTTTATGACGTAAGTGGAAGGCTGATCAGAAATGCTAAGTCCAATACAAACTACTTGGATTTCGGAATACTAAAACAAGGCACATATATGCTCAGACTTCAAGGAAATGATGAAGTTATTACCAAACAAATAGTGATTTTTTAATTGATTTAGGATCAAAAAACAGATTTTCCTATCTATGCTTTGAATCCTGCAGCAACACTTACTTCAAGCATTCTGTCAATACATACTTTTCCCTTTTCAATCACCCAGTCTTCCAGTAAGATTTCTGGTAGCTCATATTTCATACACAAATAAAGCTTCTCCATGGTATTGCGTTTCATGTGAGGACAATCATTGCAAGCACAAGTATTGTTGGGAGGAGCAGGTATGAAAAGCTTATCAGGAGATGCGAGCTCCATTTGATGTAAAATGCCAGACTCTGTAGCAACGATGAACTCTTGGGCTGGATTTTCCTTGGTATATTTTAATAATTGGCTGGTAGATCCTATAAAATCCGCAACATCCAATATATGTGCTTCACATTCAGGGTGTGCAATGAATTTTGCTTCAGGGTGCCTTACTTTTAGTTTGGTGATTTTTTCGTGAGAGAAGATTTCGTGAACCATACATGCGCCATTCCAAATGACCATATTCCTTCCAGTTTTTTTCTGTAGGTATGCTCCCAGGTTTTTGTCTGGTGCGAAAATGATGCCTTTATCTTTAGGAATGCTATTGATGATGACCTCTGCATTGGAAGAAGTACAACATACATCAGTAAGCGTTTTTAACTCCGCGGTGCAATTGATGTAACTCACTACCACATGGTCTGGATATTTCTCTTTAAATTTTTTGAAAAGGGGCGCTGGGCAAGAATCGGCCAAACTACAACCAGCTTTTAAATCTGGAAGTAAAACCTTCTTATGCGGATTGAGCATTTTGGCAGTTTCCGCCATAAAGTGTACTCCGGCGAATACGATTATTTCTGCGTCTGTACTTTCTGCTTTTTGCGCCAAACCCAAACTATCGCCTATGTAATCAGCAACATCCTGGATTTCTGACTCTTGATAATAGTGAGCAAGAATAATGGCCTTTTTTTCTTTTTTCAGTTTATTGATTTCTGCGACCAAATCCAAAGTAGGGTCAACCTCAAAATCCAAGAAACCTTTTCTGTTTAAGTTTTTTACTTCGGGAATTTCAAAATCTATCATTTATATTTTATTAAGCAGTTTGTAAAGACATTATATTAATCAAAAGTATTAAAAGCATTAAAACGTTCAATGGTTTTTGGAAAAAAGTTTGAAAAGTCTGGGGATAATGAAATATGCAGAGACGCAAGGCCTTGCGTCTGTACAGGAATAGAAGGGGCGAAAAGCTTTCGCCCTCAGTTCATATATTGGAAAGTTGAGACGCAAGGCCTTGCGTCTGAACGATGAAGCAGCGTTAAAACCAATAGCATAAATAAATCATGCAGCTCATTGCTCGTGGCTCGAAACTCGTAGCAATGTGACGAATTCAAAAATTTGAACAAAATTGGCTATTGACAAACAACTAAAAATAATATTTAACTGCAATTTTATAGCACATGAAAAAATAAAACATGTTGTCAGTATTAAAAAAAGGAAAACAAAATTAGCTATTTTTAAAAAAAGAGAATTATTATTGCATTTCACACACCAACCTGCTGAACATAGCTAGTAAGTTCTAGGGTAAACCCCGAGTTACATACAGGGTTTTATTCCATTTTTAAATTATTGATTATGAATGCTCAATGCAATTGATACAATTGACATATAATTGCATTCTATTATAACTAAGGATTATTCAAAAAGGAAAAGGAATGAGGATAAGAAGTGTCATACTATTATTATTTTTAACTCTTAGTCAAATTTTTGGCCAAAAGTTAAAGCCAGCTGAACTAGTTAAATCACAAACTCAATTTATACAAAAATCTTTGTTTGAACAAAACAATAGATCTTCCATTGCCATACCAAAATCCATTAAATCTTATGAGTTGATGGACTTAGATAAAGTGAAAGTAAGTGAACTTTTGCATTCTGGTACCCAGGCAATTGAATTGACTATTCCTACACAAAAGCGAGCAGCAATGAAGCTCAAATTGGTGGAAATTGTAATGCCAGAATTTTCTGTTACTGCCGCACATTCAGGTGAGAAAATAAAATATAGAAAGGGAAAACACTATCGAGGTATTGTCGACGGTCAAGAAAAATCCATGGTTGCTTTGTCTGTATTTGACAATGAAGTGATGGGTTTTATTGCAGAAGAAAGGAGCGAAACCATCCTATCTATTGGTAAAATTGAAGGAGCAGAGACACACATCATTTATGATGAAAGTCAAATTGATCTTACTCAGAAATTTGAATGTTTGGTCAATGATGCAGACTTCAAAGAAGAATTGAGACACGACCAATTGTTTGACGATAACAATGATCGAGCGTTGACCGATTGTGTAAGAATGTACTTTGAAATAGACAAAGACATAGTAGATAGTAAAGGCACAGCGGGAACCACCAGCTACATTACTGGAGTTTTTAATCAAATGGCCACCCTGTACGCCAATGAAAATGTAAAAATGTCTCTAGGAGCAATTGTGATGTGGACAACTCCAAGTCCATATACAGCAGGAGACGCATCTGGAATGCTTTCACAATTCAACAGTTATAGAAATGGCTTTGATGGCGACTTAGGAATGTTGTTGTCGTACAAAACTTCAGGAGGAATTGCTTGGGTCGGAGGACTTTGCAATTCAAACAAAGATTTTGCAAGTGGTTTTGTGAGAATAAACAGTACTTACAACAATGTGCCTGCTTATAGCTGGACCATCAATGGACTTTCACACGAGGTAGGCCATTTATTTGGTTCACCTCATACGCAAAAATGCGCGTGGAATGGCAACAATACAGCTTTGGATGGTTGTGTTACTCCAGAAGGAACTTGCCCTAGACCATCCAATCAAGGAGTTTCTGCTTTTACAATTATGTCTTACTGTCACCTCAATGGTACCGTGCCGAATTTTAATGCAGGCTTTGGCACACAACCCGGTAACTTGATCAGGTCAAAAGTAACAGCAGCTTCATGTCTTTCTGCTTGCAGCGGAGGCGGGGGCGGAGGTGGATCAAATCCAAGCTGTACTGATGGTGTGAAAAATGGTCAAGAAACGGGTATAGACTGTGGAGGTCCTACATGTGCTCCTTGTGCGACTTGTACTGATGGTGTAAAAAATGGTCAGGAAACTGGTGTAGATTGTGGAGGACCATCATGTGGCCCATGTTCACAAACTTGCTCCAGCAATTCTTTAATATTTAAGTTTGTGGGTGATTTATATCCTGAAGAATTTACTTGGAATATAAAAAATAGCGCAGGCGCAACTGTTTATTCTGGAGGTGGATATACTCAACCATTAGCTACATACAACACGACTATGTGTTTGCCAAATGGTTGTTATACTCTTCAGGTTTTTGATACTTATGGCGACGGTATTTGTTGTAATTATGGAAATGGCAGTTTTGCTGTTACTTTCAATGGACAAACACTTACCAATGGAGCTTCCTTTACTACTTCACAAACCAAACAGTTTTGTGTAAATGCAGCAGCAGGGCCTACATGTAGTGATGGCGTGAAAAACGGGCAGGAAACTGGTATTGATTGTGGTGGTCCAACCTGTAGCCCTTGTGCCGTAACTCCTACTTGTACAGATGGAGTGAAAAACGGTTCTGAAACTGGCGTGGATTGTGGTGGCCCGAATTGCCCTGCATGTCCAACCTGCACTGACGGAGTGAAAAATGGCCAAGAAACGGGTGTTGACTGTGGGGGGCCAAGTTGTGGACCATGTTCTGCAACTCCTACTTGCAGTGACGGCGTTAAAAATGGCCAAGAAACTGGTGTGGATTGTGGTGGTCCAAGTTGTGGACCATGTGCTGTAACACCAACCTGCAGTGACGGAATTAAAAATGGACAAGAAACAGGTGTTGACTGTGGAGGTCCGACATGCCAACCATGTGCGGTAACGCCAACTTGTGTTAATGGCGTGGTAACTTTGGTATTGGATAATTACCCAACAGAAACTTCTTGGCAAATCACCACTACAGCAGGAACTGTTTTGTATAGTGGAAGTAATTATACAGGACCAAATTCAACTAAAACGATCAATATATGTCTTGCGGCTTCTACATGTTTCAACTTTAAGATCAATGATGCTTACGGAGATGGAATGTGTTGTAGCTATGGCAATGGCAGTTATAAAATAACTTTCAATGGCACCAATGTTTTGACTGGAGGTCAATATGGATCAACGGAAACTAAATCTTTCTGCGTGCCTGCAGGCAGTGGAACAACACCTACTTGTAGTGATGGTGTTAAAAATGGCCAAGAAACAGGCGTGGACTGTGGAGGCCCAACATGTAGCCCATGTGCAGTAACACCTACTTGTAATGACGGCGTGAAAAACGGACAAGAAACAGGCGTGGATTGTGGTGGCCCAACATGTAGCCCTTGTGCAGCAACACCAACTTGTAATGACGGTGTGAAAAATGGTCAAGAAACAGGCGTGGATTGTGGTGGTCCAACATGTAGTCCATGTGCAGCAACACCAACCTGCAACGACGGTGTGAAAAATGGTCAAGAAACAGGCGTGGATTGCGGAGGCCCAACATGTAGCCCTTGTGCAGCAACACCAACTTGTAATGACGGTGTGAAAAATGGCCAGGAAACAGGCGTGGATTGTGGTGGCCCAAGCTGCCAACCTTGTAATACAAGTGGAAATTGTGTTTCAGGATCCGTAGTATTGATTATGGATTCTTATCCAGCTGAAACTAGTTGGAAAATTACCACTCTTACAGGGACAGTCGTATATAGTGGTGGAAATTACACAGGAGCAAACAGTACAAAAACCATAGATATTTGTTTAAATCCAGGCGTTTGTTATAATTTTAGCATCACAGATGCTTATGGAGATGGCATGTGTTGCAGCCTTGGAAACGGAAACTATAAAGTAATTTTCAACGGTCAGACATTGATAACTGGTGGCCAATTTGGAGCTACTGAAAGCAAACAATTCTGTGTCCCTGGTTCAAGCGGAGGCGGTGGTACACCTACACCTACATGTAATGATGGTGTGAAAAACGGACAAGAAACAGGCGTGGATTGTGGAGGCCCTTCATGTGCTCCATGTGGTGGCGGTGGTCCAAGCTGTATCAATGCTACAGTTACCATATTGACAGACAGTTATCCTGGAGAAACAACTTGGAAGATAACCAATTCATCTGGTCAGGAGTTAGCTTCTGGTGGGCCATACAATACATCCAATCAGACCCAAACAAAAACGGTTTGTTTAACTCCTTCGCAATGTTATAATTTCATCATCAACGATGGTTACGGCGACGGTATATGTTGTGCTCAAGGAAACGGTAATTATAAAGTCGTTGTAAATGGCAATACAATGGTCAGCGGTGGACAATTTACAGCCACTCAAACCAAACAATTCTGTATGCCAGCAGCTTCATTGGAGGATAATTTATTGACCAGTGATTTACAATATGATTTATATCCAAATCCAACTGCAGATGTGATCAATGTAACAGTGAGAACAATCAACACACCCGATGCTCCAATTACCATCGAAGTTTTTGATTTAATGGGTCGAATGGTAAAGAAGACTAATAGACCAATCGATCACATAATGACCATAGAAACAGATGAATTAAATCAGGGAACTTATATTCTCCGATTGAGAAATGATGGTGAAATATTGTATCACAGTAAATTTCAAGTCATTAAATAGATAGAAAGCTATTTAAATCTTATAACAAACTAGGGATTTATCTCGGGCCCAGCAGAAGGATAACTTTTGTTGGGCTTTTTTCATTTAGGCATTTAAGCATTTGACAAAGCTTAAAAAATATTATGTTTGCAGAAATGTTATTTTTTTGAAAATAGTATGGATTTTTATAGGTGTATGTTTTCTAAATAACTTGCAAAGCCAAATTATCTGGGCAACCAAGCCACTCATTAATGCTTCAGAAGTTTTTCCTTTTGAAGAAGAAATGGCACACTTCAGCCTCAATGGCAAGTTTGGTTATATCGATAGATTTGGAAATGTAAGCATTCCCGCAACGTATTTATCGGCAAGACCTTTTCATAATGGGCTTGCAATAGTATCTGAATTAAAAGGCTTTGGAGCGATTGATAAAAGGGGTGAAACCATATTGAATTTTTTTTTCCCAACACTTTCTGATTTTGATAAATATTCAGTTCCACTTTTTGAACATGGAAATTATTTTTGCACCAAATCAGGAAATAGAATAAGTGCTTTTCCTAGTTATATTTTATATTTCAATATCGGACCACAAGCCTTTTTTTATCTTTTTGATCCAGAAAGGGATAACTCAAATATTGCTCAACAAATAACCGGGAATAATGGATTGGTTGCTCCATTTTATAGAAGTTATTCAAAAGCATATGTTGAAGACAACCTACAAATGATAGATAGCAACTACAATAATGTATTTAATGAATTATTTGATGAAGCCTTTTACATTACTGAAGACATTGCCTGTGTATTAAAAAGAGATAATTGGGCTTACTATAAAATTGGTATTGGTCCTATTACTCCTCTACAGTACGATATGGCTTATCCTTTTAAAGAAGGATATGGAAATGCAAGGATAGGTGATAACTGGACATTTATTGACACCTCTGGAAAAGAGGTAAAGTCAGAATGGTACGAAGAGGCACATCCTTTTTCCGAAGGAATGGCGGCTGTAAAAGTTGATGACAGATATGGATTTGTAAATAGACGCATAGAACTTACTATCCCATACACATATGAGCGCATCACGGATCTGACACCTTTGACACATTATGACGGACTGGATTCAGTATCAATAGTAGGCCAAAAAAGGCTTTCAGAATACAACCTATTTAATGAACATGCTTTCCATAATGGTCTTGCCAAAGTAAAAAACAATGGTAAATATGGGTTTATAGATCAATTTGGTGAGGAGATTGTACCAGTGATTTATGATGAGGTTTATTTATTTTCAGAAGGCCTAGCTGCTGTAAAGTTTAGGGATAAATGGGGCTTTATAGATGATGCAGGGAAAATGATCATAGAACCCACATTTGAGCAGGTGACTTATTTCAGGGAAGGTCTAGCAGCTGTGAAATATGGTGCTTTTTGGGGAGTAATCAAAAACCCTTTGAAAAAAGAAAAGGCTTATCAAGACTATCAATTACGCAAACCTCAAGTTACTGCAGCATTCGCAAGAAGTATCGTAGAAGATGAAAAAGAACAGGTTGAAATTATCCGCGAAGACAGTTTATTTTTACCTGCTGGAGTGAGATCAATCAACTTAGAGATTTTGTTAAAGAGCAATTTCTATCTAAATGAAGACTATCTCAATTTCCATGATAGGTTTAAACTTTCTTTGGGTGAAAAACTGTTTATTGAAAACGAAACCAAAGATGAATATCAATATAGGGCAATACACAAATTCTCTTTGAAATCAGGTGTCAATAAATTAGTCACAGATGTTGTATACAACAGCATCATTGTAGGGTCTACCAAAGAACTGGTCGTTGTCGTAGAAAAAGAGGAGCCAAAGAAAAAGAAACCAAAAAACTGATTTAATTCTATAGATTAATTTGATGATTCATCATCCAAATAAATCAAAATCAAATATTTGTAAGTTCTGATAAACCTTAATAATTGGTAAACTGTTAGTTTAGCTGTCTAAAGTTTTAAACACAAAATTATATGATGACCATCAAAAATGCTCTTTTCTTACTCATGGTTTATTGTGGATGTACTTCCGGAGTCGGGATTGAAGTTGATGGTCCAATCATTACTACCCCAATCGATTCTACCACACAGGTTATGGATACCACAATGACTCCAAAGGACACGACAGGCATTAAAGACCCTATCATCAAAAGAAATATCAAATATTTAGCATTAGGCGATAGCTATACCATTGGAGAAGGCGTACCAGTTGCCCAAAAATTCCCTATCCAATTATCAAAAATCAAATTTGATGCGGTCGAAACCATGGATGTAAAAATCATTGCCACCACAGGATGGACGACCACCAATTTACTGGATGCAATCTCGCGTGAAAAAGTAGAAAGAGACACTTTTGATTTCATTACCTTGTTGATAGGCGTTAACAACCAATATCAAAATAAAGCATTCAGCATTTATGAAAACGAGTTTGTAACACTGATAGACAAAGCAATAGCCATGGTCGGTAGTAATGCTGCCAAAGTCATCGTAGTTTCCATTCCCAATTATGGAGTCACCCCTTTTGCGGCAAATAGAAGTCCGGAAAAAATCCGTATCGAAATCCAGAGATACAATGATTATGCAGCGCTGATTGCCAAATCCAAAGGTAGTAAATTTGTCAACATCACAGACATTTCTGAATTGGCAAGCAACGACCTTTCTCTTTTGGCAGATGACAAATTGCACCCCTCAGGTAGTATGTATAAAATGTGGGTGGATAGAATAGCGCGTGAAGTAATTGAGATTTTAAAATAAAAAAATAAACTCTTCCTATTTTACCAGAGTCACATCTCCAGTAAAATAATAAGCCTTATCAGTTTCTGGACAAAAGGCTTTGACTATGTAAACATAAACACCAGGTTGACCGATAGCGCCGTTAACTGATCCATTCCATGGCCGGGTGACATCTTCGCTTACAAAAACTTGGTCGCCCCATCGATCATAAATTCTCAACTCCAAAAATTCTGCTTCGTCCAATGGCGTGACTACAAAGGCTGCATTGGATCCACCAGCACTAGCAGAAATGATATTTGGGCGATAAAATCCTGCATCAGAGCAAGCATTAGAAACCCGCACCTGCAAGCTATCATTGATGAAACATAAATTATCCATATTTTGGATAGTTACCATAAAAGTTGAAAAACTATCAATGCCGTATAAATAAGGTTCTGGGCAATCGTAACAATCAAGACCAGGTCTGTTTTCCCATTCAATCATATTGTTTTGATTGGGGTCAAAGCTTGCGTTTACCTGAGTTTTTGAATTTAAATCCAATAAATAAGAGCGCTCTTGCAATGCATACATGATCTGAGGATGCACCATCAAATCGGGTGTCATTTCCAGATTGGCACAGCCTTTTCTGCTGCCCATCACATAATATACATCATCTGCATTTGCGTCAAAAGTTATGATGGAATCATTGGAGAAAGCCTTATTGTTTTTGTACCAAATATATTCAGCGGCATTACCACTCACTGCCAAACTTGCCTCTTCATTATAACAAACCGTATCACCTTTTACAGTTAAATCCAAGGCTGCGATGACGTCTATAAAAACAGAATCTTTCAAAACACATTCATCAAAAGTAGTAGTCAAAGTATACATGCCTGGAGTATGTGCATATAAATCGGTAGTCAATTTGGTTGGTGTAAAGAATATTTCAAAAGGAGACCATTGTACTTGACCTTGCCCCGTTCCCTTAAGTGTAACCAATTCACCTTTGCAAACTAAAGTATCTGGTCCTGCATTTGTAGATGATATGGGGATGACAATCACTTCTACAGTATCCCTGTAAGCGCAACCTTCATTAGAAACAACATCCAAGAAAATTAAATGATCATCGATTGGTGAGGTGTTTATGCTGTCACAATTTTCGCACAATGCGCCCGTTTCATCAGACCACACTGGATTAAAGACCGCCCCGTTGATGGACAAAACGGTGCTATTTCCTTCACAAATTCCTCTGGTATCCACCAAAAAATCAGGAATAGAAGATTCAACTGCTATTTGAATGGAAGTGTCACTTATACAGCCATATTGGTTTATGACAAATACTTGGAACGAAGACGACCCTTGTAGATTGATAGAAATACTGTCGCAGTTTTCACATAATAATATGTCACTATCAAACCAGCTAGTTTTCCAATCTGGGAGTTTGTTTGCCAAAGCCAAAACTTGTGGGGTGTTTGCACAAATGGTGTCGTCTTTAAGAAGCACAATTTGGGGAGAAACTACCGGAGCGACTTCAATCAACAAGCTGTCTTGATATATGCAACCTTCCAATGTATGGGCAATGAATTGAAACAAAGCATTTGATTGTCCTTCCAAACTGACAGAATCACAACCCTGGCACGTACTTCCATCGGGCAAAATCCATGAAAAATCGGCTACCCTATCTGGGTTTGAAATGGTGGCGCCAAAACTTAAGAAATCTTGCAAACAAATAATGGTATCGTTTGGTAAACTCAATTTTATTCCATCCAAAATTGATACATTTTCAGTAATGGTGTCTTTGCAACCTCCATCAGAAAGCACTTGTAGTGATATTTTATATAAACCTGGATCTGTAAAAGTGTGCATTAAAACATCGCTAGACCCCAAAGTGCTATCCTGAATCGTCCAATTAATATGATTGATGGTACCGGTACTGATGGCAGTAGTATTGGTAAATGTGCTGGAATTTTCGATACACAAGGTGGTGATGTCTTTGGTAAATTGCGCCTCCGGTATTGGGAAAATGGTATAAAAGCCAGGAATAACCACACTGTCTTTACAATGCTCTGCTTCTGCAAGTAGAAAAACGTCATAACTTCCTGTTTGATCCACAGTAAATGAAATGTTTTCTGAAAAATCTGTGATTACACCTCCAGGTCCTGTAATTCGCCATTCAAACTGTGTAATGGAAGCCGTACTGCTAGAATTGTTTTCAATAAAAACTGGTAATGTTGTTCCACAAATAGAATCAGAAACAATGGTAAAATCTGTTTTAATTTCATTGACCGCTATTTCTTCAGCAGCAAAAATTCGCTTACAACCTTTTTCATCCTGTACGATCAATTTGGGTTGGTATTTTCCAGTTTCAACGAAAGTGTAAGAAACAGAATCTATATCGACAATTGTCATAGAGGTATCAATGTCACCATTTCCAAAGTCCCAAAAGTAATTATAAGGTTTGTCTGACTGTGCAGACATATTGATCGTCAATGGTAGGCAATTGCCCACAATTTCGTATTGTATTTCAGCACGCGGTCCTTCTAGCCTGATCAAATCCCTGACCGTAAAAGTATCGGCACAAATATTTGACCTGATGGCGATCAGTTGCACAGAAAAAGTATCTGGGTCACTATACACGTGCGAAGGATTGATATTTCTGGAGACGCCACTATTGTCACCAAAATCCCATTCATACGTAGTACCATTGACAGACATATTGGTAAAATTGGTTATCAACGGCGGACATGGTGATGCTACAGGATCTGCTGTGAAAGATGCTTTAGGATCCTTTATATCGATGTAATTTTCCTTACAAATTGTATTGTCGCAACCTCTTGAGTCAAAAAGAGATAAACATACCGTAAAGCTATCTTCAACACTATATTGATGATTGGCAACTTGATCCGTACTGGTAGATCCATCGCCAAAGTCCCACAAATAGGCAGAGGTATTTACATTGTTACCAGATGGAATATATCTGATGTCTGTGAATGTACAGCCCAGAGAATCTGCCCGGAAGCCAGGATCAACCTTCACAGACTCAATGCTTTTGGGCAACAACAAAGTGTCCGTACAACCCCAACTATCTACGACTGCTAAAAAAACATCAAAAAGCCCGGCATCGCTAAAAATTGGATTGAAGGTAATTTCTTGCGAAGTATCTTTATTCACAATCCAAGTCCGGGAAATGATGGTTGCAAAAGTGTCGCGACTTATATCATTGATTTCTAAGGAATTGGGGGCACAGATTATAGGGTCAAATAAGGCTTGCGCCGAAATTCCATTGACCTTGATGATGTCTTCCAATTGGAAAGTATCCCGGCATTTATTGACGTCTTGTGCCACAAAAACAGGCCCATCAAAAAGGCCAGGTTCTTCATACCTGATGGTTGAGTCTTTGATCAAATTTCCATTGTGATAAATGAAAAGACTATCAGTATTGACTGATTCATTGAAATAGGTGACCGTCAGCGGATTGCAACCAAATAAGGTATCTGGTCTATAAAGCGCCTTGGGCAAATCCAAAACCAAAGTATCGTGGATGGTGTGTTCGCACCCGGTCGTAAAATTTTTACCATACAGCGATATAGGGTATGAGCCAAAAGCGGGGAAAATATAATTACCTATCAGCGAATCTAGAATAGTATCACTTTGTGTGGGAGACAGCTCGATCACCCAGCGCAAAATATCTGAGCCTATAGAATTGTTTTTAAGATTCACATGGGTCGGATCTTCGCAATCCACCTCAATGGTAAAACCAGAAACCGGGTCCAAAATTTTGATGAAATCCTTTTTTTCAATTGCTCGACTACATCCATTGTGACTCACAGTCAAGGTAACATCGTAAGAACCAATATTGGCGTAAGTATGCATGGGGTTTTGGGCAAAAGAAAACGTACTATCTCCAAAATTCCAAAACCAGTCATTGACATTTGCAGACGATAAATCAAAAAAGCTCCTTTCAGTTTCGAGACAATCTTCAATAGGATCAGCACTAAAATCTATGGTCGGTAAGGTCCCAATTCTCAGGAAATTTTTTCTGATCACCGTGTCCACACAACCAATAGAGTTCGTCACGGTCAGTTTTACATCGTAAGTTCCCTCCTTATCCAGTCTAATGGAAGGCCTACTCACGTCAAATGTTTGTTTAGGATCGGTAAAAACCTCCCACTTCCAAGAAACAATGGGCAATTTTGAGGTGATACTGTCACTCAATAAAATGGTAGAGCCCACACAACCTCCAGGCCCAAGGGAAGGTAAATTGACATCAAACTTTTCGATGGTGATGGGAATACTTTTTTCTTCATAAACGCATCCATTTCTACTGGTGAAGAACAGATCGGCGGTATAATTACCCAAAGCATCAATCTGATATGAAATGTTATTTCCTCTGAGGGTATCAATTTTATTTCTATTGTAAAATACCCATTTAAAATCACCATCACCAGCAGAATTGAGTGAAATATTTACTGGAATTTTACAACTATATTGATTTTGAATGTCATATTTGAAAGCTGGTTTTGCCTTTACTTCAAAACAATTGATGATCATAGAATCAATACAGCCAGCGCGAAACCTATATAGCGAAATAGATTGGCAACCGCCAGCATTGAAACTGTGATTTAAAGTCTTGGTTTTTGCAATGGTCCCATCGCTCAATACCCACTTGACGCTGTCAGCACCCAGAGGTGTGTTGTCTTCAAACTTGACCACCTCGCCCGCGCAAGCAGTTGTTTTGTTGACATCAATACTGGCCCTTTGACTGGTATTGACAAAGCCTTCAAAGGTGTAAGTGTTCATACATTGGCCTTGGCTAGCTTTCACTTTTATGGTGTAATCACCAACTTGAGCATAAGCAACATCACCAGGTTGGGCTCCTACGAAAGTTTGTCCATTTCCAAAATCCCATTCATAAATCACACCACTTTCGATGTTATTGTTTTTGAGTTGTACGATCCATGGAAAGCCGCATGTGGGCAGAAAGTTTTTTGTGAGGATGACTTCTGGAGGAGATAATACTTCAATTAGATCCTTTTAAGAAGGTATTGGAGCAATTTTTATCATCTATTACGGTCAGCGAGACGGAATATTTTCCACGTAATGAATATTCAGAATTGATGGTACTATCCAGCGAAGAAGTGGTGACCACATTGGCACTCCCGCCTACGTCCCAAGTAAGTTCTTTGATAGGATTGTCAGCTTTAGAAAGATTGGTGAAGTTGATGTCAAGAGGTGCGCAACCTTTGGTGCGGTCTAGCGTAAAATCTACCCTCGGCAACGCATAAACAACGATAAATTCTGTTTTACAAACCCTATTCGAACTGCCATTTGCATTGGTTGCGGTGAGGCAGATATTGTATTTTCCTGGCGTTTCGAAAATTCTTCCTGGATTGGGTCTGTCTGAACTTACGCCACTGAGATCCCATAAGTATTTGGTATTGGCGTCCGTACCCGTTGATTGGTTGTTGAAAATAACTTCAAGACTTCCACAGCCTTCTCGATTGGAAGCAGAAAAATCAGCCACAGGCTGCGCCCAACCGAAGGGCACGCCGAAATGAATGATGGCCAATATGTATATGAGTCTTCTCACCTTTGCTTCAAATTTAGTTACAATTTTCGCTCCAACTTCATTATTTGAATGCTATCTTTTTGATCTTATGAAATTCAAGGAAAACCATGAAAGAAAGGGTAAGGGTTATTAATGATTAATGGTTAATGGTTAATGATCAATGGTTAATGATCAATGGTTAATGGTTAATGATTGATGGTTGAGCAATGGTATGCGATTGCTTCACAGGATCAATACAAATGAGACCGACTTCAGGTAGGGTACAAGTGTCCTCAAGTATTCTAGAAATTAAATTATAGTAAAAATTCCTAGCTACAATTAATTCCTTTGGTTATATTTGATGAACATAAAAACTCCATATGATGAATACTGCCATTATGAAAATCAGATCTGAAATGAATAATATTATCTGGGTTTTCTGTTTGTGTTGTTTCGTTCTTTCATGTAAAAACTCACAACCCTATTTTCCAGAACAGCACCCCCAAGTATCAGATCACATTTATGAAATGTGTACCAATAATTTGAAGAAGGCTTATGAAACCAATAACAATTATCTAATCGCCTACAACATCGCTTGTTTAAAAGGTGATAAAGATCCAGTAATTAAAAATCTGGAAATGGCTTTTAAAAAGGATTCTTCTTTTTGTGAATCTATTTACCATTATCAAAAAATTGCAGAGGAAGGATTTTTTGAGAGTTTTTATCGATATGATACATTACTTTTTAAGTCATTTTTGGACAAATGTGATCAAAGAGGTGGCAATAAAACATTTGAGGCCTATATGGCAAAAGAACAACGCGAATATGATGCAATAAAGAAAATGCAACCTCAACTTGATTCTACTTTGATGGATAAAAGTTTGATTTCCGAATTAACCATTATTCAAGAAGACGATCAGAAATACAGAAGATTAATGGCGGCAATGAATGTTTCTGAGTTTGATAAAAAGAGGTGGGAAGTTTCACGAGATAGTTTAGATAGAGTTAATCTTAAGAAGATAGGCTATTTTAAATAGTAAAGGATATCCTCAGCCGAAGTAGTAGGATATGATCTCTCCCAAGTACCGTATTTAGTTATTCATCATCAATCTTCTGTAGAAGTGAGACTAAAATTTCGCCCATTGTTGGCTGGAAACATTAGTGAAGGTTTGATGATGATGTATGATAGGTACACAAAATTTTCATAAAGGAAAAGAATGAAGGCAATTAAATTACTACTCCTCTTTTGTGTTTTTTGGATGTTTTCTTGCAACTCACCTAAAAATACCATCCTCGCCAAGTACAACAACTGTATGGAGCATGCAGAAAAGATACCCTTTGAAATCGAAGGTGGTGTGCAAGGTTTCACTCATAATGTAAAACCAGCATGTGTCATAGGCGGTCAATTAGCTGATTTTGAGATGACAGATATCAAGGGAATTAAAATAAATACGCGGGAATTAAAAGGTCAAATTTCTGTTTTTCATTTTTGGTTTATCAAATGCAAACCATGTTTGGAGGAGATGCCAGACCTCAATAAATTGCGTGAAAAGTGTAAAGATACTAACATCAATTTTTTTGCAATTAGTTTAGATTCAGTAGCTCAACTCCAGCTTTTTTTTGAAAATCATGAATTTAATTTCAGGCAATTTCCAAATGGACAAAAGATAATAGAGGAGCAATTGGGAGGCTCTTGGGGTTATCCTTCGACCTGGGTTTTTGATAAAGAAAACAAGGTGAAAAGGATTTTTAGAAAAATGTCAGCAGAGGATTTGGTGGAATTGGAAGGCTTATTAATGTAAGCATTTTTGTCCAAATTGCTTTCAGTTTTCAGCTAAAATGAGGTCACTAACAAATAAGTTTTCGTTGTGTGTGCACCAAAAACAATTAAAACACAGCAAAACAACTAATAGTACTTTTAATTCCCCTGCGGGCAATCCACCGCCTGTATGGTGACTTTGGTGATAGCAGTGGGTTGCAATACAATTTTATAACAACCGGAAGAGTGCCTCAGGATGAGGTCTCCTGCTAGATCGTCCATAAAAAGATCACCGCCCTTGATATGTAATGTCGTTGCTGGGTTATCTGTATTGATGCCAATCCTTGGTTCCTGGATGACAGGATCGCATACATCACCGATCCCATCTTGATCTGCATCAATCTGATCTGCATTTGGCTGGGTCGGACAATTATCGCAGAGATCACCAATAAGATCTCCATCACTATCTATCTGATCAGGATTGAAGATATTTGGGCAGTTGTCACAACTTACATTCAGACCATCCAGATCGGGATCGTAGTTGCCAAGGGGGTCATAAGTTTCTGGGCATAAATCACAACCATTTCCAGCAAGATCACCGTCATTATTGATTTGTTGGGGATTGAAAAGGAGCGGGCAATTGTCATTTGCATCAGCAATGCCATCATTGTCGTCATCAAAGTCACAGTCATCGCCTAGGTTGTCCGTGTCGTGATTCATTTGATTATTCACTATTGTCGGACAATTGTCGCAGGCATCACCAGCACTATCACCGTCAATATTTTCCTGGCCCGGATTATTGTTATTTGGACAGTTGTCACAGGCATTACCCTTACCATCACCGTCAGTATCTGCTTGATCAGGATTATAGAAACTCGGACAATTATCTACCACATCATATACCCCGTCTTCATCCTGGTCGGGTTCACACGCATTACCGATACCATCCTGATCACTATCTGCCTGAGACTGATTGGGCAGCGATGGACAATTATCGCATAGATCGCCGACTCCATCACCATCAGTATCTTGTTGTAGCGGATTGTATAAATTGGGGCAATTATCATTGCCAAAAAACTCAATAAAACCATCTCCATCGTGGTCATCATCGCAGGCATCACCAATTCCGTCGTTATCCAAATCTTCTTGATCGGGATTAAAATAGTCTGGGCAATTATCTATTTCATCGCAAATTCCATCAGGCGTAGGAACCCAAACCTGCTGGAAGACATTAAACGTAAAGTCAGAATCTTCTTGCGCAGGATTATAGATTGAAGGGCAATTGTCACAAGAATCAGGTATCGCATCACTGTCTGCATCTTCCTGAAGAGGATTGAATTGAGTCAAGCAGAGGTCACAATCATCACCAATTCCATCATGATCATAATCGCTCTGATCGATATTGCTCAACAGCGGACAGTTGTCACAACCATCTCCCCAGGTATCACCATCTGTATCTATTTGTTGGGGATTTGATATGGTAATACAATTGTCAATTTGATTGGGTACGCCATCATTGTCATAGTCATTTTCACAAGCATCGCCCTGGCCATCCAAATCAAAATCCTCCTGCAATGAATTGACATGCAGGGGGCAATTGTCCATTGAATCTGGTATTCCGTCGTTGTCATCATCAGTGTCACAAACATTCCCTTGATTATCACCATCTGTATCTACATTATCGATAGAAAAGTGATCCGGACAAAGATCTAAGTAAGAAGGATATGCGTCGCCGTCTTGGTTGAGCAATTGAAAATGCAAAAGTGGGCAATTGTAATTGGGAATGCCCCCAAAGAAGGGCTGAATGCGCCAATACCTCATCGCTGTATCGGCTATTGTGGGAATTTCAATAAAATTTGAGGACGATGAAGCAAACAAGGCGGGCGAAAAATAATCTTTATAAAAAAGCTGAAAAGAATCCGGACCTGTCTCTTCCCATGATATTGTATCGATGGTTAATGGTGTAGCAGCTAAAGCAGGATTATAAATCATTGGACACGGAGGGGGACAATCATCATCTGACACGTTCATAGAAAATTTTGGCAACGCATTATTTCCCGACAATTGAACAACAATAAAATAAATACTATCTTCCTTTAGTTGAAGATTTGGCAGATCGACAGACCCCGAAAGTGGAGGAAGTGAGTTTGATTCTATTGCTGCGATGCTGATTGCATTTGCACTGTAAGGGCAGTTTTGTGTTACGATCACACAGAGCTGGCTACCTACAAACGGAGCTATGAATGTCACACTTACATCAATGCACTGATTTGCTGTTGGGATATAAGTGAAAAAATAATCTTCTCCGGGGGAGCTGCCACAACTGATGTCGTCGCCGAATCCAAAAACAGGTTGGTTAAAGATGTTGTAAGGGAGTGATGCAATCTGAACCGGGTTGGTGCAGTTATTTTGTGAGGCGAGTTGAGAATGATATCCTGCGACAATGCAAACCAATAACAAAAATCTATACAAGTGCTTCATTCTTGTCAATTAAGTGGTTGAACTTTCTAATTTTATCTATAAAAATATTTTATATAATCCACCCGATTAAGGGAGCTTAGTAATCGGATTCAATCGATTGGGCAAAGGGGACGAAGCAACAGTTAGCGGAGTGGGATGCATACGATCCTTGGATCAATGAAGTCGCTTGCTATAATAAATGTGCCGTTGCCCAAATCAGGGAAGGATGGTAAGGTTATTTTAAATTAACTTAGCAAGTCATAAACAATAATTTGAAAGTAATTCAACTCATTCGGTGATACGATTTTGCCTTTCCATACTGACAATTATGATGATGATGCCACGAGCACAATGTCAATATGATCTGGCAGAATTTCGGCATTTTAGCTTAGAAGATGGATTGTCAGACAATTTTATTACTACGATGGCTTTTGACTCATTGGGCTATCTTTGGATTGGAACTGGTCATGGACTGAATCGTTTTGATGGCGACAAGTTTGAAGCATATACTACTTTTTATCACCCAGATCTTGTGCCAGGAGATTATATCACACGTTTAGAATTAAATGAAGATCAGAAACTGGAAGTGATGACAAGAAATGGGTGTGGTCTATTGAATCCTAAGACCATGACACCAACATTTGTCCATCTACATGATACAACGGCATTGGTTGATGCAAAAAACATCGTGTATTCCTTACGCAGAATAAGTGAGCAATTGATCGCTGTGACTACGGCGACTGGGTTTTATGTACTGAATGCTGATCAATCATTGCATTTTCAATACACTGACTTTGTGCCAGATGATGTAGGCAAGAAAAGACTAGTGTTCGCACAGGATATATTGAAAGTTTCTGATGACCGTTGGCTGATAAGTGTAAGAAATTCTGAATACTATCAATACACTTTGTCTGAAAACTCATTCAAGCCTTTAAGAGATAATGATCCACTCTATCCCATTTTTCATTTTGAAGACAAAGATAACTGGACGATCATCAACGAATGGGCTGAAGAAAGGTTTATCCATGTCAATTGTCTCAATGGGGAAATTAAATATGCCGACTTGAGCAAAGGAATCATGCACGTTAGCCATTTGCCTGATTCAATATATAAAGATTTTTATTGGGATTCTTATATCTATCCATTGGATGACAGCCATTTTGCAATCAACTGCAGGGATGAGGGGTTTTTTATTTTCAATTTAGACACAATAAGCGGTGTTATTGCAATTAAAGGTGAGCGCCAATTGTCAGAACTACGCGTTTTTTCAATTTTGAATGATGCGGCTGGGAGGTTAGTGATTGGTACAACTGCAGGATTATATTATCAGAAAAACACCAAGTCTTTTGCTCGGGCTTATGAGGTGAAAACCCCGACAGATCCACTTACCAATCCATTTATCACTGATGTAGTCATCTCTGGTGAGAAATTGATCACTTCGACCATATCGCCTGACCATGCTTTCTTGATTTTAGACAGGAAAACGATGAAAGTAAAAAAGCAAATTCGGATTTCTGAAAATCAAAAAGACAATGAAGTATTAGCTCTGAGAAAAATTCGGGAGAAAGAAATCTGGTGTTTGACCAATGGTGGCGTCTTCTTATTCAATTCGGAAAATGGTCAAATCAGGAAGCTGAACTCAAAACTTGGTCTTTCATCTGGTTTTATTACAGTATCGGAGATGGATACCTTGGGTCGACTTATATTAAGCGACCCTTCTACTGGCAAAGTATCCATGTACGACAGCCGTCTGGATTCAGTAAGCGAAATCTTTTTAAGTGCGGACGAATCAATTCGCGCCATGAGAAAGATACTAATACAAGGCGATGTGATTTGGTTTGGTGGAAAGGGCTTAATGAAGTATAATATTCAGAATCATCAACTTACACGTGTATTTGATCAGAAAGATGGGTTAAATATCAATGATCTGAACATCCTGAGATTGGCATCAAATGGCGATGTCTTGTATATGATGACCCTGAATCATGGCGTTATCGCATACCATACAATTGACCATAAAGTGTCGAAGATACAACCACCAGATGTCGTTTTGCCAGGCATACCGGCTGCAATGTCAGTCGATATTTTTGGAAGGTTATGGTATTGGTTGCGGGGACACATGGTAATATACGATCCAGCCACGACGAAGTACAATTTGTATGGCCGTGAAAACAATGTTCCTTATGATCCTTCTATAAGTCCAACCCGATTTGATTCTGTCACAGGTATGAGGTATGCTTCGACGTATAATCAGATCATCTTTTTTGATCAGGGAATCGACGTGGATAAAACAGCAAAGAAAATTATCATTACAAGATTAGACTTTGGAGAAAGTACTATTCATTTCCCCTCCAATCACCTTTCTTTAAGTTCAAATCAGGGCGCTTTCAAACTTGTATGTACCCAACTTGACTATGGAAATGAATACTCGGATATAGAATATAAAATCGATGATTCAGACTGGTATCCATCGCAGTCTGGTGTCATCAATATATTCGGGCTCAAGCCAGGTAGTCATGTGATTAATTTAAGATCTCTAGGCGCTGGAATAGCTGAAACACAAACGCAATTATTTTTGAGCATAGCCCAGCCATTTTATCGATCATGGTGGTTTATTGCATTGGCCGCAGTGGTGCTTACATTTGTTTTAATTTTATGGTATTTCAAACATACAAGCCACATCCGAAATACCTCTTCACTCAATCTCAGGATCGCAGAAGCAGAAATGCAGGCCCTGCACACCCAAATGAATCCACATTTTTTATTTAATTGTCTGAATAGTGTCAAAAGCCTTATGCTTCAGTCAAAAACAAAGGAGGCTTCACATTACTTATCTGTATTTTCATCTTTAATCCGGTCGAATCTCGATCATAGTAGGACATCATTTGTCTCTTTGCATGATCAATTGATTTATCTGGAGAAATATCTTGAAATGGAGAAAATCAGGTTCCCGGACATTCAATACCAGATTGAATGTGAACCGAATTTGAATCTGATGCAAATAGAAATTCCGGCTAGGGTCCTTCAACCACTTGTCGAAAATGCGATATGGCATGGCCTTCAACATATCAATGAAGAAAAGCAATTGCGCATCCGTATTCAATCCAATGTAGATGGCACTATTTCATGTGATGTAGAAGACAATGGGATAGGGATAAATAATTCCATTGCCAGCAAAAGTGATGGAGCTTCGTTGGCTTTGAGCAATATCAGAAAGCGCCTGGCATTACTCAATGATAAATACCACCAGCAATATAAACTGGAACTCATAGACAAGTCTCACATGAAATCACGCGGCACGCTCGCTAGATTTACATTTCATGCCGACGATTGATTTACAATAAAAGAATTAAAAAATTCAGCTTATGAAGGCTATAATTATCGACGATGAAGAGCTCTCTCGAATCACATTAAAAACCTTATTGCGCGACTATTGCAGCAATGTTCAGCTGATTGGTGAAGCGCCAAATGCAGAGGTCGGTAAACAGCTTATAGATGCTTTACGCCCTGATCTAGTATTTCTTGATATTGCCATGCCCGGGCAAAACGGTCTCGATATGTTGCGCGATCTGGGTCGGGTGGATTTCAAAACAATTTTTGTCACCGCTCATCAAGAATATGCACTCCAGGCCATAAGACTCAGTGCTATTGACTACCTCCTTAAACCTGTCGATGAAGATGAGCTCATTGCCGCAGTAAATAAAATCGAACTTGAAACTTCTGCTGTCGAAAAACAAATGCGGATGAACACTCTGATCCATAACCTACGGGGTAGTTCTCCTTCCGACATGAAAATATGTATCTCGGATTTTGAAGGATACCACATTCGTAAGGTTGGTGACATTTTATTTTGTGAAGCTGACAATACCTATACGAAAATTCATATGACGAATGGCGAGACATTGATTGTATCCAAAACACTCTCCGTGTATGATGATTTACTTTCACATTCGGGATTTCTACGTGTTCACAAATCATACCTTATCAATATCCAGCATCTTCGTAGTTATCAGAAAGGGGACGGCGGCTATGTGGTCTTGGACAACGGTTCAAAAGTCGATGTGTCAAAACGCAAGAAGGACCAACTTTTGGAATTATTGAGAAAGATGTAGAGTCAAAGATAGAAATTCATAAATAGTGGGCGCTTTGGTCTTGACCGCCGAAATCAGAGACACAATTTGATCGTTGACAAAGCTGGTATCATTGCTGGCTGGACTTTTCCTTTATTGGTAATACCTTTTACTAAATCTCCTCTATCGTTACCTGTTTGTAAAACTATTTCCAACACCTCTTTAAGTAAGTTTGTGAAAAGTGTCAATATGAAATCGGTATTGTTTTATTCCGCCTTATTCTATTTTGTTACCTATTCTATTTCTGCCTCAACTCAATCTGTAGGGATTGGTACTACAAGTCCAAACAGTTCAGCAGTATTGGATATCATGAGCAATAATAAGGGGATTTTGGTTCCCAGAATGACTCAATCAGAGCGAATTGCGATACCACCTGTAGCAGGTTTGCTGGTATACCAAACCGATATCGACAGTAGTTTTTTTTGGCATGATGGTGTCGCCTGGGTACAATTGTTAAGCGGGAAAAGCGGCTGGTCTTTATCTGGTAATACCAATACGAAAGATACTCATTTTATTGGGACGGCGGATGACCGTAATGTGCTTTTTAAAAGGAATCAAATTCAGTCTGGCTTGATTGATACAACCAATACTTCTTTTGGAGTCGGAGGATTATCATCTATTACCAGTGCAATACACAATACAGCTTTTGGAGGTTATGCTCTGCGGTCAAACACAGTAGGAAATGCAAACAGTGCTTTTGGATACGGGGCGCTCTCGGCAAATTTAGTTGGCATCAGAAATACCGCCGTCGGAGTCAATGCCCTTTCATTGAATAATGTAGGCACAGACAATACTGCCGTAGGTACTTCATCTTTAGTAAATAATACCACGGGGGGGTTAAATACCGCCATAGGCGTTCAATCACTTAATTCAAATTCCACTGGCAATGGTAATGTCGCCTTGGGATACAATGCACTTTATACAAATACGACTGGAACAGGCAATACAGCAAGCGGATTTTATGCACTTGTTTCGAATACCAGTGGAAGTCTTAATACTGCTACGGGTCTGGATGCCATGAATGGGAATGTCACAGGTTATAATAATACAGCCAATGGTGTCCGCTCACTTTATTACAATACGACTGGAGCAGGCAATACTGCAATGGGTCTTGATGCTCTGTATTCTAATGAAAGTGGTGGAAATAATACGAGCGTTGGCTTTCAATCGTTGTATTCAAATGCTACAGGACAAAGTAATTCTGCATCAGGTAAAAATGCGCTTTACTACAACACAGAAGGCAGTTTCAATACAGCATTTGGCGTCGATGCCGGCTCCGCAAACATCACTGGATCCAATAACACAGCCATTGGATATAATGCTAATATGGCGTATGATAATCTCACAAACACTACAGTTATTGGTTCAGAAGCAAAGGCATACCAAAGTAATACCGTGATCCTTGGGAACAACGCAAGCGTTGGCATTGGCACGTTTGCTCCGCACTCCTCTGCAAAACTTTCTATTGTCAGTACCAATCAAGGTATTTTAATACCTACTATGTCAAGTCTTGAACGTCTTGCCATCAGTTCTCCCGCAGAAGGGTTAATGGTGTATGATACAGATACACATTCTTTTTGGCACTACAATGCAAGCGAGTCCAGGTGGATAAATATGCAGCCTCAAATGCAACAATATCCCTCAGTACAGAAGACTATCAATGGAGGTGAAGCTGGTGATAAATTTGGCTATTCAGTTTTTGCCGGGCTCCATGATATTGTGATTGGCGCTCCTGGACGAAGTGGAAATAGGGGAAGTGTGATTTTCGGAGATCATCAAACTGAAAATGTATTTGATTTTACCGAAGTGACTGGTATAGGATATAACGCTACGGATTGGTTTGGATATGCAGTGGCAATCAATAAAGATTGGGGTGGGTCTTCATGGATCGGCGGAGCTCCTTTTGATGATGATACGTTTACTAATCAAGGTTCAGTTTGTATTTATACCGACTACACAAACCCTTTGGCGGGGGATAAATTATACAGTCCTACTCCCCAAGCCAATGAAGTTTTTGGTTCTGCTGTTGGTATTGCTGGCCATTCTTTTGCAAATTCTGTTTTTATAATTATTGGCGCTCCAGGAAAAAATTCAGGGGCTGGCGGTGCATATATTTATTGGTACAACGGGTCCGCTTATACGTTGATGCAAACCATCGAACCGGTTGCACCCAATCCAACAGATAGCTTTGGGCTTGCAGTTTCTCTGACCTACAATTATTTGACTGGTGAAGGCTGGGCGTTTGTAGGAGCTCCAAATGATGATGTTTTTGCGGTCAACGATGGCAGTGTTTCCGTGTATAAGAGAAATCTTATTAGCGGAGCGTGGGAATTTCAGTTCAGGATGTCTTCTGCTGATCCTGTTGCTAATGGACATTTTGGATACTCTGTAGCATCTAATATGCTGTGTGAATCTGGTGTTGTGATAGGGGAGCCCGGATATTCTTCTTCCCCTACGACGGGGCTCAATAAAGGACGGATTCAGTATTCTGCATATTCTGTAGGGAGTTTTCAAAATCCTTCAGTAATTGATATTGGACAATACAATAATAATTATCTCGGCTCATCCGTATCGGTTGCTGGCAACCAAGCATGTGATCATTTTGAATTAATAGCGGGAGCAAAGTCTGGACCTATTGGTACAACAGTAAACAACTGGGGCATGGCAAGATTTTATACGATGATAAATAATTCTGGCACATGGATTAAAAATGGAAAAACATTTGACATGGAAGGAGGCACTGGTTGGCAGTTCGGTTTCAGCGTGGCAGTAGGTAAGAACGGCAATGTGGTCACAGGATCTCCTTCGGCATCTATTGGGAATAATTTATTGCAAGGAAAGGTGAAATTGGAAAGTTTTCCTGGATTTTGAAAGGAGTATTCTTAATGAGACTCAGCTTTATTTTAAAAATATTGTTTGATGCTACTTTAAACAGATTTTTTCAAAATGGTCATGGTGTTTTTCTGAAACTCAATTACCCTTTTTTGTGCAGCTTGGGCCATTTTTTTAAATTGTGTCGGATTTTTTGCCATCTCCAAAACTTTTGGAGCAAACTTTTGCAATTCTTCTTCATTGTCAAAATCGAACAACCAATCGCCCAATCCAATATCTCGCCACATAAACCCTTTGCTACTTTGTTCCTGCCAGCGGGCAACCAAAGCAGGAATACCATTACCAATACACATGATGGGACTGTGCATTTCCAAGCTAAACAAACCCCTAGATTGACGGTAAATACTCAATGCTTCATCGGGTAACCAAAATTCAGATCTCCAAATTGTCTGTTGTTGTACATCTTTGGGTAGCTTGTCCCAAACTTCCTTTTTACCCAATTCGGTTTGTGTCAAATCTTCCGCAACTATTAAGACTTTGAGATTTGTCTGACGCACCACATCAATTATCGCCTGGCGCAAAGGTCCATGATCATGTTCCATCATGGCTTCATTGCGATCATTTCTTGCTTTGTCAAAAGGTCTTCCTTTTAAGGGATGTAACCAAACAGGTGTTGCCCTGTGTTTAGGAATACAACATAAAAACTGCCCTTTAGTCAGATTATTTGCCTCTAAAAAAGCCTTAGCCTTTCTATCATTTTTCCCTTTAAAAGAAAACGCAGCATCGGGAGCAAATCCCATAATTGGGGCTTGAATACCTGACTTTTTGGCTAATTCTAATGAAATGGTATCGCGGAAATACACGAAAGCAGCTCCACTCAACATTTCATTTTCAGGAGTGCCATACAATCCATAAGTTACACCATATACTCCGTAAGGTTTTCCTGTGAGCTTTTTAAATGCAAGTGCCTCAGCCCATCCAATGGTTGCCGGTCCTGAACCATGTAGAAAAAAATCAGCAGTATCCATCACTTTGGCAACTTCTTCTGGAACATTCCCTGCAGCATCCAACTTTCCTTCGACAATTTTCAAATCAGGAAAATCGCGGTTTAGCATAGCCACTTCTTCAGCAGGTAAAACATGGTAATGTGGCCAAAAAGTAACCTTAGCTTTTGGAATGTATTGCTTTATAAGTTGCAACATGCCTGGTGTGTGGGCAATATCTCCAATGTTTTCAACCTGCCATCCATTTCGAAGCAAAATATGCTTTTCACCAGCAGTTGTAGTGTTCAAAACATTTGATAAGGCAAGCCCAAATGCCGTCAGAGAGCTATCTTTTAAAAAATGTCGACGATTGTACATTTGTTGCCGATTTTAATTGCAGAGAAGAGGCGCAAGGCCTTGTGTCTATACGTATATAAAGTATAAACAAATATACACCTCAATTTTGCTCAAAACTGAAAGCTGACCACTGATAACTGACCACTGATAGCTGTCACCTACCTGGTCATTTTATAACCCAAATTCTTACTGGCCCAAGGGATAAAATGTTTGAAGTTGGGAGCATCTGTGTGACCTCCATCGTGCTGTCTCCAAGCTAATTGTCCATCGAGCATATCTGTCAACATGGGTGGCATTTCTTCTTTCATGTAATCATTGGAAACTCCCAGATCTTTGGCGCCCAATAATTTGTAAATGGAACCAGCCGCAATGGTTGCCATGTAACTACCTTTTTGATCCAGCCATTTAGCGTCTCCTTTTTCTGGAATTCCATAACTGACAAATGCCAATCTGGGCGCACAAAGTGCCAACATATCATGTGAATCTACAGTAAGATCACACCCAGTTTTTTTGCCAAAAGAAGATTCTTCAGCACCAAAACGCATGTAATTACCACACATCCAGTAATTTTCTCCACCAGAGAGACTTTCCACAGCTTCTCCCCAAACTCTACGATGTAAGGTTGTACCACCTTTTCCAGATGAACCGATTAAACCAACAGCAAATCTTTCTTCAAATGCCAAAGTGACCAAAGCGGCCTTTCCGTACCTGGATACTCCCTCGATTCCAACTTTTTTAGCGTCGACCAAAGGATCAGTTTCTAAGTAATCAAGTCCTCTTGCAGCACCCCATGCCCAAGCACGCAATGCCCCCCAATCATCTGGAGATCTAGGTTGCCCTTTGTTGACCAAGCCAATGATGCCTCTCGTAATACCTGCATGATTGTCAGCTTGGATGCTGGACGGATCTATAGTTACATATCCCCAACCCGCAGCCAATAATTGTTCTGTCGGTGGTAAATCTCCTTCTGGGGCTGGTGCAAATGGATTTCGGCCAGGTAATCTCGTTATAGGATTGTAGGCTGGGTATAGATCAAAAATTTCTTTCATTTTGGGGTCATTTTTGATCATCATGTCCTTAAATGATTGGTTGATGATTTCCATGTGTTCGGGACTTGGCTGAGCTGGAGCAGGAAATGAAGGCCTACCAAACATCATCAAAACAGGAACAGGGCCTTTCACATTCGTAGGAACCACGAGCATCATATTGATGTCAACATTGATGAGTGGATATTCGGTGTTGTCCACATGGCCGATGAGTTGTTTGGCTACCACAGGTACTCGACCAACAAATTCCTTGTCTTCAATTTTTACAGTCCAGGTAACAGCTGGAATTTTGGCGGGTAATTTTCCATATAACTCACGCTCCACGCCCTCCAAAATTTCTGGTCTTTTCATTGACCACCAATCTGCAGCAGTACTGATTTTTTTACCTTTTTTAGTCATGAGCAAATCAGGAAGTTGTGGACAAGGATTTGCAAGTTCTTCCTTATAATTAGCAGCATTGGGTGCTGATTCATTACCACTTGGACCAGGCCTCAATACTTTAATGCCCAACTGATCCATCATGTTTTGATGGTCTTGTTCATTGTTGAAAGTGACAAGTGCTGGGTATTTTTGAGCATTAGCTTGATAAAAACCTAGTATTAATAAGAGTAAAAAAAATATGTTTTTCATGACTTTAATTTTAACTTTTGACAACAAAAAAATTGAATTTTTTAACGATGGATTACTTTCCATCTTTTTTGACAGAAGATTTATAATCAATGATATTTTGCGCAGCATCGACCATGGTAGTCACCCAAATTTCATCTTCATGATCTTTCAAAAACTTTAAAAAAGCATTGTGTTTGTCTAAATCAGTATTGATGCTATGTCCGCCACCAACACCATGGAAAAATACAACCATCAGTGCATTATCTTCGATGGCTTTTTCTGCCCAAGATTGCAATTTATCGGCATTGCTATTATCAATGGAGTAACAATCTACGTTTTCCAAATTGACATTGTCGATTGTGCTATTTTGGCCTCTGACCCCTCGAAGCGCTACAAACTCATCCTTGATGGCATTGATGAATGAACCTTCAGCTGTTTCTGTATCACCACAAGTGTAAGCAAAAGTCCGATCTTTTTTTCCATCAATACTTTCCAGGTAAGCATTGGTCATTTTCACTTCTCGCACAATTTGTTCGGTTGTATATTTGCTCAAATCGTTTAACGGAGTGAGCCAAGACCGACCTGGTTTACTTCCATCACAAGGGTGATACAAGGTATGATTTCCCAATTCGTGCCCTCTTTGAGCTGCTCGCCTCCAATCGTTTATTCTGTTTTCACTAGCAGGCGCTGACGCTGTCATGTAAAAGGTTCCGAGAAAACTCAATCGATTGAGTGCCGGAACAACATTATCCAAATGTACGTCGAGCGCATCATCATAGGTAAGCACAACAGTAGCTTTTTTGCCGTGCCACAACTTTTTCTCGTTGCCAACTCCGGCCTCAAAAACCGAAGCAGGAATGCCTGTATCATTGGTCAAATTTGCTCCAACTGGATTATTTGCCCAAGCGTATCTTACAAATAGTGGCTTTGAAACTTCAGGTGAACTTACTTCAATTTTATCTCCAACTATTTTTGCATCGGCCCAAACAAATTTTCGGTCATCTCCAGCGATGGAAAAATATTTTAATGGTTCACCATCACTGGTTTTTAGGCCTTTTCCCACTTCATCAAAACTGAGGATCATTTTATTGCCTTCAATGGTATAGGACGAATACCTTGGTCCAGATATGGTCAAATTAGTTTCGCCATAAGCCAATTTTCTTGCTGCCAAAGCCAAACGATCTCCAACAGCTTTTTTGTTGAGTGGGTGAATGTCGTTCCATTCACCTGCATCAGAGATGACCGCCAATGCAGTTCCGGGCATCTTGGTTGCTAAAAATTGTGAATGCTGCAGGGCAGCCCAATTACTTTCTACTGGCACAAAATCCTGCTCCATAAAATTGGCCAACTGTACTCCAATAACAGGCATATTTGGTTTGTTAAACATGCGGCGGTAATCGTTGACCAAGGCTTCCATGTAATCTTTATAAATGACAGGATTGCCCGTATTTGATTCTCCTTGATACCAAAGCATACCCTTGATGGAGGTTTGAGCAACTATAGGTGCAGACATGGCATTGAATAATGCTGTCGGCTGGTTTTGAGCTGTAAATCCGCCTCCACCACCACCTCCACCAAAAGGTGGACGCACAATGACTTGGCCAACTTTATATTGCCAGGTCCCTTTTAAATCAATTTCCATTCCATTTGCAGTCATGTAGTAAGGCTTGTCAGGGACGAATCCACCTTTACCACCATTGTTTTGTACTCTGATGACAATGGTATTTTTATCGGGTTTCAATACTCCACTAGGAATAATATATCGGCGAGGAGGATATTGATAAGTTATATTTCCGACTTGAGTGCCATTGACATACACGTGGTCTGAGTCCACAATGCGACCCATATACAATTTGACCTCGGTATTGACCATTTCTTTAGGGACGTCGATTTCTCGTCTAAACCAAACGACACCATCCAAGTTATTTAAACCCTGATCTTCCCAAAAGCCTGGAATGTTGATGTCTGCCCACGCTTTGGGTTTGTAACTGGTTTCGTACCATTTGGGCTTTCTGATGTGCCTAAGTCCTGTGGTTGCTTGGGTTGTTCTCCACCGCCAGGTCTGTTCCTGAAAGCTGCAAGTCTTTGGCTGATGGCTGCAGTATCTTTGTTTGTCTCTATGGTTTTCAAAATTTTATCAAAATCCTTAAAGCCTTTTTCACTGATCCAAGCTTCTATGGGCGTGCCACCAACACTAGAATTGATGATTCCGACCGGAACATTATACCTGGTGTGGATTTCCCTTGCAAAAAAGTAAGTCACTGCACCCATGGTCTGAACATTTTGGGGAGAAACAACCACCCACTGACCGTCTGGAAAATCTTTTTGGGGACCTGTCAGGTCAGTCATGGTTTTGATGAAGAAATTTCTGATTTGCGGGTAATTGGCAGAAGCAATATCGTCGGGATATTTTTCTTTTACCCGTTCCATGTTTACCACCATATTGGATTGGCCAGATCCCAACCAAACATCACCAAAAAGTACATCTTCTACCTTGATTTCATTCTTGCCTTTGAGTATGATGGTGTGCGGACCGCCCGCAGGATGAGCGGGTATTTTTACCTCCCAATGGCCTTTTTCATTGGCTTGGGTCTTGTATTTCTCTTTGTTTATTTGAATGGTTATTTTTTCCTTAGGGGAAGCATAGCCCCATAAATTAATAGGTTCGTCTCTTTGTAAAACTGCCCCATTACTGACTAGCTTTGGTAGACTGATTTGCGCTTGGGCCTGTAAACAAAGCAGGACCAACAATGCCGAAATAATTCTCATAAAAAAACGATTTGATCTTTTCAAAAAAATGTAAATAGTCAATCAAGTACTTTGGCGGAAATTATGATTGAAAAAAATATCCGGATAATCCAGCAAATTTTAATCGTTATCAGTATCCAACCTGTATTGTTTCACCTTATAAGTTACCAATACAATTAGCAAAACAAATATATCAAATACACACCCAAACAGTTAATTCTTAACAGGAATTTGACGTTTATACTGCTTGGAGAGATTCAAGTATGCTAAAGAACACTATTTCTTAAATTGTGTTAAAGTTTTTAATGCAACGATGATATGAAAATAATATTTAAACATTGTATGCTCAATATGTTTTATTTTTGATTTTGGAATGTAAATACCATTTCAAAATTTAATGACAAACAACAATAAATGATAAGCCATGAAGAATTTTCCATTATTGATCATTTGCTTTATTACCCACACTTTATTTGCGCAAAACATAGACAATGATTTTAATGCAGGTGTCTTTAAAGAGGGTAGAGCTTCTTTAGTAGCAAAGGTATCAGGGCAAAAATATATAGTTGATTTAAACGCCAATAGCATCGTTGCAGGCAAGGTTTTATCGGGGTTGATCCGTTTTAATCATGATGGCAGTTTAGACAGTACTTTTCAGGTGGATCCAACAATTGGGAGGACAATAAGTAAAATCAAAGATGATGGCTTAGGAAATATTTTAATTTCGGGAAACATATACTCGCCTCAGGGTCAATATTTGGCGGGAATCTTGAGGATAAAAGAAAATGGTGAGATTGATCAAACCTTTGATAAATATACAACCAACAATGCTCAAGTAATCCATTTTGACTTGCTACCAGATAGAAAGATAGCCATTATTGAGCAATCACTTGACAGTCTCAACAATACTCAATATCGTACCTTATTGCTCAACGAAAATGGAAGTATCCATGCAGATTTTACTCCCTTCATATCCCAAGAGCAAACTGAGTTGACGGTAATGAATGAAAATAAAATCATTGTTGGTGGAAGTTTCCTGGTGAATGGAGAATCTAGAAATGTGATTGCTTTGGATACCTTGGGGAACCGAATTGAAACATATAATCCAATTCTGGCAAATGCAGCATTTGGAAACAATAGTTATGGAAAAGCCATAGTTGGTTCTGAACAGCGGTTGGTTGTTTTATTAACAGATTTCAACACCATCAATATATTTGACTCAACAGGAAATCTTGTTTTTGTGGATCGCCTTGCCTTAAATACCCCTGTATCTTTCTTAGATCAGGTTTATTATATTACCAAATTGGACGAAAATAGAATTTTGGCCTTAGGTAGAAATATTTATGAAATCAATATTGAAAATGATCCTTATATATTACAATTGGGAACAAATGTTTTCTCAACTCCAATTCTCAACCCAAGTGAAGACACTGACACTTCCATCGTAAGTGTAGGCGATGTAAGTTTTGCAATGGGAAATAACAATTTGGGTATTGTGCGATTAAACTATAACGAGATTTTGCAGGTGGATACAAGTTTTGAGGCAAAGATTTTAACTCCTGGAACCGTGTATGGATTATCCCCACAACAAGATGGCAAGTTGATGGTTTGTGGTGATTTTTCAGTAGTGGGGGAGAATTTACTCAAAAATTGATAAGGCTAAATGCTAATGGAAATTTGGATAAAACTTTTTACTCCAGACATTACGAAAGAAATTATTCCTTATGGGGTAAAAACCTTACCAAATGGATTGTTGGTTGTTGCAGCAACTTACATATCTACAGGAGATTTTAGTAAAATAAATGGTTTGGCCATTTTGACTAAAGAAGGCAAATTGATCCGAAATGTAGCATTTCCTTATTTTGGGAATGGCCAAGGAGCAATAGTTTATTTGGACGTAAGTCAAGATAAAATTTACGCAGGAGAGAGTACTGCCTACAATGTCAATGGTAGAGGGGGGCAAAATTTGGTCATCTACGACCACTTTGGCGAGCAACCAGTGAATTTAAATGATGGTCATTTTTCTGCAATTTATAGATTCAACGGGTATCAATTGGGAGCCGACAACAACCTTTTGCTATACGGGAGTAAAATCAGCTATGATGGTTCTGATACAAGCTGTGTCGTGAAAGTAAATGCTGATGGAAACAGGAATACCTCTTTTAATTCCGAACTTCCAATAAATAGATTTGCATCGACGGCGATTAAGGTAAATGAAAGTGTTTTAGTGGGCGGACTGATTCAGGAGGAAGGAAGCTTTTCTGCAACAGCTTTTATGGCAAAACTAAGTCCAGATGGTAGCATTGATGATAACTTTAGGGCAGATGTTTCACACAGCAGTTTAAATTCAAGGGTAGATAGAATCATAGAAATCTACCCCAATAGATATATGATCAGTGGTATATTCGATACTTACAATGGAGAAATCGTACCTAATGCAGCAATCATTGACAGTTTTGGAAATTATATTAAGGAATTTCCAATTGGTTTGTCAAATGTAGAGGCTATTTATTGTGCTACTGCAAATAAAGACAATGAAATATTTGTTGGGGGTAGATTTTTGGCCGATGGCCGAAATGCCAGTCTGGTAAAATTGAGAGACTTACAAACAAATGTGAATCAAACTGTACTTGATAATGGTATGAATGCATTTCCAAACCCGGTAGTTGTGGGCTCAAATATTTATATTGATTTAGGAAAGGAAGTAATAAATAAGAAATCAAAAATATCTGTCATAGAAGCCGCAACAGGGAAAATGATATACTCAACAGTTACCAATACTAATAACGCAATTATCAATACTCAAAACTTTGGAACTGGTTTGTATTTGGTACAAAGAAGTACAGATGATATTCAATCTTTCATAAAAATTATGGTAGTAAAATAATTGTTGAAATTAGTTTTCGTCATTCAATAAAAAGGATTTCCTTATACCTTTTGCAAGGATTTTTATTAGGAAACGATGGTGTGAATTTTCTTTTCTAGGGGAAGTTAAATGATTAAATGATGCAAAAATTCTTTTTCTTGATAATACTCTTATCAGTATCAATCCTGGATTTAATGAGCCAAGATTATTTTCCTTTAAATGAAAACATCTATTGGATATACAACAGGTATGATATAGACAATAATGCATTTATTCAGAAAGACTCTAATACAATTATTTTACTCGAAGATCATAGCGACACTATTATTTACCTATTCGAGCAGTTCTTCAATATCCCAGAAATTGACAAAGAGTTGATTCAAAAATTAGCAGAATTGAAGGAAAAGCCTAATGATATTTTTTACATGGATGATGATTTTGATCTTTATAAAATATTTCAACATCAGTACCAGGAAGGAGATTCTATACAACATGGACCAGATAAAGGTTTAATTTTAGGGGTTTCTTTTATTGGTGATTATACAACCCAGGAAGGTATTACTTATGAAAATTGTTATCTTTTAGGCAACAGGCAGGATATTGACTACATATTTACTCCTGTTGTAGGACTGATAGCCGGTATCTGTTATGCTGACAATTATTTTGTGGAATTAGTTGGCTCAAAAAGGAAATTTATCACGACCACTCAAATTAATGAGCTAGGTAATGCATTTAAATTATATCCTAATCCGGCAATGGATGACCTATTTATTTCCGGAATTGAAAATATTCAGGATATCAAAATCTTTGGCGTTGGTGGTAAAATGGCCACTCAAATTCCTAATTCAAATCACAACAAAATCGATGTTTCAGATTTACTTCCTGGATTTTATGTTATTTCGTTTTTAGCAAATAATAAAAGATTTTCACAGTCATTTATTAAAGCAAAAGGGTAGGGAAGATGGTCAGTGGTCTACTATTTGCTGGCAGTTTTCAGTGATCAGTTTTCAGCAATTTCAAGCAGTCTGAAGCAGGGTTGAAGCCAATTCGCCTTCATCCACCTTCTCTCAGCATTGGCGCAGTTGAACAGGCTGAAGCCCATTCGCCCTTCATACACCTTCTCTCAGCATTGTCGCAGTTGAACAGGCTGAAGCCAATTCGCCCTTCATCCACCTTCTCTCAGCATTGTCACAGTTGAACAGGCTGAAGCCAATTCGCCCTTCATACACCTTCTCTGAGCATTGTCACAGTTGAACAGGCTGAAGCCAATTCGCCTTTCATCCACCTTCTCTCAGCATTGTCGCAGTTGAACAGGCTAAAGCCCATTCGCCTTTTATTCTCCTACTTTTAGCATTTCAGAAATTTTGCTGCGAGCATCGAGCCACGAGCATCGAGCTTTTTTTTTGTCAGTGGTCAGCTGTCAGTTTTCAACTTTTTTCAGAACAAGACTCAGTTGCAGTTCAGCAGTTTTGCAATTCAGCAGTTGAACAGGCTGAAGCTCATTCGCCCTTCATACACCTTCTCTGACCATTGCTACAGTTGAACAGGCTGAAGCCAATTCGCCCTTCATACACCTTCTCTGAGCATTGTCACAGTTGAACAGGCTGAAGCCAATTCGCCCTTCATCCATCTTCTCTCAGCATTGAGCCACTAGCAGTAAAAACTTTATGAACTCAGGCGCAGTTCAGCAATTTCGCAATTCAGCAATTTTGCAAATCAGCAGTTTTGCAATTCAGCTATTTTAATCCTATAGTTTAGAAAACTCATTGAACCTTGCATCCATTTGCTTTTTACCAAGATCCTCATTGGCTATAATGATGCGGTGTCTAAAGGTGGTGCTTTCTCCTTTTTTGAGGCCAAAATTTAGCACATCTTTGCCATTGCTCAAAGCGGATTGACCAAGTGGATTGACAGCAAATAAACCATAACCTCTAGTGTGCCAATAGGTGGGAGCACCCACATTTTGGGGATGATCCACGATGGCTAAATTGATTATTTCATTGCCAACAGTGCCTGATAAATTTACCCAATTGGAACGTTTGCCCCAGCAATCGTCGCCTTGTATTCCTTCAGCGTTTGTGTATTTTCCATTTACGCCATCATTGTTTAAAACTGCAACCTTGGTGGCAATGCCATTTGCATCAGTGAAGATGTCTGGCTTGTCGCTTGGGTGTTCCAAAGCACGGATGAGCCTGATGCCCAATACACCTTCTTTATTGTCTTTCAAACTTACATCACCATTTTTCGCGGTCAATTTGGTGATGCGATCAATGTTATATTCGTTGTCTCTTCCCCTGAAAATAAAGGTTGTATTTTCTATCAACAAAACGTCCCCTTTGGCAGAAACCCATTCCATGGTCACTGACAACTTTGCCTCATCATCCCCGTTCTCCATGGAGTTTATAGCTCTGTGATAAATTGTACCATATCCATCTCTTTTATCTGCTGGAATGGCATCGGAATTATTCCAAAAATCATAACCATTGACGTCACCATAATTAAACCATAAACCCACGTGGTGTGGGTGATCAACTCTTTCACCAACTGAAGGTTCTAAAGGAAATTTCCTGGTAATTTTGGTCCCTTTTGGGGTAGTCAAAGGGTACAAAACGGGTTTTTTAATGTTTGTAGGATATATATAGGATGTAAATAATTTTCCTTCTATCATCACGTCAACTTTCCTTTCAGATTCATTGCTTACAAGTACAATCCTTTTTTGTTTATTGGCTTTTGATCCGCCGTTTTGTCCACGTGTTTGGACAGTAAAAAACAAAGAAAAGCATAGTATTGCGATAGATAACATCAAACCTCTTCCGCGATTGGCAGTATATTTCGTGTAGCTCATAACGATATTTATTTCGCAAATTAAATTTTATATTTTGCAAAACAAAATACTACAAGTAAGGAACTTGAGAAACTAGATTTTTTTGGAGCTCTGTCTGACCATGATTTCACTTTCAACAATTATTGGTTCAATTTTTTCACCCCTGACTCTTTCAGCATTTGTTTTGGCAAAAAAGGCAAGTGCGGCTTGTCTTCCAAGTTCTTTACTTTTTTGATCGACAGAGGATAAAAAGGGATTGGTAATCGTTGTGAAATCCTCATTGGCAAATCCAAAAATGGCCAAGTCATTGGGAACGTCAATTTGGAGTTCATTGGCAAGCCTGAGTATGGCAAGAGACTGGTGGTCTGAAACCGTGAGAAAAGCATTTGGGGGATCTTTCAAAAGCAAAAGTTCGCGCGCCACTTTATAGCTATTTTCAGGCACCAAAAGATCTTCTTGAATGAAATTGAAAGGAATGGGTAAGTTGAATTCTTTGATTGCTTTTAAAAAACCATCTTTTCTATTTTTGAAAGTAGAGAGGTGGTTAGGGCCGCCTAAAAAGGCAATCTTATCATATCCACTTTCAATGATGTTTTTGGTAACTTTATAGCTGATCTCCAAATTGTTATTTTCAACCTTGATGCTATTGAGCTCGTCCAAACACCTATCAAATTGAATCAACTGAATGTCGTGAGTCAATATATTTTGTAAATGTTCTGATGAATTGGTTTCTGAGGATACAGAAATGAGTATTCCTTCCACATTTTGCTTGATCAAAGTATCCACTGCATGAACCTCTTTGGCAAAATTTTCATGTGATTGGCAAATCAATAAACTGTAGTTTTTATCAGAACAAATTTCTTCGATTCCAGAAATGGTGTCTGAGAAGAATCTTTGGTTGATCAAAGGTACAATGACACCCAGAAGTTTGGATCCACCTTGCCTTAAGTTTGCAGCTAGAGCATTGTGCTTATAATTTAATTCAGCTGCTTTTTTCTTGATTTTTTCTTTGGCTTTTTCACTGATTGAGGCATGATCATTCAATGCACGTGAGATATAGGAAGCTGAGACATTGAGCGCTTTTGCTATGTCGTATATAGTCACACGTTTTTTTTGCATATGAAATTAAAAATAAATTGTTTGTATTTTCAAAAGCTGTACTTAAACTACAAATGTATAGTTAAAGCGCCATAAAGCTACTGATATTCACAATTTTACCCAATAGAATTTAAAATGTTTTGTACTGGGAAATATTGTACATGTTTTTTGTAAAGCTAAAATAGGATTTAAAAAACTTAAAACTCAAGCGCTTTTATCTTTCAATAATGCAAAAATCGCCTTCATCCTTTAGGCTTTAAACCACCTCAAAAGCTTTATTTAATCAAAAATCTGAGACCTTTACTTAAGGTTAAAAAAACGCATTTATGAAACTTTATACAATCGATTAACTAATTATTAAAACGTTTTAAATAACTGATATACAGGTGATAATAAGTTATGAAAATATTTATTTTTAAATAATAGTTAATCGATTACATAGTTTACTATATATTTGAAAATTATTTTTAATTTTTTAATCGTTGAAGCATGCTAAAAAAGTTTACCACATCACATTATGGTAGGCCATGGATTGTCAGGCACAGTTTGTGGTTTATATGTTTGATCCTATGCTCAGTGGGATTAAATGCCCAGAATTTAAAGATTTCTGGAAAAATTGTTTCTGATGAAGAGGGTAGTCCGCCAGTAATCGGAGTAAATGTTTTTGTAAAAGGATCTACGATAGGTACCATCACAGACGTGGATGGAGTCTATGAAGTGGACGGAGTGCCACAAAATTCTACTTTAGTTTTTAGTTTTATTGGTTTCATGACTCAGGAAATAAATGTTGGGTCACAAACAAATATTGATGTCGTTTTGGCAGCGGATGTTGCAGCGCTTGATGAAGTTGTTGTAATAGGCTATGGAGAACAAAGGAAGGAAACCTTGACAGGATCTGTATCAAGTGTCAAAGGGGTAGAATTGGTGAAAAGTCCAACGGCCAACGTTACCAGTTCTTTGGCAGGACGTCTACCAGGGTTGATTGTCAATCAGCGTTCTGGACAACCAGGTGCAGATGATCCCAATCTTTTAATCAGAGGGAATGGCACATTTGATAGTAATACAGGAGATGGAATCAATCCTGCATCACCATTGATCATTATTGATGGTGTTCCAAGAAGTTTTATGGGGCGACTCAACCCAAGTGATATTGAAAGTATCTCCGTTCTGAAAGACGCTAGTGCTGCCATTTATGGAGCAAGGGCTGCTAATGGTGTTATCTTGATAACCACTAAAAAGGGAGCATTGGGCAAACCAGAATTTAATGTTTCAATGAATCAATCTTTTTCTGCCCCAACCAAAATTGTAGATGTTATGGATGCAGCAACCTATGCACAAGTATTCAATGAGGCAGAATGGTATAGAGCAGGTCGACCAGCAACTTATACACCTTTTTATTCGGCTGATGCCATCAAAAAATATGCCGATGGTTCTGATCCAGTGCTTTATCCAAATACTGATTGGGTAGGAGAAATGCTAAGACCTCATTCTGTGCAACAGAGAATCAACATGTCTGTAGCTGGAGGTACCCAAGCTGCCAAGTATTTCTTATCCTTTGGATACATGAATCAAGATGGTAATTTTAGAAATACTCCGGTAGATTACAACCAGTACAACTTCAGATTGACAACGGATATAAATGTCAGTAAACACCTGACAATAGGAGCCAATATTTCAGCAATACTGAATAAAACTACCAATTCGGCCGTCAATAACAATACAACGGATTTTACAAATATCATTCTTGCAAATCCAACATTGGTGGCCAGATATCCAAATGGATTGATAGCTCCGGGAAGATTGGGTGAGAATCCATTATTAGTAGACCAAAGAGGCCTTACCTCCAATAGTGACAGTCCTATCTATTCTACGCTTACTGCGACTTACCAAATTCCGGGTGTAGAAGGTTTGAAACTAACTGGAAGTTACAATTATGACTTGAATAACAGATTTGAAAAGAGATTTGTAAAGCCTTATTTCTATGATGAATACAATGTAAATACACAGAATTACGTCAGAAAACAAGGTACAGGTTCGTCAACAACAGAATTGTGGGACACTTACAATAGGTGGACTACCAGGCTTGCAAATGCTCGAATCAACTACAATAAACTCATCGGAGACGACCACAATATAGGCGCTATGCTTGGTGTAGAACGCCAGCAAAATGACAACATTTGGGCACAAGCTTATAGAAGAAACTTTGTTAGTTCGGCTATTGATCAGATCAACGTAGGCAGCACGGCACCAGAAGATAAAAACAATGGTGGATCCACATCTGCAAGTGCCTATAACAATTATTTTGGTCGATTCAACTATAGTTTCAAGGGTAGGTATTTGGCAGAAGTTTTATTTAGATATGATGGTTCCCAAATATTTCCAAACGAAAAGAGGTATGGATTTTTCCCTGCCATGTCAGCAGGATGGTTGGTTTCTGAAGAATCATTTATGCAAGGCGTTGATTTTGTCGACTTCTTGAAATTGAGAGGCTCTTTTGGACAAATCGGAAATGATAGGGTTGCTCCATATCAGTATCTGCAATCATTTTCGTTTGGCCAAAATTATGTATTTGGCAGTGGTGATGTTCCGGGTATTTTCCCCAATACATTGCCAAACCCCAACATTACATGGGAAGTAAGTGAGAAATTGGATTTGGGCGTTGAAGCCACCATGTTAAAAGGTTTATTAGGCGTTAATTTTACGCTTTGGAATCAAAACAGATCCAATATCCTTGCCAAGAAAAATGTATCCATCAGTAATGTTCTAGGATTCTCTGCAATACCAGATGAAAACATTGGTGAAGTAAAGAGCCATGGTTTTGAATTGGAATTGTCACACAACCGCACAGTAGGCGAATTTAGATACAGAATCGGTGGTAGTACTTCATTTGCTAGAAGTAAAATCATTTTTATGGATGAAGTACCACAAGATGAAGAGGTCAAAAGTCAGACTGGTCGTCCTGTTGGTGCAGGCTTATTTTATCAAGCGGATGGTGTTTTCAACACAAAAGAAGAGCTGGAAAGTTCGCCACGTTTGGCAAATGCACAATTGGGTGACACCAAAATTGTGGACTTGAATGGTGATGGAATGATCAATGCTGCAGATCAATTTAGATTTAATTATACCGCAACGCCAGAAATTGTTTTTGGGTTGAATTTTGATTTGAGTTATAAAAGCTTTGATCTCAATATGTTTTTCCAAGGACAAACCAATGCATATAACTATGATGGTGGATTTGCATCACTTGGAAATTCCAACTTTGACAATGCATCTGTATACAGATCAGAGGATAGGTGGTCAGTGGATAATCCCAACGGAAGCCTACCACGAGCTGCTGACAATGCACCAAGCAACAATACGATGTGGTTGTTTGACGCCACTTTTGCAAGATTAAAAAATATGGAAATAGGTTATTCACTACCAGCAAGCCTTTCAGGAAAAGCTGGATTGAGTCAAACGCGCATTTATTTGAGTGGATCCAACTTATTGACTTGGGCCAAAGAAATCAAATGGGCTGACCCAGAAATGAATGGTGGATTTTTATATTATCCACAGCAAAGAGTGCTCAATATTGGAGCAAATGTTAAATTCTAAAATTAAAGAACAATGAAAAAGATATTATTCTTATTTGCATTATTGGTCACCATATCCGCTTGTAATGATGACATTTTGGATATCCCACCAAAGGATAGAATAGCGGAAGATGCTGTGTGGTCAGATGAAAATTTGATCAAGGCATATCACAATGCTTTATACCAAAACAGTATTGAGCACGGATTTAAAATCCACATGCAGTCAAAGGCTACGGATGAGGCTTATTGTTCAATAGCATGGGATTTGGGTAACGTTGCAAGACGTACTATGAATCCTGATAATATAACAAGTGCAGCTACCAATCACTGGACTGGTGGTGGAAATATCTATTATTGGGGCACTGCTTTCCAAGCCATCAGAAAAATCAATGTTTTTCTAGAAAAAATGGAAGGAGACGCTATAGCAATTCAAAACAAAGCGAGATTGGTTGCAGAAGCAAAATTTCTTCGTGCCTTTATTTATTTCAACCTCATTGAGCGATTTGGCGGCGCACCTATTGTAACTGAAGTTTATGATTTAGGTGAGGAAGTTTCATTCAAAAGAAGTTCATTTGATGAAGTTGCAGCCTTTATAGAAACTGAGTTATTGGCAGCAATTCCTGACTTGGCAAATAAGTATGCATCAACAGATAGTAATTTTGGTAGGGCAACAAAGGATGCCTGCAATGCATTGCTTTCTCGGTTGATGCTTTATGCAGCATCCCCACTTTTCAATACAACAAATGACAAAACAAGATGGCAAAAGGCTGCTACTTATGCTGAGCAAGTGATGAAGAGTGATTATATTTTGGAACCAAATTATTCTCAAGTATTTAATCAACCAAGTGGTGCACCAAATAATGAAATGATTTTTGTTCGTAGTTTTTCCGCTACCAATTCACACCAAGCCCCAATGCACAACCTCAATAGAAGGTACGGCGCATACGGTGGATGGTGGGCTAGCAACGGACCTACACAAAACTTGGTTGATGACTACGATATGACAAATGGCGAACCTCCATTCATTTATCCAGGAGGTGTGAAGACAGTAAATCCTGCTTCAGGTTATGATCCACAAAATCCATATGCAAACAGAGATCCTAGATTTGAAGCGACCATTATTCATGATGGCTCTGAATATAGAGGTGATATTTTTGAAATGTGGGTTTCTCCAGATGGCTCAAAATGGGGATTTGATTCTTACAAACAAAGTGGAGATAATCCAAGGTCAAATTATGTTTTGAAAAAATTCATGCCTGAATCAAATATTCCTTTGAGTTGGCAACAACCATACACCAATCCTTGGATCATATTCAGATTGGGGGAAACTTACTTGAATTATGCTGAGGCTAAATTTGAACTGGGCGACGAAGCGACATGTAGAGAGTACATTTCAAAAGTAAGAGCAAGAGTAGGTATGCCAGCCATTCCAGCCAGCGTAACAGGCGCTGAACTCAGACGTAGATTGTACAACGAAAGAAGAATTGAACTTGCTTTTGAAGAACACAGATATTGGGACGTGAGAAGATGGAAAATATCTGACGTTGCTGAATCTGGAATCATCTATGGCATGGACATCGTCAAAGACGCCGCAGGAAAGAAAAACTATGTTTTAAATCAACTACTAGACAGAGGAAAATTTGATCCTAAGTTTAATTTACTTCCCATAGAAACAAATGAAATATTAAGAAACCCTGAGTTGGAACAAACTCAAGGTTATTAATAAAAAAAGTAGCTATTTTAACAAATGTTGAGGGCAGGTATCTTATAAAAAAAATGATACCTCCTTCAATATTTTCTTTTCATCTTTGGGAATTATTAAGGATGAGATTTTATTCACATCTTTAGGGTGCATCAGTATCCGATGTTATTAGATTTAAAGTAAAAAGTTGAAGTATGAAAGGTAACTTGTTTCCAAAAATAATTTTTGGGACCAGTAGTTTAGGTAATTTGTATACAGAAATAGCTGAAGAACAGAAGTTTGAGTTGGTAAAAAATTGTTTTGAAGAATCAGACGGGCTAGTAATGTTTGATTCTGCTGGAAAATATGGAGCAGGTTTAGCTCTGGAAGTTTTAGGAAAATGTTTGAATCAATTGAATATCCAAAAAGGTGAAGTACAAATAAGTAATAAACTAGGTTGGCTGAGAACAGAATTGAAAGGCAAAGAACCAACTTTTGAACCCGGAGTTTGGAAAAATCTCAAAAATGATGCAAAGCAAACGATCAGTTATAAAGGAGTGATTGAATGTTTTGATCAAGGTAATAAATTACTTGGCGGTTATACCCCTCAGATGGTATCCGTCCATGACCCCGACGAATATCTTGCAATGGCTGAGAGTCGGGATCATTATTTGTCATTATACAATGATATTTTGGAAGCATACAGAGCTTTGTATGATTTGAAAAAAGAAGGAATTGTCAGTGCCATTGGTATAGGCGCAAAGGATTGGAAAGTCATACAAGAATTGTCCCACGATGTCAATTTAGATTGGGTGATGATTGCCAATAGTATGACGATCAAAAGTCACCCACAAGCTTTACTCGATTTGATTTATGATTTCCACTTACGCGATGTTTGGGTGATTAATTCAGCTGTTTTTCATTCAGGATTTTTAGTTGGTAGTGATTATTTTGATTACAAATTGCTCGACCCACATGATCCTTCAACAAGACACCTCTATGATTGGAGGGAAAAATTTTACCTGATTTGCAAACAATACGAAGTTACGCCAGCTGAGGCTTGTGTGCAGTTTGCATTACAAATACCAGGAGTAGGAAGCATTGCACTCAATACTACAGACCCCAAAAGAGTAAAACAAAATATTGCCATGACGGAGAAAAAAATCTCACCATCTTTTTGGAGGGAACTCTACGAAAATGGTTTGATTCAAATTGATTTTGAAAAAAATATTCATGTAACATCCATGGATTGACAATTTGAAAAAAAAAGTCATGAAGCAGTATATTAAAAAATAAATTAAATAGAATCCAAAGTGAATGGCATAGTTTGCGAAAAACCGGGAAATTTCAATTATATAACGCTAGATAAACCAACAATACAAGAAGGCCAGGCCATCATTCAAATAAAAAGGATTGGAATTTGCGGCACTGATTTGCACGCATTTGAAGGAACCCAACCTTATTTTCAATATCCAAGAATTTTGGGACACGAATTGTCTGGTATTTTGGTTGAATATCAAGGAACAGATGATTTTTCTGTTGGAGATATGGTGACATTTATTCCTTATTTTCATTGTGGTAAATGCGTGGCCTGTAGGTCAGGAAAAACCAATTGTTGCGTAGAAATGCGGGTATGTGGTGTGCACCAAGATGGTGGAATGGTTGAATATCTTTCCGTACCTGAAACCTCATTAATCAAAGGTAAAGGTTTGAGTTTGGAAGCTTTGTCCTTGGTTGAGCCATTAGCTATTGGAGCACACGGCGTGAGAAGAGCAGCTGTTTCTGACTAATGATTTCGTTTTGGTCATCGGCACTGGTCCTATTGGAATTGCTGCAGCAGAATTTGCCAGAATTGCTGGAGGAAATGTGATATTAATGGACGTCAATAGTAAACGCCTAGATTTTTGTGTAGATACACTTGGCTTCAACCACACCATCAATCCGTTGACACAAGATGTCAATCAAACATTAAAACATATTACCAATGGAGATATGCCAACAGTTGTCATAGATGCAACGGGCAATCAAAAGGCAATCAATGGAGCTTTCCAATATTTGGCGCATGGCGGACGGTATGTTTTGATTGGCCTGCAGAGTGGTGAAATTACTTTTAGTCATCCAGAATTTCACAAAAGAGAAAGTACATTGATGAGTAGTAGAAATGCTACCAAATCAGATTTTGATTTTGTCATAAGTTGTATAGAAAATCAACTAATTGATCCCGAAAAATACATTACCAATACTTTGCAATTTGAGGATGTAAAAGATCAATTTCCAGGTTTATTACAAGCAAATACCGATGTAATTAAAGCCATAATTAAAATGAAAGAATAGATAAAAATTCAAACGAAAGACGATATCAAAATGGCATAATTAAGCCTAATTGTTATGATTCAAATAATTCAAATAAGCTAAGTTCACATGATCAGATTAAGTAAAAAGTTACAATTGAAAGCCGCCCATTTATTTATTTTTCTGTGCACCATTATTTCTATGAGTGCACAAAGTCAGTCAGATCTTAAGTTGTGGTATAAAGCGCCATCACTCAATCAATGGGAAAGTGCTTTACCAATTGGCAATGGTAGGTTGGGTGCAATGATTTATGGGAATGTGGCAACAGAAACCATTCAACTAAATGAACATACAGTTTGGAGCGGTGGACCCAATAGAAATGACAACCCTTTGGCATTGGAGGCTTTACCTGAATTGCGGAAACTTATTTTCGATGGGAAATATAAGGAAGCTGATAAAATGGCCAATCAAGTCATCATCACCAAAAAATCTCATGGCCAAATGTTTCAACCAGTGGCCAATTTGCAAATAGATTTTCCTGGTCACGCAGAATTTAGTAATTATCATCGTGAGTTAGATCTGAGAACAGCAATTGCTACGACTACCTACGTTGCCAACGGTGTAACCTATACCAGAGAAGCACTGGCATCATTTACAGAAAGAGTCATTGCGATCAAATTAAAAGCTTCTCAAAAAGGTAAATTATCCTTTACAACTTCATACACCAGCCCGCATTTGAATAAAAAAACAACCATCAACGGACAAAATGAATTGGTCATTGATGGAAAAACAAGTGATCATGAAGGTGTACCAAGTGTAGTCAATTTTGAAGGCATCAGTCACATAACCATCAAAGGAGGAAGTTTACAACGCAACGACACATCCATCACCGTAAAAGATGCAACGGAGGCCACCATTTATATTTCAATAGCCACCAATTTCAATAGTTACAATGACGTGAGTGGTAATGAGAAACTCAGGGCAAAACAAGCACTTGAACAAGCGAGTAAAATATCATTCGATAAGTTAAAGAAAAAACACATCAAAGCGTATCAGAGTTTTTTCAACAGAGTTGATCTTGACCTGGGAGTGGCCAAAGACCTTACCTCACCTACTGATGAAAGACTCAAAAAATTCAATGATAATAATGACCCACAATTTGTAGAACTTTACTTTCAATTTGGCAGATACTTATTGATTTCTTCATCGCAAAGTGGTGGGCAACCAGCAAACTTACAAGGTATCTGGAACAATAGATTGAACGCTCCGTGGGATAGCAAGTACACCATCAACATCAATGCGGAAATGAATTATTGGCCTGCAGAAAGGACAAACCTCAGCGAACTCCACCAACCTTTTTTGCAAATGGTCAAGGAATTGGCTATCACTGGTCAAGAAACTGCAAAAACGATGTACGGAGCCCGTGGTTGGGTTGCGCATCACAACACTGATATATGGAGAGCAACAGGTGCAATTGACGGAGCTCGTTGGGGCGTTTGGCCAACAGGAGGAGCATGGTTGAGTCAACACCTTTGGGAACATTATTTATACACTGGAGACAAAAAATTTCTGGAAGAAATATATCCAACCATCAAAGGTGCAGCTACATTTTTTGTAGATTTTCTCATAGAGCATCCCAAATTTAAATGGTTGGTGGTAACGCCAAGTACATCGCCAGAAAATGCGCCAAAGGAATACGATGACATTGCAGTAAATGCAGGAGTAACCATGGATAATCAATTGGTATTTGAAATTTTCAGCACCACCATCAGAGCAGCCGAAATCCTAGGAGTTGACAAGCAATTTATGGATACTTTGAAAATGAAACGCGCCTTATTGCCACCCATGCAAATAGGTCAACACAATCAATTACAAGAATGGCTAGAGGATTTAGATGATCCAAATGACAAACACCGTCATATTTCACACCTTTATGGTTTGTTTCCTGCCAATCAAATTTCTCCATTTAGAACTCCAAAACTATTTGAAGCAGCACGCAATACTTTGATTCAACGCGGAGATGTATCTACGGGCTGGAGTATGGGTTGGAAAGTCAACTGGTGGGCCAGACTTTTAGATGGCAATCACGCTTATGTTTTAATTCAAAAACAATTGACGCCACTTACCAATCAAAGGGGAAGTGGAGGCACCTACACCAATCTATTTGACGCACACCCACCATTCCAAATTGATGGCAATTTTGGATGTACATCTGGAATTGCAGAAATGTTGATGCAATGCTCTGACGAGGCAGTACACTTATTACCAGCGCTACCTGATGTATGGAAGGACGGCAGTATCAAAGGATTGATGGCAAAAGGTGGTTTTGAGATCACCAACTTACAGTGGGAAAATCAAAAAATTGTAAAATTGGAAGTTGTTTCTCATTTGGGAGGTAATTTGAGATTAAGGCTTCCTAATGCAGTCAAATTAAATGGCGGTGGTAGTCTGGCTACTGCTCAAAATGAAAATCCCAATTTGTTTTACAAAGTTGATCAGGTAACTGAACCCATTATTTCTAGTAAATCAACGATCAAACCATCAGAACTTGACCATTATATCATGGTTGATGTACCCACAAAAAAAGGAAAAAAATATAGTTTCACAACACTTTAAATTACCATAAAATGAAAACAGCATGCTATCTAATCAGTCTAAAATGGACGAATCAATTGCATAATTATCAGAAACAAAAAGCTTTTGTTCTGTGCATGTTATTGACATGTTCCATGATTGGCCAAGAGGCATTTAGAAACCCAAATCTCAGTACTGAAGAAAGGGTGAAAGACCTTGTTTCAAAACTGACAATGGAAGAAAAGGCTTCCCTCATGTTTGACCAATCTCCTGCAATTCCAAGATTGGGAATTGGAAAATTCAATTGGTGGAGCGAAGCTTTACATGGGCTGGCGAACAATGATAGCGTTACTGTTTTTCCCGAGCCAATAGGAATGGCAGCCTCTTTTGATGATCAGTTGGTTTATAGAATATTTGATGCTACATCTGATGAAGTCCGGGCCAAATACCACGAAGGAATCAGAAATGGAAAAGAAAATAGAAGGTTTTTAAGTCTATCGGTCTGGACACCCAATGTCAACATTTTTAGAGACCCCAGATGGGGGAGAGGTCAAGAAACATATGGAGAAGACCCATACCTCACAAGCAGAATGGGTGTATCCGTTGTCAATGGTTTGCAAGGTCCTAAAGATGCAAAATATAGAAAGTTGCTCGCATGTGCCAAACATTATGCCGTACACTCTGGTCCTGAATGGAGCAGACACCGATTAAATCTCAATAATGTGAGTAATCTAGATGTCTTAGAAACTTATCTTCCAGCTTTTAAATCTTTGGTCATGGAGGCAGATGTGAGACAAGTAATGTGTGCTTACCAAAGATTGGATGATGAGCCTTGCTGCGCCAGTGACCGATTGCTCAATACCATCTTGAGAGATGAGTGGAAATTTAAACACGTCGTGGTATCTGATTGTGGAGCCATTACTGATTTTTACACCAGCCACAAAGTTTCTTCAGATCCTGTACATGCAGCCGCAAAAGGAGTTTTAGCTGGAACAGATTTGGAATGCGTTTGGGAAGGATACGCCTACAAAAATATCCCAGAAGCCGTTTCCCGAGGACTGATCCCAGCATCTTTGGTTGATCAGCGTGTTTCTTTGTTACTCACTCAGCGCATGGATTTGGGTGAGTTTGATGATGATAAATTGGTCCCTTGGGCAAATATTCCATTTTCTATCATGAATAATGATGCACACAGGAAATTAGCCCTGGAGATGGCTCAAAAATCGATGACCCTTTTGCAAAATAAAAACAATGTTTTACCCTTGTTGAAGAAGCAAAAAGATAGCAATTATTGGCCCAAATGCAGATAATAAACCCATGTTGTGGGGTAATTACAACGGTACACCAGTGCGGACTATCAGCATTTTGGATGGTATTAAATCCAAGGTTTCCGAAAAAAGTATCATATATGATAAAGCTTGTGACTTGGTTGAGAACAAAGTGACAGAAAGTTATTTTGGCCTTGCATCTTTTGAAAACAAAAAGGGTTTTAAAGCGACTTATTGGAACAATCCCAAAAGAACAGGAACACCAGTAATTTCCGAATATATTACCAATCCTATGAAATTAACAACAGCCGGTCAGCATGAGTTTGCATCTGGTGTTCAACTACTCGGATTTTCTGCCCTTTACGAAACCACGTTTACAGCCCCAGCTACCGAAGAAATCGTTTTCAAATGTGGAGCTACCGGATATTTTGAATTGTTTGTTGACGGTAAATCCATCGCCAGATATAGTAACTGGAGAACATTGCCATCTCGAGTTCCTTTATCTGTAGTAGCCGGGAAAACGTATAAAATCGAAATGAGGTATGAGCAACTCAATAATTGGGAAGCAAACTTGGAATTTGATTTTGGCAAAGAAGTGGATATTGATTTTGGAAATCTCATTCAAAAAATAAAAGATGCGGAAACGGTAATTTTTGTTGGAGGTCTATCTACCCTCTTAGAAGGAGAAGAAATGCCCGTTAATTTTCCTGGATTTAAAGGAGGAGATCGCACAGATATCCAACTCCCTGAAGTACAGCGCAACTGCCTCAAAGCACTCAAAGCAGCTGGAAAGAAAGTGATCTTTGTCAATAATTCTGGTTCTGCAATTGGTCTGGTACCAGAAACTGAAAGTTGCGATGCTATTTTGCAAGCTTGGTACGGAGGGGAATCTGGAGGCCAAGCCGTGGCCGATGTTTTATTTGGCGATTACAATCCATCTGGGAAATTGCCCATTACATTTTACAAGGACACCACACAATTGAGAGATTTTGAAGATTACAGTATGACAAACAGAACTTATAGATATTTGACAGATAAGCCTTTGTTTGAATTTGGTCATGGTTTGAGTTATACACAATTTAAAATATCACCAGCTAAATTTTCTGCACAAACATTGTCAAAAAATCAAAATCTGGAAATGGAAATTCCAATATCTAATACAGGGAAAATGGATGGAACTGAAATCATTCAAGTATATGTAAGGAAAACGGATGATAACAAAGGGCCCATCAAATCACTCAAGGGATATCAAAGAGTCAGTGTGAAAAAAGGAGAGACTCAGGTCGCAAAAATTGTGTTGCCAATGGAGTCTTTTGAAAGTTATGATGAAGAAAATTATAAGATGTCTGTAATAGCTGGGAGATATGAAGTACTGTACGGTAATAGTTCCAAACAGGAAGATTTAATTAAGCAAACCATCACCATTTTATGATCAAGCTTTGGACTATTAATTTTTCATAAAAGGGAGAAGGAGCATATCAATTTTTCATGAATTGGATAGAGATCAAAAAAGAATTCAATTTACGAATCTTATCAAAGTAGATCAAAACACTATGCCTTTAAATGATGAATAATGTACCAGTGGTTAGGAAGTTTTTATACAAAACTATTAATGACTACCACTTAACTTATAAAATTAAAAATCAGGAAAAATGTCAATAACATTTAAGAAATCTCTCTACCGAATGCAAGCTTTGATGCTTTTAATTTTCTTTGGGTGGTGGGGTTCAACCAATATTCAAGCCCAAATAGTCCGTGTGGAATCGCCCAATAAAAAAGTAGTTGTCTCTTTAAAAAATAAACAAAACCAAAAATTGGATGCTTGGTATTTGGAAGTGTCACAAAAATTGGATGGGAAGGAAGAAAAATCAATTACCAAAATAGACCTCGGACTTTCTAGAAGTGACCAGGAATTTGCCTCAAATCTGAGATTATTAAAGTTTGATCCAGCTAAAAAAATCGTTGAGCAATACGATGCGCCATTTGGAAAAAAATCGAAATGCACCAATGAAGCCAATGAAATCATAGCGCAATTTGAAAATGACCAAAAGACAAAATTAAATCTACATGTAAGAGCTTACAATGATGGAGTTACTTTTAGATATGAATTTCCACAAGCAGGTTCATCCTTAATAATGAATGAGGAATATACCAGTTATGAAATTCCCAATGTAACCAAAAGGTGGATGGAGCCTTGGAATCCAGCCAATGAAGGAACTTATAGTACCATTGTTCCAGGCAAATTGGAAAGCGGCGAATGGGGTTATCCTGCCCTTTTTCACACCCAAGATACCACTTGTTGGTTTTTAATTCATGAAGCAGATTTGGATAGAAATTACTGCGGTACCAAACTCAGTAATGTTGCGGATAGTATGAAATACAAACTTACCTTCCACAATCCCAAAGACGCAAGAGGATTTGGCGAATCAAAGCCAACCATACAATTGCCGTGGAAATCACCTTGGCGAGTGATCATCATCGGAGGTTTGCCAGATATTGTAGCTTCTACCTTGGTTGATGATGTATCAACGCCTTCTAAAATAAAAAACACTGAATGGATCAAACCTGGATTGGTTTCATGGAATTATTGGTCAAGCAATCATGGAACGAAGGATTTCCAAATTGTAAAAAAGTTTGCTGATTTAGCTGCTGAAATGAATTGGCCTTATACCCTTTTGGACTGGGAATGGGATGGCATGTCCAATGGCGGCAACGTAGAAGATGCAGCAAAATACATCCTATCTATTGGTGTGAAACCGCTGATTTGGTATAATTCAGGAGGAGATCACACAACTGTAACATCCACACCAAAAGATAGAATGCTGACGCATGAAAATAGATTAGAAGAATTTGCAAAGCTCAAAAAAATGGGATTTGTTGGTGTAAAAGTTGATTTTTTTGAAAGCGAAAAGCAACACATGATTCAATACTATTTGGATATTTTGGAAGATGCAGCAGCTTTTGAAATGATGGTCTATTTTCACGGATGTTTGGTTCCAAGAGGATGGGCGAGAACTTATCCCAATTTGATGACCTATGAAGGAGTGCGCGGTGCTGAATGGTACAATAATGTGCCAACATTTACCGCAATTGCACCAGAACACAATACCATTTTGCCGTTTACCAGAAATGTTATTGGTTCTATGGATTACACTCCGGTCACATTTACCAATTCTCAATTTGCTCACATTACTTCTTTTGGCCATGAATTGGCATTGGGTGTAGTTTTTGAATCTGGTTTGCAACACTTGGCAGATAGACCAGAAGGTTATCGACAACTCCCATTTGCTGCCAAGTTATTTATGAGCGAATTGCCAAACGCCTGGGATGAAACCAAATTATTGGATGGATATCCTGGCAGAGAAGTATTGATGGCGAGAAGAAAAGGCAAGGATTGGTATTTGGGAAGTATTTGCAATACCAGATGGGGTCAAAGGAAAGCGTTGAAGTTTGATTTTTTACCTCCTAATATAAAATATAAATTAACATTAATTAAAGATGGCAGCTACGACCAGGAATTGGAAGTCGAATATGCCATAGTGGACAGCTCAAGTACCATGACTGTCAACTCTTTGAGAAGAGGTGGATTTGCTGCCAGATTATCACCTATTAATTGATGCATTAGATATGAAAGAAATGAGGGTATTATTTTTAATTGGATTAATATGTATGCAATTTTTGGCTTTTGGTCAAACTTATAAAAGTCATGAATTAAAGTCTGGGAAGTTGGTAATTCATCTTTCGGAAGGTGATTTAAACTTGGCTCCATTGACCAATAAATCTGTAAGGGTGCAATGGGAAAAAGCAGGCAAAAAGGAAGAGCGAGACTTTGTTTTTATCAATAAACTTCCAACACCAAAATTTAAGGTAACAGATCAGGGCAATTTGCTCAAGCTGACTACCTCTGATTTGATGGTTTCTTACAATAAGATGGACAATGTGCTCTCGTATGCAAATGCTGATGGAAAAGTTTTTTTGACAGAAATTGCAGGAACAAAGAAACTTGAAGCCAATACAGTTCAAAATGAAGACTGTTTCATAGCCGAACAAAGCTTTGATTCTCCTAATGATGAATTCCTCTTTGGTCTGGGCCAGTTTCAGGATGGGCATTATAACCTGCGCAATATTTCTAGAAAACTGATACAAGTCAATTCTCAAATTGCCATTCCATTTTTGTATTCAAGCCGAGGATTTGGTATTTTATGGAACCAATACGGCATTACACATTTCAATCCAGCAGATAATGCAGTCAATCTCGTTAAGAAGGAAATGGCCGCGGGCGAAAATAATATGGTGGAAGTAACCACCACTTCAGGTACGCAAAAAGTTTCACAGAGGCAATCCTTGTACACAGGTAGTTTCTCCATTCCCGCAGATGGGGTGTATGATTTCATGCTGGATTACCAGAATATGGAAAGCAAACACTTATTGGTTATTGACGATGTAGCGTATATTGATCAAACCAACCAATGGTTACCTCCTGCCGCTAGTACTTTGATAAACTTAAAAGCGGGTAATCACACGGTGCAAATAGTAGGAAAAGCCACCAATGTGCCGACACTTGCCTGGAGAAAAACAAATGATGTTACGACCTTCAGATCTCCGCATGCCAAATCAATGGATTATGTCATATTTTCTGGACAAGAAGCCGATGAAATCATAGCGGATTATCGCAAACTTACGGGTGAAGTACCAATGCTTCCAGAATGGGCTTTTGGCTTTTGGCAATGTAGAGAACGTTATACATCTGGAGATCATTTGGTGTCAACTGTGGAAGAGTTTAGAAAACGGAAATTGCCAGTTGACGTCATCGTGCAAGATTGGCAATACTGGGGTAAATATGGTTGGGGTGTTCCAAAATTTGATGAAACCAGTTATCCAGAACCCGAAAAATTCATCAAAAAAATCCACGATTTAAATGCTCATTTCTCAATTTCAGTTTGGGAAAACCTCGACAAAAAATCAGAAGTAGCAAAACCCTACATGGATAAAAATTTGTATATTCAGGATAGCCCTTGGATTGATATTTATAATCCAGAAACCCAAAAAACTCACTGGACAGCTTTGAATGATAACCTGTTTACGCTGGGCGTTGATTCTTGGTGGATGGACGCAACAGAACCAGAAAATGATGCGTTGGCAGGAAAACCTACCTTCTTTGGACCTGGTGATTTTTACAGATTGACTTATCCACTTTTTGTGAGCAAAGCTGTTTATGACGGACAACGCGAAACAGATCCTTCCAAAAGGGTAGCGATCCTCACACGATCTGCTTTCCCAGGTCAACAACGTTACGGCACCATCAATTGGTCTGGAGATATCGGCTGGAATTGGGATACTTATAAACGTCAAATTGTGGCGGGTTTAAATTATAACCTCACAGGAATGCCTTACTGGACAACCGACATTGGTGGTTTTTCAGACCTCGTAACGATCAATACAACGACATTGCCTATCACGATATACTTACTCGCTGGTTTCAGTGGGGAACCTTCAACCCGATTTTCAGAATGCATGGTTATCAGACAGAAACTGAGCCTTGGAAATATGGAAGTATTGTCGAGCATAATATGCGCGAAATGATGAATCTACGATACAGGCTCATGCCTTACATATATGCTGAAGCATGGCAAACTTCTTCTGAAAATTCAACCATGATGAGGCCAATGATTATGGACTTTGGCCAAGATTCCAAAGCAATAGCCCAAGCCTATCAGTACATGTTTGGAAAATCGATTTTGGTTGCTCCAGTGACCGAGGCAGGCATGCAAAACTGGGAAGTTTATCTTCCAGAAAAAGTTGAGTGGTTTGACTTCTGGTCTGGCAAAAAATACAAAGGTGGCCAAACAGTATCACTTCCTTCACCCCAAGATAAGTTGCCACTTTTGGTAAAGGCTGGGTCCATTATCCCGATGGGTAGAGTAATGCAATACACCAAAGAAAAACCATTGGATACTTTAGAAATTCGCATCTATCCGGGTGCTGATGGCTCTTTTACTTTATACGAAGATGAGGGCGATAATTACAATTACGAAAAAGGAAATTATAGCACCATAGAGTTACAATGGAATGATAAAAAACAACAATTGGCGATCGGGAAATTGCAGGGCTCTTTTGCCAAACAAATAAAAAATAAAGTGTTCAGCATTGTTTTGGTATCGGAACAAAAAGGAATTGCCGCCAGTGAAAATTTCAATGGAAAGTTGATTAATTATTCTGGAAAGAAAAAAATTGTTGACTTGAAATAATTAGTCGGAAATTGGATAGACCAGAATTTCTTGTTTCGAGAATTTGATCGAAATCGAAGAGAGATATTGAGGCACATCTCAAATGAAATTTTCGAAAAAAATATCGGACAGACTTATTGGTAAAATTTGGCTTTATGGCAGTGGTCTATAGGCCATCGTTGAGAAAAAATATAGTTTTCCAAAAACATAAAAAAAGTAAATGCGCATGAAAAAAATAGTTGGTTTATTGATCACGCTGGCAAGTTTTACATTGTCAGCACAGCAATCGAAATTTGCGGACATTTACCCTTTCATCGAAAATACAGAAGTATTTCAAATAAACCAGAATGAAGGTCACACTGTTTGTATTCCTTTGAAATCGGTAAGTGAAGCATTAAATCCTCAGAAATCGAAGTCAGAAAATGTGCTTTCGTTGAATGGAAAGTGGAAATTCCATTTTGCCGATACTCCGGAAGGCACACCCAAGGACTTTTTTACATCAAATTTTGATGATCAGAAATGGTCTGAAATTACAGTTCCTTCCAACTGGGAAATGCAGGGTTTTGGCGATCCTTTGTTCCGAAATGTTGCACATCCTTTTCGCTCCAATCCGCCTTTTGTTCCGCGCGAATACAACCCGACTGGCTCATATCGCAAAACATTTACCCTACCGGCAAATTGGAAAAGCAAACACATTTTTTTGCGCATGGAGAAAACCGCTTCAGCATCGTTTGTCTGGATCAACGGACAGGAAGTGGGGTACAACGAAGGTGCGCAAGAGCCTGCTGAATATGATATTACCAGTTTTCTGAAACCAGGAAAAAATACCATTGCCGTCAATGTCATTAAATATTCAGACGGTGTATACCTCGAAAGTCAGGACTATTGGCGACTAGCGGGTATTTTCGATGATGTTTGGTTGTTCGCAAAATCGGATGTACATATCTTCGACTGGCATGCCACTACAGACCTGGACGAAAACTATGAAAACGCAAAACTGAATTTGCAGATTACGGTAAATAACCAATCGAAAACCAATAAACAGAACTACAAGGTTCGAGCTTCGTTGTTTAATTCAGAAAATGTGTTGGTTCAGAATTTTACTTCTGACGCTGTTCAAGTAACTGCTGATGATAAACAAATGATTAATATTTCATCACAGATATTAAATCCTAAAAAGTGGACAGCAGAAACGCCCAATCTTTACCGGTTAACGTTTGAATTAATAAACAATAAGGGAAAAACCGAAGAAGTAATTACTGGTCGCATTGGTTTTAAAGAAACCGAAATTCGCAATCAGGTATTCTATCTCAATGGCAAGGCCATAAAACTTAACGGCATCAACACCCACATGCAACACCCCACTTTAGGGCATACTATGGACGAAGCTACCATTCGGAAGGATTTTGAACTGTTTAAACAATTCAATATAAATTGTGTACGTATATCACATTATCCGCCTGTAAGACGCTATTTAGAATTGGCAGACGAGTATGGGTTTTACATCATCGATGAAACCGGAGATGAAGCACATGCTACAGAATCCCTTGGCGATAATCCAGCTTGGGAAGCCATGTACCGCAATCGTGTAAAACGTATGGTATTGCGCGACCGCAATCATGCTTCCATTCTTTTCTGGAGTGCGGGCAACGAGGCTGGGGAAGGTAAAAATATATGCGCTGTAATTGAAGAAGGACGAAAGTATGACGGTACACGATACTGGATGTATGGAGGGAATGCTTTTGCGCATCGCTGCGAAGAGATTATCGGTCCACGGTATCCTACTCCTTTTGATCTCAAAACGCAGGTGGGGCTGGTTCCAGAAAGTGTTGATCCGCGACCATCGTTTATGGACGAATACCTTTCGGTGGCTGGAAACGCTGGCGGTGGACTGGATGAATATTGGGATGTCATTTACCAGTATCCACGTATCATGGGAGGTGCAATTTGGGATTTCGTGAGTCCAGGATTGCTCGAGCCAGTACGTAAATTGACTGATTCTTCACCAAATAAGGTCGCAACTCACATCATGGGACGAGGAAAACTGGTTACCGGTCATGATGGAAAAGGCATTGATCTGAATGGTCACGACCAATGGGTGGAAGTTTATCAGGATAAAAATGTTGAAATCTCGGGCGATCAACTGACGGTTTCCTTTTGGATTTATCCGCGCGTTTTAATGAAAATGGGTGGAACACTGCTCACCAAAGGAAACAATCAATTTGGTTTGCAGCAAAATGGTGACAACCTCGATTTCTATATATACACTTCGAGAAAAAAAACTGTTGTCAGTGGTGCATTACCCGAAGATTGGACACAAAACTGGCATCATGTGGCAGGTATTTATGACGGGAAAACGATTTCATTATTTATCGATAACAAAAAGGTGGCTGAAAATACGGTCACAGGGAACATTACAAATTTCCCTTTCCCAATTAATGTGGGCAAGAATGCCGAGATACATGGTCAACATATGTCCAGTTATATGTGCGATGCCATTATCGATCAGGTGGGTATTTTCCCCAAAGCGATTGAAATAAAGGATTTATATGAAGGAAAACCTGACTTGAAAAATCGCGCAGCTTTGTGGCTCGATTTTGAACAAGAGGAAAACGAAGGCAAGTTTTTCAGTTATGGAATTGGTGCGCGTACCTATGGATCTATTTGGCCCGATCGGATTCCGCAGCCTGAAATGTGGCAAATAAAAAAATCGGCTCAACCCATTTCTGTAAAGTGGAGCAATGCCGAAAAATTGGAAATTGAAGTTCAGAACCGAAACTTTTTTACAAATACGGATGCCTTTGATGCACGTTGGAATTTGGAAGAAAATGGTATTTCTATAGCCTCAGGAAAATTGGAAGTGGATGTCAATCCAGAATCAAAAAAAATCTACGTTCTTCCTATCCAAAAGCCTCAGCTAAAAGCTGGTGCAGCCTATTTGGCAACCGTTAGTTTTCATACGAAAGAAGCTATACAATGGGCACCGAAAGGGTTTGAACTGTATTGGGATCAATTGGAATTGCCATGGATTGTTCCTGCCGTCAAAAAATCGGTACAGCAACAGACCAATTCATTAAAAGTCACTGATAATGAGCAACAAGTGATAGTATCTGGAGTAAATTTCGATTATACTTTTAATAAAGCCGATGGACAATTGTCTTCCATGAAATACATGGGACGAGAATTGCTGAAACAGGGAGCACAACTCAATGTTTGGCGTGCGCCGGTGGCGAACGAACTGGATGACTGGACCGTTCCTGCGGTAAATGTATTTCCTACAAGTCAGGGCTATGGAAGGATGGTTGCAGCTGCATGGTATTCCCTCGGTTTGGATAATATGAAGTCACAGCTTGAATCATTTCAGGTTAAAAATACTGCTGAAAATACAATTGTAAGTGTTCGTGAAATTGCACTTTTTGGAAATGCGCGCAGTGGAGGATTCGAAAATGAGATGATTTATACTATAATGCCCGAAGGTGAAATTAGTTTACAACACACGATTAATCCGAATGGAAAAATGCCCATGTCGTTGCCGCGCATCGGCACAAAATGGGTTTTCGATGACCAAATGCAAAATGTAGAATGGTTTGGACGTGGGCCTCAAGAAAATTATCCAGACCGCAAAACTGGCTATCGGATTGGGAGTTATCAATCGTCAGTTGATTCCATGTTTGTACCATATTTGATTCCTCAGGATTGTGGCTTACGCACCGACAATCGCTATGTGCGACTGATAAATGATGAAGGAATCGGAATTGAGTTTTCGGCAGCTGATCCATTCAATTTCAATTGTTATAATTACAGTACCGAAAATTTGTCAAAGGCAAAATACACCTATGGTCTTGTCAAATCGGATGGTGTAACATTCAATTTCGACTACCAAACTACGGGGGTAGGGTGCACGGCTATAGGGGTGCTTAATGAATATCAAACCATTCCTCAAGCCATACAGTTCTCAAGTTCGATAAAACCATTTAAAGTCAATAAATAAGCCTAATAATTGATAAAATAGGTATTTACCAAATAAAATAAAAAACAAAGTATTCATACCCATTTTGGTGTAATTAAAAATAACTCATAGTTTTGAAAAGAAATTTAAATAGAATGAAAAAGCTCACATGGTTTTTACTGTTGTTTATTGGTAATCTGATCTTAGCTCAAGAATCTCCGGTTGTGAAAGTGGCGCAAGGGGAATTGAAGGGTAACATAAAAGATGGATTGCAAGTTTTCCTTGGTGTTCCTTTTGCAGCACCTCCGGTAGGTGATTTGAGATGGAAAGCGCCTCAAGCTCCAAGCAATTGGACTGGTATCAAAAATGCGGATAAATTTGCGCCTGGTCCGATGCAGGGAGGCACGCCACCATCAGGAAAAAGTGAGGATTGTTTGTACTTAAATATTTGGTCACCTGCAAAAACTGCTAATGAGAAAGTACCAGTTTTAGTATGGATTTATGGCGGTGGTTTTGGTGCAGGGTCGACCTCAGAAACAGTTTACAACGGTGAGCAATTGGCCAAAAAAGGCGTTGTTTTAGTGAGCATAGCCTATCGGGTAGGGCTTTTAGGATTTCTTGCACACCCCGAGCTTTCTGCCGAAAACCCCAACCACGCATCTGGTAATTATGGTTTAATGGACATGATAGCTGGTTTGGAATGGGTAAAAAAGAACATTGATAAATTTGGCGGTGACCCCAATCGAGTGACCATATTTGGCGAATCAGCAGGTGGAATTGCGGTAAGTATGTTGTGCGCTTCACCAAAAGCAAAAGGTTTGTTTCATGGGGCGATTTCTCAGAGCGGAGGTTCATTTGGCCCATCACGCGTCACCACTTACCCAGGTGAAAATATGAAGTTACTCAAAGATGCAGAGGAAAGTGGCGTGGCATATGTGAAACAAGCTGGTTTTGCATCGATTGCCGATCTCAGAAAAGTAGAGGCAGATAAATTGCCAGGAGGAAGGGGCTGGCCTATTGTGGATGGATTTGTCATTCCTGACGACCAACACATTTTGTATCAGCAAAAAAAATACAATGACGTTCCTATTTTGGTAGGATATAATTCTGATGAAGGTGCAAGTTTTTCACCGCCAAAAACTCCCCAAGACTATATCAGTGGGGTACAAAAAAGATACGGCAAATTTGCTGATGAATTGATCAAAGCCTATCCAGTTGGAAAAGAAACGGTGCCAAAAACTGCGAGGGATTTGGCAAGAGATGCTGCTTTTGGCTGGCAAACTTGGGCTTGGGCGACCTTGCAAGCGAAAACAGGAAAGTCAAAAGTTTACTACTATTACTTTGACCAACATCCAGATTATGCGGCCGATTCTCCAAAATTTGGGGCTGGTTCACCACACGGTCAAGAAGTTGCTTATGTTTTTGAAAATTTAGATAAAAATAAGCCTGATCTCACGCCAAGCGATTTTGCAATTTCAGATGCCATGGGTACTTATTGGACCAATTTTGCGAAAAATCTCCATCCCAATGGTAAGGGTGTACCCAATTGGCCAAATTTCACCAATAAAAAACCTCAAGTAATGTATTTTCAACAAAAGCCTTTTGTTGGGCCAGTTCCTAGCGAAGATGCGCTATTAGTATTGGATAAATACTTTGCTTGGAGGAGAACGGCTGAAGGAAAAGATTGGGCTAAATAACTGGGATGGCAGAATGCTGGGGCAAACATTTGATAGAAATAGAGTTGTTCTGTAACAACAATAGCTGGTTCATTTAGTTTCTTTTTGCCCCACTTTTGCCCCATTGCTGCCCTTTTTGCCCAATTAAACAGATATTTTCGGACATTTATCTATAGAATTGCATAAGTACAATTTTTTTCAATTTTTATTTTCTGGCCCCACTATTTTGTTTTAGCCCCACTCTTGCCGTTGTAAATTAATTTTCAGTTATGTGCGATTTATAGGCCATTTACGCCGTTTGTTAATTCATTAAATGATCTTTTTCTTTTACCTTTCATTTTTTGCCCGTTAATTGCTTTTGTAGTGGAATCTTTGCAAACTTTTTTAGGTTTATTTTGAACTCATTTCAAGGTTTTTGCACTACAACGTCGTTTATTTTTGAGTTTATCTGACATTTACCCAACATTTACCCGACATATCCGATAATGTTTCTCTAGCTGTTATCGGCAATTTATCGGCAAAAACACGAATATATCGGCAATTTATCGGCAAAAACATCTATTTATATATATTCATATTTAGTTGATTTTTTATCTCCAATTTTTAGAAGAAGCCGCCTTTCAACTAAGTTAACTAAGTCATATCTTGCGGTTCTTTCTGATATCTCAAATTTTTCTTGGTATATAGAGCTAGTTATAACTCTTGAAGGTTTAAAAAACAACAAGGCTTCAATTTGTCTTTCATTCAAACCTAAATCAAGTAAATATTCTTCATGATAAATATCTTTTCTAAACTCAACCAAAAAATCAGAGCCTTCAAATGAATAGTTAGGTGATGGAATTCCTGCCTCCAAACAATAATTCATCATTTTCTCAATACCTCTTCCCCATGATTCGATATACCCACTTCTGAAAAGGGTGTTGGCAATGTCGGGATTATAGGGCTTTGAAGCGTGTTTCTTTAACAGATTGCTGACCGTCCAATTATCGGGCAATTGCCCATCATTCCAAATCAATATTCGGTCTTTGTAAACTTTAATCTGAATAGGAGCACCACCAGAATAATCTTTGTGTGCAACAGCATTGAGCAAAGCTTCACGAATGGCTTCTCTAGGATATTCATAAGTTTCAACCCTAGAAATACCTTCATAACTAATTAGAGCTTTGATGTATTTTGTAAAGAGTAAATCCATAGTTTGCTCAATTTGCTCAAACAAGTTTCCGTGCATTTCATCTTGGTACATCAAATCTGCTTCGTTTTCGAAATAGCCAATTTTTATGTAAGCACCTGTTACATATTTCTCCGGTTTTGGATGAAAAAGCAAAATGGCTGCTCTTTTAAGCATTTTTTCATCTTCCAAATACAATTGTAGGCTTTCTAATAGTTCGTGATTTGTTCCTCCTAAATCATCTGGCTCAAGCCTTTTGCTTTTAGTCCCTTTTTTTCGGAAAAAGTCAAAGGTGTCGTTTTTTAATTCATCCGCAGTAATATTAGGAATAGGAACACCATCCCATTTTTTGCCTTGACGTTGTAGTAAAAATTTAGACAAAGCGGCACCTTTCAATTCTTGGAGTGTGCTGCCCGATCTGTAATAGTATTTACCTCTTAAGCTGATTGGGAAAGGGTAAGGTTCTACCACAATTTCCAAAAAATCTTCCCCGTTAGTTGTATGTAAGTTCACATCTACCATTAAGCCCAAAAGATCTCTTACAAGATTGGGCAAGTCTTCCAATAGTTTTTTGGCATTATTTAAATGTTTGGTTTGGCCTTTATCATTTATCCCTATAAACAAAGTGCCTCCTTGAGCATTGGCAAAACCACAAATCCCTTTAAAGTAGTCATTGTGCCAGGACTCCTTCCATTCTATATTTTGATGTTCTTTGGTATGTTGACTCATTCTCTAAAACTTTCTGTTGTAATAATTTCAAGATTCAAGATTTTAACTCTAAAAATATTCTTCCCGAAGTCCTGACTGGTTACTTCATCCATTAAAGGATAAGCTTTTAAAAGTTCAAAGACGTTCTCTCGATTTGTATTCCTTTTCTTGAACTTCCAAAGTTTTAGCGAGGGTTAACAGGTTTTCTTTTGTAACAACTCTTTCCTTTCTTTCAATATTGCTTAAAATAAAAACGTCAATGTCGAGTTCAGCGGCGACTTTCCTCAATAGCATTCCTAGCTGTTCTTGCCTATTTCATAAATACTATCCAAATAATTTCATTTTGCATATTTTACTTTAACAGATTCGTCAAAAATACAATATTTTTAATTCTGTCGCCAGAGCGTTGGGGAAAATTAAAGCTCTTTTGGTTTTTAGTTTGGGTTTTGTCTGTTGGCAAAAACCAAAAGTGCCTGCATATGTAGCTGGTTTTTTCGCTGACGGATATTTATTGGTTTTAATGAATAATTTCTTATGCGCATAAATAAAGCTTTCAAAATGTAATTTCAATTCCTTTCAAAAGCTTTCAATTTCATATTAAAAGGGAGATTCATATTAAATGTACCGCCTAAAAGGTATGTTTAGTAAAATGACGCGCATTACTTTGATATTAATGCCAAGTAGACTATATTTGAAGTGTATATTAAACACTTAATATTCGGTTAAATAATGGCAAGTATAGTGAATGCTGACTTTCAAAATTGTAAGTTGGCCTTGCTACTGCACTGTTTTTGAAACGATTTTAAGTAATTTATCGATAGTTTATATTGTCATGATCAAAGTTAAAGCACCATTTTTAGGCAAAAAAGTTTTTGTCTGTTTGCTTCTCAGCACGTTTTTAGTTGGAATTCATTTTCAAACCTTACAAGCTCAAGCAAGTTTATACCACAATACCTTTCCACTGCAGGATGTCGTCCTCACAGATGGTCCATTTAAACACGCCAGAGACCTCAACATTGAATACTTACTAAAATATGATTTAGATCGGTTGCTTGCTCCTTTTTTGAAAGAAGCTGGTCTACCCGAAAAAGCCAAGAGTTTTTCCAATTGGGAAGGATTGGATGGCCACGTTGGAGGTCACTATCTATCAGCAATGGCCATCAATTATGCAGCAACAGGCAATGCTGAATGCAAGCGAAGGATGGACTATATGTTGTCTGAACTCAAAAAATGCGCTGCCGCTAATGACAAACGCGGCGAAGTTTGGAGTAGGGATTATATAGGAAGTGTTCCTAATAGCAAGAAGATTTGGAGCACTTTTATGGATGGCGACTTTGCAGCTTACAGATCAGCATGGGTGCCTTGGTACAATGTGCACAAGATGTATGCGGGCTTGCGTGATGTTTGGATTTATACCGGAAATAAAGACGCGAAAAAACTATTTTTAAAATTCTGCGACTGGTCCATACACATTACTTCCAAATTGTCTGATGTGCAAATGGAAGCCATGTTGGATACAGAACATGGTGGAATGAACGAAGTCTTGGCAGATGCATATCAAATCAGTGGCAATCAAAAATATTTAACTGCTTCAAAACGGTTTTCTCATAAAATGTTGCTGGATGCCATGGCCAACAAAGTGGATAATTTGGACAACAAACACGCCAATACCCAAGTACCCAAAGCAGTAGGATTCCAAAGAATAGCAGAAAACGACACCAATGAAAAATTCGCAACAGCTGCAGAATTTTTCTGGCATACGGTCACTAACAATCGGACATTGGCATTTGGTGGAAACAGTAGAAGAGAATTTTTTCCATCCAAAAACGCGTCCACGGATTTTATTGATGATGTAGAAGGTCCAGAGTCTTGCAATACCTACAATATGCTCAAATTGACGGAAGATCTTTTCAGAGCAAAACCCCATGCCAAATACATGGATTATTATGAAAAAGCATTGTACAACCACATTCTTTCCACCCAACATCCTGAACATGGCGGTTATGTTTATTTCACTCCGGTAAGACCTCAACATTATAGAGTATATTCTGCACCAAATGAAGCAATGTGGTGTTGCGTGGGTTCCGGAATGGAAAATCATGGAAAATACAATCAAGTAATTTATACGCACCAAAATGATAATCTTTACGTAAACTTATTTGTAGCCTCATCTCTAAAGTGGAAGGAAAAGGGAGTAATGCTCCAGCAAAAAACCAATTTTCCAGAGGAACACAAATCCACCATTCACATCGAGCAAACCAAAAAGAATTTTACATTAAAAGTGAGGATTCCAGATTGGGTCAAAGATGGTGAGTTTAAAGTTTTGGTGAATGGCGTTGAAACAAACTATGATGCAAGCCCGGATCATTACGCAACGATCCAAAGGAAATGGAAAAAGGGAGATGTTTTAGAAGTAGCCCTACCGATGCATTATACCTTGGAGACTATGCCAAATGTACCTGAATACCAGGCATTTATGCAAGGCCCAATTTTGATGGGTGCTAAGACAAGCAATGAAGATTTAAAAGGTTTGGTAGCAGATGACGGACGTTGGGCACATATTGCCAGTGGCAAAAGAATAGCATTGGACGAAGCCCCAAGCATCATCGCCAATGATCAAACCAAATTAATCAGAGAAATTTCTGATAATAAACTCAGCAGTGGCGCAGATGTGCAACTCACGCATGCAAAAACTTTGGATCTACAACCTTTCTACAAAATTCACGATGCACGATACATGGTATATTGGATGGTATTAAACCAAAGTCAATACCAATCTTATATGGATTCGCTCAAACAGCTCGAAAATGAAAAAATCGACATTCAAAATAGGACTGTGGACTACATCGCACCAGGCGAGCAACAACCAGAAGTAGATCATGGACTTCAATCAGAAAAATCAAGAAAAGGCAACAACCACAATGAGTTTTGGAGAGAAGCCGCTGGAGGTGGTTTCTTTAGTTACCGCATGAATACTCAAAAAAATAAAATTTGACCTGAGAGTAAGATACTGGGGAGCCGAATGGGGAAGTAGAAAGTTTGACATTTATATTGATGACAAACTATTGAAGTCAGAAAACAACACGGGAAGATGGAATTTATCCAGATTTCAAGAAATTGAATATCCCATCCCAAATGATTTTATCAATGGCAAAGAAGAGATAGTGGTGAAGTTCCAGGCACTTCCAGAAAACACGGCGGGGGCTGTTTATTATCTGCGTCTTTTGCAAAATAAGGATAGAAACTAATTGTCAAGAAATTCGTCATATTTAGAGTAGATGTTTAAAATAGAATCAATAAAGCAAATTAAAGTCACCACAAGCGCCATCCTTTTATGCATACTGATAGGTTTAGCTCCATTATCTGCACAAAAAACCAAAACATCTAGTAGCGCTAAAAAAATAAGTCCTAATCTATTCGGTTTATTTTTTGAAGACATCAATTATGCAGCTGATGGTGGTTTATATGCAGAATTGATCCAAAATCGCTCTTTTGAATACACACCTGCAGACCGCAAAGAGTGGCATGCTTTATCGTTTTGGGATTACCTTACACCAGGGTTTTCTTATGGTTCTATCAACGTTGAAACCAAAAATCCAATTCATGAAAACAATCCGCACTATTTAGTACTTCATGCAGAACATGTGGGTAAAGAAGGCGTGGGAATCAAAAATAAGGGCTTCGGAAATATGATTGTCAAAAAAGGACAATCTTATAATTTTTCAATGCTTTCTGCAAATCAGGGAAGTGATGCAGTGACAGTCAAAGTCATGTTGCAAAATCCAAAAGGCCATATATTAGATTGGAAAGAAGTAACGATGCATTCCAAAGACTGGAAAAAGTACGACCTACAACTGAGACCTACTGCCAATTGTGACAGCACAGAAGTAGTGATCATGGCGGTTACTCCAGGCACGATTGCTTTGGACGTCATTTCTTTATTTCCTGCAAACACCTACAAAAATAGGCAGAATGGACTGAGAGCAGACCTGGCGGGGTTACTTGCAGACATGAAACCTGCATTTATACGTTTTCCCGGGGGATGTTTGGTTCATGGCGATGGCATTGGAAACATGTATCGCTGGAAATATACTGTCGGACCGATTGAACAACGCAAAGCACAGAAAAACCTTTGGGGCTACCACCAAACTGCTGGCCTAGGATATTTTGAATATTTCCAGTTTTGTGAAGACATCGGTGCCGAGCCTTTACCAGTTTTACCAGCTGCAGTCAGTTGTCAAAATTCTGGTGGAACCTGGAGAACGGGCGGCAATGGACAACAGGCTTTACCATTGGAAGAAATGGACGACTACATTCAGGAAGTGAGTGATTTGGTTGAATGGGCAAATGGGCCAGCAACTTCAAAATGGGGATCGATCAGGGCAGCAGCAGGTCATCCAGAGCCATTTAATTTGAAATATATTGGAGTGGGCAATGAAGACAAAATGACTCCAGAGTTTGAAGAAAGATTTGCCATGATTTATAAAGCGGTCAAAACCAAACACCCCGAAATCGAAATTGTAGGAAGTTCAGGACCTTTTTATGAAGGTGAAGATTTTGAAAAAGGTTGGGAAATTGCCAAATCATTGGACGTCGACGTCATTGATGAACACTATTATGTGAATCCAGATTGGTTTATCAAAAACACCAAAAGATATGATTCTTACGATCGTAAAGGTTCTAAAGTTTATTTGGGTGAATACGCTTCTTGGGGCAACAAATTGAGAAATGCCATTGCAGAAGCCTCCTTTATGACAGGTTTGGAGCGCAATGGTGACATCGTAGAATTGACATCCTACGCACCGCTTTTTGCCAAAAAGGGAAATACGCAATGGCGTACGGACATGATCTTTTTTGACAATTCAACCGCCATTCTCACTCCAAATTATCATGTGCAAAAAATGTTTTCTGCCAACAGCGGTGATTTTTATCTGAGCAATATCATCTCAAGTAATCTCAAAGATACAACGCTTACCTATTCAACTGTTACAGATGCAGAAACAGGTGACCTCATTTTGAAATTCGTAAATACTGGTGATGTAACAGGTAATTTTAATGTGAATTTATCAACTATAAAAGGATGGCAAATGGAAGCGACGAATACCGTGATAACCGGTGACCCAGAAGCTGAAAACAGTTTTGAACATCCTGAAAACATCAAACCAACATCATCGACATTCATGGTTAAAAAGAATTTCATTTATGAAGCTCCTGCCTCCTCGTTATCTGTCATTCGCATCAAAGTCAAGTCCAAATCCTAAATCAATGAGCAAACTCCACAGATATATTATTTTATGTTTTTCAATGGCCTTTGCTACTATAACTTTTTCACAAGCTGTGAATCCAGTTATCCATGCAGATGTACCAGATTTATCTATGATCCGTGTGGGTGATACCTATTATATGAGTAGCACAACCATGCACATGAGTCCAGGTTTGCCCATCATGAAGTCAAAAGATTTGATCAATTGGCAGTTGTTGAATTATGCTTACGACACATTGGTAAGTAACGATGCATTGAATTTAGAAAAAGGAAGTAATGCTTACGGTAGAGGTTCATGGGCAAGTTGCATCAGATACCACAAAGGCATGTATTATGTTTCTACATTTTCGGCTACCTCTGGCAAAACGCACGTTTACAGAACGAAAAACATAGAGACGGGCGATTGGAAAGAAAACACCTTTACACCTTCATATCATGATCACACCATCTTTTTTGATGACGATGGCAAAGTTTATATGATTTATGCCGCTGGAAAATTAAAAATTTTGGAATTGAAACCCGATTTGACTGGAGTAATGCCTAGGACCGAGGAAAGGGTTTTAATAGAAAATGCAAGTGCTCCAGCTGGTGATAAAATCATGTTGGGTGCAGAAGGCTCTCAATTGTTTAAAGTGAATGGTAAATATTATCTATTTAATATCACTTGGCCAAGAGGAGGCATGCGTACAGTGGTCATTCATCGCGCGGACAATATCAACGGGCCATGGGAAGGAAGAGTTGGTTTACAAGATTTGGGTGTTGCTCAAGGTGGTCTCATAGAAACACCAAACGGTAAATGGTATGCGTATCTATTCCGAGACAATGGAGGAGTAGGGCGTATTCCTTATTTAGTGCCAGTAAAATGGGAAGATGGTTGGCCTGTGTTGGGTATAGATGGCAAAGTACCTATGACCTTGGATTTACCTGCTAGCAAAGGTTTGATACCAAATCTTGTGCATTCAGATGAATTTACCAGAAAACGCAAAGACAAACCATTTTCTTTGGTTTGGCAATGGAATCACAATCCTGATAATAAACTGTGGTCCTTGAAAGAAAGAAAGGGATATCTCAGACTCAGGACAGGAAGGGTAGACACCAGTTTTGTGTCAGCTAAAAATACACTTACCCAACGCACCATTGGTCCGGAATGCACGGGTTCAACCATGTTGGATGCTTCAGGTATGAAGGAAGGAGATTTTGCAGGCCTTGCATTATTGCAGAAAAACTTTGGTCAAGTGGGCATAAAAATTGTCGATGGCAAAAAGAGTATTGACCATGGTGAAAGTGGATGAAAACTTAGTCAAGGAGGTAGAAACAATAGCCCTCAACCAAAATGTAGTATATTTAAAAGCAGTCTGTGACTTTAAAGAAAGAGCCGATTTAGCACATTTTCAATACAGTCTGGACGGCATCAAATGGATGAAAATTGGTACAGAATTCAAAATGCCATATACTTTACCTCATTTCATGGGTTATCGTTTTGGGCTTTATAACTATGCAACAGAATCAATAGGTGGATATGCTGACTTTGATTTCTTTCACATCAAACCAACAATCAATTAAAACTCATGAATAAAACGACATCAAAAAATATCACTGAATTGAAAAGCAATTGTAATGAAAAAAGGAGGAACCCTTGGTATAAATTTTTCTCATTGAATCATGTTGGTTTTATGTTGATTGCATTGACCATCAACATGGTTTTCTTTTCATGCGCTTCTTCTAAGTCAAACCTTCAAAGCAGTAAGGTTATTACAAGTCCAAATGGCAAGATTGCGGTATCTGTTGATGTTGAAATGGCAAATTACAGCATCACCTTGGATGGTAAAACAGTGTTGGAAACATCGAAACTTGGAGTGACAAGAGCAGATGGAGATTTTTCAAAACAACTTAAATTGGTCAATACTTCAAAGGTGAAAGAAGTCAGCGATACTTATACCATGGTCAACGCCAAGAAAAGTAAAATGACTTATGTAGCCAATGAAAAGACTTGGGAAACTACCAATGCAGCTGGCCATAAAATGAACATCGTTTTCCGGGTCTCGAATGATGGAGTTGCCTTCAGGTATGTATTTCCAGATAAATCAACCGACGTCAAGAAAATCAATAGTGAGGAAACAAGTTTCAATTTTCCAATAGACGCCAAAGCTTGGTTGCAACCAAAAACCGAATCACAAACTGGATTTGAACACACAAATCCATCCTATGAAGCACATTATGAAATAGACATTCCGGTAACTAAATCTTCTCCTGGTCCAAATGGCTGGGTTTATCCTGCACTTTTCAAATCAAATGAAGTATGGGTTTTGATTACAGAAGCAGATTTGGGACAGACTTATTGTGGTACAGCTTTGGAACAAAATTCCCCCGATGGAGAATATAAAATTAATTTTCCCCAAGCTCCGGAAGTTTTTAAAAACGGTGTAGCAACCTTAAATCCTGAGTCAACTTTGCCTTGGGAAACGCCTTGGCGCATTCTCGCCATTGGAGATTTAAAAACGGTAATGGAATCTACTCTTGGTACCGATTTGGCTCAGCCTGCAATGACTATGGACAATGCTTTTATCAAGCCAGGAAAGTCTTCATGGAGTTGGGTCATCGAAAAAGACGATTCAACCATTTATCGTGTACAAAAGAAATACATCGATTTTGCAGCTGATATGAAGTGGGAATATTGCCTCATTGATGCCAATTGGGATCAAACAATTGGTTATGATTCTGTGCAATTATTGGTGAATTATGGGAAAACAAAAAATGTAGGCATTCTTTTGTGGTATAATTCTGCGGGAGATTGGAATACCGTAAAATTCACGCCAAAGGATAAATTACTGACCCACGAATCCAGGGTAGCTGAATTTTCGAAGCTTCAAAAAATGGGAATTAAGGGAGTGAAAATCGACTTCTTTGCTGGTGATGGTCAGTCAATGATGAAATATTATGAAGATATTTTGAAAGATGCCGCAACGTATAAGCTTTTGGTCAATTTTCATGGCGCTACTTTGCCAAGAGGTTTACAAAGAACTTATCCCAATTTCATGACAGCCGAAGCAATATTTGGTTATGAGATGATCACATTTGGGCAGAATTCGGCCAACAAAGCACCGGAGCATTCAGTGATGTCTGCAATGGCTCGCAATGCATTTGACCCCATGGATTTTACACCTATGAATTTGTACAAAATTCCAAGAATCAGAAGAATAACAACGGCTGCATTCGAATTGGCGACTTCAGTCGTGTTTTTATCCGGTATACAACACTATGCAGAAACGCCAGTTGGCATGAGTTATGTGCCAGGTGGAGTAAAAGATGTTTTGAGACAATTGCCAGGGGTATGGGATGACGTAAAATTCATTGATGGTTACCCTGGGAAACATTATGTGGTTGCAAGAAAGTCTGGCAATAAATGGTACGTAGCTGGTATCAATGGAGAAAATGCAGCGAAAAAATTGATGCTTGACTTGTCTTTTTTGGCTGGAAAGAAGGGCAAATTTATAGGTTCAGGTGAGGGAAGTGCAGCAGATGGTCCTTCATTTGAGATCAAAGAAAATACACTTGGAGCTGATGGCAAATACAGTGTTGACTTAAAGCCAAATGATGGTTTTTTAATGGTTTTTGAATAGATAACTGATCTTAATTTATACACGATGAAATTTAAAATGGTATTTTCTTGGATAGCGCTCATGTCATGTGGCTATTTGTTCGCTCAGAATCCAATCATACGCAATCAATACACAGCAGATCCTTCTGTTCGTGTTTTTGGAGATAAAATATTTTTATTTCCTTCTCATGATATTTTTTCAGAAGAAGGTAAGGGCAGGATTGGTTGGTTCTGCATGGAAGATTATCACGTTTTTTCTTCCGCAAATCTCACTGATTGGCAAGATCATGGAATGATTGTGACTCAAAACGCAGTGGATTGGGTGAGGCCAAATAGTTACAGTATGTGGGCGCCAGATTGTATAGAACGCAATGGTAAATATTATTTTTATTATCCGACATCACCAAAAGATACAGTTTATGGAAGAGGATTTACTGTTGGTGTTGCAATAGCCGATAAACCTGAAGGCCCGTATAAACCGCAATCAACACCTATCAAAGGCATTCGTGGTATTGATCCCAATGTTTTCATAGACAAAGATGGACAAGCTTATATTTATTGGTCTCAAGGAAATATTTATGGTGCCAAACTAAAGGAAAACATGATAGAGCTTGCCTCAGAAGTATTTACTTTGGCAGAACTACCCAAGCAAGGTTTGAAAGAAGGCCCATACGTGATCGAAAGAAACGGCATTTATTACATGACTTATCCTCACGTAGAAAATAAAATTGAAAGATTGGAATATGCGATCGGTGATAATCCTTTGGGTCCATTTAAAATTGTAGGAGCAATCATGGATGAGTCCCCAACTGGTTGTTGGACAAATCACCATTCTATGGTTGAATTCAAAGGTCAATGGTACTTATTTTATCACCACAATGACTATTCTCCAAATTTTGATAAAGCGAGATCTGTCAGAGCTGATAGTATGTTTTTTAATGCAGATGGCACCATTCAAAAAGTGATTCCTACATTGAGAGGAATTGGCGTAACTAAAGCCACAGATGAAATCCAACTAGATCGATATTCTGAGAAAAGTGGCACTGGTGCAACCATTTCATTTGTAGACAATATTGATAAATTCAAAGGCTGGTCTACCACACTTGATCAAATTGGTGGCTGGGTCAAATACAACACCGTAGATTTTGGCAACAGTAAATATGCGGAAGTTATCCTTAAAGCAAGGAATTTAAGTCCAACTACTTTGGAATTAAGGTCGGGTGATTTTAAAGGAACAGTATTAACCAATTTAGAAGTACCAGCTTCTTCAGAATGGAAAGAGATTGCTATTCCTGTTACAATCAATGCTTCTGGAATCCACCATTTGACTTTCGTCAGTAAACAAAACGCCGGGATAGAAATTGACTGGATAAGGTTTAAATAAATGACAAACAAGTTGGCTATTAAAACTAAGATCTAGATTTAATTGCTAACAGTAATAAAGCACATTTTACACCACATTAAAATATTAAAATGAAATTCAAATCCATATTATTTTTCTTATTGATTATGTCTTCCAGATATGGAATGGCGCAAGATCCTAATTTCCATATTTATCTATGTATTGGTCAATCCAATATGGAAGGTCCAGCAAAAATTGAGCCTCAGGATACGATAGTTAGCAGTAGATTGATGTTATTATCGGCGGTGGATTGTCCTGAATTAGGTAGAAAAAAGGATGAGTGGGTTGCAGCAAAACCACCGCTTTGTAGATGTAATACAAGGCTTTCTCCAGCGGATTATTTTGGTAGAACATTGGTTGAAAAACTTCCAGAAAATATTAAAGTTGGTTTGGTCCATGTGGCAGTAGCTGGTAGTAAAATTGAGATTTTTGACAAAGTAAAATACAAGGAATATCTAGATACATCTGCTGCTGAGCGGCCATGGATGATCAATATGGCCAATGCTTATGGTGGAAATCCATACGCTCGATTGATCGAATTGGGAAAACTTGCCCAGCAAAAGGGCGTAATTAAAGGTATCTTACTTCATCAGGGAGAATCCAATACAGGTGACAAAGAATGGCCAAATAAGGTCAAAAAAATATACGATGACATTTTAAATGATTTAAACCTACCACCAAATTCTATCCCATTGCTTGCTGGTGAGGTGGTCAATGCAGATCAAGGTGGTAGATGTGCGAGTATGAATCCGATCATCCAATCACTGCCACAAACGATTCCAATGGCGCATTTCATTTCTTCTGCAGGACTTGCTTCTGCACCAGACAAGTTACACTTTAACTCAGAAGCAATCAGACAATTTGGAGTGAGATATGCTGAAAAGCTTTTGCAAGTTACTGCAACAGTAAAAAGTAAAAAATGAAAACATTCCAATAATCATAAGCTCCAATAAATCAAGTTAAAATAGCTAAAAATAAAATCATGAAAACAAAAAAACTACTTTTATTTGCTTTGCTCTTTGGGGTATGCCAAATGTTATTCGCACAACCACAAAGAGGGCCCGTTTTTGATTCTCCAGTTGTCAATAAAGACAATACCATCACTTTTAACTTTCTTGCGCCAAAAGCTAATGAAGTGATTCTGAGTGGCCAATTCTTAAAGAGCCCTATGCCGATGACCAAAAATGCAGAAGGGCTTTGGACGGTAACAACGCCAGCGGTAAAGCCAGACATGTATCCATATGCATTTCAAGTGGACGGCATCCAGGTCGCTGACCCAAAGAATGCAAACATGTTTCCAAATGAGGGGTTCCAAAACAGCATAGTGGAAATCACAGGATCCGCGCCATTGGTTCATACCATTCAAAATGTGCCACATGGCACGGTATCTTATGAGTCATATTATTCCGCAGAGTTGGGTACGAGGCCGCTTCTTGTTTATACTCCGCCAGGATATAATGCCAAAGACAAAACAACATATCCAGTTTTGTATCTTTTCCATGGGACAACCGATACCGAAGAGACATGGACAAAAGTAGGTAGAGCAAATGTCATACTTGATAATCTCATCGCTCAAGGCAAAGCCAAGCCAATGATCATTGTGATGCCATATGGAAGAGCTTATCCGACGATCAGCAAATCTTCAGGAAGTTTGAGAAACTGGGATAACCTCCAGGAGTTTAAAAAGGACTTTTTTGGAAATATCATGCCTTTCGTAGAAAAGAAATATAAAGTCAAAAATGATAAAGACAGTAGAGCGGTGGCCGGTTTTTCTGGAGGTGGTGGAACAACTTTATTTCTTGGTTTAAACAATCTCGACAAGTTTAGCTACGTATGCGGTTTTGCTGCGGGTATGTTGGAAAATGAATTTGATAGAAACAATGCTGACTTCTTTGCGACTCCTGATGTAAATAAAAAACTCAAACTCTTATGGTTGGGAGTAGGAAAAGACGATGGTTTGTACAATGTCAACATGAAATTTATGGACGTATTGAAAGGAAAAAATATCAAGTATGAATCTTTCATTTCTGACGGAGGACACACTTGGATGAATTGCAAACTTTATCTTTCTACCATAGCTCAGAAACTTTTTAAATAAATTTTTTGAAATCGTTTTAGCACACATTTAAATCATCAAAAAATGAAATACAAGCATAAAACTATGTTGACCGTACTCGCACTATTTTTGAGTATGGTCACACTTTTTGCGCAACCACCAAGAGGACCATTCGTAAGGTCACCCGAGGTTCACTCAGATCATTCAGTGACTTTTAGATATCTGGCGCCAGATGCCAAAGAGGTGAAATTGAGTGGTCAATTCCAAAAAGAGCCAGTGATGATGACCAAGGGTGATCAAGGCATTTGGAGTGTAAAAGTTGGTCCTGTTAAACCAGATATTTACCCTTACAGTTTTCAGGTGGATGGTGTAAATGTGATGGATCCTGCCAATGTTGCCTTTTTTCCAAATGAAAGATTTAAAGGAAGTCTGGTGGATATTCCGGGCGATACTCCATTGATTCATACCATGCAAGATGTACCTCATGGAACAATCACCTATGAATACTACCAGGCATCAAAAGGTACAACAGGGAAATTGGTTGTTTATACTCCACCCGGTTATGATTACAACTCATCTACAAAATACCCCGTATTTTATTTAATCAGTGGAACGACCGACACAGAAGAGGACTGGTTTAAAGTGGGTAAAACAAATAACATCTTGGACAACCTCATTGCTCAGCAGAAGGCCAGACCGATGATCATTGTGATGCCATACGGGAATATTGATGCCAGGGTCGCAGAACAAAAAGGTGGACAAAAGCCAAACGATCCTGTTCGTGGTGATGCAGAAGGTGACAGAAGGCAAGATGATTTTGGCGATGATCTGGTCAATTTTGTAATACCATACATTGACGCAAATTACAGAACAATCAAAAACAAAGATTCACGAGCCATTGGCGGTTTTTCCAGAGGAGGAGGTCAAACACTCAGAACAGCTTTTGGTCACATGGATACATTTTCCTGGATTTGCTGCTACAGTGCATACCTTACTACTGAAGTTATGGAAAAAACTTACCCTTTTATTGCTGGCAATGTTGCAAAAACAAATAAAGATTTAAAATTGCTTTGGGTGAGTGTAGGTGATGAAGATTTCCTTTACAAGGAGACGATGGTATTTCTTGATTATTTGAAATTGCACAAAGTGAATCATAAGTCCCTCATCTCAGGTGGAGGTCATACCTGGATGAACACTAAACTTTATTTATCCGAAACAGCTCAAATGCTCTTTAAATAAATTATACCATGAAAAAATCATTCTCAATTATAGCAATCGTTTTCTCAGTCAGCATTAGCATTTTTGCTCAGCGCGCACCAAGGTTGAGTTCTCCGGATGTGCATAAAGATCACTCAGTAACATTCAGATATTATGCCCCGAAAGCTCAAAAGGTGATGTTGCATGGTGAATTTTTAGCAGAAGCCATTCCCATGAATAAAGATACTTCGGGAGTTTGGACGATCACTGTACCACCAGTAAAACCTGACATTTATCCTTATTTTTTCAGTGAAGATAATACCCAGGTTGCAGACCCAAACAATACTTACATTTTCGCCAATGAGCGATTTAAAAGAAGCATTGTAGATGTTCCTGGTGACGAGCCTCTGATCCATAGTTTACAAAATGTCCCTCATGGCAAAATACACTATCGATATTATCAATCAAGTACACTCGATACGACTCGACAATTGTTGATTTATACTCCACCGGGTTTTGATCAACAAGGCAAAAAGAAATATCCTGTTTTGTACCTCATCCATGGTGGATCAGATACCGAAGAAACATGGACAAAAGTGGGAAATGCAAATTTCATAGCCGACAACCTCATCGCTCAAGGCAAAGCAGAACCCATGATCATTGTAATGCCTTATGGAAATGTAAGGCCAAAGCCAATGGAGGACTTTACCCCTGATGTAATCAATGACATCATCCCATTCATCGAAAGTAATTATCCTGTCATCAAAGATGCACAACACAGAGGAGTTGCAGGATTTTCTGTCGGTGGGGGTCAAACCTTAAATATTGGCCTAACCAATACAGATAAATTTGCTTACATCTGCTCCTATGCACCCTTTACTGCAACGCCTGAGTTTCAAAAAAACTTCACCAATTGGTCACCGGATGCAGATAAAATAAACAAACAACTTAAGCTATTTACCATCAGCGTCGGAACGGAAGATTTTCTCTACGAAAGTGTGAAAGGTAACCTTGCTATGTTTGACGAAAAAAAGATCAAAGTAGAGCCAATCATTGTTTCAGGAGGCCATACTTGGATGAATTGTAAGTTGTTTTTAGCAACTTCCTTACAGCAAATATTTAAATAGGAGATTTATTTCAAAAAGTAAAACATCATTTTTTCAAAAAATAATTCACACAGTTAAAATACTACAATAATGAATGTTAAATCGTTAGTTACTGGTCTGGCACTTACCGTCGCAAGTGCCACGTGCTTTGCACAACAAGCCACACCGGCAATCATTGAGGACTTCAAACCCTCAACTTTCAATCAGCCTTATCAGGATTACCCACAAGTAAATTCACAAGGTTATGCCAGATTCAAAATCATTGCTCCAACAGCAGATAGCGTCAGAGTAAGTCTTGGCCTTGGCGGTAGAGGAGGAACCTTGCTTACTCAACAAGCTGATAGCTCGTGGATGGGGACAACAGAAGGTCCTATGGATGAAGGTTTCCACTATTACAACGTAAGAATCGATGGAGGTAAATTTAATGACCCAGGCACTTTAAATTTCTATGGCTCTACGCGTTGGGAAAGTGGTATCGAAATTCCTGCACATGACAGAGATTTTTATGCGCTTAAAGAGGTCCCGCATGGATTTGTTTCTCAAGTGTTGTTTCCATCACCAAGCACTAAATCTGTTAAAAGAGCATTAGTTTATACGCCTCCAGGATATGGCAAAGACCTTAAGCAGCGTTATCCTGTGTTGTATTTACAACATGGTTGGGGTGAAGATGAGACCGCTTGGTCAACTCAAGGTCACGCAAATTTGATCATGGATAATTTGATCGCTTCAGGCAAAATCAAACCGTTTATCATAGTTATGACTTATGGAATGACCAATGGTATACGCATGGGTGGTGCCCGAAGACCAGCAACCCCAGCAACAAACGCACCAGCTGGCCCTCCTCCACCAAACCCTATGACCGCAGTCGCTGAAGCTTTTCAAGTTGTTTTGCTTGATGAATTGATCCCTTACATCGATGCCAATTTCCTAACTTTGGCCAATCAACCAAACCGTGCCATGGCAGGTTTATCTATGGGAGGAATGGAAACAAAAACCATCACACTCAATAAACCTGATGTATTTTCTCACTTTGGATTACTAAGTGGTGGCACATACAAACCTGAAGATATTACTGACAAATCAAAAGTCAAATTGATATTTTTAAGTTGCGGAAGCAAAGAGAGACCAGAAGGAATATTAACTGCAACAACAGACCTTAAAAATGCTGGTTTCAATGCTGTTTCTTATATTTCTGAAGGTACTGCACACGAGTTTCTTACATGGAGAAGAGGTTTATACGAAATGGCTCCATTGCTTTTCAAAAAATAATAAAGCAGCTTTGTGCTGTTGAATAAAATTCTATAATCTTATGTTGGACTGTCCAAAACACTGGACAGTCCAACACAAGACAAAGCGAATTTTTAAAGGCAGGAATCGCGAAGGTGACTATTATTAATCACTAGAAACTGATAACGACTGCAGCAAGAGAGAACAAGTTTAATTCAATTTACACCACTTTTATTCAAAAAATGAACAAAAAATTAGAACAAATGCAGTTTGCCTCTACCATTCACAAATTGCCATTGGTATTTTTATTAATGTGTTTGACTGTAGCAGGGCAGGCACAGGAAATAAAATTGTATAGCGGAAGTATTCCCAACTCTAAGGTTGAATATTCTGAAGAAATGGGACAACTTGGCCAAGGTGGTATGATCAGAAAAGTGCTCATGCCATCGATAGAGGTCTTCCAACCCCCAAAAGACAGTGCTAATGGTACAGCGGTGCTCATCATACCAGGTGGTGGTTATGGAGTGGTGGTTTATCAAGGTGAAGGTGTAGGAACTGCAAAAGAATTTGTAAAGAAGGGAATCACTGCTTTTGTTTTGAAATACAGATTGCCCAATGACTCCATGATGGTAGATAAATCCATTGCTCCTTTGCAAGATGCACAACAAGCCATCAAATACATCAGGGAGCATCATACGGAGTGGGGTATTGATGCCAAGAAAGTTGGTGTGGTAGGTTTTTCTGCTGGAGGACACTTAGCTTCCACCGTTGCAACTCATTTTAATAAATCATACATTGACAATCCTGAAAACACCAGTCTTAGACCTGATTTTCAGATCTTGGTCTATCCAGTCATCACTATGGAAAAACAACTTACACACGGAGGGTCACGAAATAGTTTACTGGGCTTGAATCCAAGCGACGAATTGGTGAATTTATTTTCAAATGAAAAACAAGTTACATCAGAAACGCCAATAGCTTATTTGACACATGCGGCGGATGACAAAGTAGTAGATGTTGACAATACCATTCATTATTTTGATATGCTCAGAAAAAACAAAGTGGAGACAGAAATGCACATTTATCCAAAAGGCGATCATGGTTTTATTTTTAGGTTTAAGGAATGGATAGATCCAATGTTTGGCTGGATGAAAAGAAATAATTTAATAAAATAATTAGAAATTTTAAAAATGTTAAAGAGAATGAAAGGGCTGTTGTTCTTAGTATCAATAATGATGCTTAGCAATTTTGCAAACGCCCAGATGTTTGAAAAAGAAGCGCCACAAGGTTTTGACAAAATCAGAACAGGCATTAGCAATGGCAAGTTAGATTCATTTATGTATGAATCAAAAACAGTAGGAGTAAAAAGAAAGGCACTGATTTATACTCCTCCAGGATATTCCAAAAAGATAAAATATCCTGTATTGTACTTATTACACGGCATCGGAGGTGATGAAAAAGAATGGTTAAATGGTGGAAATCCACAGGTCATACTTGATAATTTATATGCCGACAGTAAAATTGCTCCAATGATTGTGATCATGCCAAATGGCCGTGCTATGAAAGATGACCGCGCAACTGGCAACATCTTTGAGAGAGATAAGGTAGAAGCTTTTGCCACCTTTTGAAAAAGATTTGCTCAATGACCTCATTCCGCACGTCGAAAAGAAGTATCCTGTCATTGCAGATCGTGAACACAGAGCCATCGCCGGTTTATCTATGGGTGGCGGTCAATCTCTGAATTTTGGTCTGGGGAATATCAACACCTTTGCTTGGGTAGGTGGTTTTTCATCTGCACCAAATACTAAAGCACCAAAAGAATTATTACCCGACCCATCGAAAGCAAAAGAACTCAAATTACTTTGGATCTCTTGTGGTGATGCAGATGGTTTGCTCAATATCAGCACAAGAACCAGTGAATATTTAAGAGATAATGATGTACCACACATCTTCTACATAGAGCCAGGAGTCCATGACTTCAAGGTTTGGAAGAATGGACTTTATATGTTTTCAAAAATGTTGTTCAAACCTGTAGATGCTTCGTTATTCAACAAATACAGTTTGCTTGGTTTACCTGCGTCTACCAATGTACGCAGAGCACAGTACCCACAAATATTACCTGATAGCAGAGTGATGTTCAGAACCAAAGCACCTGATGCGAAAAAGATGCAAATAGATTTGGGTAAAAAATATGACATGGTCAAGGATACAGGTGGATTTTGGACGGTCACAACCGAGCCCATTGGACCTGGATTTCATTATTATTCTTTGATCATTGATGGAGTATCAGTTGTTGATCCAGCAAGTGAGACCTTTTTTGGAATGGGTAGAATGGCAAGTGGTATTGAAATTCCTTTCAAAGGAGACGGCTTTTATGAATTGAAAGATGTACCACATGGCGACATCCGAATGAAAAGAGTCATGACAAGAGGTGGTTGGAAAAAATTCTATATTTATACGCCTCCAGGCTATGATACCGAAGTAGATAAAAAATATCCGGTAATGTACTTACTTCATGGTGGAGGAGAGGATGAAAGAGGCTGGGCTACCCAAGGAAACACTGATTTGATCATGGACAACCTCATAGCTGCACAAGAAGCAAAACCGATGCTCATCGTCATGATGGATGGCAATACTGGTGGCGGTGGCGGTGTTGCAGGCTTTAATATCGGTGCCTTAAACCAATTTGAAGGTGAATTGAAAAATACCATCATACCTTTTGTCGAAAAGAATTATCGAACCATTAATGACGGAGCTCACCGTGCTTTGGCTGGCCTTTCTATGGGAGGTTTACAGACTTTACACGCAGGAGTGAGAAATACCGAGATGTTCAATTATTTGGGTGTATTTAGTTCTGGTTGGTGGTCCAATAATACGGAGCTTTCTGCTCCACAATACGAATTCATGAAAACAAACAAGGATAAAATCAACAGCAACCTTAAATCATTCTGGATTGCCATGGGTGGAAAGGAAGATATTGCGCATGATAATTGTCAGATCATGATGGAAAAATTTAAAGAAATGGGCATCAAGTATGATTACTATACTAGCCCAGGGGGTCATACTTGGCCAGTATGGAGGGAAGATTTGTATAAATTTGCTCCTATGCTTTTTAAATAATATCGCAGGATTTACTTCAGCTCAAATTTAGATGGGGCTTTGAATTAAAGGATAGCAAATCCTGTTTCAAAGCCCTTTTTTTATGAGCATATTTAGTCTTCGCTTTAAATACCCCAGAGGACCCAGAGGGGTTAAATATTTATAGCCATGGATGAAGTCCATGGTTAAAATAAAGCCAGAATTTGATTTTGGCGGGATTTTTGGCCAAGGTTCCAAAAATCATGACAAAATCCCAACGTCCAATATAAGAAGTCGTGAAATGCACCTGTCTCATTTATTATTTCAAATTTCGGAATTAAAACAAACTCCTTGATAACGCAAGTTAGTTGTTTGGAAAAATCAATTCTTTGCATTATTAACCAATTATTCATCCATTTTTCATAGTTGGTATTTTGATTTGTTTTTGTGAATTAAATTTTAGAATTTGAATTGTAAGTTATTGATAGAATCGACAAATTTTGTTTTAATTATATAACTACAAATGCTAGGAAATGAAATATTATATTTAAAAAGGAGCAATTGAGGGCACACGTCAGATTATTAATTTAATGAAGCTCTTTACAATATTTTTCAATGAATTATATTGGTATTTTGGTATAAATGATTTCTTTATTTTTGTTTTATTGTTAAAAGTTCAAATTTTAAAGCCACATTCTTTTTATACCACTGTTATTGGTGGTATAATTTTATCGTAATAGGCATGCTATTACGATAAAATATTTTATAGATTAAATTGTCTTTTTGTTCTAAAAAGATCAGCTAATTTATTGTTAGAAAATTAGGTTTTGGAATTAATTATTTAGCACAAAAAACTCTTTTTATTCACTAAAAAGGGACTCAAATTCCTATGAATTTATGCTTGCATATTTCCATTGTAACATCTTTTTTAAATCTTATTAATTAATTACTAAATCAAAAAAATTAGCAAATGAAAAAACAATTAATTGGTCTCATGTTCATCATAGGTTTCACCATTTTTGCATGTGACAAGGATGAAGTGATACCTACTGAGGAGGTAGGAGCATCACTAGATGGTATTTTAGATCAGACACGGCTGGTAGCCAACGGTGCAAGAATTACTGAATTGGGCAAAGGATTCGGCTTTACGGAAGGTCCAGCAAAAGACAAGAATGGAAATATTTTCTTTACTGACCAACCAAATGACAAAATTCACAAATGGTCGGTAGCAGATAATAAAGTTTCTACATTTGTCACCGTCTGTGGTAGATCAAATGGTATGGCTTTTGACAAAGATGGAAATCTTATTACGTGTGCAGATTACAAAGGAGAGTTGAGGAAATACAAACCAGATGGAACATTTGAAATACTTGTAAAAGATTATAACGGCAAGTTACTCAATGGCCCAAATGACGTTTGGATCAATCCAATTACGGGAGGTATGTACATTACAGATCCTATATTTCCAAGAGGTTATTGGGACGCAGGAGATCCACGCCAACAGCCATGGGAACCTAAGAGATCAGAACAAGCAGCCACTGGCAAAGGAGGTCATGTCTATTATCTTGCACCAGGTGCTAAAACTTTGACTAGAGTCACAACAATGGCAGAATGGGAAGCAGATTCATGGCCAAATGGAGTGGTTGGAACACCTGACGGTAAAAAACTATACGTGAACAAGTGGGCAGGAAATAATATGGGTGGTACCTGGGTATTTGACGTAAATGCAGACGGCACACTGACCAACATTAAAAAATTTACAGCTATGGGTGGTGATGGAATGGCCATGGATGAAAAAGGCAATGTTTACATCAGCAACGGTTTTGGTATTACAGCATTCAACCCCAGCGGCAATCGCATCCTAAACATTCCAATTGCTGGGGCAACAAATTGCTCATTTGCTGGAGCCGATAACAAAACCTTGTTTATCACTGGTCCAACAAACGCCATCAATTCTGTAAAGATGAATGTGAAAGGATCTGAGTAATCCCAACGTTCATGCTCAATTTTGATTAGATGAGAAAAGCTGTCCTTTGGGGTGGCTTTTCTTATTTTCTCCAAGGCCTTGCTGCTTTCGATACTCAATAATTTCTGGTATATGCACCAGCCTTTGTTTTATATTAATGAACAAAGCCTAGTACCCTGCACGTTCACGCCATGATATTATATGCGAGCGTACTGGTGTAAAAAGTCGCTTGATTATAAAAAGTGAACTAATCTATTTTAAAGGTATTAAAATGAAAAAAAGCATAGTCAGATTGTTTTTATTGATGGGCATGATCGTATTTATCTCCAATCAAAATTTAAAAGCTCAGGACGTAAGCAATAATTATTCCACCGCTATTGGTGCCAAATTTTATCCTACTGGTATTACCCTCAAACATTTCGTAAGTTATGCCAATGCATTTGAGTTCATTGGATATTTTTACGAACGGGGATCAAGATTGACGGCTTTATATGAATATCATGGAGAGATTGGAAATCCAGGAGGTTTGAGATGGTATGTTGGACCTGGAGCCCACGTAGCCTTTTATAAAACCGGATTTTTCCAAGGCAGCAGAACAGTTGGTGTAGATGGCGTATTGGGCTTGGATTATAAATTCAAAGGAATTCCCATCAACATATCAGCAGACTGGCAACCTTCTTATGAATTTGGAGATTATGATGGATTCAGTGGAGGATGGGGTGGATTTGCAGTGAGATTTACATTTTAAGTAAATTCACAATCAATCCAGTCTTCAAAAAAGCGTGCATAAATACAGTTTATTCACGCTTTTTTGGTTTATTTAGTAATGACATCAAATTCTGCACAAGCAGCCCGGGATTCAACATTCACAGTTTTCGTAGATACAAATTTGAGATATTTAGCAACAGTAGGCTTATCAAAAAGTATGTTTTGCCATACTGGATTATTCTTTATGTTTGCAAATTCTCCCTCTTTGGTCAATCCCCAATTTATTCCATCATTCGATATGTAAATTTGATAATTGGTGATGATATTTCCTTCTTCCCACCAGTGTTGCGGAGGTAAATATTTAAATCCCAATAAATCAATGGTCTCGTTAAGGTTGATGACTACTTCAAAAGTAGACTTATTTGGCCCTTGCCATGCGGTGTTAAAATCTCCATCCAGCATTTGATATGCCGCAGTATCAGCAATATTTGATATCTCCCATTTACTTTTACTGATGTCTTATTGTTCTTCACCTACATCACTTACTTTACCAGTTTGACCATCATACGCTAATGCCTTGATTTTTACCCTCCCATCACTGGTTTTAATAGGACCCTTGTACTTCAAGCCACCTTTTTTTGGTTGACTTCCATCAAGTGTATAATAAATTTCTGATTCAGGGTCTGCAGCTTTGAGTAAAACTTCGCCCGATTGAGTCCTCATGATTTGAGGAGGGGCCAAAATTTGTGGCGCATTGTATACTTCAATATTGGAGATCAAAGGACAAGCTTTGGAATCCAAAATCGAAAATCTTACCTTTGAAGAAGATACCGTCGGTAATCTCAATATTCGTTTGTAACCAATGGTTGTTTCCTTTGCCAGCAATTTCCACTTTCCATCAACCCATGCTTCAACAGTAAATGCTTTGACGCGCTGACCAAGTTGGATGAATTCCTGTACTAAAAATCGATTGAACGTTTGTTTTTTAGAAAGTTGGAGAGTAAGACTGGCTGTTGTAACGCCATCGTCTTGTGCCCAGTAAGTATTTTTCTCACCATCAATGGTTTTCATTCCATCAAAATTACTTTGTTTAGACCGAAAACTGCTAGTCGAAACTTTAGCTTTTTTCGTTAGATTTTTTGCAAAGGCTACTTTGAGGGCACCAGCTAATTCATTGATTGACTGGATATCAAACTCATGAATCAAACCATTAGGCATGATGGGAAAATTAAGTAATAGTGTGCCATTACGACCAATGGAATGGTGATAGATGTCCATCAACTTAGGTAGTTTTTTTACTTTCGCATCCTCTTTGGCATGGTAAAACCACTCTGGCCTGATGGAAGTATTGACTTCTCCTGGCACCCAAGAATCCCCATTTTCCAATCCATGTCTGAGCATGTCTTCTGGAACATCGCCAGTAGCATTGAGCAAGCTCCAATTGGTTTCACCAACATAACCTGATTCTGTGCCTACCCACCGAAGGTCAGCTCGATCTCCGCCATCGTTCCAAATGACAATTTCTGGTTGCAATTGACGCACTAACTTGTAAGTGTTTTCCCAATCATAATACGTTGTTCGATCTATTGTACGATTTTCATTGGCCCCGCCATAATAACCAGTCCCACCATTTGCTCCGTCAAACCAAACTTCGAAAACATCTCCATAATTAGTGAGTAATTCTGTCAATTGATTTCTGAAATAGGTGATGTATGCTGGTTTCCCATAATCAGGGTGATTTCTATCCCAAGGAGAAAGATAAACGCCAAATTTCAAACCGTATTCCTTACAAGCATCGGCCAATTCTTTTACAATATCACCTTTACCATTTTTCCAGGGTGCATTTTTTACAGAATAATCTGTATATTTTGATGGCCAAAGACAAAATCCACTGTGATGTTTTGCTGTGATGATGATGCCTTTCATTCCAGCATCCTTACAAACTTTTGCCCATTGTCTGCAATCCAAGTCCTGAGGGTTAAAAATATTTGGATTTTCATCTCCAAAGCCCCAGGCCATGTCTGTGTAAGTATTTACAGATAAATGTACGAATGCATAAAACTCCATTTCTTGCCAACGCATTTGATTGACTGATGGAATTGGTCCCACTGGTTGTGGAGAATTTATTTGACCAAAAGTTGGCGCCAATAAACAAAAATTCAACAGCAGCATTGACAGGAGATTAAAACAACTACACTTCCTCATTAAGCTCATTTTTGTGGCCGATTTCAAATAGAAAAGAGCCGCATATGATTCACATGCAGCTCTTTTTTTGATTTAATAATGTGCAATTTACTTGCAAATCAAAACATAAAAATAGTTTTTTTTAACTTGATTTATTTAGTCAAACCAAGTTTTTGTATAAGGCTTGTTTTATAAACTAAAACACTTACGATACTCATTAATAAAAGTAATATGATGATGCCCCATTGATCCATCGTAGGTATGATGACCAAACATGCTTCACATGAACTACCTCCAAAAGATTGAGTTTCATTCCCCACAGTAACATCTGCCGTAGCACTAACACTGGCAGGGTGATAATATTCAATTCTAAATTGACCAAATTCATCCACGGTACCGATGATTGGCGTTGGTATTGGGTTGCCAGCTGCATCAAAGAAGTTCGTGGTATTAGTAATATTTACACTGGCACCCACTTCAGCTCCGGTAATGAGCAAATAATCATGGAAAAGTACAACAGAACCATTGTCGTCAAAAACGTTGAGTGTGTCTCCACAAGAGCAAGGATCTTGTAGTCCAAATGGAGACAAGCTGTCAGGAATTGTGAAGGTATAAGCAACCTCAAAACCTGGATCGCAAGTTATATCCAAAGGTGGATTTGAATTTCTGATGCTGTCATTTAAATAAACCGATAATGCGGGTCTTGGCAAACCTGTACATTGATCAAATAAATAGGCTTCAGATGTTGACTGCCACATGCCGTTTCTCCAGCCCCAAAGGGTGATTCCTACAACTGAAGGGTGATTCCAGTAAAGGCCAAATATTCTTTTATATTCTGATAGTTGGAAAGAGTCTTTTTGAGCCTGAGTACCTCCAACTATAGCTTGGCCACTCATATTTAAGTAACTATTGCCCTCAATATCAAATTCAGTTATCATAATGGGTAAACATTGGTCAGCAATCGTTTGGAGATTAGCTGCAAGGTTTGCCGTAACATTTTCAAAAGGACCTGAACCATAACGCTTTGTACTGAAAGTGTGTCCTTGCATGCCTACAACATCCACCAGATTGTCAGCTTTTAAAAGAGCTATGATGTTAGCATAGTTATTGGTAAAAGCTGATTCATTTTCAATGCGATATTCATTGATCATCAATTTTGTTTCTGCAGGGAAATAACTTCTGGCCAATTTAAATGCATTTACAACCCAGTCATATGGGCCAGGAGTGGTGCCCAATGTGGTATTCAGTGAAGTCAGTGCCGGGGCATAAATAGGAGGTTGGTTGAGTGCCTCATTGACCACTTCCACATATTCCAAGGTATTGGGTCCGGAAAAGTGCTCAGAAACGCCCTTAAACCATTCCAAAATTTCATCTATTTGTTCTTCGTCAGACAAACCTGTAAGCCATGCTGGTTGCTGAGAACCCCACAACAATACGTGGAATCTATAAGGCATGTTATTGGTTAAAGCAAACTGCCTTTCAATGTCAATATTGGTCCAGTTGAAGACATCTCTTGTTCCCTCAATAGAACCCCATTTGCCATTATTTTCAGACACCACTTGATTGAAATATTTTATAAATTCAGATTCTGGTAAGGCATGATTTGCATAAATATTCCCAAGGAATTTAGTCTTACCAGCTGCAATTGGGCTTTGTGCTGGAGCAACATGGGTAGTACTGGTACAAACCAATTCCAAACAAGCATCATCCAAATAATAAGTATTGGCATTTGCTCCCAAATTGAGTACAAATCGCACTTGATTGGCATTTGCAACAAACTCTGCAGAAACTTGGGTCCAATTGATGGTTACTGGCAAGTTTGCAGAAAATTGCTGAACATTACTTGGGTTATTGGTTGACATTTGTATGCTTGCCGTCGAACTATTCGCAGATTTTGCATAGACACTAAACTTGTATGTTGCTCCGGGTACGACTGAAATAAGAGGAGTAAGTAGTTGTGGTTGAAAAGAGTTTCCATTCGCTCCAACACTTACATTCACAGCCCTACTTCCACTTCTCACCATGACAGTTTCTTGTGAAACAGTCACACCAGCAATCACATTGAAAATTGACCAGTCTGTAAAAGTATTACCAGATCCTTGTTCAAAACCTCCATTGCTGATCAAACAGGTAGGTGCAGGAATACTGGGCTCGACCATACAAGCGTCATCTAAATAATAGGTATTTGCTGTTGCTCCGCCTAGATTTATCGTGATCCTGGTGCTGCTATACTGGGCAGTAAAAGTATAGGATAATTCTGTCCATTGACTGGGAATGGTTCCTGTGGTGGTGTAGCCATTCTCATTGCCACCACTACCATCTCGTTTGGCAAATTGTATGGTATTGGTGTTATTGTTTAATGCTTTGATCCATATTTTAAAGGTATATTGTAATCCTACCACTGTTGGAAATGCAGGAGCTAACACTTGTAAATTGAAACTATTAGTCATCCCAGAGTTTACTGCTTTCAGCGAGCTAGAACCTCCGTGTACCATGTCATATGAAACGGAAAAACTGTCCATTCCGTTTAAATATGACCAACCAGTAAACAAATTTGGTGCCATGACGGATTCAAAATTTCCATTTGTAAGGGGTGTACAAGCCTGAGGTGCCACAGTTGGAGAAATCACACACGCATCATCTAGATGATATGTATTTGCAGTGGTTCCTCCCAAATTTAAAGTAATTCTTGTACTCGTGTATTGGGCAGTAAAAACGTAGGACAATTCAGTCCATTGACTAGAAATGGTTCCTGTGGTCATGTAGCCATTTTCGTTGTTACCACTGCCGTCTCTTCTTGAAAATTGTATCGTTGTGGTGTTATTATTGAGTGCCTTGATCCAAATTTTAAAAGTGTACTGTTGGCCAACGACCGTTGGAAATGCAGGAGCCAATACTTGAAGTGAATAGGTGTTTGGCGTGCCTGCATTGGCAACTCTCATGGAGCTCGTTCCCCCATGTACCATGTCAGTAGAAATGGAAAAACTATCTGCGCCATTGTAATAATTCCAACCGGCAAAAACGTTGGTACCGCTATTGGTTTCAAATCCGCCATTAGAAATGGGTTCGCATACTTGGGCTTGCAAACCAAAGCTTGCCGTAAACCAAAGAAGCATAAAAAATAATTTTTGTTGTAGAGGTTGTGGCTTTTTTAAATAATACTTCATACAGGATTGATTTTGTAGACAATAACTAATTGATATAAATAGACTGAGGTGCCAAATATATAGGACCAACTTTAGAATTTGTGGACGAAAATGTCTTTATTTTTAAAGTATTTTTAAAATTAAATATATCTGACTTTGAAAAATAAAATTCTGAACTTGCATGATTTAGGGCAGAAAAAAAAGAGGGCTATTTTTTATTTTGCAAAAGTCACATCAAATATTTGGTGAACACACAACAACACTTAATGCGTTTTGAAATTACTTTTAATGTGATGCATTTCATAACTTCCTTTTAAAAACTCCATTGGAGTAGAAATGTAGAAGGCGTTTGTCGCAAATTTAGTTTGTGTAATATTGCCAATAATAAAATATCGTTTGGAGTATTGCAATAATACATTTTGAACGGCTCTAAGATGCTAATGGTCAATTAATTGAACATTTCAGAAATTGTCTAATAAAGGAGAAATAATCTGAACTTAAATGGTTTTAAACTGTCTCTTACTACTTCCTAATAGTTTTTTAAGGGTATCTTGCAGGTTTTGATTAGATGACCTGAAGAGGACATTTTAGAATTTAACTTACTATGACATATTGCTTAGGAATTAAAACAAGACAGGGATTAATTGCAATTGCAGACACACAAATTACATCCGGTAGTAATAAATCTACTAAAAAGAAGATATACGTTGAACAAAGAGATAAACATTCTTTATTTATTATGACTAGCGGTTTGCGATCAGTGAGAGACAAAGCGGTGATTTATTTTCAAGAGTTGTTTAATGCAGGGGTGATGAGTCATAATAAAATGTATAAGGCAGTCAATGATTTTGGCGAACAGGTAAAAAGGGTTGCCAATGAAGATAGAGAAGCTTTGGCCAATGCTGGTCTTAAATTCAACCTCAATACCGTCATTGGCGGACAACTTGCCGATGATGAAGAACACAAACTATTTTTGATTTATTCTGAAGGAAATTGGGTAGAGATTCACAATGATTCACCTTATGTAATCATAGGAAATTCTGGACACGGTAAAACTTTGTTAAACCGGGTTTTGAGTTATGAATCCAGCATGAAAAACGCACTCAAAGCGGGCTTTCTCTCCTTTGATTCCACCAGGATAAGTTCAAATGATGTAGACTTTCCCATAGATGTGGTGATTTATGAGCGAGATTCCTTTGAGATCGAAGAACATAGATACACAGCCAAAGATTTAAATTTTGTTGCCGATTTTTGGCAAAACAGACTCAATGATGTTGTAGATGAATTACCGGATGAATGGATCAAATCAGCTTTTGATAAATTAAAATAAAAAGAATAAATGAAATTTAAAATACACAGTTCATTGTCGTACCAAGTGAACGCCCCAACTACTTTTATATTCAACATTCATGCATTAAAAACGCCTAGCCAAACTGTTTTGGAAGAACAAATTTGGGTCAATCCCTACATGAGTCTGGATGAATATGCTTCTCATGATGAGAGTTGTCGTTTTACGCGCATCAAAGTTGATGAACCCATGACCTTTACCATCGACTACTCAGCTACGGTCGACATGCAGCACAAAATCATTGATGAAGGAAATTCTGAGGGCATTGTTGATTTGGTGGAGTTAGATAGTTATATCGCAACTTTCTTGTACCCAAGTCGATACTGCCAATCTGATAAATTGATGAAATTTGCTTATAAAGAATTTGGCAGTTACCGATCAGTTTACGAACAAGTGTCTGCTATTTCAGAGTGGATTTATACCAATATAGAGTATACCAGCGGCAGCACCAATACCAATACCTCGGCAATGGACACTATCACTGAAAGCGTGGGTGTGTCGTGATTTTGCACATTTGGGCATTGCTTTGTGTCGGGCGCTCACAATACCAGCTCGGTATTTTACTGGTTATGCATACCAACTGGTTCCACAAGACTTTCATGCTTGTTTTGAAGCCTACATCGATGGCAATTGGATCATTTTTGATTCTACCAAACTTGCTCCATTAAATGGATTGGTAAAGATTGCAACAGGAAGAGATGCTGCAGACTCTGCCGTTTGTAGTATTTTTGGAGATTCTATGGGCACCAATATACAAGTCAGTTGCGAAGTTCTTGAAGACACATTTTTTCCATACAAATATGGTGGAGGGCAAAAGGGATTGTCCTTTCAATAATTTGTGTTTGGTAATTTTTGAATAAATTTTTAACAATAATAATTGTTTTAATATTTAATTATCGACTAAGTAACTCCCAACAGGACCCTGTGAATTTTAAATATTTAGAAGATTATAAATGTTTTACTACAGTTATGCAAATAGTTTTTTGCATAATCAAATGAAAGTGTATTTATTCTTCTAGAAATTTAATTTATGCAAGCGATCGAAGATTTTTTCGAGATTTATAAACAGTCGGCATGGAGTAAGGACTCGGCGGCCATGATCAATCTTTATGATGAACAAGTTGTTGTATTTGATATGTGGGATCAAGGTTTTATGTTGAATCTACCAGATTTGAAAAATATGATTGTTGATTGGCTGGGATCTTTGGGAGAAGAAAAAGTGAAGGTTGATTTTGAAATGGTGAAAATTAATCAGTCTGGAAATGTAGGATTTGCAAATGCCCTTATTGGTTTTCAAGCAATTGCTTCAGATGGTGCTGTTTTGAGAAGTATGAAAAATAGAATCACCATTGGTTTTTCAAAATTGGAAGGTGAGTGGAAAGTTATACATCAGCATACTTCGGCTCCAATTAGTTCTGATGGACTTACCGGTATTCTGGACATTTAATTCTAAAACACCTTACATTAAGGAAACTTATCGAATGGCTAAACAATGTCTAAACTGTAATCAGTCGGTGGATAGTAATTTTTGCCCTCATTGTGGGCAGAATGCAGCGATACAACGCTTTTCGTTAAAACAATTTTTCCTTAATGACCTTGTCAATAACTTATTGAATATAGACAAAGGGTTTTTCTATACGATTAAAGAATTGATAACTCGTCCCGGTCATAGCATCCGTGAGTACATAGAAGGCAAAAGAGTTAATCATTTCAACTATCTGACTTTTGTCATTTTGATCATTACCATTGGGCATATTGTCGGAAATATTTCAGAAATAAAATTGATTGACACGACGTATTACTTTTCAAAAGATAAAGATTTAATTACTGATTTTGATAGAATTACCAGTGCTTTTCCCAAATTATTTATTCTCATAAGAATACCCTTTTTGGCACTTTTTACTTTGTTGTTTTTTAAAAAAAGTAAAAAGAATTTTACGGAACATTTGATTTTAAATGTTTATAAAGTCTGCGGAGAATTAATAATAGCAATTACTTTTACGCTGATAGCAATTGTTATTCGAGCCAACCAATCAATTGATTTTATTTTTACTGTTGTTGGCATTTTGACTTTCGTTTTTTCAGTTTGGTATTATTTTCAATTCTTTTCTGCTTTTGGCTATTCAAAATTGAGTTTATTGATTCGGAGTGTACTAACGACCATCATCATATTTTTAATTGTTGTAACGCTAACTACATTTTTAATTGGTATGGAGGAAGGATTTAATGATCGGTGATTTTGAAAATTTATATTTAATTGAGCAGATGCACGTGGTAAACGGAGATCTGAGCAAAAGCTATATGCACCGTTCCTATGGAACTCCAACTTATTTCTTTATCATGTCCCATGGATTGAAATCCATGGTTACTACATGTTTCGAACCTATGGTTCTTTAAATCCCAAATTCCATAAGTAATCCAGAGTTAATGCCTCGACCATCATTCAATCCCAAATTCCATAATAAATGCAAAGGCAGCGGCCTCGACCGATTTAGTAACCCAGGATTTCAATCCTGGGCAGAAAACCAAAACGAAAAAATAGAGTTCCATAGGAACGATCCATATACTGCACGGAGATCTTGCCAAAAACCATTTGCATCCCACCTATGGAACTCCAAATCTTTATCATGCCCCATGGATTGAAATCCATGGTTACTACATTGTTCGAATCTACGGTTCTTTGAATCCCAAATTACATAAATAGAATTACATCTTTAGAAATGGAATGAGAAAGTATTTGACAACTAAAGCCCTCCTTCTTTTATACCTCTTTTTTCTTCAAAACTATTATTTGATGATCGGCAAATACCTTTCCTTATTTTCATAAATGATCCATGTCAAAATTGGCCCAAATCACAATAGCAATAGGAAGGCCACTTGGTGCAACAAAAATATGAGTCAATAAAACACCAACCATTACCGGAAAAACAATCAAAGCTCCTAGTGCTCTGGTCTTTGGCATTAAAATAAGTAAGCCGCCTACCACTTCGGCCAATCCTATCAACGGCATCAGCCAAGCAATTTCCATGAGTGCTTCAGTGTCTTTGAGTAAGGCTTCGGGCAAGTCTTCAGGGACGGGCATGTAATTCAAAAATTTGTTTAATCCGCCATTGATCAGCAAAAGACCAAATAAGATAGATACGCCATTGAAAATTTTCTGTTTCATATGTTGTTTTAAATATTAAATTAAAAATAAATTAGATTATAACATTGGCCATTACAATCAACCAAAGAATATAACAAAGGACTAATAATCTATTGAAATATCCATTCACCCCAATTACTCCCTTTGGTAATGCCTTTGGCGGTTCTACCCCAGGCCCCATAGGCAATCCGGTCTTTTTATATCCACTCATCAAAACTACCATGCTCAATGCCATCAGTATAAAACTAATCCAAAGGCTGTGCGTAGAATATAATATAGGTGTCTCATAGTTTTGCCACTTATCCATCGATATCAAATGGTAACAAATGATCAAAGCGCCAATGGGTAAAGTGGGGGTTCCTAACATAAATGATAAGCCATGGTTTTTGTGTTTTAAGTCAAATAAACCACCCATAAATGCTCCAATACCGGAAATCAAAACCAAAATTACTCCGATTTTACCCCAAGTGCTGCTTACTTCACTCCAAAGCAGCGTGGAAAGTATGATAGAGGCAATACCCCATAAATAAAAAAATGCTGTGATGAGCCATTTATATTTACCAAGTGCATATTCGCTGATCATTCGCCAACTAGGTTTAAATTCTGGGCTCACAAAGTGCAAAGTCAATAGACAAAGCAGTGATAAAACGCTGCATAAAATAACTAGATTAGGAAGCATTTGATTCTTATTTTTTTGTAATAAACGTGTTTAATTTGCCTCGATAATTTCTTTCAACTTTTCCAAAGCATTGGGATATGTTTTGTCAAAATATTCTTCATGATCAGCAGTTACATCAACTTCAACTTTGATGATGGTCTGGTGGCCATCTGATTCAAATTGATAGTTTTCATAGCCACCGGCCCAACTTTCTACCTGAGGACCTTCCGTAATTTCCATTTCATCTTCCACCAAACCATAATGTTGAATGGATACAAAATCAGCGGGCTCATGCACAACAATTCTGGCAACCATACCTGCTCTTTTACCATTTTCATCCACACCGATAAACCTTATTTTACTGCCCAAATCCCAAGAGCCGTCATAAGTGGAAGTAGGATTAAATACAGCAGTCCAAGCTTCGTAGGTGCTTTTATCTGTAAGGCCAAGCATGAGGTCAGCACATTTTTCTTTGGATGCCGCAACACTCACTTGATATTTTTTTCTAATCATGATTTTGAAATTTTTTGGTTTATTAATAATTTAGAAGTTTGATTAGCAAAGGATATTTTTTTACTGTCACTATAAAATAATGCCAATGCAATAGCACTCAGAATGAAAGCTCCACTCCCAAGCGGCAGTGCATTTTTGGACATCAGACTACTGATAAATGCACCAATTCCTGAGCCAAGAAAGAAGAAAATAGTTCCATAAACAGAAGCCGCTAAGCCTGCTTTTTCGCCCATTTGCTCAAGTGCCAATGCACTGCTGTTGGGATCACCCGCAGTTGTTAATGCCATTAGAAAAGCAACCAAAATAAAAAATATAATGGCTGGCGGTTGATTATTATTGAAAAATAAAACGATGGTTAATAGGAGCGAGGTTATAAAATATGTAGTTAAAAATATACGAAGAGATTTTTTGGCTCCAATTTTTTTAGACAAGTATGAATTGAGTAAAGCAAATAATGCCATCAGGAATCCGGTGAGACCAAATATGATGATGAATAATTCTGGTATACCGAAAATTTCTCCAATTATCCGTTCAGAGCTCGAAACCCAACTGCTCAAAATTGAAAATAGTAAGGTGGCAATGATGGTATATTTCATAAAGACTTTGTTTGCAATAATGGACTTTAAAGTACTTACACTTGCACCAAAACCTTCCTTAGATCTTTTCTCTTTTGGATGGCTTTCTGGTATTCTAAATGTCCAAACAAAAACAATGATGGCAAAGTAAGGTGGTATGAGAAATACGGTTTTCCATGAAGTTAAGTTCAATACCCAAGCGCCCAGTGTGGGAGCAATTACTGGAATAATCAAAAACAAGGTAAATACAAAAGACATTATACTGGCCATTTCATTACCTGCATATCTATCTCGTACACTGGCAATCGTTGTCATCACCACAGCTGCCGCGCCGACGCCGGCTATAAATCTAAAAAAAAGCATCCATTCTATCAAAGGGGAATAAACAACTGCAATACCACTGACAATATATAGTACAACTCCCAAACGTATGATGGGAATTCTGCCAAGTCTATCGGTCAAATAACCAAAGAAAATTTGTGTGACTTGGCCCATAAAAAAGAAGGCTACAATATTGGTCGTGATGATACTTTCTGACGCAATACCAAAATGTTTTCTCACTTCAGTAAAAGCAGGCAACATGATGTCAATGCCAAGCGCTAGGAGCACCATGGAGGATGCGGTAAATAAAATGACTTCCTGTTTGCTGATGGCTTGCATGGACGTGACTTTTCTTTTATTTATTTTCTTCGATACAGAACGACTTAATCTTCACAATTTGGCCAGCTTGGTTGAATTCATAAACTTCACAGGCAGAAATGAGTGAAAATCTTTTTCCATTTCTCAAAAATGCTCCAGTGCCACTGACCACTACTGTATCTCCTTCTGCGATTACAAAATACGTTTGAAAATCAGTAGTTACAGAATCAAAATAGGTTGAAATTTTTTCACATTCTGCTATCACTGCAGTTTTACCATTGGTCTCGTTCTGCGATCTGCATTCTGCCAACAACTCATCCAGCCCCAGTTCTTTTACTGTTTATCTTTTCCATTCTTGTGAAACAAATAAGTCATAAACTGGTGCTGAGAATTTGGGGCGGTGACGCCATCTGAAAAATGCAGGGCGGCTAGTTCTTTTTGTTCAGTTCAATTGATTCAAAAGATTTTGGGGGGGGGGGGAGGGAAGGGGAGGAAAAAGGGGGGAATGAGGGTTTTTTAAAGGGGGGGAAAAATTTTCGTTTGGGGTTTTGGATATTTTCTAATTCATAAAGATGCCTTTTGGAATGATAAATCAGAAGTTGTATTTCCCATTTTGTAAGGAAAAGGATGTGAATTCAAAATTTCCATCCAATTTGCTCCAATGTTAAAGCATCGATACCAGAGATTGAAAGGTACTATCTTGATTAATCTGCCGAATTGGCCAACCTTGTTTTGTATAAACTCTACTTATGTCTTCTAGGCAGCGAGAAAATCCAAGTTTCATTATTTTTAGGAGTTCAAAGTTATTTAAAGGTTTTTCTTTTGCTAAGGCTTTTAAACAAAAAACGTTTAACTTCAAAAAATAACACTTATTTACGATACTATACTCATGGTCCATTTGATTGAAATATTTCTACCAACCAGACCTCAAAGATTCGCTATTTCCTTACCTATGTTTTTAGAATGCAAATAACTGATTATCTTTTTCTTGAATCATGGGACCACATCCTTTTTGGTGGACTTCAGGCAATATTTTGAAAATGACAGCCTTTCAAGGACTCTTGGAAAATTTGAAAATCGAATAATCTGGCTTGGAGCTATAGCTCAGCTTTACGGTATCAGCTTCTGAAATCCCTTGAGACTTGAAGTGGCATTCCCTTCGATGTTTTCCATGAAATAGCCTTGCAAAATAATCGGCGATTTTTTGTGTGTCCAAAGAAAAAGCAAATATACCTTATTATAAAACAGACAAGTTTGTCTGATTTAAAGACATTTAGAGAAGCTGAAATAGATTATGAAAAGAACCCAGACAATGAATTATTTAATAAAAAAGCAAGTTCAAATAAATGTTTAATTTTTGGAAAAAAATAAACCGAACGGTTTATATTTGCCCTATGTTTTCAAAATCAGATTTAACAAGACAGTTTATCATAGAAAAATCAGCACCGATTTTCAACACCAAAGGGTATAGTGCTACTTCTATGAATGATATTTTGCAAGCAACCGGTTTGACAAAAGGCGGAGTGTATGGCAATTTTGAAAGTAAAGATCAAATTGCTGAAGAAGCATTTGAGCTTTCAATTGGAAAAGTAAAAGAGGGCATTCGATTTAAAACAAAAATGAAAACACAGCTCTAGGAAAGCTTTTTGCAATTTTTAATTTTTATAAAACTACAGCATTCTTCCTTTGACTGAAGGAGGTTGCCCGCTACTCAACACAGTTATAGAATCGGATGATAACTTACCATTTTTGAAAGTCAAAGCACAAAAGGCGTTGAATGAATTATTGGGAAGTCTTGAAAACATAATTCAAAATGGAATAGAGTCAAAGGAATTTAAGGAAGGAATAGATGCTAAGAAGGAGGCTGCATTGATGTTTAGTGTCATACAAGGCGGTTTGATGATGAGCAAACTTTCTGACAATCCAAAAATCCTCAATGGACTATTGGAGACACTCAAAACAAATGTCACTTCGCAATATTTAAAATAGTTTTTTTGCCAATAAAAAGACCGAATGGTTTATTAATTATAATTATAAGAACAAAACGATGAATTACGTACTGATCATTCATGAGGTTGAGGATTACCAAATTTGGAAAACAATTTTTGACAACGCTGCTGCCATTAGAAAGCAAGGGGGTGAAAAATCGTATCAGCTGCTTAAGTACCAACAGAATGCCAATAAAATTGTGCATTTCTCGTCTTGGACTTCTTTAGAAGATGCAAAAACGTTTTTTGAGTCTCCTGAATTAATAAGAATAAGGATAGAAGCTGGAGTAAAGGCTCCTGAGTTTATTTATTTAGAAATGTTGGAAGAAGGTACCTTATGAATACAAATATGGAAGAGCGAATATTCATTATTGGAGCTGGAGCTGTTGGCAAAGCCCTGGCTGTTTTTTTGAAATTGGAAGGAAGAAATGTGTGTATTATCAGAGGGAGTGTGGATAACTTGTCGACCGAACTAGAGACCATAACCATTCAGATGGAGGGTGATGCTACAAAGAAGTGCGAAATTGAGGTGAGTTCATTGTCTAGCCATTCTGCCTTGGATGGATTGGTGGTAGTGACGAGTAAATCGCACGGAAATGAAAAACTTGCTGAAAGCTTAAGCCAAAAAGCTTTGAACCAGCCGATTGTGTTATTACAAAATGGTCTGGGTGTCGAGTCTCCATTTTTATCAAAAGGTTTTTCTGATATTTACAGATGTGTACTGTTTACAACTTGCCAACAAATTTCTTACAATTTGGTCAACTTTAAACCAGTGGCCGTTTCACAAGTTGGAGTAATCAATGGAGATAATGAAAAATTGGATCATATTGTAAGCCAAATTAATAATACCATTTTTCAATTTCGAGCAGAAAACAATATTCAATTGACCATTTGGAAGAAGGCAATAGCAAACTGTGTTTTCAATTCAATTTGCCCCCTTTTGGATACAGATAATGGAATATTTATAAGAGATAAAACTGTGATGGATTTGGCGGGAATAGTAGTCCATGAATGCGTAACAATTGCAAATTATATTGGTGTAGAACTTACTGTATCAGAAGTCATTGAAAGTGTGAAAATGATAAGTAAAATGTCAGATGGGCAACTTATCTCAACGCTACAAGACATTCAAAATAAAAGAAAAACAGAAATCGAAACATTTAATTTTGCAGTAGTTGCTATTGCGAAGGAATTAGGGAAAGATCATGAAGTTTTACAAACAAAATTGCTTGGAGAACTCACAAAAATGAAAGCTGATTTAAACTTAAATCAATAACAAATTATCAGTTAATTAATGACTCCGCCCTTTTTAAATTGGATATTTAAATTACTTCAAATTCCTCAAAACTTTGCATAAATCATGATCCTTTTAAAAGCATAAATTGCAGGCAATGACGGAAATTGTAAAGCAATTCGCTTTTTAAATTCACTTTCCAAAAGCGCTATGTGCTCTTCATCCAATCTTTCGAAATAAGGTACTAAAGATGAGCCAGAAATGAAATCATACAATTGTTGATGTGATTGTGTAATGATGGGGTAAATTTTTTGATATATATTCATTTCCTTGCCGCCATGGTTGAAAAGTATAGTTGCATATTCGTCCAAACTCAGAACTGGAGAAGTTCTTTTCCAGCCATTTAGAGCGGTATTAAAAGGTTCTTCCTGAATTAATTCTAGGAGTAGTTTATTCAAAATGTTTTCTGTCTGGGAAAGGCATTTGAATGGCCAATTGCCCATTTGGATTTAATAGTTTAATTATTTGCGGAAATAATAATTCATGATTGTCAATCCACTGAAGTGAGGCATTGGCAACAATAATATCCCACTTTGTTGATTCCAAAAGTTGTTGTTCGATCGTTATTTCTTGAAATGATAAATTGGAAATTCCAGCAGGCGCCTTAGTGAGCATGGATGCCGAATTATCAATTCCAAGCACCGTTACGCCAGTCAGTTGTTCGGCAAGGATTTGAGTGAGTTCGCCTGTACCACAACCCAAATCAATTACCTGCAGATTGGGTTTATCCTGGAGATGGCTTATCAAGTCAAAAAACGGCTTGTATCGTTCTTTTTTAAATTCATTGTATTTATTTGGATCCCAAGGCATGGTTATTCATTTAAAATTTACCTCGTTCATACTGGTTAGGCCAGGTTACTTCAGCTTTTAATTCATGCGCCGCTCGCAATGGAAAATAGGGATCTCTCAGAAATTCTCTCGCCATCATGATGAGGTCGGCATCCCCATTCACCAGTATAGATTCCGCTTGAACGGCATCTGTAATCATACCGACTGTTGAAGTAATGGAACCTGTTTCTCTTTTAATTTTAGATGCAAATGGCAATTGATAGGCAGGACCAACAGGAATGTGCTGTTGACTTACCAAACCACCAGTTGTCACATCCATGACATCTGCACCAAGGTCTTTTAAAGTTTGGGCAATTTTTACACCATCTTCAGCTTTCAAGCCACCTTCTGCCCAGTCATTTCCAGTAATCCTAACGAAAAGGGGTAAATCTTTTGGCAAAATAGTTAGGATACTTTGGGTTACTTCTGCCAGCAATCTACACCTGTTTTCAAAACTTCCACCGTATTCATCTGTCCTATGATTGGTCAATGGAGATATAAATTGATGTAATAAATATCCATGAGCAGCATGAATTTCCAATACTTCAAAGCCGGCTTTTAGGGCTCTTTCTGCGGCAATTGTAAAATCGTCAATAATCTTTTTGATTCCCGCTTTGTCTAGTTCAACAGGTTGAGGATACGTTTCTGAGTAGGCAATTGCAGAAGGGGCAACTGTCTGCCAGCCTCCGTCTTCTACATTCACTTTTTCTCTACCTATCCAAGGAACCTGAGTACTGGCTTTTCTACCCGCATGTGCAAGTTGGATACCAGCAATAGCTCCCTGTTGTTTGATAAACGCAGTTATCTGAGAGAGTTTTTCAATATGTGTATCTTTGTAAATACCCAAATCGTGTGGAGATATTCTGCCTTCAGGAGAAACTCCCGTTGCCTCAGCTATGACCAAGGCTGCGCCTCCAACTGCCCTGCTCCCCAAATGGACCAAATGCCAATCGGTAGCAAAACCATCTACTGAAGAATATTGGCACATAGGTGAAACCACAATGCGGTTTTTGAAGGTAATACCTTTGATGGTTATCGGGCTGAATAGTTTATTCATAAATTAAAAATTGATTTGGCTATAATGGACTAACTCATTATAATGAATGAAAGTTTTAAATGGCCATTAAATTATTGATGTTTTGAATCATTTAATGTCAAGGTAACCATTAAATTATTTACAGGCTAATAAAAATTAAAATAGGCCTTAATCCAAATGTATTAAAGCCTATTTTTATCTTATAGAAGTGATAGACTTAAGCCATTACAACTTGCCAAAAACTCCTTCTTTTTACTAGAAAACTCCTGTTCTGTCAGAATGCCTTTTTCTTTTAATTCGGCTAGCTTTTCAATCTTTGCAAAAATGTCTTCTTCAGCAATTACAGCTGCTTTATCCAGAGGAGTAATATTTACTGTATTAGCCTGTTCAATGGGTTTTTCATTTTGAGAATCGCTTACTTCATCTCTGTCTTCACTTGAGTCTGGCAGTGGTGTTTCATCCTGATCCTTTTTTTCTTCATCTTCTTTTGAAACAATAGGAAGACTCTCCAGATTCACATTCCCTTTCTGGGAGGTAAAAGATAAGGAATAAGTACCTCCTTGCTGTTGCCCAACTCCTCTAATCTGATGATCGAGCGTATCAAAGATGATCATTTTGCCATTTTGCTGGATGGCTAGGCGATGTTTATCATTGAATATTGCATATGCCATATTGTTCTGACTTCCGGTAGAATTGGGTTGTCCCAAATCTCCCCACCATTGATTATTCATGGACGAAAAACCTGACAAAGCTGCACTTTGGGACTGATATTGCCCTGAATCAGGACTACCACTTTTTCCGCTTAATTTTATTTCACCTTTGTCAATGTGGTTTGCTAGTTCGCTACAAATTGAATCAACACGTGCTTTCAAACCATGATTAAACATGTCGCCAACCATGATCATTCCACCTCGCATCCATTGTCCCTGACCTCCTAGTTCTGGTATATTGAATTGAGCCATGGAGGTGCTGTTTCTCATTAATGAATTTGCAAGACTTACTACTGACTCTTCACTTATATTGTATTTCTGCGCAACTTGCTTTAAAATGTTTGCGCTTTCTGTATTAAATTCTGTCATTGTTGCTTTGTAATCCTTATTAAAAATCTTATTTCTTTAGCTTCAACGAAGATGCAGATCGTATTGTTTGAAAAGGGTTTTAATAACGGACGAAGGAAAAATGGCTTTCCTAATGTGATGTAAATATTTACTGAGTTTGCTGTTGATGAATTTTCTTAAATCACGGGTTTTACTTCCGGATAGAATGACTCAATTGCTTTTTCTGGCACCAAATGTTGCTTACCAAACCATTGATCTATGGCTACTTTAACTACGAAAATGGGATGGGCTTCCACATTTGAGAATTCCTGATAACTTTCAGTGGGAATGTGACTGAAGAACCTATTAAAAAACAACTCCATTGCCGCTCTTTTTTCTGTTTCTTCTTCTATTCTGTTGATCACTCCATAGACAATGACACTCTGATATTCACAGCCAAAATCAACAGCTTTTTGTGCCGTATATAATTTGCCATATTTATAAATGGAAATAGCAATCTTTTTACCAGACACAATTTCAGAACCACCAAAACCATGTTTAGATAAATGGAAAATAATTTCGTTTTGCTCCTTGTCGTAAACAAAAAAGGTGGAGTGGATCAAAGGGAATTCTTCGGTATGGACGGCTATGGTGCAAGAAATGGTATTTTCAAGCACGAATTCCAAAAATTCAATTTCACTTTCTGCTCTGTCACTTCGTCTGATGTTGTTTCTTTTATCTGGCATTTTTAAACTCTTCTTGCTGAATGGAATATTTTGAAGTTTAAATAGGACGATCTACTTTGGATTTGAAGTCAAATACTTTTTCACTCGGACCATTTTCCTGAAGTTTCTTCTGGAGACTTGGGAACTCACACACCATTCCTTCCCCCCCCGGGGGAATTTCACTAAAATTTTTTTGGGTAAAAAATTTTTCCATTTTTTTTGTTTTTTTAAAAAAAAAGGAAGGGATTTTTTAAAAATTAAAATTTTTTATCTCTTATCCCCCCACAAATAAAATTTTTTTTTTTCCTCTTTTTTGTAAGGGGTAGAGATTTTTTTTTTTTTTTTAATAAAAACAACCAAACAAACCCGAAAAAATCCCCAAACCTTATTTATTTTGGGTTTTTTTTAAAAAAAATTTTTTTTTATTGTGGGGGGGGGGATTGTTTTTTTTTTTTACCTTTTTTTTTTTTTTTTTTTTGTGTGTGTAAAAAAAAAAGAATTTTGGGTTTTTTTTTATAATGAGTGGGGTTAATCTAAATTAAAAATGGTTGATTCATGGGTGTAATTTGGCAATCTATAGGGTGATTATTTAAATATTAATCAACTTATTTTTTGCAATAGTAAGTAAAATATTTTGAAAGCAGTTACTTGTCTTTTTGCTCGTTTATGTCCTATTCTCGGAGGAATATGAAAATACGATTTAGAATATAAAGAATGGATGGATTTACAGTTTAAATAGTTTAGTTCAAAACGCGAAACTCATTTGGACTCATACCTACTTTCTGTTTAAAAAGCCTTGTAAAATGTTGTGGATATTTGTAGCCCAACGCATAAGCTATTTCGCTGATAGATTTACTTTGGTCAAATATCTGCTCTTTGGCAATGTCTATCATTTTGGTTTGAATGTATTCTAAAGCTGTTTTTCCCGTTTCTTTTTTCACCAGATCACCAAAATAATTAGCGGATAAATTCATTTTTTCGGCGCAGTAGTTTACTGAAGGCAAACCAGATAATTGAGGTAAATCTGACTTAAAATAATCATTCAACAGGTTTTCAAATTTATTTAAAATATCATTATTGATGTGTTCACGGGTGATAAATTGTCGGTCGAAAAAACGCACGCAATAGTTCAAAAATAACTCTATGTTATTCACAATCAATGTTTTGCTGTGTTTGTCTATTCCGCGTTCCAATTCTTCTTTAATTTTCACGAAACATTCCACCACAATTTGACGCTCTCTTGTCGAAATATGCAGCGCTTCATTTACATCATAAGAAAAGAAACCATAATCGCTGATTGTTCTGCCCAAAGTACTACCTCTAATAAAATCAGGATGAAATACCAAAACCCAACCTTTAGGTTGAACCAAAATATCCTCGGGTAAATCAAATCCAAATACCTGCCCCGGAGAAATAAAAATAAGGCTTTCTTCTTCGTAATCGTATTGGTTTCTCCCATAAGACAAATTTTCACATTTTACATCCTTCAAAAAAATGACATAAAGCTCAGAGAGGCATTTATTTGCTGAAATTTTAATCGATTTTGATTGGTCAAGCACACTGACCAATGGGTGTAAAGACTCTTGCCCTCTTCGGGCATTAAACTGTGTGACACTATATAGTTTTTCGATTTTTTCCATGACTTGTTTCTTCGAATTTAAAAATACAATAAATCCAATAGTGTATTGTAAACAATGCTGAATATCAGTGAAAATGGTATATGATGCCGTAATACTGGTAGGCATTCATAAACAAAAGGTGATGAGCTTTGCAAAACTTAAAAATGTCTATTTTAATGAGGTCAATAATCTTTCTTTTTAGTTTAATCATTTCCACTTTGAGTGCTTTTGCTCAAAATAATGACAGTATCCAAACGCCAACTTTTTTACGAGGGCAAATAACGGCTACAAACAATGGGGTTTCATTGATACCTACTTTTTCCTTGGGCAAACCAGCAGTTTTATTCGATTTGAATATAGGGAAAGGTCGTTTGAGTTTTGATCCAATGATCAGATTTGGATTGAATGGAAAGCCCTGGACTTTCATTTTCTGGTGGAGATACAAATTAATTCAATCCAAAAAATTCAATCTTGGTTTGGGTGCCCATCCTTCGTTTGTGTTCAGAGACGTTTCTGTTGTTGAAAATGGTCTCACAAAAAATTTCCTAACTGCGCAGCGATACTTTGCTTGGGAAGCTGCCCCAACGTATGTTTTGAGCAAAAATGCAAGTTTAGGACTTTATTATTTAGGGTCAAGAGGACTTACCAAGGACATCGTACAAAACACTACTTTTTTGGCTATAAGAAGTGTGATCAGTTTGAATGTGGGTAATAATATTTCATTAGGGATAATCCCACAAGCCTATTACCTCAAAATGGATGACCTTGATGGAACTTATTTAAACGCAACGCTAAATATATACAAGAGGAATTTTCCTATTTCGCTAAGTCTTATTGCGAGTAAAGCAATCAAAACTGAGATTAAAGGAAAGGATTTTTTATGGAGTGTTGGAGTAGTTTATAACCTCAATAAAAAGTATCAGAAACTATGATTATAATTTCCACATTTATCTTTTTTTGATCTACTTTATCAAATATTACCTAATTCAAACCCCTAAATTCATTTGGACTTACACCCACTTTTTGTTTAAAAAGTCTTGTAAAATGCTGAGGATATTTGAATCCAAGTTCATATGCAATTTCATTGACCGTTTTGCCAGCTTCAAAAACTTTCTCTTTGGCTAGATCTATGATTTTATTTTGAATGTAATCTTTGGCATTTTGACCTGTTTCTTTTTTGATTAAATCTCCAAAATAATTGGACGAAAGGTTTAGTTCATTGGCAAAATATGCGACTGAAGGTAAACCTATGGTTTTAGGGTTTTCAGATCTGAAATATTGACTAAGAAGGGATTCAAAACGTGATAGCTGGTTGCTATTGACCTGATCGCGGGTGATGAATTGTCGGTCATAAAACCTTTGGCAATAACTAAAAAATAATTCAATGTTGGAAGCAATAAGCCTTTTACTATGTTTGTCTACCGGTTGCTTCAATTCATGTGTTATTTTTGCAAAACAATCAAGTACAATTTGGCGCTCATCCTCAGAAATGTGGAGAGACTCGTTTGATTGGTATTGAAAAAAACTTAAATCCTGTAACACCTTACCCAGAGCAGTTCCAAGTACCAAATCTGGATGGAAAACCAAACCATATCCTACCGGCTGATAGGTACCAACAACCATTTCATAATCAGCCGTTTGCCCTGGCGCAAAGAAGACTAAGGTGCCAGCTTGATAATCATAGTATTCCCGACCATATCGAATATCGCCGCATTTTACGTCTTTTAAAAACACACAATAAAGACCGTATTGAAACTTTACAGTTACGTTTTCACCCCAGTTCCTTTCATTTGCTTTTGAGAAATCTACCACAGTAACCAGTGGATGCAAAGTTTTATGGTTATTGTCAGCGTTGTATTGACTGATAGAGTCTAGGTTGTATATTCTTTCCATTTCAATCTAAAATTCATTCAAAGTTACGCAATCCGATAAATTAACGTCCAACAAGGTAGGTCTATCAGTAAAAATGGTAGCATAATCAGTAATCTATATACCATGATATCCATGTTGAAACCTGAAATTTGTATCTACGAAATTCGAACAGCCAAAAACCAAACTTGCTTGCTGATCAAACTTTAAATCAAAATTATAAACTAAAGATGAAGTCATTTATCATTACAGCAGCGGCGTTATTTACAATTTTGCAGTTTTCTTTTGCCCAGACTACTGCAGAACAAGAAATCATGCAACTTTCCAGAGACAAATGGCAATGGATGGCAGACAAGGACGTTGCTAAACTGGAAAACCTCTTTGATGAAAAAGCTAGGTTTGTACACATGAGTGGTACATGGAAAACGCCTCGCGAATTAGAAATCATAAAGACAGGGAGTATTTGGTATAAGGAAGCCAAAATTAAAGACGTGGCCGTAGATATTTCTGATAACACCGCAGTTGTTTGGAATAGGATAATCCTGGTCGCTCAAGTAAGAGGAAGCGATGTGACCACTGAATTTACTGTAACTGAGGTTTATCAAAAAAAGGAAAGTTCGTGGAAAATGTTGGCACTCACATTTAGTAGTGTACGTGATACCCATGAGCTAGAGAAATAATTTTTATCAAAAGTTAATTTAAAATAATGAAGAAAACTACTTTAGTGCTGAGCCTTGTATTTATGTCTATGTTATCCGCTTTTTCGCAAAATATTGGGGAGCAGATTAAAGAATTGTCTAGAAATAAGTGGCAATGGATGGCCGATAAGGATGTAGACAAACTGGCCAATTTATTTGACAATCAAGCCATGTTTGTTCATATGGGGGGATCGTGGGGAAAAGAACGTGAATTGGAAATCATTAAATCTGGATTTATACATTATAAAAAAGCAGAGATCCATGAGGTTTTATCACCTATAATTATCGATAATACAGTGATTCTTTTAAATAGAATAACGCTACTTGCTGTAGTTGGTACTAATGAAGTTAGCAACCCATTCATGGTGACAGAAGTATACGTTAAAGTTGGAAATGATTGGAAAATGGGGTCTTTATCTTTTTCAAGACTCATGACACCATAAGAATTAGTAAATAAATAGCATAGGAATTGGAGAACGAAATAGTTTTAAAGGCTTTAAATCATTATTCTTACTATGATTAAAACTGAGTTTATACTAAAGTGTATGTTATTTATTTGTTTGAGTATTTTGTTGAGCTGCTCAAAAAAGAATGACAGTGGGTGGACAACCTATAAAGCTGATGAAAAAAGCACCAGTTACTCAGCCTTGGATCAAATTAACTTATCCAATGTTAATCTGTTAGAAAACACTTGGACTTTTCAAATGCATGATTTGGAGGTAGGCCAAGATCCTACTTCTAGCCAATGTAATCCAATAATTATTGATCAGGTTATGTATGTCAATTCAGGCAAACAAACTGTTTATGCTATTGATGCAGTAACTGGCAAAGAAATCTGGGCTTTCAAAGCCTTAGATGACGGCATGCCTAGTGCCGCTAGCCGGGGTGTCACCTATTGGGCAAATGGCGAGGACAAACGCATCATTTATTCTGCTGGAAATTTCTTGATGGCCATAGATGCCAAAACAGGTAAGATCATTCCATCATTCGGACAAAATGGAAAAATAAATCTAAATGAAGGGGTGAGAGATGACCCTGAAAAAATTTCTGTCACGCTCACTACACCAGGTAGAATATTCAACGACTTGATTATTATTGGCTCCAGATTACCTGATTTTTATGGTTCACCTCCAGGTTACATCAGGGCTTATAATTGTAAGACCGGCAAGTTAGTTTGGACATTTCATACCATTCCACATCCAGGAGAGCCGGGATATGAAACTTGGCCACCTGGAAGCTTACAAATACGCTGGAGGGGTAAATTGTTGGGCTGGTATGAGTATAGATAGCAACAGAGGCTTGGTTTTTTTAGCTTTGGGTTCTCCAACTTTTGATTATTATGGCCCCGATAGAACGGGAGAAAATCTATTTGGTAATTGTGTGTTGGCATTAGATGCTGCAACAGGATATTATAAATGGCATTTCCAGACGGTGCATCATGACCTTTGGGATTATGACTTGCCAGCACCTCCGACATTGGTTAGCTATCAAAAAGGCGGAAAAACAATAGATGCCGTTACTCAAACAACCAAACATGGTTTTGTATTTGTTTTAGATAGAGAAACTGGAAAATCTTTATATCCTATAGAGGAGCGAAAAGTTCCTGCCTCCAATATTCCTGGAGAAAAAGCTTGGCCAACACAGCCATTTCCATTGGCTCCAAAAGCTTTTGTTAAACAGATGATGACAGAAGATGATTTAAATCACTTTTCAGATGCTGACCATAAAGCCATATTGGAGCAATTTCGAGCTGTACGATATGAAGGTCTTTTTACTCCACCTGACTTAAAGGGGACACTTTCGTTACCAGCCACCAGAGGAGGCGCAAACTGGGGTGGCTCTGCTTATGACCCATCTACTTCTATTTTATACATTAGGGGAAATAATCTACCTGAAATTCAGACCATTGTGGACGCAGATAAGCATTTTACGGCGAGAAATAATACTGTATACGAATCTGGAAGAGTCAAATATTCTGAATATTGTGGATCATGTCATGGCAAAGAGTTAAAAGGAGATCCACCTACATTTCCATCTCTATTAGATTTAAAAAATAGAAGACCTGAGGCAGAAGTCCTGGAAAAGATAAAAATGGGTGGTGGCCAAATGCCTGGTTATAAGGGAATTATTTCTGATGCTGATATCGATGCTATTGGCGCTTTTTTTGTTTGATAAAAAAGATCAAAAAATAGAAGTGCCTCAGGAGGTACAAAGTCCGTCTTCAGGAACAAGATATGCCAATATAACAGCCTATAGAACTTGGTCGGACCCAAGTGGTAATCCGGCAATGAAAGGTCCATACAATACCTTGAGTGCTTTAAACCTTATCAGTGGAGCATACGAATGGCAAATTCCTGTGGGTAATGATCAAAAATTGCGATTAGAAGGTGAACCGAATACAGGTTTATTGGCAAGATCGGGTCCAGTGGTTACGGCTGGAGGTTTGATATTTATCAGTGGTGCAGCGGATAATAAAATATGGGCATTTGATAAAAAAACAGGTGAAATGGTCTGGGAAAAAGAACTGCCTGCAGCCAATAATGCCAATGTTTGTTCGTATGTGGTAAATGGAAAGCAATTTATTGCCCTTTCAGTGGGAGGTACAAAAGATAATCCTTCAGGGTCGGTAATGACTTTTGCTTTGCCCAACTAAAAACAGAGCTATTTTAAAAAGCTGTTAAAATAGGAATATTAAAGTGTGCTCAAAGTGACTTTTACGTACATTGAATGGATTTGTGTTGCATTCTATAAATTAATAACTTTATCTTTATAAAAATATAATTAAAGCAAAATGGCAAAATACAATATTAAAATAAACGGAACGACCAAAGTGGTTGATGTTGACCCCACGACTCCCATGTTGTGGGTTTTGCGAGATACCTTAAACATGCCAGGCACCAAATATGGCTGTGGCATTGCCATGTGTGGCGCTTGTACCGTGCATTTAAATGGTATAGCAATGAGGTCTTGTCAATTGCCTGTTTCTGCAGTTGGTAGTCAGGAAATTACTACAATTGAAGGTATTTCTGAAGATGCTTCCCATCCAGTACAAAAAGCTTGGTTGGAACACGATGTGGCACAATGTGGCTACTGCCAATCAGGCCAGATTATGTCCGCCGTGGCTTTGCTCAAAAACAATCCAACGCCAAATGATGAAGACATTGAAGCCGCAATGAGTGGCAATATTTGTCGTTGTGGAACCTATTTAAGAATCAAGGAAGCCATCAAAACTGCCGCAAAAAATTAAGATGATGAAAGAGTTAAATAAATTGGATAGACGTTCATTTTTGAAAACTTCGGCTCTGGCTGGAGGAGGGTTGATGCTCAGTTTCAGCTGGATTGCTGAGTCTAAGGCAGCCAAAACATTGCAAAACGTAGCCGCAGAATGGAATGAACTTACGGGATATATAAAAATTACTTCCGATAATATCATCAAAATTTTGTGTCCAAATCCTGAGTTTGGTCAAAATGTGATGACTTCTTTACCTATGATGGTTGCAGAAGAATTGGGAGTTGATTGGGATAAAGTTGTGGTTGAAATGGGACCTCACGATAATGTGAAATTGGGACCACAATTTACGGGCGGAAGTAATTCTGTTCGCATGTATTGGAAACCTTTGAGAGAAGCTGGGGCGACGGCAAAACAAATGTTGCGTCAAGCAGCGGCTGAAACCTGGAGTGTGCCCATTGAAGAAATTACCACCAAATCTGGTGTTTTAAATCATAGTAGTGGTAAATCCGCTACTTATGGAGAAATGGCCAATAAAGCTGCAACTTTGACTATGCCAAAAGGATTGCAACTCAAAGCACCCAAAGATTTTAATATCGTAAGCACTTCTCAAAAAAATGTAGAAGGCAAGAAAATTGTTACCGGCAAACCCCTCTTTGGTATTGATTATCAGGTAGATGGCATGCTGATTGCAATGATCCAACATCCACCTGCATTCGGCATGAAACTTCAGTCTTTTGACGCTGCACAAGCACTCAAGATGCCTGGAATTAAAGATATTTTTAGTTTTAAATTGTATGATGCTGATTTTGTACAAGGAGGATTTGATACCCGATCATTTAATGAAATGATTGCAGTTGTTGGGAATTCGACTTGGGAGGTTATGAATGCCAGAAAGCGCATAAAAGCTAAATGGGAACCTGCTGGAGATGTGATAGAAGTGATGTCTGGCAGAGGTGGAAATACCGAAGTTACCGTTCCAGGAAGATTGGAGTCAACAGAAAATCAGATGGCAATGATGGCAGAAAAAGCCAAAGCCCCTGCAAAAGAGCAAAGAAAAGATGGTGATCCTGAAACAGCATTCAAAAATGCAGCAACCATTATTGAGCGTACTTACAACGCTCCGTTTCTTGCGCACAACACCATGGAACCAATGAATTTCTTTGCTCATGTGCAAGCGGATAAAGCCCTTGTGGTTGGTCCCACTCAAGCACCAGGATGGATGGAACCTTCACTTGCTAAGATTTTAAATCTACCTGCTGATAAAATAGAAATTCAGATGACTCGGATGGGGGTGGATTTGGAAGAAGAGCCTATGCCCAATATGTTTTTGAAGCCGCGCGCATTTCGCAAAAAGTGAACGCACCAGTGAAATTAATCTATTCTAGAGAGGATGATATGACTTACGGAATATACAGGCCAATGTACACTGCGACTTATCGGGCTGCATTAGATGCAAATAAAAATCTGATTGGTTTTCATGTAAAGGGTGGTGGAATTCCAGAAAGTCCAATACATGCCAATCGTTTTCCAGCTGGTGCAGTTGACAATTATTTGGCAGAATCATGGGAAATAACTTCAAATGTTACCATCGGAGCTTTCAGAGCACCAAGGTCAAATTTCAACGCAGCTGCCGAACAATCATTTTTGGATGAAGTCGCCGAAGCAATGGGAAAAGATCCTATTGAAATGCGATTGGAGTTGTTGAAGCGCGCAAAGGAAAATCCTGTGGGTAAAAATAACGACTACAATGCAGACCGATATGCTGCTGTGCTGGAGTTGGTCAGAGAAAAATCAGGATGGGGTAAAGCAGAAAACCAAAAATACAATAGAGGTGTTGCAGCCTATTTTTGTCACAATAGTTATGCCGCTCATGTGGTAGATATGGTTGATCGTGATGGTTCGCCGTATGTCGAGCGCGTCACTTCGGCCATGGACTGTGGCATTGTCATCAACCCTGATGCTGCAGCCAATATGGTCGAAGGTGCCGTGGTGGATGGCATTGGTAATGCATTTTATGGCTCCATGACTTTCAAAGAAGGCCAGGCTGACCACAACAATTTCAATTCATATCGCCTCATCAGACACAATGAAGCGCCCAAACAAATCAATGTCCATTTTGTGAAAAGCGAAGCTGATCCTACTGGACTTGGTGAGCCTCCGTTCCCTCCAGTTTTTGGAGCAGTGGCAAATGCATTGTATAAAACGACCGGAAAAAGATTTTATAATCAACCTTTTGATTCGTCGGATCAACCAACGAATATTTAAACGTATAATTGATATCCTGATTTCCTCAAATTTGGGGAGATCAGGATGTTTTCATATTTAACCCTATTTTTGAAAGATGCATGTTGCCCGATGCTTCTAAAATTTCACCCGAAAAATTTTCTTTTTATTTCCCTGCTAAAATTTTGATTTTACTCAAGTCATTGACATGTGTAACCTATATCACGTTCGCTGTGCATATGCTTAGTGCATATTTGCATTACTTTGATAATTGATCAGAAGTGATATTTATTGGGGTAATAAATGCCCGAGTTTTTAATAAAAAGGCATTTATGTAGTTGCGATTAAATCATAATTTTAATAAAACATATATAATGGAAACAATGGTAGATCAAATGATATCAATGCCTCGAATTGGAGAAAAAGCTCCGTCTTTTACAGCAGTAACAACACAAGGTAACATCAATTTTCCTGACGATTATTCTGGAAAATGGGTAATCCTTTTTAGTCACCCGGCAGATTTTACACCAGTTTGTACTTCAGAATTTATGACGTTTGCCAAACGAGAACCTGAGTTTGCAGCACTAAATTGTCAGCTAGTAGGTTTGTCTATTGATGGACTCTATAGTCACATAGCCTGGTTGAGAACGATCAAAGAAAAGATTGAATTCAAAGGTATGAAGAACATTGAGGTGAAATTCCCACTGATAGAAGACATCAGCATGGAAATTGCTAAAAAATATGGCATGATTCAACCGGGGGAAAGTTCGACCAAAGCAGTAAGAGCCGTATTTTTCATTGATCCTAAAGGGATGATTCGTGCAGTGATTTATTATCCTTTGTCCATGGGTAGAAATTTTGATGAATTGCTAAGAGCCCTAATTGCCATGCAAACGGCTGACGCTTATGCCATCGCAACACCAGCTGACTGGCAGCCAGGAGATGATGTGATTGTACCAACTGCAGGTTCATGTGGTGTTGCAGCAGAAAGAATGGCCAATCAAGTAGACGATGTAACTTGTCATGACTGGTTTTTTTGTACCAAAAAATTGTCTTTGGAACAAGTCAACCATCCGCCGAAACTCAATTAAGGTGAAAATAGAAAATTGGTTGAATAAGAACATGTATCAGCACACTTATAATAATTTGTCATTTTTTGAAATGACGGCATGATTTACTATTAATAGAAGCATTTCATCTTTGGTCTAGGGCATGAAATTGGTCAATTAGTTTACTACTTTTTTGATCACATGCCCTAGACTTTTATTGTCATTTCCAAGGAATTTCGGTCAATATGTTTACAGGTTATACTTTGCCCATAGAACAAAAGCCAACATCTAGGCGTCCAAGTAGTAGATGATAATTTGCGAATAAATCATTCATGGGAAATTCCCATTACACCTCTTAATGTGAAAAGTAAAAGGCCCTTTGTCATAACTTCTTGCAAATTATTTTAATTTAAAAAATTTAAAAAGCAACAAATGCAAAAGAAAAAATGCGTAGGAATTTGGATGGATCATTCAACAGCCAACTTAATAGATTATGACCAATCTGGTGAAAATCAAACCATTGAATCTGACTTTACACATCGTAGAAAAGTAGAGGCTTTAAACAGAAGTGAACACATCATGCACAATAAAGAACAGCAGATGAATGAGGCTTTCTATAAAGAAATTGCTGCTGAAATTTTAAATTATGATCATGTGGTGTTGTTTGGACCGACCAATGCAAAAAATGAACTCAATAACATTTTGGATAAGGATCTTCATTACGAGGATATCAAAATTGATGTGGAGAGTGCTGATAAAATGAGTGACAATGAACAAATGGCTTTTGTAAGAAACCATTTTGATGAAAACGGTAATTCATAGATTAGACTATAAGTATTATAATACTACTTCACGACATTGTTCGCAGCACAAGCGCCTTCAATAAAAAGACCACGATGAAAATCTGAGCCTTTTCTCTTTGTGTTGTCTACTATAATTGGTTCAAATGTTTAAATTCGCAACTTAATAAGATGGAAAGCTTTACCATTCGGCAATCGGATTGACCAGAATTCTTGTGTAGAAAATTTGATCGAGATCGAAGAGAGAAATTGAGGCATAGCCTAAGCTCTGGCGAAATTGAACGATGAAGATATCGATTAAATTTGCAACAAGAAAATGGTCAAATTCATTTCCGAATGGTATATATATCTAAGTGGCTATGGTAAACACAATCTTTGATCCTGAATTAAGAAAGGACATTATCCAAAGGGCAACGTCTATTCATGAAAAATGTGAACCCAAATGGGGTAAAATGAACGTGTCTCAGATGTTGAGGCATTGTAAACTTTGGGACTCTTGGGTGCAAGGATATGGTGAATGGGAGTACTTCAACGGTGACCGAGGTTTAGAATTTGAAGCCGCCGCATTAAAAGCAATTACGGCAGATAATACCCCCATCAACAGGAATGCCAATGCCAGCAATTTATTCATTATTACTGAGGTCGTTCCTGATTTTGAATTGGAAAAACAAGCATGGATCCAAAGATTGGAAGCCTATTCAAAATTCCATAACCCAACCTTTATCCACGATTTTTTTGGCTTTATGAATAAAGAACAAATTGGTATATTAGCTTATAAGCACAATGATCACCATTTGAGGCAGTTTGGGGTTTAGATTTGATTTTGTTCTCAGCTTTAATTATTTACCCTTTGAATGACTTTTTCGGTAACCATTTTATGATTAATCCTTGAATAGTTTGGAGTCACTTTATTTACTTTTATCCTTACTATTTCATTGTCTTTTCGAGCTATCAATAGACTAAAATTTTGCTCATCTCTTTGATAAAAAGCTTCACTCCCTAAATTTTCCACCTTTTCAAATCCTGAAAGGCCTGCATTTCCATTATAAAATTCATCAAACTTTTTGTTTGCCTCTTCTTCGCTTTGATAGCTTTCAAACATGTAATACAGCACTGCCTTATCGTTGCTTTTTGCTACAAAACTGGTTTTGAATTGATGTCCACCATTTTCGGCAGTACTCTGCTTGTCCATTTGTATACATGGTTCGCCCAATATACTTTCAGCTTCAGAAATAGTAAGGTTGTGACCACCTAACATGTTGAAATTTGGGAAAATGCTGGCATAATTCCCTGTAGGTAGTAAGTAAAAGAGGATATAAAATGCTAGATATTTCATTTTTTGATAATTTTTTTTTGATGATTTATAAGACTTTGACACTAACGCTTTTTTATGCTTTTAAAGTTTTTCTTTGAAATAGGGTAATTAAATAATAAATCAGAATAGCCAATGTTGCCCAATATATACAAAAACCAAAGAGTAAAATGGGAGGAACTGGATCGGGGTCATTGAATATTAACGATGGAGGCCCAACCAAAATGATTTTTAAGGGATGTATTATTTTTGCAATTGAACTTTTCCAAGTTTCGCCAGTATTTAAACCAGGGTACCATTCATTCTTTATTGGAAATATGCCAGGTTCATCGCTCAAAAATGAATTGCTGATAAGCTGAAAAGCCAACGCAGAAATAACAAATATCCAGACAAATTTTGATTTTGAAATTTTGATTTTGAACATGTTATAAAAATTCATACAAAGTATTTTTGGATTTTGCTTCCTAGGAATCCAAGAATACTACCCAATATAACTGCTAATATCATTACTGCCCCTGGTGCCAGCTCATCTTCAGGTGTAATCCTTGTGAGAAATATCATTTTCCACATAATAAGAAAGCTAGCAAAACCTATTATAAAGCCTAATATTAAACCCAATTTCTTTTTCATGATCTATACGTAAATTATAATATTTTACTTTTAATCCCAAAATATTTATTTTGAAGTTGTGACCCCAATGCAGCGAATATGATTCCGAAGGCCAATGTCGAAATGGCATAAATACCAGGAGAGTCATCATTAAAAATAGGCAATCGAGCAATTACATAATAAAATAAAAGTGTCCATAATGAAACACCCAAAATAAAGCCAACTGTTTTTGCAATTATGTTTTTCATTAATTGAGAAATTAATTATAGTACAAATGAAATGTTTATTCTAATGAATTTAAACTTAAATGGATAAATTGCCATTCAGGAATGAAATTCACCCAAAAAAGGCTTTTTATTTTGATATTGCTATTGTTTCAGTGTAGGATTTGAGGCACTCTTTTAGTGGATAACCATGCTCATGAATACAATTACAAAAGATTTCACATGCATTAGGACTTTTATTTCCTGGACAACCATTCATACATTCAATCATAGCATTGCCTGGTCTTATATCAAAGAGGTGTTGATTGATTATAATAACCCCAATCAAAATAGAAACTACTATCGTAAAAAAGATAAAAGGAAATTTATCACTTATAGGTGTATCATTTCCAAGTTGCTTTGTGCTTGATTTTTTTGAAAGGAATAAAAACTTCAAATGTTCATAATGCCAGCAAAGCAAGAATAAATTGGCTAATAGCATAAAAGTAGTAATGCGTGTGCCTTCAAACCTTGTGGCATAAGCCAGAACGCAGATATTTAAAATAATAGGAAAATAAAGAATTGCTCCTAATACAACGGTTCGAGGTATGAGCAGGAGTATTGCTATCAAAATCTGAGCGAACCCGATAAATGTATAATAACGCGTTGAGCCATTAAAATAGATGAGAAAAAGATCGTACATATGGTTGAAAACCAGTATATTAAAGGATTATACGACTAATCTAAAATATACCATTATGCACGATCTGAAGGCAATATACGTAAAAGTCAAGGGAACTATAAAAGAGCATTGCAAAGAATATTTTGTTTTTGAAGAAAATATCCAGAAATATCCAAGATCGCCTAAAATGACAGATCTAGAGGTAATTTCTTTAAGTATTACTGCTGAATGTTTACAGATTGATTCTGAAAATCTATTGTGGTCAAAATTACAAACAGATTATTCAGAGCTATTTCCAATTGCCTCATAGAACAAAATTCAATAAAAGGCGCAAGGGTTGGTTGATATCCTTGGGGCGTATTAGAAATTTATCTGAGATATTGTGTGCTGGAACTAATTCAAAAATATTGATAATTGATTCAATGCCCATACCAACATGCAGGCTTGTTAGAGGTATAATTCAAAGGCTTGTAGGCAGTCAAAATTTGATGAAGTGCTTGCTGATAAAGGTATAAATGCAATAATGGGGAGGTTGGTTTATAGGTTATAAATTCCATTTAATAACCACAGAAACAGAATTTATAAAGAAATGATGATATCATCTGCAAGTGTCCACGATAATTACTTTTAAAATTATTGAATGTTAATCATACTCACTTAAAACAACACGAACTAGTTGGTGATAGAGCTTATATTGGCAAGGCAATTCAACTGAGTTTATTTGAAGATCTTGAAATAAAATTAAATGTTCCATATCGAAGCAATCAAAAGGACTTCATAAAATACGAACCTGAAAAGAAAATAATTCGTAAAACGATAGAAGTTATTTTTTCACAATACTGTGATGAATTCAACATTAAAAGAATTATGCAAAGCGATTTGAAGGACTTTACACAAGAATTGTAACAAAGGTGAGTGCAAAGACTTTTAAGCAATTTATAAACTTTATCAATGGCAAACCAATTAATCAAACCAAACATGCTTTGGCTGCTTAATGGCTCAACGCGTTGTATAATAGAAATCCGTTTGATATAATGCTTCAAGATAATGACCCAAAGGATGGTTTATGGATAATCCACTGGCAAATCGTTCGCCTTTTATTTTTACGAAACCTGAAGGGATAAATCCTAGTGCTAAGCTAATGCGACAAAAGTTAGCAAAGTAGTTCAACCATTTGTTGCTTTTAGCTCTAGAATAAAAGTCAATAGTTTTGTTCCATATTTTCATTTAATATCTTTTTCCACAAATCAAAAGTTTATTGCGGTTCTCTGCAAGCCAAAATGTTGAATGGTTAGTGAGCGTGGATAAATACTCTTAAAAGTCTATAAATCAGTGCTCAACTTCTTCTTAAATATCCTCAGGACCTATTTCTCCTTTTCCTGTTTATTGGCTACTTTGAGGAATATAAAAACTGTACTTTTGCAATATTTACAAATAATGAATCCAACAATTGTTGTTAAGAAATATACACACAAAAATCTATTTTCATCTTGCTGCATGGTTGGGCTTCCTACTCATAATACTTTTTTCTGCCGATGAACTTGATCGACTTTTCATACTAAAAAGTTTCTCGAGTTTTATACCTCCATTCTTTTTGTTTTACTGTTTAATATTTTGGGTATTTCCAAATTTTCTGGGGAAAGGGAATGATATAAAATCCATTTTACTTACTTCATCTTTGACTATAGCGATGGTATTTATGAGACCACTTTTTACCTTGTTATTTCCAGAAGAATTAAACATACCTTTTGACCGAATTACTTTTTGGGTTCAGTTAAGATACAATATTTTGTTTGTTGCTATAGCTTTTGGTTACCATTATGCTTCAGAATTGATTAAAGGCGATCAAGAACGGCAATTGTTAGAAAAGGAAAATACTGCTGCAAAATTGGCACTTTTAAAGCATCAAATCAACCCTCACTTTTTATACAATACGCTGAGCATGATCTATACTAAAGCATTACCTCTGTCAGAAGATTTAGCCGATATGATCGCTAAGCTGTCAGGAATGTTGCGGTATAGCATCACTGAAACAGATTCCGAAGGCTTAGTGCCTTTGCAAAATGAAATCCAATTTATCCAACAATACATTTCTATGAATGAGGCGAGATTCAATAAAATTGGGCATTGCCAATTTATTATAAATGGAGAACTTCAATCTTATAAAATAGCTCCTTTATTATTAATCAGCTTTGTAGAAAATGCCTATAAACATGGAGATTTGACTCAACCTATTATAATGGAATTGATAACTGAAGGTGATAAATTATTTTTTTCAATAGAAAATAAAATAGCTAAAGGTGCAAAAGACTACACAAGCGGTATTGGTTTAGACAATATTAAAAATAGACTAGAACTGCTTTACAAAAATAGACACACTTTAAGTATTAATTCTTTAAAAAATAACTTCAAAGTTGAACTAAAATTATGGTAAAAAGAATACGATGTGCCATTGTGGACGACGAACAGCATGCTATTGACCTGCTAAAAATTCATTTGGCTAAGTTAGATTTTCTAGAATTAACATTTGAAACTACTCAACCTCTAAAGGCATTGGAATTACTAAAAAATAGTTCTATTGACCTCTTATTTTTGGATATTCAAATGGCAGAGCTTAATGGTCTTGATTTGCTAAAAATTATCAATGGAAAATGCAAAGTAATATTAACCACTGCTTATAGCGAACATGCATTGGAAAGTTATGAATATGGTGTTTTGGACTACCTTTTGAAACCCATTACATTCAACAGATTTCTTTTAGCAGTTCAAAAATTGAGTAATAATAATTCAGAAGCAGCTGTTTTTATTGAATCGCCTAAAACTGTAGTGAAAGACTTTTTTGTAAAATCAGGAATTAGAAACGCAGTGGTAAAAATCGATCTAGATAATCTTATCTACATCGAAAGTCAAGGAAACTACGTTCATTTTCATTTTGAGAAGGAAACCATTCGCACCCAACTTACCCTTAAAAAGGTAGAGGAAGAACTTGCGAATTTGCCTTTTATAAGAATTCATCAGTCATTCATTGTGGCTATCAAAGACATCAAAGGCCTTGAAGGTAATATGCTTATGGTTCATAATAAATCACTTCCCCTTGGAGATAAATATCGAGAGGGAATTCGCAAGATGATTCAAGAAAAGACGATGTTATAGGTAATAATCTAATGATGGTTATATACCTAATTCAATATATCTTCCTGCCTTGCTTAAACTACTATGTTGTTGTAAAAACAACTTTATAAGTCTTAACTACACCCTTATAATTGAATTTCACAACAGCTCCTTCCTCAATTGACTTTGGTTGCTTGATTTCAATCTTTACTTTTGAGTCATTGGCACTTGCGCTTATGACGGGTAAACTACTTGTTTTCAAAACATATTTTGCTTCGTATAAATCATATCCAGTGATGCCATTTGCATTGGTTGACCTGATAGGTGTATTTGGCAATTCAATGGATTTACCATTTACTTTGATTTCAACTATAGGCGGTACCGGACGTATGATTGGCTTTTTAGCCGAACTAAAACCCAATCCAGCCAAGTCAAACAAGGCAATCGTGTCACTACTTTCTGCAACCAAATACACTGCATGTTTTTGATCCATTTGATCAACCATTTTAGAAACATCCAAGGTATATTTCTTCGTTTCCATGGCAGCATTTGCTGGAACCATGATTTCACCCATCTTTTTTCCTTTCCAAACTTCATTGTCCCAAGGTCCATCCAACCAAACTTGAACCTTGAATGACTGAGCAGTTTTGGGTGTAAGGAATACATTGAGCGCCGTTTGGTTGCCAGGTTTTGTGCCCTCAAATGGCTTCAAACCTTTAGTGGCTTTATCCAAACCTCCAAATCCAAAATATTTGAATCCTATGATGTTGCCGTTGACTACATTGGTGATGGGCATATTGTTGTCCCAAATGTCCCAAGAGTCTTGTTGACTTCTGATATTGGAAAGATACGAAGCATAGCCAGCTGAATAATACTGATAAGGATCCAATCCATAAATATTGAATCCCTCTGATGTGACTTCTGCACCTTTGTATTCGTTTCCTTTGCTGTCTTTTGCGGTCCAGATTTTATTTGGGGCAAACGGGTCATAAGCTTTGATTCTTACTTGACCGCCTTCGGCAACTGATTTTTCATCCCATTCTACCACAACCGGGGCGACCATTGGTTGACGAGCATTGCCAAATCCACGAGGTGCTCTGTGGTAAAAAACATAATATTGGTCATTAATTAGTTGAATGCTACCGTGTGTATTGTGTCCAGAATAGGTTGTCTGTAAGGTAGATCCGTCTTGAGATTGTACCACCGCTCTTGAATCCACCAACACACCGCCACTTTTCCATGGACCCAATGGCGTATCCCCAAAGGCATAGCGCAACGCCGAATTGGTGCTGCTCAAGCCATAATCTGGTCCTGAGTATCCGCTGTAAACCCAAAGGAATTTGTTGCCGATCTTGCGAATGGACGCTGCCTCAAAAAAGTTAAACATGCCCAAATCTTGGTCTGGATATACATTTGGATATTTAGTACCCTCAGGGTCACGAATTACTCCATATCTCGAACTTGCAGGTATAAATCTATCGATTGCTTGCGTACCCGGTCTCAATGAATACATCGTATTTTGATCGAGTTGTCCTGCCATCGACCTTTGGAATCCCCAATAACCATAAGCCCTAAAACCAATATTGTAATCTGGGTCGTTTGCATCTTTGATGTAATCGATGAAAACGGCCGGGTCAAACCCCATGGTACTTCCTTCAATGGTGCTCAGACTGTCTGCTTTCATATTGAGCGGTTTAAAAGGACCATCAGGACGATCACCTTTACAAACCATGGCCTCGCGACCTCTGCCACGACTATGTGGATATAAATAATATTCCTTTTTACCATTTTTGTTGACCAATTCAACCAGATCTGGCGCATACATCACGTCCCATTGATCAGCGATTGGATAAGTAAAAATGGATCCCTCGTCTTTCCAATCAGATAGATCTTCAACAGGAGCAGACCAAGCCCTGATATCAGGCCCACAATAACTCCCAAACCTCACATCGTGTGACCCAATGATGTAAGCCCTGTATTTTCCCGGGCGGTCTGGATCTTCAAAAACTCTTGGCTCACCATCTGGTAAATGTTCCCACAATGGCAGGTACGGATTTCCAGTCACAGCCGTGATGTTTTTGGTGCCCGTCTCCATTTTTGAAGTTTTGCACGCTTGTGCAAGTAGTACTAGGATTGCAAATAATATAAATAGAGGTTTCCTTTTCAAGTTTGCTAATGCGTTCATCATGTGTGCTTTACGATTTAATATTCCATAAATCCAGTGGATTTATCTAGTAATAATAGACAAATCTAATCAAGAAATCAATGGGCTGCAAAATTTTGAAAAGAAATCGTGTAAAAAGTACACTTATTTTTTTTGACAATATTTGAGGGATGGAATTAATTTTTTTGAGAACCTTGGTAAGGTAGAAACAAGAGGAAAACTTTTGAAAAAAAATATTGAAATTTAAATGTCATTTCTTTCTTACTTCGTCTAACTCACCACGGGTGGCAAAGGTAGGAATGAGCAACCCGTCTTTCTCTTCTTCATCTAAAGGAGTTTGGCCGCCAATGTAGTCTAACTTTAATTCCATAATATTTGGGCATTTCGTTTTTTAATGTCTGCTGCCCTTTCCTTGATTGCGATATCAATACGCTCTTTTGAGTTGGCTTGGTCTTCCAGTTTCATGGTATTGGCGGTGCGCATCACAATCTGTTTTGCCAATTCGGTGGCCCTTTTTTCAATGAGCGCATCCAACGATCCGTCATTGGGCACAAAACCATAAACCAATTGCATATCCATAACACGAGCAATTTCCCGAAGGGATTTGATAGTAATGGAACCTTCTTTTTCCCGCTTTTCAATGTCCATAACCCCCTGCTTGGAAACATTCAGCTTATTTCCTAATTGCTGCATAGACATACCAATGGCATTGCGGATGGCTTTTATCCATCCGGTGGGTGGCATTGCTACCTGTTTGAGTGAGACAAAGCTCAGCATTTTGTTGTTGAGCTGTTGCAGCTGAAGTGATTTCTTGCCCATAAAGTAAAGTTATAGATTGACTTTTAAAATACAAAAGTAAAGCTAAAACTTGACAAATACAACTAAATAGTAAAGTTATTGCTTGACTATTTATTATTTTGGCAAAGTTACAACACAGAGAATAGTATAAAAACGATAGAATAATTCACCAATCTTAAATATTTTAAGTGGCCCTCAGCTTTTTGAGAAGTTTGGAATCTTTGGATAGAATTAAGGATAAGTTTATCCAACCTCGTTTGGATTCGTCAACGATTTTAGCATACACTTAAGTAGTTTTAAATCCTTATGTCCAAACATTTTTGGAACCGAAATAAATGTCAGTTCCAATAAACAGTGTAAATGTAAATTTGCAATGGTGTTCATGAAACAATGAAACTTTATTTGCTTTGTTATTTGAATTGATTGTGCAAGGATGTTGTAAATGATTTTAATCGTTTTCTAAAACAATTACTTCAGCATTTTCCTGCACCAAATTATATATTTGCCAAAAGCATTCCCAATCACCTTTATCTAAATGTTTGGGGAGAATGTTGACTGAAATGCTGCATTTTACTGAAAGGTCTGAAATTTTAACGGCTACTTTTGTTGTTACAAAATCAGCGTCAATTTGTACTTCTGGAAAAATATAAAAGTCGCCGTTAGTTCTGCTGGTTGCCATTAGTGAATTATCAATAGTAATTAATGGATCATTTAAAACTTCCTGAATCTTTATACTATCAATGGAAGGCGTACCAAATTGCAGCTGCTGGAATGCAAGAAGTAAACCAATTTTTCTTTGACGAGCTAGGGATTCAAGTGGATTTGATAAAAGCCACAATAATCTTTCAAAAGAGTTTTTGCAAGAAAATAATGAATCATTAAGGTATGCATTGCCTAGTATTTGACGAAAAGCATCAACAGAGCTTCTGTATTTTACTTTGTCAACAAATAAGCTATCTCTTTTAAATGCTTTAGATTGGTTGTCATTCTCTTTTTCAATGGCATCAAATTTTTCAATATCTGACCATGTTAAAGACCAACTAATTATAGAATTTGATTCGACAATTGCGGTTCGCTTTTTAAAATCGTCAAAGAACCTGCAATTTTCCTTCGTTGCATGGAATGTATAACCATCCAAAAAGATTGCAATTCCTTTTAAAGATGACAAAATGCCATCATCATCAATTGCTACATCCTCCTTTTCAATGCTGCTTAGTGAAATATAAAAATCAGAACGCGTGTTGTATTTAACTCCGTTCGTTGGCCCTAATTCATATTGAGGCCTGATAACATAATAGAAAGCATAATCACCTGAAGTAATTTTGAATTTATAATTGACAATGCCATTTTCTATAAAATCTTTGAATTTAAAATCATGAGGATTCTGATTTTGGAGATGATTCCGTAGACTTCTAATAAATCTGTCTTCCAATTCACTTTCCTCAATTTGACCATTACTGGTTAATGCTCCCAAACCTGTTGTATAGGTTTCCCACGCATTAGATTTGTCAACTATTTTCTTGAATAATTCCTCAGCTTTTGCCCTGCTCAATTCATCTTGAATAAACTGATTGGAGTAGGTGTATATGCAGCGATAGCATCCATCTTTACCTTTAGCCTTGCAACTGCAATCTCTAATGGCTTCATAAGCTTTTGATATTACCGTAGTAAAATCGACAGGGCTAAATAGTTTTTCTAAATAGCCGGTACCTCCTGGAATGTTGTCGTACAATACAAGGTATTTATCAAATCGACTGTTCTTCGCATTATATTCTGAATAATTAATAATGCTTAAATGTTGAGGATTGCCGTTGTAGTATTTCTTTAATCCCAAATCTAATCCAGCTTTGAACATATTAACGGTAGCATCGCTTTCAAATTCCTGGACCGGTAACAACACTTTTAATGCTTCAGTTTTGATTTCTCTAAATAGATATACTTCTTCAAATACATCATCTTTTAAACCAGCATATATCTTGTCCTTATGTTTGCAGTACCCATAATGAAATTTATAATCCTTTTGATTGAATTTTGAAGAACTTTTACCACACTGCTTGCAGGTTACAAAACCGTGGTAGGGGACATCTTCATGCTGATTAATAATTACTTTGTTGGCATTCATGGCTGATGAAAGACCTAGGTTTAACTCAATAATATCAACATTTTTTACATACTCAATACCAAATGGAATTTCTTTCATTCCCCATGCACCCTGGAATGATTTAACATCAAATTTAAGGTGCCTTGAAATTCTGTAAATATTGGCATCTCTATCATCTGAACTATCACTTAATGTTGATTTATCCCGAAAGTTGACAGATTTAACTCCACTTAATTTTACAAAAACATGATGGTTTTTTTCTGATGCCCAGGAAGAATCACCGCATTTTGGACAATGTGGTTCATTCGACGTTACTTTATCAGCAATATAATCACAATTAGAACAAAATCTTTTTACAAGCAAGGTTCCAACATCTTTCCAATCGTATGTATTTAAGCCAGATATAGCAAATTTGAAACCCTGGGAATAGAAATAATTATCAGGAGCAAACTCTCGTATTGCTGATTTTGAAGACCTAACAATTTCGAATTGTTTATCAGTAGGAATATTTTCACTTGCTTTTGCCTTATTAGATTTTACCCATGCATTTAAAGTCACTCCAGTTTCAGGGAAGGCATAGTTTGGTAACACCCCTACATTAGTCAAATGCTCAAGAATAGAACGTTTATCTAACAATCTTTAAGCCCCACAATGCTTTTTCTCAGATTCCAACCCCTTTCGTTCTTCATCATTTTGGAAGCAATTTAACAGAGGCATCAATTCCTTTAATGGTTTGTGAAATGTATTTATATTCGCTTTTCAATTTTGCGAATATTGAAATTAACCTGAGGTAGAATCCTTCTTCTTTGTAGAAACGACTTGAGGTTATCCAAAGCCTTGGAATCCTCTAAATCGGGTTGATAAAATTCTGTAAATTCTGTAAGCAGAGATTTCTCGTTTGCTTTGATAAAAGAGATAATCCTATTGGCTAAAAATTCAGGTGCAGACAAATCAGTCCGTGACAATTGAAGCGAGATCATCCTACCTGGAATACTGTTATTTTTTGGATCAGCAGTAGACCAATTGTCAAGGCAATAGGCAAGAAAATGACGGTACAAAATATCTTTTGCTTCTAGATAGCAACCAGGTGTTGCTATTTCTCCTTCCATCATGTCTTTAGGTTCACCATAATAAAATAAATCATGTGCTTTACTTTGAGCAAAATTGGTGATGAGTGCCGAACCTGATGTACGGCCGGCACGACCCACCCTTTGTAAAAAATTGGAGGTTAATGGCGGAACCGAATTGTTTATTGCTGTGTTCAAAGTGCCAATATCAATACCCATTTCTAAAGTTGAGGTGGCAACAATGGTATTGAGTGAATTGTATCTTGGTCTCTCTTTAAAATCAATTTCTTTATTTTCTCTATCTTTTCTTTCTAATATACCTGTATGCTCTGAAGCATAAATACGTGGCGATAAAATTCGGTTGTAAACCAATTGATAGTAATTAGGCTTGCTTTTAAGCAATTGATTATAGGTTCCTTTACACGTATAATCTAAACATTTTGTCTGGCTTGAAATAACATCTGAGGCAGCAACAAATAATTTTGAACCACAAGTATCACACACTCGAGTTGAAACATTGTTCTCAACAAAAATGATTGATGGTTCTATTGCATAATTTTCATTGTCATCCTCGCCAAGTTTATTTGTTAACCCAACCTTAGTAAAGGTATCTATCAGTTGCTTATAAAAATCATTTACAAGTGCATGGTATCCTGAAGCAAGTTGAAAGGATTTTAGATAATAACTTCTATACCAATTGTTGGTACCCGTATAGGTCGAATCTAAAAGTCCTTGCCCATGTGGTTTGGTGGTAAGTAATCTAGGGAATCTTGCCCTTGGATGAAACATTTTATTTAAAAAATGTCTGTCGTCTCTCATCCAGTTCAAATCCCAAAGCTTTAAGGATCCATTTCTGAACTTACTCAAATATTCATGGTCAATTCCTCCCCTAGTCCTAATCCTATGCAAAATTCCATTTACAAAAGGCAATAAATCCTTTTCTTCAATCACGGACAGATTGTTCTCATTCAGCCAATCCTTCATAGCAGGGAAGATTGCTCGAAGTTTATCTTCGTCAAATTTTACAGCTGAAGCTCCTGATTTTTCAAGCGTTCGACCTATCATGGCATTGTACCCAAATTCTGATAATACTTCCCAATGCATCCGGGTATCAAATTCTTTTTTGAATGACCCATTAAAATTCTTGGAAGCATCGCGATAGTCAGTGTCGATGTCAGCCTTACCTTGATAGTCTGCCGGAAAAAAGCGATAGTAAAAAGCATCTTCCTGATTTAAACCTGTAGAATCAGAGTTTGATTTCCAATAATCTATAAATTGATTTTGTAATTCAGAAATACGAACAATGCCTTGATTTTGATTTATTATTTTTTGCAAAGATGATCGGAATGTAAAACGATAGTTTCTTGCTTCTACAAAACCCGCCATGTGTGCTGCATCCTGGACACTATTGGTAAAAACCAGTATTTTACGGTATTTTTCCGTTCTTGGATCAAGATCCGAAGCCAATACCTGGCTAACCGTAATAGATGATAAGGTGGCAACCCTGGTGCCAATAATACCCATGGAATTTTCAGTATTACACTCTGGACAAATATGCCTTGATTTTGTTTCTTTTAATTTGCGGACTGCATTTATTCTGAGCGTGTGTTCACTTTCATTTCGTGTAAGCTCATATCAGCAACGTGCATCCAATCGTTTATTTGATTGTTGGGCTCATACTCCTCGATATGCTTGTGATTCGCTGTATTTATAAAGTATATATTTTTATGATTGCTGAAAAAATACTCATATACCTGATTTGGATCGTGAAAAAAATGATTCTTATTATCATCTTTTACTCCCAACCAACCGCTGGCTCCACATTCACGGCAATAATAGGAAGGCAATGCCTTCGGTTCGTACTTATCGCCTACTTTGTCTTTCCAGGTGAATTTTGGGAGCTCATTTATTTCTCTTAAAACACCACTTAATTCTCTTATCCAAAGTTGAATTTGTAAGTAGAGAAATGGGAATTTTTTTGTGGTCCCAATTTTGGCTTCACTAATTAAAGCCAATAAGGAATTAATTACTTCTTCTCGTGGGCTCAATTCATTTTCTGCATCCCACTCAGCAAGTCTTTTGAATTCAGGATTTATATCTGCTAATTTTAAAAGCAGTAGATCCAATTTTATAATCCTGGTACTTGTTAAAGAAATCAAGTCTTTCATCAACTTTAATTTCTTTAATTCTTCACCCAACTGCAATTCATCCAAACTTTCCGGCATTTGCCATAACCGTTTCTGACGGGATATATAATTTGCGTATGTTTCATTTTCTCGCAGTCTACTTTCTAATAATCCAATCTGGCGTGGGATGTACTTTTCCAAAGCATCATCATCCAGTTCAAAAAAGTCATCAACTAATACCCTGTTTTCTGTGATGATGGCTTCTTTGTCAAATGTTTCACCAAATACTTTCTCAGCATCTTCAGTAAGTAATTGAATGGAATTTTCTCCCGATCCCATGGTGGCAGAAGTACCAACTGCACATACCTGTCCCTTGGGAATGCCCAATTTTAACTTTAACCTTCTGATGAGATTTGCTACGTCTGTGCCCTGTGCCCCATCATAGGTATGCAATTCATCTAATACCAGGAATTGTAGTAAAGAAGGGTCTTCTAAATTGTAGGTCCATAGGTTGTGAAAATTGTTGCGTAGCAATGCATAGTCCAACATTTTGAAGTTGGTCAAAACTATATCTGGTGGATTTTCAATAATGGTGTCTCGGTTTTCGATGATGTGGTTTTCACCCATTTCTTTCGGGAACTTCTTCTTGTCTTTGCCTTCACCTATAAACAAGCCTGCTGTAATTTTCCCATTTAATCTTTCATCTCCCCAGATGGTTTCTGCTAAACGCTTTGCTTGATCTGTAGCCAAGGCGTTCATTGGATAAAGTATAATCACTTTAATGCCTTTTCTATCTATATTTTTATAGCAGTGATCTAATATCGGATACAAGAAACATTCTGTTTTACCCGATGAGGTACCAGTTGTGACCAACGTAGATTGAGGCTTATGATTATCTTGTGTTGTTAGCCGTTTGAATGCTTTGAATTGATGGTCATATGGCGGAAAATCCGGAGCAATTTGCAATGGAATGAGTTCATCATCAGTTGCTTTTACAAATGGTAATTTTAGTGATACATAAGGGCCTTTAAAAATCCCATCTTCCGCATCGGTTACAAACTTGTAAAATGCCTCATGCACGGATTTATCTTTAAAGCTAAATGTGGCTTTAAGATATTCCAGTATGGAATGTTGTACTTCGTATGCTTGTTGGAGTGGTAACATAGTTTGCAGTTATCAGATTGTATTTTGCAGATTATTTATACGGGCTTTTAATTCTTGTATTCTTTCTATCAGTTTTTCGAAGGGCAGCGATGGATTGTATAACATACTTTCCTGCATGGCCTGATAATCTTTTTCCCATGCTTCCATAATTGCAACTGGTGGTATGGGATTAATTTTATCAGGTGTATGATTGGTGTAATTTATACCTCTCAATGGCGTAAGTTTTGCTCTATGCTCGACAATGGTTTGGTATAATGTTGTATTACCCAACGCAGCAAATGCATATTCCGTATCCATCAACTTTTCTAAATCGTATAAGTGACGACTTTTTCGATCTACTTTTATCTTGTCAGTGGGCAATTGAAATTCTTCATGTAGCAAGAATAACTTTTCTAAAAACGTTCTTTGTGGGTTTACTGAAGGAATTATAATGTTGCTATCAGCAAATGCTCGCCCTTTATATTTTTCACCTACCATGGAAGTAAAACTTCTGTTGTCAAATGGTTCTATTAAAGATCGACTACCTACTTCAATCAACACTCTTGGCTGTATGTATGAAATGGATTCAGTTACACTTGGATAATAGATTTCAATAATCAAAGGGTCTTGATCGTCTGTTTTTATTTCTCCAAGTTTGATATCTACATTTAATCCTGCTGCATCAAATAGTTCAACCAGTTCAGGAAAATATCTTTCAGAGATAAACTTTGCAGAATTTTTTCGCAATTTAGATACCTGCGAACCCGTCATTTCGCTGTCTGGTTTTTCAATCCCCAGAAATCTTCTGTCTAATGCCAAATCAATGTCTTCCGAAAACCGGTCAATTAAATTCCAAGCTTTGCTTAGCGATGTGCCGCCTTTGAAAACGGTATGTGGAGCAATGGAGCTTGTAAATACCAATTCCAGTGTTCGCACCACCCACCAATCTTTTTCTATAGCAGCTGCGGGCAAATTTATATCGGCTGCAACTTCATTGAAAATACCCTGCTTGTCTTTTGTACTTAGCTGTAGCCACTGCTTTATTGCTTTTGCGTTCATTGGTCTGCTGTTAACGCTTTTTTCATAATTATTTTAATCCATTCCGGTGCTAAGGCAATGTCCTGCATCAATGTTTCTTTAGGCTCTTTTTTTAGTAGTTTTAATATTTGTTGTTCTTCATCTATTGACACTTTTCCTTCGCCAATGGCTTTGAGTGCCTGTATGGCCAAGCCACTAATAGGCCCCAAAGCAGCTAAATTTTTGGGACTGGCTTTTTTAAATAAAATAGTTCGTTTACCCACTTTTACTTTTCGGGCTGCTCCGTCTGTAAGATAAACTGCGTTTAAGGGCACTTGGGTAGAAAGTCCTAATGCATTTAATGCATAACTTCCGGTGGGTACTATGCGTGCTTTATCTCGTTTGGCAATGGCTTTTGCTATTTCTTCCAATGAAGGTGTAATGTTTCCCAATAACTTGCTTTGCTTCGGGAATAAATAAATACCAAAAGCCAGCCGGGTAAGCATGCCTTGTTTCTCCAACCGTAACAATATTTTTTTTACAGCTTCGGTGCTGCCAATGGCATAAAAGTCGGCAGGAAACAAAATGCTGCCCCTGCCTCGCTTTTTAATTTGGGCTTCTATTTGCTTATGTATAGATAATTCTGCCATATCATGAGATATTTTGTCCCAATTATAGTAAATATTTGGGACAAAAATAAATATATAAATCAACCATTCCAGTAAGCCTTGATTCTCCAACCGCATTCCCAAACCCCTTCCTGCAAGATATTATAAGGCAATGAATTGACTATCAACTATAAAAATCAAAAAAGGAAGCCGTTCTTGTCGCACATTTTGCCACAATTTGCGACAAATGTGCTTTACATTTTGTCCCAATTATAGTAAATATTTGGGACAAAATACTTCAAAATTCAAACTGCCCCCTGCCAGCTGCCCACTACAAACTGCCCACTACAAACTGCAAACTACCTACTGCAAACCGCCCACTGCAAACTACCTACTGCAAACCGCCCACTGCCAACTGCCAACTACAAACTGCCCCCTGCCCCCTGCTAACTGCTAACTGCAAACCGCCTACTAAAAAACCCCCACGCCACCCTATAATCCTCCACCCGATCACACCTATCAAAAGGAGCATAGTACGTTATTTTTTTTCCTTGGTATAATTCACTTTTGGTAATGGTATGCTCATAAGTTTCTCCAGTTTTCATTTCCTTGATGTCGTTCCATTCTGCTCTGTCCAAGCCCACACCCACGAGACCTTTGCTGCAAGTGAATACAATATTGCCTTTGGTATCGTACCAGGTATCGTCTTCGTTTTGTTGCAGTACGGGGAACTGCACATTGTAAATAAGTATTAATTCATCTAAGGTTAAACCCAGCGCCATAGCGGTAATCACATCTATTTCCACCAAAGCCTGCCTGCGCTCAAACCAATTGCGCAAAGGGGTACTCCACTGCCAATTAGGAGTAAGGGTGTTGAATGGTTTTAACCTTACATCTTTCTTACTCCATTGATCTTCCCAAAAATCTTCTTGCCAGCATTCTTCCCATAAGGGCGCATAATATTTATTGAGGCAATTAAGTTGAAGGGTGCGATTGAATAATTGAGGTTTGTACTTTTCACTAATTCCTAAAGGGAAATCTTCAATACGATTATTATGAAGGTTAGCTGTTCCAATTGTTTTGACAAAAAAATCCAATACAATGGAAGATGATAGAGCAGAAAGTTCAACTAGGTTATTTTTTTTTGCAAAAGCAACAGAATTAACACCATCTATATGAGCAGATTTTGGTATCAGAATAGCCCCTGTTAATGTCCTTTCACCAGCTTGACTAAGCATTTTCCGAAAACCAATTTTGTAATAATCAAACCAGTTATCGTAAACTGGAATCCCCTTTTCATCTTTCCCTTTTTCAAATCCCTTAAATAAACCTACATAATTTGAATTGATTTTATTTGGAACGTAATTAGTACGAGCAACAAAATTATCTGAAATGAAAGAATGGTCAATTATATCATAATCAGAATTTAGAATACAGTTTTCCGTAGGGGTCTTATAGAGGGGGTTTGATACAAAAAAGTGAGGCCCACTATAAATCATGTCAAAGCTTTCAACTTCAGGATATCTCGTTTGCCGTTTAATTTCATTTGATGTTACTGCCGCTACTTCATTCCAACAAAGAGTCATTTTATTCTCAAAATTTTGGACAGAAGTCTTAAATTCACTTAATTTTTCAAGAACACTAATTACAGAGGACGAGTGAATAGTTACAAGTTTTGCTCCTTCCCAATTGTCTGAATTTTCAAAAGTTTTTGCTAAAACTTTTAATTCTTTATCCGTGAAATGGACAACTCTATCTGAATGAGGTTTAATATTCCATATAAACCTACCAGATGTTTCGTCCTTAATTTTAATACCACTTACAACACCTGAATGATTAGGAATAAAGGATCCATCTATTGTAGATGGGTGAAATAAATTAGATATTGAATAAAAAGACACATTTTGCTTAAACCCAGAATATACTTGGGTGCCATAAATAGTGTTATGATGCACTTCAGCAAATAATGAGAATTCATTGGTATATTGAAAGTGATACCTTAACCTAGGATAAATTTCTTTACGCAAAAGCTGACCATTTGGGTCATCATACACACCTTCAGGATGTAACAACCCCATAAATCCCTTTTTGCTCAACAATGAAAACCCATTTTCCAAAACACATTTGTACAAATTGGTTTGTTGCCCTTTTAGCAAAGGATAATTTTGTCCTGCATTCATAAACACAGCTGTACATTCTGTTCCAAGCATTTCTTCATAATACAATTCTTTTAGTCTTTCATCTTTGAAAAACTCGGTCTGAAGCAATTTTACTTGAGGAGCTGAAACATTTTTTATTTCAACTTCAGGAAATTTTTCTGCAATAATTCCTTTTTCCTCAAATTGAAATTTTAACCAAGGCGGGTTCCCCGCTATTAAATCAAAACCTCCCCTTTCCCAAAACACATCTAAAAATTCCAGTTGTGGATGAAAGAAATAATATTTGTTGGCCAATTGGCTGATCATGGCCAACCGTTGGTTGTTGTCATATAAATCTTTGCGGTTGGCGTATGCTACTACAGCTTCTGAAAACAAGGAAGTATGGTCACTACCTATGGATCCGCTTCTGTATTCTTCTACAGGATCCAGGGCCAGGCTAAGTTGTATGGATTCCTCAAATAACTTTTGTTGTCCTTTTCTGACTATGATGCCTTCCGTAGCAACATTGGCATCAAGCTCCAAAATATTGGCAATATCTTTCCAATATTGCTGGCGATTGGGTAAATCTACAACATCCCTCACGTCCCAAAACCAGAGGCTGCACCAATAGTCCATCACCATCTTTAATTTAAAGTATGGTGCATTATGCCGATTGCGTTGATCTGCCAGTTTTTCTTTTTCGTCATAACTCCGAAGGTCAAGGGCAACTTGTTCTGAAATTTTAAGAGCGCCAAATATGTTGTGCCTATTGGCTGTTTGTAAATTGATACTGCGCTGGAAGCGGTAAAAATCGACCAGCAATTCATCTATTTTTATACATATTTTTTTGAGATAATCTAGCTCAGTTTTTTTGATAGGCTCACAAAAATCTTTTTTCCATTTGGATACTGCTTTGCTTTCTGTATCGTATTCAGCTTTGAGCATTTTTATACCAGCAGAAGGCACCATGTTTTTATCGGGCAATAGGAAATGGTAAATCTCATCTGACTTGCGCCCATGTTTTATTTTATCGTATTCATTGTTGGGTTTAAACTCCAATTGACGAGGGGCGGTATCCCACCATTCTTTTTTGGGTTGTCGACTAAGCGGTTTACCGCTTTTGTCAACTTCTTCCAATAGATCTTTTTCTTTATACACTTTCAACCAGGAACCAACCACTGCATTACCCACTGCCAGTCGATTACTGAAGAATGGCGTTTCCATATCCTTGTGTATCACATTCAACCATAGTGATAACTTGCCCAATTCAATAGCCGTTGGGTTTAAATCTACTCCATAGGTATTGTTGGTGGCAATAAAGGCTTTTACTTTTTGCAATTCTTCTTTAAACTTATCGGGTTCTACCTTCCATTCTTTTCTGCCGGCTTGCTGTAATTCTTTTTGTCGATAAGCGATGTAAGCTTCAGCCAATTGATTGATCATTTCGTTGTGGAAGGCAGCTGCTCCCATTGCTGGTTCAAGGAGTTTCAATTCCAATATTTCAGTGGCTTTCATTTCACCCCTATCTAATTTTTCCAGAATGGGTTTTAAGGTATATTTTACGGTACATCGGGTAAGCACCTCTGGTGTATAGTAGGAAGCAGATTTTTGGCGGTCACGGCCACTTAGCCGATAAACGAAAGTTCCTTTTCTGGTAATCACATCATGCTCGGCACTGTCTTTCAGAATTTCATTTTCCTGAAAATCATCTCTACGCAAACGTGGTACCAGGTAGGTGCCATCACCGGGTTTATCAGCTTTATGTACTTCTATGTAATCCTGCTCGGCATAAAAACCGCGGTAAGCCAGCAAACTTTCATACACCGAGCCCAGTTGGTTGATACCCAGATTAGCGTATGAAATACGGCCTCTTGTTCTGTTGCGTTGCTGTTTGCTCAAAGAAAGCATACAAATAATATCCTGCCATACCCTGTTGCGAAATTTCACTTTGTGTAAATGATGTAGTTTGGCATTATTGAACAAAGGAGAATCTATGTGCCGGACCTTGAAACTTTTGTTTTGGCCATTTTCTTTTTCCCTATAGCCCGAGCTGAGCACTTCAAATAATTTGCTCAGAGATTCGTGAAAGAAATAGCCGTTTAAACTGGTTTCAGAATAGAGTGGTACTTGCTCCAAATCACGGAGCATTTCTAAAGAATAACCTTTATTGTATATGGGATCGTTGCTGGGTAATATATCTAAATCTTCACGGCTTTCGGCATAAAATATAAACAGTAAGCGGTAAATGACGTTGAGACAGTCATCTTTGATTTCATGTTCAAAGGTATCGTCCGTTTCGTCAAACACTTCCTGTAAAACATGCTTTTGAAAGTACAAGGCTTCATTAGCCAGTGCTTCCACAGCGTGGATGATGCCTTCTTTTAAATCTTTGGTAACCTCATAAGCAGATTTATGGCTGTCTTCATCCAACTGGTCCAGCAATACCATATTGCTTTCCGGTGTCAATGATTCTTTTCCTAATAAAAAATAGAATAAGGCGTAATAGTTGGCATTGCGGTTGGCAGTTGCTTCTGTGAAAAGCTCTTCCAAGTCAAAAACCAAATAACTACCACGGAACCATTTTTCCTGTTCTAGCAGATAAACAATATTACCGGCCAATAACAAAATGTATTTAGGCCGCAGGTGTGGTTCAAATAAAAACAGCTCAGAGATGGCTTTATTGATCACTACCGGAGAAATTTTTAAATGCGCTGGAACCTGAAATACTCTGTCCCATTGGGTGCGGTGGTATTTTTGGGGTGGATTGTTTTGGGATTCGTCTTCAACATTGTAGCGCTGTTCAAAAAGGCCGTCAGGGTCTGAATCATTTTCGTTAATCAAGGCTTGCATTTCCATGATCATGAGATGAACCTGATCACCCCGATGGAGGATATGCCGTACAGGAATGACTTCACTCTCACTGAGATGAAACAAATTGTTGTACTGAGGATAATTGCCTTCATACCCTAAGGCATTTAGCAGCGCAGTGTGAAATTGGTGGCTCTCGTAAATTTTATCTTTTGTACGAAGCTTCCCTTCAATAAACAATTGCTTAAAGCGAAAGAACTTATCTTTTAATGGAGAAACCCTTTTATTGAAATCTTTGATATCCTCAGATGCATAGCCTGTTTTACTCAACACTTTTGCAGTGAAGTCTTCATCAAAGTAATTCGATGAAAAGTATTCGCCTATATTTTGAATGAATTTGATCATTTACAGTTATCAGTTTACAGTTTACAGTTTACAGTTTACAGTTTACAGTGGGCGGTTTACAGATTTTATTAGGCCGGATAACATTTTTTTTATTTCTTCCATTTGGGTATTAATTCCTTCATATTGATCCTGATTTAAATATTTCAATTCATAAGAAAGAAGCAGTAAATACTCCACTTCATTTGCAGAGCCAAATGCTATTTGAAGGTATCTGCCAAAATCGGTCTTGGATGCTTTGCCTGAACCTTCGGCAATATTTGTTGGAATGGAGACTGCAGCTCTTCTTATCTGTGACACTAAACCATATACCTCTTCTTTTGGAAACGACACTGTAATGACATACACTTCTTTAACAAAAATGTGTGCCTTTTTCCAAACCTCTAATTTTTTATAATCTTGCATCAGTTATTCTCTGTTTACTGCAAACTGCCCACTGTTAACTATTAAAAAATACTGCTATTACCTTCAAATAAGCATCGCCTTGCAGAGAAGTCATGTCTTTATTGTACTGGCTTGTTGAACTAAGAATTGTTTCTATTTCCCTTTTTTTGGAATCTTTTTTTCCTGAGAAGAATGGAGTGATCGTTTTTTCGCTAAAGTCCAATTCGAGTTGTACCATGGCTTCATTTTTCCAATCTGTTAATTTTTGCTGATACGCATGTAGCTTATTTTCCATTTTAGTTTCCAATTCTTTTTGCTCGCTATTCATATGGCCAGTCACAGAAGCAACTGCTTTTATTAAGTTTTGTTCTAAAGCATATAAATCATTTTCTGATATACTTTCTGTATGAATCGTTTCACTCAGTTTAAACTCATTGATGAAATTAATTAGGTGAAATGGCTCCTTGTAAATACTGCCATTGGAATTCAATCCAACAACCAAAAAATCAGCCACAACAGGTTGTCCTAAGTTATTGGATACTTGGGCCTGGAAAACATACCAACATGTATTTGAAGGAAGCCGACTTGTTTTCGCAACCAGCGCTACATCTTTATCTACACTGGCTTCCAACTTTGTCATGTAGTACCTTACAACAGGATGTAATTCATTCAATATTTGAAACTCCGCCCATTCACCTTTCTTTTTTCGAGCTTCTTCAATGGCCTTTTGCACTAAATCTTTATCGAGGGATAATTTGAAAAGTTGATTGACTTTAGGTTTCGATTCAGGAGGGAGGTCAAATAAAATTTGATTTAAATCTTTTGTATTCAATATTTCGAGATAACCATCTTGTACCGTTACTTCTTCTGTTTTAATTTGATTGGAGGAAGAAAGTTGTTCAAATAAATCAGAATAGAATTTAGCTTCACTAGGATAAATGGTGAGATTGATTTCGAAAGGATTTTCAGTAATGGTAACCTCGGTAGAATCATCCTGATTTGCAAATAAAGTATTGAAATCAAAACCAGCCATTTTTGCATCTAAATCTTCAAGAAAAGATTCATTCTGATTCATAATTGCTTGCTCCACTAATTGTTCTTCTTTGCTTGTATCGTATAGTTTCATGACAGAACCAGCGTCACCTAAAGTTTTGTACACCACTTCCTCTTTTTGAGTAAGTCGTTCAACAATGTGCAGGTCTGTTTTTAATCCTTCAATATCTGATTCAGCAATGATGTAATGAATGAAAGGCGTTTTCTTTTGCCCATAGCGATCAATGCGTCCATTGCGCTGCTCTAACACAATTAAAGACCAGGGAATATCATAATTGAACATGCGGTTGCAATAAAAATGAAGATTAACCCCCTGCGATCCTGCATCAGAACAAAGTAATAACCGCACGGTACTGTCTTCTTTTCCAAAATCTTCAATAATTGCTTGTTGATCTGTATCTGATAGGCCTCCATGAAAGAAGGCAATAGCTTCCTCTGTAATATTAAAATCACTTTGAAGCATTTCTTTGAGATATTCCAGTGTATTTATTCTTTCGGCGAAAATGACGTACCGATCATTTTTCTTGATCCCAGTCCAGCCTAATTCCAGTAAGGTTTCTTTGAGTTTTTTGTATTTGGTATCAGAGTGTGTGTTTATAATTGTTTCTAATTTAACTTTCAGATCATTCAACACTTCCAAATTTTCAGAAGCAAATTCATTCTTTGCTTTTGATGCATCCACTTTTTCAATCCTTCGAAGAATGCTTTCAAGTGCTGCTTTTGGAGAAGACATAAATGCTTTGAATATTCCTACGGAAAAAAGAAAATCTTCTTTAGGCTTGCCATCGTTCAATGCGTTTATCGCATTTATTTTTAGTTCTTGCTGGTATTGAAGAAAATCAGTTTCAGCATTGCTAAGCGTAGTTGAACTACGAAGTATTTTACGTTCCTGAAAATTTGCCCTTACTGTTTCATCGGTAATATCATTTTTAAAACGTCTTACATAATATGGCTCCACATGTGATTTATCATATTCACCACTTTTTGGAATGGCAGTGGGTTCGATCATATTGATAAGGTTGGCAAAGTTTTCTTTCCTGCCATTGTGTGGAGTAGCAGATGTAAGTATCAATGATTCACATTTTGTTGTAATCAATTGAGCTAAATCGCCACGTTGGCTTTTATCATTGGCAACTGTATGGCACTCATCAATAACTACTGCATCCCATCTTGACTTTTCAATATAATGCCTGAACTTAGCATTGTTTTTTAAGGTGTCAATGGAGATAATGGTTTTATCATAATACTCAAATGGATTTTTATTAGAAGGAAGCTGGGATTTAATCCTGGCAATTCCTTCAGAATCAAGCCTCACCAAAGGAATTGCAAACCGATGCCAAAGTTCTTGCTGAAATTGTGCAAGGATAGATTTTGGAGCCAGCACCATAATGCGTTTCCCTTTCCCTCTTTTTATCAGTTCAGAAAGAAAAATTCCGACTTCAATGGTTTTACCTAATCCAACGCCGTCAGCAATCAATAACCTGGGTCGTGGCAGCTGTAATGCTTTAAGTGTGGGTGTCAATTGATATTCGGCAGGATTGATAGCCGCTTTATTTGCTATAGTTATTTTCTCAGAAAATACGGCTGCATTTCTTATTTGAGTTTCAAGAAATAGTTTCGTTTTTCGGTACCCGCTGTCATTATCGGCAATTAATCTAGTTTGATTTGGATCAATTGGTTTAATATCAGAATCAATTTTTGAGTCAAAAGAGAAGCGTTTTCCTTTTACTAATTCACTAATTCCTTCTGCTTCAATTAACCAAGTACCGTCAAAATTTGCATTAGAGTTTGTGATGATAAAATCTTCACCCCTAGTAGATATGCGCTGTCCTATAGTTAGATTCATTTATTTCTGAATTCTTTTGTGATGTACTCTATGTGAAATATGTGTTTAACTTTCTTTTTTAAAAGGTTCCAGCTGGTTGTTGGTTATCCATAAGGTCAGCAACCCATTTTGTTCCACTTCTAAAATTTGTTTTTATTTTCTTGGCCTGTCAAATATAAGTAAAGAAGGTAATAGCGTAGAAAAATAGAAAGTTTTTAAATGTGCTTAATTTCATTGTAAAATATAACTATGCTTTAGACAGGATAAAAGAGAGCTCCTATCAACCTGAATGACAGGTTCGAACTAACTGAGCCTAAACTTAATAGTAGGTATATTTTGACAGGTTGCACCAAAAATTGACAATTCATTAAGAGGGATCTCAATAGAAGCTTGTATCAAAATAATGTAAAGCAATACATTGACAATACTACCTAAAAAGTAAAGTAATGACTTGACAAATCCACTTGCTTTTCCCCTTTACTTCCCAATACAAAACCTAGTAAATATACTATCCAACAAATCCTCATTCGAGATCTCCCCAGTAATTTCACCCAAATGATACAAAGCCCTTTTGATGTCCATGGCTATAAAATCAGCGGTGACACCACTCATCAATCCATCTACAACCGCATCCAGACTTTCTCGGGCTTGACTCAAGGCCTCGTAATGTCTAGTGTTTGAAACGATGGTTTGGTCGAGCATTTCGGGATCGGCTACTACCATGTCGTAAAGTTTAGATTTGATGTACTCGATGTTCATCTGATTGAGTGCCGAACAGGTGATGATGTTTTGGGCGTCGACCAATCCTTCTTTGTAATAGGAAGTTGGTTTGATGTATGGATTGAGGTCCATTTTATTGGCAACGCAAAGCAGATTGATGCCATCTGTCCTGGTCTGTGTGACGGTGTAGTCCAATTCTTGCCAAAGTTGTTCTGGGTCTGTAATCGTGACGTCAAAAACGTAAACAACGATGGTGGATTTTTGGATTTTTTCAAAAGTTTTTTCTACGCCGATACTTTCGATTTGATCATGGGCTTCCCGAATACCCGCTGTGTCAATGAGCCTAAATTCGATGCCATTGATGTTGAGGGTTTCTTCGATGGTGTCTCTGGTGGTCCCTGCGATTTCTGAGACAATGGCTCGATCTTCATTGAGTAGGGCATTGAGTAGGGTAGATTTACCGGCATTGGGTCTACCAGCAATTACTGTTGTCACACCATTTTTGATCACATTCCCGAGGTGGAAAGAATCCCTCAACTTGTTGATTACTTGATTGATCTGCTCGACCAATTCTTTGAGTTTTTCCCGGTCAGCAAAGGCTACGTCTTCCTCGCTGAAGTCGAGCTCTAATTCTATCATGGCCGCAAAGTCGATCAATTCCTGGCGTAAACTGCTGATCTCATTGGAGAATCCTTTGCGCATTTGCTTCATAGCTAAGTGGTGGCGTTCTTCTGACTTGGAGGCGATCAAGTCGGCCACTGCTTCCGCTTGGGACAGGTCCATTTTGCCATTTAGGAATGCCCGCATGGTGAATTCTCCTCGATTGGCCATCCTTGCTCCACCTTTTAGACACAAACTCAATACCTTCTGTAATATATAAGGAGAACCATGGCAAGAAATCTCAATGATTTCTTCGCCAGTATATGACCGAGGACCTTTAAAAACACCTACCACGACTTCATCAATGACCTGTTCGTTTGCGCCGGCAACAATTTTCCCGAAGTGGAGGGTATTTGCTTCTACTTCCAGCAAATTTCTACCTCGAAATAAATCGTTGGTAATGCCAATGGCATCTTTTCCAGAAAGTCTGATCACCCCAATGGCTCCTTCGCCGGGTGGGGTGGAGAGGGCAACTATGGTGTCGTCCAGATTGATGTTCATACGCGTGCAAGTTATCTTGAAATTAAAGGTGGCAAAGTTAAGGCAAAATATAGGGATTGGGTTTATTAAAGTTTTGAATTGTAATTTGGGTAGTGGTATTAAAAAGCGCAGGCGTTTATATGGGTCGTTCCTATGGAACTCTGGTACTATTTTTATTTGTGGCCATGGATTGAAATCCTGGGTCTCGAGTTTGGCTAATTTCGTGTATAAAACAAACTAGAAAGCGAATGAATAGGATTATTTTTTGCATTTCGTTGTTTATTTTCCATCATAACGAAGTCGGAGAAATTGATTTTGATTGAATCTGTCCATTTGATAGCCTTAAATTGGTTTAATAGGTCTTGTGTGGTTGTTCGTTGGGTTTTCAATTTTGTATACCATTTTGGTCTGGGTAGGTCAATTATCTTTGCCTGTGATGATGCCAAGAGTAGCATTGAATAAACAGCGGTGACAAATTGTGGAACTTTACTGCATGGGATTTCTTTTCTCACTTGAGCTTGTCCACATCCAAGTAGTGTTTTTTGGTCTCTAAAATTTACCTCAATTCCCCATCTCCATAAATATGCTTGAAGCAGTTTTTCGACAGGTAGCTTTACTGAAGTGCAAATAAGATATGCTGGCTCTTTATACAATAATTTCGATTGCTTTGTGAGTCTGTAGCCAATTGGTCTTATAATAACTAATCTCATGTCTTGGCCTCCTGCTTTCCTCCATCTTACTGTATCTATGGTTTTGATTTGGAAAGTGTGAATTTTGCCTGTCGCCCAAGCTTTTACATCTCGCCACTCATATTGATCAGATTGACGGATGCATTCTGGAGTAGGTAGTGTAGTCCCATAGACTCGGTTTCTACCTACTTTACCATTTTCAGTTAAGGTAGGAGTTTGGTGAAGTTTACAATCTTTACGTACTCTTCCTATTATTACAACTTTCTCGTCCAAGGCTTTCAAAACAGATTCATTGGTGTAACTTCCATCGACACTTACTACAAGATTTTTTTCATTGTACTCCTCTTCATTTAAGCTTTTCCTTAGGGCCGATATCTGTTGAGCTCCAATTACGCTTAGCTTTGATTTTTTCAGTAATTCTTTGAAAAGGATCTGTTCTTCAGGTGAACTATCTTTTTGGGCTTAGGTGTACAGGGACAATGTTGAAGACTTACCGGGATATTTGTTGTCTGTACGGTGTCCATCTTGGAAAATAAAGAAAGTGACACCTGAATAAAACGTTGGCCAAGGACAAGGTTTGTTTGGAACGGAGGTCCAAGTGGATCTCTCATCCATTTAACTCCACTTACTTTCTTACCCGATTTTCTAAAAAGTGTATCATCCATATGTGCGTATATCTCCTCCTCTTCTGGACAGATGGTATCTACAACATTCTTACGAATGACAGAAAAGAGCTTTTCGGTATTCATTCTATCACCCTGAAAAAGACGATATGCTGCCGACCAATCTTTAAACTGTTGACCCGTGGCAGTTATCATACCAGTGACCGTACTCTTGCCTACACAACCGAGTAATCCCTCTGCAAGGTCAAAAGCTCTTTTCCAAACTCTTGATTGATTAAAAGCTCCCTTGCATTGTGAGAATAAAGAACCGAATGCCTCTCTTAAGTTTTCGGAGGTAGTTTTTTTTTAAGATCCTTCACGGCCAGATCACTTCTTTGCAGAACCAATCTTTGATGGTCATCAATAATCCATTCCACCACTTCCCCTTGTTGAAACTCAATAGCCTGAGCAACAGCGGCTGGAAAATTAACATACCACTGTTCGCTATTAGCTCTTTTAATGAGCTGAATTTTAGTCGGATATCCCATATCTAGTTATTTAACTAGATATAAAAATCTAAAAAAAAGGCCATAATTCCTAATTACGACCAAGTTTTTTAAGTGTCTAGTAAATAGCCAAACTCTAGGCCATGGATTGAAATCCATGGTTACGATATTGGTCGAACCGTTGGTTCTTTTTTATTTTGATAGAATATGGGCCTGATTTTTTGAGTATTGATAAAGAAAGCGATGGCGTTTATATGGGTCGTTCCTATAGAACTCTGGTACTATTTTTATTTGTGGCCATGGATTGAAATCCATGGTCTCGAGTTTGGCTAATTTCGAGTATAAAACAAACTAGAAAGCGAATGAATAGGATTATTTTTTGCACTTCGTTGTTTATTTTCCATCATAACGAAGTCGGAGAAATTGATTTTGATTGAATCTGTCCATTTGATAGCCTTAAATTGGTTTAATAGGTCTTGTGTAGTTGTTCGTTGAGTTTTCAATTTGTATACCATTTTGGTCTGGGTAGGTCAATTATCTTTGCCTGTGATGATGCCAAGAGTAGCATTGAATAAACAGCGGTGACAAATTGTGGAACTTTACTGCATGGGATTTCTTTTCACCTGAGCTTGTCCACATCCAAGTAGTGTTTTTTGGTCTCTAAAATTTACCTCAATTCCCCATCTCCATAAATATGCTTGAAGCAGTTTTTCGACAGGTAGCTTTACTGAAGTGCAAATAAGATATGCTGGCTCTTTATACAATAATTTCGATTGCTTTGTGAGTCTGTAGCCAATTGGTCTTATAATAACTAATCTCATGTCTTGGCCTCCTGCTTTCCTCCATCTTACTGCATCTATGGTTTTGATTTGGAAAGTGTGAATTTTACCTGTCGCCCAGGCTTTTACATCTCGCCACTCATATTGATCAGATTGACGAATGCATTCTGGAGTAGGTAGTGCAGTCCCATAGACTCGGTTTCTACCTACTTTACCATTTTGAGTTAAGGTAGGAGTCTGGTGAAGTTTACAATCTTTACGTACTCTTCCTATTATTACAACTTTCTCGTCCAAGGCTTTCAACACAGATTCATTGGTGTAACTCCCATCGACACTTACTACAAGATTTTTTTCATTGTACTCCTCTTCATTTAAGCTTTTCCTTAGGGCCGATATCTGTTGAGCTCCAATTACGCTTAGCTTTGATTTTTCTGTAATTCTTTGAAAGGATCAGTTCTTCAGGTGAACTATCTTTTTGGCTTAGGTGTACAGGGACAATGTTGAAGACTTACCAGGATATTTGTTGTCTGTACAGTGTCCATCTTGGCAAATAAAGAAAGTGACACCTGAATAAAACGTTGGCCAAGGACAAGGTTTGTTTGGAACGGAGGTCCAAGTGGATCTCTCATCCATTTAACTCCACTTACTTTCTTACCCGATTTTCTAAAAGTGTATCATCCATATGTGCGTATATCTCCTCCTCTTCTGGACAGATGGTATCTACAACATTCTTACGAATGACAGAAAAGAGCTTTTCGGTATTCATTCTATCACCCTGAAAAAGACGATATGCTGCACCAATCTTTAAACTGTTGACCCGTGGCAGTTATCATACCACTGACTGTACTCTTGCCTACACAACCGAGTAATCCCTCTGCAAGGTCAAAAGCTCTTTTCCAAACTCTTGATTGATTAAAAGCTCCCTTGCATTGTGAGAATAAAGAACCGAATTGCCTCTTAAGTTTTCGGAGGTAGTTTTTTTAAGATCTCACGGCCAGATCACTTCTTTGCAGAACCAATCTTTGATGGTCATCAATAATCCATTCCACCACTTCCCCTTTTGAAACTCAATAGCCTGAGCAACAGCGGCTGGAAAGTTAACATACCACTGTTCGCTATTAGCTCTTTTAATGAGCTGAATTTTAGTCGGATATCCCATATCTAGTCATTTAACTAGATATAAAAATCTAAAAAAAAGGCCATAATTCCTAATTATGACCAAGTTTTTTTTTAAGTGTCTAGTAAATAGCCAAACTCTAGGCCATGGATTGAAATCCATGGTTACTATATGGGTCGAACCGCTGGTTCTTTTTTATTTTCAATAGAAGCCGTTGCGAAATGAATTTCGTCCGTGTTTTGTGGAAAGCCAAATTGATTTGGCTGAGAGAGTTTCTTGCTGCGAACTGAAGTTCGCATTCCACAAGACTTAACCGTTGGGAAGAGTTTTCTTAAGAGTTTCGCGGAGAGTCAAATTGATTTTTACAGAGCTTTGTGGACTGCCAAATTGATTTGGCAGAATGTATTGCTGCGAACTGAAGTTCGCATTCCGCTGGGAGTTGTTTATTGATTTTGGTATTAAAAGGCGGTGGCGTTTATATGGGTCGTTCCTATGGAACTCTAATTGTCTTTTTATTTGTGGCAATGGATTGAAATCCATGGTTACTATAATGGTCGAACCGCTGGTTCTTTTATTTCTTTTGGAGGTAGGGAGGCAGAAATTAATTCAAAAAAAGAGGCATAGCCTCGAACCATTTAGGTGTGCTAGGCATACATCTCTACCTAAAAGGAGATCTTCAAAGGAAGATCAAAGTCCCTAAGGAGCCGCTCAACCGGAATCTGAAAGTCAAGAGCAAGGGTGTCTATCGTGAGGTAGAATCTGAAGGAAGCTGGAGGCAATAGTTGGTTGTGACGAAAAGAAACTAAATAGTAGGTTGAAACAGAGGGAAAGTGAGCCTTAGGTCACGAGAGCCCAATAGTTGATCGTATCTGTTTCAATAAATTTAGCGCAACCAAACTATAAGGAGAAGAAGTTTACCCTAGGAGATCTCATCACCTACCATAAAAGGGATAAGATGCAAGAGATTTGTATTGAATGGTGGTGAGAAGTCAGCAGAGGCCATAGTATGACAGAAACGAGCGGACTAATAGAAGAAACGGTCTGAGGACTCACAAAATCAGAAGGGCTGAATTTATGAAAGAATGCGAAACTTAAAGTAAGCGTAAAAAAAGTAGAATGAAACAGAAAAGGAAAGACAAAAGTTATCAGACATCAATGTTTGATAAAGATGGCAGACCGCTATTAGATGGTCAAAACAGCGAGACTGGGAAGGCGACTAATAGAGTAGACTACATTTCGGCACTAGAAGAACAACGACATTCTACAGGAGATTTGTTAACCAAAATTTTAGACTATGACAATGTAAACAAAGCGATCAAACAAGTAAAATCCAACAAAGGATCGTGTGGAGTTGACGGGAAAAGTATAGAAGAGAGCATAAGCTGGTTCGGAGAGCACTATACAAAACTAAAAGAGCAAATACTGGAAAGCAAATACCAAGTGAGCGAAGTTAGGAAGGTAGAGATCGAGAAGGAAGGAGGAGGAAAGCGGATCTTAGGTATACCGACGATACAGGACCGAATAATACAACAGGCAATCCACCAAGAACTAAGTAAACTATATGACAAGCACTTTAGTGAGCATAGTTATGGATTTAGGAAAGGGAAGAGTGCTCACATGGCAATAGAACAAGCATCAGAATATGTGAGGGAAGGTTATGAATGGGTAGTAGATATAGACCTTGAGAAATACTTTGATAGCATACCGCACGATAGACTGATGCAAAGGCTATCCAAAGGAATAGGAGACAAGGTGTTATTGAAACTAATCAGAAAATATCTGGAAGCAGGTCTGATGGATATAGAAGGGATAACGGAGCAGCGCATAAGTGGGTCACCGCAAGGAGGTCCCTTATCACCACTATTATCGAATATAGTATTAGATGAACTGGATAAGGAGTTAGAACAAAGAGGGCACCGATTCTGTCGATATGCAGATGACTGTAACATATATGTGAAAAGTGAGAAAGCAGGAGAGAGAGTAATGGTCTCAGTGGTAGACTACATAGAGAGGAAACTAAAACTAAAAGTAAATAGCCAAAAGAGTGGAGTAAGAAGATGTAGCGAAGTGAAATTCCTAGGATACACAATACTAGAGGGCGGAGGAATAAAAGTATCAAACAAATCAATAGAAAGGCTAAAGAAGAAGGTGATAAAAATTACAAAACGAAACCGTGGAGTAAAATTTGAGGCAATAATCAAAGAGCTAAACAAACTGATAGTAGGATACGGAAATTACTACAGCTTGGCAAATCGATGGCTAGCAGGAATTAGGGATATAGATGGATGGATAAGAAGGAGGTTGAGGTGCTATAGACTTAAACAATGCAAACGCACGATAGGACTAGTGAGGTTCTTGCGCACATTGGGAGTAAAAGAGAACTACTGTTGAGACGAGCCTATTGGCGATCAGAAGGATGGTGGAGGAAAACAATTTACCTGCCTATATCGCAAGCAATGGAAAAAGTTACTTTGAAGAAAATGGTCTAAGATCGCTATTAACAACTATGACTGGTAAAACTTCATAGAAACCGCCTTGGTACGTAGGACGTATGCCAGGTGGTGTGGGAGGACTGGGGCGAGAGCCCCATCCTACCCGATTAAGAGGCTGTCTAAAAAGCCCCTAAAAAAAGAATCCCTGGCACTTAAAAAAGCGTCAGGGAATTTCTTTGTTCCCAAAAAGAATCGTACCTTTTGGGTGCAACACAAAGAAGCATGAAAGTACAATTCAAATCGTTCCCAAGCAATAATCCAAGCCTTTTTCCTGGAAGATATTTTTGCTAAAATTCCTGAAAATCATCCAGTTCGATTGGTTGCGCAGGTAGTTGATCAACTTGACATAGATCCAATTCTAAATTTGTATAAAGGAGGAGGTACGACCAGCTTCCATCCACGCATGATGATCAAGGTATTGTTTTACTCCTATTTAAACAATATTTATTCGTGTCGAAAGATGGAAAAAGCTTTACATGAGAACATCTATTTTATGTGGTTGTCTGGCAACAGTACACCAGATTATCGAACAATTAATTATTTTAGGGGTAAGCGCTTAAAGGGTCTGATTCAAGGATTATTTGCTGATGTTGTAATGTTGTTGCATCAGTTGGAATATGTAAGCCTAAATGTTCAATACATTGATGGGACTAAGATAGAGTCTGCAGCAAATAGGTATACCTTTGTTTGGAAAGGATCAGTAGAGAAAAACAAGGCCAAACTAGAATTGAAGATTAACAATATACTAAACCAGATAGAGGCTCAGATCAAGCAGGAACAAAAAGAAATAAATAAAGAAGAAATTGTAAAGCCAATAAACAGCAGCGAATTGAGACAGAAAATATCTCAACTCAATGAAAAAAAACTCAGTGTTAGCAAAGGACTCGCAAAAGCAATTAAAAAAACTAAATGAGCAGGATCTCCCAAGGCTAGAAAAATATGAGAAACAATTGGAGATCTTAGGAGAAAGGAACTCTTTCAGTAAAACTGACCCCGATGCTACCTTCATGAGATTGAAGGATGACCATATGCAAAATGGTCAATTAAAGCCAGCCTACAATACTCAAATCAGCACAGAAGGTCAGTTTATTACACTTCAGTATTCATCAAACACCAGCAGATACAACTACACTGGAATCTCATCTGGACTCCTTTGAGCAACAGTATGGTTTACAGAGCCAAGTGGTTGTAGCGGATGCTGGATATGGAAGTGAAGAGAATTATGATATAATGCAGCAAAAGCAAATTGATCCATATGTGAAGTTTAACTACTTTCACAAAGAGCAAAAGCGCAAGTATAAAAATGATCCATTTTCACCACAGAACCTGTATTACAACTCTAAGGATGATTACTATATATGCCTATGGGTCAAAAAATGCAGCTTGTTGATAAAAGCACGCGAACAACAAGGAACGGTTATAATTCTGAGATATCTCATTATAAAGCATCCAGATGTGAAGGGTGTCCATTGCGAGGCATGTGTCATAAAAGTGAGGGTAACAGGAAAATTGAAATAAATCACAACCTAAATAAGCATAAAGAGAAAGTAAGGGAAATGCTCCACTCTGAAGAAAGGGCTTTATTATAGAAGAAAAAGGCTGTAGAAGTAGAAGCAGTTTTGGGCAAATGAAAAGTAATAATAGGTTTACACGGTTTACATTTAAAAGGTTTTTCTAAAATAGAAATAGAATTTGGATTAATGGCATTAGGGCATAATCTGAGAAAAGCATTTGTAAAAATGAATAAAAGTGGCAATAATTCGCCCAAAACAGCTAAAAACACCCATTTAAATACCTGTAAATTATACTATGGGCTGGGTGGTCAATTATCTGTTTTGGCAGCATAGTCAAGTTGCCGCAGCTTCATAATAACAAAAATTTACTGTATCGAAGAAAAGGCCGTCCTTTTTAGACAGCCCCCAGATAAACCCGCAAAGTTTTAGAGTTCCATAGGAACGGCCCATTTTTTACACGAAGAGCTGACCACAATCAACATGTGTCGTTCCTATGGAACTCTTCTACAGGTTTTATTTTGTGGCCATGGATTGAAATCCATGGTTACGATATTAGTCGAACCGCTGGTTCTTTTTTAAACCTTACAGAAAAATAAAAACATAAACTTATTGCGAACTGAAGTTCGCATTCCACAAGACTTAGCCGTTGGGAATAGATTTCTTCAGAGTTTTGCGGAGAGTCAAATTCATTTTTACAGAGCTTAGTGGAAAGCCAAAATGATTTGGCAGAGAGAGTTTCTTGCAGCGAACTGAAGTTTGCAGTCCACTGGGAGTTGTATAGCTTTTACCTGACCAATTTCATAAATGAATTCATCAACCAAGATGATTCCGACGCGGTGATGTTTTGCAAAACTTGATCGGCACGGTGTGAAAACATAGAAATTTCAGACATCATGGAGGCAAATTCTTTTGCTTCTAGACCATCGTTTTCCAAATTTTTAAATCGGTCTGCAAGTTCAATCAAAGGCGTCAACTCCCTTTCTTTTCGTTGTTGGATGATGCGGACCAAAACCTTCCAAATATCTTTTTCAGCAATAAAATAGTCTTTACGACAAGTATCTAGATCTACTTTATAGACCAGATTCCAATCTTGCAAAGCACGGATATTGATGTGTGTATTTCCCCTCGAAATATCTAATTCTCTCATGATGTCATCTGTACACTTGGGTGTCGACGATATCAACAAAAGCCCATGGATTTGGCCCATCGTTTTGCAAACACCCCAATTGGTTGACAATTCACCCCAGGAAGTCAAAAACTCCTTTTTGGCAATTGCCAAGGTTTCATGATCGGAAACAACTGTTTGTACATTATCCATATCCTCATTTAAACTAAATGCCTAAAACTAAATTCAATTATTTGTTCAAAATTTTAATCTGATTTACGCTAAGAAACTGCGTTAATCTATTTTCATATGGTATTTAAATACAATAATACTCTTTTTGTTCACAAATAAAATCTCAAGCCATATTTTATGACAAATATCATCACGCTAATTATGTTGTTGCAGCTCCTGCTCAAATGTACCAAATAAAAAAGGAGCCCAGATTTAACTGAGACTCCTCTTTATTTGTTTCCTAAAACAATAAATGTGCTTTAAGAATTTAGAACGGGGGAATATTAATCTTGCTTAATCAGTTTTCCACTGTGTATCTGATCGTCAACGTTTATCTGATAAATGTAAACACCTGAGTGAAGGTCAGAAAAGTCCATAGAGACTGTTTGCTCTCCTAGGTTGAGGTTGATCGGCATCGTTCTGGCCAATTTACCCAACTGATCAAATAAACGAAGAGTTGTATTTTGATTGTTTGCAACCGTTACCTGAAGGAAAAGTTGGCCTGCAAATGGGTTGGGATACATGCTCAATTGTTGTATGCCAATGTTTGCTTTTTGAGCGCCAAAATTTGGTTGATTGATGTTGAATCCTGGGATGTCGCCTGCAGTATTACTCACATCTCCCAAGTTTATCAAAACAAGTTCTACATTTGAAATACTTTTCGATACTGATTCAAAAATGAAAGATTCACCCATGGCAGAGCGTCCTTCAGCATTCAAAACAAAACGTGCGCTACCAATGCCTTCTGGATTTTTACCAGCAAAATAATCCAACATTAATTGTAAATCTTGTGCATCAATGACTCCACTTCCATCAATGTCCGCAGCAAGTTTTACCAATTCATTTTTGGGCAAAACATTACCAAAAGCAAAATCTGCAATAAGCTTTAAGTCATACGTATTGATGGTGCCATTTTTCTCAGGAGTTTTGACCTCTAAGACATAATCTTGACCGCCCAACAGACACTTGTCAAAACTAAATTTACCATTGGACAAGGATTTCTTTTTGAGAATAGAAGCAGTATTAATGGTCGTATCAGTCACTGTTTCATAGGTAGTATCGGGCTCAAAGAAGTAAACCATCGCACCAGAAGCATTAACAAAACTATCTTTCACCATTGTGATTACAGGTACTGTTTTGGTCGATTCTATATATAGCGAATCTTTATTGTATAAGCTCAGTTCAATATTTTCCAAGGAGTTACCATTTACATCTTTTGCCTTACCAAAGAAAGAATACTTAGTTGAGCTATTTACTTCGCCTGCACCTGGTTCAGTTGTTTTTCTGACGCAATTTTCAATTTTTGCCCCATTATTCTGAACATCCACCCTCACTTGGCAATAAGATTGACTTCCGCCCTGATCCTTGACATACATTTTCACCTGGTTTATTCCTAAGTCATCACAAGTAAAAGTCTTGCTCATCACTAAACTATCTGGAGAAAAAGAAAAAGTCAATTGACCGTATCCACAATTTGGTTCACTCTTGAGATTGAGATCTTTGGCCCAAATACTTACCATGCCCAAGTCATTGATTCCATCTTTATTGCTATCCATTCCCATCAAACCAATGGCCAATTCGCTGATACAAATGGGAGTTGGTGCTTTTCCGCCTCTGACCGTAATGTAAAACTCACAGTACTTTTTGCTGCCACAACCGTATTGGATGATATAAGATACTTTGGTCACACCAACAGGATATCTGCCCGATGCATTAGCACCTTTACTAGTTGAGTAAGGAGAATTATTGGTGATGGTGTATTTACCTCCACAAGAACTGGAATCAACTTTTAAATCTGGAAGCACAACATCTGCATAATGGCAGTCCATGGTCATTACCAAAGTATCTTTCGGACAAACTACCGCTGGTATATCATTGGCCAGGAATGATGATGGTCTGAATGTATTCCCATATGCCATCTTTTGCCCATGCTCCGCCAACATTTGCTTGACACCAATCCATGACCTTCCAGGTGCGCATGAGTTTTTTGCAACTTTCATTGACGGTATATAATTTATCTGTATGACCAACGGCAATCATGCTGCAGCCCACAATGTCATAAGTAGGCTCGCCTGTTACAGAAGGATCAGTATTTGGGTTACAGCCCACAAGTGTAATTTCTTTTTTGGGCCAGTGGATGTTTGACTCTTTAAAGACACCACCTGGCGAACCAATGTAAATCGTTTGTGTACATTTTTGAATATTCCAATATGGATCTTCTATTGTCCAGGTTCTTCTGATGTAGCCACCACCGCAGCCATTCATATGTTTTGAAACGGTAGGAGTACCAGCACTGTGGTATCCATAGGCGTCATGATAATAGGCATTGCCAAAAGTTGACAAATCCCATAATTCTGCATCACAAGATACAGTTGTGTCGTTTGGACAATACAGCGACCACAGGTCATTTGCCTGCAATTCATTGAATCAACCAACATTAAAAAGCCATACTAGGGGGAAAAAGTGTCTTCATGTCTCGATTTTTAGGACAGTAATAAAAAACATATTAAAACAAAATTACATATGTTTTTGATTATATTACAATGGAATGCGAAGTTTTTTAGAAAATTCAGGGTTACTACTGATAAAAAGTGCTGGTGATTTATTTTAATTTAATGGGCAGAATGAATCCTGAAGCCTTTGATTTATTGAGACGAGGACTGTAAACCGGCTGATTGAAAATTTCAATGATTTTTATATTCCTAAAGTATGAGATACATCACTCACAAAATATGCCCCTATTTTCTAAAAAATCGGAATTTGCACCTACAAACAAAGCAAAATATGGTTTGCCGATTAAAGTTAATATGTGACAATATGGGAGATACTTTCACTTCAGTTTGGTATATTCATGAGATAAATATTTTTTGAAACAAAAATTAAAGCACATGAGACTACTATTTCCAACTGATTTTTCTGAGCACGCCAGGATGTCACTTGATTATGCGATACATCTTGCTACAATTCTGAAAGCTGAGTTGCACATCATCCACGTTTATCAAGACATCAGACCATCCAGAAGTCTTACTTCACTAAAGGATATCCTGGAGGAGGACGCAAAAAGGGATATGCAAACTTTATTGAAATCACTAGCAGACGATACTGTCACCAGTTTATTTATAAAGACAATGGTAACAATGGGTGATGTTGTGGATACGGTCAATGCTTATGCTCGAAAATTTGATATTTCATTGATCATGGTGGGTACAAAAGGTACGAGCAATGCAAACGCTGTGCTTTTTGGTTCGGTGACCTCCAAATTGATTTCCAATACCACATTTCCAGTTTTGGCAATTCCTTTGAATGCAAGCACAACTTTGGAAGCTGGTCAGTTATTGTTGGCAGATGATAACAAAAGTTTTCATGAAAATATGGGCATCAAATTCATCAAAGAGCTGAGCGATTCAGTAGGTAAAAAAATCAATTTATTGCATGTAAAATCAAAAGCTGATGACCAACAAGAGGATGAAGATATGGACATGATCAAGTTGCTGGATCAGAATTTTGGAGAGCTGATTGTGATAGACGGAGCGGATGAAAGTATGGAAATAAGGAAATATGTTCAGAATCACGATGTGGCCCTGCTCATCATGATCAAAAGACAACATGCCCTATTTGAAAGATTATTTTTCAAGAGTCATGTCAAAGAGGAGTTGGGTCAAACCAATACGCCTATGTTGATTATTTCGGAATAAACTTATAAAATGAATAAAATTCAGTGATCATGTTACCCAATCAAAAAACTTATATCGTTGATTCTTAAGTCTTTGAGAAAGTGTAGAGTATAGGTTATAGAAAAAATTATCTATTAATAACCTTTATTCTATCAGATCGCTGAGTTAGGTGTTCTCAAAAATTATATTATTTTTAAAGCACAATATGCGCTATATTATATTACATAAATACATTTAAAACTTATAAACATGTACAATACGGAAAATATACGGAATATCATATTTATGGGTCATTCGGGAAGTGGTAAGACAAGTCTGGCAGAAACAATGTTGTTTGAAGCTGGCGCCATCAGTAGAAAAGGATCTGTAGAAGAAGGCAATACTGTTTCTGATTATTCTTCGATAGAAAAAGAAAGAAGAAATTCTATATTTTCTACATTGATGCATGTTTTATGGAGGGGTAATAAAATCAATATGATAGATACTCCGGGTTATGATGATTTTATAGGGGATGTGATTTGCTCCATGAAAGTTGCTGATACTGGGCTTTTGGTTGTCAACAGCGCACATGGTGTGGAGGTTGGAACAGAAATTTTATGGGAATATACGCGCACATTTGCTACCCCAACCATATTGGTTATCAATCAATGTGACCACGAGCAATCAAATTTCCAACAAACGCTTGACCAAGCCACAGAAAGATTTGGACCAACGTTAATACCTTTTCAATACCCACTTAAAGAAGGGTTGGCTTTTAATGCCATCATAGATGCCTTACGTATGGTCATGTATAAGTTTCCGGAGGATGGTGGAAAGCCAGAAAAACTACCAATTCCGCAAAGTGAACAAGCCAAAGCTATGGAAATGCATAATTTGATAGTAGAAGCTGCAGCCGAAAACGATGAAGGTTTGATGGAAAAATTCTTTGAGAACGGCACACTTACAGAAGAAGAACTGACCAAAGGATTGAGAATAGCATTGGCTAACCAGCAAATTACACCAGTTTTTTGTTGTAGTGCACTTAGAAATATGGGTACAGGTAGATTGATGAGTTTCATCAATGATGTTGCACCTTCACCAGCTGATTGTGCTCCTGCAAAACTCGAGGATGGCGGCTTGCTCGTTTGTAATGCCGCCGACCCTGCAACTACGCTATTTATTTATAAGACCATGACAGAACCTCAAGTTGGTATGGTGAGTTATTTCAAAGTTTTTAGCGGTACGGTGAGTGCAGGGGATGATTTTATCAACACAGATCATGACCACCATGAGCGAATGAGTCAAATTTTTGTTGCTGAAGGAAAAAATAGAACTGCTGCAAATCAATTGAAAGCTGGTGACTTGGGTGTCACTGTAAAGCTCAAAGATTCTCACACCAATGATACACTTACTGTAAAGGGAAGTAAAAATGTCATTTTGAAAATTAAATTTCCAGAGTCCAAAATTCGCACGGCGGTAGCACCTCCGAGTAAAAATGACATGGAAAAACTCATGAAGGCCCTCCACCAAATACAAGAAGAAGACCCTACTTTAATCATTGAGCAATCTGCTGCCCTAAAACAAGTATTATTATATGGTCAAGGTCAATTGCACCTGGACATTACCAAATATCGCATTGAAAAGGTCAACGGTATTGTCATGGAATTTGACAAACCACGCATCATGTACACAGAAACCATCACAAAGTCAGCCGATGAGTCCTATCGACATAAAAAACAGTCGGGAGGTGCAGGTCAATTTGCAGAAGTACACATGCGCATAGATCCTTATTTTGAAGGTATGCCAGACCCTCACGGCTTGACAGTCAAAAATAGAGAAGTTGAGGCATTGGATTGGGGAGGTCATTTAGCATTCTATTGGTGTGTTGTTGGTGGAGCGATAGATTCCAAATACGCAAATGCCATTAAGAAGGGGATTTTACAAAAAATGGAAGAGGGACCTCTGACCGGTTCTCATTGCCAGAACATCAGAGTTTGTATTTATGATGGCAAAATGCACAGCGTTGATTCCAATGATATGGCTTTTATGTTGGCTTCATCCAATGCTTTTAAAACGGCGTTCAAAAATGCAAGTCCTCAACTATTGGAGCCGATTTATGAGTTAGAAGTGCTTTGTAGTGATCACGTGATGGGCGAAGTGATGAATGATTTACAAACGCGCAGAGCGATAATCACAGGCATGGGTGCAGAAGGCCACTATCAAAAAATAACCGCAAAAGTTCCTCAAGCCGAGATGTATCAATATGCGTCCACATTGAGATCATTGACTCAGGGTAAAGCGAAGTTTACAAGGAAAATTATAGAGTTTGCTCCAGTACCACCAGAAGTTCAACATAAACTTATTCAAGAGCATGTAGAAGAATTGACGGAAGCCTGATCCAGGTTGCTGCCAAGCCTTCTTTTCTTTAAAGATTTATGTTTCAATAGTTCGGAAGTAGAAGAAAAATGCTAATCCTCAAGTTGAGAGTTTTCTATTCTACATCCGAACTTTTGGGTTACACATTAATCTGCAATCCTGATTGTGGAACAGCTTGCCGTTTTTGTGAAATTGATCACCTTGTATTTATTATTCTTCAGACAGAATGAAATTGTTTTAAAATATTAGTTTCGCACACCTTTTCACAGATTCAAATAGTTTTTGCCGGCAGCCATGGTGAATTTTATAACAGAAAAAATCACAATCAACCGCAATGGTGCATTGCACCGTGGAGTAAATCCATGGGAAGTAAAAGAAGTCAAAATGAAGTTTTGGCTCATTGTTGGCATCATTAGTTTATTGCTTTATGCGATGCCTTATTTTTTCCATTATATTCAATCTAGGGAAGGCGTCAAATTGGATGATTATATTTTGGATGCTCTGCCTGCTTACGATTGCAGTGTGCCCATATTTTTTTTGATGTATTCAATCAGTTTATACGGTATTTATAGGAGCTGGCACAATTCCTGGATTTTCTTTAGATATGGAACAGCTTATGCATTCATTGCATTGATAAGAGCTTGTACTTTGTTTTTATTTCCGATGGAACCTCCAACCCATCTTGTCAGTTTGACAGACCCTTTTGTCGAAATTTTTTATGGCGGAGCAGAAATCACAAAAGATTTGATGTTTTCAGGACACACTTCTTCTATGTTTTTGATTTTTTTGGTAATGGATTGTGGAAAAGGAAGAATGATGGCATTTTTTGTTTGGATGAGTGTTGCCATCATGTTATTATTACAGCATATTCACTATTATTCTATAGATATCATTGTAGCGCTATTTGTAACGTACTTTTGTTATTGGCTAGCAGGCATTTTTATAGGAGAACATAGATTTGTGAAAGCCACGTCTTCTGCTCTGAATCATCGTCCACTATAAGTCAGTTACTTACGACCAAAATCGGCAGGTATTTCTCCCCAATTGACGGTATCCCATTTCAAAATTTCATTTTTGACTTTATGCGTTTTAAGCCACTGCTCTGCACGATCAATTAAATCAAAAATAGGAGCATTCCTTTTTGTTTTCTCCAGTTTTGTATTTGCCTTACCTTTTTTCACCCAGCCCATTGCCGTAACAGAATCAGTATAAATAACCAAATCAAACCGTTCTTTCTTTTCGAGCAGCGCCAGAGCATGTACCAATGCCAAAAATTCACCTATATTATTTGTACCATCTGGGAAGGGACCTTGATGGAATATTTCTTTTTTGGAAATGGTTTCGACACAACGGTATTCCATATCACCAGGATTACCACTGCACGCAGCATCAACGGCAATAGAATTGGCAATAATTTTAGCTTTTTCAAATAAAGAGGACGAAGTTGACCCTTTTGATTTTTGTGCAGTTTTAGGAGAAAATGCTGGAGGGCCACTTTTATAGGCCAATTCGGCCAAGCCCATCGTTTCAAAAGATTTGTATCGTGCACCAGGATGGCTATCAATCTGAGCTTTTGCTTCAGCCCAGGTTTGGTAAATGCCTGGCTGACGGCCTTCCCAAACGACATAAAATTTACTACTTTTGCCCACTTTCTTTATCGCTTTAAAATTTATGATGGCAGCACAACCCATTTTGATTGATACCCATGCTCATATTTACGAAGATAGAATATTAGCTGAAATTGGGACATATATTTCACGTGCCAGTGAAAACAAGGTGGGTATGATCATGATGCCAAATATAGACTTGTCAAGCATAGATAAGATGCTTTTTATAGAAGATCAATACCCGACAACTAAGTCGATGATGGGCTTACATCCTTGCCATGTTTTCGATGACTTTAAAACTGTTTTATCAGAAATGGAGGAATGGTTTGGGAAAAGAAATTTTGTCGGGGTAGGGGAAACAGGTATTGATTTATATTGGGATAAAAGTTTTGTAGAGCAGCAAATGGCAGCTTTTGACATACAGATAGCCTGGGCTAGGTCACAACGTTTGCCCGTCATCATTCATAGTAGAGAATCCATAGATATGTGTATAGAAATGGTATCTGAAAGACAAGATGGCAGTTTAACCGGCGTATTCCACTGTTTTACTGGTGATGAAATACAGGCAAAGCAAATCAAAGACCTGGGTTTTTATATTGGTATTGGTGGTGTGGTAACCTATAAGAATAGTGAATTACCCAAAGTGCTGATAGACAATGGTTTATCAAATGTAGTTTTGGAAACAGATAGTCCTTATTTGCCACCGGTGCCACATCGCGGTAAACTAAACGAACCAGCCTTCATACCCTATGTAGTAGAAAAACTAGGTGAAGTGTTTCAATTGGAAAAAGAACAAATCGAAGCACTCACCACCAAAAATGCGTCTCAACTTTTTAATTTGTAAAATTATTTTTTGTGCAATTTTAATGGTGTTTTTTGCCTGAAAAGTAAATTTTTGGAGGTTGATGATCGATAAAATTTACAAAATCACGCAGAATGCAGGAGCAGATAATTGCATAAATGGACACACCAAAATCAATTTTGTGTGCATCTTCAACTTAAGCAGTGAAAAAAGATATTATTAATTTAGCAATGTTTTGAGCAGCTGATAAGCCAATTACAAATTATAATAATATACATATAAAAATATATTTTGTTTTTGAATAATAATTGACAAGATTTGTGCCTCCCGAAGGAGAGTTGCTCGAGTGGTTGAAGAGGCACGCCTGGAAAGTGTGTGTACGCCAAAAGTGTACCGAGGGTTCGAATCCCTCACTCTCCGCAAAAAAAAAATTAACTTTTTTGTTTGTTGCGAAATATTTATATTTTTATCGCTCAATTTGGGAAATTAATTAAAAAACTAATTCAGGAAATTATGCGAAAGTTCTTGTTACTATTTGGGGTATTTTTTGTGGCTGCACTGATGGGTGCAACCGAGCTTGTGGCACAGGATGCTGCAACAACTGCGGCAGACGCTAGTTCTGTAGGCGGTTTTCAATTACTTAAGAAGTATTTTATCGAAGGTGATTGGCGATTTATGAGTTTGGTGTTAGTAGCACTTATTTTGGGTTTGGCTTTCTGTATAGAAAGAATCCTAACTTTAAATATTGCGACTACCAATACAGACAAATTACTAGCAAACATTGAAGATAAGTTAGCTTCTGGTGACTTAGAAGGTGCAAAAGAGGTTGCAAAATCAACTCCTGGCCCTGCTGCAAGTGTATTGTTTGAAGGGTTGAGAAGCTCTCCAGGTGGTCCAGATGCAGTTGAGAAGTCTATGATTTCTTACGGATCTGTACAAATGGGTCTTTTAGAAAAAGGTCTTCCTTGGATAGCTTTATTTATCGCTCTTGCTCCGATGCTCGGATTCTTGGGAACGGTAATTGGTATGATTCAGGCCTTTGACAAAATTGAAGCAGCGGGTGACCTTTCTCCTTCAGTAGTTGCGGGTGGTATCAAGGTGGCTTTGTTGACAACCGTATTCGGTCTTGTTGTAGCAATGATCCTTCAGATCTTTTACAACTATATTGTATCTAAAATTGACAGTATCACAAACAAAATGGAAGATGCTTCTATTGGTTTGGTAGACGTGATGGCAAGACACAATATATTTAAATAACCGATAAATTAGATAATAATGTACAAATTTTTAACTAAACATGGAACCGCAGCGGCATTTGGCCTAGGTTTAGTGTGTACCATAGCTTTTATGGCATCGGCACTAGCAGGCTTGGGCGCTGACGGCTACGATGCAAGCACCGACTTGGTTGGTCTCGGCAAAGAAAAAATTCCTGCAATGCAGTATTTTGACTTAGGCTTGTACCTTACTTTGGCATTATTGGTTGTTTGTGTTATTGCTTTGTTTGCTTTTATGATTTTAGATGTATTTAAATTTCCAAAGTCATCTGTCAAGGGCCTTTTAGGTTTTGGGGTGTTGGTTATTATATTTTTTGTCTTAAAATCAATTTCTAAAGTTGAAATAGGACCAATTTGGACTAAGTTGGCTAATGATTTTGCCGTCACAGAAGGCGTAAGTAAAACCATTAGTGGAGGCATTTGGACTACATTGCTTTTGATGGCAACTGCAGCAATCGTAATGGTTGTATCTGAGATCAGAAACTTCTTTAAATAATCAAACATGGCAAAGAGCAAATCAAGAGCAAGCAATGAGATCAATGCAGGGTCTATGGCCGATATTGCATTTCTTTTGCTTATTTTCTTTCTCGTGACCACTCAAATCTCAGAAGACAGAGGTTTATTGGTGAAATTACCGCCATGGTCTACAGAACCACCACCAGATTTGAGATTAAATTCTCGTAACGTTTGGTCGGTTCTCGTAAATGCCAACAACGAACTTTTGGTGAGAGGTGAGCCAACAGATATAAAAGCTTTGAGAGCAAAAACCAAAGAATTTATTGCCAATCCAAGGAAGGAAGTTGACAAGTCAGAGTCTCCTACCAAAGCAATTGTTTCTTTGAAGAATGACAGAGGTACAAAGTATGAAACATACCTTGAAGTTTATAATGAACTACAAGCAGCATACAATGAACTTTGGAATGAGGCAGCAATGAAGAAATTTGGAAAAGATTATGAGTTTGTTTCTACAACGCAAAAGAGAGAAATAAGGGATGAAATTCCACTAGTTCTTTCTGAGGCTGAGCCTACCAATTTTGGTGAAGAAAAATAAAATATAAACGAACATGTCAAAGTTTAAAAAGAAAAAGGGTAATGCGCTGCCAGAAATGTCTACTGCATCCCTTCCTGATATCGTATTTATGCTTTTGTTTTTCTTCATGGTTGTTACAAAATTGAGAGAAACAGAGCAGAAGTTGACGGTTTTCACACCAAAGGCTACTGAATTGACAAAATTGGAAAATAAATCTTTGGTAAGTTTTATCATGATTGGAAGACCAACTCCCAAATACCAACAAATTTATGGTACAAAACCTAGAATTCAATTGGGTGATAAAATTGCTAACGAAGATGAAATTCCTTTATTTTTGGAAAAACACAAATCTGGTGTTCCTGAAGGTCAACAAGCTGGTATTACCACATCATTGAAAATAGATGGGGGTGTTACTATGGGTATAGTCACAGACGTTAAAACTACACTGCGTAAGGCAGGTCAATTAAAAATCAATTATTCTGCTGGTAAAAAGGAAGAATAATTGCACAGATTATTTTAAAATAAAAAGGGGAATATTCAAGTTATTGGATGTTCCCCTTTTATTTTTGCACCAAGTTTTACAATTAGTTTCACTTTGTAAATACTGAAATGATAGACCACATATATTTTGGTCTGATTATTACCTTATTAAAGTTAATTTCTATCATGAATAAAGCAATGTTGATCATCCTTGATGGGTGGGGAATAGGTCCAGATCCTAAAAGAAGTGCTATTGCACAAGCAAATATTCCCGTTTTCAAAAGTTTATTAGCCACTTATCCCTCGGCAACTCTCCTTACCCATGGTGAACATGTTGGATTGCCTGAAGGCCAAATGGGCAATAGTGAAGTTGGACACATCAACATAGGGGCGGGTAGGATCATTTACCAAGAGTTAGCAAGAATCAATAAGTCTATAAAAGATAGAGAATTACACCAAAATGCCATTCTTCTGGAAGCCATCGAAAGTGCAAAAGAAAGAGGAGTTTCTGTTCACTTGATGGGACTAGTTTCAGATGGAGGTGTCCACAGCCACATCAGACATTTGTTGGCATTGTGTGACATACTGGAGGAGAATCACATCGACAAAGCATACATCCATGCATTTACCGATGGTAGAGATACTGATCCGAAATCGGGATATGGTTTTATTTCAGAAGTTTTATCCCACATTTCGAGCCTAAAAGTGAAATTAGGTACAGTCATAGGTCGATATTATGCCATGGATAGAGACAATCGATGGGAAAGAACAAAGTTAGCCTATGACTTAATGGTAAACGGTAGTGGCGAACCCACTTCCGACATTCTCAAAACCATTCAAGAAAATTATCAAGCAGGAGTAAGTGATGAATTTTTAAAAGGTATAGTGGTAGACCCATCATCAACGATAAAAGAAAATGATCTGGTCATCTTTTTCAATTTCAGAACAGATAGGCCTAGACAAATAACCAAAGTACTTACGCAAAAAACCATCGAAGGTTATGATATGAAACCACTAAATGTGGATATGGTCACCTTTGCCAGATACGACGAAGAATTTATGGGAATTGACGTAGTCTTTGAAAAAGATACCATTCAAAACTCGATGGGGGAAATAGTTTCTAAAGAGGGATTGAAACAATTGCGGATAGCGGAAACAGAAAAATATCCGCACGTGACCTTTTTCTTTTCTGGAGGTCGTGAAGAGGCGTTTGAAAATGAAGGCCGTGTTCTAATTCCTTCTGCCAAAGTTGCAACTTATGACCTTCAACCAGAAATGAGTGCACAAGGAATTACCGATGGGCTCCTTAAATATGTAGATGAGGAGATGCCCAATTTTGTATGCCTTAATTTTGCCAATACAGATATGGTTGGCCACACAGGTGTTTTTGAAGCGGCCATTATTGCAGCACAAACGGTAGATAATTGTCTTGGCCAAATTTTAAATCATTGTCTGCCTTTGGGTTATGATTTCATCATCATTGCCGATCATGGCAATAGCGATTATATGATCAATGATGATGGCACACCTAATACTGCACATACGACCAATCCTGTACCAGTAATATTTGCAAGCCAAAATTACAGTAAAGAAAATGCATCGATAAAAGATGGAATTCTTGCCGATGTGGCTCCTACGTTGCTTTACCTTTTAGGTGTGAAACAGCCATCAGAAATGACAGGACAAAACCTGATCAGCAAATAAGAAAATATATAATTGATTTTAGGACTTGATTTTGAATAATGTTTGTTAGAAATCGAGTCCTAAAATAAACTGAAAGGAAGTTTTCTTTGAGGCGAAATCTTCTGAGTGAGACATCCTAACGCCTGAGGTTACTGGAAACTCATTGAAGTAACGATTGTCAAAAAACAATTCCAATCCAATAGACTTACCAATTTCTGTACTTCGTGGTAAAGTATACCTGGCATAATCGGCAAAGAAATTGGCCCTGATTCTTCTAAAGTAGACCACATCAAATAAGCCAAAGTCGGGATAAACAAGTGGGAGCATATAATCTACACTCATTCTAATTGCTTGATCGCACAAAATATTGTTACCGCCCCGATGATATTGAAATTGATCCAGATATCTGTAATCATTGACTGCCAGCTCTTTTCTGAATTGTCCGTTGATTCTTATGCTGTGATTTTTGCTCACCCCAGGTAGATATAAAGAGGCATTTGCGTATAGAGTATTGGCTTTGAGTCCACCCAATGCTCTTCTGTAATTCATCCGTAAATCTTGTCCAAGTTTGGTACGCACGTTTTGAAAGGCAAGTCGACGTCTGTGTGTAAATGTAAAGCCTATGTCCATCGATTGAAAACTTGATAGGTCTATTGGTTTGATCTCTTCCTGTAATCTCCTCAAGATTTTTTGTTGAATACCTATATTTGGTGTAAATGATGTATTGTAATTTCCATTAATCCAAGACAAGGGCAGACTCATATTCAGACCAATATTATATTCTTTGAAGTTGTTTAACTTAAAAGAATCCTGCGGACCCAAAAGGAAAAGGTTTCTCTCAGTCGTATTGGTAAATAAATCAAAAACTGGAAGCAGAGCAGAATAATTGAGCGACGCCGACCAAGTTGTGTTCTTTTCGTTGTTATTATAATTAATTGAAGTTATGCCCTCTAAGTTGGAGAGTGTATTTTCATAATACAAAGACAAAGCGGTATTGACATAAGAGGGTGCCAAGAAGTAGCTGTGTAACTGCAAACCATCAGTTCTTCTAAAATCCTTTTCTTCATATTGCTTGGATGGCATATCTTGAAGAATGTTGTCAGCATTATTTTCTTTAAATACAAAATCGGCTTGTTTGGTTATTTCATAACTTTTGGGATTGACCACTCCTTCCAATAAATTTGAACCCTTAAAGATTGTCTGACTGTAAGACAGTGTATCTCCCAGCATTACAGGAGTATAGGCTCCTGTTATAACATCAGTCAATTGCTCAATTTGGCCACTGACATCTATTTTATAAATGTTGTCAATGCCACTAAAACCTGCAGAAAATATCAAACCATTTTGGTGTATGTTTAAATGGGTTATTGGGTGATTAGTCCAGGGTAAAAGGACCTTGTGCGTTTTATTTTTTAAATGGTATAGGATGATAGAAACTTCAGAATTTCTTTTAGCAATATAGGCTATTTCATCATCATTGAGCCATCTTGGATAGCTTGCTGCACTTGCTTCCTGAATAATATCGAATGCTGATTGTATTTGGTTGGTAGCAACGTCCACTATCACTAATTTTGGGACGAGGGAAGTATCAAACTGGACAGCGACAATTTGACTACCATCAGCAGAAGGATATGGGCTGAATAATTTCGCTTTAGTTTGTGGTTTAGTTATATCCACAGGTGAAAGCTTTTTCTTTAAGCCCGACTTTAAATCATAGAACAAAAGAACGGTATTGTTTTCAAAATCCCATCTTGGGTGTTTTTCATATTCCGTCCAAGTCAAGTAACCATTGTTTTCTGCAAGGAAATTTTCCTGACTGATGCCGACAGCTGTTACCAACCGATCTTTAGCTGGAGTAATTTCATAAATTCCCGAGGTAGATTGAAAACTCTCTTTGAGTGCATAAAGCTTGTGATCATGATAAAATGGCCACTCATAAAAGGTGGGAGTTTTGGAAATACTACTTTTGATGGGAGAAAACGAAGTGGATCTTTCCAAAACTGGTTGATGAGATAATTGACTGTCCAATTGTGCAAAAGCAGTTTTATAAACTGAGCTAAATTTCAGACCTGTTTCTTTTTTGATGGCTTTTTTGAAAGGGTAAAATATTCCTTCAAATCTTGCGGATCGGTTTAAAATTTTTGGCCAAATCTCCTCACCATATCCATTTTCTAAAAAGTTGCATAATGTATACCCCAACAAATAATGATTTGGAACCACATCTTTATAGGATCCATTCCTTGCTTTACTGTATTTAAAAGTACCGTGCTCATTAAAAATGGCCCTTTGTCTGGCAAAAAACTCTGGTGTTCTACCTCTACCGCCCGGGGAAAGTTTGGTTTCCGACATTACGGCATCACCTTCATCAAACCAGTTTGGAGCAGCCAAAAACTTTCCCGTAGCCCAACCACCTTGACCAAAAAAATAATGCAAAATTTTGATCAGACCAGTATTCATAAAATTGCTTTGCTGTACGTGTCTGTATTCATGAATGGCAAGTAAATCCAACCAATCAGTCGTTCCCGTAAAATTTAAATCTTGTGGTGGGGTAGCATAAAATTCAGATCGGTACGGTCCGATTCCTACATATCCATTGGAAATCACTTGATGCGTTTGTAATACAAGATCAATGCGACGCGGTTTTTTAGCCAATAAACTAATACTAGGCTGATTGAGTTTGTCAAGGATATTGGCAATTCTACTCGCTTGAGCTGACCTACCTGCTGGGTAGATAACCCTCGCCAAAGGCGTCTCCAAATATTTCCACTGTATATAAGAAGGATGGCCACTAGGCTGAGCAAATAAGAAGGAATCTCCTATGAAAGCACTGATAACAAAAAGCAAAAGTGTTATTTTCAAATACATTTTCTCATATTGTATTGTGAAGATAACAATTCAAAAACTTCATATCGTGATAGTCTGAAAGAAACATCAGAAGCCAAATTAGACGGCTGAGGATGTTTTACGGAAGACAAGTTGCACCTTCTTATGGAAGGTCGATATTGGTCAACTTGAAAGGAATGGTTTTTACTGAAGTCGGAGATTCTATTTGTAAAACCATCCTGAAAGTAGGTTTGATGGTCTCATTGAAATAATAGACATTAACGTCTCCACTGATCATAGATCCATTGCCATCTAGTCTTTTACCAGCGGCATTTTCGAAATACATATCCACCAATTTCGACTTATCGCCTTCAACTATAAATACAGCTTCTTTCCCACTAAATTCAACATAAGCAAATGCGTCCACTAAATCAGTCAGAAGCAAAGCCACTTCTTTGGCCTCTTTGGGTAACTTTTGAATTTCTGCATCCCGCGTCGTTTCCTTATCCTTTTTGATTTTTTCATAAGACTCCTTAGTAATATAGATCACTTTTGTATCACTCAGAGCCGGAGTCAGATTGGTATTTGCCTTTTTCGCGAAATCTTTTATTTTCATAATGCCCCCATTTGATTCTGAAGGATTGTACATTTTTATTTCACCAGCTAATTCTTTGATGACGCTAGCCTTTCTGGAAGCTACTTTGGTTTTCAATTTGGCAATTGCCGCTGTATTGGAAATATCTTCATAACTACCACTAAATTCAGGATCAATCAAATCCAAACCTTGTTGATCAACCGCCTTTGTAATTTTGCCAATCTTTACTGACTTGTACTTTCTCACCTCATCACCACTCAGTTTCAAATCAATTTCGCACCTATTTGAAAAATAACCATCATCAGTAGATCTGTTTTCAGAAATTTTGTCAACGGTGATCTTTTGAGGATAGGATGACAGAGACAAAGCCATCAAGGCCAATAAAAAGGTTTGTTTTGTGCGCATTATGAGTGAGTTTTAAAGATTATTTAATTGAAAAATAAACACTTTTTGCCATTAAAATAGACAAAGGAAAAAGTTTAACTAAAATAAATTCGAAAAAACATATTGTAAAATTTTGTAATGTATAAAACATATTATACTTTTGTTTAATATATTGACCTGAGTATTTGATTTACAAGAACCTGTAAACAAAATCAAATGCTATGAATGTGGTAACATTTTTACTAAAAGGAAACAAAAGGTCTAAGTCGGCTATTACAGCGGCTATTTTTTTACTGGGTCTTACAGCTATGTGGGGCATCAATAAGGGTTATCAGAAGCTGACGCATATGGAGGAAATCCAAGTTGCGCCAGACGAAGCTGTTTATACCAATACTTCCATTAAAAAACAATCTAATCAGTCTGAAGCAGTCTTTATGGCTCCTTGTGATGAAGATTTTGACTGTCTGGGGCAAGTAAATCTCAGCGTAGGGCAGAATTGCGAAGCTTTTATTGGGCCAGACATGTTGTTTGTCAACCCAACAGGTCTTCCGCAAGACACCTTTACTTATGTCATCATGGAACCCAATGGGGCCATCAGAGACACCAACTTATTTACAATTGCCGATTTGGGCAAGACGTTTAAGGTGTCGGTGGCAATCAAAGGTTGCGATAATGCACCATGTTGGTCATATGTCTTAATTGAAGACAAGTTGAAGCCTGTACTGGTATGTCCAACTGATGTAACCATTGCTTGTTCTATGGACACAGATGATGTAGCGCCACCAATGGCAACAGATAATTGTTCTGTGACGGTGAGTAAAGTTACATCAGCGTATTTCCCTTATCCTTGTAGTAATCCACAATCTGCAGATTATTTAGGTTATTATATCATCAAATGGAGAGCAGTTGATGGCTATAATATGGACACCACATGTGATCAAACAGTCAATGTAGTCAGAACTGATTATACTGATATAGTTTGGCCATCTTCAAGTGTTGAAATAGAATGTCAAAATGTGATAGGCGCAGTAACACCAGCCCAAGGAGGAATTCCAACTTTAAATGGTGCGCCTTTATATCCAATCATGGATGCATGTATGGCTCAATTGGAGTTTGTCGACACGCCTCTATCTGGTGTAAATACGTGTACTAGAATCATCAGAAGAGATTGGGAACTGATCCAATGGACTTGTGGTGCTCCCATCATAGATACTTATACGCAATTGATCAGAATTGTAGACACACAAGCACCAACAATTGCTGCAATACCAGACATGACCGTTTTCATGACATCTGGTGAATGCGTGCAAAACATAAAATTGCCTTTGGCAGTTGCCAGTGATCTTTGTCAAAAAACATTGAAATATGAGGTTATTTATCCTGGAGGCATAGCAAACACAAATGGACCAACCATTCAATTGGGCGTAGGCACATTTGATGTAATTTACAATATTTCTGACTTGCCTTGTGGAAATACCAGCACAGAACGTTTTGCGATCACAGTCGTAGATAAAGTTGCTCCCATTGCAATTTGTCAACCTGTAAATGTGGTTGCACTCAACAATCAAGGAGAAGGATTTCTTACTGCTGAGCAAGTAGGAAAACACAGCTATGATTATTGTGGTGATCCTGTGACGATTGAAATCAGAAGAATGGAATTGGGTTGTGAGAACGACACCGCTTGGACTGATATCGTACATTATTGTTGTGAAGACGTAGGAAAAGCCCTTATGGTAGGCATCAAAGTCACAGACAGCAATGGAAATGAAAACTTCTGTATGACGGAGGTAATTGTTCAAAACAAAATTGTTCCAGACGCTACTTTCCCTGAGGATACCACTGTAGGATGTAGCTTTGTCATTGATTATAGAAGATTGGACAGCATTTTTGGAAGACCAATGATCATTGGTACCGAATGCCAGAATGCAGGAATTTTCAGAGATACCGTTATCAGAGATTTGAGCGATTGTGGTATTGGAGAAATCGAAAGGAGATGGCAATTGATCTTTAATGGTCAAGTGGTAGAAACTGGTAATCAGATCATTACTGTAGTTCCGGATTCTATTTTTAACCCTGATTCCATAATATGGCCACAAATGGAAGTGACTACTTCTATCGACAGCACGGATGAAATTTATACAGGTAGCCCTTTTATCCCTTTCGTGCCTTGTAATATGGTAGGACTTAATAGAAGTGAAGACACCTTATTTTTCAATAATTCTGGAACATGTTTCAAAATTTTGAGAACATGGAAAGTGATAAACTGGTGTGGCGAAGACCCTACCGAGGTGATTGCACAATTCACACAAACTATCATCGTACAAGATAAAGTTGCACCTGTTATAACTTCACCAACAACTTTAGTTACTGCTTGTAGTTTTGCAGCTACATGTGCAGCCAGCAACGTTCTGGTGATACTCAAAGCTTCTGCAACTGATAATAATACATTGAAGCAAGATCTGGTTTGGACATATGATATTGATTTATTTAAAAATGGAAGTATTGATGCTTCTGGATTTGGAGATAGCATTCAATATTTAGCTCCAGCAGGTTTACATAAGATAACATTTACCGTCTATGATGGATGTGGAAGTTCTGCCATGACTATGTATGATTTTGAAGTCAAAAATTGCAAAGAACCTTCGCCTAAGTGTATCGGTATAGTGACCAAATTGATGGAACCAATGGTTCCTGGTGGTCCATTGATGGTAGAAATATGCGCTAAAGATTTTGACGCAGGATCTGATGATGTTTGTACTCCAGCTGATTCATTGAGATTTACCTTTAATATGGCATATCCAGTAGATAGCTTGATCAACCAGACACATTATTTCAAAGGCAATGGCTTACTAGCCACAGAAGCTGAGTATTTGTTGGGCAACGCCCAAAGATGGGATCCTGCAAATCGTACGTCATGTATAATTTTGGACTGCGACAACGCACCTATTGCTTTACTAGACGTGACTGTTTGGGATTTAGATAAAAACAAAGGTATTTGTCAGGTAACGGTAAACCTCCAAGGTGGACCTTGTTGCCAGGATAAAATTGCTCCGATCATCACTACTTCTGATTCAACTAGAAGAGTGCTCAATACTGCTGCCAATTGTGTTGGTCCAATGAAAGTAACATTCAGTGCAACTGCCACAGACGCAGTGCCTGCAAATCTTTTGAAGTGGACATACAGCCTCGATGTCGGAAAAGATGGAACCATCGATTCTACAGGTATGAGTAATACTTTTATGGCCAACCTTCCTGTTGATACGCATAAAGTAACATTTATAGTAGCAGATACTTGTAATAATAAGGATACCTTGATGTATGACATCATCATCTTTAACAACAAAGGACCAAAAGCCAATTGTAGAACAACCAATCTAGAAGTTGCATTGGTTGATCCAGATGGAGCTGGTCCAATGCCTTTGATGGCAGTTGTCAATGCTAAAGACTTGGATAATCTTTCAAACCTCAGTGCAGACTCTTGTTCTACAGATCCATTGATATACACATTCAATGGTGCTTATCCAGTGGATAGTTTGATCGGCCAGATCCATTACTTCACAGGAAATGGGGTAAGATCTGACTCGTTGACCTTTGTGGCTGGAAATGCACAGCAATGGGTACCAGCTACTAAATCTTCTCGATTGAAATTTGATTGTGGAGATTTGGGCATTAGATCCGTGACCTTTACCGTTTGGGATCCTTCCAAAAAATCTTCAAGTTGTACAGCAACAGTAAACATAAGTGGTCCTTGTCCATGTTTGGATATTGTAAGACCGACGATCTCCACCAGTGATAGCATCAGAAACTTTTGCATCAATACTCAAACGTGTGATAGTTTAGCGGTGACACTTGGAGCGACTGCAACCGATCCTGGAACTCCTGCAGCACGATTAACGTGGATTTGGAGATTGGATTATGGAAACAACGGTTCTACAGAAGCAACGGGTATGGCAACGGGCGGATCTGTTTCCATCAGCCCTAAAGCTCCAGTGGGTATGAACAAAGTCACCTTCATAGTGAGTGATACTTGTGCCAATAAGGACACAGTAGAATACATATTCAAAATCAAAAATTGTTTGCCACCGATTTGTGTCACAAGACCAATCACATTGTCTCCAATTGATCCTGATGGGGATGGGCCAATGCTTGCAATGATAGAAATAGGTGCCGATACGATTAATAATGGTAGTTCTGATGCCTGTACTCCAGCAAATCAATTGACATTCACATTCAGCGGAGCATTTCCTAAAAAAGACTCTCTTGCATTCATGCACTTTTTCAAAGGGAATGGACTATCTGCCACGCTGACAGAATTTAATAATGGCTCAGCGCAGAAATGGATACCGGCTAAGCGAGCGTCCAGAATCAAGCTGACTTGTGGAACTGCACCGAGCGTACTGACAATGACAGTATTTGATACAGACTCTTTGAGCAGTAGCTGTAACGCTACAATTACTTTAAATTGCCCGAGAGATTTGTGCGCAGAAAATCCATTCACAGGATTCATGGCCATCACTTGTCAGACTACTCCAGAAAGGAGAAATGATCCGCTAGGGGCGATATACAATGTAAAACAAAATGGCGGTGCGCCTAATATGACGAATTGGTCATTGACTCCATTCATTCCAGCAAACTGGAGATTGGATTCAATAGGACAGATATTTGGAATCGCAACGGATGACAGTGCGAATGTTTATCTGGCATCATCAGATGTTTACCTCTATCCTTCCGCACAACCAGTGGGTATTCCTACCGGAAGAATATATAAAGCGAGTCCGCCATTATTCAGAGCGGTTCCATTGGTAAGTCTTGCGAATTTTGGTGGCGATTTCAATGGTATTGGTAACGTGGTAGTGGACAGAAAGAACAAATCAATCTTCGCTACCAATCTTGAAGATGGAAAGATTTACAGAATCAATCCAACAACGGGTGCGATAATCTCCAGTTACGATCCATTTATTGCAGATAATGGTACTTCAGGAATAGCGCCGCAAGCGGAGCAGATATGGGGTATAGGAATCAATTATGAAGCCGATAGTGTAAAGCTCTATTTCCCTAGGATTTCTGGAGCAACCAGACAAATGTGGAGTTTGAAACTCACTGCTGCTGGTGCATTCCCTGTTGCAGGCTCAGAAAGATTGGAGATCAATGGGCTTCCTGGTGATGAAGTGAGAATTACCGATATTGCTTTCTCTGATAATGGCAGAAGTATGTTGTGGGCAGAACGCGGGGGTAATGCTAAAGTAAGCCCGAGTGTAGCAATCACACAAGGATCGCACACAGCCATTGTTGCCAAATATAACCTTACCTCTTCGTGGACATTTGATAAATTGTTGAAGATAGGGTCAAATGTTGAAACTGAATTCCAAGCTGGTGCTTCAGGAGTGAGTGGAATAACATTTGGTGAAAACTCAGCAGGTGGTGTTGACTTTGGCCATAGACAAGTAGGTCTGGATACCTTTGCGGTAAGAGATGGTTTGATGTGGGCATCTGGTAACTGGTTGCACAAAGGAACAGCATATACCGTTGCAAGTAGAGATAGCTTATATTATGGTGTACAGGGTATACATTTCGACTCCATAGGCAATGTAAGGAAGGACATCGTTATTGACTTCAACAATGATGGAACGAGCTTCATAGATAAAGGTCTGATTGGTGATATTGAAATGTTCAGATGTAGAAAGGATACCACGCGCTCTGGCATAGTTGCTGGTGTAGATGGGGAGATCTTTACACAAAAGGATATTGTTGTAGAAGCTGTTACTGTGGAAGTAGAAGGGACCAATATACTCAAAGCAACAACAGATAAAGTTGGAAAATATGGTGTTTCTGATTTGAATACAGGTCAGGCTTATTCTGTGAAACCAATCAAAGATGATGATCATAAGAATGGCGTGAATGTGATTGATCTTTTACACGTACAAAGACACATCTTGGGTATCAAACGTCTCGACAATCCTTACTATATGATTGCAGCTGACGTGGATAAAGATGAAAAAGTAACCATCAGTGATTTGGTCAGTTTGAGAAAAATGATCTTGGGCGTAACAGAAAGATTTGAAGGTAATACGAGCTGGAGATTCATAGATAAAAGTTTCCAATTCCAAGATGCCGTCAATCCTTGGGCAAACCCACTACCAGAAAGCTACTATATCAATAGTTTGAATAGTGATATGAAAGTAGATTTCAGAGGCATCAAAATAGGAGATGTAGATGGCAGTGTGATAGCCAACTCAAGTCAGGCAAAAGGAAGAAGTCAAGGTATTTCCAAGTTGACAATGGATGATCAGGAAGTTCAAACGAGTGGACACGTTGAAATTCCAATCTTTGGAGACATTACCTCTCTGGAAGCACTACAAGTCAACTTGATTGCAAAGGGCATCATCGTAGAAGACATTCTCCCAGGCACATTACCTATAGATTTGAGTAATGCTTATGTAGATCAAAATAACATCTTACACTTCGTACACATTGAGGCAAAAGGCAAGTATCTGGATCAGAACATGCCATTGTTTACCTTAGTTGCCAAAGTTTTGAAAGATGGCTATCTCAAAGATATGGTCTACCTGGATCAGCAAAGCATCGTTTATGAAGACAGTTTTGGTGAAAATGAACTCGCACTAGAGGTAAGAAACAGCGAACAAAATGCCAAAATGATCGTACACCAGAATTATCCAAACCCTTGGAGTAATAATACGATCATTGCATACGAATTACCGCAATCTGGAACGGTAACCATAAGAATCAATGATTTGGCTGGTAGAGAACTTTACAGAAGATCATTTGAAGGACAAAGGGGTAGGAATGAAACTACCATTGACCAGACAATATTACACCAGGATGGCATTTACATCTACAATCTGTCATATGAACAGGAAGTAGTCAACAAAAAGATGATTTTCATTATGAAATAAGATTGATATTATTGTATAGGCAGAATCAGAATTAAATTCTTTTGATTCTGCCTATTTTTTAAATCTCAAACAAGAATAATTTTGAACTTTTAATTTGAGATTGATCCAAATCTTAGCATAAAGATCTTTAAATGTAAATATTATCTATTTGGAATTATAATATATAAAACAACATTTGTACATTTGCTTCACCAACAAAAGTATGAATTGCTAGAACTTTCAGAATTATATTTTTATTCTGAAACTTTTTGTATCAAGAAAAGAAGTCATATGTAGACATTTCTTTTTGATAAAAGCTGTTTAAGTGAATTCGTAGGAATCAAATCGCTTCTAATTATTAAAAGTGGTTTGTTCATGTAAATTTTATAATTTGGCATTACTGATGTTGGAAAGGAAACTACAAAAAAAAATATAGTATAAGGAAAAATATAACTCGAAAATACTTAATTTTCCTACCTATACATTGTCCTATGATTTTGGATTTTTTAAAAATCTCCAAAAATTCTCTAAAACAAATTGTTATGAGAATTATCCTGCAAAAGGATCTAAAATAATTATACCTCCATTTTTCAATTTTAAAAGTCTTGCCACTATGAAAAGTAATTCTACTTTTTGCAAATCAATGCTATTTCTATTGCTACTAAACTGCACATTACCTTTTCAAAGTGCATTAATAGGGCAAGCACAGACCCTTGAATTTTTTACTGGAGCTGGAAATCCAACAGGGACTTCAGTACAAACTTCTCAGACCTTAACTTTTCAAAATAATACAAACAACATTACGGGAAATGCTATTGCCCCTTATATCCCTGTTACAACTGCAACTTTCACGTTGAGTAACCAGCAATTCGCATCAATAGAAGGAAACAGTACTATTCCTGGTGCTGTTATTGGGGGTGGAATTACTGGCACCAGCAATACCTATCCAAATGGACCATTATTTAGTTCAATGAATTTTCTTAGCGGTTCGTCAAATGGAAACTACAGTTCGTGCCCGACATGTATCGGTACAGGTATAGATATTACAACAAATAGGAGTTTGAATTTACAATTGAATACAGATGCTTTAATCAGCAGTACAGGTACAAATAATCAGCTTCTAAATGCAAGAGTATATTATGCGGACCTTACAATAACCTTTAACCAACCCATGGATAATCCAATTCTACATTTAACTGGCTTAGGGGGAATTGTGTCAAGTACTTTTAATTCAGTGACTTCTTACTTAGGTTTCTCAACTGAACTAGATTTGCTTACTTCTGGAATTACTATGACTGAATTGTCGGGATCAAGTGCCTTTAATATAGTTGGGTCGACTATAAGAAACACCGCAACTAATTTTGGCCCGGCAACTGCAGGATCGACAACAGGAACAGTGATGAGATTTGCCGCCTCCGGTTCGGTATTGCTTGGAGGAACGAATATTACCTCAGTTTCTTTCAGAGTTTACTTAAGAGGTGATGGAGGACAAGATCCTAATGGAGGCACAGCCCCAAATCCTACGTGGTCTACAACTTCTTCGGTTTCTGGGGATGGATTCCTATTGGGAATTTCTGAAGCTATTGAAATTTGTAATGATAATATAGATAATGATGCTGACGGATTACCAGACTGCCTTGACCCTGAGTGCGCAGGTATGGCAGTTTGTGGTGAAAACTGCACGAGCCCAGGAGATGACGATGGCGATGGATTGATCAATGAATCTGACCCAGATTGTTTTGCTAATGTTGCGTTCGCATGTCCGCCTAGTTCCCAAAACTGTCAAATAGACTGGCGAACACCCACAACTGTCAGCGGGAATCTGCTGACCTATCAAGTACCGTGCAGCGGAAGAACTATTACCGTTACTGTTGAGCGGGTGGCGAATAGCGGTGGTTACAACATGAGCACACTTACTTCAGGAAGCCTTCAGGGAGCATGGTTGGGTACGGGATCCAACAGTGCACCTTCAACATTTGAGAATTATAAAATTACATTTTCCGAACCAGTATATAATACAAGAATTGGATTTTGGGCTATCAATGATAACTGTGATGGGGATGAAGATCTCACCAATTGGTCTACCAATGGAAGTAGTACAACAAATTTTGACTGGCTTGGAGTTGCGGGAGCGATGGTAAGTGGAGGAAACTGCGGGCCCAATGATGGAGGCAATGCTCCAATTTTCAACGGGACTGCTGTGACAGGATTTCTCGATAATCCTCTAAATACCAGTGGACCTGGCTCATGTTGTGACGATGGAGGATATATGAATATTCAGAATACTACAGGGTTCACAGAGCTGTTTTTTACTAGGGATGTTATTACGTCGAGACCATTTAACTTCACAAATGGTATTGTTTTGGGGGGAACTACTTCCAGTAGTGGAGTGAGTTCTTTTTGTGTTTCAACCCTAAAGGAAATTTGTTGTGATAATTTGGACAATGACGGAGATGGGCTGATTGATGAAGGTGATGTTGTAGATTGTCCTGACAAAGATATGGACGGAGTTGCCAACGAATGCGACCTCGACAATGACAATGATGGTATTGTAAACACCACTGAGGATGCTTGTATGACGCCAGTACCAGAAGTCAACTGGTTTAATAACAGCAATACAACCATCATGGGTGACAGGGCTGCAACTTTCAGGTTGAATGGGTCATCGGTTGCCTCAAGTCCGTATGTTTCATCAACAGGGCTTATGACTTTTGGATCAGGTCTGGGCACTGTAAACGGTACCTCAACACCAGCACCCGGCTCGGGAAATGGAGTTTATGATGACCAATTTGAATATGATATTAGGGCAACTGTTGATGCAAGTAGCTTTGCACAAGCAAAGACCAATGGGGATTATGTACAGATGACGGTGACAATGTCTCAAGATGCTTTACTCACAAATCTTGCGACCGGATTGACTCCAATAAATTCAGGTGGCTCAGCAACCGGGAATTATTTTATTGCAGTTGAAGTTTCAAATAACGGAACCTTCGCTGGTTCTCAGACTTTGTTGGTACAAGACTTTTTCCATAAATCACCACCCAATAACACAACTTATCAATACTCGGATCTGGACATCACCCCGTATCTGTTACAAGCAGGTATGACATATACGTTCAGGTGGTATGTTTACAATGAACTCAATAGTTTATTGCCGGATAATTCTATAACCATCGACGATTTTTATTATGTGATGACATGCATATCGGACTTGGATGGAGATGGAATCACCAATTCATGTGACCTGGATGCAGATGGAGATGGATGTCCTGATGCTTTAGAAGCTGGATGGACGGGCATCACTGCTACAAGTGGATATGATCCAGCTGACTCCATGTTGACAGCAGCTGTGAATGTCATGGGAGTACCAACAAGTGCGGCAGGACAAACGCCTTTCACCCCAAATACCGGAGTGCCGGCTTCACTGGACCCATTTGTTCAGGGGCCAGCGTGTCCTATGGCTGATAAGGATATGGACGGTGTTGCTGACAAAGTTGATTTGGATGATGACAATGATGGAATTCTGGATAGCGATGAGAAAAATTGTGGTCTTTCAGCAACTTGGACAAACGTTGGAACAGGTTTGGGAGGCACCACTTTCTGATAATTTGAAAGTAAGAATTTCATTTGTAAACGGGAGTTCAGGAGGTTGGGGAGGAATAACCAACATCACCAACTTTTCAAGAAATTGTAATGACAATACATATGCTTCAGACTATGAACCTTTATCCAATGTTGGAAATGATGCATTGCAATTTAACGTACTACAAGGTTCTATAGGAAATACATTTACAGTCACATATCTTGATAATGCCAATATGCCTGTTGTAGTTGATAATCCGCGCATGCATCTTGGTGGACTGGGTGGGTCATATACAGGCCCATTTACATTTACAGTTGGTGCAAGTGATTGGTCATTATTGAGTGGAGCCAGCCAATCCATTTTGTCCTTGGATGGAACTGATTTCGCAGGCACTTCTACTACCATTTACCATCCAAGACTAGGCCTGAATAATGGGGCCGCAGTGAATGATTGTGCATCTGGTGAAGGCTCAGCTACATTGCAGATTCAGGGGGATGTCTCATCATTTACTTACACGGTGGATATGAATGGAGCGACATTGGATCAAATGATTGTCATGTTTGAAGGTTGTGCATTATTGGATACTGATATGGATGGCATAACCAACGATTGCGATAAAGATTCTGATGGAGACGGTTGTCCTGATGCAACAGAATCTGGTGCTGGTTTATTAGCAGGAAGCCAAATATCATACTCAGATAGTATGGTAATTGGAGGTGTTGATACTTATGGAATTCCATTGTTGGTTTCAGATGGTTTAGGTGGGGTCAATTATTCGATTACTAACAATTTCATTACTTCAGGAGATTGTCTTGAAAATTGTTGTGATGGAATCGACAATAACTTCAATATGGTAATAGATGATGCAATACTTTGCCCAGATAAGGATGGAGATGGTGTTGCAGATTTCTGTGATCTAGATGATGACAATGATGGGATTTTGGATACAACGGAAGGAGTAATTAGTTGTAATGGAGTTTACAGCTGGACAAACTTGAGCTTTACCGAAGGTAATCCACCTGCTACCTTGCCCGGAGCATTTACCATAACTGGTAGTGCAAATGATGGTATTCTTACACCCATTACAGGAAGTGTAACTTTAAATGCTCAAAATGAAGCCAATGACTTTGGAATGACTTTTAATGCAAATGGAAGTATAACAAATACTAATTTATCCGGATCTGGAGTCAATGATTCACTTCAATATACAATTGCATATAATCAACCAACAAACATGTGTATGACATGGCAAGGAGGTATTTTTGATGATGTTGAAGATTATACCATAACATATACGGCAATTGGATCAACAATTACTGGTCTTCCTATTGCTAATTTAAGTGTAAGTACCACAAGCAATAGTTACTTTTTCAATACTTCGGTTGATGTTTCAAATACCAATATGGCAACACTTGAAGTATGCTTTACTAATTTAACAAGTATTACTATAAAAAGAAAAGACACTGCTGCCGGAGGTGCCGAAAGTGCTTGGAGATTTAGAATTCCTTTGACGTGTATTAATGACACGGATATGGATGGGTTATCTGACCATTGCGACCTTGATTCAGATGGAGACGGATGCCCTGATGCTACCGAAAGTGGTGCAGGTTTGCTGGCAGGTTCACAAGTTTCATACGCAGATTCAACTGTGACAGGTGGTGTGGATGCCTTTGGTATTCCTCTATTAGTTTCAAATGGAAGTGGAGGAGTTAATTATACACCAACTACCAATGCAATAACTCCCGGGGATTGTGTTGAAAATTGTTGCGACGGGATTGACAATGACTTTGATCAATTGGTTGATTTTACTGATAATGTAGATTGTCCGGACAAAGACATGGATGGAGCGCCAGACATGTGCGATCTCGATAATGACAATGATGGTATTTTGGATATTGATGAAGGTCTTAATATAGGAGTTGATACTTTGGATACAGACAGCGACGGTACTCCAGATTACTGTGATCTTGACTCAGACAATGATGGTTGTCCAGATGCTATTGAAGCTGGACATGACAATGTTCTTTATCCCGATAGTACAATTTCGGGACCTTTTGGAGCAAATGGCCTTTCAGATGGGGCAGAAACTGCTCCAGAGTCAGGTATATCAAATTATTCGATACAACAAACAACTCCAGGAATCAACGACTTCCAGAACTCAAATGTTCAGGATATCAACTGTGCTACCTGCGTTTTTAGTATTACTGCTCCAGATACCGCAGGATGTTCGGGAGTTATATTGCCAACATTTACAGTAGATACAGTTGGAGGAACTTGGTCAGTAATTTCAAGTATTGGAACAACAGTCAATGGAGCAGGACAAGTTACGCTTGGATTTAATGGAAGTCCAACACCGAATATGGATACCATCATTTATACTTTGGATGCCATGTGTGCTGATACAGCTTTTGTGATTGTTTTCCCAACACCAACTATAAAAATAACAGCTACTGACGACCCCAATAATTGCAATAACTCACCCGGAAGTATCACAGTAATGGGCACAGGGGGTACAGGTATTTATGAATTTAGTCTTAATGGTACAACATGGGTTTCTAATGGAACCAATATGATAACGCTCTCAAATGTCAATGCAGGAAATTATACCCCATTGGTAAGAAATCTGACAAGTCCTGTTGGGGGAGAAGCAGCATGTCCCACATCCGATACTTCAGTAACCCTGACCGTTGGACAGGCAAACTTTGTTCTTGACAGTCTTATAGCAATCAATTCAATAAATTGTTTGATGCCAAATGGAAGTGTTGGCATTTATACTACAAATACTTCTGGGACCCCAATACTATATTATAACTTTAGTGGAAATACAACCAATACAAAGATCTCAGGAGTAACGGCGAACCCAGACTGGAAGTTCTTTACTGGTGATACTATTCTAGCAAATATTGTTCCAGGCACATATTTGGTTACTGTGGCACAGTTGGAGAACGGCATGGGAAATGATGATGTCCAATGTTTGACCCAGGAGGTTGTTACCATTACTGCCCCTCAGGCACCCACTATTTCTGAAATAATATCAACAAACCCTACGGATTGTGCAGATACTAATGGTACTATAAGGATTCTTGCTTCTGGAATCGGAGGTCCGATATCATACTCAATCGACGGAATTAATTTCCAGCCTGATAGCTTGTTTGAATCGCTTTCAGCAGGCACGTATTCAGTTTATGTAAGGAACGTAAACGCAACATCTTGTGCAGATACGGCAATGGTTACACTTGTTGCTCCCATTGCACCAGTAATCAACAGCGTTGCGACAATAAATCCGGATGATTGCAATGCCGCAAATGGTAAAATTACTGTAAATGCAACAGGTACCGGAAACACTATATTATACAGTATCGATGGGATCAATTACCAAACAAACAATATGTTCAGTAATCTGGTAGACGGGCCATATAATTTGTATATCAGATATAGTAATATAGCAGGATGTGGAGATACTACAATGGTAACCCTTAGTGATCCGATTGCCCCTTCAATTGTGTCAATAGCTGGATTAAATCCTTCTGATTGCAACAACAATGATGGCCAAATAACTATTTCGGCTGGCTCCGGGATACCTCCATACCGGTATAGTATTGATGGCGGTGCCACATGGTTTACAGATATCGATCCTTATGTGTTTTTAGGACTTTCAGGGGGCACTTACAACGTTAGAGTAGCCAATGCAGATACTACTTGCATTCAATCTGGCAGTGTAGTATTAACAGCACCAAAACTTCCTATTATAAATGCTGTAAGTTCCTTAGATCCTAATAATTGTGGAGCATCAAATGGCAGTATTACTATAACAGCAATGAGTGATGGTGTGAATATGCTTTCCTACAGCATCGATAACGGAGTTACATGGCAATCATCTAATGTATTCTCCAGCTTATCGGCTGGACTTTATGAAATCATCGTTGCATATAACAATGGATCTATTTGCCAGGTGGTAGGACCGGTGTTAAGTTTGAATGATCCGACGCCTCCAACTCTATTACCAGCAATGGTGACTCAATTATCTGACTGTGGTGAAATGGACGGAATAATCACCGTTTTGGCAGTTGGTGGAGAAGGCCCTTTAATGTATAGTCTAATTTCGCCCATCATGGCAGGTCCTCAAACAAGCCCAGTTTTTACAGGACTTGGAGCTGGTACCTACACTTATCAAGTGACAAATAATGACGGTTCATGTATTCAAACAGGTATGGCTACGATTAATATGATATTGGGCCCATCTTTTGACGGTGCTCCAGTTGTTACCAACGAAACAGGATGTGATTTAAACAATGGTTCTATTACCATTAATGCCATCGGAGGAATGCCACCTTACCAATACAGCATCAATGGTGGTGCTTCGTGGACCACTTCAAATATCTTTACAAGCCTTATTCCAGGAACGTATGACGTATTGATCAGAAATGGAAATGGTACTTGTCAAACAGCACCTGTTACAGTGGTAATTAATAGCATTGAACTACCAATCATTACTTCTGCTATACCTGTAGCACCTGCAAATTGTGGTATAAATGGTACGATTAATTTAGCAGTGTCAGGAGGTACAGGAACTTATGAATATTCTATAAATGGGACTACTTGGATTGCATTTTTATCTCCAGTATCCATTTCATTGCCTGATGGTTCATACATGATCTTGGTTCGAAACGCGGGCATTGCTTCCTGCCAAGTGATGAGTGGTAAAGTACTCTTACAGTCTCCGCCTGCTCCGGCAATTATAGAAACAGATTTACAATCACCAACAGACTGTGGACTTACAGATGGGACAATTTCGATCGTTGCAACACAAGGTGATACGAGTTCATTCTCTGGAATTATGTTTAGACCATATCAGTTTAGTATTGATGGTGGAATGAATTGGACATTGGCAACAATAGGAGATACTGCGATATATTATACAGGCATTGATCCAAATGATGGTCCATTTGCTATTCAAGTAAGAAATTTTGATGGAACATGTGTATCTGTTGTTTTTCCACCGCTCGAAATGGATACTTTAGTACCAGTTGTAATAACAAATATTTTGGCAAACGACCCTTCTGATTGTGGTGTAAGCGATGGCAGTATATCCATATTCGCAACTGGAGAGTTTCCAATAGAATATAGCATTAATGGCGGATCTACATGGACAACCAGTAAAGACTTTTTAGGCTTGGCTGGAGGAACATACACTGTGCTTGCGAGGTATTTCTTTTCTGAAGATTGTCCTACAACGCCACAAATGATCACATTAAACACACCTATGCAGCCGACAGTTGCTGTTGTTGTGACGCCAATCTCTATTTGCGATGCAGATGATGCCAGCATTGTGATTACTGCTACGCCAGCAACCTCAAATCTGTTGTACAGCATAGATGGAGGTGATAACTATGTAACTGGCAATGTCTTCAACAATTTAACTGCTGGAAGTTATGAAGTAGTTGTCAACAACCTAGCTGGAGCATGCGAAGTCCCTGGAGGTACATTTGTGATTAATCCAGGACCATGCATTGAAGTAACAAAATCTTTGAGCTCTGTTCTTGTTCAACCAGATGGAAATGTTAAGCTAACTTTTGATTTTGAAATCACCAATACAGGAGGTACAACATTAGATAGCTTACAACTTACAGATCTATTTGAGTTTACTCCTCTTACCACCCCATTGATGGTGAGTGTGAGCAATGGATCTGCAGATATTTTACCTGCACCTTCTCTGACATTTACAGGAATAGGTCAAAATAATCTATTTGATGGCATCTCAGGGTCATTCAAACCGGGACAAAGTTTTAATGCCAGCGTCATGGCAATTGTAGACCCTGTAGCATTCTCGATGTTGATGCAACCTGTTGAAAATCAAGCTACAATTACTGGTCAACCTAAGGATGAAATGGGTAATGCATTCATAAATCCTGCGACTGGAATGCTTTATGCTGTTGGTGAAGTAAATGACTTATCTGATGATAATACCCCAGCAAACCCTGACGGTGGAAGTCCTAATGACCCTACGCCAATAGATCTTCCGGGAAATATTGAAGTAACAAAATCCTTAATTAATTTGGCAAATCCGCCAGCTTCAAATATTGACGGCAATGTAGATGCCACATATGAATTTGTAATTTACAATACAGGAGCTGATACATTATCGCAAGTGTACTTAAGTGACAATATCTTTGCTGAATTTGGAGCAGGTTTTGTAGGAGTAGTTAATACACCGTCAATAAGTATGAGTGTATCTGAACCAGGATCAATAAACCCTACTCCTTTGGCTTCTTATACAGGATATAGCCCGAATACTGTGCTTGCAAATAATGGAAAGTTGGTCCCTGGGGATAGTGTGGTTGTGCAAATTACAGTTGAACTGGATTTGAATCAAATACCAAATCCAGCAAGCAATCAAGCCATTGCTTGCGGAAATGATCAGAACAATGCAAAGATTACTGACCTCTCTGATAACACCACTCCGGGTGATCCAAATGATCCGGAAAATCAGGATGAACCTACACCATTCCCTCCAACCGCATCAATTGCGACTACAAAAGCTTTGACAAATGCGGTATATGTCAATGATACTACATATGAAATGACATTTGTGATGAAGGTTCAAAATGTCGGTACAGATAGTTTGCAAACCCTACCATTAGTCGATAATTTAGACTTCAACATTTTAACCTCGACAGTTTCAGTAATAAAACAACCAACAGTCGGAACACTGACATCAAACGGTTCTGAAGAAGGAGGCACTTTTATCGGCACTGGGCCATCACCCGGAAATAGACTGACACTCGGTGTTGGTACAGCTATCCTAGAACCTGGAGACTACTATGAATTGGAAGTGAAGTTCACTGCAACAGTAGAAGAGCTACTGATGTTTGATCCATTAAACAATCAAACCATCGCTTTTGGAACAGGTTTGTCATCTGGAGTAACCGTAAGTGATCTATCTGACGACGGTTCAATGCTTCCAGCAAATGGCGATGCTCAATCATCTAATCCAGGAGCGACAGGTGATGGAGTTGGTTCAAACCTTTATGACGATCCTACTCCAATTCCTGTACCAAGAATGACTATTACAAAGACAGCTGACGCTTTAAGTATCAGTATGGCCGGTCAAGTCATTACCTACACATTTGAAGTGACCAATACAGGAAATGTTGATTTAACAAATGTTATCATCGACGATCAAGGTCCAACCTTTGGTGGTGTTCTCGGAACAAATCCTATAACTGGCTCAACATGCAATAATGTGGCATTATTGCCGGTAGGAGCAACCACGACCTGTACAGCTTTTTATGAAGTGAGCCAGTCGGATTTTGATAATGCAATTGCAGGAGACACTTTAGCTTCAAATATTGCCAGTGTTTCGGGTGTACCACCGGGACTTCCTCCTACACCTTTGTTTTATGATACATTGGTTTTACCTGTAGTATCTATGCCAATGTTGACCATTGATAAGACTGCGGGTTCACCCAGCCTAAGTTCTGGAATCAATCCAAGTGTAGTTGACGCGGGAGACATAATAACTTATACCTATGTTGTCACAAATACTGGCAACGTAGAAAAACAAAATATAACTATTTCTGATGCCGGACCTACATTTGGTTCAATACCGGGAAGTAGTAATCTTTCACCTATAAGTTGTGGAATAACCACATTAGCTCCAGGTGAAAGTACAACTTGTACAGCAAGTTATGTTTTGAGCCAGCAAGACATTGATAATGCGGCTGGAATGATGGATAGTGTAGTAAATATTGCATCTGCATTAGGAACAACACCTGGTGGATCTGTGGCTGTATCATCCCCTGATACAGCAAGTACAGATATTTCTGGTATGCCATTGCTGACATTAGAGAAAACAGCAGGAACTCCAACGGTTGTTCTGGGTATAAATAGTCTTTTGGCTGATGCAGGAGATCAAATTACTTACACATTCACAGTGACCAATAATGGAAATGTTACGTTGAATGGTATCAATGTAACAGATATCGGACCAAGTTTCAATGGAATACCTGGAACTGGAACCCTTAGTGCAATTACATGCCTTGCTTCTAGCTTGGCACCTGGGGCTTCAACTTCATGTTCAGCAGTATTTACTATGAGTCAGACCGACGTTGATAATGCTGCTGGTATCCTTGAGTCAATAAGAAATGGCGCACAAGCAACAGCTACACCGCCTGGAGGTTTGCCAACGATTTCTTCAAATATAGATTCTGCATATACAACGATTGCTGAAGGACCAATGCTTACAATTGAGAAATCGGCTAGTGCTCCAAGTTTACTTGGTGGAACTGATCCAAACAATGTGGATGCAGGAGACTCTATTTTTTACACATATGTCATAACCAATACAGGCAATGTTACTCTTTCTGGAGTTGTGCCAATCGATGCTGGCCCAAGTTTCGGAGGAATTCCAGGGACTGGTAGTTTAAGCTCTTACACACCTGCAATGGTTACAAGTTTATCACCTGGTTCTACAGCAATGTTTTCTGCATACTACATAATGAGTCAAGTAGACATTGATAATGGAGCTAATATTCCTTCTGGTGTTGTAAACAGTGCTACAAGTTCAGGCACCCCTCCAAATGGCCCATCTGTGACTTCTCCTGCTGATGAGGCAACAACACAGTTCAATGGTGTGCCTAGTCTTAGTATTGTTAAGACCAGTGATATTACTTCAATTTCGACAGCAGGGCAAATTATAACATACACATTTACAGTCGTTAATACTGGAACAGTAACTTTAGATAACATCACTGTAACTGATGCCGGACCAAGTTTTGGTGGTGCTAATGGAACCAATGTACTATCTGGCCTAAGTTGTGATGTAACCAGTCTGGTCCCAGGAGAAACAGCTACTTGTACAGCTACTTATACAGTAAGTCAGGCAGATTTCGACAATTCTATAAACGGAGACACCCTTGCAATGAATATAGCCAGCGTCATTGGTAATCCACCTTTTGGTCCACCAACCCCACCATCTTCTGATACTTTACAAATCCCGGTAATATCTATGTCTTCACTTACGCTGGTTAAGGATGCAGGAGTTCCGTCAATTTTAAATGGCGCAAATTCAAATATTACGGATGCAGGTGATCAAATTGTTTATACCTATACTGTAAATAATACTGGAAATGTGACTCTTACCAATATTACTGTCAATGATTTAGGTCCAGTATTTGATGGTGAGCCAGGAACTGGTTTCATGTCTTCAATTAGCTGCGCCGTTTCAACTTTAGCACCTGGTGAAAGTACTTCTTGTACTGCTATGTATACACTTAGTCAGGCAGATATTGATGCTGCAGCCGGAGAAATCGACAGTGTTATAAACATTGCTATTGGCATTGGCTTGCCTCCAAGTGGTCCGCCAATAATGTCAGAACCCGATACTGCATATACTTCAATTACTGATACCACGACATTAGAATTCGTCAAGGAAGCAGGAATACCAAGCATAGTAAATGGTGTTGATCCTCTCCTTCCAGACGCTGGAGATCTAATAACATATACCTATACTTTAACCAATACTGGTAATCTTACTTTATCTGGTATTATAATCAATGACGCTGGTCCTACTTTTGGAGGTATGGCCGCTTCAAATAGCTTAGGTACTGTAACGTGTCTTGCAACAAGTTTGTCGCCTGGCGCATCAACTTCTTGTACAGCTACTTATACATTGAGTCAAGCAGATGTAGATAATGCTTCAGGTATATTTGAAGGAGTTGTAAACTTTGCAAATGCTTCCGGTATTCCACCAGCAGGCCCTAATGACCCAACTCCACCAACAGTTGTATCTCCACAAGACTCTGCAAAAGTTAGTCTGCCAGAGGGACCGATGTTGAATTTTGAAAAATCAGTTGTGGACCCAAGTGTTTTAGCTGGATCTAATGATGCATTTGTTGATGCTGGAGACACGATAAATTATACTTATATAGTAACGAATACAGGCAATGTTACAGTCAATGACGTGAGCCCATCTGATGCAGGTCCAAGTTTTGGCGGAGTATTGGGAACAGGAACATTAAGTCCTTATACCCCAGCCAGTGTTGTAAGTTTGGCTCCGGGAGCTAATACAGTTTTCACAGCTTTTTATATATTAACGCAAGAAGACGTTGACAATGGAGCTGATGTTAATGCGGGTGTTAAAAATATTGCAGGTGCAACTGGAACTACTACAAATGGTACTCCAGTTACCTCAAATTCAGATGAAGCAGTGACACAGTTCAACTCATTGTCAGAGCTACAGATCAGCAAGACTGCGGATACGACGATGATCCACATGGCTGGACAGGTGGTGACATATACTTATGAGGTGGTCAACAGTGGAACTGTAACGATAGACAATATTGTGATCAACGACGCAGGGCCCACGTTTGGCGGAGCCCTTGGAACAAATGCTTTGGTAGGCTTTACGTGTGATTCCACGTACCTGGTGCCAGGCGATACGCTATATTGTACAGCGACATATACAGTAAGTCAAACAGATATAAACAATGCAATAGCAGGTGATAGTTTATCTAGCAATATTGCTACTGCGACTGGTAATCCACCATCTGGACCGCCAGCAATATCTATCCCTGATACTTTGGTGATTGTGGTAGTACCGATGGATAGCCTAGAAATCATAAAAACTGCAAGTGCACCGAGTGTGAATGGAGCAGGTGGAGTGATTACTTATACTTATAAAGTATATAACAGAGGAAATTCTGAGATCAGTTCGATAGTGATCAATGATGCAGGCCCGACATTTGCAGGAACACCAGGAAGTAATAGTTTGTCACCAATCGCATGTGGCATCACCACATTGGCACCGGGAGACAGTACAGAATGTAGTGCAACATACACATTAAGTCAAGCAGACGTTGACGCAAGTTTGGGTCTGGTAGACAGTGTGGTAAACATAGCAACAGCAAGTGGAGTGAATCCAGCTAATACACCAGTAATCTCTACACCAGATACAGCTTATACAACAGTAACTGTGTTGGATTCTATCCAATTGGAGAAAACAGCAGGAATACCGACGGTTGTATTGGGAGTAGATCCATTACAAGCAGATGCAGGAGATCAGATCAGTTATACATTTGAAGTAACGAATACAGGAACAACAACTTTGACCAATGTAAATGTGGTTGATGATGGCTTGTTATTCAATGGCGTGGCAGGAACAGGAACAATGAGTGCAATCAGTTGCCCAAGTATGATCTTGTTACCAGGCGAATCAACCACATGTACATCTATCTATACTTTGAGTCAGGCAGATGTAGACAATGGAGCAGCCATTCTGAATGGAGTAAGAAACGATGCGACAGCATTTGGAACACCTCCGGGAATAGATGTGACACCGATCATGGACACAGACTCAGCGTTTACGACCATACCAGGTGAAAACATGTTGGTATTGACCAAGACAGTGGACAGCTTATCAGTGATAAATGGTTTAGACGCAGCATTTGTAGATGCAGGAGATATCTTGTACTACAGCTTCACGGTTGTAAATACGGGTAATGTCACGGTTGACAATGTAGCGATCACAGATGCAGGCCCAAGCTTCAATGCGATACCAGCATCAGGGGTAGTAAATACAGCAGTATGTGATGTAACCACACTGGCACCTGGAGATACAGCGACATGTATAGTGAGCTATACCTTGACGCAGACAGATGTCGACAATGGAGCAGATATACCAAATGGAGTATACAACACAGCGATAGCAGGTGGAAACGATCCGATGGGAGATACTTTGGTATCAAACGAGGATGACGCAGTTACACAGTTTGTATCAAGCGGAAGTTTGACAATGGTCAAAACAGCATTACCAGCGACGGTAACGTCAGCAGGAGATGTGATCACATACACATACACGGTAACCAATACAGGAACAGTAACATTAAACAATGTAGATTATACAGATGCTGGTCCATCGTTTGGTGGTCAGTTGGGTACAAGTACACTGGTAGATGGTGGTTGTGATGTGAGTTCATTAGCACCAGGAGCAGTGGCAGTATGTACAGCTACATATGCTGTAACTCAAACAGATATCGACAATGCAATAGCAGGAGATAGCTTGGCAACCAACATAGCAACTGCAAATGGAACAACACCGGCAGATGTGGTGTTGACTTCAACGCCAGACACTGCGACTGTGGCAATCGTACCGATGGATAGCTTGACGATAGCGAAAACAGCAAGTGTTCCTTCTGTAAGTGCGGGAGCCAATACAGCAGTTGTTGATGCAGGTGATGTAATCACTTATAGTTATACAGTTACCAATAATGGCAATACAACCATCAGCAATATAATAGTAAATGACGCAGGCCCATCTTTTGATGGAATAGCGGGAACAAATACTTTGAGTGCGATAACATGCTCAGCAAGTGAATTGGCACCAGGAGCATCTTCAACTTGTACGGCAACGTATGTGTTGAGCCAGACAGACATTGACAATGCGAATGGGGAGATGGACAGTGTTGTGAATATTGCTTTTGCAAGTGGAGTAAACCCAGGGGGAGACCCAGTTGTTTCACCACCAGATATGGCAACGACAACAGTACCATCCATGCCATTGCTTACCATTGAAAAAACAGCAGGCATACCAACGGTGACTGAAGGAGCCAACAACTTATTGACAGATGGTGGTGATCAGATCACATACACTTATGTAGTTACCAACGAGGGTAATGTAAGCATCAGTGGAGTGGTGATAAATGATGCAGGCCCAACATTCAATGGTGTCGCAGCAGTAGGAAGTTTGAGTGCCATCACATGTGATGTGACAACCTTGGCACCAGGAGCAAGTGCAACATGTACTGCGATCTATACATTGGATCAAGTGGATGTAAACAACGCATCTGGAATGCTCAATGGAATAAGAAACGGAGCATCAGCGACAGGTCAAGATCCAGAGGGAGTGGATGTGCCAAGTTTGATAGATTCAGCATTCACGACAGTACCTTCTGGTCCTAGTTTGACAATAGAGAAAACAGTTGGAACAATTTCCATAGATCAGGGAGCGAACATCAATGCAGTAGATGCAGGTGATACGATACCTTATAGCTATGTTGTGACGAATACAGGTAATGTGACCTTGACAACAGTAGCAGTATTAGATGCAGGTCCGACATTTGGAGGCATAGCGGGAACAAACGGTGCATTGACAGTAACATGTTTGGCTACAAGTTTGGATCCAGGAGCATCAACGACTTGTACGGCAACGTATGTGTTGAGCCAAACAGATGTGGACAATGGAGCCGATATACCAAATGGAGTGATCAACACGGCAATAGCTCAAGGATTGGATCCAGAAGGTAATACCATACCATCGGCACCAGATATGGCAGTGACACAGTTTAGTTCATTACCAGAGTTGATGATAGTGAAAACAGCAGATTTGACACAAATCACTTCTGCAGGCGATGTAATTACTTATACTTACACAATTACCAACACAGGAACGGTAACATTAGACAATGTAGATTATACGGATGCAGGCCCAACCTTTGGTGGTCAGATAGGTACAAGTACATTGGTAGATGGAGGTTGTGATGTAACTACCTTGGCTCCGACAGCGGTAGCAATTTGCACAGCGACTTATACGGTAACACAAACAGATATAAACAATGCAATAGCTGGTGATAGTTTATCTAGCAATATTGCTACTGCGGCTGGTAATCCACCATCTGGACCACCAGTAATATCTATCCCTGATACTTTGATGATTGTGGTAGTACCAATGGATAGCCTAGAAATCATTAAAACTGCAAGTGCACCGAGTGTGAATGGAGCAGGCGGAGTGATTACTTATACTTATAAAGTATATAACAGAGGAAATTCTGAGATCAGTTCGATAGTGATCAATGATGCAGGCCCGACATTTGGAGGATTTGCAGGAACACCAGGAAGTAATAGCTTGTCACCAATCGCATGTGGCATCACCACATTGGCACCGGGAGACAGCACAGAATGTAGTGCAACATACACATTAAGTCAAGCAGACGTTGACGCAAGTTTGGGTCTGGTAGACAGTGTGGTAAACATAGCAACAGCAAGTGGAGTGAATCCAGCTAATACACCAGTAATCTCTACACCAGATACAGCTTATACAACAGTAACTGTGTTGGATTCTATCCAATTGGAGAAAACAGCAGGAATACCGACGGTTGTATTGGGAGTAGATCCATTACAAGCAGATGCAGGAGACCAGATCAGTTATACATTTGAAGTAACGAATACAGGAACAACCACTTTGACCAATGTAAATGTGGTTGATGATGGCTTGTTATTCAATGGCGTGGTAGGAACAGGAACAATGAGCGCAATCAGTTGCCCAAGTATGATCTTGTTACCAGGCGAATCAACCACATGTACATCTATCTATACCTTGAGTCAGGCAGACGTAGACAATGGAGCAGCCATTCTGAATGGAGTAAGAAACGATGCGACAGCATTTGGAACACCTCCGGGAATAGATGTGACACCGATCATGGATACAGACTCAGCGTTTACGACTATACCGGGAGAAAACATGTTGGTATTGACCAAGACAGTGGACAGCTTATCAGTGTTAAATGGTTTAGATGCAGCATTTGTAGACGCAGGAGATATCTTGTACTACAGCTTCACGGTTGTAAATACAGGTAATGTGACAGTAAGCAATGTAGCGATCACAGATGCAGGCCCAAGCTTCAATGCTATAGCAGCAGCAGGGGTTGTGAATACAGCAGTGTGTGATGTAACCACACTGGCACCTGGAGATACAGCGACTTGTATAGTGAGCTATACATTGACGCAGACAGATGTAGACAATGGAGCAGATATACCAAATGGAGTATACAACATAGCGATAGCTGGCGGAAACGATCCAATGGGAGATACCTTGGTATCAAATGAGGATGACGCAGTGACGCAGTTTGTATCCAGTGGTAGTTTGACAATGGTCAAAACAGCATTACCAGCGACGGTAACAGCAGCAGGTGATGTGATCACATACACATATACGGTAACCAATACCGGAACAGTAACATTAAACAATGTAGATTATACAGATGCTGGTCCATCGTTTGGTGGTCAGTTGGGTACAAGTACATTGGTAGATGGTGGCTGTGATGTGAGTTCATTGGCACCAGGAGCAGTAGCGGTATGTACAGCTACATATGCAGTTACCCAAACAGATATCGACAATGCAATAGCAGGAGATAGTTTGGCAACCAATATAGCAACAGCGAGTGGAACAACACCGGCAGACGTGGTATTGACTTCGACACCAGACACTGCGACTGTGGCAATCGTACCAATGGATAGCCTTGAAATCATAAAAACTGCAAGTGTACCTTCTGTAAGTGCGGGAGCCAATACAGCAGTTGTTGATGCAGGTGATGTAATCACTTATAGTTATACAGTTACCAATAATGGCAATACGACCATCAGTAATATAATAGTAAATGACGCAGGCCCATCTTTTGATGGAATAGCGGGAACAAATAGCTTGAGTGCGATAACTTGCTCAGCAAGTGAATTGGCACCAGGAGCAACTTCAACGTGTACGGCAACGTATGTGTTGAGTCAGACAGACATTGACAATGCAAATGGGGAGATGGACAGTGTAGTGAATATTGCCTTTGCAAGTGGAGTAAACCCAGGGGGAGACCCAGTAGTTTCACCACCAGATACGGCAACGACGACAGTACCATCTATGCCATTGCTTACCATTGAAAAAACGGCAGGCATACCAACGGTGACTGAAGGAGCCAACAACTTATTGACAGATGGTGGTGATCAGATCACATACACTTATATAGTTACCAACGAGGGTAATGTAAGCATCAGTGGAGTGGTGATAAATGATGCAGGTCCAACATTCAATGGTGTCGCAGCAGTAGGAAGTTTGAGTGCCATCACTTGTGATGTGACAACCTTGGCACCAGGAGCAAGTGCAACATGTACGGCGATCTATACATTGGATCAAGTGGATGTAAACAACGCATCTGGAATGCTCAATGGAATAAGAAACGGAGCATCAGCGACAGGTCAAGATCCAGAGGGAGTGGATGTGCCAAGTTTGATAGATTCAGCATTCACGACAGTACCTTCTGGTCCTAGTTTGACAATAGAGAAAACAGTTGGAACAATTTCGATAGATCAGGGAGCGAACATCAATGCAGTAGATGCAGGTGATACGATACCTTATAGCTATGTTGTGACGAATACAGGTAATGTGACCTTGACAACAGTATCTGTATTAGATGCTGGTCCGACATTTGGAGGCATAGCGGGAACAAACGGGGCATTGACAGTAACATGTTTGGCTACAAGTTTGGATCCAGGAGCATCAACGACTTGTACAGCAACGTATGTGTTGAGCCAAACAGATGTGGACAATGGAGCCGATATACCAAATGGAGTGATCAACACGGCAATAGCCCAAGGATTGGATCCAGAAGGTAATACCATACCATCGGCACCAGATATGGCAGTGACACAGTTTAGTTCACTACCAGAGTTGATGATTGTTAAAACAGCAGATTTGACAGAAATCACATCTGCAGGTGATGTAATTACATATACTTACACGATTACCAACACAGGAACGGTAACACTTGATAATGTAGATTATACAGATGCAGGTCCATCGTTTGGTGGTCAGACAGGTACAAGTACATTGGTAGATGGAGGTTGTGATGTAACAACCTTGGCACCTACAGCGGTAGCAGTTTGCACAGCGACATATACAGTAAGTCAATCGGACATCGATAATGCAATAGCTGGAGATGGTTTAGCATCAAATGTGGCAACTGCTTCTGGTACACCGCCAGTAGGCCCACCAATCCTATCAGGACCTGATGATATAACTATTTTAGTTGTAGCTATGGATAGCTTGACGATTGTGAAAACAGCAAGTGCACCAAGCACCAGCGCTGGATCAAATGATATGATTACAGACGCAGGAGATGTTATCACATATAGTTATGCAATTTCAAACGATGGAAATACAACCATATCTGCAATCGGTGTGATAGACAATGGACCATTGTTTAAAGGCATAGCAGGAACAAATAGCTTGAGTGCAATTACATGCAATAGTATGGAATTGGCACCGGGTGAAAGTGCATCATGTACAGCAACTTATGTGTTGAGTCAGACAGACATTGACAATACGATGGGCATGACCGACAGCGTGGTGAATATAGCCATAGCACAAGGAACAAACCCAGCGGGAACACCAGTAATGTCAACACCAGACACAGCTTATACAACAGTAACTTACATGGCGTCCATCAGTTTAGAGAAGACAGCAAGCACACCGAGTGTAGTACTTGGTGCTGACAATCTTCTTTCAGACGGTGGCGACCAAATAGAATATACATTCGTCGTAACGAATACAGGTAATACTACCTTAAACAATGTGGTGGTACAAGACAATGGACCAAGTTTCAACGGAGTAGCTGGAGAAAACAATCCACTAACAGTTACCTGTTTGGCAGTGAGTTTAGCACCTGGAGAAAGTACAGAATGTACCTCAGTGTACACGATGACACAGACAGATGTAGACAATGCAGCTGGCATATTGAATGGCATCAGAAACGGTGCAATAGTAATGGCAGTTTCACCAGACGATGTAACGATCAGTTCACCAGTTGATTCAGCATACACATCTATACCAAATGGACCAGGTCTCACCATTGAGAAAACAGTGACTGGCCCATCTATAGATCTAGGTTTGGATCCGACAGCAGTAGATGCAGGTGATACAATTGGTTATGACTTCATAGTGACCAACAATGGTAATGTGACCATCACCAATATGAGTGTGATTGATGCAGGCCCGACATTCAATCTGCAACCAGCAGGAGGAATGTTGAGTGCAATCACCTGTGACACAATCAACTTGGGTCCAGGAGAGATGACGATGTGCCATGCAGTTTATGTAATGACACAAGTGGATGTCGACAATGGAGCTGATATACCAAGTGGAGTCAGAAACGCAGCCTATGCTACAGGAACGGATCCAGGTGGAAACACAGTAGAATCACCAGAAGACACAGGTATCACTCAATTTAGTTCTAATGCAGCCTTGACTGTTGAAAAAACAGCCGATGTTGCTGTGATCAATGCAGCTGGAGATGTAATTACTTATACATTCACAGTGACCAACACGGGTACAGTGACATTATCAAATGTGACCATCAATGATGATGTTCCTACGTTTGGTGGTGCACAAGGAACCAATGTGTTGATGGGCTTGACTTGTGATACCATGACAATTGCACCTGGTGAAGTTGCAATCTGTACAGCTACTTACACAGTAAGCCAGATTGATATGAACAATGCAATTGCTGGTGACAGCATTGCAGAAAATATAGTAACCGCAACGGGTACACCTCCAGTGAGACCACCAGTTACATCTCAACCAGATACTTTGGATATTCCAGTATTACCTATGGAGATGTTGACATTGGTTAAATCTGCAAGTGCACCTTCAGTAAGTGGTGGCGCAAATACAACAATAACAGATGCTGGTGATGTCATCCAGTATACATATTTGGTGACAAACAATGGAAATGTGGCCATTAGCAATATGATCATTACAGATGGAGGACCATTATTTAATGGAATCCCAGCTGCTAATGCACTTTCCAACATTGTTTGCAACAATGTCAACCTAATGCCGGGTGATACGACAACGTGTACAGCAACTTATGTGCTTGCAGAGTCAGACATCGTCAATGCAGTAGGTTTGACAGACAGTGTTGTAAATATTGCGTTTGCTTCGGGTCAAAACCCAAGTGGAGTAACCATTACTTCGGAAGCTGATACAGCATACACAACCATACCTGGAGTACCTGCAATTGGTGTAGCGAAACGTATTTCGGGAATTACACCTGCAGCAACTCAAGGCAACTACAATGTAGCCCTCAAGTTTGTGGTGAGGAATAATGGAAATACCAACCTTTCATCATTGAGTTTAGCAGATGATCTTGTAACTGAATGGGGCGCGGCTTATGTAGCTATTGTGACTCCACCAGCAATTGGTGCATCAACAGCTACAGCAGGTCCTACTGCCAATGGAGCTTATGCAGGAACAGGTGACCTTTTGACACCTGCAACAACAGACACTTTGAAACCAGGGGAATCATATGAGGTTTCTGTGACAGTAGAAGTAAATGCCAGTGGCGCAACAGACACCCTATTCAATCAAGCATTGGCCTCGGGTAGTGCTTTGGATGCAGATGGCGGTATCCTTGATGTGACCGTTGAAGATTTATCTGATAGTGGCTCAGATCCTGTAGGTACTAACCCAGGACAACCCAATAACTCAGGAGGTAGCGATGATCCTACTCCACTTGTATTGCCTAGCATAGGACTTGCAAAAACTATTATTTCGCAAGCAGCAGCGACGAGCGGTACACCGGGTAACTACGATGTAACTTATGAATTTGTCATTCAAAATACAGGTAATACTCCATTAGATAATGTGAGCCTTACTGACAATTTTGATACGCAATATGGTGGCGCATTTGTTGGAAAAGTAAGTGGACCTACTTTGGAAGGTACAACTACTGCAACTACTCCAGGAAATGTTCTTGCCAGCTATCAAGGTTCTGGTGCAGCAACAGAAATGTTGGATGGAACAGGTCAATTATTACCTGGAGAATCCATAGTCGTCAGAGTAGTAATGGAAGTAGATCCAGATGATCCTTCTGCAAACTATTCTACAACTGATGAATTGCTCAACCAAGCAACCACTTCAGCTCAACCAGTTGATGAAAATGGCAATCCGATTACTGATCCGAATGGCAATGTTATTCCTTCTGTGACTGACTTGTCTGATAATGGAACGGATGCTGACGGTGACAATGGAACTGGAGGATTTGATGATCCAACACCATTCCTACTTTCACAAATTGGCTTAGCCAAAGCGATCACAAATGTGAGCCCAGCAGCATCTGGCATCGAAGGAAACTACGATGTGAAAGTGAAATATACACTACAAAATACAGGTACATCAGACCTCAGCAATGTTTCATTGATGGATGACATCTCGACACAGTGGGGACCAGCATTTGTTGGTGTAACAGGAGCTCCTGTAATCACACTCAACGAAGCTAAAACTGGTGTTGCAGCAAATGGAGCTTATACTGGATCGGGTGAATTATTGACACCTGCTCCAACAGATACATTAGAACCTGGAGACATGGTGATGGTTGAGGTTGTGATTGAGGTAGACATCAGCTCAGCTGGTGGTGATACGCTCTTCAATCAAGCAATAACTACTGCAACAGATAGAAACAATGTGGTCGTCACTGATCTTTCAGACAATGGAACAGATGCTGACAGCGACAATGGATCAGGCGGAGTTGATGATCCAACACCTTTGGTAGTTCCTTCAATAGGTGTAGCAAAAATGGCAACCAGCCCAGCTATTGTTGACGAGGCCAATGGAATTTACAGTCTCTTCTACAACTTCATTGTACAGAACACAGGTAATGACACCTTGTATAATGTAAGCTTGGTTGATGACTTAAATGGTCAATTGAATGGAGCACTAGAATTTGTTGTACCAAATACATTAATGATCACTGGCGGTACCGCAGCAATTCCTGGAGCAATAAACCCATTATTTACAGGTCAAGGTGCACCAAATAGCGAAATGTTGAATGGAGCTACTGTTCTTGCCCCAGGCGAAAACATCACCTTAACTGTACAAGTGAGGGTCAATGTTACTGAGCCATCAAATCCTTTGGTCAACCAGGCAACTGCGACAGGAACCAATGGAAACGGAATTGTAGTAACCGATCTATCAGATGATGGTACCGATGTGGAAGGAGGAGACGATCCTACGATTGTTACATTGGAATGTCCTCTAGATTTATTCTGCCCAGTAGACATCATTCAACAAAATGATATTGATTGGTGTAGAGCAAGAGTGACACTTCCAGAACCAACAGCATTGGTATGTAGTGCCATCGATCCAACCACTGTAACTTACACTTGGACTGTAACTGGGGTAACCAATGCCGCAGGAACCAACTTTGTTCCGACTATGGACTTCAATGTTGGTCTATCCACAGTCATGTATGTGGTGACAGGTATGGATTTCGATAACAATTCATATAGCGATACTTGTACATTTACTGTACTTGTACTTGATAAACAAAAACCTGAATTAGCAGGTGGCTTCCCGGTTGATGAATGGGTAATGTGTGATGCAGTGCCTGAACCGTTCCCACTTACAACTGACGATTTTGTGGATAATTGTACACCGTCAGACAGCCTATTACTTGAGTTCAATGAAATTTCAACTCAAGGAGTAGATCCGACTATGTGTGATTACTATACTTATCAAATTACAAGAACTTGGACAGTAACAGATTCTGCAGGAAACAGCAGAGACTTTGTGCAAGACATCTTTGTCGTAGACACAATTGCTCCTACCTTCATGGTAGAGGACGACACCGTTTCTTGTGAAGAAGTACCAAACTTCAAACCAATCACAAACTTGATGGATAGATGTGCGCTTCCAGAATACATCAACATCGACACTGTAGACGTTAGCACGCAAGATCCTAATGAAGCGAATTGTGGACACTATACTTATACCATAACTCGCACATATACTGCAACAGATCCATGTGGCAATTCTTCAACCAGGGTACAAAATATTCTAGTGGAGGACAAGAAAGCACCGGAACTGGTTTGTGAAGACGTGATCATCTATCTAGATGAAAATGGAATGGCTGTATTGAGTGCAAATTCTGGAATTGGCAATGTGGAAGACAATTGCGCAGCAGACAACTTCCTCACAGTTTCAGTAGGTGGACAATCAATATTTACATGTGCTGATACGGGAACAATGGAAGTAACGCTTGTGATTTCAGATCCATGTGGAAATGAAGCTTCATGTGTTATAAATCTTACAGTTTTAGATACATTATCTCCAGTATTTACTGTCATTCCTGAAGATGTGACCATCAATTTAGGACCAGGAGAATGTAGTGTGGCTTTGGAAGATTTGCCTTCGTCATCTATTCCAGTAGCAACTGATAATTGTAGTGTCGTCTTGACATATAGTCCTGATATCACATCTGGTATCCCGATTGGAGACAATACTATCATTGTGACTGCATGTGACCCAAGTGGAAATTGTGTTATGGATACTTTCAATGTAACAGTGATTGGATATCAACCTAGTCAAACAGATTTGGCTTGTATTGGACATGTCAATGTTTCACTGGATGCAAATTGCAAAGCTGTAATTACTGCAGACATGTTGCTCCAAAACTCAGATGACCTGGGTTGTATAGATAGCTATGAAGTGACTGTCTCAAAAACTCAAGGTGGCGCTCCAATACCAGGTTCACCAATGATTGATTATTCTTATATCAATCAAACCTTGTATGTTTCTGTGAGAGACCCTCGCACAGGCAATTCTTGTTGGGGTACCATACTGGTAGAAGACAAACTTGCTCCTGTCATAGAATGTCCTGACAATATTGAGATTGAGTGTAATCAAGATTATACAGACCTCAACTTGACAGGTAGATTGGAGATTTTGAGCTGCGATCCAGGGGTGAAAATCACTTATACTGATCAAGTAACAAACAATGGAACTTGCGGAACACCAAGAGTTGTGATTGTTAGAACTTGGAAAGCGATAGATGCTCAAGGGCATGAAGCAACTTGTATACAAACTATTACGGTTAAAAAATTGGATATTACTAAATTGGTTTTCCCTACTGATAGAAACCTCAACAACTCTATCGACTGTGCTGACGCTATAGCAAATCCAAATATCACTAAACCTGAATTCACAGGATTCCCTACCATTGATGGCAAATCTATCTTTGGAAAGAACTACTGTGATATCAATGTAGGCTTCTGGGACGAGAGGTTAGAAGATCCTAATTGTCCAGGAAGTTATGAGCTGTTAAGACATTGGGTTATCAGAGATGAATGCAAACCTTTGGTTGAATTTGGCCCTAATGCCAACCCTATCAGACATATTCAATCGATCAAAGTGGAAGACAAAACTCCGCCTGTGCTTAATGAATTGGTAAATGTCACCATTAGCACTGATGCATGGTCTTGTTTAGCTACCTACACGCTTCCTTCTGTGGTTAAATCTGATAACTGTAGTCATTACACCACCAAATGGAGCACAACAAATGGTGAAATTGATGGCAACATTGTTTATGAATTACCAATAGGGGTGACAACTTTGTATGCAAGAGCAGAAGACTTATGTGGAAATATAGCAAACACAAGCTTTAAAGTGACAGTGGTTGATAAAACACCTCCTGTAGCCTCAGCTAAAGAATATATTACCTTGAGTCTTACAACAAGTGGTGATTCAATCATAGAAGGTGTAGGTAAAGTGACACCAGACATGATCAACAACAATTCTTATGATAATTGTAGTCCAGTAAGACTTGAAGTCAGAAGAGAGTCAGGTGATCCTTCTTGTTTGAATGTTGGTACATTTGGTTATAATAACAATTTGACCTACAATAACAATGGTGATGAACGTGACAACAGTAATGATACTGATGAAGGTCAGTTTGTGAAATTCTGTTGCCAAGACATCACATCTGCTGGGGCTGACTTTGATGGAGATAGTATCAAAGATCCAGGTTATCATAAAGTTTGGTTGAGAGTTTGGGACGAGGCTGGAAATTACAATGAGACTTGGACCATTGTAAAAGTCGAAGACAAGACACTACCAAAACTTTATTGTGAACCAGTAACTGTTTATTGTGACGAAGAAGTTTATTACGATCCTTCAGGAAGTTGGGTTAGCTATAGTAGAGATTCGTCCAAAATTGATCCTACTACAGTTCCTTATACTGAAACTGTTTGTGGAAACTTCTTACTAGAATACAGAGATGACGCAGATATCAATGTTTGTAATGATGGAACGATTATCAGGACTTGGAGAGTCGTAGGCAGTCCAGTGACTTGTGAACAAGTAATTACCATTGCAAGTCGTCCACGTACTGCGGTTCTGGATTGGCCAATTGATTTACATATTTGGAATCAATGCACACTTACTGAAGCAGATGTTCTTGCCTCTATCATCAAGTCAAATAAAACTGCGGTTTATGGTGGTGAAGGTGATGGTGGGTCAATTGCAATGATCATGAATGGCAGACCAGTTATTTGGGATGCTAAGTATAGAAATGTAGGTTGTGAAGTATTTGGAAGGAAAATCACCATCAACGAATACAAAGTTGGTGAGGGTTGTAGAAAATGGATCGTACAATTTGAATACATCAACTGGTGTACAAATACCAATGCGGGCACTAGAAAGACCATTTACAAATATGAGGATAAGATCGCACCAACCATTGTAGCTTCTATGAATGATACAATTGAAGTAGGTACTGATTGCTCAGCTTTATTCAAGGCAATGCCAATGGCTATCGATTCAGGTGGCTGTGAAACAGGTTTGTCATGGGTCATCAGAGTCTATGGATTAGGTTATGACCAAAGCAAGTTCCCTGTGGGTAGCAATCCTTCAGCAGAATTTGTAAATATTCCTGCTGGTACTTATGATGTGCTTTACAAAGTAACTGATGGTTGTGGAAATGTAACTGAGAAAATTGCAAAATTGGTTGTAATCGGTAAAGATCCTACACCATATTGCATCGACTTGAGTAGCGCCGTCATGAAAAATGGTACGGTAGAATTATGGGCCAAAGACTTTGACAAAGGATCGTTTGTAAATTGTACAAATGGAGCAATCTACTTTACATTTGACAACCAACACCCAGTTTTGAGTAAGCTAGACGTAGAACACTTCTTCAAAGGTCAAGGACAAAATGCAACCGCAGAAGAATATGCTTTGGGTATTGCTCAAAAATGGCTACCTGAAATCAAAGTAACTACGTTGCCAAATGGCGAAATCAAACGCGAAGTAACTGGAGGTTCTTCTGGTAGATTGTTTGGTTGCAAAGTTGGTGATGGCAGCACGTTCCCGGTCAGTGATATAAAAATGACCGTTTGGGATAGGAATCTATTGAGTGACTTCTGTGTAGTAAGGTTAACCTTGGTTGACAATCAAAAAGCATGCGGTGATGGTAGCCTTGTAGTTGTAGCTGGTAAAATAGAAACAGAAACGAATGCTCGTGTACCAAATGTTGAAGTAGCTTTGGATGCTGCACTTCCAGAATATCCTCGAGTTGAATTGACCAATGCAAATGGTGAGTTCTCATTCAAAAATGTTCCGGTTGGTGCAAATTATGAGGTCAAACCTACATTGAATGTAAACCACAAAAATGGAGTTAATACCCTCGACCTTGTTCACATTCAAAGGCATATCTTGGCATTGAAAAAGTTGGATAGTCCTTACAAAATGATTGCTGCCGATGCCGACAACGATCAAGCTGTGAGAGTTGGTGACTTGGTAGAATTACGTAAGTTGATCCTTGGTATCAATGAAAAACTTGCTTACAATCAGAGTTGGAGATTTGTAGAAGCTGCCCAAACAATGGGTGAGAAACCATGGCCTTTCAATGAAACCATGACTCACGCTTCTCTCATCGAGAACAAGACCAATGACAACTTCATTGCCGTGAAAATTGGAGATGTAGATGCTTCTGCTAAGATGAATTTGACAGATCAGAACGTAGCTCCTAGATCGGTGGGAATCACATTGTCAGCAACTGATAGAAATGTTCAGGCTGGTGATATCATTACCATTGACCTTACAGCAGCACAATTCAAAGAGGTTTATGGCTTCCAGTTGAGTGCTCGTTTGTCAGGTTTGAAACTGATCAACATTGAGGGTAGAGGCATAGAAATCGCTAAGGATAATTATGCTATCCATCATGGAGACATATTTACCATGAGTTGGTCTACTGCCAAAGCTCACTCAGTCTTGGATGGTAGCACAGTGATGACAATGCAGTTTGAAGCAAGTAAAGCTGGCAAACTCAGTAACATGATTAAGTTGAATTCTGAAATTACAAGTGCTGAGGCTTACGTTGGCGAATCAATGGAAGTAAGTAACATTCAATTGGATATCAGAAACTTCAATGATGGCAAGTATGCATTGAATCAAAACGAACCAAACCCTTGGAGAGGTGAAACGGTTGTCAGTTATGAATTGCCAAATGCAGCACAAGCTAAGTTTACAGTCATGGACATCACTGGCAAAGTGATTGCTATCAAAACTGTTGATGGTCAAGCTGGTACCAATAAGATAGGCTTTACAAAAGCTGAACTTGGAGGTGCATCAGGGGTACTCATTTACAGAATTGAATCAGACAAATTCTCAGCACAACGCAAAATGATTGTGATCGAGTAAGGATAAGGATTTCCTAATATATTAACGTACAAATTCAAACAGGGAGGTTGGTTTTACCAGCTTCCCTGTTTGATTTTAATCTATAATTTTCACCAGATTTTACCAGGGTCTGTGTTAATTCTTTGTATTCTCACTAGTTTTTTATTGATTATGGTCAGATTTTCAATGCTTTACATTATTTTTGGTTCTTTGATGACCAAGATCGATCGAGAATGAGATTAAGAACCAACCTTATTGCGACAGCAATATCCATAATATTTACTTTGGGAGCCTATGCCCAATGCCCAACAGATATCAGAATAAATGAATTTCACTATGATAATAATAGCACAGATGTAGGTGAATTCATTGAGGTCAGAATTGGTGACCCGCAACCCGCAGCTATGGACCTTTCTGGATATTCTTTAGTTTTATATAATGGTTCTGGTGGCGCAACCTACGGGTCAGCACTAACTCTAAATAACGCCGCGGTAACTTCTGCAGATGGATTTTCCTATTATGTATTTGATCTTCCTGTCAACGGTCTACAAAATGGTGATCCAGATGGAATTGCACTCAACTCCCCATGCGGCTTAATAGAATTCATTAGTTATGATGGTGCTTTTGCAGCAACAAATGGCCCCGCAATAGGAATAACGAGTATAAATGTAGGATCTGAGCCCTCAACGACGCCTGTTGGTCTATCTTTACAGTTATTATCGACTGGATGGTCTAGCCCCATTGCGCAAACCAAAGGATTAGCAAACGAAAGTCTTACTCCAAGTCTTTGCTCTATTGATTCTTTCACTGTAAATACTGTGGGTGTCTGCAATACAATGACCAATATGTATGATGCCCAAATTCAAGTTTATTATACAAATCCTCCAACAGGTAATTTAATTCTAAATGGTCAATCTTTTGCTATAACGGCAAGTCCCCAAACCATTAATCTTTTGGGTTTACAATCAAATGGTTCGATGGTAACACTTTCTGCGTCTTTTGCATCCAGTCCATCTTGTGCTAAGGATTCAGTTAATGCCTATACGGCACCTGTTGCTTGTTTTGATTGCAGTCAAATTACCGCCAGAATAAATGAGTTTCATTATGACGATGCCAGTGGTGATGAGGATGAATTTGTTGAAATAAGAATAGAAGACCCACAACCATTTGACTTAACACAATACACGGTCAGCCTTTATAATGGTTCAGGTGGAGCTCCCTATGACACCAAAACTTTAGATCAATTTGTTGCAAATACCTCTTTAGGATTTACTTATTATACATACGATTATTCAAGTATTCAAAATGGTCCTGACGCAATTGCTCTTTCTGGCCCGTGCGGTTTGATAGAATTTATAAGTTATGAAGGTTCTTTTGTGGGTGTTGGCGGAATAGCAGATGGAATCACTAGTACTGATATCGGCGTCGAAGAGGATGGCGAAATCGAAGGTAATTCACTCCAAATATTGGGCAATGCCTGGAGCGGACCCATTCCAATTACCAAAGGACTTGAAAACGGACCATTCACAGATTGTTTGACACCACCACAAAATTTGAATGCTAATCCCTCAGTTGTTTGTGTTGGTAGCAACGTATCGTTATCAGTTGACTCAGTTGCAAACACAACCTATCAATGGTCAGTAGAACCAGCTGTAGGCTTTGATTTGACTATGTCCAATAGCCATATGAATATAGCAAGTACAACTTTATCAGGCGTATACCAAATTTCGGTTGTAGGTACAATTCACGGATGCACCTCTCCTGCTTCTACGATAATGGTATCAGTGGAAGGGACCCCAACGGTAAATGCAGGCCCGGATTTGGAGGTTTGTAGTAACGGTGTGGTGATGTTACAAGGTATTGGAGAAGGAACTTGGTCAGGTGGAGCAGGTGTATTTTCTGATGTGAATGATCCAAATGCAATTTATTACCCAGTTCCAAGTGAGGAAAACACAACAGTGATGCTCCTTCGTATATTTTCCAATACTTGTGGTTTGGTTGGTGAAGTAATGGAGCTCGAAGTTGTAGCGCCAGCGCCTCCCGTTCAACTCAATTGTATAGCAAATGTCAATTTCAGTATTCCTGAAGATTGTATTTTAGAAATTACTTCCGATATGGTTTTGAGCGAATCAAATCCAGATGAAGATTATTTAGTGGTGCTGTATAATAGTGATAATACAATCATTACCCAGGGTGGAATTATTGATAGAAGTATGATTGGTAAATCATATAAATATAGTGTTTTTGGCCCGACACCTTGCAATCAAAATAGCTGTTGGGGAGAAATATTGATCGAAGATAAACTGCCTCCAACTCTTACCATACCAAGAGATATTACCATTTATTGTATTGAATCTATTTTGCCTTCAAATACTGGAGATGCTACTGTGACTGATTGTGGACCAACATCAAAATATTATAAAGATCAAAATGAGAATTTTGATTGTACAACAGATGGTGGTGTCTTAAGAATCATCACCAGAACTTGGTTTGCAACGGATGATTTAGGAAATATTGTTTCGAATGATCAAAAAATTACCGTTATAAATTTACCTGATAATCTTTTGAGTGGCCCTCAACCATTGGTCGAAGTAGATTGTGAGGAAGCTTATGATCCCAAAACGATTGCAGATGTCTTGGGCATCACTTATGGATATCCATATTATGTCAATCCTTTAAATTCACAAATAAGTCCATTAGTGGATGGTGGAGTTTGCGGCTATGCCGCCACCTACGTTGATGGGAAAAAGTTAAGTGCGTGTGGTGTTGGCTGTCTTTCAAGCTTTAAGTTAGTGCGCACATGGACAATATTGAATTGGTGTACAGCTACAACAACCAATTATGCCCAAATCATTAAAGTTACAGATAAAACAGCACCTTCCATAAATGTTGTTTCTCCTTTAAAATCATATGGAACAAATGCTTGGTCATGTACTGTAGACTTGGCTTTACCTATAGCAACCGTGATGGACAATTGTGATGATCATGCCAAAATCATACTTGTTGAAGGCCCTGAAGGTGCCACAATCTCTCTTGTAAATGGTATTTGGAGAGCATATGATGTACCTAAGGGAATGCACACTTTTACATATTATGCGGAAGATTGTTGTGGTAATCAATCTACTGCAACTGTTATAATTGCTGTTGAAGATAGAAACGGACCTGTAGCTACTGCCAAAGAATACATTACATTAAGCCTTACCAGAAGTGCAAACGACACCATTACAGCGCTTGCAAAAGTCACTCCTGATATGATTGACAATGGCTCATATGATAATTGTAGTGGTGTTTATTTAGAAATAAGAAGAGAAACTGGTGCTCCAAAATGTCTCAATGAAGGCGATTTTTGGAATCACGATAACAATGTAGAGACCCCTAGAATCTCCTGGAACAACAACGTTACTTACAATGATGAAAGAAATGCTTTTGATCAAAGTAATCCAATCCATGAGAATGATCGAATTTTTGATACAGATGATGGAAAAGTAGTGTCCTTTTGTTGTGAAGACCTCACAACTGGCACTGTTGATATAGACAGCGATGGTAAAAATGATGTTGGTTATCATAAAGTTTGGCTCCGTGTATGGGACGACGCAGATATGAATGGCATATTTGGAAGTGATGGAGATTTATACAATGAAACTTGGACCATTGTAAAATTAGAAGATAATATCGTTCCCATCATCACTTGTGAAGTTGATGTCACGGCTTATTGTGATGAGGATCTTGGTAAATTAAACTTATCGAATGATTGGAAATCAGTTGACGGGAATGTTCCGACTGACTGGTTACCTTGGGTAGATGCTGCATGTGTCTATCAAATTGAATATAAAGATGTTGGTTCAGTAAACACGTGTAACATTGGAAATTTTGTAAGGACCTACAGAGTTGCAGGTGGAAAAAACAAAGATGTCTATGTCACATGTACTCAAAATATTGAAATTGCTTTGAGAAGAAATGGAAGACCTCGTTTAGATTGGCCAATTTCTCTGCACACATGGAACAAATGTGAACTTTCTGAAGAGGACGTTTTAAATAATACCATCAAAGCAGCATATTACAATTACCTAGATGTGGTCATCACTGAGTACGTCCCTTATCTTGCGTATGAATGGTTTGACACAGGGTACAATACTCCGAATCTTGGCCTAAATTGCCTTGACGCAAATAATAATTTAATCGCAGAACCTGAGACAGGAACCAATGGTTTGACGCCTATTGGAGGAGGGCTTACTTCTGATTTAGAAAACAAAACAAGATTCAATCCTAATTGGCGAAATCCTGGATGCTCTGTATTTGGAAGAAAAATCATCATTGAGGAATACAATGTAGGCGAAGGCTGTAAGAAGTGGATTGTGAAATTTGAGTACATCGATTGGTGTAACCCAGATTGGGCTGCTTGTGTGAGCACCATTTACAAATACGAAGACGAGACACCGCCAACAATAGAAGTTTCTATGTCAGATACGATTGCTATAGATGCAAACTGTTTGGCTAGCTGGGTGACAAATCCTAAGGGGCTAGATGATGGTGGATGCGAAGCAGGTTATCGTTGGATAGTCACCATTCAAACTGGTGGAGCAGGCCTTGTACAAACAGGAACCGGCAACAATCCAAAATTAACCTTCAGCAATGTACCTGTCGGTAAATGGACCGTTCATTATAAGTTGACAGATGGTTGTGGTAATGTGACAGAAAAAGATGCCATACTCGTGGTGCTTGGCAAAGCTCCTACGCCATATTGCATAAGCTTGAGCAGTGCCGTAATGAAAAATGGAACGGTAGAACTGTGGGCAAGAGACTTTGACAAAAATAGTTTTGACAATTGTATCGACGGACCATTATACTTCACGTTTGACAACCAACACCCAGTATTGAGCAAACTAGCACAAGTGCATTACTTCAAAGGAAATGGTCAAGATGCAACAGAGACGGAATACATAAATGGAGATGCACAGAAATGGCTTCCAGATTTGAAAGAAACTAAATGGCCAAATGGCGACATCAAAATAGAAGTAACAGGTGGCACAAGTGGTCGACTATTTGGTTGCAAAGTTGGAAATGGATCTACCTTCCCAATCGCGGAAATAAAAATGACGGTTTGGGACAGAGACTTAAGAAGTGATTATTGTTTAGTTACATTGTCTCTCATTGACAATCAAAATGTTTGTGCTGGGGGTGGAAGTGTAGTGACCTTAGATGGTTTTGTTAAAACAGAAAACGGTACGCCAATTACTGGAGCTTCAATAAATTTGGATGCAAATATTGTTACCTACTCACAGAAAAAATCAACGGATAATGCTGGAAAATTCTCTTTCCAGAGTTTACCTATTGGCTTAGACTATGAAGTTAAGGTTTCAATGGTCGACCAATATAGAAATGGTGTCAATACCCTCGATTTAGTACACATTCAAAGACATATTTTAGCACTTGAAAAACTACAAAGTCCTTATAAAATAATTGCAGCAGACGCAAACAGTGATGGCAAAATCAATGTGAGTGATTTGACCGAATTAAGAAAATTGATTTTAGGCATCACAGATAAACTTGACCAGAATCAAAGTTGGAGGTTTGTAGATGCTACTCAACAGATGGAAGAAAATCCATTTCCTTTTGTTGAGAAGATTGCTCACTCCAAATTATTAACCAATGTAACGGATAATTTCATTGGTATGAAAATTGGTGACGTTGATGGCTCTGCAAAAATGGGATTAAACCAACAAGCAAGTTTATCATCCCGCCAGAATGGTCTTATGCTCATAACCAATGATAGGTTTGTACAGAAAGGTGAGGATTTTATAGTTTCTCTAAAGACGAATAAATCAGTAGACATATATGGATTCCAAGGATCATTTATTTTGAATGGTTTAGAAATAACTGGTGTGGAAGGTAGAGCCATCGATTTTGGAAAACATAATTATGCAACACCAAAACCCAATCTTCTTACAACGAGTTGGTCAACCGATCGGTCGATTTCTGTAAATCCTGAGTCGACTATAATTGAATTAAAGATTAAAGCTTTAACCAATGGTCAGTTAAGTCAAATGTTGGCTATCAGTGATGAAGTACTAAATGCGGAAGTTTACATTGGTCATGATTTGGAAACTGCAGATCTAAAATTAGAATTTAGAAACGGATTGAATAATCAATATGCTTTGGAGCAGAATGAACCAAATCCGTGGAGAGGTGAAACAAGAATTCATTTCGAATTACCTCACGATGGAAAAGTAACCTTTACAATTATGGATATAACAGGTAGGTTAATCTATAAAAACTTGGTTGAAGGGCATGCAGGTAAGAATGCAGTAACATTGACTAAGGCAGAAGTTGGCAAATCATCCGGACTTTTGATTTACAAAGTCGAATGTAATGATTTCAGTATGCAGCGAAAAATGATAGTTTTAGAATAACAACTCTAGATTTTAGATTTTATAAAAAGCACTTTCTTATGTTGAATGAGAAAGTGCTTTTTATTTTTAACCATTAACCATTAACCATTAACCAACTACTTAATTAACCATTAACCATTAACCATAACCATTAACCATTAACCATTAACCATTAACCATACATGCTTTGATTTTTAGTTTTTTGAATAATTTTTTTGAGAAAAAGGCTCTCAAAATCAGCAATTATATATCTATATTTTTTAATATGTATTACAGATATAAATTAGGCGGATTGTTAGTTATAAATGATCTAGATGAAAATTTTTCAAATTAAAGATAATTGAAACGTGTTCAGAATTAAATTCTTTAATATGTTATATTTTGGACATTAGAATGTTAAATATTGGGGTGTACTTTAAAAAACTTTTAACAAACCCTTTGATATTTAATAAAAGAAATGTATAATTGCTCTAAGATTTTGTTTTTCAAGGAATAACTAGGCTCGATTACCAAATAATTTTAAGTGGATTTGATCTAAATTTTCCTTTTTAATCCCAAAATCAATTTAAAAACTCAATTACTCAAACTAATTCTAAACTCATGAACAGAAAATTACATTTTCTTTTCTGCATCTTGGCCTTCTTGGTATTTGGAACGAACACATATGCTCAAGGATTGGCATGTTTACCAAATGTCAATATTTCTGTTGACTCAGATTGTGAGGCATCAATAATGCCAACAACGATGCAGCCTCCAAGTGGAGGTGGTACTTTAGTAAGTATCAAACTTTCAGATTTTAAACTTACAAATGCATCATCACTATCTGGTGGTTCTTTGCAAAACGGAGTTTATGTTGGAGATACCATCACTGTTGACTTTTCTAATGCAGCATGGTCAACATTTAAAAATGCAGGTATGGCAGGTCCTTTCAAAGTAAGTGTACTTGATGGATCTGGCAATTCTTGTTGGGGAACAGTAATGTTCGAAGACAAGTTACCGCCACAACTAAGCATACCTCCTGATCTTTCAATTTATTGTTTGTACAATTTGAAAGATTCAAAAGGCAATCCAGATCCAGAATTGACAGGAGAGGCAACAGCTGCAGAATCTTGTTCAGATGTGGATATTACTTATTTTGACATTGTAAGAGATATAGAGTGCTCTACAATAAACGACACTGTTTCAGTAATTCAAAGAATCTGGACTGCAGTCAATGTAAAAGGAATAGCGACTGTGGATACTCAAACCATCATTGTTAGAGCTGTTAATGGTGCTTCGCTTACTAGGCCAGCAGCTTTAGTTAACATTAAGTGTTTTGAAGGTGATTTACCATGGCAATTAGCGGCAAAATTTGCTGAAGATACAATGGCCTATCCTTCAGTATTACTTGTTGGAGGTATTAGACAATATTTGAAGCCAGACACAGCAGTTTGTAACGTAGTAGCAACTTTCAGTGATGTGGAATTGAGTGCATGCGGACCAAATTGTGGTGCTTCAATAAAAGTTTCAAGGACTTGGTTGGTTTTAGATTGGTGTAATGCAACAACCACAACTTTCCAACAAATTATCAAGAAAACTGATAATATACCGCCAGTTATTTCAGTACCGCAACCAGATAAGCCATACAGTGTAACAGCCTGGGCTTGTGAAACTGATATCGTTCTTCCTACAGCAACTGTAACTGACCAGTGTGATGATCACGCTAAAGTTGTAGGTGTTGATGGTTTCGATTCAGAAGGATTACCAATCGAAGTTGAGTTAGTTGGCGTTAAATGGGTTGCAAGAGATGTAACTAAAGGTTTAAGTACATTTATCTACACTGCTTCTGACTGTTGTGGAAATACTTCTACAGCTTCAATTTCAGTGTGGGTTCTTGACAAAATTGCACCAGTTGCAACAGCAAAAGAATACATTACTGTATCGTTGACAAGAAGTGGTGTTGATGGCGAAGGCGCGGTTGCTAAAATCAAACCAGAACACATCGACAATGGTTCTTATGACAACTGTACTGATGTATATCTTGAAGTAAGAAGAGAAGCGGGAGCACCAGTATGTTTGAATGAAGGTGATGATTGGAACCATGACGGTGTAGCAAGTACTCCAATGATTCCTTGGAACAACAACATTACTTATAATGATGAAATTAATGGTTTAGACCAAGATACAGAATTACTTCATGAGTCAGACAGCCAATATGATACAGACAAAGGACAGTTTGTGAAGTTCTGCTGCGAAGATGTAGGAGAAGAGCACAAAGTTTGGTTGAGAGTATGGGATGATGCCAACATGTCAGGTATCTATGGTGACAGCATCTATGTTGCTACAGGTGAAGATGAAGGTTATTATTTGAAAGATAACTACAATGAGACATGGGCTATCGTATATGTTGAGGACAATACTGTTCCAATCATAAATTGTGAAATCGACATCACAACTTACTGTGACGAAGACTTAGCTAAATTGAATTTAAGCAAAGACTGGAAAACAGTTGTAGGCAATGTACCAGCTTCATGGTTACCATGGGTTGATGCAGCATGTGATTACGAATTGGAATACAAAGATGCAGGTGATGTAAACACTTGTGGATTGGGTGAATTTATCAGAACTTACCGTGTGAAAGGCGGAAAAGGTGGTAACGTTGTAGTTACTTGTACTCAGGAAATCAGTGTAATTGATAGAGAGTCTCGCCAGTTCACGATTGTCCAATCACCGTTCACGGATGGACTAAGTGTGAATTGACAGAAGAGGATGTTTTAAACAATACAGTTAAAAGCGCGGCATTAACTGAAAATGATTCAAAGATTGGGTTACAGATTGGAATGATTCAAGATTGTAGAGAATCCTGGTGACTATAATACTCCAAATCTTGGCTTATATTGTCTTGATAGTAAATCTGATATTATTGCTAAGGCTCAGTTTGGAACTGATAGTTTAACTTTGACAGGTGCTGGATTAGTAAAAGAATTGGAGGGTAAAACTAGATTTAACCACAATTGGAGAAATATCGGCTGTCATGTATTTGGTAGAAAAATCATCATTGATGAGTATACAGTAGGTGATGGTTGTAGAAAGTGGATTGTAAGATTTGAATATATTGATTGGTGTTATCCTGAATGGAATGCATGCTTATCAACTATCTTTAAATATGAAGATACTACCCCACCAGTAATCACAACATGTCCAAGTGTAACAGTTGAGGTTGATCAAGCTACATGTTTGGCAAAAGCTGACTTGTTCCCAGTTGCAACAGATACAGCAGGATGTGAGAAAGGTTTTAGATGGGAAGTTTACGTACCCGCGTTACCAAGAAGTAATAGCAATCCTCAATATGGAACTGGTGGATCACCATCATTTTCATACACAAACTTACCTGTAGGAGATCACAAAGTACTTTACAAAGTAACTGATGGTTGCGGAAACGTAGCTCAGTGTGAAGGAGTAATTTCTGTATGGCCAAAAGCACCAACACCTTATTGTGTAAGCTTGAGTAGTGCAGTAATGAAAAATGGAATTGTAGAACTTTGGGCAAAAGATTTTGATAAGGGCTCATTTGCAAATTGCGATCCAGATACAACAGCAGTATTGTTGTTTACATTCAATAGAGATGGAAAAGCAGAACACCCAGTTGTAGCAAGCTTGAAAATCCAACACTACTTCAAAGGTTTGGGACAAACTGCAACGAAAGCAGAATATGAAGCAGGCAATGCACAAAGATGGGTACCAGACACTAAATCAACAGTTTGGCCAGACGGTACAACTAAGGTAGACTTAACTGGAGGTTCTTCAGCAATGCTGTTTGGTTGTGAGGTGGGAGATCCAATCAATGAAGATTTCGTAGTAGAAATGAGAGTATGGGATACTAGATATTTCATTCCAGGAACAGATGCAGGATCAGATTTCTGTAGAGTAAGATTGAGCTTAGTAGACAACCAAGGCGCATGCGGAGGTGGATCACTAGCAGTGAAAGGTACTGTTGCAACTTCAGTTGGTGAAGGTGTGAGCGGTGTTGCAACACAATTGGACGCAAATCTTCCTGAGTTCCCTGTAGTGGCAATGACAACTGAAGGCGCATTTGCTTTCAACAACATACCACAAAATGTAGATTATGAGTTGTCTGCAACTAAAGATATCGACTACAAGAATGGTGTGAATACATTAGACTTGTTGAGAATCCAAAGACACATCTTGAGCATGACCAAATTGGACAATGCATACAAGTATGTAGCAGCAGATGCAAATAATGACCAGAAGATTGATGTAAGTGACTTGGTTGAATTGAGAAAGTTAGTATTGGGTGTGATCAATGATCTACCTAAGAACGAATCTTGGAGATTTGTTGATGCAACTCAACAATTCAGCGATATCTCAAATCCATGGCCATTGAATGAAGTAATCGTAACTGAGCAGGTGACGCAGCAGCAACTAACTTTGTAGCAATCAAAGTAGGTGACGTTGACATCAATGCAGCAGTAAGCGCAACTTCAACATCAACAGGAACAAGAAGTGCAAAAGTTGTTAAATTCAATATTGACGAGCAAACTGTAAAAGCAGGAGAGGTAGTAAATGTAGCTGTAAGAGCAGAAAACTTCAGTGAAGTATTCGGTTACCAGTTCACAACAGAACTATCAGGAATGACAGTAGAGGGAGTAGAGTCAGGAGCAATCACAGTAGATGAGGCAATGTATGCAAACGTAGCAAAAGGTAAGTTCACAATGAGCTGGACTGATGTAAACGGAGCAACAGTAGCAAATGATGCAGTATTGTTCACATTGAAAATGAGAGCAAACACAGCAACTAACTTGTCAAGTGCAGTATCAATGAGTTCAAGTGTAACAGAAGCAGAAGCATATGTAGGCACAGACTTAGAGGTAGCAAGTGCTAAGTTGGAAGTAAGAGGTGGAGCAAACAAAGGATTTGCATTGTCACAAAATGAGCCTAACCCGTTCAAAGCTGAGACAAACGTAACATTCAGTGTACCAACAGCAACACAAGTAACATTCAGAGTATACGACGTAACTGGAAAAGTATTGATGAACAGAAACATCAATGCAAACAAAGGTGAAAACGTAATCACATTGAACAAAACTGATATCAATGCATCAGGAGTTGTGTATTACCAAATCGAAAGTGGTGATTTCACAGCAACTAAGAAAATGGTTATCATAGAGTAGAGTAGTGACTCCTGCGAAAGCGGGAAAATAATTTAGCGGAGGCGGTATTCACTTTGGTGGATACCGCCTTTTTGCTGTTAATAATGAAACAAGAAATCTTTATAAGTTTGGCGAAATAGTAGTTTCTTAAAGCTCAAAATTTATTGACCTATGCGCTTCTATGATTATGTTTTGGTTTATGGCTTTTAAAAGATTAAATTTTCAAAATGAGTAGTTGCCAATTATTAAAAAAATCGTGAATTCAGTATTGGTCATTTCATCAAAAAGCTGACCACTGAAAACTGGTAGTTGAAAGCTGAGAACAATTCGTGAACTCATGGAAGCCTAAGCATCGTTTCCAGCGGAAGAATTCTTGGATTTTATCTTCACCGAGCGAATAAAAATAAAAGAAGAGAGCTCAATTTTTACTAATAGTGAAAACTGAAAGCAGTTCGTGAATTCGTGGCATTTGCCGAAAGCTGAAAGCTGAGAACAATTCGTGAATTCGTGGCAACCAAATTTGTGACCAGCAAAGCCAAGTAAGGCAAGTTGCATTCATATATTTTATACCACTTCCCTAATATGGAATTTACTTTTTGCTCATAAGCATAAAATAAATGGAACCACTATGCCATTCTTTTTCGACAATCCAGGAATTACTTATATCATCTATCAAATGATCAGGAACGTCATTCATTACATTGCTGATTAGCACATATTTTTTTGACAGCGGATTATCTTTTGCAAAGCCGACTCCATGCGCAGTTGATAAATCAGTTGCCTCAAATCCAGAAACATTTGGGAAATAAGATCCCACATCTTTTGGAAATAGACCAAGGCCATCTAAATCACCAATAACTTCTTTTCTTAATTTTTGATAAGGCAAATATGCAAGAGTAGAATCCCAACCCATAGCTATTCCTTTAGGGTAAATAATAAAATGGCCCAAAATAAATGAACTCAATATGAAGGTGTATAAAATACGTTTTTTAATGAGTGCCCAATGATTCGGTAATGAGGATGAAACAAATGCAATCAATAGGAAATATACTGGCATGTAATAACGGTGTCCTGTGAGGTACCTATAAGGTAGTGTCGTAACAGCTAGTATGATTGAAACAGCAAACAAAATCCTTAAAACATCTCGTGCCAAGGTGGTCTTATTCTGTTTTATATTAAAAAATAAAAACAAGGCAATCAAACACAAGCTTATTCTACCAGTATCCAACAATCTCCATGCCATAAGACCGATATTTTTTAATATTCCAATCAAACCAACTCGTTCAAATGAAACAGCCCAAGGCATGCCATCATGGTAACCAATCCAACCTTTTGAATGATAGTGAAGCAATTGATAAGAACAGAAAATCAAAAAAGCTGGAAATAACCATAATAGCTTTTGTAAAAGGGTTTGTTTATGCTGCCATAGCCAAACAACACCAATGGCAAATACCACTGCTGTTCCTCTATTTCCTGCCAAGACCATTAGTACTGATCCATTTAAGATCGATAATTCATGATTTCCCAAAGTACCATAAAGCATGATCGCAAAACCAGCCATCAATAAAAGATCTGGGCTTACTAAAGTAGATTGAGTCAATAAACATGGTTCAAAAAGAAAAAGCATCCAAATAAACAAACTATTCTGTGAGTCAAGAATATTTGATATTTTGAATGTGAAGAGTAGGTAGAGCAATAAAAAGGGAACCATTGCCAAATGGCTTACCAGCAAAGTTTTTCCAAAAAGATGCCAAAGAATTGAAAGATAATAACCCAAAAATGGAATATGGCCGCTGTCCACCATATCTGGAAGGAAGCCCAAACCATTTTTAAAAAAAAACAAACCATGTTTACCTGCAAATTGAATCGTGTCCCAGAAAAATGGATCTTGTAAAGTGCTCAAATAGGGAAAGAAAAAGAAAACCGCTATAATCGAAAATAAAGAACGTTTGACTAATAGAGACATGCTGGTTTTTGAAGTGAAGATAAACATTTAAAGACTTCACAATAAAATAAAAAGGGCAACTATATACACGATACAGTCACCCTTTTCTTTTATAAAACGCTCTTGTTACTCTCTTTTCGCAAGTCCTATAGACTTACAACTGAATTCATCTCTCCTCCAATACCTGCATCAGCAAAAGCATCTGGGGCATCGTCATTCACCCATTTCTCACCATCAATCAAGAATCTGTAGGCATAGCTTTTTCCTGTTTCAAGATCAAGTGTAGTTTTGTAAGAGCCATCTTTAGCACCTTCCAAAACATTTACTTCAGGAGACCAATTATTGAAATCACCTAACAATTCAACTTTAGCGGCATTTATTGCAATTCCTTTAGCCAATTTGAAGGTTACTTTACACAAAGGTTTTGATTTCAAAAATTTCTTCGTTGTACTCATTTTACTTTTAATTTGATGCCACAAAGATACAACTTTTTCTACCTTATTAAAAGTATTAAATTACCATAAAAACAATATAAATAGCATAAAATGAGGTAAAAAAGGACATTTAAATTTATTTTACTCCAATTAACAATTGAAATGTACATTTTACACCCAATTTAATAGTATTTTTATAATCCTGATAATTAATATTTTCCAAGGTAAAGTATCCTAATGCATTTGAATAGGAATATTGTTAAATTTACTGTTGATAAATCAAAAACATGAGCGTTTTCAAAGCATTATTGGAGTATATTTTCGGGATTTTCAAAAAAAGAGCCAAGAGAGAGGAACCAAGCGACTCAAATAATGAAAGTGGATCAACTTAAAAACAAAAGAATGGTAGTTTTGTATTTTTGGGCTCATAATGAAAATTTAGCAAGGTATTTATGAGATATCTTTTCTTTTCAGCCCGTTAAAGTAACTATTCAATTATATACTTCGTTTATCAATCAAGTTAAATCAAATAAGTGAATTTCATCATCTTTTTATTATCATTTTGGGGCATAGAACACGCCATCCATATTTCGAAAACAGAAATAAACCAAGATTTAAGTTCACATTCCTTGCAGGTAACCATGCACATTTTCATTGATGACTTAGAACAGTCCATGCAAGACGCTAAATTGCCAAAAACGTATTTTGCATCCAGTAAAGAAATAAAAAACTCGGAAGAAGTTTTGACCAAATATCTCAAAGAGCGGTTTAAACTTACAAGCAAGGATAAAACTTTGGAATGGAAATGGGTTGGAAAAGAAGTAAGTGAAGATTACTTAGCTTTATGGTGTTATCTGGAAATTTCTGACGTAAAACCATTGGATGAAGTAACAGTGCAAAATGATGTTTTATTAGACCTTTATGACGATCAAACAAATATTGTGGAGACCAAATTGAACAATAAAACTAAACGTACTTCACTGATTAAAAGCAAAGGGAAAAAAGTTATCCTAAACTTTTAGTAGTTTTTTAAGCCAAAGTATCAGGTTTATATATCTCCACCCTCTATTAGACTTGTATATAATAGCAGATAATAGAAGGATAAGTAAACTATTTGAAACACTATATTACTAATAGTGTGATAAAATCGGAAAACATGGTTAAAATTTCAAAAAAAATTACACCTTTGCAAACTAAATATTGGACTTTCACATGAGGAGGGTTGTTGTCACAGGAATTGGAGCACTGACTCCGATAGGAAATAATATCGAAGAATATAAGCAGGGTTTGATGAATGGCGTAAGCGGTGCCGGCATCATAACACGTTTTGACCCCACCAATTTTAAAGTAAAATTTGCTTGTGAGGTAAAAAATTTTGACCCCGAAGTTATCATTCATCGAAGAGAAGTAAGGAGAATGGACCCTTTTTGCCATTATGCTTTATTTACCGTGCATGAAGCAATGGAAATGGCAGGATTAGATCCTGAAAAAATAGACTTGGACAAAGCAGGTGTTATTTGGGGAAGTGGTATCGGTGGTTTTGAAACCATAGAACATGACATAGAAGAAGCGGCATTTGCTACTGGCGATCCCAAATACAGTCCGTTTCTCATTCCAAAACTTATCGCTGATATCGCGGCTGGAATGATTTCAATAAAATATGGTTTCAGAGGCATAAATTATGCTACAGTGTCTGCTTGTGCATCTTCTACACATGCCATCATCAACGCCTGCGACTACATCCGTTTGGGACGTGCAGATGTCATGATCACAGGTGGTTCTGAGGCTGCAGTGACAAAAGCTGGAATTGGAGGATTTTCATCCATGAAAGCCCTTTCAGAAAGAAATGATAGCCCGGAAACAGCAAGTAGGCCTTTTGATAAAGATAGAGATGGCTTTGTTCTTGGAGAAGGAGCGGGTGCATTAATTTTAGAAGAATACGAACACGCAAAAGCGCGTGGTGCAAATATCTTGGCTGAAATTGCAGGTGTAGGTATGACTGCAGATGCATACCATATGACTGCTCCTCACCCAGAAGGATTGGGAGCAACAAGAGTAATGAAACTCGCTGTAGAAGATGCGGGACTCAACGTTGATGAAATAGATTATATCAATGTCCACGGTACTTCAACTCCATTAGGAGATTTAGCAGAGTCAAAAGCTATAAAGGGCGTTTTTGGTGACCATGCTTATGGATTGAACATCAGTTCGACTAAATCAATGACTGGTCATTTATTGGGAGCTGCAGGGGCCATAGAATGTATAGCAGCAATATTGGGTATGATGTATGATTTCATACCACCTACCATCAATCACTTTACCGACGATCCAGAGCTAGATAATAAACTCAACTTCACATTCAATCAAGCGCAGGAAAGAAAAATAAATGCAGCACTTTCCAATACTTTTGGATTTGGTGGACATAATGCTTCAGTTGTCGTTAAAAGGATAAAATAACTTGTCATATATCAGGAAAATATATAATTACTACCTGTCAGAGGATAAACAATTGGTGAGGAAATTAAAACCAATTCTTGGTTTTACACCCAACCACGTCCACCTTTTTAAAATGGCCTTTTACCACCGGTCCATGAATCAGGATGACTCTGGGACCAGTTATAATAACGAAAGATTGGAGTTCCTTGGGGACTCAGTTTTAAATGCAATCGTTGCAGAATATCTTTTCAAAAAATACCCCAACAAAGACGAAGGTTTTCTGACCAAAATGCGGTCCAAAATTGTCAAACGCAATACCCTCAATGACATTGCCGACAATATGGGCCTCGATATGATTTTGTCAGAATATTCCATTGGTAAGATGAGCAGTTCCATGATGGGCAATGCTTTGGAGGCACTGGTTGGCGCTATTTACATAGAATTTGGCTATGATAAAACATCAGAATACGTCATCAAAAAGATTTTGATGAATTATCTGGACATCCACATGTTAGAACTCAAAGACGATAATTTTAAAAGTATACTTTTGGAATGGTGTCAAAAAAATAACAAAGAAGTCAATTTCAAGGTCATCAATAAATCTAAATTTGATAAACGCGACTATTTCAATGTCGGTGTATTCATCAATGGAGAAGAAATTGCCTTGGGAGAAGACTTTAGCAAAAAATCGGCCGAACAAAAAGCAGCAAATTTTGCATTGCAGTTTCTGAAAGTGGATTAAACCTAAACACAAATTTTAATAAATCAAATATTATCATCATGGAAGCACATCTATCATTAGATGATCAAACCTTCATGGATCAATTTAGAATCGGCACAATGGATGCCCAAATATTTACCCATGAAGCGCATCTGAGGCTCGCATGGTTGCATATCCGTAAGTTTGGTGAGCTTGTTGCATTAGAAAATATCACTGGCCAAATCATTCACTATGTGACCCTACTTGGAGCCAGAGATAAGTACAATGAGACACTAACGATTGCGGCGGTCAAAACGGTCAAACATTTCATGGATAAACGGGAGATTGATGATTTCCAGGAATTTATAAACACCTATCCCCGCTTGAAATTCCAATTTAAAGATCTCTTATTACAGCATTATAAGGTGGACATATTTAATAACGAAAAGGCAAAATCCGAATATGTAGAACCGGATTTAATGCCTTTTAGTTAGTGCTTAATGTAGAATAATCAGTTTCTGGTCTTTGTGGTGGTTTTCCTACTACCTCTTGGCGATTTACTGACCTTTGTTTTGGTTGTTTTGGTTCCCTGCCTTGTTTTTACTGTCCTTGTTTTGCTTGCAGAGATAGTATTAGTTCGTTTGTTTACATTTACACTGTATCTGGTTTTTACAACAGGAGCACTTCTTCTTTTTGGTGCATAAAAATGATGAGCTCTAACCGATCTATGAATGTGAACCGTGTGAAATCCAATTGGGCGGTATATTCTCGTGTGGAAAGTCGCAAACGGGTAAGGTCTCCAAGGTTTCCACCAAATAGGGTGGGCTCTAAACCTCCAGGGTGAAACCCATGGCCGATAAGCTGGACCATAAATAAATCTGATACTAGGCCAATGATTTACGTTTACAACAACGGTTTCATCATATTCGTCATCATCAAAACTAAGCTCTCCATCCCTAGGTTCAACAATGTAACCTTCCCCATAAAGGTCATCATTGCCAACCATTTGTAAAAAACAACCTCGTCATCTGATTTTTCAACTTCGATGACGGCGACAGCGTGTGATTCTTGTTCATTGATATCAACATGTAAAACAATGGCGTGAATATCCCCATCGACTTCATCCCTCACAGATACATAATCCACTTGGCCGTCTTCATTCAAGTCCAAGTTGTTGACCTTATTGTCTCTTGCATTTAATTTTTGTTCAAATTCTTCCAAAGATGAAGATTTTTGGAAAAGGTCAAGAGAACCTTCTAAGGAGAAGTGATCGCCAGGTACTTCAGGGGATTCGTCCTGTGCGTTGAGGTATGAAAATGAAAAAAGCAGGTGGAAAATACTGGCAAAGAGTAAATGTTTCATCTTTTTGAACTTATAAATCTGTTGTTAATGTTTTGTGCTCATTTCTTTGATAGAAAAATGTCTGTATGGTTTAAAGTGCATCTTTTAAAAAAACCAAATGAGAGCATTGCTATAAATTTAGAAAAGAGCATCCTTTGGCTTAAAAGTATTTATTTTTTGATTAAAAGTAAAGAGCTAAATTCAATGGTTAGGAAGTAATTTTAGATACTTCTCAGGACGAGAGACGAAAGACGAAAGTTCAATAAATGCCACCAAACTAACCCTAGTTGGAAAAATAGTTTTATTTTTTTCAAGTTAGCTTTACCCCCGAACTTTGAAATAATAAAATCACACAAAAAAAGTTACTTTTTTTCTAAATGAAAGGCACTAATGAAGAATTGGAAAGAGGCAGTATTTGACATTTAAAATAGGCTTTAACTCTATTTTCTGATACCAATGGAGGTAATAAAAGCCATCTTTCTTTCGTACCTATGGCTATAGGTACATGCCTTTTGTCTTTCGTCTTTTTTCTTCCGAATAATTAAAATTATTATCTTATTTTTTGAAAATTATTTTCCTTGTAAAGAAATTTAAATTCCTGATCTTATGGCCTCAGCTATTCAAAAACAGGATTTATTTCAGTGGGCAGGTGATAGAGACATAGTCTTAAAAGGGGCAGGCAAAAAATGAAAATAATCTCAAAAATTTACGGGTAAAATCACTCAAAATAAATGTTGTAATAAAGAATTTTGCGAGCACAATTTTTATGAGTAATATTGAAAATCAAAAGTAAAATCCATGGCTAGAGAACCAAGATTTGTCTTTAAAGAGGCAGCCTTTAATGCAGCTTTAGTAAAAGTAGACCGGAACAAAGTATATGGCTGGTCAGAAATTAAATATGAAGACAGCAATCAACAAATTTGTTCATTCATCAACATGTTGGATGATGGGAAAACGATGGTTGGGACAGGCGGTATTGCTCTCAAAAGTATTGATGAGCTGGGTGATGAAATTGACAAGTCCACACTTATAGCAAAATATATGGATGACACTGACGCCGTTTTGTATCCTTCGGTTTTTGATGTAGACACGGTATTGAGCGATGATAAATCCATCAGTGATTATTTATCTATGGATGTAAAAAGTGTGTATCAACTTCAGTTCTCTGAATCAAATGAATCTATTCTGGAATTATTGAAAATACACAAAGTGCTCTATTTTTCTTTCAATTACAGAGCAGGGTATGATCCAGATGATGCTTTTTTATTACATCAAGGAGACAACATCTTTGCTGTGATTGGCCGGCTTACAAATTTTTCCTATTCTTCCCTGGAAATTCCGAGTGTACTCGATGATGAAACTGAAGAAGCGGGCGATGATTTGGATTTCAATATGTTTTAATTAGAAAGACTATGAGGAAAATAAAAATTGCTAATGTTCAAAAGAGAGATGCAGAAATTGTGTTTGGAGGACTGTTTAGAAAGCCAATCATACAATATACGCTTCAGGATGGAACCAAAACAAGGAACATCAAGGTGCTCAAATCAGATTTAAAAAGGCAATATGATGCTCTTTTTAATGAGTATGGGAGTGATGAAAGTTTATCAAAAGGAATTCTTGAAGAAGATCCAGAGATTGATCTTAATAACGTAGGGAAAATCATTGGTACTACTCAAAAAGTGTTAATTAATCTCGATAATAAGCCTGTCTACAAAGTAAAAATCACTGAAGTCATTTACAATGTTGATGGAAGTATAAAAGATGAAAAGCCTTTCACGACCAGAAATCAAAATATTTTATCTGAATATCCCATCTCCTGGACGGGTAAACAAATTCCCATTGACGAGGCTTATAACAAATTTATTTTTGCCAAAAAGTATCAATTGACACACAACAATGGATTAACTTTTGATTTTCTATTTGCCATGGCAAAGGAATTACATGAGAAAAAGGTAATGATGTTATTGGCTGCAGGAGCAAAGGGAAATGAACCTTTGATTTTTCAAGAAAATGGGCGACCATACAGAGCTTTTTTAGAAGGCCGGATCATTGATGAAAGCTATTTACTCATCATGCATATTTCAAATCTTGAATTAAAACCAATTTTGTAATGGAATCAATTATTCAATATAAAAAAACCATTGCTTCTAGATTTATTCCTATTGAAGGTGTTAATGCTGTCAATGATATTCCTGAAGCTGATGAATATATCTTTTCTGAAAAAATCGATGGCCATATAGCTTTTGCCGTTGTGGGTGATGAGGTCAAATTTTACAACCGAAGCGCTATTCTTTTGGACTTACCTCACTTGGTTGAGGCTTTTCCAAAAGATAAAAAAGGAATATGGGCAGGAGAATTGTATTTAAAAAAAGAGCGATCCCGATCATTTTCTGTAGCCTCAGCTCTCGCGAATGCAAAAAGTGATTTACATTTTGCAGTATTTGACGCAGTTCATGAATTAGACAAACAATCTGATGATAGGACAAAAATTGTTCAAGAACAAATACCAGTTGGAAATTTAATTCATCCTGTAAAATGGATGAAATCTACTTCCAGAAAGGAGCTTGTACAAAAATACACTGAAGCTATAGAGGCAAATCAAGAGGGCTTAGTTGTGCATACTACTTTAGGATATACTTATAAACTCAAGCCCAGTGTACAATTGGATCTTACAGTTATAGGGTACAGTATCAAAGAAGATGGTAGCGGCATTCGAGCCTTATTGGTTGGACTCTTGGATGAAAATAAATGGATAGTGGTAGGCTCAGTTGGTGGTGGCTTTGTTACTGATGATCGTTCAGATTGGCTCAATAGACTTGAAACTATTGAATGCGAAGCAGACATTGTGGTAGTTGCCAACAACAGACTCGCTTACAAATGGGTCAAGCCAAGCATCGTTATTCAAGTAAAATGTATTGAAATTCTCAACGAAGACTCTTCTGGCCCGATTTCCAAAGAGAGTTTGACTTATGTAGAAGGTTCGGGTTATCAAAGTGAAGGAAAACGCTCGGCAGTTAGTCTCATTTCTCCTGTTTTTATGGGTATTAGGGCTGATAAAGTACCAGGAAATCCAGATACATCAATCAGTCAAATTACTGATAGAGTTGAAATCTTGGGCACAAAAACCAGTGATCAGGCAACCTTACAGGATTCTGAAATACTTTTCAGGGAAGCGTATTATAAAGAAAGTAAAACAGGAGTTGCTGTGCGAAAATTTGTGGGAATTAAAACCAATAAATTACTCAAGGATAATTACCCGCCATTTTTACTCTATTTCACTGATTTTAGTGCAGGTAGAAAAGACCCACTACAAACTGATATAAAGATTGCTTCCTCTGAAGAAAAACTGAAGCTGATTTTGGAGTCAGAAATTGAGAAAAATGTGAAAAAGGGTTGGGAAAAATGGGGCAGTTAGAATAGTCTTTAATTTGGGTTGAAAAACGGTAGTAATTCAGGGTAACAAAGGTTTGCAATTCTCAAAAGAAGAAAGTCAATTATGATGTATGGATTGAGTAAAAACTAATGATGATTGCCAATTACTAAATCACACTTTTAAAATAACTATCACACTTCAATTCCTCCTCCCTTTCCAAATCCCGAACACAATATGTGAATTCCGGCTGAATAGCGAATGCTCCATGATTTCCATTTTTATCCAAGGCAATGAAAGCAACTTGCAGGGTTTTGGCTTTTTCTGGATTGATATTTACGATTTTTTCTACTGCTTTTCTACAGGCTTCCTTTGGAGCAATTCCAGAGCGCATCAGCGAAATGATGTAACTGGCACCACTGATTCTGATTACTTCCTCTCCTTGCCCGGTAGCCGTTACAGCTCCTACTTCATTGTCCACATATAACCCAGAACCAATAATGGGTGAATCACCAATGCGACCGTGCATTTTGAAAGCCATACCGCTCGTCGTGCATGCGCCAGCAAGGTTTCCAGCGCTGTCAAGCGCAACTAATGCCATGGTATCGTGATTGATAGCGCCGTTTGACAATTTTTGTGGAGCGGGTATAGCTCCTTTTTCAACATTGATAACTGGAGAATATTCTGATTTTATCAACCAAGATTCGTACTCAGATTGGGCTTTCGCCGAAAGTTTGCCATCCTGTAATTCAAAACCTTGGGCAAGGGCAAACTGCTGAGCTCCTTCACCTACCAAAAATACATGCGGAGAAGATTCCATAACTTTTCTGGCCACTGAAATAGGATTTTTTATACGCTCTAGAAAAGCCACCGATCCACAATTAAACTGATGATCCATGATGCAAGCATCTAAGGTCACTTTTCCATCTCTATCTGGATTAGCACCAAGTCCAACACAACAACTTATATCATTTTCGATAGAAATCGCTCCCGCTTCCACAGCATCCAAAGCCAAACCATCAGCCTTATTTAAAACCTCCCACGCAGCTTTATTGACATTAAATCCCCCGTCCCAGGTTGCAATTACTATTGGTTTGATCACAGTATTGGACTTTGCCATGTTTTTACATGCAATTAATGGTAATCCAATAGCAGCAGTTTGCAAAAATTTTCTTCTAGACGGCATATGACAATCACTTTGGTGCAACAAAATAATCAAAGAAATTGAAAATTCAATTTTGCCGACACAGAGTTTGAATTCGGAAAGAGATTCGAGCGTTCACTATTTTTACGTTTTGTGCACAAATTTTATCCAACATACGTTATATCAGAATTACAGGGAACTTCAAAATAAATCCAAGCATACATTCATATTTTGATTTCCAAAATTGGTTTCTATGGAAAGCGATATAAAAATACTCATGGTTTGTTTGGGCAATATTTGCCGATCTCCACTTGCACAAGGGGTTATGGAACAAAAAGTGCAATTACATGGCCTTCATAACTGGACTATTGATTCAGCGGGCACGGGCAATTGGCACGTGGGTAACCCTCCTGATCCACGATCAATCAATACAGCAAGGAAACATGGTTTGGATATTAGTAAACAAAGAGCCCGTCAGTTTTCAATCCATGATTTTGAAAATTTTGATGTCATCATAGCAATGGATCAAAAGAATAAGCAAGACTTACTAAGAATGGCGACCAACCACCAACATAAAATGAAAGTTCTGAGTCTGATGGAAATGGCCTATGATAGAGCAGAGGATGTACCTGACCCATATTTTGATGGAAATTTTGAAGAGGTTTATAATATTCTTGACGGATCAGTTGAAAGAGCCATTGATTTTCTTAAAAATTATAAAGTGTGAAAGGGCCAATTGTGAGAATAAGTAATTTATCTACTAATTCTTTTTAGTACTTTGTAGAATTGATAGGATAATAAACGATTTCAAATATTACCTTTGCCTTTCTAGTAAACATTAAACTAAAGTGACTATAACCAGATTTTTAGCGAATTTTTTGTCAGTACTTTTTCATCCACTTTTTTTTGTGATGTATATGTTATTGTTGCTTTATGTCATCAATCCATATTTGTTTACAACCAACGATCCAAAATCTACCGTCCTTATTTTTGTTTCCATCATCAGTCTTACTGTAGTATTCCCATTGATTTGTATTGCTTTAATGGTCACTCTTGGATTAATTTCTGGCTTAAAAATGGAAACAAATAAAGATCGAGTAGGGCCAATGATAGCCAGTGGTATTTTCTACATTTGGCTTTATGTAAACGTGCGCCAAAACCCAAACATTCCAGACATTTTTACAACTTTTTTGTTGGGTTCTACCATTGCACTTTTCATAGGTTTTTTCATCAATAACTTCACTAAAATAAGCCTTCATTCCATTGCAGTTGCTGGACTAGTTACTTCATTGGTGTTGCTAAAATTTGGATTTGATTATTATAGCTTTTTAATAAATATACCTGGTTTTGGTTCCTACATCATTAGTACAGACATGCTCATTATTTTGGCTATTTTGTTAGCTGGTTTGATGGGGACTGTACGACTTTTTTTGAAAGCACATTCACCAGACCAGATTTATGGTGGTTATATGGTTGGCATTTTTGCCCAGCTCATTGCTTTTCAGGTTGTAAACTAAAAGCCGCCAATAAAACCTCTTGAAAACAAATATCTTGCTTCTATTCCCGTTTTATAAATTTTAACCAACAATATCAGTCATGCAATCTATCATAGACAGAGAAATATTTTTTGGAAATCCAGAAATTTCTGGAGGAAAGTTGAGCCTAGATGGTAACTATGTGGCATTTATGAAAGCTTATAATGGCATCATGAATATTTACATCAAAGCCATCCATGAGCCTTTTGAATCCGCAAGACCACTTACGGCATCACCAACACCAATCATGGGCTTTTTTTGGACCTATGACTCAAAATATATCCTCTTTGTCAACGACCATAATGGCGACGAAAATTTCAACATCTATAGTGTAGATCCTCATCATACTGGTGAAGGCATTCCCGAAGCCAAAAATCTTACTCCCTTCAAAGAAATTACCGCTCAAATTTACATGGTAAGCCGCGAAAATCCTGATATGCTGATGGTTGGTATCAATGATCGGGACAAAGCTTGGCATGACTTGTACCAACTCAATATTTCAAGCGCCTCTGCAGTTTTGGTGAGGCAAAATGAAAACCGCCTTACAGGTTGGGAGTTTGACTGGGATGAGCAACCTCGATTGGCTTACCGCACAGATGAAAACGGATTTTCCCAAATTTTGAAAGTAGATGGCGACGATTTTACCAAAATATTTGAAACCAATTTGCAAGAATTTGCGCAGGTGGAAGGATGGAATGAAGACAACACCGCTTTTTATTTGGTAACCAATAAAGGCGAGGTAGACCTATCCACTTTATTTTTGATGGACATGGAAACACTGACGCTCCAAGAAATTGAAAGTGATCCAAATAACCAAGTGGATTTTGGTGGTTCGATGATTGATCGAAATACCAGAAAAACCATTGCAACTTCCTACACATTGCACCAAACAATCCACTATTGGAAAGACCTCGTTTGGGAAGCAGATTATGCATTGTTGAAAAGTCATTTTCCAGCCATGGAAGTAGGCATCACTAGTAGTACTTTACATTATGAAAAGTTATTGGTAGCGGTTTCTGGAGACAGATTTGCATCTGATGTTTACCTATTTGATAGGGAAGATAAAACCATTATTTTCCAATACACTCCTCAACCCAAGCTCAAAGCTGTAGAAACATTGCTGAGCCCTATGCAACCCATTCAATATGAAAGTAGTGATGGATTGACAATCAACGCTTACCTAACTTTGCCAGTAGGTGCAGAGCACAAAAAACTGCCAATGGTTGCGCTCATCCATGGTGGTCCCAAGGGGCCTAGAGATCATTGGGGACTAAATGGACTTGTGCAGTTTTTGGCTAATAGAGGTTACGCTGTTTTACAGCCAAATTTCAGAGCTAGTGGGGGATTTGGTAAAGCATTTATGAATGCTGGAGATCGTGAGTGGGGTAAAAAAATGCAAGACGATATTACTTATGGGGTCAAATATTTGATAGAACAAGAAATTGCTGATGAAAAAAGAGTGGCTATTATGGGAGGTAGCTACGGTGGTTATGCAACACTTGCAGGGATGGCTTTTACGCCACAATTGTATGCTTGTGGTGTTGATATCGTAGGTCCAAGTAATTTATTTACGCTTTTAGAAACCATACCGCCTTATTGGGAAGCTGGCCGCAAATGGCTGCATGAAATGGTAGGTGACCCAGAAACTGAAGAAGGTAAGGCATTGTTAACTGCTTCGAGCCCATTATTCCACGTAGATAACTTTTGCAAACCTCTTATGATTGTACAAGGAGCCAATGATCCCAGAGTAAAACAAGCCGAGTCCGACCAAATTGCCCAGGCACTCAAGGAAAAAGGCAAAAATGTAGTTTACCTAAATGCCTTGGACGAAGGCCATGGTTTCAGGAAGCCTATCAACAGAATGGCCATGTATGCAGCTATCGAAGAATTTTTATCGCACCATTTAGGTGGTAACTTTCAAGCAGACAAACCAGAAGACGTTGCCAGTAAATTGGAAGAATTGATGGTGGAGTTGTAGCTTTTGACGTCCTTTTAATTTTCTTACTGTTTGTATTAATTCAAATTAGATAAGAAAAATTTCAGGAGATTCGCATTTTCTTTGCTCAAGTCGTTTATTTTTGAAGTATAAATCATTGACCCGATGAAAATTGCAAACCCTATTTATGATGTGGTCTTCAAATACCTCATGGAAGATGCAAAAGTTGCAAAGTTAATTTTGTCAGCTTTAACTCAATTGGAAATTGTTGAACTGGAGTTCCATCCACAAGAATTTATCGCTAATGTTGATACTGAATCGCTAGATGATGAAAATTGGTTAAGCCGATTTAAGGTTTATCGATTGGATTTTATAGCAAAAGTATTATCTAAAGACGGAGAAGAGAGATTGGTTATTATTGAAATCCAAAAGTCAAAAGTATTTACAACACCTTTGCGGTTCAGAATCTATCTTGGAAATCAATTAATCAACAAGAATCATTTTTTAGAAGTAGAAAATAATGGCAAACGATTTAAGGCAGGATTACCTATTATCAGTATTTACTTCCTTGGAGAGACAATAAATGACTCATTTGATGGGGTTCCAGTAATCAGAATAAGGAAGGAAATTATTAATGGATACACCGGTGACCGTCTTTTTGTGGAGGATCATTTTATAAATTCTTTGTACCATGAGGGAATCATTGTCAATATTCCTGCGTTAAAGAAAAATAGAAGAGATGAAATTGAGATTTTATTAAGTATTTTTGATCAAGAAAATAAAGACTCAAACCAGCATATCATGAATGTTAATGAAGTAGATTTTCCAGAAAAGTACAGACCAGTCGTAAAGCGATTACAAAGTGCCGTACAAGCTCCCGACATAGAATCATATATGCGCATGGAAGACGTTTTTCAAGCCGAAATGGATGCCTTTTATGATGCCTTAAAAGAGGCAAATTTGCAACTTGAGAAAGCAGACCTCCAAAGACAAGAAGCAGACCTCAAAAGGCAGGAATCTGACCGCCAAAAACAAGAGGCTGTCAGGAAGCAAGAAGCAGCTGTAGTACTACTTGTTAACTCTGGTATCGACAAGGCCTTAATATCAGAAACATTGCAAATTTCTATTGACTCAATTAATCAAATTGTTGAAAGACATGCTGAATAATGGTTTCAAATTGAAGCCAACAACTCCGTATTTTAATTTATTGATATTTTACTATAGTATTTCAAACACAGCACTATTGCTTTGTAAATAATTTCACAACCCGGAAATCTTTACATTCATTTTCGCCCATATAAAAGAGTTTATTCTTCCAATACCTTAATTTTGTGCCACTAATAAAATTATTTATGGCAGAAATGATTGTCATCAAACTTGGAACAGCATCCATCACCAATGATGGTGGCAAGCTCAATGTAGACAATTTACAAAAAGTAGTGGCAGATGTTGCCGCTTTACACCGACAAGGACTTAACATTGTTTTGGTTTCTTCGGGTGCAGTTGGTAACGGTAGGGCTTTTCTCAAAAACTATAAAGGAACAACGCAAGAAAGAAAAGCAGCTGCAGCTGTAGGCAATCCCATCTTGATCAATAAGTACGCCGAAGCATTTGCAAAGCACGACATCATCATTGCCCAAACTTTGTTGGAAAGATGGCATTTTTCCAACCGTAAACATTTTCTCCAATTGAGAGATACTGTGGAAGCTTTGTGGGAAAACAAAATCATACCGATTGCCAACGAAAATGACGTAGTGAGTGACCTTGAAATCAGATTTTCTGATAATGATCATTTGGCAACATTACTCGCAGCAGGTTTTGGTGCCAGCAAGTTGCTCATTGGTTCTTCAGTAGAAGGCATACTTGATCATGAAGGCCAAGTCATCAGGGAAATTGCTGATCCTGAAGAGACCATGAAATCATTTGTGAAGGATGAAAAATCTAGTATGGGCTTGGGTGGAATGGCCACTAAGCTTTCCTACGCTAGTTTGGCGGCTCGTCTTGGAATACAAGCTACGATTTTTGGTTTGAAAGGTGAAACTCCTATTATCAATGCTTACAATGGTGAAGTTGGCTCTAAATTTAAAGCAGGCGAATCTTCCAAGGACGCTCGAAGCATGTGGTTGGCTAGTGGCAGTCTTGCAAGCGGTTGTATTGAAGTTGATAAAGGTGCAAAGGAAGCACTCATCAATCGCAAGAGTTTGTTACAGGTAGGTATCACCGCTATTGAAAGAGCATTTAACCAAGGTGAAATAGTAGAAATAAGACATAAACACAAACAAATTGCGGTAGGGATAGCTAAAATCAGCAGCAAAGATGTGAAAGTGGGCGAAAAAGAAAATAATTTAGTGGTTATTCACGCCAATAATTTGGTAGTAATTTAATGGATCATGGAAGTACAAGCATTAGGAGTAGAACAGATATTAAAACAAGCAAGAAAATCTTCTAAAGTTATTGCAGCACTTCCAGAATTGGATCGCAATGCTGTGCTTTCGACTTTGGCAGAATTGTTGGCCCAACACATTGACTACATTCTTGTAAAGAATAAAATGGATTTGGATAATATGCCTGATTCAGACCCTAAAAAAGATCGTTTAATGCTCAATGCGTCCAGAATAGAAGGATTGATTCAAAGCATTCATCAAATAATATCACTTGCTGATCCTAGTGGAAAAACCAGTTATGCCCATCAATTGGAAAATGGTCTACTCATTGAAAAAAAGTCGGTTCCTCTAGGGGTAGTCGGTGTCATTTTTGAATCCAGACCAAATGTAACCATTGACATTGCGGCGCTGTGCATAAAATCAGGGAATGCGGCGGTGTTGCGTGGAGGCACTGATGCTTTTCACTCAAATTCCGCTTTGGTCGAAATCATTGGCAAAGCTCTTACCCAACACGGATTGCCCACTTCAATTATTACCTTGTTTCCTACTGACCGGGCATTGGTTGGGGAATTACTTTCTGCAACAAAATATGTAGACATCATCATACCCAGAGGTTCGGCTGGGTTGATTCAATTTGTAAGAGAAAATAGTAAAATACCAACTATTGAGACTGGAGCTGGTGTTTGCCACACTTATGTAAGTAAACATGCCAACCTTGAGCAAGCAGCTGCAATCATCGTCAATGCTAAAGTGACCAGACCATCGGTGTGCAACTCACTAGACACTATTTTAGCAGATAAAGAAATTGTGGACGATTTAGCTCAAAAAATACACAGTGGTTTAGCCGAATATAAAGTGGAAATTTTTGCCGACGATCTTGCCTATAAATCTTTGAATGCAAATAATTATCCGTTTTTAGCCAAAGCAAGTGAGGAGGATTACGGCCGTGAATTTTTGGACTTCAAATGTAGTTTTAAAACAGTTGATGGTCTTGAGGAGGCTTTGGATCATATCGAAAATTATTCTTCCCGCCATTCTGAAGCCATCATATCAGAAGATAAAAATGAAATTTCTAGGTTTATCAATGAAGTAGATGCTGCCGCAGTTTATGCAAATGCTTCTACTCGTTTTACAGATGGCGGAGAGTTTGGCCTAGGAGCTGAAATAGGCATTTCAACCCAAAAATTACACGCGAGAGGCCCTTTTGCATTAGAAAAATTGACCACAGAAAAGTGGGTTGCTGTAGGAAATGGACAAGTAAGATAATATGGGATCACAACTCACAGAAAATTCCCTTTTATTACTCTTTTTGGTAGCAGCCATTGGTTATTTGGTGGGCTCTATCAGAATAAAAGGGGCGACTTTGGGTGTGGCGGCAGTACTTTTTGTGGGTTTGGCCTTTGGAATGATCAATCCCAATTTTCAAGTTCCCGAGATTATTTTTCAATTGGGTTTGATACTTTTTGTTTATTCCATAGGTATAAGTTCCGGATCTGCCTTTTTTCAGTCTTTCAAGAAAAATGGTTATCGCGACATGTTGTTTGTTTTGATCATGTTGGCTATCTCCGCGGTAATGGCGGTCGCAATTCACTACATATTTGGATTTGATAAAGCAACAACAACAGGTCTTTATTCGGGTAGTTCTACCAATACAACGGCTTTGGCAGCAGTAACAGATTTGATAGGCAACAATCAAAAAGCCATCCAAAATATAGTGGTGGGTTATACGTATTCCTATCCCATGGGTGTCATTGGAGTGATGATCGTATTGAAAGTATGTGAAAAATTACTCAAAGTCGATTATGTGGCTGAAAAGAAATTGCTCCGAAAAGATTACCCTGTAGATACCGAATTATCAACCAGATCGGTAAAGGTTACCAATGAGCCTGCTATAGGAAGAACGTTGAGAGATATACTCAGACCCACAGACTGGAATTTGGTTTTTTCGCGAGTAACAAAAGGCAGTACCATCAGCCTTGTCCATTATGATACTGTTTTTGAATTGGGTGATACCTTGATGATGATAGGGAGTGTGGAGGATTTGGAAAAGGCAACCACCTTTTTTGGAAAAGAAACAACTGAAAATTTGTATTACGATCGAAAGGAATATGACGTGCAGCAAATATTTGTCTCAAATCCTCAGATGGTTGGCAGAACGATCGCCTCTCTGCACCTCAATTCAAAATATGATGCCATCATCACCAGAATCAGAAGGGGAGACACTGAATTGTTGGCACAACCACAAACAGCTTTGGAACTTGGAGATAGGGTAAGATTTGTTGCACGAAGAATAGACCTGAAAGAATTATCCAAAATGTTTGGCGATTCTTATTATGAATCCAGTAGAGTCAATCTCTTTTCTTTCGGTTTGGGGATGGCCATTGGTCTGGTATTGGGAAGTATAGAATTTGGTTTTCCAGGCGGATTAAAATTTAAACTTGGACTGGCTGGTGGACCACTGATTGTAGGTCTGCTTCTGGGTGCAATCAAACGTACTGGTCCCATTGTTTGGGCTTTGCCATACAGTGCAAATGTTACTTTACGCCAACTGGGCTTGATCATGTTATTGGCAGTTGTGGGTTTGCAGAGTGGACATAGTTTTTTGGAGTCACTCAATCAAACCAGAGCTTTATATTTATTCATAGCTGGCTCAGTTTTAAGTATGTTTTCGGCTTTTGTAGCCATCATCATTGGATTTAAAATATTTAAAATACCGTTTTCACTGTTACTTGGATTTATGAGTAATCAACCAGCCATCTTGGATTTTGCAACTGATATGTCAAAAAACAGAGCACCAGTTATTGGTTATACACTGATGTTCCCAATAGCGCTGATCATGAAAATCCTCTTTGCCCAAATACTGTATTTGATCCTTCCATAAATAGTGTTGTAGAATCTGTTCTACTAATTAGATACGCTTAATTTTGAAAATACTGTTTTAACCGTATCTTAGATTTTGAGTATTTACATGCAATAATCATTTTAATATAACCACATTTAGCAATTGAATTATGAAATGGACTGAAGATAAGATGGCAATGGTATCTGCAATTGTGCTCATTCTCATTTCTATCTTTGCATATTTATTACCTTCCTTGTGGTCGTCGGATCAAAATTTGTTTCAAGACATTCAAAATGAATCGACTATAAATGCCCCTTTCAAAACCATTGAGGAATATGAAATGGAAACCAGCAAGACCATCAAGCCAAAAGAAAATTTCTTGTTGCACATTTTGGAAATGACCAAGGTCAAAACCCAAACGTGGGAAATTAACCCTTTAGGTGCTTTCCAATCCAAATTAAATGAGGCCAAACTAGCAAAATATCAAACTCTTCAAGATCAGGTTGCAACCCAATTAGATGCGGCGAAATTAGTGGAACAATCGGCGCAAAATCTATTATTCCAAGATAAGGAAGCGAATAAAAAAGCAGAGGAGGCTATTGCAAAGTGGCAGAAAGGATTGAAGGAAGCAAAAAAGGAAAAACCAAAACCTGTAGTTGGAACTTTCACTTTGATTGCTGGATTTTTGATAGGGTTTCTATTGTTGGGAATCATTTTTTCATTTGTCCTTAGGTTTTCAACAGAGGGAACAAACAAGTTTTTCGTGGGATTTACATTTGTATTTTTGATTGCTATGTTGGCTTATGTGATTTCTAGCCAAGCTCAATTGAAGGATGCAGGATTGGGATATGCCTTATGGTCTATTGCACTTGGTATTTTTATAGCCAACTTTCTCAGCCTTCCAGAATGGGTAAAACCTGGCTTAAAACATGAATTATTCATCAAAACTGGTCTAGTGTTGCTTGGGGCTGAAATATTATTTTCCAAAATTTTGGCCATTGGTTTACCTGGTATTTTCGTTGCTTGGTTTGTAACCCCAATAGTAATTGTGGTAACGTATTGGTTTGGTCAAAACATCTTGAAAATTGGATCTAAGACCTTAAATATAACCGTAAGTGCTGATATGGCTGTGTGTGGAGTTTCTGCAGCCATCGCCACCGCAGCAGCATGTAATGCCAAAAAGGAAGAACTTACAACAGCCATAGGATTATCCATGATTTTTACTTCGATCATGATGGTAATCATGCCAGTGTTTATCAAAGCAGTTGGTATGCCTGAGATATTGGGTGGAGCATGGATAGGAGGGACTATAGATGCAACGGGTGCGGTAGTTGCTGCGGGTTCTTTTTTAGGAGAAAAAGCATTGAGTGTAGCAGCCACCATCAAAATGATCCAAAATATATTGATTGGGGTGGTAGCTTTTTTTGTAGCTGTTTATTTCACTACCAAGGTTGATAATCAAGTTGGGGTAAAACCTTCCTATTCTGAAATATGGAAAAGGTTTCCAAAGTTCATTCTTGGCTTTGTAGGTGTGTCTATCTTATATTCCATCATGTATACTTCCTTTTCCCCAGTTGCAGCAGAGAGTCTTATCGAAAATGGTAGCCTCAGTTTCACAGGCCATATAAGAGAGTTTTTATTTTGTTTGGCATTTGTTTCCATTGGTCTTTCCACTGATTTTAAAGTACTCAAAAGTCAATTTTCAGGTGGGAAACCTTTGATCTTATATGTGGTAGGCCAATTATTTAATCTTGGACTTACACTTTTGGTCGCCTGGTTGGTTTTTTATAAAATATTTCCCAACATAACCGCCAATATTTGAGTCATGATCAAAATGATAAGAAACTGCGGCGCTTTTATAATGTTGATTATTGCCTTAATTGTTTCATTAAAATGGATGAATCATCATATCCCAGCTGTCAAAGCCCAACATCAGGTCATCACAGAAAAATCAATTGACGTCAGAGCTCTTTTTTATACAGAAAGTGAAGTAGGCCGAGAAGCAGCAATCGACATTAGAAGAAAAAAGATGAAAGAAGAGAGATGACAGAAGTCTTTAGGTGTCATATACTACACTTTTACTATACTTTTTTCTTTTAACTTAAAAAAAAGAAATCTTTTTTATTTCAAGGTTTGGGAAAAAGGCCAAGTGAAAAAAATATAAGAATTTTTCTAACCATATGTAGAATGGTCCCATTTATTGAACTTTCATCTATCCTCTTTCGTCCCAGGTCTAGAGAAGTATTAAAATTTACTTCTCAAAATTTGATTGCTTATTCGTTTAAGAAAATAGATTTAGTAGCCTTTTTACCTTCACTGATGACACTCACTTGATAGACACCAATAGGTAAAGATGGTTTTGAGAAAATTACTTCAGCACCTTGCCCATCTATTTTTTGCAATGGAACTATTTGTCCAAGTTGGTTCGTCAAAATAGCTTGATCTATTTTTCTTCCTGGCCAACTTATTTTTATTGAATTTTCAACAGGGGTCACTGTCAAAGATTCTGCAATGCTCAAATCCACGTTTGAGGTTGTGATACTATTGGAATTGATCATTTGAGCATTCAAAAAAGCATAAGACCCATTTGGTAATTTATTCCACACGATCAATAATAATTTAAGATCTGCACTGGTAGCAAAACTTGAAATTGGCACCTCAACGGAAGTGGTGTTATTTTTGGCAATGTTGCCAGTAAAGAGTGGTTTACCCCAAGTGCTTTCTGCAATAAGGTTTTTTTCTAGAACATTGATGTGAACCGCCGAAGTGTTTCTTCCAGATTGATTGTGCACCAGGTTATTTCTCACCAAGTATAAACCAGCAAATGTATTGACTCCATTGAGGTCTTGATTGGCTTTTGCACTTATGGTAGCCGTGAAGTTATTTCCGGTTTTGAATAAGGCTAAATCTACTCCAATGGGTGAAACCAATTGTCCATTGGAACTGATGGTCGACTTTACTTGGGTGATCTTAGCATTTACATTTGAGGAATTTACCAATATATCAGCATTATTTACAACAAATACAGGTTGACCAGGTACATTAAAGTTGTTGGTAATTTCCAAAGATGGTGCATTTTGCAAACCGCCAGAATAATGCATGGCTATCAAAATGGCATCTGGATTACTTTTGACATCTTTATACAGACCATCGAAAAAGTCCCAACCGTAGGTACCACAAAATGGACACCAATCAGCGGTCTTTTTGATCACCAAAGTGGATTGAGATGACTTGTAATTTTGGGCAAAAGTAAATTGAACAAAAAGCAAACACAGGATCACAAATTTAATCTTCAACATAGATATTTCTTTTTGAGGCAGTTTTTTAAAAGACCTTTACAATTGCAAAGATACTAATCACAAATGTGTTTACGTATTAGAATATGAAAGATTGATACATTTAATAGATGTAAACCAGAGGACAACTCCATTTTAATTTATTGTAAACTATCTGTCGTACGAATATATGCCGAAGGTAAGAGGGTAACTAGCGTAAATGAGCCAAATAATATATGGCAATAAAAACGAGCAAATTTCAAATTACTGTAAATGAATACGTTATCTTGAAAAAAACTCGATTAAATTGATGAAAAATAAGCTCAATAATTTTGAGTTTCCATAAATATTTAGAAATTTGCACCTCTTTTGGAAAAATTAGTATCAAAATATAAAATTGTATAGATGAGGAAAGCAGACTTAGTTTCTTCTATAGCTGAGAAAACGGGAGTAGCAAAAGTAGACGTACTGGTGACATTGGAGTCTTTTTTTACTGAAGTAAGGGATTCTCTGGCAGGAGGTGAAAACGTATATATTAGAGGGTTTGGTTCTTTTGTTATCAAAAGAAGAGCTAAGAAAATTGGTAGACACATTAAAAAGAATAAGGCTATCGAAATTCCTGAACACTACATTCCATCTTTCAAACCAGCTAAGATTTTTGTTGAGCAGGTAAAAGACAATGTAAATTCTCTTCCTGAAGACGACGGAGACGACGATTAATAGTTAAAAAGGTTTATGCTAAAAGCACAAAATATTGTAATTATCCTTTCTGTAGTATTGGTAGCACTACTTTATTTTGGTTTTGACCACAAGCCCAAAAATATCAAAGATCTGGAAAAGACCAGATCTCAAAATCTGGAAGTTACCAGTATTGACAATTTGCTTATTTCAGCTAGGAACAAACTCTCTGTTGAGCAAAATACCATTTTGCAAAACCTGAAATCCGACGCAGATAAGGCTGAGGGTTCTGAAAAGGCTGACGTTTTGAAAAACTATGCATCAACTTGGTATGATTATGGTTTTCCTACTATTTCTGGTTACTATGCAGAAGAAGTTGCAAAGCTGATCAATGATGCTGATTCGTGGTCAATTGCTGGTACCACTTATTTGCTTGCCATAAAAAGCGAAAGTGACGAAGTTACCAAAGATTTTGCTGCGGATAAAGCAGTAAAAGCTTTTGAAAACGCTCGCTCTTTGGATCCTCAACAATTGGATTTCCAAATCAATGAAGCACTCGTTTATGTAGAGCGACCTTTGAAGGAGGAACCAATGAAGGGTATTTTGATGTTAAGAGATTTAAACACCAAATATCCTGAAAATACTGCTGTGATGAATCAATTGGCACGCCTGGCTTTACAAACCAATCAATTGGATCGTGCGGTTGAACGCCTGGAAACAGTTTTGAAACTTGAACCTGAAAATCAAATGGCTCATTGCCTCATGGCAGAAGTTTATGATAGAAAAGGAAATAGTGAGTTGAGAGATCAATACCTCGAAACTTGCAACAAGAAATAATATTTTTTAATTTAACAAAATTATGTAAACATGCCTTGCGGTAAAAAAAGAAAAAGACATAAGATTGCTACACACAAGAGAAAGAAGCGTCTTAGAAAGAACAGACATAAGAAGAAGTAAAATGATATAAGGTTATCCTCGTTATAGTTGATAATGGGGATAACCTTTCTTCTGTTTTAAAAAAGAAAATTATAATTTGCCCCTTTCAATGCTACAAATGTGGTTTCGCATTTGTAATTTTGTTTTATTATTATACTTATACTATTTGTTGATATTGGTGATGAATGATTTTACTTTGCCTTAATGTAGGTTTAAGTGATCACGTTCAGTCTCAGATTTAGCTTGTAAATCATTGAGTTCGTTTATTCAGTGTTATTTATTGAGTTTTTGAATGTTATCCAATAGTGAGCTTTCTACTTATACTGTAATTGACTTAATTCCGCTAACCAGAATTCAAGTCAATTTATTGATTTTGTCAATTTTTTAATAAGTTATGCGTTGAGCATTACTGCAAAAGATATACTGTGGAAAAAGAATTAGTCATTAATTCTTCTCCTACAGAAGTAGAAATAGCATTGTTGGAAAACGGTAAGCTGGTAGAGCTTCATCGTCAAAAAACTAGTGTAAGTTTTTCTGTTGGAGATATATTTTTGGGGCAAATAAAGAAGACAATGCCCAGTCTCAATGCTGCATTTATGGACATTGGCAGCAGGAAGGATGCTTTCTTACATTACACCGATCTAGGTCCTCAGATCAAGTCATTGTCAAAATATACCAATGACATTCTCAAGAAAAAATACAACACTCATCTTTTAGACAATTTTGAACGAGAAGGTGATAATCCCAAAAACGGGAAGATCGACAATGTCTTTGGAAAAAATGAGATGGTGCTTGTTCAAGTGTTGAAAGAACCAATTTCTACCAAAGGACCTAGGCTCAGTTGTGAAATTACCCTTCCTGGGAGGTATCTGGTGTTGGCACCATTTTCTGATACTGTTGCAGTTTCCAAAAAAATTGGAAGCGCCGAAGAGCGCAAAAGACTCAAAGTGTTGGTTGAAAGCATCAAACCAAAAGGTTTTGGAGCCATCGTAAGAACTGCCGCTGAGGGAAAAAAGGTAGCTGATTTGCATACTGAAATTCGGGAACTTTCAGAAAAGTGGGAAAAAATCTACACAGAACTCCGAGTTGCTACAGAGCCAGGTAAATTGTTGAGCGAAATAGATAAAACGCAATCTATTCTCAGAGACATTCTGAGTGAAAATTTCACGAAGATTACTGTAAATAGCAAGGAGATCTACGATGGTGTGCGGGACTTTATGAAAAGTGTTGCACCGGATAAAATTGGAATTGTACAAATGTACAAAGGCAGCAAACCCATCTTTGATCAGTTTGAGGTAAGCCGACAGGTGAAGTCATCTTTTGGAAAAACTTCAACCATGCCAAGTGGTGCCTATATTGTCATCGAGCCAACAGAAGCAATGCACGTTATTGACGTCAATAGTGGTCCTAAAGCTCTAAAGCGTGATCAAGAAGATGCTTCTTTGCTTGTAAATGCAGAAGCTGGAGAAGAAATTGCCAGACAATTGCGACTCAGAGATATCGGCGGACTCATTGTGATTGACTTCATTGACATGCGAAACAATGATAGCAAAGTGGAGCTTTTCAGGATCATGAAAGAATTCATGAAAAACGATAGAGCACAACACACCATTTTGCCTCTCAGTAAATTTGGCTTGATGCAAATCACTCGCCAAAGGGTGAGACCAGCAGTCAATATAGATACGCAGGAGGTTTGCGCCACTTGCCAAGGCACTGGAAAATCAGTGCCGGTTATTTTGGCTGTAGACAATATTGTCCGGGATTTGGAATTTATCCTGCAAAACAGACCAAACGCTAAATTGTCAATAGTTGCTCACCCATTCCTTAGGGCTTACCTTACCACAGGCTTTAAAAGCATACAAATTAAGTGGTTTTTGAAGTATCGAAAGTGGATCAAGCTAAGTGAAGATATGGATCTTGACATTTTTGCATACCGGTTTTTTGACCGTGATGGCGACGAAATTCGATTGGATTAAAAAATAAAAAGGTGTACCATATCCTTTGACGTGGTACACCCTCATCCCAAATACTCGATTACAATCCCAATGATGTTGTAATCATTCTCGTATAGCTTATGCTATTTCTATTGTTTTTACTTTTTCTTTGATCAATTCAACATTCTTGGGAAGTTGGATCTTCAATATCCCGTCTGAATAACTGGCTTTGATCGCATCATTGTCTACGATTTCTGGCAAGTGGAAAGACCTTGTAAAAGAGGTGAAATTGAATTCTCTTCGGGTAAATTTGCCATCTTTTTCTTCCGTAGACTCTTCTTTTTTAGAAGAAACGGTCAACAAATCTTTTTCGATTTTCAATTCAAAATCTTCCTTAGATAAACCAGGTGCAGCCAATTCAATCAAAAACTGGTCGTCAGACTCTGATATATTTACAGATGGGTTTTGGACAAATTGGTTCCAGTCATACCTTTTTGGGTGACGTGTAAATGCTTTGTCAAATGCTGTCGGGAAAAAAACGTTATTTCTCATTTTTAAAATATTTATTAGTTAAAGAATTAGATTATTTCTATGGTTCTAGCTTGAGTTTCTTGAGCTTTTTGGAAAACCACTTTTAAAATTCCATTTTCATAGGAAGCTTTGATTTCGCTTGCATCAACTCCTTGAGGAATGGTAAAACTTCTCGTGAAAGGAGTTATTTTAAATTCTGAAACTTTATACCCTTCTCCAGTGGATTGTTTTTCTGATGCCAAGGTTATTTTACCTTCCTTCAAAGAGATATTGAAGTCTGATTTTTCATAACCAGGAACAAATAAGTGGATTTCGTAGTTAACATCATTGTCAAGGATGTTGGCAGCAGGTTTACCGATGTTGTGTTCAAATTTGTTGATTTCACTGAAAATTTCATCCATAACCGGCTTAAATAAGTTGTTGAATGGTGTTGATCTATGCGCTGAATAATACATTGTCTTTGTTTTTTGTTTTAAAAAGATAAAACACATAGATCAAATTAAATACCATGAGCATTTTAAGCGACAACATTGCAGAATCGAGCCACTATAAATGACATAATGACATATAATTAAATTTTAAGATGACATTATGACAGTATCTCAAATCTTAATGGAAGCTTTTTATTATGGGAGTAGTGCTTACAAATCAAATTGATTATATTAGCAATAGAAAGTCTTGGAAGTCTAGACTTTCATTTTTTAAAACACCAAATCATTCAAATCAAAGAACCCTTTGAATCCAACCAATGAATTTTAATAGATAATTATGGCAAAACATACCCACCGAAAGGGAGACCGAAGATCTTCATGGTCAGTATCCCAAATAACCAGTGCCCTCCTCAAACACTTCGCCGCAACTCCGAGAAAGAGATACAATGCAAAGCAATTAATGGATAAGTTAAGAATTGACAAGGACAAAGAAATTGTCAATGATGTCCTCGTGAGGCTTGCTCATGAAGGACTTGTAGTCAATACTGGAGGCGAGAAATATCAATGGAATAAAGGCAATACGGTAGAAGCAACTACCGAAGCTTATCCTAGAACTTATGTCACGGGAAGAGTGGACATGACCAGGTCTGGAGCAGCTTACATAGTAGTAGATGGAGAGGAACAGGATGTATATGTACCTGAGCATTTATTGAAAGGGGCGATGAATAAGGACATTGTAAAGGTGGAAGTGCCGAAAATGAAGTCCAAAAGGAAACCAGAAGGAAAGGTTGTGGAAATAGTGAAAAGGGCCTTGTCTAAAACGGTCGGTACTTTAAAAATTTTCAACCAGTATGGAATTATTCTACCCGAACTTGTCAATCAATTTCCAGAAGTTTTAGTCAAATTGAAAGACCTCAATGGTGCTGAAGATGGCAATAGAGTAGTGGCTGATATAACGAGCTGGGGCTCTGAGCACAGTAAATCAGTGTGGGGCAAGGTGAGAGAAATTTTGTCGGAAGCAGATCTCAATGAAGTGGCGATGCAATCCATTCTCATCAGCAATGGATTTGAGCTTGATTTTCCAGAAGAGGCGCTGAGAGAAGCAATGACCATGGAAGGCCGCATCACTTCCTTTGAAGAATCCATCCGCCGGGACTTTAGGGACATTCTCACATTTACCATTGATCCCGCAGATGCCAAAGATTTTGATGATGCTATTTCCTATAGGTTTATAGAGGAAACCAATGAAACAGAAATTGGTGTGCACATTGCAGATGTTACCCATTTTTTGAAAGAAAACTCTGCATTAGATAAAGAAGCGCTTTTGCGTTCTACTTCGGTTTACTTGGTTGATAGAGTTTTACCAATGTTACCAGAAAAACTCAGCAATGACCTTTGTTCGCTCAATGCCAACGAGGATAAATACACCTTTTCAGCAGTTTTTACTTTTGACCTGAAGCATAAAATAACCAGCAAATGGATTGGAAAAACCATCATCCATTCCAAAAGAAGATTTTCATATGAAGAGGCTCAAGAACGACTAGAAAGTGGAGAAGGTGACTTGGCTGATGTTTTACGTAAAGTGAACGAAATTGCTCATAAACTCAGAAAGGACAGATTTAAAAATGGAAGCATTAACTTTGAGAGTGATGAAATCAGATTTAAACTAGATGAAAATAAAAAACCTATTGGCATTTATGTGAAGGAACGCAAGGACGCCAACATGCTCATTGAAGATTTCATGCTATTGGCCAATAAGGAGGTTGCCTATTTTATGGCCAAAAAGAGTAGCCCGGAAATTCCATACATCTACAGAGTACACGATCAGCCAGATATCGATCGATTGACCGATTTTGCACTTTTTGCCAAAGAGTTGGGATTCCAAATGAAGTTGGACACACCAGCAAATATTGCCAAATCATTCAATGAATTGGCGAAAGCCAGCGAGCAAAATGAATTGCTTAAGGTATTGGAACCGCTGGCAATCAGAACAATGGCTAAGGCGGAGTACACCAGCAATAACATTGGACATTATGGTCTAGCATTTGAATATTATAGCCACTTTACTTCACCCATCAGAAGATATAGTGACGTTTTAGCACACAGGATTCTGCATGAAAACCTCAACGAAAGGATGTACAGAGTGGATAAGGAAATCCTGGAAACGAAGTGTAAACATATTTCAAGACAAGAACGCAAAGCTATGGATGCTGAGCGGGAATCTTTGAAATATAAACAAGTAGAGTTTATGATGGATAAGATTGGCCAAGAATTTGATGCAGTGATTTCTGGAATGATTGAAAAAGGCTTCTTCGTAGAATTGTTGGAAAGCAAAGCGGAAGGTTTGGTGCAGTTTAAAAATTTACCTGAGAATTATGTTTTGGCAGCAAGCAGAATGAAAGCCATATCCAAACATTCCGGGCACGAAATTGCAATGGGTCATCAGGTGAGGGTAAAATTGCGTGACGCTGATTTATCCTTGAGGCAACTAGAATTTGATGTTTTATCTTTTGATTCCAAAACAAAGTAATTACTGATGTTTTAGCTTGGGGGCATTTTTGAAAGTTGTGAAGTGAAGTTTTTACAATACTGATATCACGGCTGATCTTTTGAGTATGGGCAAAAAAAAATGGCTCCCCCCCAGAAGCCATTCTTAAAAAATTATAATCCCATGAACATATCTCATTGAAATGTTGGAGCCTTAAATCGGCTCTATATTTAAAACACTACTCAACTCCAAGTTTAAAAAACCCCATAATTGGCAGTAAAATTCAGTTATTCAACTGCCAATTATTGAGTTTATAATCCCATGAACATATCTATCAATTCTGTCTGATTCTTTAACCAGACTTTTAAATCAGATTGATAATACAAGTATCGCTGTTTTAAAAACCTAAAACAAGTACAATATTTTGCCTTTGTAACATATGAATACTAGTAATGTTTATTTGATTGAATATCAATGGATAATTTCACCTATTTTTTTAAATTTTGGATTTTAGTGGAACATATTAAAAAAATAAATATAAATATCCTACCATTTACCTAAGGATAAACCCTGAATTTTGGCAACTTAAAAGTGTTTTTCTAACAAGATTTGGGCTTTTGAAAGGAATTCTTCCTTTTCAGAAATATTATTTTTTCCACCATATATACCTTCCTCGCCATTTAAAAACAAATTTTTGAATGCTGAGGCTACTTCTTCCCCTTTATCCGTACGGATGGCATTGACAATGTATGGAATGGTTGGGGATGGATTTGTCAAGTTGAGTCTCTGGGAAATGCTGTTGAAAAGAAAATGTTGGGTTTCTTTATAAAATTCAGGATGGCTTGTTGGAGGAAATCCTGAAACTGTAATAGTAAGCTGCTCTTTTTGACTGGTGTTTTTTGTCCGTTTGTTTTGGGTTTTTTCTGCAGGACCTTTGGACTTTTCCTTTGTATTTTTCATGAAAAGCAACCAGACCAAATAACCAAGACCTCCGAATATAGCCGCCCCCATCAATCCATAAACCCATGAAGGTGTCTTCTCAGTTTGCAAATTTGATTGCTCGTTGTTTGGCAAGGGATCCACATCATTTTTATTTCCAGTAGATGCAATCACATTGACAGGCATTTCTTCAGCTTTAATTGTCACATATTTTTGTGATTCAGGATTGAAATATGAAAATTCTGGAATGAGCGTGTAGTTGCCTGTTTTACCAGGAATGACGAAATACTCGTAACTGGAAGCATGTTTTTGATATTGGCCATCATATTCTACATTGTCATGGAGTTTATTGGCGTCATAAACTTCCATACTGGGATCAAAGCTAAATTTTGGAGCATTGACCAATTTACTATCACCATTGCCCTCTATATTAACCAATAATTTCAGTGTTTCTTTTTCTTCAATGGTAGTTTTATCAATGCTTGCAGTAAAGGAATAATCTCCTACAGCACCTGTGAAAGATGTTGGTGGGCTAGCTGGTAAAGGCACGACAGACATTTTTACAGAATTGGACTCCACTACCACAGGCCGATAGTCTCTGATTGCAAATATGCCACCTCCATCTTGGCCATCTGATATGCCAATCCTGGCTTTGAATGTACCCAAATCATAAACACCTTCTTTTTGTGGAAAAACAGCCTGTATTTTTATCGCAGCCTTATTGTACATTTTTCCATTGATTTGTGTGGTGGCACTTTCATTATCTTGGGAATTGATGTCTTGAGTAAAGAAATGTGCAAAGCTAGGTTCATCAAATATTTGGTTTAGCTGAATGTCTTGATTGTAATAAACTACATATTTGACAACAATTTGCTGACCGACATAATATTGATCCAGCTTTGGTGAGAGCTCCATCCTGATGAAAAGATCTTTATCAGAAGTGATGGTTGGGTCAACTTTATTACCTCCCCCAACTCTGATGGTTATAGGTCTACTGACAACTTTTTTGCCCTTGGCATTGACACTTGCAGATCCTATGGTAAAGCTGCCTTTTTTGGTAGCGAGTAATTGATAACCTAAAGAAGCAATTTGGGTGGTGGTGCCATTGACGATAGAAATTTGCGAAGACCTCATAGGCCCACCAACTACTTGAAAAGCATCTAGATTTGGTAATACCAGTCCATCAAGGTCAGCTCCTTCCACAATGAAATTAATGGTGAAGCTTTCACCTACAGCAACTTCTTGGGGGCATTTTACAATTATTTTTTGTCCTGCCAATACTGATGAAAACACCAACAAGAAAAATAAACTAATACATTTGCTCTTGAGCTTCATAACCGCTATTGCTTATATTCTTTTAAGGACGCGTTTCTTTTTTGAACTATCACCACGATTGATACTTTCACCGTTTTCATCAATTTCCAAAACATACGAGAATGGTCTTTGCTCATCAATAGAAGGTTTCTGACTGAGCGATTTGTTGACTCCAACAACTATTCTTATTGGTTGTATTTCATAAGTTTTATCTTTTGAGACCAAATATGCAGAGTTGAGATAAAAGTCGCCTGGCTTATCAATGTAAATGATGTAATCATATTTCATCCTTTTGGATACTACACCATTGATCATGCTCATTTGGCTGGAAGTATTGGGGCCGCTCACGACTTCAAAATCACTGAATGAAGGAATTTCCAACTTCCCTTCAACATTTTCAATCAAATAACTTACCCTGATATAATTTCCAGCTGAAAGACTATCTGAACTCAGCGTACACATAAATTTTCCTTGGCCCAATAGGGTAGAATATGTGGCTGAAAACAGTAGCAAACCCACGATGATCTGTCGCACATTCATGTTAAATTATCTTTTAAATTTTAAAATTATATTCATTCAAAATCGATGTAAAGGTAATAACTAATAAGTAAAATCCACAAGACCTTGTTTTGTCAAAACTGTATTAAAATGGTTGAATAATTCCAAATTGTCTCCTTAACGAGATTCAAGAAAACGCAAATAAATTAAAATACTGGCACAAATTGGCTTTTACCAATCCTTGCTTTGAGGTGAGTTTTTGCCATTAAACCTAGTGAGTTTTTTCTGCACATTTTTCTCCTCATTTTCGATCATTTTGAGTAGGCGATCCAATTCTGCGCGAGTAAGATTTTGCTTTTGTGGTTGACTTTCTCCTTCTTTTTCTTCGCCTTCATTTTTATTTTGCTGTTCCTGTTTTTGTTGGTCTTGCTTATTTTCTTGATCTTTATTTTGTTCATTTTGATCTTGTGGATCTTCCTTTTTTTCTTGATCCTGTTGATCTTTTTGGTCTTTTTTATCCTTTTTATCTTGTTTTTCTTTTTGCTCTTGTTCCTTCATATTTTTTTTGAGCTTGGCCTTGGCAAGATTTTCTATCGTAGCTTTATCTTGAGGGTCATACTTCAAGGCATCTTTGTAAGATTTGATGGCTGAGTCATAATCTTGTTTTTGGAAAAAAGCATTCCCCTTATTAAACAGCGCATTGGCTTTGTCAGCATAGTTTGTACTTTGACCAAATGCACTTTCATAATGATTGATAGCAGCGTCGTATTTTTCTTGTTTATACTCTGCATTTCCCAAGTTGTAACTCGCCTTATCTTTTCCTTTTTTCGCTGTCAGTGCAGTTTCGTAGCGTTTTGATGCTTCATCATATTTGCCATCTTTATAAGACTTATTACCGGCAACCATTTCTTTAGTCCAGGTAGTGCCTTGGGCATTTCCTGCAATGGTTATTAGAAACAAACTAAAAGCAACAATTTTTTTAAATAACTTCATCATTTCTTTTTTGATTGAATGGCCATAAGAAACCAAATAAACAAAGTACAAGTCCGACACCTAATGGGATTTGAAAATAACTCCCTTTTATGGTGTAAGTTTCAGTTGTTTTTATCTCTTGAGAGGTTTTATTGATATCAGATACCAAATCCGATAAACCAAAATTTTGATTGTCCAAAAAATATGCTTTACCTCCACCTGACTCGGCAAGATTACGCACTAGGTCTTTATTCAATGCGGTGTTGACGGGTTGTGCATTTTCATCTAGTTTAAAGCCATTTCCATAAGGAATTGGCCCGCCTTTTTCCGTTCCTACTCCCAGAGCATAAACTGTAATGCCCATACTTTTAGCCTTTTCAGCACTGGTTATGGAAGCTTCATCATGCGTTTCTCCATCTGTGACAATCAAGATAGCCCGGCTGTTTTGATTGTCCTTTTCAAAAGTGGAAATTGCCATATCGATTGCCTCTGCTATGGCGGTACCTTGATTTCCAGCCTGATTGGGGTTGGCCGATTTGAGTAATAATTTAGCTACACTGAGGTCGGCACTGAGAGGCATTTGTAAATAGGCTCCGCCAGCAAAATAGATGAGACCAATTCTATATCCAGTAAGATTATCTACTAGTTCACTCAGTGATTTCTTTGCCTTTTCCAACCGATCTGGGCTTACGTCATTGGCCAACATACTATTGGATATATCGAGTGCAATGTATAAATCTACCCCTTTGGCACTTACTTTTGATGATTGGTTTCCCCATTGAGGATTGGCTAGTGAAAATGCAATGAGGCTCAAGCCGGTTATAAAGTACAGGGTGTTTTTTGGCCAAAATTTACCATTCCACGTAGGCATTAAACGTTTGAAAACTTCGGTGCCAAACTGATTTTCAATGATTTGCTTTCTGCGGTAGAACACCCAATAAAACAAAGCTGCCGTTATGATTGCAACAGTTAGGAATACCCATAAAAAATTGCTGTTTTCAAATTTCATCTTATAGATATTTTTTGATCCAGACAAATAATAAAAGGAAGTAAACGACCAAGAGTGATAATCCAAAGATGACAAACGGCCTGAAAAATTCTGACTGACGCCTGAAAACATTTACTTCAAGTTCCGTTTTTTCCAAACGATCAATTTCATTATAAATAGCGCCCAATTCTTCTCTATTTTTTGCTCTGTAATATTTACCATTGGTTTCTGAAGCAATCTTGTTGAGTAATTCTTCATCAATGTCTACTTGTGTTGGTCCGAAAATGTAATCCCCATAAGCGTCTTTTGATACGGGGCTTATGGCTACACCAGTACTTCCAATTCCAATGGTATAAACTTTAAGACCCATAGATTTTGCCATATCGATGGCGGTAGTTGGATCAATATATCCTGCATTGTTGACGCCATCTGTCATGAGGATGATAATTTTTGAAGCAGATTTGCTATCCTTGAGTCTATTGGAAGCCGTTGCCAATCCCATGCCGATGGCCGTTCCATCTTCAAGTACGCCAGTTTGTAGTGTTGACAGAAAGCCTTTTACGATTTCATGGTTGGTTGTGACTGGGCATTGAGTAAAACTTTCACCTGCAAAAACTACTAGTCCTATGCGGTCATAAATCCTTTTGCTTACAAAATCCCTCGCCATTTCTTTGGCTACGGACAACCTATCGGGCTCAAAATCACGTGAAAGCATACTGCTACTCAAATCCATTGCCAAAACAATGTCAATGCCATCTGCCTTAATTTTTTCTTCTTGATAAAGTTTAATAGGTCTGGCAAGGGCTACTATTATACTGACCAATCCAAATAAAGGCAACCATTTCAACCATGGAAAGACACGTTCTTTCAATGATATTTCCTTTTTGACCTCAGGTGCATTCCATCTGAGTGCATCTGTATCGATGTCTGGTGTCTTTTTAAAAATATATTTATACCATATCCACACGAGAAAAGGAATGAGCACCAAAACCCACGGATTGAAAAAACTGATGTTGAAAATTATAGTCGCCATCATTTGTAATTTTTAGTCGCATCAACAAAATCAATGGCCTTATCCACAAATTCTTCGTGGATATTGTCTTCGGGTTGAGCTTTGGCAAACTTTACTAAATCTGCAATGTGGAGCACATCATCAATCACCAAAGTCCACGTGGTAGCGGTAATCTTTTTCCTTCTGAGCTCAGCAACGACCTCATCTGAGGTCATTTCCAAGGCACCAAAATTGAATTTTCGCTCCAGGTATCTTTTGATTATAAATGTCAGATCAGTTTGAAATTCCTTTGCATCCCCACTTCTCCAGGATTGATTGGCTTTCAATTTATACAATTCTTCCAGCGCCTCAACGTGTGGCGGTATGTCCAATTCTTGTGAAATTGGCTCAACGGTGATTGCACCTTCTTTGGACTTCAAGTACTTTTTATAAACATAATATGCTAAGGCTAATAATACCATTGCCAATAACACATACTTAAGCCACGACCAAATGGAAGGTTTTACCTCAGCAATGGGTTTGATGTCAGTGATGGTTAGTGTGGTGTCAGCAATCACTTCATTTTGCAGCCTCACCATGATCTTTCCAGGGGTATAATTGGCTTGAATAATTCCTTGGTCATCTTGCAAAAATGCTGGCGGAATGGCAAATGAACCATAACTCAAAAACTTCACGCCAAATTAATTGCTTGATTATCCTTTGCTGAAAATGCTTGGATTGGTATAGTCAATTTTTTCACACCTTCATCGTAATATACTGCAATATCTGGGTCTGGAATATCTACCATCACATCAGCGTATTTTTCAAACATTATGGTATCCTGCTCGTAAAGTAAATTTTGGATTTTACCTAAATCAATAATGACCGCTTTACACTCAGCAGGAATTTGATTGATGGCAAAACTCACTACCGTACTCTCGCCAAAAAGGATGCTATCTTTTTGTGGTGTGGCTATACTAACCGATTGGCTATAAACATTGAGTCCAATCAGTATAAATGAAAAGATAAAAAAGATTTTTTTAAATAGACCTTTGTTTTCCATACTATCTCTTCTTAAACAGGTTGATCAATGGTTTTACAAAATCATCCTCAGTCATTAGAGAAACAAACTCAGCACCAGATTTTTTAAATAAATCCTTGGTTTGAGATTCATGAATTTCATACTGATTTTCATAATAACTTCGGAAGTTAGTAGAACTGGTATCCATGGTTTTCAACAAGCCAGATTCAGGATCAATTACACTGATAAAACCGATATTGGGAATGGATTTTTCTGTTTTGTCTCCGATTTTGATACCAATCACGTCGTGCTTTTTACCACTAATGTTGAGTGGCCTTGAAAAATCCGGAGATTTAAAATCAGATAGAATGAAAGTGATACATTTTTTCTTCTGTACTTTATTGAAATAATCTAATGCCAAATTGAGGTTGGTCTCTTTGCTTTGGGGATCAATTACCAACATTTCTCTGATAAATTTTAAAACATTTTTTCTCCCTTTTTGTGGTGGAATGTACATTTCTATCTTATCAGTAAATAAAATTGCACCTATCTTATCCTTATTGTCATTGGCAGAAAATGCAATGACTGCAGCGATTTCTATGAGTAAATCTTTTTTGAAAGTTTCACTGCTTCCAAAATTTAGTGAATGGCTCACATCAATGAGGAGCATGACAGTGAGTTCGCGCTCTTCTTCAAATGTTTTAATGTAAGGACTACCTGCGCGAGCTGTAACATTCCAGTCTATGTTTCTCACGTCATCACCGTAGGAATATTCTCTCACTTCACTAAAAGACATGCCCCGACCTTTGAAAGCCGAGTGGTATTCTCCGGAGAAAAGATGGTCGGAGAGTTTTCTTGATTTTATTTCTATCCTGCGTACTTTCCTGACGATATCAGCAGTTGTCATTGCCATATGCCTGATTTTTTAATAATGTTTGATTTATTCATCATGGGTAATACATCTCTACTGTTTATGATCATCAGATCTTGCCCGTCAATGGGGTCAAAGGCTGTTCTGATAGAAAGACCAAAATGAGAAAGTGTAGGAAACACATACGGTTTTGATACCTCATCACTAGGTATTTTTTGATATACAATTCTTCCTGAAATAATATGTTGTATGATCAATTCAATATCTGTTTTTTTTGGATATAATTCTGCCAAACTAACCTCCTTATCTTTACTTATGTGATAGATAAAAGGTATTTCATGAATGGTATCAGTAAAAGAAGATTGCAAAATGAACCGACCACTGATCAAACTAGTGGTGACAAGATCCATGATCACATCAATATTGGCGCCTTTGATAAATCTTTCACTATGGCTAAAGTCTTCCATGTGTGTATTATACAACTTTGCTCGGGAAAGTTGATCTTCCCACCAATAGGCTATTTTGGTAGCTAGCCAAAGGTTGAAGTTTTTGGTTTGAACTGTAGGCGTTAAAGCCGTCATTCGAGTAGTATAAACGGTGAAATCTTTTGTAGCCAATGGAAGTATGGCTTCACTATTAAGCCGGAAACTTACTTTTCTATCTAAGGAATCTGTCGTTTCAAAGTAAGCGAGCTCGGGATTGAGTGAAAGGAAAATTTCTTTGGTTTCGTCATTCAGGTTGGAGTAAGTACCTGTGTATAAATTCTTCCGACCAGGAATCAAACTCAAACTGGCTTCTAACAGATCGCCTCCAAAGTGAAAAAAGGCTGATACATTTTCATGTTTTTTTTCTACTAAAAATCGTATTTCTGGATACCGTATTCCAGAGAGATACATGTACCAATTATTGGTGTTTTGCTCGTATGTTGTGTCCAATTGCTCTGACACATTTACTGGAAGACTATGGATTTGTGCATAATCTCGCCATTCACCCTCAAATTTTTCTTTTTCAAAATCCCCTACCATGTATCCTGTGACTCGGAATAGCGAATCAATTTCTTTGAGGTAAAGCAGACCATCTTGGTCATATGAACCTTCCAAATGGAAAGTGAGACCTGAGGATATGTATCGATACAAACCCTTGTATTCTTTTTGGTCTTTTGCCAAATACATTTCTACCTCTGTATCTCCATCAAGGTATCCATGGTAAAGCTTAGACCAGCTAATATTCGTTGAGAATACCGGAAAAGCTTTTACAAAGTCTTCCCTTAGCGGAATGTCTTGAGCATCTGCTGAACAAATAATAAAAAAGGCAAATAGAAATATGGTTGGAAACCGCATACTTTTTTGACTTTATGGAACGACAACCGCCTGCAGGATTTTGTCAACAATATCGTCTTGGGTAATATTTTCTGCTTCTGCTTCATAACTCAAGCCCATCCTGTGACGGAGCACATCCTTGGCAATAGACCTTACATCGTCTGGTGTCACATAACCGCGACCTCTGATAAATGCAAGGGCTCTTGCTGCCAATGCCAAATTGATGGAAGCTCTTGGTGAAGCACCAAAGTTGATCAGCATACTTACCTCTTTATTTTCACCTCTTGTCGCATTGACCAGGTCCAAAATATAGGTCTCGATCTTTTCATCCATGTAAATTTGTGAAACCGTTTTTCTAGCTCTGAGAATTTCTTCCATCGATGCAACATGATTGATTACTAAGGCATCTTGACCACCCAGATTTTGTCGCATGATTTGACGTTCTTCCTCCTTTCGTGGATAGTCAATTTTGACCTTCAGCATAAATCTATCAAGTTGAGCTTCTGGTAGTGGGTATGTACCTTCTTGCTCAATGGGGTTTTGAGTAGCTAAAACCAGAAACGGTTCTTCGAGTTTGAAACTCTCCTTTCCAATGGTGACTTGTTTTTCCTGCATCGACTCCAAAAGTGCACTTTGAACCTTGGCTGGCGCTCTGTTAATTTCATCCGCAAGGATAAAGTTGGCAAACACTGGTCCTTTTCTCACACTAAATTCATTGGTTCCCGGATTATAAATCATGGTACCAATGATATCTGCAGGAAGCAAGTCAGGTGTAAATTGAATCCTGCTGAATTTCCCGCCGACAGTAGAAGCCAAAGTTTTGATACTGAGCGTTTTTGCCAAACCAGGCAAACCTTCTAAAAGAATATGACCTTTGGTAAGCAGTCCTATCAATAGTTTTTCGATCATGTCTTCTTGACCAACGATGACCTTACCACATTCTGCTTTTATTCTTGTAAGGAAAGCATTGTCTAGCTTCACCTGCTGTCCGATCATTTCAATGTCCAAGCTGTTTTGCATATTTTTCAAGATTTTTTATGAAGAACGCAAAATTAAACGAATGATTTCGTACTTATCAATATCTGCAAGATAATTTGAAAAAGATTAACACCACAACGCGCATTGAGGGCTTTAAGTCAGCAACTCATCTTCGGAGGTTGCCAAATCTTTTACTTTTTTGGTGGTAACTGAGAGGAATATCATTCTAAAAATCAAGGCTAAGATGATGATGAGGCCCCCTAGGATGGCCCAACCACCTGGTTTTTCGCCATATCCAATCATTACCCACATCGGATTGAGGATAGGTTCAAGCATAGCTATCAGCGCACTTTCGATGGCTGAAATGTGTTTTTGTCCATAGGTGAAAAATAGGTAACCGACGCCCAATTGTACAAAACCCAGAAATGCCATATAAGAAAGTTGTAGATAATTGGGTGGAGTTTCCTGTATTACGATTGGAAACATGATTAAAACGACAAATAAATTTCCATAAGTAATGGTAGGAATGAGATAATCTGAATGATTCATTTTTTGGACAATGAGAAACCCAGCAAGTGCAAAAGCAGAAGCCACAGCGAGGATAATTCCCCACCAATTATCTGGTTTTTCTAGTTGATCAATGAAAAATAATGTCATACCTGCCAGACACACCACCACGGTAAAAATGTTGATGCCCTTTAGTTTTATATTGAGCAGTTTTGGCTCAAGTAATAGGACAAAGGCTGGGGCAGCATACTGTAAAAAGATGGCGTTGGCAGCTGTGGTCAATTTAGTGGCTAAAACAAAACATATGACGAGCGGTACGTAAAATAAACCTGCACCAATCAGTGATAACTTATTGATTTTTAAAGCTTTTTTTCTAAAAATCATCAGGAATAACAGAAAGCAAAATAAACTCCTGAAAAACAGAATTGAATATGCGGACTGAGGTAATATTTTTATAACAAGACCAGCCGTACTGAAAAAAACTGCTGCAAAAACGGTCGCTATGATACCTTTGGTTCTACTATCCATATAAAATATTCCTGTAAATGTTAAATCTTTAAATCATCCAATCGATTTTGTTTCCAAAATGATGAAAGGTAAAATTGGATCTCTATAGTGTATTCAAAACAAAAGAAATCAATTACCTTAGCTATTTGTGAAAAGAAAAAGTGACGGATAAAAAACAGTTATTAAAAGAATTTCTCAAAGATAAAGAGATCCCATTATTTTACCAAGCGTCTTGGCTGGATGCAGTCTGTGGTGAAAGTGGTTGGGACATACTTTTGAGTTTGGATAATAACGGTCATATTCGAGCATTTATGCCCATTTTTCAGCGATCCAAGTGGGGCATATCAGCAATCATTTCACCCAAGTTGACACCTTATGGCGGTATTTTATATTTTCCTCCAAAGAATATGGAAAAGAGATTGTCTTTGTATGCTTTCAAAAAAACATGCACACAAGACATCATTGATCAACTGCCAAATGTGCACTACTTCAACCTAGCCATGCACCCTAGTTTTCAGGATTGTCAACCATTTTCATGGGCAGGTTATGGGCAAAAAATACGTTATACCTATAGGATAAATAGTGGCGTTTCTTTGGAAGAAATATGGGAAGCTTTTGATGCTAAAACCCGCAATGACATTCAGTTTGCTCAATCACATGTTCAAATTCTTGAAAGTCAAGACTTTGAATTATTTCATAAAATCAACAAAGTAAGTTTTGACAATCAAGGAATAAAATGATTTATAACGGTGATTTCTTGAACCACATCTACCACAAACTCCGATCGACAAAAGTCCAAGCTGCAAACCTGTGGCTGGCAAGTTTGGAAACAGGACCAGTAGCCGGTATTTTTGTGGTAAGTGATGAATCATATACTTATTATATTGCTTCCGGGAAGCTAGAAAATGCGCCGCGGGGTGTTGTAAGTTTTTTGATTTGGCATGCGATACAAGAAAGTGTAAAACGCCATTTGGGTTTTGACTTCGAAGGCAGTGATTTAAAACCAGTAGAACATTTTTTTAGGTCTTTTGGGGGAGAGCAAACACCCTATTTTCAGATATCTAAAGCATCTAATAAATTGTTGGATTTGGGTTTCAGAATCATAGGCAAGTTATAAATATGGTCATGAATATCTGGATAGAAAAAGAGAAATATATTCCTTACTGTAGCTATGTTTTGGATTTCATAAACCACCATCCCCTCAATGGTGGTAGATTATTTTTTGAATTGTGTGAAGACCGTAAAACGGCAGATGTTGAATATACCCATACACCGAATATGGACAACCCAAACGCCACTCAAATCCCTGTCCAGAACTTGTTTTTTGGTTCGGCACAGGTCAATAATAGAGCATTATCCGTCAATACTTATCACGCCAAACCCAAAAATGTATTTGCAATTGAAGGTGGAAATCGTGGAATTAATGACTTTTTTGATGGTAAAAGGTTTGCGTTTGATTGGATAGAAACCATTTTTTTTCACCTCAGTAGATATGAAGAATATCATTTTAACCCGGTGATGCGAAATCAATGGGACATGATGCCTGAAACAGAGCAAATTCTGGTAAAAAACAAGTTGCACCATTTTCCTGTAATAGATGAATTGGTCACTGCCATTTTAGTAACCTTTGGTTTTCCTGTCTTGAATGTAAAAAGTAAATGGAGTTTGAGTCATGACATTGATTATTTATCTCGTAAACAAGGTCTTCAAAATAAAATCAAACAATTTCTGTTTTTTGTAAAATATGGTAGTTCAATTAAATCTGCATATAAACATGCATTTACAAAAGAACATCAAGTTTACAGTGATTTTTCTTTTTTGGATGCAAGCGATCAAGCCATGTCTAAGATCATTTATTTTCATGTGGGAGGAGACCATATTTTTGATCCGGGAAGGACGGAAGACAGACAAGCGCAGATTCAAAATTAGCAAACCAGGCTCTGGATAAAGGTTATGAAATTGGTATACACCCTTCCTATTTAGCTGCGAAAAATGATGAATTATTTCAAGAAGAAAAATCCTTACTGGAAACCATTATAGGCCGGAAAATAGAATTGAGCAGACAACACTATTTACATTTTGATTTTGAAAACACTTTGGAAATATTGGAAAAAAATAATATCCGGGAAGATAGTAGTTTGGGATTGAATGAACATGTAGGTTTTCGTTGTGGCACAGGTTTTAATTATTATTTATTTAATTGGAAATTAAAAGCCAAAAGCAGTGTAATAGAGCAGCCATTGGTTTGGATGGATAGTGCTCAAAGATATGAAGTAAGAAAACAATCTGTTTTATTTAATCAAAAGGCCATTAAATTTTTAGAATCTAATAAAATAAACACCCAAATGAATGTAAATATCCACAATCATTATTGGGTAGATTATCAATTAATTGGCATCGATTTGGTTGAAATCCTAAAGCAAATAAGGCGGATATGAGGATACTCTTCATATATAGACTCAATGTCGATTTGCAACAAAGCAAAGGGATTGTTGAAAAAGAAAATGCTATAGCAAAGGCTTTCAGGTACCATGGATATGAAGTTGATATTTTGTGTAATAATGACTTGGGAATTATATTGAATGGGGAATTAATTCAGAAAAGGTATTTCTATCAAACAAATGATTTGGTATTTAATCAGATAATGAATCAGTTAAATAATAAAAAATATGAATTGATTTATCTGAGATTTTCACCATTGTCCTTTTACCAATATAAAGCATTATCAGAAGTAAGAGCAAATTTTCCCAATCTCAAAATTTGGGTAGCGATGCCCAATTATCCTTTTTTGTATGAGTTTAATTTTTTTAAAAGGATGCTTTTAAAAACTTTGATTTCAAACAAATGGAATCACATGCATCTGTGGGTAAATAGGATCTTACATCTAGGCCCGGAAAAAGAAATATTTGGAATTAAAACCATACCCTTTGATAACGGCATTGAGATAAAATCTGTGTCTTCCATCACAAGACCATTAAAGAGTGATCTACAAATAAATTTAATTTACGTGGGTACTTTCTGGCCTTGGCAGGGTTTTGATTTATTATTAAAAGCTATTGCAAAATATTCGCAGGAACAAATGCCTTATAAAATAAATTTAATTTTAGTTGGTGATGGTCCGGAATTATCTAATTTAAAATCAAAAGCTATCGAATTCGGAATTCAGGATTTAGTCAAATTTATTCCGCCAAAATATGGAGAAGAATTGGATAATATTTTTGCAGAAGCAAATATTGGAATTGGTACTTTACACCATGAGTCACGGCAATTGTCTTACGCTGCGAATTTAAAACATAGAAATTATGCAGCACGCGGGATTCCATTTATTTATAATGTTCCAGATCATTCTTTTCATGGAATAAAGGGAGCCTATTTATTCGATCAGGCTGAATTTAATTTGAGACAAATTATAGAATGGTATCAAACAGATATTTTGCCAAATATCGAGAATGTCAGTGGCGGATTACAAGAATATGCCAACACCGTTTTATCGTGGAATGCAATTGTGAAAAAAGTATTAATTGCCGAAAATTTGCCCCATGGAAACTGATCGAAAAAAAATAAAAATTATTTGTGTAATCGGCACAAGGCCGCAATTCATCAAACATGCGGCCATTGACCACTGTGATCATCTTGGTATAGAATTCATCACCGTCCATACTAGTCAACATTATGACGAAAATATGAGTGCGATGTTTTTTTTGACCAATTGTCTATTCATACTCCAAAATATCAATTGTCAAATGTGCATAAAACAAATCCCAAGGAGCACAATGAATATATGTTTTGGGAATTAAATGAAATATTCCAAAAGGAGCTACCAACCGCAGTAATGGTTTATGGCGATACAGATACAACCCTTGCTGGAGCAAAAGCCGCGCATCATTTAGGATTGCCAGTAATTCATGTGGAAGCGGGGTTGCGAAGTTACAATGAGGCCATGCAAGAAGAAATCAATAGGGTGCAAACCGATCAAATTTCAACTTTATTGCTTGTACCCAATGAAGCAGCCCAATTAAATTTGAAAAAAGAAGGCATTGAAGGAAATGGTGTGATTATTGTAGGAGACGTCATGAAAGATGTTATTGCACTCAGAACATCTTTGTCAAAAAACGCATCTGTACATTACCATTACGCAACCCTCCATCGGCCTTACAATGTAGATAATAAAGTGAGATTGATGGGCATTTTGGACGCACTCAATACACTTGATCAACGGATAATATTATCTATCCATCCCAGAACCCAAAGCCGAATGAATTCATTTGGTTTATATCCTGTGAAATATGCAAATATTACTTTTATTGGTCCTCAATCTTATTTTGAAAACATCCGGTTGATGGATGAAAGTACATCGCTCATTACAGATAGTGGAGGCATGCAAAAAGAGGCTTATTGGTTGCAAAAGCCTTGTATTACCTTACGTCCTGAAACGGAATGGAGAGAAACCTTGCAAAACGAATGTAATGTTTTGGTGTATGAAGATCTAGGGCGGATTCCGAAATTATTAAAAAGAAGTTTCGGCCCGTTTGATCCGGAATTATATGGAGATGGGAGAGCAGCACAGAAAATAATAAATAGCATTTACAATAGATTTTAAATTGGTATTTATTTACCAATCGTAGAGACGCAAGGCCTTGCGTCTGCACACGTGGGATTTCAAATTGGTATTTAATTACCAATCGTAGAGACGCAAGGCCTTGCGTCTGGACCAATGATGGTTTATTTGGAATTCGAAAAATATATTTTTGTTAGGTTTTTTTAAATTGTTTTAAAATTTATTTCCGAACCATTGGTTGGGCATAATGTTTACAAAGAAGTTTTTAAAATAAATAAATGATAATGGAATTTGGAATTTCAAGTTTTGTAGAGATGAATCCTTCGGCTGAGCATCTCGGTAAAAGTGGACAAATAAGAATGGCAGAGTTGATGGAAGAAATTGTGCTTGCGGATGAAGTAGGTTTGGATGTATATGCCATTGGTGAACATCACCGACCTGATTTTATTGCCTCATCGCCTGCAACTATACTTGCTGCTGCTGCTGTGAAAACTCAGAACATCAGACTTTCAAGTGCTGTCACGGTATTAGGAAGCGAAGATCCAGTACGTGTTTATCAGCAATATGCTACTGTAGATTTACTTTCAAATGGAAGAGCAGAGATAATGGCTGGTAGGGGATCTTTCATTGAGTCGTTTCCTTTGTTTGGATATCATTTGTCAGATTACGATAACTTGTTTGCTGAGAAACTGGACTTATTATTGAAACTCAATGAGTCGGAATTTGTGTCATGGAAAGGAAAATTAAGGCCCTCATTAAATGGTGAAGGTATCTATCCCAGGCCTGTACAAGCTAAGATTCCAGTTTGGATTGCTGTGGGAGGGACACCTTCTTCAGTAGTCAGGGCTGCAAAGTTAGGACTTCCGCTAGCAGTAGCAATTATTGGTGGTTCATTGGAACAGTTTGTTCCTTTGTTGGATTTATATAGAAAAACATGGGTCGAAAGCGGGCATCCAGTTTCAGAAATACAAATTGGTATCCATTGCCATGCCTTTGTCGGTGAAAGTGATGAAAAGGCTGCAAATGATTTTTTCCCATCTTATGCGGAAGTAATGTCCAGAATAGGAAGAGAAAGAGGTTGGGGGCCTATGTCTAGAGGAGCTTATGAACAGATGCGAGGGCCTGGTGGTTCATTGTTTGTAGGTAGTGCAAATACTGTTTTACAAAAGCTCACTTATATGACGGAACTTTTCGGGCAAACTAGATTTTTGGCACACATGCCGGTAGGTCCGATGCCTCATGATCAAATCATGCAGTCGATTAACTTTTATGGGAATCAAGTTGTACAGCCACTACGGGAAAAGTTAGTAACTGCCTAGTTGTACCACGGCTAAAATATTTGTTGGGTTGAAACATGTATCTACCAAAAAACGCTATTTTTGAAGGCGCTTTAAATCTTCCAAGTTTTTAAAAAAATTGTATGAAGCATATTTTTCAAATATTAGGTTTTTCTTTGGTCGCTTTGGTGTATTCCTGCAGCCCCAAAGCAAAAGAAATTGTTACTGCACCCGAAGTTCCTGTTGTGACTACAGATCCAAATAATCCGTGTAGAAAATTTTCAGATTTAAGTCCAGCTGATAAAGAGGAAGCAGAAAATGCATTTGTGCTTTATAAAGATCAAATGACTTTCAAGAAATATGAAGCAGCATTGAAGATTTGGAAAGTTGCTTACAATCTAGCTCCTGGATCAAATGGTACAGTGATGGGTCACTTCTCTGATGGTGTGACCATTTATAGTGAATTGGCAAAAGCGACTTCAGACGTAGAGTTGAAAAAAAGATACGTTGATACCATCAAAATGATCAATGCAAAACTGGAAGAGTGTTTTAAAGTAGATGCCACCATGATGTCTAGAAGAGCTTTCGATTATTTCTATAATCTGGGTGATCTTATATCAGAAGAAGAACAATTTGAAACTTTTACCAGGTCAATAGAGATGAACAAAGAAAAAATGGTTTACTACACCGTAAATCCATTTACAAAGCTCTTGTATGATCGCGTTTTGGATGGAAAAATTTCGGTAGAAGAGGGCAGAAAATACGCTAAAATCATCGCTAGTTCTATTGAATATGGTGATAAAAACTGCAAAGGACAAGAGTGTGAAGGCTGGTCTACGGTCAAAGATTATGCACCAGATCGATTGGAAGCATTAGAAGGCGTGGATGGTTTTTATGATTGTGATTATTACTCAACTAAATACTATGCTGAATTTTTAGAAAGTCCGGATAGTTGTTACATCATCAACACGGCATACTCTCGCTTTCTGAGAGGAGGTTGTTCAGAGACTGACCCCAGGTTTTTGGAAATAAAGGCAGCCAAAGAGAAGAATTGTTTTGTTCCACCACCGCCTCCGGGCACCTTGAGACAAGCCTACGATGCATACACAGACGGTAAATATAAAGAGTCAGTCAAACTGTTTGAGCAATTTGTTGACGAAACGGATGACAATGAAAAGAAGTCTAAATATTTGTTTTTGATCGCCCAAATATATTATGGTGACATCAAGAATTTCTCACAAGCAAGAAGTTATGCTTACCAAGCTGCAAAGTATAGAAGTGGCTGGGGAGATCCATATTTATTGATCGGAAAACTATACGCATCAAGCGGTCCTTTGTGTGGTCCGGGTAGAGGATTTGATAGTCAAATTGTAACATGGCCAGCCATTGATATGTTTGCAAAGGCCAAAAGTGTTGACCCATCTGTAGCATCAGAGGCAAATACTTTGATATCAAGGTATGCCAGATACATGCCAAACAAAGAAGATATATTCTTGAGGAATTTAAAAGCAGGCTCAAGTTTTTTTGTAGGATGTTGGATTCAAGAGTCTACAACCATCAGAACTGCAGATTGATCAGAGAGGTGATTTGACAATGACATAAAATTTGCGTATTTTAATGTTTTAAAAATAAAGAATAATGAATAGAAGGAAATTTTCCAAGCAAGCAAGCATGATATCTCTCGGTATAGGATTGGCACCAATGATTGCTTGTAAATCAAGCAAAGAACTGAGCAAAGACGGAGCATCAGCCATAGCTACAGGTGTAATGGCCGAACCATTTGTGTTGCCTGCCTTGCCATATGCTTATAATGCATTACTGCCAGCTATAGACGAAATGACCATGCAGATTCATCACGATAAACATCATGCTGGTTATGTAACCAACCTGAATAAGGCATTGGAAAGTTCTCCGCTTAAGGGGAAATCTTTGACCGAAATTTTGATGTCATTGACGGGTAATGCTGCGGAAAATGCGGTAAGGAATAATGCGGGAGGTCATTTCAATCATACTTTATACTGGGAAATAATGACTCCAGGTGGCTCGAAAATGCCTAAAGGTAAACTTGCCGAGGCTATCAATAAGAAATTTACTTCTTTAGACGGTTTTAAAACTGCATTTTCAGATGCTGCTATGAAAGTATTTGGGTCTGGATGGGCTTGGCTTGCTGTTGATAAAAATGGAGAAGTTTTTATAAGCTCTACACCCAATCAAGACAATCCAATGATGAGCAAGATTGCGTCACAAGGTGGATCTCCTATTTTGGGAATTGACGTTTGGGAACATGCTTATTACCTGAAGTACCAAAACTTAAGGAAAGATTACATTACAAACTTTATGGGTTTGGTAAATTGGGATATCGTTGGTGAAAAATACGCCGCTATCTAGTTTTTGTAAAGTTTGTTTTGAGGGTGTCTAAAACGTAAGTTGTGACGCCACAAAATTTAGCGTTTTCAAGGTGCACTCTTTTTCTGGTCAAAAAATGATCCTTTTGGGTATGTGGAAATGACCTGCATGCGTGGGGTCTGTTTTCATAAATTTTACACTTATGATCTGTTAGGTTTAGGAAAGGACACGGCACATTTTGTGTGGTGTAATTGCCATCCAAGTCCATGAAAAGATATAATTTTTTGAAGTTTTTTGTGGAAATAGACAAGCCTTTGGAGGCTCTTTGAATATCGCTTTCTGTGAAAGTGGTTACTGTGGTAAGACAACATTTTGCGCAAGCGAGACAATCAATTTTTTGATAGGCTGATACTGTTGCTGCAGCGGCCAATTCATCCAATGCAGTTTTGTCTGTGATTTCAACAGCATCAAACCATGCTTGATATTCATTTTTTATTTTCACGCGATTAGTTTACTTTCCAAAAATAAGGAGTAAACAAGAAAAGAATCGTGAAAAGTTCTAACCGACCGATGATCATGATCAAGGAAAGAAAAAACTTGGCTAAATCAGACAAACCCGAAAAATTATTCATTGGGCCCACATCTCCAATTCCTGGTCCAACGTTTCCCAAACAAGTTGCTACTGCACCAGCTGCAGTAAGTAGATCGTACTCCATTAAAGCCAGAGCAAAGGTTCCCATAATAAAAACGCCAAGGTAGATGAGTAGAAATACCAAGATGTGTGTAAGGATTTTAGGAGCGACGATTTCTTTATTAATTTTTATCCTAATGATTGCTCTTGGGTGTAAAATACGCTTGAATTCCAATAGCGTGTTTTTGATAAATACTAAATGCCTGATGATTTTTATACCTCCTGCTGTTGATCCGGCACTTGCTCCAATGAATAACAACAAAAAGCAAATTGCTGTGAGCCCATAACCCCAAGCGGTATAATCGGCTGATACAAAACCAGTGGTTGTTATGAGAGAAACTACTTGGAAGACCACTTCCCTAAATGATTGTTCCAAGCTATTATCCGTTCTATAAAACACGCCAATAGTCATCACTAGGGTGAAAAACAAAACCACAATGGTATAAAGTCTAAATTCATCATTAAACCAAACCCTTCTGAACCTGCCTTTAGCCAAACTGTAAATGATGAAATAGTTGGTACCTGCGATAAACATAAATAGGGTCGCAGTATATTGAATCAAAGGAGAAAAGGCAGCCATTGACGCATTTCTTGTAGAAAATCCTCCAGTGGCCATGGTAGTGAATGCATGGTTGATGGCTTCAAACATAGTCATACCTTCAAAATAGAAAAGAGTTGCGCATAATAGGGTAATTCCAATATATAAAAGCCATAGCCGTTTTGCAGTTTCTTTTATCCTTGGGTGTATTTTTTCAGTTGTAGGACCAGGGGATTCAGCGGTAAATAACTCAATTCCAGCAATGCCCAAAAGAGGGAAAAGAGCTACCGTCAGCACAATGATACCCATACCTCCAATCCATTGTGTCAAACTTCGCCAAAATAAAATGCCTTCTGGCAATACTTCGATGTCATCAAAAACGGATGCTCCCGTGGTAGTAAGACCTGAAACTGACTCAAAGATTGCATTGGCAGGACTTACCAAAGTATCTGAAAATAAATAGGGCAGTGCTGAAAACAAACTCATGAATATCCAAGATGCTGCAACTATAAGAATTCCTTCCCTTTTGTTGAGACTTTCAGGATTTTCATTAAACCTATATTTCCAGGATAATATGCCACAAATCATGGTAATGCTGCCAGCATTGAGTAAGGCAGAACCATCACCAGAATTAAAATACCAAGAAACAGGCAAACACAATAACATTGCCATACCTAAAACTATGAGCAATACACCTATAACATTTGATATGGGTTGTAAATTGATCATGCCTATCTAAATAAGTCGTCCACCTTTTGTATGGAAGAAGTCATTGCCAAAACTATGACTTTGTCATTTACTTTCAATTGAAAGTTGCCGTTTGGTACGATACTTTCTGCATCTCTGATTACTCCTGCCACAATGCCATTGGCAGGAAAATTTAGTTCACGCAATGGTTTTTCTGTGAGAGGGCTATCTTGTCTGATGACATACTCGATGATTTCGGCATCCACACCATGAAGGCTGGTAATTGCCTCAATTTGCCCTTTCCGCACAAATCTAAAAATGTTATTTGCGGCAATCAGCTTTTTATTGATGATGGTATCAATACCAATGCGTTGGCTGATGTGAGTGTAATCGGTATTGTCTACTAATGCTATGGTTTTCTGCACTCCACTCTGTTCAGACATGAGGCAGGCTATGATGTTGGTTTCTGAATTTGGAGTGACAGCAATCACTGCATCCATTCTTGAAAGGCCTTCTTCTTTGAGCAACTCAATATTGGAGGGGTCGGCTTCTATGACTAAACTATCATGTAGTTTATCAATCAAACGCTTGCAATTTTCTTTGTCTTTATCGACAATGGTCAGGTCGTAGTTTTCTTCCAATAAAATTGCTGTCTCCAAACCTACACCTGAGCCGCCGAGAATCATTATTTTTTTGATCTCTTTTTTATCAGACCCAATGATGCGCAGTAGCTGATCTCTATCCTTTGCCAAAGTGATGAAATATACGTGATCATTGATTCTCAAAGTGGTATTACTCCTCGGCAAAATGGTTTCATGCCCCCGCAAAACGGCGATTGGTCTGCTATCCATTTGAGGGTATAATTCATCCATTTCTCTGAGAGACCTTCCTATAAATGGAGAAGTTTCGCCAAGTACGATGCCCAAAACAGACATTTTACCTCCTTCAAATTCGAAATTATCCGTGACTTTACTGAGTTTGAGTAATCTTCTGATTTCGAAAGCAGCCAATTGAGTGGGGTAGATGATCTTGTCAATACCCAAATCTACAAATATTTGCTTTTGTTCTTTTTGTACAAATTCTGATTTACTGGCCCTAGCGATGGTTTGTTTGGCACCCAATCTTTTTGCGAGGATACAGGAAATCAAATTGACACTTTCATGGGTGGTCACTGCGATGAATAAGTCGGTAGATTTAATACCTGCATTGCGTAAGATATCTACCGAAGAGCTGTCACCTTTGATGATGAGTACATCTAAGTGAGTGGCTGCATATTCCAAAACGGATTCGCTGGTATCTATCAAAACAATGTCGTGTTGTTCTGAAGAGAGCATCTTAGCTAGATGAAAACCGATATCTCCTGCACCAGCGAGTACTATTTTCATGCGGCGATTTTGCTATTTATAAATTTTCTTGATTCTGTCAATTTCGCGTTTGTTGTCTCTTTCTTTAATGGTTTCTCTTTTATCAAACTCCTTTTTACCTTGTGCAAGTACAATCTGAAGTTTGACAAATCCTCGAGGACTAAAGTATGCTTTATAAGGAACAACCGTCATACCTTTTTCTGTCATCCTTCTTTCTATTTTTTTGAGCTCTGGCTTCCTTAAAAGTAAAATGCGATCTCTTCGGTGCTCATGATTGTAGAGATTGCCTTCTTTATAATCACCAATATACATACTTTTCAGGATAAGAAATTTACCATCAAATAAACAATAAGCATCAGTAAGGTTGGCATTTCCTTGCCTGAGGGCTTTGACTTCAGTTCCCGTCAAAGCAATGCCTGCTTCAAATTCTTGGACGAAATGATATTCAAATTTTGCTTTCCTATTGATGATCTCCTTTGGAGTGCTCATGTATCGATAATTTTTCTCCCAAACTAAAATGGGATTGCAAAATTAGGATATCTGACCTTTTTTAGGGCAAATTATTCAATTACTTTAAATGATTGCTTCAAAAAAGTCTAAATAATCTTAAAAAACAGCGGAGCGAACTTGCAATAAGATGATTATTTCTTACATTTGCACCACTTTTTCAAGATTTGAAGAAATCTGAAAGAAGAAGGGCCTATAGCTCAGACGGTTAGAGCACCTGACTCATAATCAGGTGGTCCCAGGTTCAAGTCCTGGTGGGCCCACAAAAGTAAAGAATCCTTAATCTTAATTGGTTAGGGATTTTTTGTTTTGAGTGGAACTTGAATAAGTAAAGAAATCAACTGGCATTTCGAGGTGGTCCGAAAGCTTTCGAAAATAAGAATCTTAATCTTAATTGGTTAGGGTTTTGGGATATAAACACTGGCATTTGGGAGCGAAATGAATGAATACTAATGATTACCCATAAAAAACCAATAATCTAAAAAATACGCCTAATATTTAGATCATAATCTAAAAAACACGCCAATATTTTAGATCATAATCTAAAAAATAGGCCTAGTATCAATTCTATTAAAGCTTAAGCTGGATTTTATGCTAAATAATCAGGGCAAACTTTATAGAAATTTTATAGGATAAATTTATTGAAATGAAACACGATATAATGGCAAATAAAAATCGTCATTAAAATAATTCCAAAAAAATTTTTGAATTAAATAGAAAGTGTATATTTGCACTCTCTTTGAGAAAACCGAGGAGAAAGGTGGGATGGGTGAGTGGCTGAAACCAACGGTTTGCTAAACCGTCGTACTCTGAAAGGGGTACCCCGGGTTCGAATCCCGGTCTCACCGCAACATTCTTTAAGTAGAAAGTTGAGCACCAAAGTTAATAAAAGTATTCGGGGCGTAGCGCAGTCCGGTTAGCGTACCTGGTTTGGGACCAGGTGGTCGCAGGTTCGAATCCTGCCGCCCCGACAAACTTAAAAAGCCTGTAAGTCATTTGATTTACAGGCTTTTGTGTTTTATGAATCAGTATTTTTCTCTTCTGATTCCTGAATTTGCTCTTCTACTCTTACTATATTGGCCACACTTCTGAGTACCAATTTCCTGACTTTCCTATGCACTTCTCTACTTACTTCTATCATCGTGTATTGAAAGTTGAAGTCAATAGTATCCTTTGTAATATTCATTACTTTCAGATTGTATGTACCTGGTTCTATAAAAGTCGCCATTTCACTGGTGGATCTTGTCAATCTTTTTTCCAAATCTTCGACAGAAGTCAGGTACTTTAAATCTAGTTGAAATTCCACTCCCATCCTTCGGATGTCTTTGCGCGTATAGTTTATGACGTCTGAATTGTAAAATTTGACATTGGGAATGTAAATGAGATCATCTTCGTCATTGAGTAGGGTGATTTTTTGTAAACCAATGTCAATGATTTTACCTTTCTGTTCACCGATTTTGACATAATCATCCAACTCAATTTTTGTTGAAAATCCATTGACAATGCCAATGATGATTTCTGTGATAAAATCTTTGGTCACGATGGCAATAGCAGCGGCAACAATACTTAAAGTTGTAAAAACATCTTTCAGCTCCAAACCTGACAAAGACATAAGCGCTAAAATCGTGGCCATCACAGAAATAATACGAAATAAATTGGTAAGCCCTATGATCAAATTATCCTTAGTTTCCGAGCCACTACGCCTTTGTTCCAACTTATACCATAAGATCAAAACATCAATGACAATCCTGAATATCAACAATAAAATGGCTAGGTTGAGTACGATCCCTCCGATTCTGATTTGATCAGCAGTATACCTTTCCGTGGGAAAATAAAATCGAAGAAATATCAAAATGGACATCAAGATGATCAAAAATATTAACCTTATAGGTCGTGACATTTTCATAAATGTAAATTTAGTTTAAGGGTGATTTTTGAAGATTTTGAAATTTATAATAACGCGATCTCAACAATAAATTATAACTAAAAGAGCCTTTGATTTAGTATATTTGTATGAGATGCCACCAATCAGAATCTCGGGGATTTTGCACAAAGAAACACATCATGACAAAATTTGAGCGCATTCTTAACAAAATTAAAATAAGTATCTTACGCATTGCCTTTTTTGAAAAAAAATCCATCAATAAGGTCTTATCCAAAAGTAATCAAGAGAAGTTAAGAAACATCATTGTCAATAGCGAAAGCAAGGAAGGCCGATTTTTTGATATCACCTTAGTTGTATTGATCATGGCCAGTGTTTTAGTGGTAATGATCGAAACACTTCCTGAGATTCACAGTAAATATTATCTTTTGTTTTATGGTTTGGAGTGGGTTTTTACCATCCTTTTCATGATAGAATATTTCATCAGAATTTATGCAGCACGCAATCCGCTTAAATATATTTTTAGTTTTTTTGGCATCATAGACCTTATGTCGTTTTTGCCCACATTCCTGAGTATTTTTGTCATTGGCTTGCAACACTTTTTGATCCTTCGGATATTCAGACTGTTGAGAATCTTTAGGATTTTCAAATTGAGCCAGTTTGTAAATGAAGGTGGCATTGTGGTTCAGGCACTGAAAGCAAGTAGTAATAAAATTTATATATTCATTAGTTTCATCTTGCTAATATCAGTGTTAATTGGGAGTGCCATGTTTATGATCGAAGGCCAAGTCAATGCAAATTTCAGGAGTATACCACACAGCATTTATTGGGCAATTACTACTTTATCGACAGTTGGGTATGGAGATCTGGTTCCAGTAACGGGGCTAGGTAGAGTTTTGGCTTCCATCGTTATGATCTTATCCTATGCTTTGATTGCTGTGCCCACAGGTATTGTAACAGCTGAGATCAGCAACAGAGTTTTGAGATTAAATGCAAATCAATTGCTTTCTTGTCCCAATTGTATGGAAATCAATCATTTGAGTAATGCCAAATATTGCCACAATTGCGGCAATGAATTGCACCATAAACATACCATCTATGAAGATATTGAGTTGGAAAAGAGAGGCAAAATGAATTGATAATTTATTCTTCCTCGTCGCTCTTCTTTTCCTCCAACCAGAAATTATTAGAACCTGTTCCCTGGATGATGTTGAGCAGTTGTAGGTTGAGCATTTCCAAGAGTGCTAAGAAGGTGACAATGGCCTCCATCCTATTGGAAAGGTCATTGAACAATTCTTCAAAATTGGCCCTTTTACCTGCTATTTTTTCTTTGAGGATTTTGGATTGACCTTCTACTGTGTATTCATACTGAATGATACGATGGACCACTTTATTACTTTGTGATTCATAACGTTCTAGCAACCTGGCAAAGGTTTGGAACAACTTGTATAAAGAAATGCTTTCGATTTCTGAATCGGCCAATGCTTTATTGGAAAGTGCAGCCAACTCAGCCCCCAAATTACCGCGTCCATGTTTTAATGAGCGCTCATATTCCATCTGCTCCAAATCTTCGATGATGGATTTGTAGCGTTTGTATTCCAATAATTTTTGTGTCAACTCAGCTCTGGGGTCTATTTCATTGCCATCAGCATCTATTTCTTTTCTTGGAATGAGCATACGAGCTTTGATCTTCATCAAGGTAGCTGCCACCAATATAAATTCACTGGCAACATCAATATTCAATGTTTCCAAGTGTTTGATATACTCCAAAAAGTCTTCTGTGATGGTCGCAATAGGAATATCATAAATATCCAATTCGTCCCTTTCAATGAAAAAGAGTAAGAGGTCAAACGGACCTTCAAATTTGGATATTTTTATATTATAACTTTGCATTTAGAAGTGCAATTTGGTGGCAAGAGCTGCTCCAATTATACCTGCATCATTCATAGATTCTGCACAAGTAATGGGCGTTTTTAGCGCAAAATATTTACTATAAAGGTCAAACTTTTTACTGATGCCTCCGCCGATGATGATTTGGTCTGGATTGAGGATGAACTCCAGATATTGCAAGTAACCATTGAGCTCTTTGCCATAAGTTTTCCAAGTGATTTTCCTGGTTTCCCGAGCTACGTTGGACAATGTTTTTTCAGCAATTTTTCTGTTGTAAATGATGTGGCCAAATTCTGTATTTGGTACCAGTTCACCATTCATAAAAAGAGAAGAACCAATGCCAGTACCAAGTGTGAGCATGATGACCAAACCTTTGGCGTCCTTGCCTTTGCCAAACTTCATCTCTGCAAGTCCAGCAGCATCTGCGTCGTTGACAAACTTGATTTCGGTTTGAAGAGCGGTGCTCCATTTATTTACGATGGGATAATCCAACCACGTTTTATCTATATTGCTCGCTGTATGCGTTTTTCCACCCTTGATTACTGCTGGAAAACCAACTCCTATTGGCTTTCCTTCCCAATCAAAACTTTTGATTATTTTCTTTACAGCCTTGAGCATCGCATCTGGAGTGGAAGGTTGTGGAGTAGAAATTTTCATTCTTTCATCAGCGAAAACACCCTTCACAGTATCAACGATACAACCTTTGATTCCTGTACCACCTACATCAATTCCTAAAACTCTACTCATAATTATTATTTTATAAGGCTAATATTCAAAATTTTTACATCCGTATGAGGCCGGTTATTTGCATCAACCATGCTGGACGCGATTTTATCCACCACATCTAAACCAGCAATAACCTTTCCAAACACGGTATATTCATTATCCAATTGTGGCGCTCCACCTGCACTTAAGTATTGGTCGACATCACTTTTTTGATAAACTATTCTTTTTTGTCGAGCGAAGATATCCAATTGGTCTTGTTTTACCTCTGATCCATGCACAATATAAAACTGAGAACCAGAAGATTGCTTCTGTGGGTTCACTTCATCCGGAGTTCTTGCAGCTGCAAGGGCTCCTTTCACATGGTAATTTCCTTGTACAAATTCAGCAGGAATGGTGTATCCAGGTCCGCCCCCACCCAAACGTTGATCAGCTGAGGCATTTCTACTATCGGGATCTCCCGCTTGCACCATAAACCCTCGCATAACTCTGTGAAAAAGCAAGTTTTCATAATAATTTACCTCAACCAAACGGAGAAAATTATCTCGGTGAAGAGGCGTATTGTCAAATAATTGAAGGGTAATATTGCCCAAAGAAGTTGAAATTTCTACTAAACAGGCAGTGGGTGGTTCGATAAAAATATCCTTTTTTACAGCATGAACCTTTTTCCCCTTTTGAGCGGCCAAACTGATGGTATATCTCCCAGAATGCACGTATCGATGACTTGGACTTTCTGCTTCTGATGTTGTCCCATCACCAAAAGACCAAAGGTATTTTTCAGCATTTTGAGAAACATTGACCAAATTTGCAATAACAGGAGCCTGGTCGTGCGATTTATTGATAACAAAGTCAGCAATTGGTCGTGAGCAACCAAAAGTAACAAAAATCATCACAGCCATAAAAATCCTAAACACAGGTATTTTTTTTGAGATCGTAAATATAGTATTCAAGTGTTAAAATTGGGCCTTGATTTGAATCTATATTTAAGAAAACAGGACGTGGAAGAAGAGTTATTTACTCGATAAGTGCTGTTTTGCTTTTGAAATTATTGAGATTGGTCGCGATGCTCAAATGATTTGTTCCGCCAGCAAGGTGAAAATAACCAACCCCATAGTCTATTCTGAACTGTTTGATTTTAAGGCCAACTCCCAAACTAAATCCTCCTAAACTTCTGAATTGGCTGATTTGCAATTCCTTCCTTCTCAAGTGGTTGTAGCCTGCCCGCAAGACAAAACCTTCATTTTTACCAAGTAAAAATTCTCCATTGAAAATAGTATGGCGAAAAAAATTATCAACGGCCTGGGACAAAGCAGAACTTTCTATTTGTTGCCCGAGCAAGTCTACATTATCTCGATTATTTGGATCATCGTATCTGATAGACCACTGCTGGAGTTGGTGGAAAATGACTGAAAATCTAAGCGGCATGTGTTTGAGTTTATTGGACAAACCTATTTGGATATTGAGTGGCAAACCATATCTGGTGCCATTGTAGGTCGTTAGTTCTGTTCCCAAATTTTGGATGACAGCAGCAATATTCACCCGCCCTTCTTGGGTAGAGTAAACCATGCCCAAATCCATCAAAAGCGCACTAGCCTTATAGGATTCCAAATTGGAAAAAGCCATCTTGAGATTGCTGCCAACGGTAATTTTTTCATTCAACACTTTGGATGCGCCGAGCGTAAATGCCAATTCATTCGCCTTAAAAGTTCCGGTTTGTACGCCTGTTTCATCAGCGGCTATAAATTCCCCATAATTTGCATAACTAATGGCAGCCTGGGTGTTGATTCCCCACTTTTCTATTTTTCTTCCATAAGCAAGATGACCATTATTGATGCCATCAAAATTAAAATTATGGTTGAATGCAATCGAACCATTCATTTTTTCATTGAGCAAGGCAGGAGAAGCCATTGCCAAATTGATGTCACTATCTACGATGGTAATTAAGCTGCCACCTAGACCAGTCAATCGAGCACTCGCAGGGAGTGATAAAAATTCAAAATTATTTTTGCCCCCTATTTGACCTATCAAAATGATGGATAAATGCAAAAGCAAAATACCAATCCCTATCCTTTTTTGATGTCCTGGTCTTCTTTCCATATCGTGATACACATTCTTGTGCTGTCGCATTGCATTTTTTTAATCAATTTACCCGTCACATCAAAGTGCTCTAATAATCCAAATTCATTGTCGCCATTGAGGTAGTTTCCTTTCCATTTCACCACACCATTATCATAATATTCTACAAAAGGCCCATTTTCCGCGCCATCAACAAAAGTAACCTCTTCTTGCAAATTTCCATTCTCATAATATTTATAAAAAGTACCAATGAGTTGGTCGTCCTTATAATTGCTATCTACTCTCAATTTGCCTGTTGGGAAGTAAACCTTTCTTGGTCCATTCAATTTACCATCTGAGTAAGTGGAAGTAAACTCCAAATCACCCGATTCTGTAAAAATTTTTCTTACGCCATCTTGTACACCATTTTGGTAGTTGGTCTCCTCCGCCAATGTTCCATTTGCATGGTACCTCAAATAGGCTCCATCTTTTTCTTTTTCCTTATTTATTTGATACTTTTCTTTGAGCTTTCCATCATCATAATATGTTTTTTCATACTGATTACATGCGCTCAAAACTAGGATGAGGACGAAAAATTGAAGGAGATAAACTAATTTTTTATTGCTTTTTGATAACATCAACTGGTCCCATTTAAATCTGATAATCTTGCACTAAAAGCTGTTTAAGAAACTAATTAACGGATGGAAAGTGCTTTTACTTGTTTCCAGAGGTAATATTTTCATGTAATTACGTGTACAAATAACAAAATCACCTCAAATTTTCATAATAAATCCTACGCCATGGATATTTTCCAGCTCTATTTGTGGGTCATATTTCAGTAGTTTTCTCAATCTGCTAATGAAAACATCCATGCTTCTTCCTAAGAAATAGTCGTTTCTTCCCCAAAGTTTTTCGAGGATCGTTTCTCTTTTGACCAGCTGGTTTCTATGGGTGTAAAGTAGAAAAAGTAGATCTGCCTCCCTTTGAGTCAGTGATTTTGTGCCATTTGCATGAGTAATTTGCAAATTTCCATATTCAAAATGAAGTTGCCCGATTTTGATGATATCGCTGGGAGGTTCTACTATCACTTTTCTGCGGATGAACACTTTGATTTTCATCAAAAGTTCAGCCATTTCATAAGGTTTGACCAAATAGTCATCTCCACCAATTTCAAAGCCTGCAATTTTATCAGCGGTCAAAGACTTTGCAGTGACAAAAATGATAGGGATATGCGCATTTTGAGTCCTGATATATTTTGCTAGTTCAAAACCATCCTTTTTGGGCAACATCACATCCAGAATGCATATGTCAAAGGCTTCTTTTTTGAATGCTTGTTGGGCATCCAAGCCATTTTCATATAATTGAACCATATAACCATCATCTTCCATGGCTTCTTTGGTAAGAAAACCCAATGTTTCATCATCTTCTACATACAAGATTCTATTTACCTCCATTTTTTTGACTTTTTTGTGTGATTTTAATTTGGGTTCCTACACCCATTTCCGATGAAAGATGTATGGACCAACCATGTGCATCACAAATATTTTTGACATAAAAAAGCCCCAAACCAAAACCCTTGATATCGTGCCTATTTCCAGTATTCACCCGATAAAATTTTTCAAAGACGCGTTTGAGATTCTCTTTATCAATACCAATTCCCTGATCATTTACCTCCAAAATCAAGTCACCGGTAATCTCATCATTTTTGAGCATCATCGAAATATTTGGTACTTCTTTGGAGTATTTGATTGAGTTGTCTAAAATGTTATGTACTACATTGGTAAAATGCACTTCATCAGCTAAGATAGCTGCCTCTTTTGTTGAATTTTGAAAAGAGACGATGTTACTCCCATATTTAGCATTTTCATCAGAAACAATTTTAGAGGTAACCTGTGCCACATTAAATTTACTAAGGTCCAATTGCATTTCTTCACCCTCAACTTTTGCAACATTCAATACGCGCTCTACTTGACTATTGAGGCGCTCATTTTGGGCAAAAATGATATCGGCGTAACGCTGTAATTTTTCATTTTCTTGGATGCTCAAGTGGGATCTCAAAGCTTGTGAAGCAATTTTAATGGAAGAAAGCGGCGTTTTAAACTCATGGGTCATGTTATTGATGAAATCTGCTTGTAGTGCGGACAATTTCTTTTGTCTAGAAATGGCCAAAAAACTGAAAATAAAATAGGATAAGGCTAATACTGCAACTAAAGCGAGGAAAATGTTTTGCTTGAAATTTGAGAGCAAAAAACTTTCTTTTTGAGGTAGTTTGATCACAAAGTAATAGATCAAATCCTCAAACTTCGGCAGGTTTGCAGGTGGACCCAGACTTTCCTGATTTGAAAATTTACAATAATTGCCATATACGAGTTCATCACTGTGGCAATCATAAACCGCATATTCAAAATCAGTGTTGAGGGAAAAATTGGTAAACTCTTGGTAAAGAAAATCTTCTAAAATACGAGGATCAATGGCACTGTTGACGTTGACAGCATAAATATTGGAGCTTCTGCGTTGTATTAAGTTTGTTTTTGGGAGTGCAGTGTCGTTATATTTTGCGATGCCAATGGCCACTTTTTGCAAAGCGATGTGCATGGTAGTATCGAATTCTTGGTCCTTCAGATCCCATGTTTTCAATAGCCAATAGGACTGCACAGCGATGATGCCTACGATGGCTACCGAACCCAATATCAACAGTCTTAGAAATTTGTTATCGCTCACAAGGCAAATTTAGTTGAAGTTTATTGTTTAAGCTTATGATAGGCTGTACATTTGCAAATCGTTAACCCGTTTGAGCTTCCTTTATTTGATTAAAATAGTAGTGAAATTCATATGGACAAACGGGTAAACAGATCATAAATCACAAAACCACCAGACTTGAAGGTTTTATTAAGGTATACTTTAGTTTTTTTAATTTGTTTGATTTCTTTGATCGTCTCTGGTCAAAATCCCTTTGAAGTAAAGGGAAGAGTAGTTGCTTCTACCCAGGATTCATTAGCTAGATCAACCAATGAAATTGTAGTGCCCAATGCAGATAGCATTGCCGCAACACAGTCAAGTTTGGACGCTCGTTATGATAAGCTCAAAGAAAATAATCCATTTGAAGTAAGTCATATTCCACTAAAGAGGAAAACGACACCTTCCATTGGCCAAATCCCATTAGACATCAAACCAAAAGTGTCATCCAATTTTATCTTTTGGCTCATGTTGTTTACGTTGCCATTGCTAGCCTTGGTTTTAGCAAGTAAAAGAGATTTGTTGTCAAAATTGACCAGGTCTTTATTCAACGAAAACGTATTGAAGCTGACCAAAAGGCAAGATGGCTCAGGGTTGAGTTTACATTTTGTATTGATGTACATTGTCTTTTTCATCAATGCATCTGTGTTTATCTATTTGGTTCTTCGGCATTATTATAATCTAGCTACTGTCCAGATTTGGTTTTATGTTTTGGTAGGTGTGACAAGTGTTTACATAGTCAGACACCTTACACTTAGGATTTTTGGATGGCTCTTCCCACTGGAGAAAGAGTCGGCTTTGTACAGTTTTACCATCATGTTTATCAATTTATTGACAGGATTATTACTCATACCTATCAACTTATTGATGGCCTTTGGACCCGAAAGTTTCTTCCAACCAGCCTTTATTGTGGGGCTCATTATTATCGGCATTTTATTATTAATAAGGTACATAAGAGGCTTCTTAATATCGGCAAATTTTATTCTGAGCGATATATTCTTATTTTTTGTTTATCTTTGCACCCTGGAAATAGCTCCCTTGCTACTGGGGTATAGATTGATTGCTAACTTATAACAAAACAGGCATACTGCATAATATATGTCAACATCGGGGAATACAAAACAAGCTGAACAAAAGGCATACGTAGAGGAGTATAGAAAAGTCAAGACGATTTTGGTTTCTCAACCAAAACCAGAAAGATCTCCATATTATGACCTTGAAAAAAAATATGGGCTCACTATAGATTGGCGACCATTTATTCATGTAGAAGGAGTCATCGAAAAGGAATTCCGAAAGCAACGAGTAAAGATAGACGACTATGGTTGTGTCATTTTTACATCCAAAAACGCCATTGAAAATTACTTCAGATTGGCTGAGGAAACAAGGGCAAAAATATCGCCAGGCAATCGCTATTTCTGTGTCACAGAGGCCATTGCAAACTACTTGCAAAAGTTCATCATTTATCGCAAAAGGAAGGTTTTTGTCGGTAAAAAGCACATGGAAGATCTTCACAACTATTTTATGAAGTACAAAAGCGAAAAGTTTTTGTTGCCATTATCAAATCTAGGCGCTGAAGGCTACATTCCTTACTTGCAAAAAAATAATATCATCTTTACAGAGGCAATGATGTACAAAACACTTTCCAGTGATTTGTCAGACCTTGCGGACGTCTTTTATGATGTACTTATATTTTTCAGCCCTCAAGGGATAGAATCATTATTTGAAAACTTCCCTGATTTTGAGCAGAAATTGACCAGAATGGCCGTATTTGGATCGCAAACATTACAAGCTGTTTTGGATAAAAACTTACATCCAAACATTCAGGCACCTACACCAGAAGCTCCTTCTATGTCAATGGCATTGGAGCAATATTTACAAAAGTCAAACGGTTAAAAGCGCTTGAAAGTAAAATAGGTTATTACAAAATACCTATTTGTTTCACGACTTGTTTGATTTCTTGTTCATCTTCTTTTGGGTAAATCAAAAGGGCATCTGCTTCGTCTACGACGATGTAATTGCTTAGTCCTTTGATAACGACTATCTTTTCGCTGTCAGATCTGATGATACAATTTGAAGTATCCATTAGGAAGGTATTACTTCCAATGGTAGCAGTTTGGTTTTGATCTTTATCCATATATTCATGGAGGCTATTCCAAGTTCCCAAATCGCTCCAACCAATATCTGCAGGGATGGTAAAAACGTTTTCTGCTTTCTCCAAAATGGCATAATCTACGCTGATGGATGGGGTAGAAGGATATACCTCGTTGATGAATGCCTGCTCTTCGGTTGTTCCGAATTTAGAAAGATCACTTCCCAAAATTTCTACAATTTGTGGCGCATTTTTTTGAAATGATTTAATCAAATCTCCCGCTTTCCAAATGAAAATGCCAGCATTCCAAAAATAATTGCCAGCATCCAAATATTGTTGAGCAGTAACCGCATCTGGCTTCTCTTTAAACTGGGTTACTTTTATCAAATCATCGGTTTTATTTTCTGGTGCAACTTCTATGTACCCATATCCAGTATTTGGGCGGGTTGGTTGTATGCCCAAGGTTACAATGGCGTTGTTTTCTGAGATGTAAGTCAAAGCCGATTTTATTTTGTCAAGAAATTCTTCTTCCTTCAAGATGACGTGGTCAGAAGGGGCAGTGACAAAGAGGGCTTCTTTATTAATACTTTGCAATTTCAAGGCCGTGTATGCCACGCATGGTCCGGTATTATTTCGGGAAGGTTCACAGAGGATATTTTCAGGTGCCAGCTCTGGTAAATCTTTCATGACCAGATCACGATAAATTTCATTAGTGACAATGAAAATTCTTTCTGAAGGAATTATTTTATTGAATCTTTCAAAAGTAAGTCTCAACAATGACTTTCCTATTCCTAAAATATCCAAAAACTGTTTGGGTTTATTGGTTGTGCTGGAAGGCCAAAACCTTGATCCAACCCCGCCAGCCATGATACTGATATAACTATTCTCCAAAATTTCTTCAATCGAAGCCATCTAACGATTATTTTACTTTTAAATTTATTTCCAACATGCTTCAGAGATGCCCAAAACGTACTTTTGGACTACACCGATTTGTTTTGCATGTTCTGAACCAGAAAAATCAGACAAATGTTCGTCATTCATTGATTCGCGGGCAATATTAGTCAATTTTGCAGAAACTGGTTTGTAGGTATAGTGCCATTTTTCTTCTTCATATCCAGTTCTTTGATCAGCTGCCTTAGAAGTGTAAACCTGATAGAATCCAAATTCCTTACCCCTTGTTTGTATCCAATCGTACACTTTTTTGCCTGTTCCTGATTCAAACCATTTGTTATTCAATTCATTGAGGTCGATGTCAGTGCCCCAGTGATGTCTGGAAGCCCCAGGCATTGCGCTGTATCTCATAATCTTTTCTGATCGCGCTTTTTTATTTGAAATTTGGCTCGCATTGATGTTTCCTTCCAATTTTGTCTGCCCAGACCATTTTCGTTCCCAAATCCCTTTTTGATAATCGAAGTTTCGCGTTGCAGAAATGATCAGGAGGTTTATACCATCCTTTTTAGCAGCCTCTTGCATTTCTTTAAAAGCGGCCAATGTTTCTTTCCTTAAGTATAAACCAGTTTTGTCTGCTAGGCCCGCGGGAACAACCTCAAAACAGCCATTTTTTGTAGGATCAAACCGACCCATTATATAATCCAGTTCCAAGATGCCGCAGATTCTTTTTGGCGCCACCTCATTCGATTTTAGGGTATCTTTCTCAGTAGTTATCACATTATTTGATGGTATGGTATCCTTTTTTACAGCGATTTCACTTGATTTTAAAGTTTCAACAGAAGAGTCAACCACTGGTTGTGTGGTGGTAGAATCTTTACACGACCACAACCCGAAAATCAAAAAACAAAATTTCCAAATCATTAATTTTCTTGTTTTTTAAAATTGAAGTAGCCTTTTTCTACAATCGTTTGATAGATGATATCTGGCACACCCTGTTTCCAAACATCACTTCCTTTTTTGATTTCCTCTAGGATATTTTGAGGCAATATTTTCAAAAGGTCAGGATTGTAATGGTCAATTTCCACTATTTGCTGTGCATTGATCAAGTGTTTATATAGGAAAGAAATGCCTTCAGGCACAGGTAAGTTATAAGCTGTGAGCGTATTATTCTTTTCTTTGTCCAAAGCAGGATAAGCAAAGATTTTGATGTTTCTGGTAAATAATTCACCAAAAGCGACTAACAACCTACCGTCTCTATTTTCGTAATATTTTTCATTGATGATGTCTAGCAATTCTCTGACACCTATAACCAAACCCAGATTTTGTATTTTATGGTCGCTCATATAGTTGATCATCATCTGATGGTTGGTACAATCACTGACGATTACTTTATATCCAAGTAAATTGAGCAGATCTGCGCGTTGTAAAAAATCTTCTTCATCCAATTCCGTGCTGTAACTCCTTAGATAGTCTAACGTCAACTCAGCCATAATCATCGATTTTTCTTCATGCACATTTGGCTCCAGGAGAAACTGTTCAAATCCACTTTTGAATACATCCAAAGTAACCAATGTCGGTGGTTTGAAATGCCCCCTCACGACCATCAATGATTTTTTATATAGGATTTCTGAAGCGTGAACACCCATGTGATTTTCATCAAAAATGGCAAGTTCAGTCAAGCCATATTTTACCAGATAAAAAACCAATAAACGATTGTCTACATGATTGAAGTTTGGTCCAGTCAATCGGATGTGATCTACATTTAGCCTGCCGCGAAGTCCATCGTGTAAGGACTTTACCAACTGTTTTGGGTCATGATTGAGATAATAAACAGCATAAAGCAAATTTACACCTAGTACACCAACCGCTTCCTGTTGTAGTTTGGTGTCATTGTCCAAGAGTTTGGTATGTACAACGATTTCATTGGGCTCTTCCCCTGGTACCAATTGAAATCTGATGCCGAGCCACCCCTGACCATTCACTGTTTTACTATAGTTGATGGTCGTAACACTGTCAGAGAATGCGAAAAATGTAGCGGTAGGTTTTACTGCTTTCAAACGCTCGTCAAGCAATTGCCATTCATGATCCAGCATTTTGTAAACACGAGATTCACAAACATACCTACCAGATGCCTCACTACCATAAATGGCGTCTGAATAAGTTTTGTCGTATGCAGACATGGTTTTAGCGATCGTGTTTGCCGCTGCTCCAGCCTGAAAGAAATTTCTGGCTACTTCCTGGCCTGCACCAATTTCTGCGAATGTCCCGTAAATAGTTGTGTTTAAGTTTATTTCTAATGCTTTTTGCTCTGTTTTGAGCAATTGATATTCCATACAGTAAGATATCTGTTGATGGGATAAAGATAGAAATTATTGGGATAAGGGTTTTATAATGGATTATCTATTTCTCTTGTAATACGGCAAGTTTGCATCTTCTTCCATAGATACTTTATAAACAGTTATGTCATTTGAACCTTTTCCTGCTAAAACACCACCACCTATGATCATTGCAACGGCAACTCTGTAAAAAACTTTCTTTTGAGGTTTTGAAGAGAACATCAAAGTAATGAAAATAAAAATACCCATTCCCACCAAGGCGAGACCTGCTGTTACTCTTTCCTTTCCTGTTTTTACTTTATCGGCTCTGAATGTTTCGTCTATTGAATTGGCCGTGGCTTTTGCTTCCTCAGCTGAATATCCATCTTCAATAAGTTTCTTTTCAAGCAAGGGCTTTGAGTTTGTTTTGCGAAACTCCAGGTATTTTTCCATATTTTATTTTTTAAAACTTATGCAATTATACAAAAAGTATTGAATCTTGCCTTTTGAGTATATTTTTTATTTTAATCTTAGATTGTAATTACCAAAGAAGTGAATTGTACTTAAAGTTATCGATTATAAATCTTTGTTTCGTGGATGAAAGCTAAGGATGGTTTTCTTCAGATAATCGTTTGACAAATGTGTGTAAATCTCTGTTGTGGTAATGGATGCATGACCCAACATTTCCTGTACTGCCCGCAAATTCGCACCGCCCTCTACCAAATGAGTCGCAAAGGAATGCCTGAAGGTGTGCGGCGACACCGTCTTTGTAATCCCTGCTTTGGAGGTACACTCCTTTATTATATAGAAGACCATCACTCGACTGAGTTGTTTGCCCTTATTGTTTGGAAAGATATAGTTACTTGCGGTTCCTGATTTATCAATAGTGCTCACGTATAAATCCAATTGTTTGACGGTATAGTCAGCAATAGGTACGAGCCGCTCCTTATTGTTTTTGCCTATCACCCGTAGAAAGCTCTCGTTTTTATATAGATCAGACCACTTGAGATTGATGAGCTCTGAAACGCGCAGCCCACAGCCGTACAATAATTCTAGAATAGCTTTGTTGCGGTGTCCCGTTGGTTCTGAGAGATCGATGGTTGAGATCATTGCATCAATCTCTTGGATGCTGAGAAAGACGGGTAGCTTTTTACCTATTTTTGGACTGGCCAATAGTTCAGTCGGATCTTTTTGTATCAAGCTCCTCCAGATCTAGATATTTATAAAATGATTTGATGCCTGAAATGATCCTGGCCTGAGATCTTGTTCCTACCTGTGAATTAGCCAAATGATTGATGAATTCATCCATATCACTCTGAGTCAACGTCGTTGGGTTTTTATCATTGGCAACGCAAAAGTCAATCAATTTTTGCAAATCATCCTTATAGGCTTCAATGGTATTAGCGCTCATTGACTTTTCCATCAATAAGTAGGCAATGTATCCGTTGATCAATGATTTCCACACCATATTTAAGGCGAATAAAACTTTTTTTAGAAAAAGAATACAATATTATAAAAAATAGTATCTTTGCAGTCCTTTTTAAAATGGCAAATTATAATATAGGATGAATACAGTAAGTGTATCAACTCAAATAAGAGAAGAAGTAGGAAGCAGAGGCGCAAAAACTGCAAGAGCTGAAGGAATGGTTCCAGCAGTAATTTATGGTTCTAATGATCCTATCCATGTTTTGGTTAACCAAAAGGAGGTAAAACCATTAATATATACACCTGATTTTAAATTGGGTGAAATTTCTGTAAATGGTAGTGCAATTAAGTGTATCGTAAAAGAAACACAATTCCACCCTGTTACAGATGAATTATTACACGTTGACTTTTTGGCTTTGACTCCAGGCAAAAAAATCAAGGTAGAAGTTCCAGTAAGATTTGTTGGAAATTCTCCAGGAGTAAAGAATGGTGGTAAGTTGATCCAGCAATTAAGGAAGATCAAGATCAAAACAACTCCTGAAAACATGATCGAAGAAATCAATGTGGACATTTCACACTTGGAATTAGGTCAAGTTTTGAGGGTAAAAAATGTTCAAGTAAGTTCTGATATCGAACTTTTGGTCAACCCATCTATTCCAATCGCAAATATTGAAATACCAAGAGCACTTAAGAGTGCAGCTGCAGCAGATGCAAAATCTGGCGGCAAGAAAAAATAGGGGTAAACACCCATTGATCTGAAAGAGGGTTTGTACAGTAGCATGTGCAGACCCTCTTTTATTTATGCTAATTTTTCAACATATTTTAGCCACATATTTTTAATTTTAATATTTTATTGAAATGATTATCAATGTATTATGCGAATTAATGATTGTATAGTAATCATTTTTCGATGAAAGACTTAGAAAATATTTTTTTTGAAATTTTGTATTAATTTTTTAATTATTTAACTTATTCGATTAGATTTGTGGTCTAATTTATTTAAAACTCATTACTCAATTTAATTCTAAACTCATGAACAGAAGATTACATTATCTTTTCTGCTTCTTGGCACTCCTGGTTTTTAGTACCGGTCTGAGCGCTCAAGGTTTGGCGTGTTTACCGAGTGTCAATTTATCTATTGATTCGGAATGTACCGCCACAATTTACCCAAACACCATGCAACCTCCAAGCAATGGTGGTACATTGGTAAGTATCAAATTATCAGATTTTAAACTCAAAGATGATTCATCACTTTCTGGTGGTTCATTGGTTAATGGAGTTTATTCTGGTGCTGCAATTACTGTTGACTTTACTAGTCCAGCATGGTCAGCGTTTTTCAATGCAGGTATGGCAGGTCCTTTCAAAGTAAGTGTACTTGATGGATCTGGCAATTCTTGTTGGGGAACAGTAATGTTCGAAGACAAATTACCTCCAGTTTTAGACATTCCTGCGGATCTTTCTATTTATTGTTTATACAATAATAAGGATGCTAAAGGAAATCCTGCTCCGGGAGCATTGGAGCCAGTTGGTATTGCAACTGCTGAAGAAAGTTGTTCTAAAGTAACTATATCTTATTTTGATATTGTTACTGATAGAGCATGTTCACCAACAAACGACACTGTTTCAGTAATTCAAAGAATCTGGACTGCAGTCAATGTAAAAGGAATAGCGTCTGTGGATACTCAAACCATCATTGTTAGAGCTGTTAATGGTGCTTCGCTTACTAGGCCAGCAGCTTTAGTTAACATTAAGTGTTTTGAAGGTGATTTACCATGGCAATTAGCGGCAAAATTTGCTGAAGATACAATGGCCTATCCTTCAGTATTACTTGTTGGAGGTATTAGACAATATTTGAAGCCAGACACAGCAGTTTGTAACGTAGTAGCAACTTTCAGTGATGTGGAATTGAGTGCATGCGGACCAAATTGTGGTGCTTCAATAAAGATCTCAAGAACATGGTTGGTTTTAGATTGGTGTAATGCAACTACTAATATTTTCCAACAAATCATCAAGAAAACCGATGATATTCCACCAGTAATTTCAGTAGCACAACCTGATAAACCATACAGTGTTACAGCTTGGGCATGTGAAACTGATATCGTTCTTCCTACAGCAACTGTAACTGACCAGTGTGATGATCACGCTAAAGTTGTAGCTGTTGATGGATTTGATCCAGAAGGTTTACCAATCGAAGTTGACTTAGTTGGCGGAAAATGGGTTGCAAGAGATGTAACTAAAGGTTTAAGTACATTTATCTATACTGCTTCTGATTGTTGTGGAAACACTTCAACTGCAGAGATTTCAGTATGGGTGCTTGACAAAATTGCACCGGTTGCAACAGCAAAAGAATACATTACTGTTTCATTGACAAGAAGTGGAGTTGACGGAGAAGGCGCGGTTGCTAAAATCAAGCCAGAGCACATCGACAATGGTTCATATGACAACTGTACTGATGTATACCTTGAAGTAAGAAGAGAAGCAGGAGCACCTTCATGTTTAAATGAAGGTCTTGAAACTACAAAGAGTGGTGACAAGTTTGCTCGTAACGAAGCTGACAGAAATGTAAATGTATTTTGGAATAACAATCTCACCTACAACGACGAAACAAATGGTTTGGATCAAAGGACGAACCTACATGAATCAGATAGAACATGGGATACAGATCAAGGACAATTTGTGAAGTTCTGCTGCGAAGACGTAGGAGAAGAGCACAAAGTTTGGTTGAGAGTATGGGATGATGCAAACATGTCAGGCATCTACGGTGATAGTATCTATGTTGCGGAAGCAGGTATTTATTTGAAAGATAACTACAATGAGACTTGGGCTGTTGTATATGTTGAAGACAATACAGTTCCAATCATCAATTGTGAAGTAGACATCACTACATATTGTGATGAAGACTTAGCTAAATTGAACTTAAGCACAGACTGGAAAACAGTTGTAGGTAATGTTCCAGCCTCATGGTTACCATGGGTAGACGCAGCTTGTGATTACGAATTGGAATACAAAGATGGTGGTGATGGTGTAAACACTTGCGGATTTGGTGAATTCATCAGAACTTACCGTGTGAAAGGTGGCAAAAATGGAAATATTGTAGTCACTTGTACTCAAACAATCACAGTTTGATAGAGAGAAGCTCGTCCATACATTGACTGGCCAATCAATCTTCACGGATGGACAAAGTGTACATTGACGGAAGAAGATGTTTTAAACAATACAGTAAAAGCTGCTCTTACTGACCTTCATGATTCGTTAAATATGGAGAAATTAAATGAATTGAAGGTTACAGATTTACTGATTATCCTACAATTGTATGAGAATTTTATGGTACAGATTACAATACACCTAACCTAGGATTGTATTGCTTTGATAGTCGTACAACTGAAATAGCTGACATTTTATATGGTACTAATGGTAAAACACCAGTAGGTGGTGGTTTGGTAAAAGGTTTGGAAGACAAAACTAGATTCAATCCAAATTGGAGAGAAATTGGATGTCACGTATTTGGTAGAAAAATCATCATCGATGAGTACACTGTAGGTGAAGGTTGTAGAAAGTGGATCGTAAGATTCGAATATATTGACTGGTGTAATCCTGAGTGGAACACATGTCTATCTACTATCTATAAGTATGAAGATACTACTCCTCCAGTAATCACTACTTGTCCAAGTGTTACAGTTGAAGTTGATCAAGCTACTTGTTTAGCTACAGCAGTATTGAATCCAGTTGCAACAGATGCAGGTGGTTGTGAGACTGGTTTGAGATGGGAAGTTTACGTTCCAGCTTTACCAAGAAACGCAAGCAATCCTAAATTTGCAGCAGGTGCAGCACCTACATTTACTTATACAAACTTACCAGTAGGTGACCACAAAGTTCTTTACAAAGTAACTGATGGTTGCGGAAACGTAGCTGAGTGTGAAGGAGTTATTTCTGTATGGCCTAAAGCACCAACACCTTATTGTGTAAGCTTGAGCAGTGCAGTAATGAAAAATGGTTTAGTTGAGCTTTGGGCAAAAGACTTCGATAGAGGATCATTTGCAAATTGCGATCCTAATAAAACAGCAGTATTGTTGTTCACTTTCAACAGAGATGGAAAAGCAGAACACCCAGTAGTAAGTAAATTGAAAGTAGAACACTACTTCAGAGGCTTAGGAGAGAAACTGCAAACGAAATCAGAATATAATGCTGGTGAAGCACAAAAGTGGATTCCAATTACAAAATCAACAGTTTGGCCAGATGGTACAACTACAGTAGATCTATTAGGAGGTTCTTCAGGAATGCAGTTCGGCTGTAAAGTTGGAGATCCAATCAACGAAGATTTCGTAGTAGAAATGAGAGTTTGGGATACTAGATATTTCATTCCAGGAACAGATGCAGGATCAGATTTCTGTAGAGTAAGATTGAGCTTAGTAGACAACCAAGGCGCATGCGGAGGTGGATCACTAGCAGTGAAAGGTACTGTTGCAACTTCAGTAGGTGAAGGTGTGAGCGGTGTAGCAACACAATTAGACGCAAATCTTCCTGAGTTCCCTGTAGTGGCAATGACAACTGAAGGCGCATTTGCTTTCAATAACATACCACAAGGTGTTGAGTACGAATTGTCAGCTAAGAAAGATGTTGACTACAAGAATGGTGTAAACACATTAGACTTGTTGAGAATCCAAAGACATATCTTGAGCATGACCAAATTGGATAATGCATACAAGTATGTAGCAGCAGATGCAAACAATGACCAGAAGATTGATGTAAGTGACTTGGTTGAATTGAGAAAGTTAGTATTGGGTGTGATCAATGATCTACCTAAGAACGAATCTTGGAGATTTGTTGATGCAACTCAACAATTCAGCGATATCGCAAATCCATGGCCATTGAATGAAGTAATCGTAACTTCAGCAGGTGACGCAACAGCAACTAACTTTGTAGCAATCAAAGTGGGTGACGTAGATGTTACAGCAGCAGTAAGCGCAACTTCAACATCAACAGGAACAAGAAGTGCAAAAGTTGTTAAATTCAATATTGACGAGCAAACTGTAAAAGCAGGAGAGGTAGTAAATGTAGCTGTAAGAGCAGAAAACTTCAGTGAAGTATTCGGTTACCAGTTCACAACAGAACTATCAGGAATGACAGTAGAGGGAGTAGAGTCAGGAGCAATCACAGTAGATGAGGCAATGTATGCAAACGTAGCTAAAGGCAAGTTCACAATGAGCTGGACTGATGTAAACGGAGCAACAGTAGCAAATGATGCAGTATTGTTCACATTGAAAATGAGAGCAAACACAGCAACTAACTTGTCAAGTGCAGTATCAATGAGTTCAAGTGTAACAGAAGCAGAAGCATATGTAGGCACAGACTTAGAGGTAGCAAGTGCTAAGTTGGAAGTAAGAGGTGGAGCAAACAAAGGATTTGCATTGTCACAAAATGAGCCTAACCCGTTCAAAGCTGAGACAAACGTAACATTCAGTGTACCAACAGCAACACAAGTAACATTCAGAGTATACGACGTAACTGGAAAAGTATTGATGAACAGAAACATCAATGCAAACAAAGGTGAAAACGTAATCACATTGAACAAAACTGATATCAATGCATCAGGAGTTGTGTATTACCAAATCGAAAGTGGTGATTTCACAGCAACTAAGAAAATGGTTATCATAGAGTAGTGAAAAATTCACCACTATTTGGTGAAATAAAATTAGAAGGGCGGTATCCACTTTGGGTACCGCCTTTTTTAATTATATCAACTACGCTTTCAGCATTTGCAAAACATGAGCGTTTAATTTTTTACGCTTTAGTAAATCAAACAATATCCACAATTCTCTTTTGTTTGTATTATGAGGATTAATTCCATTAAATATTAAATTGAAAAAGTGTTTAGCGAGGATAGTAAACAACCGGTTAAGTGGCAAAAGAGTGAAGCTTATGATCGTATTGTCAATTATTGCAGCTATCAAGAACGGTCCTTGAAAGACATCAGATCAAAATTGATAAGCCACGGAATATACCACAATGACTTGGAAGATTTGATCAACCAACTGGTAGAAGAAAATATTGTGAATGAGTTGAGATACGCTTCTAGTTTTGTCAGATCAAAATTTAAATACAATCACTGGGGTAAAAACAAAATCCTTGGCGAATTGAGGTTTGAGCAAATTCCAAATTCAACCATTCTTAAAGCAATGGAAGAAATTGATGAGAAAGAATATCTCTTAGTCACTAAATCATTGATAAAGAAGAAGGCGAAATCAATTCAAAAAAGTGCAGCAAGTCCTGTTATTCTAAGAAAGAAAATCTTTTCATTCCTTGTGCAAAAGGGTTTTTCATATGATGACATCAACCTCGCATTTGAAGGAATAGGGAAACTATGAAAAGTAGTTTTGAGATGTATAAGGCAAAGTTCACTTGATTGATAAGTAAGAAGAAGTTTACTGAATCGAGGATTTAAAGTATTTCCTACAAAGGAAAAAGGGATGAGTCAAATTTAAACTTGCTAAAGATCAGATTGTATAATGATCTCTTCCAATTCTTTGAGGATCATACCAGTCACGCCCCAAATAGTATGACCTTCATAATCATAATATGGCATATTTTTAAGAATTAGATTATTTGATGCAGTAATGTCTTTGGTTTTTTTGTGTTTGGAATTGGTCAAAATTTCCAAAGGAAGTTCGATGATTTGTGCCACTTCAGCGGGTTGAGCATTAAATTCGGGCTCAGATGTAGTAAATCCCACAAATGGATAAACCATAAAATTACTGGCTTTAGCATATACACTCGACAATTCACCGACAATGCCGATTTTACTTTGATCGACCCCAATTTCTTCATTGGCTTCGCGCAAAGCACAATCTTGATAAGAATAATCGCTTTCTTCAAATTTACCACCTGGTAAACTGATTTGACCAGCGTGCAAATCATGGATATTATGCGTAGGCCGTTCAAGCAATGCAATATGCCATTCCTTATTTCTAGGGTACAACAATATGAGCACACACGCAATTCTATAATCTTCTGGAACTGGAAATTGGGATAAATCAAAAGGAGTCATCAGCTGATGCGCAGCCTCTCCTGGTAAATCCTCTTCCAGAGCGCGCTCCAGATTTTCAATAAAATGAATATCCATTGGTGTGTATAAAAACTAATTTAATACAAAGATAATCATTTGCACAAACTGTTTACATGTTGGTAGGCAGGATCGTATCCAAGTTTTGCTGCCTGTTTGATATTTTTACACGCCTCTTCTAACTTTTCCATTCGACTATAAACTGTTGCTTTGTTGTAATATGCTTCCGCGAAATCTTTTTTCAGATCTAAACATTTGTCCAAATCATCAAGTGCTTTATCGTATTCTGCTGCATTTATATAAGCAATGCTCCGTGAAAGATAATGATTGGCGTTGTCTGGCTCATAAAATAGAATGGTACTGTAAGCATTTACAGATGTTTCATAGTCTTTAAGAACTGAAGCTATGTAAGCTTGATTTTTTAAAGTAGGGAGATGATTTTTCTTTATTTCTAACACTGTTTTGTAGTCTGCCAAAGCGCCATTGTAATTTTCTAAAAGATGTTTGCAATATCCTCGATAATAGTAATTTTCAAAATCTGAAGGATTCATGTTGATGGCTTTGCTAAAATCCAATATTGCTTTAGAATAATCATTGAGTTTTAAATAATTTTTACCCCGCATTTTAAATACACGAATATCCTCTGGCAAATAATTTTCAAGTTGATTGAGCGTGAAAACGCTTTGTTCAAATTGGCCTAATTGTTCATGAACCACCGCTTTGTTGAGTAATACACTTGTATTTGATGGATTGGACAAAAGCGCAGTCTCAAGATCTACGAGAGCTTCTGCATTTTTTCATTTTGCATGTAAAGAACAGCGCGATTGATTAAGGCGGAAGCATTATCGGGCTCTAATGAAATGGCGGTAGTATAATCAGCCAGCGCTTTAGGAATATCAGATTTTTGAGCATAAATGAAACCTCTGTAAAGATATGCTTTAGTAAAAGTCTTATCAATCGCAATACATTGATTGTAATCTCTTATGGCCTCATCATATTTTTTGAGGTTTAAGTAGGTATTTGCCCTGTTGTAATAAGCTTTCACATAATCCGGGGCAGTTTGTATAGCTGAAGAGTATGACTGTATTGCAGCAACATAATTTTTCTTATTAAATGCATCTACTCCGGCATTGAGATAATTGATAGCTTCGTTTGATGCTACTTGGCCAAATGAAATGGAAAGAAATAAAAATGAAACTGCAATTGTTCCTAAAATTTTGTTTGACATTTAGCACTTGTTATAAATCAATAATACGCTGATTTATTGAGGTTTATATAATCTTCATCCATAAATTGGAAAAAATCATGGTTAATACTGATAAAAAGATAAGGTCTAACCCCAAGTGATAGAACTATCCAATTTCCGAAAGCATTTAAGTACAAATATTGGACCAGTAGTGTAGATTTATAGAATATTTTAGAAATTTTAAGATAAATCCATAACGTGACTCGAGAATTAGCCATTATTGAAAAACTAGAAAAGGAGCTCAGCCTAAAGCAACTGCAAATTCGGAGTCTACTTACCATCACACAAGCCATCAATGATAATGTTTCGCAAGAGGGTTTATTTGACATGTATAGATCCTTTTTGAGTTGGGAAATGGGCATTGAAAAAATGGCCTTAATGGTTTCAACAGATGCTGGTTGGAACTGTGTTTGTCACATCAATTGTGATGATATGGAAGAGGAGAAGTTGGCTCCTGTTCTGACAGAATATAAGAGGATGCACACCATCAAAGCCAATGATAATGAATTGCTGCAGAAATTCAACATCATCATACCTGTCTTTCACAAAGAGAATGCGATTGCATATTCCTTGATTGGGGGCATTAAAGACAAGGAGGATTTGTATAATAAAATCCAATTCATCACGACCATCACTAATATAGTCTCCGTCGCCATAGAAAACAAACGATTGTTTAAAAGACAAATCGAACAAGAAAGATATAAAAGGGAAATGGAACTTGCCAAAGACGTCCAAGAGCTTTTGATTCCTACAGATTTCCCCAAAAACGATAAATACGAAGTTTCAAAAATCTACCAGCCACACTACAATGTTGGAGGAGATTATATTGATTTCATCGTATATGATGAACACAGATTTGCGTTGTGTATTGCTGATATCTCTGGGAAAGGAGTTGGAGCTGCGATTTTAATGGCGAATTTTCAGGCAATGATTCAGAGTCTGATTTTCCAATATCGTGACTTGGAAACATTTGTTTTTGCACTCAACCAGGCTGTATATCGCATCACGAAAAGTGATAAGTTTATCACATTCTTTATATGTGAGGTCGACACCAAAAATAATACCATTACCTACGTAAATGCGGGCCATTATCCGCCCATATTAGTAAGAAAAAATGGTGATATCGAAAGATTGGAAAATGGTTGTTCGGTTATTGGAGCATTTGAAAAACTACCAGAAATACACGAAGGAAAATTGAAATTGAAACCTGGAGATCTCATCGTTTGTTTTACTGATGGACTTGCTGATTTGCAAAACCCGCAAGGTGAATATTTTGAGCAAGAACGACTAATAACCTTTTTAAAAAATCAACGCGATTTTTTCCCTTCAGAAATCAATAAAAATTTGGAGGAAGAAATCATAAATTATACGGCGGGGCAGCCCTCAGAAGATGACATTGCTGTGCTTACGTGTAAAATCTTTTAATAAAGCTTGATTTTTGGAGATAAATAAAATTCATCTACTTGCTTTTGACCTATTATGACAAATCCCATCGTTGCATATTGTTCGTTTGAAGCGCCGTGGTGGTTTTTGGTCTAAATAAAACCTTGATTGATTGGAGTTGATTATCTTTATGTCTAAATATATATACGAATGACACCTAGAAATAGATTGGTGGCAGCTATTTTTGCAATGGTTGGTGGTACCGTAGGCCTTCACAAGTTCTACCTTAGAGATGGAGGAGGATCTGTGTTATTTATTTTTTTGATGTTTTTTAGCTTGGTTGTTGGTTTCCCATTTACTTTTTTTCTTGGCTTGTTTCACGGATTCAAATTGCTAGGAATGAGTGATGAAGAATTTGACAAAAAATACAACAGGGGCTTCATCCAACGTAATCCTCAGATTGAAAGAAGGAGGGAAGAACAAATGCGTAGATATGAAAAGGTGGACAGCGATAGAGGATTTGTAAGACCTCCAAGTAAGGTGAGGAATAATCCATTCAAGACAACGGGCATGTCTAAATATAAAGATTATGATTTAGAGAGTGCTATTGAAGATTTCAAACAAGGTTTAAATTTAGAACCAAACGACATTGCGCTCAACTTTAATATCGCCTGTGCTTACTCCCTTACAGAGAAAAAATCATTAGCATTCGAACATTTGGCAAAAGCAGTAAACTTGGGTTTTAATGACCTGGATAGAATTCTAAAACATGATGATCTGGCTTACATGAGAATCCAACCAGAGTTTGAAGAATTTAAAAGAAACGAATTCAAAGTTGTGCCTCGTCAAATTCAAAATGAAGCAAAACCCAAAGCAGCTGAAAGTCAACCTGAAGGAGAAGTTTTTAAATTGGAACAATTGAAAAAATTGGAGAGCCTTAAAGATAGAGGAATACTCTCTGAAATAGAATATCAGAAAGAAAAACAAAGGCTAACCAGATGATAGCAACCAATCTTAAAACGGCAGTATTCGTTGATCTCAGTCCAGATGATGTCGTATCAAAAGGACTTGATTTTCTTTCTGCCAATTCATTAAGGCATATAGTAATTGTCGATTCAGATACCAATTTTATTGCATTGCTGGATGAAGAAGTATTGCTTGGAGCTGATGACATGGACAAACTTTCAAGTTTATCTGAGCATTATTCATTTCAACATTGCTTGCCAACAGATCATGTTTTTGACGTGATTTCAAAGATGGCTTCAGGTAAATTGACATTACTACCAATTGTAGAAGAAGGCCGATATTTGGGCAGTATTTTGATGGAAGAACTTTTTCATCACTTGGCCAGTATCTATTCCCTCAATCAACCAGGCAGTACTTTCATCATAGAAATGGCCAAAAATGAATATTCATTGGCTACCATTGCAAGGATTGTAGAATCTGAGGGCGCAACCATTCTGAGTTGTGCCATTTCTGGGTCTGATGACACTTCTTTGATAAACGTCTCCATCAAAACCAACTCACTTGAGGTAGGCAGGTTACAAGCTACCTTGGAAAGGTATAATTATAATGTGATGGCAACATACAACGATGAAGGCCTTTATTACGTTCTCAAAGAAAGGTATGAATCTCTCATGCATTATTTGGGCGTATAGGCATACTAATCGAGCATTACAATTGACCACCATTTTGTTCCAAAAAATTAAAACTTCTTCGTTTGAAAATTTCACGGGAGTGTTCAATACTTCTGTTATCAATACCTCGTCCCTCAAACTTTTATCACCCCAATTGAAAGGGGCAGCCCATTTTATAGCGGTTATTTTGAATGTGGCTCATTCATTAAAAGTTTTTATTAGCAGTTTTTTATTATTGTTAATCCATCAATTTGGCAGTGGTCAAGACACTGTCCAGAATTACGTGGTTGTTGATGAGGTGAAAATTGTAGGAAATAAATTGACTAGTGAAAATGTAATTTTCCGAGAACTGGATTTTGCCATTCGTGATACTATTTCATTGGCTGAATTGGATTCCCGCTTGGATGAAAATGAAAAAAGACTGTTGAGTACAGGATTATTCAACTTGGCAGATTTCAATATTAAAAACTGGAACATCGAAAATAACCACATCGAACTTGAGTTGTCACTTCAAGAAAATTGGTACATATACCCCTCCATTATTTTTGAATTGGCTGATAGAAGTTTCAATGTGTGGTGGAAAGAGGAGAATTTTGATTTCTCAAGAGTGAATTATGGCGTAAGACTGGATCATCTGAATATGACAGGGCATAGAGATAGATTGAAGCTAAAGTTTCAAAGAGGATACACACAAAAGTATGAGTTGGAGTACAAATATCCGTACTTGTATGGAGGTTGGGGAGGAGGTCTCAGCGTGTTTTACAGCGAAAATAGAGAGATTGGTTATAAAACCCTCAATAATAAAATCCAATTCAGAAAATGGGAAGATGAGCGGAAAATGCTGCGAAGGTTCAGAGGTGGTATATCACTTTCCAAAAGAAACAATGCTTTTCTAAGGCAATCTCTGCGTATTGAAATACATCATAATACCATCGACACCGTGGTTGCCAAAGAACTCAACCCATCATACTTTTTAGATGGAAAAACTTCCATTACATTCCCATACTTTCAGTACGAACTGATTTATGACAAAAGAGTATTTCCAACATATGCTGAAGGAGGATATTTGCTTTTTACAGAAATCAAAAAATCTGGATTGAGCAAAAATGCTGACTACAATAATCTGGAGCTTACCATGGGCGGTGAATGGTATGTGCAACTTGTAAAAAATCTTTTTTGGGGCAATAGAATCACAGGGAAAGTTAATTTGATCAGGAACACACTGGGGTACGCAAATAATACTGCTCTGGGCTACGGAAGTAATAGTATCAGAGGGTATGAATTGTATGTGATGGATGGATCAGATTTTTTCCTTGCTAAAACCGCCCTCAGATATCAGTACTATAAAGGGATTTTTAATTTGGGAAAATGGATGCCACTCAAACAATTGAAACAAATGCCGGTGGCACTTAACCTAAGGTTTTCTGTTGATGGGGGATATGTAAATGAGCCAACCTATAAAGAAACAAATAGTCTGAGTAATAAAGCTTTGATTGGATATGGCCCAGCTCTTGATTTTATGTTGTATAATAATTATCTGTTTTCTGTTGAGTACAACTTCAATCAAATCGGTGAGTCGGGCTTATATTTGCAGTCGTCATTTAATTTTTGACACGTAATTTTGAATAATGATGAGAGTACTGGTGTACGCACAAAAACTAAAAGAAGTCGATTTTCACATTATAAAGCACTTTTTTGATTTGCTTGCTGAATATGATTTCAAAATAGGAGTCAATACTGTACTGGGAGACTTATTGAAAGATCAAAACATTGGGGTAAATGAGGAAGGTTTTGATAAAGTGGTCAATACAAAAGAACTCATTGCTTTTGCACCAGATATATTGATAACTCTTGGTGGAGACGGTACGATACTTAGCGCGATTTCCCTGATCAGAGACACTGGAATACCCATCATGGGTATAAACCTTGGCAGACTAGGCTTCCTAGCAAGTGTTGAAAAAACGAAAATAGAATTGGCCATCAAAGCTGTAGCCAAACATAAATTCATTCTAGAAAAACGGACCTTACTCAAAATTGACTGTGATACACCAATTTTTGGCGACATGCCATTTGCGCTCAATGACTTTACCATTCATAAGCGAGATACTTCATCAATGATTACGATCCATACATATGTAGATGGCCAATATCTCAATTCTTATTGGGCTGATGGCATCATTGTGGCAACACCCACTGGTTCAACCGGATATTCTATGTCTTGTGGAGGACCCATTGTTTTTCCAGGATCAGGAAATCTGGTCATTACCCCAGTAGCTCCACACAGCCTCAATGTGAGACCTCTGGTTATTTCTGATACTAGAGAAATTTCTTTCCAAGTAGAGGGTAGGGGCGAAAACTTTTGTGCACGCTTGATTCACGGTATGAAACCATTACCCATGATGATCGCATCAAACTGAGTCGCTGCGATTTTCACATCAACTTGGTCATGCTTGAAAGTATGGACTTTATGAACACCATTCGCACAAAACTCATGTGGGGCCTGGATAAAAGAAACTAATCCAGCCTTTTTTAACGGCTAATTTCAAGTATACTTTATAGGGAATTACTCTCCCAATCTTCATTGCTGACACCAATTTTATTTCCATATTTCTAGAATTTAAGTCTAAAGGTTATAAAATAATTCCGGCCATAAATTCAGTAAAAATCAGGGTTCTTTGTTCACTGAATAACTTTTTAAGAAAAAACATATTACGAAATTTTGTAATATGTAAATAGTTCTATACTTTTGACTTCTTATCATAAACCAGCCTAGCCATTGATGCTTATCATTCCCAAAAGGGTAAGTATTGATAAAACAAGACTCAGTTGACATTTTCAATTGAGTTATTTAATAGAACTATAAAACTTCATCCCATGAAGCGACCGATTTACATGACACTGGCAAGTGTCCTGACTGTTTTTGCGCTGGTCAGTTTGATGCTTGCTCTTTCTTCTTTTACCACCATAGACAATCATTATCAATCGTCTGCGGGGCCTGCACTAAATTGTAAAGCTATGACCACTGTTGGGATCAATGCTGATACTACTTATTTGCTGCCCGATTCTCTCGTCAATGGGCGAGATTTTGGAGTGACGCTGCAGGTGAGAAGAATGAGAACAGATTTTTTTGTTGCAAGTGACACCATAGCTTCTGCAAGTATCAGAATAGGTTGCAGCGATGTTGGAAGAACCATCATGGTTGAAGTAATCGCTACTGCAGATGGAATGAGCACTAGTTGTATGGTTGAAGTGATCGTACAAAATAAATTGCCCATTCAGATAGAAAACACATTGCCAGACATTACAATTTCTTGTGAAGACTATCGAGCATTGTCCAGCAATCTAGACAATTTTGGCAAATACCAAACAGATATTGCTCAGGTAAGAAACTTGTCCATTGGTGATTTTGAATTTACAGATGGCTTGGTTTCCAGGGTTTGTGGAAATTTGAGAATTAGGACAGAAGTAATTGATTCTACCAAGTGCAATTTTGGGAAAATACTCAGGAAATTCATCATAAAGGATGTAACAACGCCAAATGATTCATTGGTAGAAACACAAGAAATCCTGATCATTAATATGAATCCTTTTAATAAGGAGGACATCATCATTCCAAATGACACGTTATTAATGGGGTGCTTCAAACCACCATTTGCCAGAAACTTAGGAGGATTACCTATGTTTTTGAATTTGGATAAATGTGCCATGCCTGTGTCAAATTTTACAGATATGGTATTTAATGACCCCAATTCCGGGTGTCCAATCATCATGAGGACGTGGAAGGTGATGGATATGTGCACTTTTAAAAACGACAAATCCATGGGTTATTGGGAATTTGTCCAGAACATCCAAACCATGGATACGATTGCACCAAGGTTGAGTCTCTGCAAAGATACAGTCATGGTGAATACAAACGGTGCATGCACAGTGCCAGTAAATTTGGCCATTGATGCTGTTGACAATTGTACTCTTTATAAAGATTTAAAGTTTTCCTACATCGTTATGTTGGGTGAGGAGGTCATCAAAAATGGAAATACAAACCAATTTTCAGCCGAATTACCACAAGGCGTGTATGTTGTAAAATGGGAAGTGGACGATAGATGTGGCAATATTGCAACTTGCTCTATGACGCTTACTGCAAAAGAAGGGAAAAAGCCGACTCCTGTTTACCTACCAGGAATTGTAGCTAGTTTACCAGTAGGTTGTGATGTATTCTTAAATGCATCCACTTTTAATAAGGCCAGTTACGACAACTGTACTGCGCCACAAGATTTGAAATATTCATTTTCGCCGGATATTACAGACGATACACTTGTTCTCAATTGTACTGATCTGGGCATTGATACGATCCTTCTTTATGTAACCGATCTAGCAGGGAATCAATCTTTTGCAACTGTTTTTATCAACCTACAAGACCCCAATAAACATTGTCCTGTGATGGCATCAATTGCCATCACAGGTCAAATCATGACGGACGACGCAATGTATGTTCCGGAAGTTAACATATTATTGGAAGGTGCTGAGCAGCAACGCACGGCAATGACAGATGATTTTGGCAGATTTGAATTATTGGATTTGGTAAGACACAGCGATTACGAGTTGAAAGCAAGCAAAAATGTTGCCTTTAAGGCAGGTATAAATGTGCTTGATGTAATAGCCATGCAAAAACACATACTTGGTATTAAAAAATTGGAGAACGGTCATCGGTTGATCGCTGCTGATGTGAATGGTTCTGAGCACGTGGATGTACAAGACATCGTGGAGTTGAGAAAAATAATACTTGGGGTCAAAAATCCAGAGGCAAATATTCCTTCCTGGAGATTTTTACCCAATACCAATAAAACCAGTTCGACAGATCCTTGGCCCATCATTGACCTTGCTTTTTATGAAAACCTTGAAAATGATACGCACATAGAGTTTAAAGCGATAAAAATAGGAGATGTCGATGGAAGTATCAGCAAAACGCTTTCAGGAAGATCTTCTGGAATCGCCTTGCTTCAAACCAAAGACCAAGTTTTTGACGCGGGAGATATTGTAAATGTTGAATTGAGTTTGGCCGAGCTAAATGCCTTACAAGGTATACAAATTGCTTTGGGCTTTAATCAGTCTGCATTGAAATTAAACAGAGTATCTAGCAAATATGATATTTCAAAGGAGGATTATGTAATTTCTGGCGATGGTTTGAAAATCCTCAAAGACTATAAAAAGGTTATCAATATTGCAGACGATAGTCCATTTGTTACATTGGAATTCACTGCTCAGAAAAACGGTAATCTGCTCAGTAATCTATTTTTGGATGATGCCGCTTTTGATGCCGTGGCTCAAGGTGGAGCAGAAGATGTGAAATTGTTGGCTTTGGATATCATCAGTGAAAAACAAGCAGTGATGGTCGTGAGACAAAATGCTCCAAATCCATTTACAGATTTTACGGTGGCATCTTTTGCACTTGAAAACGATTTACCAGTAGAAATTACCATTTATGATCAAATGGGTAAAATGGTATATCATGATTATAAAAATTACAATAAAGGCACACACTCTTTAACGATTGATGACACGCAACTAAAAGGATTGAAAGGTGTATTTCTTTTATCTATAGAAACTGCTGAAGTCTCGGAGGTGAGAAAAATGCTGCGATTAAAATAAAAAACACTACTAATTTTTGTAGTCTAATGTTACTCAAAACCGGTAACAACATTTAGACTTATCTGAGAATGATTAGGGAGGTCGTCTAACCAACGGACCTCCCATTTTTTTTTAATCATTTCGAATTAAACGAATAAAGTAGTTTACTCCTAAAAGTAGAAAACGCAATAAGATTATAGCATGGCTACATCTGGTCGTTTGCTGTAATTCAATATTTTTTGAATACTTTTTTGTGAAGGAGAAACATTCACTTTAGAAAATTGATTTTTAATCTTTTTGAGTTTTTGGTACTCGCGAAATAAAGATTCATTTTCTTCCAGAGCATGCTCGATTTCCAATGTGGAAAAAAGGTCGCATTCGCCATAGATGTATTGAACCAGTAAGTTTTTTTGATGAGTGTAGATTTTGGTCATAGATACATTTAGAAAGTTTAATAATCTGTTTATCAGCTATATAACAACCAGCCCAATCACTTTATTGTATCAAATAATCGAAAAGTATTAAATTATTTTTCAGCAATATAGGTCGTGAATCAGGAAGCGTAGTAGATATGATTAGCACAGAAACCCATGATTATATTTTGATTATATATGATAAAATTTCATAGGTTTGTTGAATTAGGCACTTTAAAGTAGGGGTGCATTTCATGACTTCTTAAATTTTGTCGTTGTGATTTTGTCATGATTTTTGGAGCCTTGGCCAAAAATCCCGCCAAAATCATATGCTCTTTTCATTTCTAGCCATGGACTTCATCCATGGTTATTAATATTTAACCCCTCTGGGCCCTCTGGGGTATTTAAAACGAAGTTATGAAATGAACCCTTGAAGTAGGGATTATAAAAAAACAAAGGGATGTATTTTGTACATCCCTTCATTGACTTACTCACTATATCAAAACCCACTATTTCATTTACGTGGTCATTTGGGAAATTAAACTCCTATACGTATCCGAGTTATTTTCTGACTTACTTCTCTAAAAAAGTGATCAGATAAGTTTCTTACAGTGGTAATTTGATCCGGGAAAGCAACTAAGTTTTTTCTTGTCAAGGCCAATATATTATTATCTAGTGCTCTTTTATCTCCCCTATAATCTGCTGCCACGTCATTGAAAACAAAGTTGACCTGTATTGGGTTCGTAGAAGCGGCGTAATTTTCTCTGTTGGAATAAAATTTAACATCTCCATAAAGCGTGCTAATTTTCTCACGTTTGATTTCCTTAACTTGTGCGTCTACAAATACGTGGTTTGGTTCTGTGATTTGTCTACCAAGGCTATCGCGGACTACTCTACCAAGGCTGTCTCTTACCGGCCTGGTACCATCAATGATCTTTTTCTCAACATTAAAATTATTGATCACTTCTCTTTCGATACCAAAGTCCAACTCGTCTACAGTAACAACAAAAGTCCCATCATAATCTTTCTCTGAATAAGCATCTACAAAGTCATATTTTGTCCAAAAAGTATTGAATCTGGTAGGATTGAGTTGGTTGAGATCATTCAAAAGAATTTCTCTCACATATCCGGGAACATTTGCTGCAAACTCGATTCCAAAATATTCTACTCCCATTTCAAAAGCATCGTCTTGTCTATTCTTTATGTCTTTGAAATTTGGATTGTATTGTGATACATCTTCATACAACTCGAATGCTCTTTGAGCGGCAGATTTATCACCATTTTCTGCAAAGACCATCAACTCCTCAGCTCTATTGTAGTCATAAATTGCAGATTGCTCTTTGGCATTTGCTATTTCTTGTGTATAGTTGGCAAATTGAAATTTAGCCAAATAACCATCCTTGCTCCTCAAAGGTAAAATAGGCTTTAAAATTTGTTGTCTGCGATCAAGATTGATGTAGATATTTGCTACTCTGTCATACAAATGATCATGAGGTCCTGCTAGGATTGCATCGATGGCGTACAAATCTCTTTCGTTGAGTTCAGCAAATGCTCTTTCCAAACCTTTTACGTATTTGGTTTCTTTGTCTTTTTTGCCTGCAAGTTTATCAATGCCCAATTTAAAGGCCTCGTCATACCTGCCCTGCTCAACCAATTTATCGATGGATTTGCACTGAACAAAAATCAAAAAGCTTGCGACGATAAAGTATAATTTTCTCATGGCCGTATATTTAGAAGGTTAAAATTCGTTTCTTTATTACATGACGTATTTGGCCATATCATAAGTTAACAAGTGGATATTTGGTTTAACAATAAATTAACCCGAACAAAAGAATGTCAATGGATATTCATAAGATATAAGCTAAAAGTCAGGCCTCTAAAAACCATTTTTTGAAAAAAATTCAACGATTATTATGAAATGATAGACAATATTGATTACTTTCGCAAAAATTTTTACGATTGAATAAGTCATACTCTTTCTTTTATTTCTGTCCTTTTTACTTTTACCCTGGGTAGAGTGAGGACAATGATTTAGAGTATGTAAACATAAAATTCTAAAAAGGAGTCCTCGGTGAGTGACTCCTTTTTTAGTTTATAGCTATTACGATTGATGGAAGAAACATTAAAAATATCAATACAAGGTTACCCGGGATCATTTCATGATCAGGCGGCTAAGAAATTTTTTATAGATCAAAAACTAGATCTTTTACCTGCTGACAGTTTTGATATTTTGGGAGACCAGTTGGCGGACTCGACCGTTCAATTTGCGGTGATGGCTATAGAAAATAGCATAGCAGGTACTATTCTCCAGAATTACAGAATTTTGAGAGAGCATAATTTTTGGATTTTGGGAGAAGTTTACCTGAGGATTGAACACAATTTACTGGTCAATAAAGGTACCAGTAAATCGCAAGTGAAAAAGGTTTTTTCACATCCTATGGCGCTCAATCAATGTTTGGAGTTTCTCAAAACGATGCCAGACGTACGGCTTATTGAATCAAAAGACACTGCCTTGAGCGCAATTGAGCTTGCTAAAAATCCCAATCCCAAACATGCGTGTATTGCAAGTGTTGTTGCAGCTCAGCTCACAGGCCTTGAAATCATGAATGCTTCCATTGAGACCAATAAAACTAATTATACCAGGTTTTTTATAATCAGTAAGGATAAAACTCCTGTCAGCTATTCGAGTAATAAGGCAACAGTGTACATGCGTATTCCAGACAAAAAGGGACAATTGCTAAAAGTCCTCGAATGTATAGAAAGGCATGATCTCAACATGAGTAAACTCCAATCTTTTCCAGTGTTGGGAAGATTTAGAGAATATTTTTTCCATATGGATATTGAATTTGATGTATTGGCCCAATATGAAGCAATCAAAGAAGAACTCAAAGACTTGACTTTTGAATTTACAGAATTGGGAATTTACGAAAGAGCTGATTTGAGAGACGTAATTTTTAATGAAAAAATGAGCATCCATGATAGGTGAAGCACAGCGACTTCATGTCGCAGAAACATATTATTTTGCTAAAAAACTTGCGGAAATCAGAGAAATGAATGCTAACTCTGAAACCAAAGTCCTCAATCTTGGCATAGGTAGTCCAGACTTGCCGCCACCAGCACAAGTGATTGATGCACTCGCCAAATCGGCAGCGCAGGCTGACGCTCACGGTTACCAGTCTTACAAAGGGATTCCTGAGTTGACAAAGGCCTTTGGCAATTGGTATAAGCGCCATTTTGATGTTGATTTGAATGCGGATCAAGAAATTTTACCTCTTATTGGGTCTAAGGAAGGTGTGATGCACATCAGCATGAGTTACCTCAATCCTGGAGACGAAGTTTTGGTGCCAAATCCTGGTTATCCGGCCTATGCAATGTGTGCAAAACTTGCTGGTGCTGAAGTAAAATATTTTGACCTCGAGGCTGATCTGGGCTGGCTGCCAGACCTTAATAAACTTGAAAATCAAGACTTGTCTAAGGTGAAAATAATGTGGGTAAATTATCCCAATATGCCTACAGGCGGCAGAGCTACCAAGTCATTTTTTGAGCAATTGATTGCCTTTGGTAAAAAGCATGATATATTGATTTGTCATGACAATCCTTATACTTTTATTTTGAATGATGACCCGATTTCCTTGTTGCAAATTGATGGGGCAAAAGAAACTGCTGTGGAACTTGTTTCATTAAGCAAAAATTACAACATGGCTGGTTGGAGAATCGGTGCTGTATGCGGATCCAAACAATGCATGGATACGATCTTGAAGTTCAAAAGTAACATGGATAGTGGCATGTTTAAACCTATGCAAGTTGCTGCGGTTGAAGCATTGAGTTTAGGTGCTGAATGGTTTGACTATCTAAACGGTGAATATCACAAAAGAAAGATCATAGCCATTGAAATTATGAAGGCCATAGGATGCGAACCATTATTGGATGGTGTTGGCATGTTTGTATGGGCCAAAATTCCAGATGATGTAAAATCGGCTGAAGAAATGGCGGATGAAATATTATACAAAAACAGAGTTTTTATTACGCCAGGACATATTTTCGGCAGTAATGGAGATAGATATTTGAGAATATCCCTGTGTAGTGATGAAGTGGGTTTGAATGCCGCTTTGCACCGTATTACCCATTCAACAGTAAGTATATGAATATCAGTATCATAGGACTAGGCTTGATTGGAGGTTCCATCGCTCGTGATTTGAAATCTCAAATTTATGTCCAAGTGAGTGGGGTTGATAGCAATGACAATCACTGTCAAATGGCATTGGATCTTGGCGTCGTAGATCAGATTATCAGTCTTGAGGAAGCAATGGACTCATCAGATGTCATCATTATTGCGGTTCCTGTAGATGCGTTACAACAATTATTGCCAACTATTCTCAATCAAATCAATGATCATCAAGTTTTAATAGACGTGGGGTCAACCAAAAAACTGATTTGCGATGCAGTGAGAGGGCATGATAAAAGAGGCAGATTTATTGCTGCTCACCCATTGGCAGGTACAGAGTTTTCAGGCCCGGGAGCAGCATTAAAGGGTTTGTTTGTGGAAAAGAAAAACATTGTTTGCGAGTCAGACCTAGTTCAATCTGATGCAATGGAGATAGCGATGAAAATATTTGATAGTCTAGGTATGCAGACCATTTTTATGGATCCTTCAGAACATGATAAACACCTTGCTTATGTGTCACATCTTTCACACGTAAGTTCGTTTATGTTGGGGATGACTGTTTTGGACATTGAGAGAGATGAAAAGCAAATTTTCAATCTGGCAGGTACAGGATTTGCTTCCACTGTGAGATTGGCAAAAAGTAATCCAAAGACCTGGTCAGCTATCTTTGAAAAAAACAATGTTCACCTTTCGGCAGCATTAGACCAATACATTTTATGGCTACAGAAATTTAAGAAAGCCATGGATGAGGGAGATCGCACAGCAATGGAAACTTATATGACTTCAGCAAATGATATCAAGCGCGTATTGAATAAATAATTAGAAACACTTTTAAAATATCACTTATAAATAATCAAAAATGAGTACAGTAGAGACCGCCAATGCAACAGCAAATAATTGGCTAAACACAGAAGGAAAACCTGTCATCATCGCTGGGCCGTGCAGCGTGGAGACAGAAGATCAAATGATACAAACGGCGCAAAGATTGAAAGCAACAGGTAAAGTAAACATGTTGCGTGGGGGTATTTGGAAACCTAGAACCAGGCCTGGAATGTTTGAGGGTATTGGTGCAAAAGGTCTTCCGTGGATGCAGAAGGCCAAAGAATTGACGGGATTGCCGATTACTATTGAGGTAGCAAAGGCTTCACACGTTGAGTTGGCACTTGAATTTGGGGTGGATGTGTTATGGATTGGTGCAAGAACCACTGTAAACCCATTTTCAGTACAAGAAATTGCTGATGCGCTCAGAGGGGTAGATATCCCAGTATTGGTAAAAAATCCTATTAACCCTGACCTCGCATTATGGCTTGGTGGTGTTGAAAGACTTGAAAAAGTAGGAGTAACCAGATTGGGTGGTATACACAGAGGTTTCTCCAATTCAAGTGAAAAAATATTTAGAAATAGGCCGCAATGGCAAATGGCAATTGATTTCAAAACGGCGTTACCAAACGTGCCATTGATCAATGATCCTTCTCACATTTGTGGAAGAAGAGATTTATTGGCTTCTGTTGCTCAAAAGGCGATGGACCTCAATTTTGATGGCTTGATGATCGAGTCGCACATCACACCTGATGAAGCATGGAGTGATGCAAAACAACAAATTACACCCGAAGTTTTTGGTGATTTGATCAGTGCTTTGACATTCAGAAAACACAATGTTGATGCTGCAGAAAAAACACAACTTGATCAATTACGTAAAGACATTGACCTAATTGACGAAGAAATCATCCATGTGTTGGCTTCCAGAATGAAAGTTGCCAGAGAAATAGGCAGAGCGAAGATTTTATAACAAAAGTCATCAAGGCTATCCATGATGAATCAATTTCTCAGCAAGAAGATATCCTCAACGGGAGATAAAATTATAAGTGTGATATTTTAATACGATATGGACTATGCTTTTGAGGGTTGATTATTTTTCCAAGATAAATAATCATCCCAATCTGAAGCATGGTCCACATCAGTAAGAATGGGTAATAAATAGGTAGATAATTTGGCATTTTTTGCTTCCGAAATGGTTTGAGCAAAAACAGAATCTGTACTCCAGGAAATATCTTCAAACAAGCTTTTTTCATTTTGCTTTAGGCCGATAAGATAGTATCCCCCATCAGGCGTAGGTCCTAATACCAAGTCATGATCTTGAAGAGATTGGAAAGCCTCTAAAATGATTTCATTATTTATGTAAGGACAATCACTTCCTATGATGAGGCACTTATCCATAGTATTGAGCACTTCATCAAATGCACTTTTCAGTTTATTGCCCAAATCTCCAGACACTTGTATTCTCCTTTCGTATGGATATTGACTTAGATCGTCTACATTTTCAGAGAAAAATAACAAGGTTTCATAATCTTCGTCTGCCGTATTAATGATGGTAGTGTCTAATAATTCCAAATAAATATCTAGTGCTTTTTGGTCACCCAAAGTGGCAGCAATCCTTGTCTTTACATTTCCTAGTTTGGGGTTTTTAAGAAAAATGACGAGACAATCTTTACTTTTTCTTTTCATCTTTTTCTTCGCGCTTTCTCACAATATCCCCTTGTTTTAGGTCTTTTGAAAGAAAGTTATATGGGCCTGAAATCACTTGGCTACTATCCTTAAGGCCTGATTTTATTTCTATGAATTCATCATTCTGAATACCAGTAACTACTGCTACTTTTACGGCAGAATCTCCTTGCATAATGAAAACTACTTCCTCATAGTCATCATCAGTGAGTTTTGCTTTATCCTTTGTATCCACACCTGATTTTTCTCTCACAGTCACCGCCTGAATGGGAACAGTGATAACTTTCTCAGCTGCATTTGTGAAAATATCTACTGAGGCAGTCATTCCCGGTCTCAAAGGATATTTATTACCTTTTTTGATCAAATCTGCGTAAGAATTTGGATCAACAGTGATTTTAACTGTAAAGTTGGTTACTTGATCAGTTGAGGTAACGCCCCCACTAGAAATGAGATTTGCAGCAGAATTGGCAATTTCCGTGACAGTGCCTAAAAACTTATCACCAACGTAAGCATCTACCTTGATTTCAACTTCATCACCCAATGATACCTTAGGGATATCATTTTCGTTTACATTGACTTGTACTTCCATGCTATTGAGGTTGGAAATACGCATCATTTCTGTTCCTGTCATTTGTATGGTACCGACCACTCTTTCGCCCTTTTCTACAGAAAGTGAAGAAACAATACCAGATACAGGTGCTTTGATTGTTGTCCTACTAAGGCTGGTTTGCAATTCTTTCAAATTTGCTTCTGAACTCTTGATAGAGAATCCTTGGCCTTCTGCACTTTGTTGGGCTGACTTTATCGAAGCTTCTGCCGCTCTTAAATTAGCTTCAAGTGCTCTGAGGTTACTCAAACTTTGATCAAATTCTACTTGAGAAATAACTCCATCTTTTTTTAGCTGATCATTGCGCTTATGGATGGTGCGTGCATTCTCCAATTGAGCAGTTATTTGTTCCATTTGAGCGCGAGAATTCTCAACTTGTGCTCTAGACATAGCCAACTGTGATTTTGAAGAATTTACAGCAGCTTTTCCTCTTTCTACAGCACTGAGGTAAGTGTCTGGATCTATCTTGGCAAGAATTTGGCCCACGACTACAGAGTCACCTTCCTGCACATATAACTCGACAATTTCACCAGAGACATCTGAGCTGATTTTTACCTCCGTTGCAGGATATATCTTACCACTGGCAGAAACCGTTTCTTTAATGCTTTTTATTTCAGCTTTTGCTAGGTCAACTTCTGTACCTTTTGGTTTGTTTTTGGCTTTAACTACTGCCAACGCAATTAGTGCTACGATCAATAAACCTAGCCCCCAAATCAACCATTTTTTCTTTGTATTTGCCATAATTTTTTATCAGTTAAGCTTAATTTCATTTCCTAAATAAAAGTCCAACAATTTGGATCTAAAAATATATTCGTACTTGGCATTGAGGTAATTTGTATTTGCAATGTCAAGCCTAGTTTTTGCATTTGTAAGGTCAAAAGAATTGACTGCTCCAATTTCAAATCTTTTGGAAGCAGCATCGTAAGCATTTTTTTCGGAATCCAAAGTAGCCTTGATAGCGTCTAGACTAGTTCTGGCATTTATTGCATCTGCATATGCCCTTTGGATATTGGAATTGATAGTTAGTTGTTCTTGTTTTAGAGCGATTTCTGCCCGTTCAACGTTGATTTTTGCCCTTTCTACTCCACCTTTGATCTGATAATTACTTAAGATAGGGATACTTATATTCAAACCAAATCCATAAGATAAATTGTCCTTTAATTGTGAAAAATATGGTTTGTCCGCAAAAATAGGTACTTGATTTTGAAATCCGATGGTAACAGGATTGTTTTGAAAAATGACAGTTTGCGAGGAAATTTCAGTATTGAAACCTGTTACTATTCTTCCTTGATTGGAGTAATTGGTAGAAAGGCTACCTCCCAAATTGATGGTAGGATAGTATCTTGCTTTAGCAATGTCCGTTCCTTTTTCCGCTGCAAGTACATCTATCTGACGAGCTTTTAAAGATGGCTGGTTTGAGCTTCCTCTGCTCATAAGCGTACTAAGTTCAACGCTAAGCGGGTCTGTAAGATTATCAACGTTGGCATTAGCACCTACTTCAAAATTTGTTTCCACACTGATGTTCATCAACTGTTTGAGTTGAAGTAATCCCAAAGTATAATCATTTCTAGCGGCAACAAGTGCTTGGTTATTTTGAGCAAACAAAGATTGGATATTGAAAATTTCGTTGGGTGCTGAGTTACCCGCATCTATGAGTTTTTGCGTTTGATTGAGTTGCTGCTCAGAAATAGCTAAGTTTGATTGAGCCACATTGATTCTTTCTTTGGCAAACAAAGCATTGAGATAAGCTGTCGCCACGTCTAAAGTAATATTACGAATGGTTTGTTCTTGATCAAGCATCGCAGATTGGAAAGACAGCTCAGATTGCTTGATTTGATTCCTCAATCTAAATCCGTTAAAAAGTAAAATGCCCGTGTTTACGGAATAGTTATTGGAAAAGAAATTGGCTGCAATGAACTGGTTGGAAGTAGGGTCAATGGTACGACCAAAATTGAGAAAAGTACCACTACTTCCTGAAAGGTTGGGATATTGACCATGCTTTGCTTGTGTAAGATCTATAGCTGCACTTTCTTTGGTCAAAGCTGCATTTTTTAAAGTCAAATTGTTGTCTATGGCAGTTTTAATGCATTTTTGTAAATCCCAGACTTCCTGCGAAAAACCAAAAATTGGTAACAATAACAAGCACATTGTGCTGACAAATACTTTTCTAATCATTTTGATCTTGATTAATTAAGAAGTGGCAATATTATGCAAATATAAAAGTCAGGGCAAGAAATATATATGAAACTACTAAAATGGTAGATGAAGTGCCATTTTTTCGAGTTTCTCGTCTTTTTTTATACACAATGTATCCATTATATCCAAGAAAAAATCCTGGGTTCAAGAAATTGATTGTTTTAAACTTTGTAAGTTATCTCCAATTGGGCAGTAGCCGATCGAGCTTGGCACGTAAGTATATAACCTGCTGCTACTTCATCCTCTTCAAGTGCAAAACAAACATCCATAACTGCACTTCCCGACAAAACTTTTGCCATACAAGTAGAACAAGCTCCACTAGTACATGAATATGGAGGATTTTTTTTCATATCTATCAACTCATCTAGAATTGGCTTTTTCCCATTACTCTTGTATTTTATGATTTCACCATCGAGGTGTACAGTTATTTCTGTTTCGGTGCTGTGTGAAGCAGATTTTACTTCGCCAGCAATGCCAAAGTATTCCTTTTTAATTTGAGATTTATCTATTCCAAATTCGGCACCAACGGTTGAAACGGCATCAATTATATTTCCAGGACCACAGGCGTAGATAAAAGCGTTTTTATCAATATCCTCGCTTTTTAGGAAAGACTTTATTTTCTTTTCATCGATTCTACCTGTTTCACCTTTCCAAGACGTAGAAACCTTTTTAAAAAACCGTGATAATCCTTTTTTCTTTTCCTTTCGTGGTTGAGAAAGCGTATATTTTACAACAAGTTGGCCTTGGTATTTCTGTACCAAATTGTCTAATTCTTCTTTAAAAATGATGTTGTCTTCATCTCTGGAACCATACAGTAAGTGTAAAGTGCTAGTAGGTTCTTTTTCCAATAACTCTTTGATCATTGACATTACTGGCGTGATACCACTTCCAGCAGCAAAAAACACATGGTGTCGATTGGCGAAAGGCTCTGGAACAGCTACAAATTTTCCATCTGGAGCAGAAACAGAAACAATGTCATCTTGGTGCCAATTGGAATGAATGTATGTGGATAGTTTACCACCTGGAACTCTTTTTATGGTTATTGCCAGGTCTCCAGAGTGAGGAGCTGTGCAAATAGAGTAAGACCTTCTTGTTTCCTCACCATTGATGTTTTCTTGTATAGTAAGGTATTGACCAGCTTCAAAATCAAACTTTTCTGACAGTTCAGCTGGAACCATCAAGTATACCGTCATCGTATCAAAAGTTTCGATGACCTTTTTGTCAATTTTAAGTTTATGAAATTCCATAATGCAATGTGTATAGGTTTGTACCTAAAATGTTATTTGTTCCGCATTTCATGAAAAAAGGCAGCAAACGGCGTCATTTGTAAGGTCTAAATAGAATAATTCAATTAATTTGATTGCAAATTAAAGCATTGAAAGTTTTATAAACCTATTTTTAGCCTTTAAAAAAAAGATAAGGTTTGAATATGACCAAAAGATTATCCATTGTAATACCTGCATACAACGAAGCAAGAACTATCCACCTTATATTGGATAAGGTGAAAGCGGTCAAGCTCATGGCAGAAATCGAGAAGGAGATCATCATAGTAAACGATGCTTCCAAGGATGATACAGATGGGGCAATACAAAGATATATGCAGTTAAACCCTGATTTGACGATCAATTATCAAAAACATGAGGTCAATAAAGGAAAAGGGGCTGCACTGCACACAGGTATAAAAAGTGCTTCGGGCGACTGGGTGATTATCCAGGACGCTGACTTGGAATATGACCCCAATGAATATAATCTACTTTTAAAACCCATTTTGGATGGCTTTGCAGATGTAGTTTATGGTTCTAGATTTATGGGAGGCAAACCGCATCGTATTTTATTTTTCTGGCATTCCCTCGGAAATAAAATGCTTACATCAATGTCCAATGCACTGACCAATCTCAACCTTACAGATATGGAGACCTGTTATAAGGTTTTTAAGAGAGAGATGATACAATCTTTAAGTTTGAAAGAAAATAGATTTGGCTTTGAACCTGAGGTTACTGCCAAGATAAGTAGAGTGACCGATGTAAGAATCTATGAAGTGGGAATATCATATTATGGTAGAACCTATGCTGAAGGTAAAAAGATCAACTGGAAGGACGGGTTCAGGGCAATTTATTGTATTTTGAAATACAATATTTGGGCAAGATGATGAAAAATACCTACTAGGCTGAGGTGTTTTTTTGAATGATGTCTTTGATCTCCTGCTCGGTCAAACCAGTAATCAACATGATGTTTTGAATAGAAAAACCATTTGTATAGCTACGTAAAACAATTGCGATGGTGCTTATTTCAATTCCTTTTTCGATCCCTTGCTCGATACCTTTTTCGATGAATAAGTCATATGTACTCATGATCATTTCTTTTAGAGAGGGTATTAAACTTGTTGTTACTAAAAGGTCACGACAAAGTATTTTTTTGAATGATGTCGTTGATCTCCTGCTCGGTCAAACCAGTAATCAACATAATATTTTCAATAGAAAAACCATTTGTATGGCATCGTAAAACAATTTCAATGGTGTTTTTTTCGATTCCTTTTTCAATTCCTTTTTCGATTCCCTTTTCGATCCCTTTCTCGATTCCCTTTTCGATGAATAAGTCATATGTACTCATGATCATTTCTTTTACAGGTTGCTTTACAAGATTGCTCAAATCAATAATATCCTTAATATCAACTTTTACCAAAGATATCACATAAACAATTAATGATTTTATATAGTTCCTGTTTTTTACGCCAGAAAACGTGTTAAAAATCCTTGTTAGGTTTTTAATCAACTCTTCCGGATCTTGACTATATTTTTGTGCTATAAGGGTTGCAGTTATAAATTCATTTTCGAGTTTGTCCAAGTCTCGATCGTTCATCCTCACTAAATCAGAAAATACAAATTTGAAATCTGGGGCGTACTCTTGTAATTCGAGCGGTAAGTTTGAGAATAATGCACGTGAACTTAGAACTTCCCATTCTTCTTTGCCATGATAAAAGATAATGGGCACGACCAAGTTGAGCATATTGTCATTTTTCAATTGTTGATTGTAGGCTTGACCTAGATAAGTCAATAATTGAATAGTTGCAAACTTTTCCCTTTTGCTTTTATGCTCAATCAAAATGCAAATGAAAATCTCTGATTCAGACGAATCAAGTTTGCAACGAAGGATGGTATCACTAAAATATTCTTTCAGCTCTTCTGTGATGAATGAGTCTTTTGTTTGAGTGATCGATTCAAACAAAATTAATCTGGAGATTTCTTCGGGTAAAAATTGCTTTACAAAATCAATTGCATTTTCTTTTGAAGCAAGTAATTCCTTAATTAAAGCATCATGAGGGTTGTGGATTTTCATTCTAAATATTTAAAAAGGGCAATAGAAATTTTTCATAATAACAAAGCGAGATAAAAATAATGATTTTTTCTCTCTAACCAAGTCAATAAGGAAAAACATAATAAATACTATATTTGGTCAATTGGGTATGAAGAAGAAGTCAAATTTAAAATTGATCATAAAATCTAAATAAAACTTCTATTTTTAGCCCTGAAACAAATGTATATGCAAGTCAATGGCAGATAATCAAAAACTGATTCTGGGTCATAAACCTGGCCTTTTTGTGCTCTTTGCAACAGAAATGTGGGAGCGATTTTCCTTTTATGGAATGAAAGCGCTATTGATATACTACCTTACTAAGTACCATTTATTTACAGATGTTGAAGGCAACCTTACGGTAGGAAGTTATGCCGCGATGGTGTATGCGTTTCCAGTGATTGGGGGATATCTTGCAGACAAGTATCTGGGATTCAGAAAAGCCGTCATTTTTGGTGGAATATTGTTGGTCCTTGGCCATATAGGCATGGCATTTGAAGGAGTTCCTGCTACCATCGATGCTGCAGGTAATGTGACTCGAGACGAAGTTTCCTTGCAATTTTTCTATTTTTCTATGGCGCTCATCATTGGAGGGGTTGGCTTTTTGAAAGCGAATATTTCGTCTATCGTAGGCAACCTTTATGAGGTCAATGACGAAAAAAGAGACGCTGGTTTCACTATTTTTTACATGGGAATCAACCTTGGTTCTTTCCTGGCAACTCTTTTCTGCGGTTGGTTGGGTGAAACTTACGGGTGGAATTATGGTTTTGGAGCGGCTGGAATTGGTATGGTGATTGGATTAATAACATTTATTTGGGGGCAGAAATTTTTGATTGGAACTGCTGAACCACCAAATCCTGCCTTTTTAAATGAAAAATTTTATGGATTAACTCACGAAGTATGGATTTATATCCTTGGATTAGTAGGGGTGGTCATCAGTTATGGTTTCGTACAACAACACACTGCTGTTGAAATCATGTTGGTTTGCGCAGGAATCATAAGTTTGGTGAGAATTGCGTATTTTATGATCACAACAAAGGATAAAATAGAACGCGATAGACTAGGAGTACTCACGGTACTGATCCTTTTTTCCATAATTTTCTGGGCAATATTCGAGCAGGCTTATACCTCACTTAATTTATTTGCAGACAGAGTAATTGATAGAAGTCTTGATAATGGTGGTGAAATACCATCTACGTGGTTTTTGTCACTCAATGCACTATTTATCATCATTTTTGCGCCCATATTCGCTTGGTTATGGGTGAAATTGGAACATATGAATGCCACTCCAGGCTCTTACCTCAAATTTGCATTTGGTATTTTGCTTGCTGCAGCCGGCTTTGGAGTTTTGGTCATTGGATGTAAGGCTGCTGTAGATGGTCATGTAAATATGTGGTGGTTGGTCGTTGCTTACCTGTTACATACCCTTGGAGAGATTTGTGTGTCACCCGTTGGCCTTTCTTCTGTAACAAAATTATCTCCGGTTAAGATTGTGGGATTTATGATGGGTGTATGGTTTTTGGCAACAGCTGGAGCAGAATACATTGCAGTTTTATTGGCCAATATTGCCCAAGTAAAAACTGATGCAGGGGAGGTTTCAGATCCTTCTTTAGCTCTGGGTAGTTATCAAAATCTATTTGGTGTATTGTTTTATATGGGACTTGCTTTTGGCATTTTGCTATTATTGTTGAGTCCTATACTCAAGAAATTATCTCATGGCATTAAATAACCATTTCATATTTTAAAATCCAGAAATTAAAATAATAAAATGAATTCAAACGCAAGTACAGAGCAATTTTTCGAAAACAAGGTGATTGGTCACCCAGCAGGACTTTTTGTGCTCTTTTTCACAGAAATGTGGGAAAGGTTTTCTTATTATGGTATGAGGGCCATTCTGGTTTTATTTCTCACGAGTTCCCTTATGAAGGGTGGATGGGCTTGGCCTAGAGAAAGTGCCCTGGCTTTATATGGTACTTACACAGCAATGGTTTATCTGACGCCAATACTGGGAGGAATGATTGCTGACAAAATAATTGGATATCGCAACGCCGTAGTTCTTGGAGCCGGATTGATGGCCTTAGGTCATGCTTGCATGGCTTTTGAGACACCAATGTTTCTGTATATAGGCTTGAGTTTTTTGATTTTTGGAAACGGTTTTTTCAAACCCAATATGACATCAATTTTGTCTCACATGTATAAGAATCACCCAGAGAAAAAAGATGGAGCTTATACCATTTTCTATATGGGTGTAAATGCTGGAGCTTTCTTGGGTATCATGTTGTGCGGATATTTGGGTGAAAAAGTAGGATGGAGTTGGGGCTTTGGTTTGGCTGGAATATTTATGTTTTTGGGCATGATACAATTTTATCTAGCTCAAAATATTTTTGGTGAAATAGGTAAGAAGCCTCAAGCGTCTGATTCAAGTGCAGCTAACATAGCAGAATCTGCTACAGAAGAAAATGGTGGTAAACTCAATCCATTTACTACAGTGGATAAAATATTAATCGGCATCGCCGGCACAATTGCTCTGGTTTGGGTCATCAACGATCCAATGTCCAAGGTTTATGGTTACAATATTTTTGGCGGAGAAACTATGGCAGGTTATTCTATCCTATTTGCCTTCTTTATCTTTTTAGTGATTCTCTTTACAAGAATTGTAAGGTATATTCCAAAAACCAGAGACAGGATGATTGCCGTTTTCATTTTGGCAATATTTTACATGTTTTTCTGGGCATGTTTCGAGCAAGCAGGTGGGTCAATGACCATTTTCGCGGACGACTACACACAAAGGGCATTGGTTGGAAATAGTGCTTTGATGTTCAAAATATCAAACACTTTACTCACGGTGATTCCAATGGGTATTTTGACTTATGTATTGTACAGTTTATTTGTTCAAACTTTCAAAAAATATGGTGCTTCAAACCTAGTACTGGGATCAAGTTTCCTCATTATTTGGTGCATTGTTATCTGGATGTTGTACAAGGAATTCCAAAAACCAGAGACAGAAATTGCAGCCTCTTGGTTTAGCATCCTCAATTCCTTTTTCATCATTTCCTTTGGCCCCATATTTTCTAAAATTTGGGAAAGTAAATACAATCCTTCAGGAACATTGAAATATGCTATTGGTTTGATTTTGTTAGGAACGGGCTTTTTGGCCTTGGCTTATGGTTCTACAGGAATTCCAATGGGTGCTAAGACAGCAAGTGTCAGCATCGTTTGGTTGATATTGGCTTATTTATTCCATACTTTGGGTGAATTGTGTATTTCTCCTGTAGGGCTCTCTTATGTAAGTAAGTTGGTACCTGGCAGAATGATAGGTATCATGTTTGGGATTTGGTATCTGGCTGTAGCTGTGGGTAATAAATTGGCGGGAACAATGGGTGGCAAAATCGATCAAATATCCAATGATTATGGGCTGACTACTTTCTTTTTGCTATTTACGTTTATACCGTTTGTAGGTGCAGTTGTCATCTTTTTATTGGGACCTTTGATGCGTAAATTGATGCATGGGTATACATAACTGCCGCGAGTGACGAGCCACGAGCTTCGAGCCACGAGCCACGAGTTTCGAGTTTTCAGTGATCAGTTTTCTTAAATATTTGAAGCTAATAAGCTTCAGACATTGGCTCGCAATGAATTGATTGAATTCCTATTGAATTCCATTGAATTAATTAAGTCTCAGGCATTGCCCCTCAGGGAAATGCTTTTTGCGAGCATAGAATTGCGCCCCTTGCAAAAGCAGGGATAAGCCGCAGGCATTGAACTTCCATTAAAAATAACTGAATTCCCATTGAACTCCCATTGAACTCCCATTGAACTCCATTGAAGTAATTGCGCCCCCTTGCAAAAGTAGGGACAGGCCAAAGACATTGAACACCCATTGAAATGATTGAATTTCTATTGAACTCCCACGTGTCCCTGCTTCTGCAAGGGACTGAACTCCATTTTCCTGCATTTTACAAATATATATCATCATAGTAGTTCAATATTAACTTGTTATATTTAGCAATGTTTCAAAATGGTCCATGCAGAAAACCTTTTCTAAGTTGGTCTGTTGAGCTTTGGAAATTGATTAAATAATTGTCCTTTATGAGTAATATTGCCATCATCGGTTCTGGTTTTTCAAGTCTTACAGCAGCCTGTTTTCTTGCAAAAGCAGGGCATTCAGTAACAGTTTTCGAGAAAAATGATCAGCTTGGAGGAAGGGCCAGGCAATTTACAACTGATGGTTTTGTTTTTGACATGGGTCCAAGTTGGTATTGGATGCCGGAAGTGTTTGAGCAGTTTTTCAACAAGTTTGGCAAAAAGGTTTCTGATTACTATCAATTGGAGCATCTCGATCCATCCTATAGCGTCATATTTGATCAGAAGGAAGTAATTGATATGCCTGCTGATTATCAAGCTTTAAAAAAGTTATTTGATAGCTTGGAACCTGGTGCTGGGCAAAAATTGGATGAGTTTTTAGCTGAAGCTGAGTATAAATACAAGGTGGGAATGGAAGAATTTGTTTGGAAACCAGGGACTTCCATCATGGAGTTTGCAGACATCCGGGTATTTACCAGTATGTTTAAATTGGATATGTTGACTTCGGTTTCTAGTCAAGTGAGAAAACTTTTCAAAAATGACAAAATCAGGAAGATACTTGAATTTCCTGTACTTTTTCTCGGAGCAACACCTCAGAAAACACCAGCTCTGTACACGCTCATGAACTATGCAGATTTGAAACTAGGGACCTGGTATCCACAAGGTGGTATGTATAAAATTGTGGAAGCAATGGTCGATTTGGGTAGAGAATTGGGAGTGAAATACATAACCTCTGCACCCGTTGAAAAGCTGATTGTTGAACATGGAAAAGTAGTAAAACTACAAGTTGATACCAATCGATTTTTTGACGTAGATTATTGCATTGCAGGTGCTGACTATCACCACATTGAACAAGAAGTTTTGGATAAAGAATGGCGGATGTATGATGAAAAATACTGGGAAAACCGCACCATGGCACCATCAAGCTTATTATTCTACATCGGCCTCAATAAAAAAATTACCGGCGTCAGGCACCACAATCTTTTCTTCGACAGAGATTTTGATGCTCATGCCCAAGAAATTTATGAATCTCCCAAGTGGCCAAGCGATCCGTTGTTTTATCTTTGCTGCCCATCTGTAACTGACCAAACCGTGGCACCAGAAGGCTTTGAAAATATCTTTTTACTGATGCCACTTGCACCGGGTTTGGAAGACAATGAAAAAATGAGGGAAAAATATTTTGATTTGATGTGTAAGCGCATTCACAATCAATTTAATATAGATATCAAATCTCACATAGTATATTGCAGATCCTACTGTGTAAACGACTTTAAGAAAGATTATCATGCTTACAAGGGAAATGCTTATGGTCTGGCAAATACTTTAAAGCAAACTGCCTTTCTAAAACCCAAAATGGTCAGTCAAAAAGTAAAGAATTTATTTTATACAGGACAGTTGACAACACCAGGACCTGGAATGCCCCCAGCAATTGTTTCTGGAGAAGTGGTTGCACATTTGGTAAACAAAGCAAGTCAAAAATAGTAAAACCAAATTTTGTGGCATAACTGAAACAAAATCTGGTATAGCATGTTGAGTTTATAATTTAAAACGAACATAAAACCTTTTTCGAAGTATGGACGCACTTTATGACAGCGTATGTAGAAAATGTAGTGAGTTAATCACTAAAAGTTATAGTACCTCTTTTTCACTTGGGATTAAAGTTTTTGACCACAAGTATAGAGCACCTATATACGCAGTATATGGTTTTGTCAGATTTGCAGATGAGATTGTAGATACCTACAAAGGCGATGATGCTGGGGTTTTGCTTGAAAAATTTAGAGAAGCTACATTCTGCGCCATAAAAGATGGTATCAGCCTCAACCCAATTTTACATTCATTCCAGGAAGTTGTAAATCGCTATGAAATAGAGCATGAATTGATCCACGCTTTTCTGGACAGTATGGAAATGGACCTTTATAAATTTGATCATGACGAGGATTCTTACAAAAAATATATATATGGATCAGCTGAGGTCGTTGGCTTGATGTGTCTTCATGTTTTCATTGATAAGGATAAGGAATATTACAATAGATTGGTGACACCAGCTTGTGCGCTGGGAAGCGCTTTTCAAAAAGTAAATTTTCTAAGGGACATCAAAAGTGATTTTGAAGAGCGAGGTAGGGTTTATTTTCCTGATGTAGATTTTTCAAAATTTTGTGAAGCGGATAAACAAAAAATTGAGGCAGATATTCAGTCTGAATTTGATTTGGCACATCAAGGCATCATACAATTGCCAAAAGGTGTGAGATTTGGAGTTTATTCTGCTTACAGATATTATCTCAGCTTGTTTAATAAAATCAAAAACAGTCCGCCCCGTGCGATTCTCAACGACAGGGTGCGCATCCCAAATAGATACAAGCTGTACTTGCTTACGGAATCTGCATTTAAGAATAGCCTAAATATGCTTTAAAGAAGGCATCAGAGAATTGCTTTCAACTTTTCAGTATAGTCAAACTGTAAGTCTTCGTGCAAAGCATTAATTCCTTTTTCAATCATTTTTGTTTGTCGTTCAAAAATACCACTGATGACGCTATTTCTGTGTAGATGTGGTACGTGATCAATCAATACTTTACAGAAATAAAGTAAAAGCTCCACTTCTGATTCCTTTTTTTTGGAATAACGAATATACTTTTTTACTCTGGCGAGAATTTTTCTGATACCCTTTTTTGCAAAGTGCACTGATACATTACCCAGATCATCAAACATCTGATCGATTTCTATTTTTACTCCTTTGATAAATCCTTCTTCATCTTGGGATTCAAAAATGAGATAGGTGAGGTATTCTTTGTTCTCTTTGCTAAATTTCGCCAATTGCAAACACAAATTTTCCAATTCTTTTTTGCTCTTTTGGCTTATTTCTTCTTTTATGTATTTGAGGGCAGCTGTCTGCATTTACCACTTTGATTTATGCGGAAGGAAAATAAAGAAGTCAGTATTAAAAACCACTGGTGAGAATCAAATCAAAATCAGTGTACTTTATGTCAAAACGTTTGGCAAGATATTCATTGGTGAGGTGGCCTTTGTAAGTATAACAACCATTGCGTAAACCAGTACTTTGAAACAATAGTTGTTCCAAATTATGACTTTCACCTATATTGACAATGATGGGTGTGATGATATTGCTCACAGCAGTGGAGGAGGTACGACTTACTTGAGAAGCGATATTGGGCACACAATAATGAACAACACCATGTTTTACAAAAGTTGGATGTTCGAGATTGGTTATTTCAGAAGTTTCAAAACATCCACCTTGGTCAATGCTGACATCGATGATGACAGAGCCCTCTTTCATACGGCTGACCATTTCTTCTGTGACCAAAATAGGGGTGCGACCAGATTTGGAATGCATTGCACCAATCACCACATCGGCACTCATCAATTGATAAGCCAAATACACAGGATTGATGGAAGAGGTGTGAAGTTGTCTGCCAACAGCACTCTGCAGACGCATTATTTTATTGATGTCATTGTCAAAAATCCGTAAAGAAGCTCCAAATCCTAGCGCAGTTTTAGTTGCGTATTCACCAACAACGCCAGCACCTAAAACAACAATTTTTGCAGGAGGAACACCAGATACACCGCCCAATAAGATACCTCTTCCGGTCTTGGGATTTGAAAGTAATTCCCCAGCTTTGATGATGGCAAACATACCGGCAATTTCACTCAATATTCTTACAATAGGAAAGCTGCCTTTATCTGTTTGCATGTACTCCATTGCCATGGCAGTAATTTTCTTCTTACACAATCCCTCGATGTATTCTTTTGATACTTTTGGTATATGCAAAGGAGAAATCAAAATTTGACTTCCGGGCATATCAGCTAGGTCATCCATAGTAGCAGGCGAAGCTTTGATTACCATTGAAGCTCCTAAAACCTCTTTCCTAGAATAGGATATTTTGGCACCCGCATCCGCATAATCTTTATCAGCGAAATTGGCTTCTTGTCCAGCGCCAGACTCGACCACAATTTCATAACCATAACCTATCAAAGATCTGATGGAGTTGGGCACCAAGGCCACTCTTTTTTCTGTATTACAAATTTCATTTGGAATGCCAATTGTCAGAGATGACTTGTTGGTTTGCACCGCAAGTCTTTCTTCCAAAATTTCATATTGCCCTTTAGTGAAAAAGTCAGAGAAAGCTATCTTACCTTGATCATTACCCATAAGTTGAAGAATGGAGTTTTTTAAAAAAAGTATACAAAGTTACTGCTTTTTACGGAAGAATAGAAGAAGTCAAAGAGACTGAATGACCAAAGCAGAAATATGGATGTAAATTTCAGACATTTATGCAACAAAAAAGGGAGTCTGCGCGAACAAACTCCCTTTAAATCTTTTGAGAAAGTAACTACTCAAGATTATTTCTTTGGTAAATACTGAGCTATCAAGTTTTTGTAATTTACAAAACTATTGGTAACTCCTTCTTTTACATTTTTCAAAGTTTCAGTCAATGTACCTAATTTACCTTCTGACTCAGTAACATAGTTGGTCAATTCTGCAATTTTAGCAGCAACATCACCTTCCAATTTACCAGCAGCAAGACCATCTTTAAGTGCAGTAACTTCAGCACCTTTAGCAGCCCATTCTGTAGTAAAACCACTGATGTCAGTAAGTAAACTTGCATATCCTGCACCAGCATTTGTAAATGCAGCTTTAGCATCGTTTAATTTTGTTTGTGCATCTGGAGCCAATTTTGCGAAAGCCATAGAGTCAACCATCAAACTATCGTTCATTGAAGCAAAAGCTTTGTTTTCAGTTTCAACTGTAGATGCAAAGCCAGTGAATGAAGCAGTTGTAGCCTCCCATTTTGAACCCAATTCTTCGATACCTGCTTTGTATTGCTCAACATTTTTACAAGCAACCAAAGAAACAAACAGTAAGAAAATTCCTAATTTTTTCATTTCTAATATTTTTTAATTTTGAAGTTGCAAAGCTACTGCTTAGGAGGTGACATATGTTTTTTGTAACACAATATCATATAAAAATTCAGCATTTATTCAGAAAGGTAAAGGGCCAAAGTGTTGCATTGTAAATTATTGATTTCCAGAATATTGTATGCCTTTGTAATTGTTCGATTTTAAATAAATTTTGAAGGTGTTTTATGGAAAAAGCATCGATTATCCAAAGTGAATATTTTTAAATTTTGAAACAACCATATAAAATTTCTCAAAAAGGACACTCCATTAAAACAGTGTATTGAAAAGTTACGTTTAAATTTGTGACTAATACTTAAGTCCGATCAATTTGTGACAAAAATTTTTTGAAATGATAAAATTCTTCATATTGTGCCTTTTAGTGGCATGTACACCAAGCAAAAATATACCTATGCCAGATCCAGCTTTTTATGATATTAAAATCAAAGACATTGATGGAGACCAAATGGATTTGAAAAAGTTTAAGGGGAAAAAGTTATTGATTGTAAATGTTGCTTCACAATGCGGATTCACTCCTCAATATGATGACTTGCAAAAGTTGTATTTGGCTCATAAAGACAAATTAGTAGTTTTGGGTGTGCCATGTAATGATTTTGGAGGACAGGAACCAGGTACAGAAGCTGAAATTTTGAATTTCTGTACCATGAATTTTGGAGTTACTTTTCCCATCACCCAAAAAGTGGGCATAAAGTCGGACAGACATCCTTTATATGATTGGTTGTGCCTCAAGACCAATAATGGTGTTTCAGATAATGAAGTTGGGTGGAATTTCCACAAATTTTTAATCGATGAACGCGGGAATTTAGTAAATTCACTACCTTCCAATGTCGCACCCTTGGACGAAAAGATCGTTTCTTGGGTAGAAAATTAAATTTATGAAGTTTGCAGATATACCCTCAAAAAAGGGGAACCAAGGATTTTTTGACCAGACAGGTTGATGAAGCAAGAATACCTCATGCGCAGTTGTTTTTGGGCCTAGAAGGAAGTGGCTCTTTGGCTGTTGCATTGGCCTACATTTCCTACATTTTTTGCGAAGACAGACAAAATGGTGATAGTTGTGGCGTCTGCAAATCGTGCAATCTATCACATCGTTTCATACATCCCGATTTTCATTTGACTTTTCCGGTAATCAAAAAAGATGGACTCAAAAGAGAAGAGACTACCAGCAATGCATTTGTGGCAGATTGGCGTAAATTGATTTTGGAAAATCCATATGTAAATATTTTTGATTGGACGGTAGCTATGGGAGGTGATAGCAAACCAAACATCAATACTAGAGAATGCAACGAAATTATCCAAAAACTGGGCATGCAGGCATTTTCTGATGGGCCAAAAGTGATGATGATTTGGTTGCCGGAATATTTGGGAAAAGAAGGAAATAGGTTACTCAAATTGATTGAAGAACCTACTGATGACACGTATCTGATTTTAGTTTCTGAAGATCAAAATAGGATTTTGCCTACGATTTTATCCAGATGTCAATTGGTAAAAGTGGAGATGTTTAGTGATGAGGATATCACAGGCATGCTTCAAAAGAAAGGTGCAAATGACCAGGAAAGCATCGCAGAAATCGTCCGTCTTTCAGCGGGAAACATGTCTAAGGCTCTCAGACTATACAATGGCACAGATCAATTGTTTTCAGATTTATTATTTGCATGGCTACGTGCAGCTTACAAAGGAGACGCAGCAGAAACAGGGCAAACAGTGGTGCAAATGACTTCAATGGCTACTGATCAACAACTACAGTTTTTGGAGTATGGTTTGCATTTTTTGAGAGAATTTGTTTTCTGGAAGACAACAGGTATGACTCCAAGGATGAGCAACACTGAAATAGAAACTTCTACAAAGCTGAGTGCCATTTTGGAATTGTCAAAAATAGAATCCATAGCAGAAATCCTTGAAACCATGATTTATGCCATATCAAGAAATGCAAATCCCAAAGTGCTTTGGATGGCAGATACGCTGGCCATCGGGGATATTTTAAAGAATAAGGTTAATAACTACGTTGAGAAGTTTAACTTTGCGTATCAAAACTAGAATTGTAAATGGGATGTACTAGTTGTAGTCCAGAGGGATGCGGAAATAAAGGCCATTGTGGCAGCGGCGGATGTAATAAAATGAATACATATGATTGGATCAGTACGCTCGAATTGAGTGATGCCACAGAGTACAATTATATGGAAGTTTCATTTAAAAATGGGGCTAGGAAAGAAATATTTAAAAACGAACAAGGTCCTGGCCATTATAATACAGGTGATCATATTTTGGTAGAAGCTCAGACAGGTTACGACGTCGGTCGTATTTCTTTGATGGGTGAATTGGTGAGGCTACAAATGAAAAAGAAGGCAATCACTGAGGATAGAGTTTTATACAAAGTGATCAGAAGAGCGAATGAGCGAGATTTGGAAAAACTCAATGAAGCTCGTAATATGGAGAAAGATTCTTTGGTGCAAGCAAGGGCTATTGCTCGCACCTTGGGTTTGGAAATGAAACTTGGTGATGTAGAATATCAAGGCGACCTCAGAAAAGCAACCTTTTTTTATACAGCAAATGGGCGTGTAGATTTCAGGGAACTGGTCAGGGTTTATGCCAAAGAGTTCAGAGTGAAAATTGAAATGAGGCAAATTGGTTCCAGACAAGAAAGTGCCAGAATCGGAGGTTTGGGAAGTTGTGGTAGAGAGCTTTGTTGTTCTACATGGCTTTCAGATTTTAGATCTGTCAATACATCTGCTGCCAGATACCAAAATATAGCCATCAACCAGACTAAACTATCTGGCCAGTGCGGTAGATTGAAATGTTGTCTCAATTACGAGTTGGATACTTACATGGACGAATTGCAATATTTTCCAACCCATGCAGACACCATCAATACCAAAAAAGGGAAGGCTCATTTGGTGAAAACAGACATCTTTAAAGGATTGATGTTTTATGTTTATGAAGACTTCAATATGAAAGGTGTTTTCCACCCTCTAGATAAAGAAAGAGTCAAAGAAATATTAGCGCTCAATGCCAAAGGTACTTTACCTGAAGATCTCACAGCGTTTTCTGTGCCACAAATAGAGAAAGAGCAAGAGATTGGCTATGCTGATGTAACTGGAGAAATAGAACTTCCAAACATCAGAAAGAAAAAGAAAAATAAAGACAATCGCAAGCGGGAAGGAGATAGAAATCCAAACCCAAGAAATCAAGAAAACCGCCCTCCTAGAGACAATAACAGAGGCCCTGAAAGACCACCAAGAGAACAATCAAATGGTGAAAGAAATCCTGATCAGGCCATAAAATCTCAGGATCCTGCTAGACAAAATAGGCCACCAAAACCTAGGCCAGAACGCGCTGCTGATAGTAACAATGTACCGGGGGAAGTAAGTCCAAAGCCTGCTGGACAGCCAAATAACAATCAGCAACAGGGGCCTCATAAGAAGAAGAAAAACTTCAACAAATTCAGAGGAAATAAAGGAGGCAAACCAGGAGGACCTGCAAAAGAAAATCCTGCTTAGTCGATCTTTTATAATTGATCCGTTGTTCTAAATTAGAATCATATTTTTAAAAAATAGATAGAAATTATAAATTATGAGTTATGATGTTGTTGTGATAGGTTCAGGGCCAGGAGGATATGTTGGAGCGATCAGGTGCGCACAACTTGGCCTTAAAACTGCTATCATAGAAAAATACAATACCTTGGGGGGCACTTGCCTCAACGTAGGTTGTATTCCTTCCAAAGCATTATTAGATAGTTCTGAGCATTTTCATAATGCTACCCATACTTTTACAGAGCATGGTATCGAAGCCACAGGTTTGAAGATCAATTTACCACAAATGATCAAAAGGAAAAATGATGTGGTAGATCAAACTTGTAAAGGTGTAGAATTTTTGATGAAGAAAAATAAAATTGATGTCTTCACTGGTTTGGGTTCTTTCGTGGATGCAAACAACATACTCATTACCAAAGCAGATGGCTCAACAGAGCAAATTACTACATCGAAGGTAGTCATTGCTACTGGGTCAAAACCCATCACTCCAGCTGCTATGAATTATGATAAAGTGAGGGTCATCACTTCCACAGAGGCACTCCAAATAGAAAAATTGCCCAAATCAATGGTCATCATTGGAGCTGGTGTCATTGGACTGGAATTGGGTAGCGTTTTTGCAAGATTGGGCACAAAGGTAGACGTTATAGAATTTCAAGATCGGATATTGCCTGGTATGGATAATGATTGTGCAAAGGAGTTGACTCGTTCTCTGAAAAAACTTGGAATGACTTTTCATTTCAGTAATAAAGTGACTGGCGTAAAAGGAACTAAAACAGCTGCTACTGTAACATTTGAACCGGTAAGTGGTGGCGACGCACAAGAAATAAAAACAGATTATTGCCTCATTGCCATCGGAAGAAAACCATACACAGAAGGACTAGGATTAGAAAAAGTTGGAATACAACTAGATGAAAGGGGTAGGATAGCAGTTGATGCACATTTGCAAACCAATGTTGCAGGAATTTATGCCATTGGAGATGTGATAAAAGGAGCCATGTTGGCACATAAAGCTGAAGAAGAAGGCGTTTTTATTGCAGAATCGATCGCCGGACAAAAACCACACATTGATTACAACCTCATCCCAGGAGTGGTTTATACTTGGCCAGAGGTGAGCGCAGTGGGTAAAACAGAAGAAGAACTTAAAGCAGCTAATATTCCTTATAAAAGTGGCAAGTTCCCTTTCAAAGCTTTGGGAAGGGCGAGAGCAAGTATGGACACTGACGGTATGGTAAAGGTTTTGGCCCACGCTGAAACGGACGAACTTCTTGGTGTACACATGGTGGGACCAAGGGTCGCTGATGTAATCATGGAAGCTGTGGCATTGATGGAATTTAAAGCTACTGCTGAGGACATGGCCAGAATTTGTCACCCACACCCAACTTATACGGAAGCAGTAAAGGAAGCAGCATTGGCAGCAACTGACAACAGAGCATTACACATATAAAATATCTTGTAGCCTGCAAATAGGCTGCAAATAACAAATGGCAAAAGGTAAAAGTAAAGATTCGGATAAAAAACCTCGTTTCAAAGAAGGGGGCACTTTAGGCAAGTCAAAAAAGGACGCAGGTGATTTTTCTGCCTTTCAGAAAAAGAAAGAAAAAAAGGGTGATGTGTTATTTGGTAAAATAGCCAAGTCGTTTCCTGAAAAACTCAAAAAATTTGAAGAAGATGCAGAGCGTTTTGCTGATAAAAAGGCTGGCATTGTCAGAGAAGAACCAAAGAAGGAGTTAAAAAAATCCGTTAAAGACCAAAAGCCTGTTCTTCCACCTGCAAAGTTTGAAGAAAATGTAAGGCTCAATAAATACGTTGCTCAGTCAGGAATTTGTTCCAGAAGAGCAGCTGCAGAATTGGTCAAAGCAGGTGAAATAAAAGTCAATGACGTTGTAAATAGTGACCCTTCTTATGTTGTCAAGGAGCATGATGTAGTTACTTATCTCAACAAAGTTCTCAAGGTTGAGTCCAAAAAGATCTACATTTTGATGAATAAACCTAAAAATGTCATCACTTCTTCCAAAGACGAAAAAGGTCGTAAAACGGTCCTCGACTTGGTACAACACAAAGTAGACCAACGCATCTATCCCGTTGGCAGATTAGATCGTAATACCACCGGTTTATTGTTATTGACTAACGATGGTGACCTTTCTACCAATCTGGCACACCCTGCCAATATGGTGAAGAAAATATACTTGGCTACTCTTGATAAAAATCTCACAACCAGAGACTTAGAACAAATAAAGGAGGGGCTTACACTAGAAGATGGCAAAGCTGAGGTGGATGATGTAAACTTCAATGATGGGAAAAAAGATGAAATCATTCTTACCATTCACATAGGCAGAAACCGCATTGTAAGAAGAATATTCGAACATCTTGGTTATGAGGTTATAAAGCTCGATCGCATTTATTATGCAGGGCTGACGAAAAAAGATTTACCTAGGGGATTTTTCAGACAATTGGAAGATCAGGAAATCATCATGCTCAAACATTTTTCTGGCAAAGGCAAGAAAATCTAACGGATTTGGCAGAAAAATTAGACATAAGGAAACTTTCAAAAGCAGATACAGAACTTGTTTTTGCCTCTTTGGGCGAACCCAAATTTAGAGCCAAACAACTTTACGAGTGGCTTTGGAAAAAGGGAGCTACCGACTTTGAGGAAATGTCCAATTTATCCAAAAATCTGCGAGTACAGTTAGCTGAGTCTTACGAAATAAGGTCTATCACTTTGGATAAAGTCCAAAAAAGTGAAGATGGAACTATGAAGAGTAGATTCAGATTGCACGATGGTTTTATGATCGAATCCGTCCTCATTCCTGTGCCTGAAGATGATCGATATACTGTTTGTATTTCTTGTCAGGTGGGTTGTAGCCTCACGTGTTCTTTTTGTGCCACGGGTCAAATGAAACGAGTCCGCAATTTAGATACAGCTGAAATTTATGACCAGGTTGTTCAGGTAAACAAACAGTGTTTGGAACACTTTGGCAAAAATATCACTAATATCGTTTACATGGGTATGGGTGAACCACTTTTGACATATGCCAGCATGATGGAAAGTGTGGCCATGATTACTAGCCCTGAAGGATTGGGTATGTCACCCAAAAGAATTACCGTCAGCACAGCAGGCATTGCAAAAATGATCAGAAAACTGGCTGATGATGGAGTGAAATTCAACCTGGCTCTTTCTTTACACGCACCGGATGATGTAAAGCGAAATGAAATAATGCCCATCAATGAGCAAAACAATTTGGAAGTTTTGATGGACGCCATTCATTATTTTCACACAACTACTGGCAATAGAATTTCTTATGAATACATTGCCTTTGATGGTTTTAATGAAGGCATAGAAGACGCCAAAAATCTGGTCAAACTTTGTTCTAGATTCCCGGTAAAAGTGAATGTGATTGAGTATAATACGGTAGAAGGAGTGACCCTTACCAAAGCCAGACAAGAGCAAGTAGATGAATTTGCACGTTACGTAAGAAGTAAAGGCGTCATGATTTCAGTAAGAAGAAGCCGAGGTAAAGACATTGACGCAGCATGTGGTCAACTTGCAAATAGAGAATAGAATTCTGCAACCATCCTGAATTTGCCTTATCTGGGGCGTCACACAAATGCTTCTCCAAGTTTGATTATTTTTATAATTTTGAATTTCAATCATTTAGGATGCAAAAGCTATATACCTCATTGTTGCTCTTATTATTTATCATCTCTTGCAAAGAAACTCCTTTACCGGAAAAAATAATCATTCCCGAAGAGGATAGATCTTATCTCTCTTTTGATGTAGATATGCCGGGATTATTTGAGGCAGTTCAACTAGGCAATGTCTTTCCAGACTCTAAAACTTTTGTTGACTGTATTCCCAAGCAAGCCACTTCGGTAATCATGGAAGAATATGCAAAAAGAAAGATGGAGTTGGATTTCACATCAAAAATTTTGTTTTAGAATTTTTTGATTTACCTAAAGCTGTTGGTAATGCTTTTGTCGTAGACACAACTAAAACTACAGCGGAGCACATTGATACATTGTGGACTTTTTTGATGAGAAAACCAGATGTGCAGGTAGGGACTTTGTTGCCATTGCCTTATACTTATATTGTACCGGGTGGACGATTTGGAGAGATCTATTATTGGGACAGTTATTTTACAATGTTGGGGCTGGAAGTATCAGAAAAAGATTCTACTATACAATTGATGGTTGACAATTTTGCCTTCCTGATTGATGAATATGGCCACATACCCAATGGGAATAGATCTTATTATTTAGGAAGATCGCAACCCCCATTTTTTGCAGCCATGGTCAATTTATTGGCAAACGCCAAAGAAGACCCTAAAATTTTGGTAAAATATCTGCCACAATTGGAAAAAGAACACACTTATTGGATGGCACAATACCAATTGATTGATGAAGCACCTGGTGATGGAGTAAAGGCTGTTGGTCGTACAGTGAGATTGGATACCCTAGTGGTACTCAATCGCTATTATGATGATCTTTCGACACCTCGGCCGGAGGCATACAAGGAAGATCTGGCTACCGCAAAAGCTTCTGGTAGAAACCCTGAAGAAGTGTATAAAAATCTCAGAGCTGGTGCAGAATCTGGCTGGGATTTCTCATCCAGATGGTTTAAAGATGGCAAATCATTGACAACTATTCACACCTTAGATATCCTTCCAGTTGATTTAAATGCTCTTTTATATCATTTGGAAAAAACCATGGAAAAGGCAGCTATCGAGTCAGGACATCGTACAAAAATGTTGACTTATGGTGGTTATGCTGCTAAAAGAAAGGAGATTTTTGATCAATATTTTTGGAACGAAGAGCAAGGTTTTTATTTTGACTATGATTTTAAAGAAGGTAAACAAAAGGAAACAATGACTTTGGCTGGTGTTTATCCATTGTTTTTTGGATTGGCCAATGACGATCAGGCAAAAGCAGTGGCAGCAAATCTGGAAAAGTATTTTCTAAAACCAGGAGGCCTTACAACCACACGTGTAAACTCAGGTCAACAATGGGATGCACCCAATGGTTGGGCTCCTTTACAATGGATGGCTATAGAAGGTTTGAGAAAATATGGCCAAACAGCAGTTGCAAAAAGAATTGCTATGTCTTGGATCAAAAACAATGAACGAGTATATAATAATACCCACAAAATGGTCGAAAAATACAACGTTTTTGACCTTAGTCTCGAGGCGGGTGGGGGAGAATACCCTGTGCAGGATGGTTTTGGGTGGAGCAATGGCGTTTACCTCAGATTATACAATGAATATATAGTACACAAAAACTAGTGGTTACACTACTTGTAATGAGATCTTATTCCATTTGATGCCCAAGTTTTAAATCGCAATTGAAGCAACTAAATTTGCAACGGTAGCTGTTTGGCTACCACCCTGAGGTTCGATGGTGATATTCAAGGATGTGGCATTTTTCATATAAGGTAAATTAATGAGATCTCCATTTTGCGGAGATTCGATGACACCCACATTGACCATTTCTCCATCCACATCTGCCCACATTTGATAAACTTTTTGAGCTGGAGGTTGTGCCAGATTGGTTATCTTAAATGAAGTTTTTTGCAAAGAGTGATTGATAAAAACTGTTCCTATTGGTTTATTTTCAACATTAAATTGCAATACTTGAGTGTCCACTTCTTTTACAAAGGAAAACTTCCTGCTTACGGATTCAAGGTCGTTTTTTTCTGCGGATAATTTCGCATTTTCTAGCACTAGTTGCTCGCTCTGCTTAGATAATTGATTGTTTTGATAGGCAAAATAAAGGAGGCCAAAAGTAGCGGCAACCAAATAAGTGGCTGCAACATTCAACCAAAATTTGCGATTTATGATCGAAGAATTACTAGTTTTTTTAAGTGTTTTAGCACTATTGTTGTCATGAAGATCGAGCTTTTGTTGCAGCCTATTTTTCAAATCACTAGGAGGCGCAATAGCATTTTTTCTGGCCAATTCTTCCAAACTAAATTCCCATTTCTTCAATTGTTGACATAGATCTGGATACAAATCCAGGTGCTCCATCACCAGCTTATCTTGGTGCTCGGTAGTCAAGCCAAGTACAAATTCTTCCAGTAAGCCACTATTGATAAATTCTTCTTTTGTCATTGCCATTGGATTAATAAAAAGAAAGTGAGAAACTTGGTGGAGTCAGAAACTACAAATAAATGTGATAAGGAATTTAGGGCCAATTTTATTCTAGATTTTACGGTGCCCAGCGGAATACCCAAATGTTGATGTGTTTCCTGATGTGTAAATCCATTGAAATAAACCAACTCTATGATTTGTTTTTGATCATGATTGAGAATGTTGATATGGGTGCGCAAATCAAAGTTTTCGTTGATATTGTTTTCAGCAATATTGTCTTCCTTCAACTGATCTATACCAAAAGTAAAACCAGCTTTTTTTACTGCTTTGGATTGTACGGCGTTGATTGATAAATTTCTTGCGATTTTACTCATCCAGGTAAAAATTGATGCTTTTGATGCTTGATAATGATCTAAATTTTGCCAGATTTTTACAAAGGTATCTTGTAATACTTCTTCTGCAACATGTTGGTCCTTTACAATTCTCAAAATGATACCATATAAGGCATTATTGTATTGATCATACAAGTTTATGATTTCTTCTTCCAGCTTTTTTTCAATGCCCATTCCAATGGTTGTGGTATAGTGTAGGAATTGAACAACCGATCACTTGAAAAGTTTTTTTCGCTTAAAAACATCCAAGGAGATCTTTTTCCTGTATATCCATTTAGAAAAGCTTTTCGAATAAATATTTTATTAATCGAACAAAAAAAATTTTTAAAAAATGAAAAAGTAATCCTTGCATTGCTCGTAGCAGCACCAATGTTTTTATTTAATCAAGTAGGAAACGCTCAAAGTCATCACAAAAAACAAGCTGCAACATCTGATATTGTTGATGTGGCCGTTTCTTCAGATCAACTTACAACGCTTGTAGCAGCAGTAAAGGCAGCAGACCTTGTCGCTACACTAAAAAGCGATGGCCCATTCACCGTTCTGGCTCCTAATAACCAAGCTTTTGGAAAAATAGATGGAGAAGCTTTGGCCAGTTTATTAAAACCAGAAAATAAAAGCAAACTCGCCGCTATTCTAACTTATCACGTACTTCCAGTCAAATTGAGTAAAGCAGAAATCACTGGTGCGATCAAAACAAACGGTGGTAAATTGTCGGTTACTGCAGTTTCTGGTGCAAAATTTCAGGTATCCTTATCTGGTGATAATATTATCATAACTGATGCAAAAGGTGGAAAATCTGCAGTCATTGCCGCAGACATCAACGCATCTAATGGCATTGTACACATCATCGACACGGTAATTATGCCGTAAGCAAAGATTCAGAAAAATTCAAACCAGAAGGAAATAGGTATATTATAGTAGTATTGTTATATGTTTCATTAAAACAAGACCAATGCACTTTTGATGTATCTATTTCCTAATGGTATTTAAAGGGAATTAAATAGTTATCCTTACAAAGTTTTTAGATACTCTATGACGGCTAATTTTTCATTGCTATTCAAAATGTCTCCATAAGTGTGCCCTACATTACTATATCCTTTGATGCTTGTATCATAAGTATAAGTATCTGTTTTAGAAGTGGTTACCTCATATTTCAATCCCATTTTTTGATGGTCGTAATTATTGGGATTGTTTGCTTTTTGCCAATATACTGGTCGAGTTTTACTATCTAATACATCTGCCAATGTGGGTACAGAACCATTGTGAAAATAAGGAGCAGTCGCCCAAATTCCATCTAATGGTGGCGCTACATATCCATCACCGGGAGTGAGGTTTGCTCCAAATGGATTTTTTGAAAACCATGAGCCATTGTACCAAGTGGTGAATGTTTGATTATTTTTATAAAACTCAATTACAGAAGCATCTGTGCCTACTTCTTTTTGTGCAACGAGTAAGTTTGGATAGCTGTTTGGTCCTTCGTTTTCTCCGTGGCATTTTGCACAATTTTTGAGGAATAATGTTTTACCTGTTGAAGCCAGAGATTGGTCAATGGTTCCTGTATATTTCGGAGGAGTCAAAGTGAGTAAATAGGCAAGTACATCTTTAAAATTTTGGTCGACTGATCTGGCTTTCACCGTATCCTGGAGTGTAAGCAAACTTGAAGCCATCATCAATCTGGCAAAATCTCCTCTACCTTCAGCAGTATGAAACATGGCATTTTTCTTTTTCAATAACCACCATGCTGGAACATCCACAGGATAAACTGATTGCGGAATGGTAAAAGAGGTGTGTCTTGCCAAGTGAGGTCATCCTGTTTTCTATGTGCCGCCAAGACTAAAGCCAATTTATCAGCAGAATTTGATCCCACTGTTTGTGTGCTTAATTTATCTCCCAATACTTTTACAGCTCTCGAAAAAGGCGCATATGCAGTCATTTCTTTGGAATTTTGTCCATATCTGGCCGCAACAGCTTGATCTAATACGCCGGCAAAACCCGCTTGATTACCCGTAAAATCTGCAAAAGTATTTCCTAAACCGATCATGAATTTTCCATCTACATAACCAGCATGACATTGATAACAATTGGGGGCAATGAGATCTACACCATCTTTATTGATAAACCTAGTATATGCAAAATTGAGATCTTGATTGATACCAGTTCTTTGCAAGGAATTGTCCTTTCCTAAAAACAATCCTAAAGTACCATTGAAAAGATCTGCTGGAATGCCACTATCTACAAAATCACCGTACGATAGGTAGTTTTTGCCCTTTTCAGCATCTCCGATTCGTTGACTTGAGCCAGGGATGAAAGTGCGGCAATCCGTACAATCTTCTATAACTTCTTCCTTCTTGCAAGATGGCGCAACCAATAGAAACAAAAAGATGGATCCGAGTACAAAAGTTTTCTTCAACATGGTAAAGTTTATCATTCAAGTAAAAGTTAACAGGCCAGAGCGGTCAGCAATATTTAAAATGGTGTTGCTTTATAAAAAAAGCTAAGGCTAGTTAATAATTAAATTGTAATAAGTGATGATAACATCACCTTCATTTACCATTACAAAACGTAAGAATTGGTGCACAAGTTTACAATAGAAATGAAATTGTTTTTTGGAATCAAAAACAAAGAATGGGCAAATGAAAACCCAATAGAAACAATCATAAATAAAAAAAGCGATTACTTAGTAACCGCTTTTTTCTTTGGTGACGTGATTTTCGCCTTAGGTCTGGTCTTGCCATATGAACTAATGGATATCTTGCCCTTTTTGGTACGTCTGTCTCCTCTTCCCATGATGTAAAAATTTTAGAGCGCAAATGTAATGTATTTTTTCATAAATCTGCCAGAAATAATGTTTGTGTATTAAAACAGCAGAATTATGTCCCTGTCTTTCCCTCTGATTGATAAATTTCGCCCACTTTTTAACATTTACATTCAATCAAGCAGATGCTGGGTTAATGTTTTTTTAAATTCAGGCTATGAAAAATAATTTGGTCTTTCAATTGTTTACTTTTGTAGTGTTTGCATCTTTGCACAACCTTAAAATTCAGTGAACTAAGAATTTCAATACAAGTCAAATGGGATTTTCAAAACAAAATTATCTTTTACTTATCATCTCTTTCTTCACGACCTTGGTAGCTGCTCAATCTCCAGTGAAGTGGTCTTTTTCTAAAGAAAAAATTTCAGATTCAGAATATACACTTGTTTTTAAAGCAGACATCAAAGCTGGTTGGTATACTTATTCTTTATACACTGAAGACAATGGCCCAATTCCTACCAGCATTACTTTCGAAAATCAGGATGGCATTGAATTATTAGGAAAAGCAGTTGAATCAGGTGATAAAAAGGAAGGAGTAGATCCCTTGTTTGATGCTTTTGTCATCAAGTATTCTTCCAAAAAAGCGTTCATTATTAAGCAAAAGATCAAAGTAAAAGATGCATCTAAACCAACATCTGGTTATTTGACCTACATGACTTGTGATGACCAGACCTGTTTACCTCCAAAGGATGTTGACTTTTCTTTTAAGTTTGAAAGTACAGGGGGAAAAACTGGAGCAGTAAATCCTGCTGAAACTGAAAAAAAAAACCTAGGCGATAAGCCAACAAGCCCATCCGGCGAACTGGCTGGAGCCTCAAAAACTCAAATAAATGCTGTTGTAGGCATTCAAAATCCTACACAATCAAGTCCAAGTACGGGACTGTACAATCCAGTAAAGTGGACATTCAAATATGAGCAATTGGATGCTCGCAATTATAAACTCATATATTCAGGAAAAGCAGACGATGGCTGGGCAATTTATTCCCAAAAATCTAGTGAGGACGGTCCGATTCCAACATCAATTACTTTTGAAGAAAAGGAAGGCCTTGTCAAAATAATTAACTCGGAAGAAAAAGGCCATAAGAAAGAAGGTGTCGATCCTTATTTCAATGCCTATGTGATCAAATACCTCTCAGATCAACCTTTTATTATAGAACAGACCATAGAAGTGAGTGATGCGTCAAAACCAATAAAAGGATATTTATCTTTTATGGCTTGCAACGATCAGACGTGCACTGCTCCAACTGATGTTGATTTTTATTTTGCGCTTGATGGCAGCCAACCGATTGTGGACGCCGGAAGCACAGCAGCAATCGGCCCATCTATCGAAGGGGGAAAGTTGGATCAGAGGATTCCAAAACTTTACGATTCTTTCAAAAGTGCCGTTGGCCAATGTGGAGCTGTTCTCAAGTCAGCAACAGGTTCTGGCCTTTTCTGGACCTTCTTGTTTGGATTTGGTGGTGGACTTCTTGCTTTATTGACTCCTTGTGTTTTCCCAATGATTCCAATTACCGTTTCCTATTTTACAAAAGACACCAAAAGAAAAGGCTGGGTCAATGGATTGATTTATGGGCTTTCGATTATCGGAATCTATGTCATATTAGGCTTACTTGTCACCGTATTTTTTGGCGCAGAAGCCCTCAACAGATTATCAACTAACTGGATTGCAAATACCTTATTCTTTGTCATATTTGTCTTATTTGCCTTTTCATTTTTTGGATTTTATGAATTGACACTGCCCAGTTCGTGGACCACAAACACCGATAAGATGGCCGATAAAGGAGGCTTTGTAGGCATATTTTTTATGGCATTTACCCTTTCATTGGTTTCTTTCAGTTGTACAGGACCCATTGTTGGGACTGCTTTGGTCCAAGCTGCAACAAAGGGCGCCGTAGTCGGTCCATTCACAGTCATGCTGGGATTTTCTACAGCGTTGGCTCTACCATTCGGGCTATTTGCTGCTTTTCCGGCGTGGCTCAATTCCTTACCTCGCTCTGGAAGTTGGATGACCAGCGTAAAAGTAGTTTTGGGTTTTCTTGAATTAGCCTTGGCCTTCAAATTTTTATCAGTAGCTGATATGACCAATCACTGGGGAATTTTCAGATATGAGATTTTCATGGGTATTTGGGTTTTGGTTTTTGCTGCCATCACATTTTATTTATTTGGTTTTATCAAATTTCCACATGACAGCCCCATTAAAAAGTTTTCTAAAACAAGAATCGGTTTTGGCCTTTTAGCGGCTATTTCTACCATCTATTTGATTACTGGTTTTTTGTAAATGATAAGACAAGTGATTATAATTCTTTAAAACTGATGAGTGGTCTTGCGCCTCCTGCACATTATAACTTCTTTCTACCAGGCAAACCACTAGACCCGGCGCTTTCTACTAAGTACACTTCATATACCAAGTGTGCTCAGGGTATCGATTGCTTTAAAGATTATTATGAAGGTCTTGCATATGCAAAAGAAACGGGCAAGCCACTTTTACTTGACTTTACTGGATACGGCTGTGTCAATTGCCGTAAAACTGAAGAACACATTTGGGTGGACGATCGCGTAAGAAAAATATTAAACGAGGATGTTATTTTAGTATCACTTTACGGTGATGATGATAATCCAACAGGAGAACAATATAAAGGCGTGAGATCAAAATATACCAATGAGCGCATTCGCAATGTGGGTAAATTGTGGGCTGATTTTCAAATGGCTAACTTTGAAAACAATGCCCAGCCTTTGTATGTGATGGTCACGCCAGATCAAGAAGTCATCACCAATCCAAGACCCTATCAAGATGGAATTAAAGAGTATTTAACTTTCTTGGAGTGCGGTTTAGGAAGTTTCAGCGATAAGAGTTTATCCAAAGAATAGTAGTCTTTTGGGCTCCTTTACTACAATCAATTGTAACAATTCTGTTGAGTATTTAATGTTACTCAGACCTACCATTCAATAGCTGTATCCCAATGTTAATAGCTAAATTAGTTGCCTTTACTAGCTTATAGTTGCGGAAAGTAAAACATCTCTAAGTAAGTTATCCAAGTAATAAGCTGGGCAAAATATGATCAAATCAAATGCCTATCTTTAATTCAAAAGACAAAACCTATTGCAGGCATTGATCAAGGTAATCAATAGCTACTTAGTAAACCAGTAAAAGTAATTTGATAATCCTAAAGATTAGGCAACAGAATTTTTAGCAAATCCCCATTGCTTGATAGCAAGTAATCCAACTACTGTCAAAGAAATTGATAAGATGATTAAACCCCATTCTGACATAGTTGGAATTGGTGCCCTACCTATACAAGTACAAGGTGCCAATGTCGCATTAATGACGTCATTTGTTGTATTTGGATCACCGTCATTACAGGCAGTACCATTTGGAACGGTTCCATTTTCTCCATTGGTACTGACAGCTGGTCCAGTAAATGTGCCACAATTTCCATAGGTGCCGCGATTGGCAATATCAACTGAATTATTGATGGTTCCTGTGTTGTATAAACGTCCACCACCTTGTATGACGACTGCTGCTCCAGTTACATTCAAAGTACCTACATTGATAAACATACCAATGATATCAAGACCTTGATTTACATTAAATATGCCGTAATTTATAATAGCTCCGATAGCTGCAATTCCAGCACCAGACATATTCATGGAGAAAGTTCCATTGTTGATCAATACTCCTTGTAAAGCGATACCGGGTACTGTGGTATTCATGATATTTGCTCCAACAGCAACAGTTACTGTATCACCCGCAGGAATTGAAGTGCCTAATGCATTCCATTGCGCTTGCATGGTAACAGTAGTATTAACTGCATAAGAAACTTGACAAAATAGCATAATGCTAAAAAGGATAGATAGCAACTTGTTCATTGGTAGACTGTTTTAATTATTTATTGCACCGTGAAGGTATCATTTTATTTCCATTTTCAAATTTTTTTGCTCGATAATGGAGATGCCAAACCCAAATTTTAACATTTTTTAGTTCCTAAAACAGTTAAGCCTTCTTGTACAAGGTAAAAATAGCGCTCAAAAGGGTAACTAAACTGGAAAAGCATAAACACAAAGCCAATATCAACGAATCATCATTTTCTGATTTTATAAACCGAAACTGGCATAAACATAAGCTGACAAGAAATAAAGCTGATGATGGCTACCGCTCTTACAGCAGTCTTGACTTTGTGTTGTAAGGATTGTTGTGTAGGTAGTATGACCAATCCCAAAAGTAATGGAACTACCGTGAGGAATACAGAAGGATTGCCTTCTTTCATACCATACAAACCCAATGAAATTTGTATCAAGGCGTGGATAATGTTGAAATGGTGGATCTGCATTTTTTAAACTTAGTTGACATGTAGTACTTTCATGATGCTGTCTCTTTTATCTGGATTTTCGTCAGCGAGTTGCCTCAATCGCCTTTCCTCTTTAGGGTAAATAACTTTATAATGACTACAATTGGTGATGGCTTTCATACCCGAATCGGGAGTGGGAAAACTTAGTTTAGGATCGTATTGAGTCGATTTTTTTTCAAGGGCCGTTATATATTTTTCAAATAGTGGGCGAGCTGTGACAAATCCTTGACCGTCATCCAAATTGGTGAAACGTATGTATCGCTCCTCTCCTCCCGTCCATACACCTACCACCAAGCTGGGCGTAAAACCCAAAAACCATCCATCTACAAAATCATTGGTCGTACCCGTTTTACCACCAGCCTTTGATTTAAATTTAAAGGCGAAATTGCGCTTACAGTTATTTTGCAACATGTCTGAGATTGCTGAAGCAGTCAAAGGGTCCATGGCCACTCTTTTAGGTGAAAATCCATTATAAATTATACGACCATACCGATCTTCTATTCGCTGTATAATGACAGGTTTGGAATAAACTCCTTTATTGACAAAAGTGGTATATGCCCCAACCATGTCAAACAAAGAAACATCCATTGCTCCCAGACAAACAGCTGGTGCATTGGGTACTGCCAACTGGCCATTGAGCAATTTTTTGTCCTTCTCTATACCTATTTTATCGAGCAAAGTCCTCAAGATTTCCACATCACCCAATTCCTTCATCAAACGTACGGTGATGGAGTTTTTGGAATACAATAAGCCATGATATAAATTATAAGGATTGTATGTGAAATTTTCTGTTGAATTGTCTGGCTTCCATTCTTCTGATAATTCAAATTTTGCCTCACCTGGTTTGATGGTATAAGGCATATCTGTAAAATATTGGCAAGGTTTGATGTCTTTGTATTGCATGGCTGCCGCGTAAACAAAAGGTTTTACTGTTGACCCTACTTGTCGCACAGAAGTGACGTGGTCGTACTTAAAAAATCGATAGTCGAGCCCCCCAACCCAAGCTTTTACTAAACCAGTTTTGGGGTCTAGGGCCAACAAACCAGCCTGCAAATGTTTGAGGTGATACATCACACTATCCATGGGACTCATGTTCACTTTTTAATTTTGTTTTTGTGGTCAAATACTTCCATGTCTATGGACTTGTTGAAAATGCTATCAAACTCAGCAAGATGTTTTGAGTAACTGTTTTTGACGTCCTTCCAATAGTTAGTTTTTAATAACTGAGCATACTCCTTGAGCGTCTCTGGCAAGACTGTTTCATAACTGATCAAATCAGAAATAATTTTTTCATTGACTTCCATGTCATTGGGCCAATCTTCCAAAATCTCCATATTTTTTGACCATAGATCTGTATACCTGTCTGATTCCTTTACGTGTCGCATAAAATTTTGAGTGCGGGCAAGTTTGGTCTCTTTATCAGCACTATATGACAAAGGATCTCTGGTTTTCCAAAACTTCCAAAATCGATCTTGAAGCCAAGTCATGTGAGAAGACATAGCTTCTTCTGCAATACTTTGGTATTCCAAATCTATACTTGTATAAATTTTTAAACCATCGAGATACACATTGTAAGGCGATCCATCTGGTTTCTTTATGCCATTTTCATCAAAAATTTCAGTAATTATTTTGGTGACCTCGTTTCTGAAATATGGTGCTGGACCTTCGGTAGGTTCTTGAGTTCTGAAACGACTCATATCAACTGCGATGTCCTGAATACTGTCAATTATATTTGGAGCTTGACCTGCCATCACTTTTTGGATAACTTCATTCCTACGGATTTTAGCTCTTTTACTAAATCGTACAGGATTATAATAACTTGGATTTTGGAGCATGCCAGTCAAAAGGGCGCATTCTTCTATTGACAAGTCTTTTTGGTCTTTATTAAAGTAAATTCTGGCGGCAGACTGGATGCCATGCGCCCCATTTACGAATTCAAATTTATTGAGATAAATGGCTAGAATTTCTTCTTTGGTATAATTGTGTTCCAGTTTGATGGCAGTCACCCATTCTTTGAGTTTGATGTGGATGAGGGTAAACTTAGATTTCAGCGAACTCAGATTTTGAATTTCTGGCCTTTTGTAAAGCAACTTTGCCA
>JADKBO010000002.1 GCA_016715105.1 Saprospiraceae bacterium | reverse complement strand
GTATAAATGAAATTTCACAAATAACCTCTTTATATCTAGATATAAATCCTGGATTTTTAAAAAGAAGCTACAACATTAAATTTTGGTTTTAATTCATTAAATTATTTCGAGGATTCTAGAATCAAAGTTGAAAATGAAGATAATTTAAAATTTGCAATTAAAATGCTAGAGATGATAGATAACGAAGCTTTAGCATTTTTGAAAAATATAGAACAGCTTCGGATATGATAGGGATAAACAAAATCGACCTGCCTAGCAATTCTATTTTTTATGGCGTAAGAATACAACCCATTCATAGGTTTAACTAGTTCTGTACTATGCAAAAGTACAGAGGTCAAAATTTTGGGAAGATTTTTAGAAGACGTCTTATTGATGCAAATCAACACATAAGAAATCAATATGAAAAATTGGTTTTACATTTGAAAGAGAATTTTCACGAGAATTTTAATTAATTAAAGTTATTCCCAACTTCTGTGTTGTTTTCAAACAAAAACAAGCCTCTGAAATATCGAATTATAAATAAATAACTTAAACCATATTTAGTAAAAAGCTTCTATCATCACTACATTCTTAATTTCGGAGAAGATACAGGTATAGAACAGCAAATAGGAAATATTATTGAAGAAATGGTCAATGAGCTACATGATTTTGATTGGAATATTTTGGAAGAAATATCAATAACAATAGGACATGAAGGTATCTAAATGGAAATTTAATCATACCAGTAATACAAAAAAGATAGCAGGTAAAAAAACGCCATAAAATACACCTTCCCCAATGCATTTATTCAAAAACAACAGGCTCAATAAATTCCCGCCCAACTGAATAATGGATCAATTTTTGGTACTGCAGCCTACCAACTATGATTGCCGGATGTGTATTCAAAAGTTTGGCGAATTCCACAATTTCTTTTGGACCAAAAGGCGCTGCATTGAGGATTTCTGCTTCATCTTCATGTGACAATGTCCACTTGATGGCAAACTCGTCTGCTTCCTTTTCCTTCACAAGATCTTTATCAGAGTATTCTACTTTTTCCAGGAAAATATCCTTTTTGCCATGCAAAAGTATGTGTCCAGCTTCGTGGAAAAAAGTAAACCAAAAACTATCATTCCTATTGTATCTGCCAGATAATTGGATCAGAGGCGTATCGTTCAACCATCGAGTCGCTCCATTAATCGGGGCTTTACTTATGCAGGGAGTATAAACTACTTTTACACCAGCTTCCAAACAAATACTTTGAAGTTGTGCAAAGAAATTGCTTGAGTGATTTGCCATTACTGTCTTCAATTCAGGTAATGCCGCTTTAAACTTCTTTTCAGTATATTCACTAGCTTCCAATTCTGCAGCCTGCATTTCTCCCTTTCTAAGCCAGGCAGAAATGGCAAATGGTTCGTTGGTGTTTGCCAAAGAAATTCTAAAGTTGACTTTCAATTGTTGTTTGAAATAGTATTCTTCCCATCCATGATGATTTGCAAAGGCAAAGAAGGAGAGCATTTCCATTGTCTTTTCTTGGATTGATTGAACATTGGGCAGCCAACCCTTTTTTATCATACTAGCAATAGGAAAATTTTTTGCCCAAGGAACAGCTTCATCTATGGTTGCTTTGTGCTTTATCCTTGCCAGATATTCGTCATAACTTCTTTGGTGATTCATCCAGAAATTAGCAGGAATCTGAGTGACATTCTCAAATTGCACAGCCATTTCCGGTGTTATAGAACTTACTCCATTAAGGATTGCAATAATGGTTTTTTCGGGCTTTCCTGTCCGAAGGGCGAACTCTTTTGGACCCATGCCCATTTCCTCCAGCTTCTCAGCCAAAGTTTCTCCTGGGTGTGGTCTTGATTGAGGGATATATCTATTTTGTATCTCCATTTCTATCTTTCTTTATGGTAATTGACAATCTCGATGACCTCTACTCCTTTGATTTCTATCCAAACATACTGTCCATCCTCATTAATTGGGATTGGTTTTTCATGAGGTGTAAAAAAATGAGCCTGTATGGTTGGTCTAGATCGCAGGCCCATTGACCTTTCCTTTCATTCTTCAGTTCATGATAATTACCTGGCATAAATTTTACATCTTCCAAAGATTCTGCATCCAACAACTGAGTCAATCTCAACCTTAATTTTTGGGCCCTGATCTTTCCAAACTCTTTTAACATCTTCCGATCATCATTGACCAGATTTTCAAGTTTTTTATGAGTAAAAGTAATTTTCAAAGCAAAAGTATGTTTATTTTGACTAACACCTAGTGTAAGTTGTAAAGTTTAACAAAGTAATAATTCGAAAGGCTTGATTTTTAAAATTATACTTGGAAAGCATTGTACTCACTTTCTGCCATTTCAAAATTTGGGTCTATAATGAAGACTTCCTCATAATCTAAATCATACAATTTGTAAATCACTAAATCTATTTGACTCTCAATTTCTTCAGTATTAAGTCTGGAGTTTGTTTGTCTTATTGCTTCTTGAACCAAGTTCTCAAGAGTAATATCAACTTTTTGTTAAGAGAGTGAATCGATCAATTTCAGGTCTCAAAACCGGTGATCGGAAAATAAGACTTACTAATACTTTGTAAAGGCGTTTTGAAATTCATATTCAAAACTAAAATTTTTCAGTATTTACGCAAAAGAAATGTGGATATGAATTTCAACTAAAAATGACAAAAGACTTATAAGAAATAAATTTGCCACATACAAATGAGAATGGATTTCAGAAGATCAATTGGGTATCGATCCTCTTCATGGTTTCTCAGCAAGCTATAATCAGCCTCCTCAATTTGGCGGAAATAAATTGTACGAATTGGATACTGCTGGCAATCTACGGATTTATGAGTTCTCTTGAGATATAGTGCTTGAAATGATCAGCCTGAAAATTCCTCGAGGCTCGTGGCTCGTGGCTCACAGCTACCACCTATTGCCCATTACTAAACTCCGGCAACGGACTCGCCTCCAAAATCTCCAATTTATAACCCATGCCCGTCAAAACTGTTTTCCACAGATCAATCATTTCCTTTTTCTGCTCCGTAGCTTTGTCAAGAATATTGCTTTCGAGTGCAATCTTTTTGATGTAATCTTTGGCATTGGCATTGATGTGATTGTAATCCTCTGGCGTAAAGGAATTGAAAAATCCTTGTTCTATGTCGTAATAATCCAGAGTGTGATCTACAGAAAGTAACTCAGCTTTGGGCATATTGGCGATGATCACCTTGCCTGCAGTGCTGTCAACTGTAATTTGTATTTTATCAAAATCATAGCCGGCGGCAACTTTCGCAGTAATGCGCACCATTGCTTTCTTACGCAAAGGGCTGATGTCGTAGGAATAAAAATCCTTGTAATTATAAATCTCAGACAAAGTTGCTTCAACGGTTACTAATTTGAGCACCTTTTCCATCTTCTCCACAACTACAGAAGCAGAGACATGCTGTTGATTTTCAAAAAACTGCGACCTCTTACCCCAAACCCAACCAATGATAATGCTTAGCGCCATTAAACCAACGACAGCCAAGATCATATATGTTTTTTTGATCACCTCAATTTATTTTTGATGTAAAACTATTTCTCAGGTTACTGTAGGATTTTAAAATAGCCTTACCACTTCCGACGGATAGAGGAGATTCTATGAGTAGGGGGATCTTATTCTCATCATCACTCACCCAGATATCCATCTTGGTTTCATCTTTAAAAACAGTTCCCGCTACCATACTTGGAGTGATCCTCAAGGTTTTGAACTTGCCCAAATCTTTTATTTTTTGGCACTTTCCTTTCCGTTGTAAACCACTTTTACCGGATAAATCTCCTTATCAAACATTACTTTGACAGGCAAATGATCCCCTTTTTTAAGGTATTTGGTCTCTGTATTTCTTAATGCGTACAAAATTGATACCAAGTCGTGCATACACTCACTTAATTTATGATTTTGCATCGTAGCTGCCGCCTTGGTCTTGCCATGAAATGACTTGGCTGTAAGCGTATTCTGATCGAATGCAACGCTATCAAAGAGCCTGTAATCTCCTTCTTCTACTCTTCTCACGAAGTTACTTGGCAATAAAGTTTTCTTATCTATTTTAGAATAAAAATAATCTCTGACTTTAAAGAAGTTATCATAAGACTCATAAGTGGTACCAACGACCTTAACCTCATAATCCTCGGCATTTTCCTTGATATCCATCACTACTTCTCCCGCAGGAATCCACACAAATTTCCAATTATAATATACTTTGTAAACTAGCCGCTCTCCTGCTTTAAAACTGGTATTTGTGCGGTAACAATCTTCTCGCACAACATCACTAACTTTCATTTGAATGGAAAACACTACAGCCAACACAAGCAGTATAGCTGTTGCAAAAGTTGTTACATATTTAATTTTCAGTTTTCTCACTTCTTTTTACTTTATCTTATTTAGCTGATTTCCGACGATGTCTTTTTTTCATCAACAGGAACCAACAATACTATTAATCCTATAACGGCTGGTACCAAAATATTGATTATCCACAATGAAAATGTACTAAGCAATATTTGGTCAGTACTTATTGCAAACAACGACCAAACCACTATGGCTATTTCGCCCCTTGCCAACAATCCCAAAACAGGAGGCAAAATCAAAGCCGACTGTATCAGGAATATAAAACTGACACCACTCAACATGTTCAATAAAGACGTATCAAAATCAAAATAGTGACAAACCAGGATGTATTGTGCGGCATAAACTACATACCGTAAAAAAGACCAAGCCAACATCTGAGTCAAGGTTTGTCGATCAATGGCTTCGTCAAATTGCTCAAAACCAAGTGCATCCAAGCGTTTTTTCAATATTTCAACCTTACTGGCCTTTTCAATAACTACTTCCAAATTGAAATACACCAATACTAATATTAACGTGAATACAATTCCCAAAGTAAAGAAAGAGGATGTTAAATATCTGTTAACCAATGAATTAAAGTTTGGGTTGAGTCCAAATGCCAATAAACCAACCAAAATATTGACGATGTTTTGTGATAAACTGCAGTATAGATTTGCCAATAAACCTTTGAGGGACTTCTGCTTGGTAGTGTGTAATAAGCGCCCGGCATATTCCCCTACTTTAGATGGTGTCACAAAGCCAAGTGTGTTACCAAAAAGAACTGCCCGAATTGATTTTGTGATGCTTTGCTGAATAAAATATTGGGTGGCCATTTTCCATTTTATAGCTTCACAATACACGTTGGCAATCAATAAGCCAAGGCAAAAGACCAGAAAATGCACATGGTTGATCACATGGTCTTTGGTAAGAAAAATGGGATCGATCGAGATATCTGACAGGCTCCTCACTTCCTTATGAATGATGTAAAATAAACCCGCTACAATACCAAGACTTAGCAAGCCCTTTACAGGAATTTTAATGTGTGAATACGTTGCTTGCCTGATCATTATGCTCCATTTACAGCCCCAAATTTAGACAAAAATGACTTGGATATCAAACCCTAAGTAAATACTGTGAAAAATCAATTCGTGAATTCGTGGCAATCAGTGGTCAGTGATCAGTGATCAGTTTTAATGGGAGTTGTTGGGTTTGCAGCTAGCTTCGAGCTTTTTGAGAATTTACAAAAGATCTGTTTTTATCTTTTTTGGTTTGAGAAGCTGGCTCTTCCACACGTATAATGTCGTACCTACGGCACGAAAGCTTCATTATATTTTTTTGTACCAATAGATTTTGTTACTGAGTTTATTCCTCAAAGCTGTGAGGAGGATGATATTTTAGGTGGGTTGCAGCTATAGCCATAGGTATGAAAGAAATAAGCCTTTCATCTCTCATCTCTCTTCTCTCTTCTTGAGAATTTTTAAAATTAATTTCGAACCATTCTAACATACACATATTAAAATAAATTGAATGGAAGTAAAAATATTTGGGCTATGTAGTCAAGGATTTGTAAGCGTTTTAGCCGATTTAGCAAATATTTTCATAAAAAATCCGTAAAATCTTGAATTTTATCCAAAATAACCCTGAGTACATATTGACACGTAAGGGTGAATACCATTATATTTACAGCTGAGCATTAATTAACAATTTCTTTGCATTGCGGTAAACCAGATCATTTGCGTCTGTGAAACTGTTTTAGACATGATTGTGTTATATTAATTTGCACAAGGTTTCAAGGTAAGAAAAAGGCAAAAGGCCATTTTATAGACTAATACAACATATGGTAAATAGTAGTTATAGCAATTTAATCCAAAAACTTGATCTGTTTATCCGGAAATATTATGTAAACCAATTGTTTAGAGGTAGTCTGTACTTCATCGGTTTGGTGGTAGCATATTTTCTCGTCATCAGTGTTCTTGAGGGTAGTTTTTATTTTGATAAGAGTGTGAGAAAGGTGCTCTTTTATTCCTTGTTGGGAATAGGAGGGTTTGCCGCTTATACTTGGATTATTCAACCACTGATCAAAATTTTTAAACTTGGTAAGACCATTTCACATGAGCAAGCTGCGCTCATCATTGGTGATCATTTTTACGACGTAAAAGATAAGTTGCTCAATATTCTGCAACTCAATAAGCAATACGAACATGGAAATGCTTCTGATTTAGTATTAGCGAGTATTTCTCAAAAAACCGAAAGTATCAAGTTTGTACCTTTTCAAAAAGCCATTGATCTTTCGAAAAACAGACAATACTTGAAGTATGCTTTACCACCAGTTCTGTGTTTAGTTGGTTTGTTATTCATGTCTCCTTCTTTGATCACCAAAAGTTCTTATCGTTTATTCAACAATAATGAAGATTTTGAAAAAGAAGCACCATTCAGATTTGATGTTGTCAACGAAGATCTTAAGGCAATGCAATTTCAAGATTTTACTTTGAAAGTGAAAATTGAAGGAAATGTACTCCCAGCAGAAGCTTTTTTGGATGTTGATGGTTTCACCTATAAATTGGAAAAATTATCTTCAGATGAATATGAGTACACTTTCCGAAATGTGCAGAAGAATGTAGCTTTTACGCTTACGGCAGGAGAAGTATCTTCTATTCCATTGGAACTTGAAGTTTTACCAAAACCCAATATTACTAATTTTGAAACCCAGCTCAACTATCCAGCTTATGTTGGAAGAAAAAATGAGCGTTTCACGAATACAGGTGATTTAATCATACCAGAGGGTACAACCATTACCTGGAATTTCAACACCACCAATACAGAGAAAATATCCATGTTGGTAGGAGATGCCAAAGAACTCAAAAGCGTACAAGCTGTGGGCGAAGGAGCATTCAGCCAAAAGTTGAGGGCAATGGACAACTTCCAGTACACCGTCTATTTGGAAAATCAATTCATGAGCACACCTGATTCTTTGTCTTATACAGTCAGTGTGATCAAAGATCAATATCCATCTATTCCTTTTTGTAGGAGATGTCTCTGACGACTACGGTATCAACAGGCTTACTTTCAACTATTCTATCACTGACGAGAAAGGTAAGATTACGGCAAATGAAATCAAAAAAGTAACAACCGAAGACGGTAGAGCTGCTTCATTCAGACATTTATTGTACATCAAAGATTTGGAGTTAAAACCAGGAGATAAACTACAATATTTCTTTGAGGTATTTGATAATGATGGTGTACATGGCAGTAAATCCAGCAAGTCTGGTGTCATGACTTACTTAAAGCCAACGCTGGAACAATTACAAGCACAAGAAGACGAAAACGAAGAAGCCATCAAAGACAATCTGAAGGATGCTCAGAAAAATATTGATAAAATGGCTGAGCGTTTCCAGAAAATGAAGGAAAAGCTTCTACAGAAAAAACAATTGGATTGGCAGGATAAAAAGGAATTGGAGAAAATTCTAGAGCAGCAAAAAGAATTACAAGAGCAGTTGCAAAAAGCCAATGAAAAAATGAAGGAAAACTTGCAAAACCAAGAGGAATTGCAAAAGCCTGATGAAGAAATACAAGAAAAGCAGGAGAAACTCGAAGAGATGATGGAGGATGCTGCCAATGAGGAAAACAAAGAACTCATTGAAAAAATCCAGGAGTTGATGCAAGAGTTGGAAAAAGAAGATGCTCTCAAAATGATGGATGAATTCAAGATGCAAAATGAAAATCTTGAAAAGAAAACAGACCGTCTTTTAGAGCTTTTCAAGCAACTAGAAATGGAAAAAGAAGTCAAAGAGCAAATTGAAAAACTCAATGAGCTTGGTGATAAACAAGAAAAGTTGGCAGAAGAAACTGAGCAAAAAGAAGACGCTAAATCAAAAGAAGAGTTGGCCAAAGAGCAAGAGAAACTCAATAAAGAATTTGATGAGGTAAAGAAAGAGTTGGAAAAACTGGAAGAGAAAAACAAAGAATTGTCACCTCCAAAAGACATGGGTAAAGATAATGAGGAGAAAATGGAGGACATTGACAAGGACATGGACAAAGCCAGTGACCAACTGAAAAAAGAAAATAAAGAAGGAGCTGCCAAAGCCCAAAAGTCTGCCGGCAAAAAAATGAAAGCAATGGCAGGAGAAATGGAGCAAAATATGGAAAGCGGTGATGCTGAGCAACATCAAGAAGACGTGAAAACGATCAGGCAAATTCTGGAAAACTTGGTTACTCTTTCTTTTGACCAAGAAGAATTAGTTGGAGGCTTCCGCGAAACGCCAGTCAACACTCCAAAATTTGTAGACCTTGTAAAAGAGCAGTTTAAAATAAAAGACGAGTTTCAAATTATCGAAGACAGTCTCACTGAACTAAGTAAAAGAGTAGAAGAAGTTTCTTCCTTTATTGGTGAGAAAGTAACGGAAGTAAAGTACAATATGAACAATAGTATAGAGCTTCTGGAAGACAGGGTTGTGAACCAAGCTCAAGAAAAACAAAGACGCACAATGACCAATTTGAACGATTTGGCATTAATGTTGTCTGAGTCTATGAAGAATATGCAACAACAGATGGCTGGTAGTATGCCCGGCAATCAAAATTGTGCTAAACCAGGCGGCTCTGGGAAGTCAGGCAAAAACGCTGGTAATGTACCCATGGATAAAATTTCTGAAGGTCAGCAAGGCATGGATGAATCTCTGCAAGGCATTCAGAAAAAAATGGGAAAAGAAGGTAAAGAAGGCCCGGAAGCTAAAGATTTTGCACAAGCTGCAGCTAGGCAAGCTGCTTTGAGGAAAGCTTTGCAAGACCTTAAAAAAGAGAAACAAGAACAAGGCAAAGGGGCTGGAGAATTACAAGGCATTATCGATCAGATGGACAAAATTGAAACCGATCTTGTCAATAGAAGATTGAATGCTGAAACACTGAAAAGACAAAAAGATATTGTCACCAGACTTTTGGAAGCCGAGAAGGCAGAAAGACAACGCGGTGAAGATGAGAAAAGAAAGTCAGAGCAAGGAGTAGATGTAAAACAAGAACTCCCACCTGCAATACAGGATTATCTCAAAAAAAGAGAGGCAGAAGTCGAATTGTATAAGACCGTTTCTCCAGCATTAAAACCATATTATCGAATGCTGGTTGACGAATATTACAAAGAGTTGAAAAGGAATTAAAAGCAATAGCAAAAAGCAAGAATCGATGAGCAGTATAGAATTGAGGATTCAGACAAGACCCGAAAATATCAACCAATTGGAGAATTATGTCCAAGAAGTGGTGACTCAGGTAGGTATGGGGTCAAACAAGTTTGCTGACATCCTTATAAGCCTCACGGAGGCTGTAAATAATGCAATGATTCACGGCAATAAAAACTGTGAAGAAAAAAATGTTTTGATCAGGTGTAAAGGACAAAAAACAGGTATCGCTTTTCTTGTAAAGGATGAAGGCGATGGCTTCAACCCTTCTGAAGTACCAAATCCTACGGATGAAAATCTCTTGGATTGCTGCGGAGGTAGAGGTGTTTACATCATGACTCAATTAGCCGATCGGGTGAAGTACATGGACAACGGTACTACTGTAGAAATGTATTTCAAAAAATAAAAAGCATGGTTGATGAAAAATTGGTAGAAGACGATGATCCTTCCTTACCAATTGAATTTATAGCGGAAGATGTTTCTTTTCCACCTTTTTTTGATGAGCAAAAAGTATTTGTTTGGTTGACAAACATTGTAACTCAACGTGGCTCCAAAATCATTCACATCAATTATATTTTCTGTAGTGATGAGTATCTGCTCGGCATCAATCAAAAATATTTAAATCACGATTTTTACACAGACATCATCACCTTCCCTTTTCAACAAGGCAAACGATTGGAAAGTGATATTTTTATCAGTTTGGAACGGGTAGCAGAAAACGCCACCGATAATGATGTTGCTTACCAAGATGAACTTCTACGTGTTATGGCCCATGGCGTACTGCATTTACTTGGCTTGAAGGACAAGGAAGACGCGGATATTGCACGCATGCGACATGAAGAAGACCTCGCTATTCAAGCATATTATAAAATTGTAGTGCCTTAAAACGGATAAAATATTCTGATTTTGGAAAATCTACGACTTTCTTTTGCGTTTTAGCTTGCGGAGAAGATCGATAGAAAGAAAATCACACTACAAATCAGCTCGCGAATAGTATATTTGCGCACTTTATGGGAAACGTATTTCTTATACTACTAAGGTTTGGTTACCACATCCTGTTTTTTTTACTGGAGTTTGTGGCTATATATCTTATTGTCAACTACAATCAGTCGCAAAAAGAAATCTTCATCAATTCAACCAATATACTGGCAACATCTGTCAATCAAAAAGTGGATGACTTGGAGCGTTTTTCCAATTTACAACAAACAAATGATCAATTAAAGTTGGAAAATGCAAGATTGGTTGAACGTTTTATACAAGAAAATGTAAACTCCACTGCACAAAACATTGATACATTAGTGAGTGACAGCTTGAAGTACGAGTTGATTCCAGCAACCATTTGTAACAGCACCTACACCCTCAGAAACAACAACCTCACCTTGTGCCAAGGCAGTTTAAGTGGGATTGAGAAAGATATGGGTGTTATTACAGACAACGGTTTAGTCGGCATTGTAAGAAATGTGTCTCCAAACTATTCAAGGGTCATGAGCATCTTACATTCGCAATCATTGATTGACTGTGCTATCAAAAGGAACAATGCTCATGGAACCTTGATTTGGAACGGAAGGAATTCCAGAATCCTCAACCTCATAGATATTCCCAAACACATCAGTGTCTTGCAAGGTGATACAATCATTACTAGTGGATATTCCACTATATTTCCAAAAGGCATCTTGGTTGGTAAAATAAAAGAAGTTACGCTAGCCAATGGCAGCAACAGTTACGACATCAGTGTTGAATTATTCAATGATCCGGTGACACTCAATACTGCTTTTGTTGTGAGAAATAAACAAGCCGCAGAACAATTGGCCATAGAATCACAAACATCACAATGAACAATACGGCCATTTATAGAAACATAGTCAGAGCAATAGGATTATTACTGCTTCAATTATTGGTCCTGAACAGGGTTGATCTAGGCATAGGTTCATTTCATTACATTCACTTCCTCATTTATCCATTCATCATCCTCATGTTGCCAGTCAATACACCAAAGGCGGTGGTTTTACTGGCAAGTTTTGCCATCGGTATTACAGTGGATATGTTTTATAATAGTCCCGGAGTTCATGCGGCAGCATTAGTAGTGACAGGGTATTTACGAGCACTTATTTTAAGGTTTTTGGCCCCATATGAAGGTTACACCAATAAGACAAGTCCTACGCTTGTGCAAACAGGATTTTCTTGGTTTATCTCCTATACTAGTGTGATGATGCTCATACATTGCTTTGCCTACTTTTCATTTGAAGCATTTACGTTCGTTTATTTCTTTGATATATTTCTGAATACTATCTTTACAGTAATTCCTTCGCTGGTTTTATTTATCTTGTTGCATCTGATATTTAGATCAAAATTTTAATTCAGTGATTTGAAAAATCTAGAAAAACGTCAGTTTACCATTATCTATTTTTTTATTGCTGCTGCAGTTGCATTGGCATTCAAGGTTGCGTCCCTTCAAATTTTCGATCCGGCCTTTAGTAACGAAACCAAATCTGCTGCTTTGTACAGGCAAACTGTTTTGCCCTCAAGAGGAATCATAGTAGATAGAAATGGTGAATTATTGGTGGCCAACGCGCCTACCTATGACATCATGGTCACCTATCGCAATATTGACCCAAAGATGGATACCCTTTCATTTTGCAATTTATTGGGCATACAAAAAGAAGATTTTAAAGCTTATTTGACGAAAGATTGGAAATCTGGACAATTCAGTAAATCTGTGCCATTTGTTTTTATGTCGAAAGTGAGTCCAGAACGTTTCGCTTATTTCAAAGAACATATGTACAAGTACCCAGGATTTTTTCCTGAATTGCGCAGTACCAGAGCCTATCCACACCAAAATGCCGCACACGTCTTAGGTTATTTGGGTGAGGTTGACAGAAAAATCATCAAACTATCCGATGGTTTGTACAGCATGGGCGATTACATTGGCAAAACTGGTTTGGAAAAAATGTATGAGCGTGAATTGGGAGGCGTAAAAGGTGTTTCTTATATTCTTAAAGACAACCTTGGAAGAAAAGTAGGATCTTTTGACAATGGAAGACTGGACTCTGCCTCCATTGCGGGACTAGACATTGAAAGTTCTCTAGATCTCAAACTTCAGGAATATGCAGAAAGGCTTTTTGCAAATAAAAGAGGTTCTTTGGTTGCCATTGAACCTAGTACTGGTGAAATTTTGGCAATGGTTAGTTCTCCGACATACGACCCCAATGCAGTCGGAACCAGTATTTTTGACTCTATCATTAGGGACAATGTGAACAAGCCAATTTATGACAGATCAGTAAAAGCAGAATATCCACCAGGTTCTATTTTTAAGTGTATTTTAGTTTGATTGCCATGCAAAAGGGTACATACCCTGATAGAGGTATTGGTTGTAGAGGGGCATATTACATTGGAGGTGGAAAATTTCAAAAATGTCACAATCACACCCTACTGCTCAAAATATTTCAATGGCCATCCAGTATTCTTGCAATTCTTACTATTATCAATTGATGCGCGACATGGTCAATTTCTACAATCCAAAAAAGCCTGGCATAGGATTGATACTCTTGTTTCTTATTTGAATGAATTTGGATTGGGTCACCCCTTAGGTACAGATAATGTTTATGAAAATGATGGTTTTATCCCTGATTCAAAATTTTATGATCACTTATACCGCAGAGAAGCATCAGGGTGGAAAGCAACTTATATGTTGTCTTTGGGAATAGGACAAGGCGAGCTCCAACTAACCACGGTACAAATGGCTAATATTGCTGCTGCTATAGCTAATAGAGGATATTACATAACCCCTCACCTCGTCAGAAAGTTTAGAAATTCCAACATATCTATTCCTGCCAAATTTACAGAAAAGAAAATGATGAGGATCGATCAGAAATATTACAATCCTGTGGTTGATGGGATGCAAATGGCGGTCAAAGCTGGTACAGCTACAAGGCCTTTCTTGATGATATTGGTTTGTGGTAAAACAGGAACTTCTCAAAACCTTTTGGGGAGGACCACTCTGTATTTTTTGGTTTGCTCCAAAAAATAATCCAAAAATTGCCATTGCCGTTTTTGTGGAAAATGCAGGATTTGGTGCTCGTTATGCCGTACCCATCGGGGGATTGGTCATGGAAAAATATCTCACGGATACCATTAGACCGGCTAGAAAATACCTTGAAGACGACATGTTCAGTAAAAATTTACTGCTGACTCCCGATCTTCTTACAGAAGAATAATAAATTCTCAAATTACAAAACTCGCTTATGATCATTTCTTGTATTGTGGCCAAAGCCAAAAACAATGTCATTGGTAAAGACAATGAGATTCCTTGGTATCTTCCCGCAGATTTAAAGTATTTCAAAAAGACAACCATCAACCACCCAGTAATCATGGGCCGGAATTGCTACGTGTCTATCGGAAACCCTTTACCAAACCGCACAAATATCATCATTACACGAGATCCTTTTTTCATTTCCTCCAATTGTGTCGTCGTTCATTCAATCAAAGAAGCTTTGGTCAATGCGCATAATACTGGCGCAGAAGAAGTTTTCATCATTGGTGGTGGACAGATCTATGAACTTACTCAATCTCTTTGGCACAAACTTTATATTACTGAAGTAGACATAGAGCCTGAAGGCGATGTCTTTTTTCCAGAAGTAAACCTTACAGATTGGTCTTTGGTCAGTGAAGAGCCACATCTTGCAGACGACAAAAATGAATTTAACTACACTTTTAAATTATACGAGAGAGTAGATTAAAGCCTCTGACCCGTTTTCTTCCTTGTTTTTTTGAATATTTTGGATTGGATATTTTTAGTAAAACAAAAATAGACCTTATCTTTACTTTCATTCAAAACTCAGATTGTGAGAGTTTTGGAATTCTTTTATGAAAAATTTACTCCAGCCATGATCAAAGAAGACCTGTTATATTATCTCTGGCAAACCAAACGTATTCAAAACCCAAAAACAACCGACGGTAGATTGGTTGAAATTTTGGAATATGGTTACCGCAATGAAGGCTCGGGGCCAGATTTTCACAATTCCAAAATAAAAATAGATGGCGTCATCTGGGCAGGAAATGTAGAGATGCATGTTTACTCCAGTGATTGGCAAAAACACAACCACCAAATAGATACTGCTTATCAAAGTGTCATTTTGCACGTCGTATATGAAAACGATAAAGAGGTAAAATTTTCCACTCAGCAAGACCTTCAAATTCCAACCATTGAAGTGAAATCTTGGATTGATCCCACACTTCTTCACACTTATGAATCCCTGCAAAATAATACCACATGGATTCCTTGTGCCAACCATCTGAATGCTGCGTTGACAGAACGCCTTTCTTTATCTTACCCGGCTCTTGTTGCACAAAAATGGCAGTTAAAAATGGCCACGATGAGCCAATCCATTCAAAATGTAAATGAAAATCTTGAGCAACTACTTTTTACCTTCATTGCAAGAGCTTTTGGTGGACCAACCAACGGAGATGCTTTCGAACGATTGGCAAGCAATTTGCCCTACCAAATAATCCAAAAAAACAGCTTTGACCCTTTCAGGGTTGAAAGTATCCTCTTCGGAAATGCTGGTCTTCTGCATGACGCCGCAAACCTAGACGAATACAGCTTATCGCTTTTAAAAGAATATAAAATCCAAAAGGTCAAATATCAATTTACAGAAATGGATCCAGTCTTCTGGAAATTTGGAAAATTATTGCCTGCTGGATTTCCGACAATCCGATTGGGTCAGATGAGTGCGTTTTTTGTGAAGCATACCAATCTTGTAAGTAAGGTAATCCACGCAGAAAAACTGCCTGACTTAGCTTCTTTGTTTGAAGTTGAACCAAACGAATATTGGAAAACCCATTATGTTTTTGGTAAAAGTGTAGGAGTGAAAAATGCAAAAATCACTGCAGATTTGCGGGAACGCATCATCATCAATGCGATTTTGCCATTCATATTTTTATACGGCAATTTACAGGGAGAAGAAGCGCTCAAGGATCGAGCAATTGAATTATTGGATGCCATGCCCACGGAAAAAAATATGGTCATTCAATCCTGGAGGAAACTTGGTGCGCCGGTCAGAACGGCTCTGGATTCTCAGGCTTTATTATTTCTAAAGAAAGATTATTGCAGCAAGCTCAAATGTTTATCATGCAGTGTCGGAACCAGGTTACTTACTCATTCAAAAACAAACTGAGGTAATAAAGGCACTCAGAGCGTAAGTTTTCTTACAAAATCCTCCAAGTAAAAATCTATCTGTTTTGCCTTGTATTGCATGACGTATCGGGGATGTTCTAGTGGTACAATTTCATCAAAGAAATGAAAATCCTGATTGAGTTGGTTGAGGAATTTATAATTCTTTCCTGTACCTAAACAGAAGGCCTTTTCTCTTCTGCAACCCATTGCAATCAACTTATTAATATTCTCAACAATGAAAGGTAAAACTGCTTCCTGCAAATCTTTTCTATCGTAATAATTGTAATTGATTTCTTTGCCCGCTTCATTGGTGATCGTGAAGCCAAGTGGACATACGGAATTGATGTAATAATCTTGATAAAAAGCTTGTACACCTCCATAAGCATGGATGAGGTGGTAAACAAAAACAGACGATGGTTCGTGGGTTTTAATGTCTTCAATTTCAATATGGCAAAATTCAATCAATCTTTTGGTGTCTGTAAATGGTATGCCCGTAGAACCTGCTCCTAGCCGTCCAGGATTAATTCCCAAAATCAGGTTTCTAGGCTGTTGGTCATTGTAATATTTCGAATAAAAAACTTTGGCAATGTCACTGATCAAGGTCGATTCCTTGAATGGATTCATCATGGTGATTTTATCTGGCAACACTCCTTTGAACTCTAGTTGCTCGTGATAAGCAATAACCTTTTCTCCAAAAGTCATTTATTGAATTATTTTTACTTTGGCGGCTTGGTCAATATTTCCAGTAGTGGCGTCTGCAATTGCAATGACTATTTCCATATTTTCTGGTTTGAAGGTTTCGGGAATGGTATAGCTGTAACTCTTTAACAATGGACTAGCCTTAATCAATGGTTCTTGGATATCGTCGCCAGCAACATTGGTCAACATGGCTCTCAAAATATTTTCGTGTTTATATTCTGCAATGATAGATCCAATGGTTTCTTGAGCGTCAATAATTTCTCCTTCAGTAACAAATACAGAAATTTTCATCTGTTTGGAAATGGTATTTTTAGGAAGCAGTGAAGCTTGAAGTGTGACAATTCTAGTTGTCGGATTGTATTGGGTCGAAAGTAAAATGTCAATCAGGTATTCCTGTTGGAGGATTTCCTGAATATAAGATGGCCATAAATCCACCAGATCCACAGGTTTGAATGGTTCATCAATAAACTTATTCCTATTGAGTAAAGCAGATGGTTTTCCTAGGAAAGGACTGTGAAAGTTTTCGAGTTGTGTGGCAATAGGTGCCCTGAAATCAAACTTACTTTCTTTCAAAGGCTCTGTTTGTAATCTACCGTGAATGGCAACAACCGCTGTTTTGCCCGGAAAAGTACTTTCTATGTTTTTTAAGACGGCCGTTGCTTTGGGGCAATTGGGACATTTAACACCCGTCAAATATTCTATCAAAACAACACGATCGGTGTTGGGAAGCTCAAATTCTGGAATGGGAACGGGAGTTTCGGTGCATCCCAGAAAAAAGACCAAACTAAACAAGCCGTAAATAAACTGTATCTTTTTGTTTCCTTTCATTGTTCTATAATTGAGAGCTTAAAGTAAAACGCACTCCACTGAAAGCAGGCTCTAATCTGCAAATGCCTCCACTACACACAATGCCTTCTACCTGCTTTACATATTTAATTTGTAAACGATTGACATCTTTACTGTAGGTAACTCCAAGTGTTGGATAAAGAATTTTTTCTGGTTTTATTGCTCCAACGAGGGTTCTTTTTGGGTCAACGTTATACATAATAGACGTCTCAAAAATCCAACTAGGGGCCAAACCTACTTCAATGAGGCTATAGAGCCAGCTTCCAAAATCTTGCTGCGTACTCATGTATTGTGCTTCCCATCTTATTGACTTCTTATTACTTATTTTATAGAGAATGTCTGTAAAAGGCACAATGGTTTTTACAATACCTGCGTCGGGCTTCTGCTCATAAATGTTTTGATTGTACTGCACATTTTGTACACCAAAGGTAAAGTTCCAGTTGGTGTTTGGTTTGAATGTGTTTTCAAAGTAGATTTCTCGATAGAGTTTCACATTTTTGAGCGTATTGATGGCAGAAACATTTAAGTTGGTTTGGAATTTTTTGCTCCAACGGTACTTGGCATCAATCTGGAATGCTTGTTCTGAAAGTTCTTGAGTAAATGGTGCATAACGCGCAGGCAGTCGATAAGTATTCTGCCTATTCATCGGTGGTATATAGGAAATGTATCCTCTGAGTAGTCGCAAGTTGGGGTCTATTCTGAAGTTGAAGTTTTCAGTTCTCTTACCTTCCAGGGTCATAGATAAATTCCCCAATGAAAAACTCAAACTAGAGTATAAAACACTCCCTCTTTTAAATTCATATTTTCCAAAAGTAGAAGCTCCATTTGGTTCTAGTTTCGGCGCATCTGGATTGTAAAAAATATCTCTTGATTTGAGTGCGCCTTCCAGATACCAAGTCACTGCTTTATAACTCAACGTGTTGTACAACGAATAAGCATAACTGTTATAAACCGGACCAAATCTATCGACGGGTAAATAAGACTTCAAACTGTTTACCACCCTTTCCATGGCATCATCAGAGATCGTTTTGTGAATGAATCCAATACCTGTCAACAAAGTAAGGGGATTCTCTTCACCAAAAGAATTGTATAATTCAGAGTTGAGCCCCTTGATGGTGCCTTGGTAAATGTCAAAGGCATCTTTTTGTTTGCCCGCAAATCCTTTGATGTTGAATCGATCTGAGAATTTGTAATTTACGCTCGCGCCAAGCAAACTGTTGTCAATAAACAATGGTCTGGTTTCATAAGATCGATATATGATTCCTGAGCCAATCTGATCATAAATATAGCCGGCTTGGATGTCCAACTTATCAAAACTTTTTTTCATGTACCATCTGCCAATTCCTTGTCCTGAATAAGAATCATTTGGATTTCTCAAGTTTGAATTGATAAACATATCATACCTGATGCCTGCAGTCAAGGTCCCTATATTGTACTGCAAATTGAGCCAAGATTCCCCTCCAAAAAATTGCCTTTCATACTGTGGTAAACCAAACGCATTGATAGAAGAATCTTTGATGAATACATTGGCATTCACATCCAGACTACCTGTGAGATATCCTCTATCCTTTTCTTGACTATATAAGTTTTGTGCCAAAAAGAAAACCAAGAGCAACCAAACGCTGGTTTTACACTTCCTTTTATCAAATGCTTTTACCTTCATTTTACCTTGTCGCATTTTTATACATCGAGTTACGCGTTTGCGGATAAGCTTATTATTTTCAACAATTTCAACTTAATAAAAAAGTCCGCAAGTTTACATTTGCACTATACAAAGATGGCAAAATTACCCTCAATCACACGCCTTGCGAACGTATTATAATTTTTGGCAAGGTGTTTGACCATAATGTTGTGATGCAATTGGTACAAATATCTTTCGTCATGCTAAGAAAGTCTTAATTGATCACAAAAGTGTTACAAAAGGATATTTGTGTCGTCTTAAATACAAAACGCGGAAAGTTTTCCGTTAATCTTATTCAAACAAGTAAAATGAAACAATTTGCTTTTGGGCTTTTTTTCACTTTCATGCTTTTATCCTTTACGGGTGCAGATAGGGTCTTCCCCGACGCTACACTCAAACAATTGGATGGAAAGTCGATCAGTGTAAAATCAGAATTTGCAAAAAACAAACTCACCTTTGTCAGTTTTTGGGCTACTTGGTGCGCTCCATGTAAAAGAGAACTCGACGCGATGGCTGAGCTTTATCCCGGTTGGAAAACCAAATATGGCGTACAGATCATGGCCATCAGTGTGGATGACGCAAGAGGATTTGCAAAAGTACCCGCTTTGGTGAAGTCAAAAGGATGGGAATATAATATTTTGGTGGACTCCAATCAAGCATTGCAACAAGCGCTTAATTTTCAATCCATTCCACAATCATTTTTAGTGGACCAAGAAGGTAATATCCTATACGCTCACACAGGATATAGCCCTGGAGATGAATTTGAATTGGAAGATTTATTCAAGAAATTTACGAAAGAATAAAACCTCAGGGTTTTCAAAATATCGCATAATTTTCAAGTATGGCGAAAGGTTGGTAGGAATCTTTCGCTATTTTTTTGCCCATATCTCATTACAGAACTTAAACTTTCGTTTATTGTTGTGAATTAAACTTTTGATTATTTATGGGTTATTGTATGCTAGCAAGACATGGTCAGGCACAATTTGGAAAACCGATTTATGACCATTTATCACCTTTGGGTTTTGAACAGAGCATGCGATTGGGTCATGGCCTAAAAAAGGACAATTGGATACCTGATATCATCGTCACAGGTAATTTATTGCGCCACAGACAAACTGCTGAGACCTTGTTATCAGCAATGGGAATAAATAAAGAGATTGTAATTGATGCTGCATTTGACGAACATTTAGGACCCGCCGTTGTCAAAGAACATTGGACAAACCACATCAACCCCAATCAAACAATCAAAGAATGGCTCCAAGAAGATCCATCTTTATTTGATCAACGAAAAATTGCTTATTTAAAATTTTATGAGGAAACTACTCTGGCTTGGGCCAAAGGTGAATTACATTCAGAACTTCAGAACTGGGCCGAATATGTTGAACGGGTGGTCTCTGGCCTCGAAACCATTTATCAACAGTCCAAAAATCAAAACGTACTCATTGTCACCTCTGGTGGACCTGTAAGCATTGCCACTGGACTCGTCAAAAGTCTCTCAATAAGCGACATCATAAAATTGACATGGGAAGTTTATAATGCTTCCCACACCAAAATTAATTTTCTATCAAAACCAAGTTTGGAATATTATAACAACGTGTCACACTTTGATGAAGACAGGTATGTAACGCTTGTTTGATCTTCCATTATTTAAAACGCAAGTTGTAAGCCCATCAAAAAGTTGATGCCCGCTTGGGGAAAGTAATAATTAAAATCTGCTCTGTTGTTGTCATAAATGTAACTGTAAGAGTAGCCATTATTGCTATATTCTGCATTAAAAACATTGTTTACAAGCACATTCCATCCTACATTTTTCAAGACTTTTACAGGAATTTGCCCACTAAGTCTTACGTTGCCCACATGAAATCCGTCTATTTTCCTCAAATCGCTCATGGTATTGTCTAGATATTGCTTAGAAACATATTTACTTTGATAAGCTATCGTAAAATAATTTGATAATTGGTACTCAGCTGTAAAACCTGCGATGACGTTGGGCGAAAAAGCAATGTCTGTTTCTGTGTGATTGATTGGCTGTTGATCGAGATAATTGAAATCTGCATCATAGGCGTCTAAATATTCTGTAAAAGCTGCAATTTTATTTGAGCTCAAAGTCAGATTCCCACTGAAATTTAGTTTTTCAATTGGTCTTAAAGCGCCTTCCAATTCCAGACCAGTTCTATTACTTTTTGGCACATTGATCCTGCTGTATTCTCCTACGTCATTGATAGATCCAGTAAGAATCAATTGGTCTTTGTATGCCATATGATAAGCCGTGACTCTGGCTTCAGCCTTTGGCCAACGACGATGATATCCTGCTTCGAGGTCTATCATTTGCTCATGCCTTGGTCTTGAATTGATAGATGACTCTGTGAAATCATTTCTATTGGGCTCTTTATTGGCCACAGAGACTGATATGAAAGACGTGGATGCAGGATTCCATTGATAAAACAAACCTGCTTTTGGATTGAAAAAGTTGAACGTTGCTTCTTGTGTCACATTTTGCAGCTGTGCATTAAAACCTAAAAACTCATAATTTACCCTTCTGAATTGGAGGTCAATAAAGGCATTGAGTTTAGCATTTAGAGCAATATCCGCTTTTGCATAAATATTACCATCCATCTTTTCAGCATTGTCTTGGTAATATTCATGGTCGATCGCCCCATTAGAAGCAAATTGAGACCAAATAACCCTACCATAATGGTCGCCAAAATACTTATTGACACCACCACCTATTGTTGTTTTCACTCTCGGCGTTAGGTCATAGTTGACTGCCCCAACGATTCCACCAAAGTGATTGTCTAGCCACCTCCTTCTGATCAAGTCTGATTGTGCTATTTCTACACCTCCAATGGTAAGAGGTTCCAGACCATAATCCTCCAGATCGTCTTGTTGTCTGTACTGTTCGTAATACCCTTTCCCCCTGGTGTAGTGTAATGCGAGGTTGTAATTTAATCTGGCATTTTCACTATGAATCCAATGCAATTGGTAATTGTCCTGCCAATAATTGTCCGCTTCGTCTTTATAATATTGCACATTGCCATTTGCATCCACGTATTCTCCAGTGAAATTGTACGTCCTATTAGTCTTCAGTGAATCTTGAAAAACGCCATTCCAAGCCTGATAAGTTTTTTCTTTCCCTCCAAAAGCTATGAATTTGACGATGTCTTTGTTTAGATAAGCTCCCATGGACACATAAAGCGATCCCAAATTGGTACTGGCCCTATCGATGTATCCAGCACTGTATAAATTGCTCCATCTTACATCAGCTGCCCATTTTTCATTGATCAAACCAGTACCAGCACTAAAGGTGTGTCTTCGAGTATCAAATGAACCAAAACTGTTATCCAAAATGAAATACGCTTTATCTCTAAGTTTATCAGTCTGTAAGTTGATACTGGCTCCAAATGCACCAGCGCCATTGGTTGAAGTCCCCACACCTCTTTGGATTTGAATGGAATTGAGTGAAGAAGCCAAATCGGGCATATTGACCCAATAAACTCCTTGCGATTCTGCATCATTGACTGGTATGCCATTGATGGTAATGTTGATCCTCGTAGGGTCAGATCCCCTGACTCTGATTCCGGTATATCCTACTCCATTACCTGCATCGGTAGAAGTGACCACCGAGGTTGCCTGATTGAGCAAAACGGGTAGATCCTGACCAAGATTCTGTTTAGCCAATTCTTTACCTGAAACATTTTGTGAGGCAAAAACACCCTTATTTCCAACTCTAGTTGTTGTGACTAATACTTCTTCCAAACCTTGCTTTTGATACTGCAGTGTCACAAGCATTGTTCCGGTCTCTGGAAGCAATTCACCTTGATACGTTTCATAACCAAGGTAAGAAATTTCAAATTTAACTGTACTGTTTCTTGGGGCGCCCATATCTGCGTTACCCTGATCATCAGTTACGTATTGTTGAAAACCATCGGACAATGCTATCAAAGCGTAGGGCAATGGGTCTCCACTTACAGCATCAACGACCTTGATCAGCTGTTGAGCATACAGCAAAGGATCCGCCTATCCATAGACAGGATACTAAAAGAATAATTTTTTCATTTTAAAAATCTTCGTTTTAAGCCAGACATACGGGGGAACGTATCTCTTTGCGTGTTAAAACAATATCCCTACGCAGGCATTACCCTGATCAGGTGCTTGTAGCAGAGTTTGAGCAATCTCTCTATGCTACAATGGGTATAATCTCAGCTTCAAATAAAGTGAAGCACCCCTTAAGACTGTAGTGCAAAATTATCGTTTGTTTTAGAATATCTGCAACTATTCGTTACAAATAAAAATTTTAATACTTCGACAAGAAGTTTAATCAGCTCTCTTTCAATTACTTATGCTCCATTCTTAGCTAGTAATTTTTCTACTTTTTTGAATGCCTTTTGGTTCCTTTTATGGTCAAACCCTTCGATGGTGGAATATTTCTTTTTACTTTTTCGAAGCAATGTTGTGTACTTTTCGTGCAGCTCTAGGCGTCTGTTTTCATCTGATCTTTGAGGGTCAAATTCCCAAGGAAGATCTGGAAAGCACAAAAGAATCAGATCAAAATTTTGATTCTTCCACATGTTAAATAAGGCTTCATCAAATACATGATACTTGTCCTCGAGCCAAATAATACTGGTCAGAAGTGTAGTGTCAAAAACATACAATGGCTTAGCATCTTCCAAGGCTATTTGATATTCCAAAATTTGTTGTTGTGCAATGTGGTAAACATCAGACATCTTTACCGCTTCCTTTAGTTCATCCACATATTTTCTTGCATATTCGGCAATAAGGTTGGCTCCATACCGATCAGCAATCAAATTGGCCAACGCCGTCTTTCCAGTGCTTTCCGCTCCAAGTATGGCTATTTTCATGCTAGAAGTTTCTGGTGAATGTTTTTCTTCCATTCTTTATAAGCTAAAAATGCAAGAACAATGTAAATGCCGTATAAAAGGCCAGATAAAAGATAACCTTTGATGAGGTATAATGGAATATAGGCCAGATCAACCACCATCCATATGTACCAATTTTCTATCTTTTTTCTGATTGCCATGATGGTAGCAATGACAGATGCCGCAGTCAAAGTTCCATCCCACCAAGGATAATCTGAGGCTGTATAAATGGAAGTATAACCAATGACCATTGCCCCCAAGCCTATAAAAGAAATAAAATAATGTACAATCTGCTTTTTTGTAAGTTCCGAAACGGCGTCCAATGAGGCATATTTCGGATTATTCCAATTATTAAATCCAACAGCACCCATGACAAAAAACACTATTTGCAAATAGGCGTCGGCTATCAATTGGACATTATAAAATGCAAAAAAATAAAATACACTGCTGATCATATTACTGACCCAATTCCATTTATTTTGTCTGATGGCCAACAAAATGCCCAAAAGTGCAAATGAAAATCCTAGTATTTCTATCATACTCATGAGTCAAAGGTAGTGATTACGCCCAGTTGTCAGCAGACCGTTCTCATTTTTTAATTTCTAAAAAATAAATGGCTCGATTAATTATTAATCATCTCCGTTTTTTAATAAATTTAACCATTAGATCATTTTAAAAAAAATTGTTATGGCCATTCTTAAAGTAATTGAAATTTTAGCTAGTTCAGGAAAAAGTTGGGAAGACGCAACCGAAAAAGGAATCATGAAAGCTTCCAAATCCATCAAACACATCAAATCTGCTTTTGTACAAAGCCAAAGTGTCACTGTAGGTCCTGATGGAAAAGTTTTGGAGTATAGGGTCAACCTCAAGTTATCTTTTGAGGTAGAATAAACATTCCTTAATTAATAATTTTCCCCAGTACCAAAACTTGCACCCCACTAGAATGCCTTGAACATAAGTGGGGTTTAGGGTTTTTGTATTAAGAAACTATAATTTAAAAGTACTTGTTACAATAAAAGCAGGGTAAAGATTGTCGCATAGGAATTCTCAGGTATTTAATATATGAAATTGCGAGTGTGACTTTCAATACTTTTTGACGTATTAATTAAAATTAAACACACTTAAGAATGAAGAATCTTTTTCTACTAATGATTGCACTTTTTATTGCTGGACCATTTTATGGACAACGCGTTAAGGAACAAGACATGACGATGAGTCTTGGAAGCAAATATGCTTACTACGTAGAAGTAAACGACTATACCAAAAAGGATACTGAAAAAGCCTGGGAAGAGTATGTGAAAGCTTTTGGCAAAACAAAATTCAACAAAAAGGCTAAAGAATATTATGTCAACGCCGCTCAGGTTCCCATCATCAACGGTACAAAAACCATAGATATTTATACAAAAATTGATGAAGGCAAAGACCAGGCAACTGTTTATACTTGGGTTGACCTTGGAGGATCATTTGCAAATCCCAAAGATCATGCCGCTGCAGCAGAAGGCATCAGAACATTTATGAATGACTTTTGGATTTTCGCTAAAAAGAAAGCAGTAACTCAGGAATTGAAAAAAGAAGAGGACAAACAAAAAGACCTCGAAAAAGATTTGGCGAAGTTGGAAAAGAAAAATACCGACTTACATGACGAAATCACCAAGTTGAAAGAAAAAATCAGACAAGCTGAAGCAGGTATCGAACAAAACCTCAAAGATCAAGATGACACCAAGGTTGCCATCATTCAACAAAAAAAGGTCGTAGAAAAAACAGTAGATAAACTCAATAATGTTGGTAAGGAATCTTACTAGTTTTTACCTACTTGCATAAAATACAAAAGGTCTTCGACTTTTCGAAGACCTTTTGAAAATTCAAATCGTTAAAGCCACATTTATTTTACAAGATCAAATGAATAAACATCATCATTTGATATTACTATTGCGTTGTATGAACCTTTCTTAAGGTTATTAAGATCATAAGCTTTGTTGATAGCTGCTTGCTTCTCATATGATTGTGTAAATACTACATCACCAGTTGCATTGACAATTTTTACAGTCACATCATGACCCAAAGTCAAATAATTGATTTTGAAAATACCATCAACAAACTTTGTGTTTGGCTTGTAAATGTTTTTTACTGTAGTTGAAGAAGTAACAACGTTGTCAGTTAAAGAAACATCTTGTTTAACCAATCTTGTATTGTCTTCTACTTCAACAGTGTAATTTCCATCCACTAAGTTTTTCAAATTATAAGCTCTTGCTTTGTTGTCTTTTGTAGACAATTTTTCAGAAACCAAAATATTTCCAAACTCATCTTTGATTCTTACATCAACCATTGCTGATTTCCAGTAAGACAAATTGATTGAGAATGTATTTTCTGAAGTAGGAGCTACGAAAGAAGGAATCTCTTCTGCTTTTACGTTGACTACAAGAGTAAAAGCGATAAAAAGGATTGAAAATAACTTTTTCATGTCTTTAAATTTTTAAGTTTTTAATAGTTCTAATATTCTGACACAAAGATAAGGGCAACCTATTCTAGTATTCTACATCTATTTTTGCTAATATATGTTTTATTTTACCCCAAAGTTGGTTTATGTCTTATCATAAAGTTAATTTAATATTATGGTAACTATATTGACAGTATAATATTCTCTTTATTTGCCGATTGTTCCAAGAAATGTGATAGTATATTTGGTCATAGTCCAAATTAATTGGTGTTTCTATTTTTATTCAATATTTTAGATAATAGATTCATTGATAAAATATTGGATACTGTAAGGCCGTCCCATTGGGTTTAAGTTTATATTTGCGGGCATTATGTACTTATAGTCTCACTTATAAGTATTTCATTTTTACAAATTGAAGGATTATGATTTTATCTATGACTGGTTATGGCCGTGGAAATGGCACTTACAACAATAAAGCATATGTTGTAGAAGTAAAATCACTCAACTCAAAGAATACAGATATCAGGGTAAAAATTCCTGCAAATCTTTCAGACAAAGAATTTTCTATTAGAAAGATGGTACAAGATGGTGCTTTGCGGGGTAGAATTGAAGTCATAATAGGTATTGAGGGCGAGTCTTCAAATGGTGACTTTACTTTTAATGCCGCACTTTTTAAAACTTATTACGAAGAGCTATCAAAAATCACGGTAGAAATGGGTATAGAAAAGCCCGATATTTTTGCGGCTGTTATGAGAATTCCTGCTGTAGTCAACTCTGGAGGCTCTATTGTAAGTGAAGAAGAGTGGGAAGCAGTACAAGCATTGATTGAGAAAGCTTTGAAAGGTTTGGAGTCCTTCAGAATAGATGAGGGTTTTGTGCTTGCTCAAGACTTGGGTGCACGTGTTGCTAATATTAAAGACTCTATTCCAAAAATTGCTGTTTACGAACAAACCAGAGCCGAAAAACTCAAGGAAAAATTAAAGAAAAATTTTGAGGACTTCTTTGTCTCAGAAAAAGTGGACCAAAACAGATTCGAACAAGAAGTACTTTATTATCTGGAGCGCATAGACATCACAGAAGAAAAAGTAAGGTTGGCACAACACTGTGAATATTTCATGAGCCAACTCAACAGCAGTGATACACAAGTTGGAAAAATATTGAATTTTATTTCTCAGGAAATGGGTCGTGAAATTAATACTTTGGGCTCCAAAGCGCAGGATTCTGACATGCAACAAATTGTTGTTTATATGAAAGACGAATTGGAAAAAATCAAAGAACAGCTAGCAAATATCCTATAAGTATATTCTATGAAAGCTGATTTCCATAAAATGATTGTACTTACCGCACCTTCGGGGGCTGGTAAAACTACGTTGGTAAAACACCTTTTAGAGACCTATGATTTTTTGGACTTTTCCATTTCTGCATGCACCAGGCCTCGGAGAGAACATGAAATTGATGGCAAAGATTATTATTTCTTTACTCCACAAGAGTTTAAGGATAAAATTGCCTCCGGTGGTTTTATAGAATATGAAGAAGTTTACGAAAATCAGTTTTACGGTACGCTCAAATCAGAAGTAAATCGCATTTGGGAAAGCGGAAAATCAATCGTTTTTGATATTGATGTAAAGGGCGCCATCAATATTAAAAAATTGTACAAGGAAGATTGCCTCACTATCTTTGTAAAACCTCCTTCATTTGATATTTTGGTAGAAAGACTGACCAATCGAAATACAGAAACGCCTGCAAGTCTCAAAAAAAGAATAGCCAGGATAAAGCGAGAATTAAAATACGAAACACGTTTTGATGCTGTTGTGGTAAATGACCTGCTTGAAGTCGCCAAAAAAGAAGCTGAGTATTTGGTCGAAAACTTTATTCTTGGAAAACCGTTTATTGATTGATATGGGTGTCAACAAGGAGTATATATTCACCTCTCACGGAATTACAGTCTCGGCTATTGCAAAGTACGAGGAGGAATACTCCAATCCCGAATTGGAAAGATTTATATTCTCTTATAAAATTACCATCGTCAACAACACTGATTTGCCTGTACAACTTATTTCAAGGAAATGGGAAATCTATGACGGCCAAGGCCATATAAGAAATGTAGAGGGTGTTGGGGTTGTAGGCCTGCAACCTATCTTAGAATCCAATCAAGAGTTTACTTATGATTCCTGGTGCCCACTGAGTACCCCGCTTGGGAAAATGCAGGGATTTTTCTTTATGAATAGGTTGGTAGACAACCAATCATTGGAAGTAAAGATTCCAGAGTTTACACTCATCTGTCCTTTCCTTCAAAATTAATAGCTTAGCGTTTTAGAAATCTAGCCCTACACTCAAGTGAAATTTGGGCTTTTGGATAATTCTGGTTTCGACTCCATAAGCGTAATCAACCCTTACAAAATACCCCAAAATTTGAGTTCTGAATCCCAAACCATACGCCGCTACTAAAGGATCTCTGAAATAATTGATTTGTAATTGCACCAATCCTCCATCCACATATTCTACGTTGATCGGATTTTTATCAGAATAGGGACTCCATCCATACCAAGCTAGACCCGCATCAGCAAAACCCACCAACTGCATATTTCTGAAAAAGCTGATGCCTTTGTTTTTACCAAGCAAATATTGGAGGAAAGGAATGCGTAATTCTGCATTTACAAGGGAAAAATTTGTACCATTCCTCACACCTGTCATGAAACCTCTTAAATTATTTGCAACGCCTTTGAAGGCAAAATCTTTGTTGGCCACCGGCACATTTTGGTCAAAGGAATTGAAAAGGCTATTGTTTACCCCTCCCAAATAATATAAATTTGGTTTGGACCCAAAAGAAAAAGCGCCTGCTCCTCTCAATGCCAAAACCGAATGTTTTAATATTGGAATATAATGTCTGGCATCAAAACCAACAACAGAGGTAATGCCTTGTGACAAGGTAAAATCGATGCCGTCAATCGCATCTAATTCAAATTGGTTTTGCGCTTCGACGTAGAATTTTGCCCTAGATCCGTGCATGACGTTAATTCCATAATCAAACGTATTATCGTAGACATATTCCAATCGTATGCCTATTCTCTTTTCTCTATCAATGGGCGCACTGAACGTAGATTCATTGATGGCCTTTTGATAATTTCTGTCAAATCTCAATGAGCCGATTGCTCTTAAACTTGAGTAAATATTAAAAGGATATTTGAGCTGGTACATACCCAGAATGACATCCTTTTTAGCTTTGGTAAATGGATTTGCGTCAGATTCGTTTTCCTCAGTGAAAGACCTCCTGTATAAGGAAATTCTTTTATCCAGTAGGTGTTTGTCATTGTTGTAAATCAGGAAAAACTCAGAACCATTAAAGGAGGTTGGAATTCTTAAGCCACCTTCCAAGCGGTGATCTTCAAATAAATCAGACGCAGACGCCTTCAATAAAATACCCATTGGAATTTGATTGATCTGGGGATTTTGTCCACCAAACAATTCCAATCCTTCAAACAAAACATTGTTGTCGAGTGTGCTGACAACGTCATGAAATTTAAATTGAAAGCCAGAAGCTGTAATGCCTGAATTTTTAAATTCAATTGATTTTTTGTCAGAAATATCTGGCAGTTCTTCCTGTAGATTCGTTGAAATGATAGGCAATTTATCCTCTTCATCAATTTCATTCAACACAACCGGATCAGGAAATTTACTCTGGAATTTATAGCCTTCTTTCACCGCTTCTTGAACCTCTGGATTTGCATCTTGATAATCCTGTAGTCTATCCTTATAAGATTTTTTTTGCTCGGTATAAGCTGCAATTTTTGTTTTGGTATAATCTAAAGGTTCTTCGTAGACTTTATATTGACCATCGTGGTAAGCGGTATAAAAATACTGATCACCAGATGCCCCATGTCTGATGAGGTTGCGATTCACATTGCTAAGTGTTGTCGTTTTTTCACTGGCAATGTCATAAGCCACCGTATTTATAAAACCAGTTTTGTCATTTAAGTAAACAATTTTTGCACCATTTTCGACAGATAAAGGATACCGTTCATTTTCATCCGTAGTATAAGTATATCTGGTCAAAAATTTGGGAAGCGCTTTCATTTCAAATTCATCTTTCGCTCCATCAAAAGGATAAAAGAAAATGTCAAAATTTTTGAGCGGTAATAAAGTGTCCAAACGATTGGGCAATATATGCTCAACCGGGCGGTTTGATGCAAATAATATACCTCGCTGTCCATCTATGGTCGTCATCTCTGCGTCCAAATCGTCATAATAATCTGAAGTAATATTGAGCAAAACCCGATCCTTGCTGTCATAAGTAAATAGATCTGATACGCCTTCTACAGCCCCGGCAACCAGATAGAATCTATCATCGATATAAGAGAGTGAATAGATGCGTTGTACTGGTTTTGGAAATGCCTGTTTCATTAGTTTATCCGTCTGTAGATCATATTTAGAAATGACAATGTCATCTTTGTGCATGTAGGAAAAAGTAAATTCTGAACCTGTAGGATGCCAAGCCACTTGTGGATAGTTGAAGTCCGTTTCTTGCACCGCATTTTTAAACCCCTTTTTAAATATGGTTTTTTCTTTGCCGGATTCAAGGTCTTTCAAAACGATCTTCATTTTACCCAATTTATTGTGCGCATACACCAAAAATTTTCCGTTTGGACTTGGCGATAATACACTGACTGGATTATATTTTTTATTTGAAAGTTTGAGTTGATAATCAGCATTAAATTCATCAAATCTTCCTTCTTCAGATTTGTATAATTGAGTATAATAATCCTCCCACTCATCAATCAATCTGTCCAAAGATTTGTTGAGCACAAACTGGAAAGATCCTTTGAGGTCTCTGGATATTTTTGTCAAATAAATGATGTTGGAAATGGTAGATTTTCCATAATACAAACTGATGTAGTTCCAAAGCGAGTGTCCTGCAAGCTTAGGATATTTCTCTGCAAGTTTGTCAAATTTCCAAAGTTTCTTTTCCCTATAAAGCACATCACGAAGTTCGTCTTCTATGTAGATGTTCCACGGATCGCCAGCAAATCCGACAATGCCATCGGTAAACCATTGCGGCAAGTCAAGCAAAACGGAATTTTGTAATATTTCTTGAAAGTTACTACCAAGCATCATGGCTCCTAGATATACAGAAGCTATACCTTCTCTGATTTGTTCTCTGAGGTGTTGGTGGTTTCCATCAAAATAGACAAACATCTTATTGCCTGCTATTTTGGTTTGACCAGCAATGTTTTGGAAAGCATCGTCGATGCCAATATTGCTTTGTTTGAGGTCACTGAGATCGGTATAAACTATGATTTCGATTTTATCATTGATTCTGTGTTCGATCACCTTTCGGATTTCATCGTGATCCAATTCTGCCATTTGTATAGCAGCCTGTCCCAAATATCTGTTGCGACCATACCAATAAACTACAAAACTTTCTGTTTCATATTTATCCCAAAATTCAAAGTCTTTGTGATACTGTACTCTGTTTTTACCAAAAGTAGTATTGACACTCTGAGCGATAACATCACTTGAAAGGAGGAAGAAAATTCCAACAAAAAATATGAATACTTTTGTGTGCATATGATAAATGTACTATACTGTAAACCAATTTTCCAAAAATGGTTTTTAAATTTTGATAAAATCCTCTGAGATACTAGTTTTGATGGCAGAAATAGGTATTTTGATCCTTTCGGTTTATCAATTTCGAATGAAATCAATATAAATAGTAAACGTAAAATAAATTCTAGTTTGTATGAATAGAAAGATAAGAATGGGAATGGTTGGTGGAGGCATCGGTGCTTTTATCGGAGGGGTGCATCGTATGGCTGCATTATTAGATGGACAGATAGAATTGGTTTGTGGTGCTTTTAGCTCTGATGCCGAGCGTTCTAAATTATCTGGTGAAGGTCTTTTTATTGCTCCGGAACGAGTTTATGGTTCATACATAGAAATGATTGAAAAAGAAAAAACATTGCCATTGGGAGAAAGAATGGATTTTGTTTCAATTGTCACTCCCAACCATGTGCATTTCGGACCAGCAAAGATGGCATTAGAATACGGTTTTCATGTGGTGAGCGATAAACCACTTTGTTTCAATTTACATGAAGCTTATGAGCTCAAGTCTATTGTGGACAAATCTGGATTGGTCTTTGCTTTGACGCATAATTATACTGGTTATCCAATGGTAAAGCAAGCGCGTCACTTAGTTTCTAGCGGAGAACTAGGTGCAATCAGAAAGGTGATTGTAGAATATCCGCAAGGATGGCTCAATATTCCAAAAGAAACGGGTGATAACAAACAAGCTGCTTGGAGAACAGACCCATCTAAATCTGGAATTGCCGGGGCTATGGGAGATATCGGTACACATGCTGAGAATTTAGCAGAGTACATTACTGGTTTAAAAATTTCCAAACTTTGTGCACAAATAAGCACTTTGGTTGATGGTCGTTTATTGGACGATGATGGAAATGTTTTATTAGAATTTGACAACGGTGCAAAAGGAATCCTTCATGCCAGTCAAATCTGTGCAGGTGAAGAAAATGACCTCAATATCCGGGTATATGGAGAAAAAGGTGGCCTGGAATGGCATCAAATGGAGCCCAATACGCTGGTTGTAAAGTGGGAAGGAGCACCATCACAAGTATATCGCACAAATAAAGGTCCTCTTTGTGATGCAGCAAGAGCGCACGCTAGAATTCCAGAAGGACATCCAGAAGGATATATTGAGGCATTCGCCAACATTTATAGAAATGCAGCGATGGCCATTGCTGCTCATATTGAAGGCATACCACACAATGAAATGTATGACTTCCCTAGCATTGATGATGGAGTAAGGGGTATGGAATTCATATACAAAGTGATAGAAAGTGGAGAATCTGATTTAAAATGGACCACCGTTTAGCCTAGTGATTGATTTATTTATATGTTAAATATTATTTTTCGTTAGTTAGGCATTAACTTTGTATTAGATATTTACGTTATCAACAAAAACTACAAATGCAAGTATTGACTAGATCGCTTTTCTCTCTATTGGTTATTTTCTTGGCTTTTGCTGGTCAGAACCAATTGCAAGCACAGACAAAGACTGCCGCCGCGAAACCTGCAGTTTATTCCGCTGAGAATCCAGGTTGGATGACTGACTTAGAGCAAGTTTATCAGCTATCTAAAAAAACCAATAAGCCAATACTTGCCAATTTCACCGGTAGTGATTGGTGCGGATGGTGCAAAAGGTTGACTGCCAATGTTTTCGTACACCAAGAATTCAAGGATTGGGCTGCAAAAAATGTCATTCTTTTGGAATTGGATTATCCTAAAAGAAAAGAAATACCTGATGCAATCAGAGGACAAAACGCTAGTTTACAACAAGCATTTCAAGTATCTGGATTCCCAACGATTTGGTTATTCCGTTTACAAAAGGATGAAACAAATAATCAATTCAACATCATTCCTTTGGGAAAAACTGGATATGCAGACAGCGTGGATAAATTCACTGGTGCATTACAACAGATGATTGCACAAGAGAAAACTACCGCTGCAAAAACCCAAGGCAAAAAATAGGACATAGTTCATAAAGTAAAAAGTAGAAAGTTTATAAAGTTTTTGGGGTTATAATTCTTTTGAAAATATATTAAGACAAATTGGTAGAGGCGCAGGATTTTGCGCCTTTTCTATTTGTGTTTCCAATGACTGCTTAGTTCTGGTCTTAGATTATTGGAACTAATTAAGGTTTCAGAATGTTTGAACTATTTTACAAAAGCAAGCAATTGGTAAAATATAAACTATGATAACTAGAGACCCAAAAATTTTGTTAGGAAAACCAATCATTAAAGGTACGCGAATATCTGTAGAACTAATATTGCGAAAATTGGCAAGTGGTTATACCGTCGAACAAGTTTTATCTAATTATCCTCATTTAACAATTGAGCAAATTCAAGCTTGTAAATTTGCAACAGCCAAAATCGCAAGACTAAGTTTTTCCCGGTCGCCACCGTCTTCACCATTTTCGATCCGATTGCCAATTTCCTGTCAGCAAGCTGTGCCAAATTCTCACCACTAATACTCTTTTTCACGCATTTAACAAATTGGCCTATGGAATAAAAGTTGCCAAGGAAAGAGGCCGCCACCATATTCACCATTTTTCGGTTTCCGGTTTCCGGTTTCCTTTCACCATCCTTCGATCTCTGATTTCCGATTTCTGTCAAAAAAGGTTGCCACGAATTCACGAAAAATACTCTATTTCACGAATTTAACATCTAATTGAATATGGAATAAAAGTTGCCAACCAAAATCATGAAACTTCATTTTTCCCGGTTTCCGGTTTCCTTTCACCTTCCTTTGATTTCCGATTTCCGATTTCCGTCAAAAAAAAGGGACTGAAATCAATCGACTTCAATCCCTTTTTTATTTAGAATATCTCCTATTAAAACGTAAAGTTTTATTGTTCTTTTTTCACAACTTGAACCAAGATAGAAACTTCATCTCTTAAGACTTCTACGAAGCCTTTCAGGATTTCGATTTCGCTTTTATTTCCTGCAGCGTCCACAATTCTTACCACACCTTTTCCCAAAGATGAAACAATAGGTGCGTGACCTTTGAGGATTTCAAATTGTCCTTTTGTTCCTGGCACTTTTACAGATTGTATGTTGCCCTGGTACATTTCTTTCTCTGGAGTAAGAACCAATAGTTGCATATAGTTTACAATTTGATTGTACGAAATAATAATTCCTCAGCTGCGTCTGCCAACATTTTCTCACCTGCTGCGATAGCATCCTCAATAGAACCTTTCAAGTTGAAAGCTGCCTCAGGATATTTATCACACTCACCGTTCATGATCATGTTGAAACCTTTGATGGTTTCTTCGATTGGAACGAATACACCCGGGATACCTGTAAATTGCTCGGCTACGTGGAATGGCTGTGACAAGAAACGTTGTACCCTTCTTGCTCTGTGTACCACTTGCTTATCTTCTTCAGACAATTCTTCCATACCAAGGATGGCGATGATATCAAGCAATTCGTTGTATCTCTGTAAAATGTTTTTTACCGCTTGTGCAGTTTTATAATGCTCTTCACCAATGATTGCTGGATCAAGAATCCTTGAAGTAGAATCCAATGGATCCACCGCTGGATAAATACCCAAAGCTGCAATTTTTCTACTCAATACCGTGGTTGCATCTAAGTGCGCAAACGTGGTTGCAGGAGCAGGGTCAGTCAAGTCATCCGCAGGTACATAAACCGCTTGTACTGACGTGATAGAACCTCTCTTTGTAGAAGTAATTCTTTCTTGCATCAAACCCATCTCAGTAGCAAGGGTTGGTTGGTAACCTACCGCTGAAGGCATACGACCCAAAAGCGCCGATACCTCAGAACCCGCCTGAGTAAATCTGAAGATATTGTCGATAAAGAATAGGATATCTCTTCCTCCATTAGGATCAGAAGCATCTCCATCTCTATAATATTCTGCCATCGTAAGACCAGAAAGCGCTACCCTTGCACGTGCTCCAGGAGGCTCATTCATCTGACCAAATACAAATGTTGCTTTTGATTTTTTCAAGTCATCAATAGTAACCTGAGAAAGATCCCATCCACCATGGTGCAATGACTGCAAGAAGTTTTCACCGTAGTTTACGATTCCTGCTTCAAGCATTTCTCTCATCAAGTCATTTCCTTCTCTTGTACGCTCACCAACACCTGCAAATACGGAAATACCGTCATAACCTTTTGCAATGTTGTTGATCAATTCCTGGATCAATACTGTTTTTCCAACACCCGCACCACCAAACAATCCAATTTTACCACCTTTTGAGTATGGCTCAATCAAATCAATGACTTTTATACCGGTAAACAAAACCTCAGATTCTGTAGACAAGTCCTCATATCTTGGAGGGTTTGAGTGAATAGGTCTTACTTTTTCTCTTGATACTTGACCAATACCATCGATAGCCGTTCCAACTACGTTAAATAGTCTGCCTTTGATGTGGTCTCCAACAGGCATTGAAATTGGTGATCCTGAATCTACCGCTTCCATTCCGCGCACTAGACCATCTGTAGAGTCCATTGCTACTGTTCTTACACTGTCTTCACCAAGGTGCTGCTGAACCTCAAGTATCAATTCTTCGCCATTTGGTCTGGTTACCGTCAATGCATTTAAGATTTCTGGTAACTTGGATCCTTTCTGTCCGAAGCTCACGTCCACCACTGGACCAATTACAGTTTTAATAAGACCTGTATTTGCCATTATTTGCTTTTGTATTATATTGAAAAATGAATTGTCTCTGAAATTTTGCGCAAAGATAATCTTAAATGTTTTATTATGAGTATTTTAAGTGACTTTTTGAGTAAAAATTAAGATTGAATTTTACGGGTCTTAAACAATTTATGAAAAGTGATTTTCATTAAGGCCAAATAAGATTTTGCGTAAATTATCGTGTCTTCTGATTATATAAGAAGATTTGGATCATAATTAAAATATTATGTCCCTTTCAAATAGGTTGAAAAGTGGCTAGATGTGCTACTTATACGTTAAACAATTACAATAAAATGGAGGAAAATATCCTGCTTTTCAACAATCGAATAGACTAATTTTTACTCACTTTGGGGCATGGAATGTCACCGAAATACCGCATAATACTGATTCCAATGAATACATAAGTGTCGTTGTCTTTGCTATTACCTCTCTGGGATCCCGGTGTGCTGATCGCAGAATCTATTGACTTGTCTGATAATAAAACAGCTGTGTCGCCCCTTCTAGTCCTGAGGGTGTTTTTATCTGTGTATACGGTGCTGACGTCGTCAATATAATCGGTGAATAATTTTCTCAGTGAAATCTCAGCATTCATACTCCAATCTCTGTTGAGGTCCCATTTTACACCACCCGTCAAGGTAGCACCACCACTAAACAACAAATATTCTTCGCCAACTGCTTGACCTTCAGTACCAAAATCTCTCAAACTGTATTTAGTATCTCCCAATTTGGTAGTCGGATTATATCTGAAAACTGAAAACCCAAGCCCTACGTAAGGCGTCCAGAATTCCAATTTAGAGCCGTGTTTATAATCGAAAAAATTGAATTCGCCCACAGCAGTAAAATCAAAAATATTGGATTTGAAGTCGAGATTTCTTCTTCTTTCAAAATTATTATTGGACAAATCATCGTCGGCTGCAATCCTACCATAATTCAAACTAGCCTTTGTGCTCAGACGATTGTTGAAGTTATATCGCGCATTCAATCCACCAGCAATGCCTGGTTTTTTGATATTGATTGACGTGTTGAGATCCCCATAATATTGACTCAAACCCAGCCAACCGCCAAGTTCGTAGCCCTTTTGAGCTTGACCCAAGAGTGGAAATAACAAAAGAAAAAAGCCAACAAAACGGAAGTTTTTGCCCATGGAGATGTAAAGTTCAATAGTATGTTCGAGCGTATAACGCCACTTTTTTATTTCATGTTGCATATCATTTCTCAATTTGAGGCGATCTTTTTAAAAATAAAACCATTGGTCTGCCAATAATCCATGATTTCAGGAAGCACCATTCTTAATACTTTTTCTGATTTGATGCTGTCGTGAAAGACCACAATAGATCCACTTTTGGTGTGTTTTTTTAATTTTTTCAAACACGTTTTATAATCCACTGATTTATCAAAATCACCACTCAGCACATCCCAGTAAATCAAGCGGTATTTTTTCCCGAGTTCCCGCATTTGTGCTGGAGTCATTTTACCATAAGGCGGTCTGAATAAGTTACTTTCTATCAATTCTGCAGCCCGCTCCACATTTTCGATGTAAGCGTTTTTGGCCGTTTTCCATCCTGAAATGTGGTGAAAAGTATGATTCCCTACTGCATGACCGTTTTGAGTTATATCACTGAAAATTTCAGGATACTTTTTTACATTTTCGCCTACACAAAAGAAAGTAGCTTTAGCATTATACTCTTTCAAAATTTCCAAAACCCATTGGGTGATTTCGGGAATTGGGCCATCATCAAAGGTCAGATAGATCACTTTTTCGTCAGATGGAATGTCCCAAACTATTTGTTTGTAAAACCATTTAAAGAGTGCGGGAGTTTTTACAAAATACATCTCTGCCTGTTTTTTACTTTTTTTTCGGGCTGCAAATGTAAATTTGTTTTTTAGTAACTGCTTAGCTAGGATCAATTTTGGTTAAAAATGACCCATTTTAACACAAAAGTTTATGGCTGAGTAGTCAGTTTTTAAATTTGCAGCCTACGGATTTTGATTTAATATCTTTTTCCTGACTGCTGTAACGCACCCGACACCATTTTTTTATTCTAACCAAATTATTGATTATGCCATCAAATTACATTCCAGGATTACCTGCCATCACCAACGAAAAAGTTTTGGATTACGCACCGGGTAGTGCCGAAAAGTCAAATCTACAAAAGGCCATTGCTGACTTAAAATCCGTTGAAGCTGATCACGGCTTTTGGATCGACGGCAAGGAAGTCAAAACGGGAAATGTGCATCCGATGCGTCCTCCCCATGAATTGTCTCATAGCCTTGGTCAATATCATTCTGGCAATGCTAGTCATGTAGAAGATGCCATAAAAGCAGCTCACAGGGCGAAGAAAAATTGGTCATCCATGAGTTTTTCTGACCGCGCTGCCATTTTTTTGAAGGCTGCAGATTTGTTGGCTGGTCCATGCAGATATAAAATGAATGCCGCGACGATGTTGTGTCAGTCAAAAAATTGCTATCAATCAGAAATTGATTCCGTCGCAGAATTGATCGACTTTTTGAGATATAATGTGAAATTCCTGAATGAAATTTATCAGATCCAACCCCATTCTAGTGCAGGTATTTGGAATAAAACAGAGTACCGCCCCTTAGAAGGTTTTGTTGTTGCCATCACTCCATTTAATTTCACGGCTATTGCTGGTAATCTACCGATGTCTGCTGCTTTATGTGGAAATACCGTGGTTTGGAAAGCTGCAGATAGTCAAATATTCTCTGCCATGGTGGTCATGGAGGTTTTCAGAGCTGCGGGGCTACCAAATGGTGTCATCAACCTCGTTCACGTCGATGGACCAGAGTTGGGGAAAGTAGTCTTCGGTCACCGCGATTTTGCTGGATTACATTTTACAGGCAGTACTGCGGTATTTAAAAGTTTGTGGAAAACCATTTCCAACTCTTTGGATGTTTATCGATCTTATCCTAGAATCGTTGGTGAAACCGGTGGTAAAGATTTCGTCTTAGCACATCCAAGTGCCGATGCAAAAGCACTTGCTGTGGCCTTGATCCGAGGCGCATTTGAATTTCAAGGTCAAAAATGTAGTGCCGCATCCCGTGCTTATATTCCTAAATCTTTGTGGAAAGAAGTCCGTGATTTGATGGCGGGAATGCTGGATGAAATCACTGTGGGAACGGTTGAAAATTTCGAAAATTTTGTCAATGCTGTCATCGATGAAAGGGCTTTTGATAAAATTACTTCCTACATAGAAAGGTGCAAAGCAGACAAAGATGTGGAAATCATTTTTGGAGGAACCTACGATAAAAGCGAGGGTTACTTCATTTCACCGACGGTTGTTTTGACCAAAAATCCAAAATCATTGACCATGGTTGAGGAAATTTTTGGCCCCGTTTTGACCATTTATGTTTTCGAAGACAAAGACTGGGAAGAAGTCCTGACTTTGGTGGATGATACTTCTGAATACGCACTTACCGGTTCTATTTTTTCTGGTGATAGATACGTCATAGACTCTGTTACCAAAGCTTTGCAACATGCTGCTGGTAACTTTTACATCAATGATAAACCAACTGGCGCAGTTGTGGGTCAACAACCTTTCGGAGGTGCAAGAGGTTCTGGAACCAATGACAAAGCCGGTTCTGCCGTAAACTTATACAGATGGCTTTCTCCGCGTACGATAAAGGAGAATTTTGTGCCACCACACTATTACAAATATCCGTTTTTGGGGTAGGTTATAAATTTGTCCCATGTCAAAAAATGGTGGGAAGAAGAAAGACAAAAGAGGAGAGACGAAAGATGAAAGACATAGTGGATAGTCATCCAGAGTTAATCATTTAAATTTTGTTAATACATTTATTTGTGCTTAAAAAGCAAGAACATTTCGTACTTACTTTTTAAAATTGTTATACCTTTGAATCTAAGCTTTTGGCCTATGAATCAATAAACAATTACCCTTATGAAAAAACTCTTTTGCATAATTTCTTTTGTAATCTTTGTCCGCTCTTTAGCCTTATGTCAAAGTAAATCTGAGCTTGAAATTGCTACTGGCGCTATCTTTTTTGATCAATTTGGTACTTCAGCACAATACGATAGCTACAATGGATATACTTGGCAATCTGATATTTCATTCTGGAAAACCTTCAGAACTGAAAAGTCAATCCAACCTAGAATTGGCATTGGATACACTTTTTTTTGGGTATTGAATATTCAAAATTCATCATCACCTGGTACCTACATATCGTACATACCCATAAGGTTTGGACTAGATTATCAACTTAAAAATCGAAAAATCTCATTTTTTTCCAATATCAGCAATTATATTCTTGCCACAGACAAAGAACCAATAAACGAACAAAAAAGCTTTTATAGCAATTTGGATCTTGGCATTAGAATAAAAACAGGAAAACATTGGTCCTTAAGTTTAAGTTCTCCAATTACTTTATTGCCCATGTATTATAATGAGGGTATTACTATTCTTACGAATCCCCCAAGCCCAGAATATGATATTTGGGTGGAAAATGTAGGTCTCATGTTTGGTTTAAAATACCGTTTTGATTAACATCCTATCAACGGAATAATCTTAAATCATACGTCTCTCCGCCCATTCCTTAGCAAAATAAGTAATGATCAGATCTGCTCCCGCTCTTTTGATGGAGAGCAAGGTCTCATCAATGGCTTTGTGGTAATCGATCCAGCCATTCTGAGCAGCGGCAATCAATAGTGCACATTCGCCGGAAACGTGGTATGCGGAGATGGGTAGATTTGTGCTTTCTTTCAGGATATGGATGATGTCGAGATAATGGAGCGCAGGTTTCACCATCATAAAGTCGGCTCCTTCCATTTCATCGAGTTCGGCTTCTATGAGGGCTTCCTTTTTGTTGGCGGGATCCATTTGATAGGTTTTTTTATCCCCAGATTTCGGCGCAGAATCCAGTGCATCTCTGAATGGTCCATAAAAACAACTGGCGTATTTGGCTGTATAAGACATTATTGATGTATTGTAATAATCCGCTTCATCCAATTTAGTACGAATGGCGCCTATCCTTCCGTCCATCATATCCGATGGTCCCAAGATATCAAAACCTGCCTGTGCTTGAGCGAGTGCCATTTCTGCCAGGATCGGCAAAGTGACGTCGTTGATGATTTCACCATTTTCTACGTATCCGTCGTGGCCATCACTGCTGTAGGGATCCATGGCAACGTCACTGATGAGACAAACATCATTGCCAAAATTGCGCTTGATGTTGGCCGCAACTTTCAAATAAAAATTGTCGGGATGATAGCTATGAGATGCGACGCTGTCTTTCAAAGCTTCTGGAATGGCAGGAAACATGATGAATTTATTCAATCCAAATTTCAAACCAGATTCAATTTCTTTCAGGCAATTGTCTTCGCTCATTCTGGAAGCGATGGGCAAAGACTTCACCACTTCGTTGACATTACTGCCTCCAACTAAAAATAAGGGCATGATCAAATTTTCAACTTGAACTGCATTTTCTCTTACGGCAGACCTGATCACCTCTGTTTTCCTATTGCGTCTTGGACGTCTCAACATGTTTTAATTTTTTATTGTCACTGTTCAACTATTTCAATTTTGATCAAAAGCGAATCGCTGAATAGTTACATTTTATTACTTTCTTTTTTGGGCACTGGATCATATCCATGTCCACCCCAAGGATGACATCTTCCAATTCTTCTTATTCCCAAATAAAGGCCTTTGATTGGTCCCCATTCATTGATGGCATCAATCATGTAATGGCTACAAGTAGGATTGTACCTACAGTTTCTACCAAGCAAAGGGCTCAAAACCCATTGGTAAACCTTCACAGGAAAAATAAAAATTTTGTTGATTATCTTCACCCTTGATTAAAAAATGAGTTGCAAATATACTGATATCGATCACGTGTTTCACCATTTATTTACAAAGGCTATTATTAAGGCTTTCTGATTAAACAGAGGTTACATTTGAAGTCCTAACAATAGTCTTTTATAAATTTTGCCAATTTATGCCAGAAAATTTGGTCACTCTTTCCCAGCTTTCCATTCAAACCAAAAAAGGAAGTTTATTGTCAAACATCCAACTTCAGATTTTTTCGGGAGATCGATTGAATGTATTGGGCCCAAGCGGAAGTGGAAAATCACTACTCACCAAATTGATTGCAGGATATTTATCGCCCACTGAAGGCCAAATTCTCTACGACGTTCCATTAGAAAAAATAACATTGGCTGGAGATAACCAATTACCTGGCACTGACAGACTCTCGTATTATGAAAAACGATACGAAGTTTTCATTCAAGACGACAATAAAACACTCCAAGATCATTTATTTCAATTGCCCAATTTTGATGGTGTCCAAACATTACTCCAGCGATTTTCCCTATCACATTTGTTGGAAAAACAAAAGTATCAATTGTCCAATGGCGAGCAAAAACTCCTGAGCATCATCACTTGTGTGGCTTCAGAACCAAAGCTTTTAATCTTGGACCAGCCCTATCTCGGAGTAGATGCATTCAACAGAACAAAACTCAATGATTTGATCCATTCCTTGTCTCCCAAAATGGCTGTGCTTTTGGTTGGGAAAATTCCCGATACTGAGCTTTCAAACACCTTTGAAAAAATTCATTTGGAAGCAGGAAAATTAGTAGATAAACCAGAAACATCTGGGCCAGCACAAACTCCAGATCAAAACCCGCTTACTTTAAATCCATTCAACCAAAATCAAGCAGCTTATCAACATCTGGTAAAAATGGAAGACGTTTCCATTGCTTACGGCGAAATAGCCATTTTGAAAAACATCCATTTTTCAATAGAACCTGGACATCGTGTGGTGATCAAAGGTCCAAATGGTTCTGGAAAATCCATGTTGATCAGTCTCATCACTGGTGATAATCCCAAGGCTTATGGACAAAACATCATCCTTTTTGATCGCTTACGGGGAAGCGGTGAAAGTATTTGGGACATTAAAAATAAAATAGGTTACTTGTCACCTGAGCTGCACCAACATTTCTTCAGGGGCGAGTCTCACGTGCAAAAAATACTCTTTGGCAAAGTACAAGTTTTAGAGGATCGTTTTGCTTCCAAAATGACTTGTCAAGACGTTGTGGCCTCTGGACTTACGGAAGGAATCGGTGCCACTTCTACCGCCAAAGAAGGCCAATGGCTGACAGATTTATTTGCATTTTTCAATTTATCAACTTTCAAAAATGAGGCCTTTGCCAGCCTTTCTCAAGGCAAACAACGATTGGTTTTATTGATGCGTGCTTTGGTCAAACAACCGCCGTTGCTCATCCTGGACGAACCATGTCAAGGATTGGATGACGAACAAACCCTACAATTTAAAAAAGCCATCGACGACTTTTGCAGGCATTCTACCACTGCCGTCATCTACGTTTCGCACATGGAAGAAGATATTCCATCTTGTATGAATCGGGAAATAAGGATGTTGGCGGGTGAAATCGTTCAAGATGTGGTCCGCACTGAAACTTTAAACTTCCTATGATTTTTTAAATTGGTCGCTGAGATTTTATTTATAATTCCGTTGTGGCGAGATCGGCTTTGGGGTTGATGCGCGCAATCAAAATGTCCCCCAATAAATAGGCTAATGAAGTAAATATGCCAATGAGCAGGACAATGGCGTACAATACCGGCTGATCACCTTGCTGCACCGCCAAATACAAAACCCTACCTATGCCCGGGATATTGAAAATGGTTTCCAAAATCACAGATCCTGCCAAGGCCGAGGGTATGGCACCCACCAAGATGGTAGAAATGGCAATCAACGCATTTTTGGACGTGTGTTTTTTGATCGCAGCTGCCTTCGACATACCTTTTGCCAAGGCTGTGTTGTAATAAGGTTTGGCATTTTCTTTGAGGATGCTGGTCTTATACACACCTGTCAGGTAGGCCAAATCTGCAACGATCATACAAATAATCATCGGCAAAACACGTTGAAACTTATTCATAAATCCCGAGGCGCTTCCGTATTTGACCGATAAATCAAAAACCTGGATGCCATAATAGTCATTGGTCAAAAAAACCAAAATCAGGGTCGCCAACCAAAAAGTCGGGATGGCATAAAAGGTCATTAAAAAGCCTTCCACGTATTTATTACTTTGCTGGCTCAGCCTCCGCGCCAAAGGAAAAGCGATCAAAATGGAAATTAAAAGCGCCGCCAAAGCAATCGGTATGGTCCAGGCAAGTGCCGACCAAATGATCTTGCCAACTGGTTTATTGCTGATGTAGGAATTGCCCAAATTTCCACTGAGTAAGCCGGTCATCCATTGGTGAAATTGGCATTGTCTCCCATGAAAGGCCAGCTTTGGGTATCTAAACCCTGACTTCGTTTTGGCATCTTGGATGGAAAAATAGAAATACGGTAAATGAAAACCCAGTTTGATTTTCTGGTCTTCGTACAACTGTTGATACCGCAAACTGCCGTCCTCCTCAATGCCCGACTGCCTCAACTTTGCAGCCACTGCATCCCTGTGCGAAGCTTTAGAAAGCAGGAATATGATCAGAATGATGAAAAACCAATGTGGTATGAGATAAAGCAGTCTCTTTATGTAATACTTCTGATGCAATCGATTTAATTTTTACTCAATGTAAAAGTATTGGCTCTATATCCGGGTCTGGATAGAGAAGCTTTTCCTTCCCATTTATCAGAAAGTGCAATTCGATCAATCGGCGCATAGAGGTAAATCATAACGGCATCGTCATAAATCTCATCCTGCAACTTTTTGTGCGTGGCAATTCTCGTTTCATCACTTTCAACCGTGGTAATGATGTTGATCAAACTATCTGCTTCAGCACTGGTGTATGAAGATACATTGGTGGTTTCTGCATTGGACGAATGATAGGCGTCAAAGGGGTTTTCGAGAATCAATTCCACCGAAAACAAGGTGGGGATGATTTGATAATTGCGAGTATTCAAGTTTTCCTTGCGCACCAACGGAAAATCCTTACGCACCACATCCAATTCAATGCCTGCTTTTGCGCACTGTTCTTTAAACAATAAACCAAATTTTACGCTCAGGTCTCCAGAGACCAACATTTGTAATTTCAGCTCTTCCTTTTTACCATCCATAACCTTATCCACCGTGCCATTGGCATTGGTGTCTTCCCAACCAGCTTCTTTCAGATATTTTGCTGCCAAATCCAGCTGCCCACCAATATTTTTTATATCCTTATTGTAACCTGGCAAAAAGGACGGAACAAAGGAAGTCAATTTGGTGGCATTGCCATTTTCAAAAGTTTTGATGTATTCGTCCGTATTGTTGATCGCTTGCAGGGCTTTACGCACGTTTTTGTCTTGTAACATTTTGTCCTTGTGATTGAGCAAATAGACGTAAAACTTCGGCAACTGTACATTCAACCAAGATATATTTCCATTGCCTTTTACAGAATCTTGGAAGGTTTCATACGTATTGACCGTCACCGAATTGATTAAATCTACATTACCCGCTGCCATTTGGGTGATCGCTGCCGTTTCATCGGGAATGATGACAAAAATGATCTTCGCCGGATTAGCCTTAAACATTTCTTCCGTTCTGTCCTTGGCCCAGTAATTGGCCTTTCTTTCCAAAATGATGGCTTCGTTGTCTTTCCATTCCACAAAAGCATATGGACCTGATCCCGAAATGATTTCTCTGGTATATTTGGGCCCATTCAATTCGGTTGCAAAACGCATGAAAGTACTGTCTTGACTCAAGGTGGCCAGTTTGGTGGTATCCGCAAGGTCGCGTAAGGTGAAGGTCTTCGTTATGTTTTCCGGATCGTAAATATGCTGCGGCAACAATTCAAAGTTGAGGGCACTTTCTTTCATGTCCATGGAATAATCGTCAAAGACAATCGTGAATTTTTTTGGATTGGCCTCATCAACCAATACGTCATTGATGATTTCCTTCATGTATTTATAACTAGACGCATCAGTCGCCGGGTGCAACATCGATTTCAGGGTGAATGCGTAGTCTGCCCCCGTGATAGGAGTGCCGTCATCCCACTTTGCTTCTTTCAAAATCTCTGCATCTAAAGTATAACTGCCATCTTCGTGTGTCACCAAAGGGTTGATGGCTTTGATCAGAAGGGGTACGAGCTCCAAATTATCGGGATCGATTTCTGCAATTGGCGTAAAAATATATTGATAAATCTCTCTGGCAATGGGACTTGGAAATAAGATGGGATTGATTTGTTCTGCCTGTTTGGCCATCCTGATCACAAAATCAGCATCCGTATCCGCAGCTCCATTTTTATCCGATTTACAGCCTCCAATGAATAAAATAGCTAAGATTGATAATAAGGTAAATTTGCTTTTGCCCATGGTATACTATTGTCAACTGATTCAATCCAAAGTTATAGGATACAGATTAAATTCTGAAGAAAAGTTCTACTTATTCGATAAAACAAATAAAAATTGTGGAACAATCCCCCAGTTTCTCCCAGATAAGTAACGAATTTTTAAAATAAATAGTTTAAAAAATAAAGGCCAATATAACGTGTACCACGAAGTTCAAAAGCAAATTTTTAAAATTTTGTATTTGTGCAGTAAAAGAGATAGGAGCAAGAAACTATATTCTCTTTACTTTTTTGTCTTGAAATGACTGAACGATGCGACGAAGGAGCAATGATCATCGCACATGATCATAGTGAAGGAACCGTGATGCCATCATCACGGCTGCTAGCATCTAAAAATCAAGGCTGAATTTTTTTCTTAACGCTTTCTCACTTCAAAAATACTATTTAAAAGAAACTCGCTTTGGATGCTGTTTTGTTTTATGAATTGTGTGGAAAAAGAGATTGGAGCAAAGCTAAAAATTGTATTTGTGAAAGTAATAAAGATAGAAGCAAGAAATGATATTCCTTACTTTTTTGTCTTGATACAAAAACGTAACAAAAAAAATCAAGGCTGAATTTTTTTCTTAACGCTCTCTCACTTCAAAAATACTATTCAAAAAAAACTCGCTTTGGACGTTGTTTCTCTGTTCTTTGATGCATCTGCACCATTTCTTTTGTTTTAGGGTACTTTCAGCTCGAACAGTTTTTTGAACTTAACGTATTTTTGATGTTCGTGAGCTAAAAAAAATAAGGCCGGGTAAAAAATAAGGCAATCTTTTTTCTGTAGGCTTCTATTCTTTAGGTACTGCTTAATGCCTTTGCGGGTATCAGACATTAAATGCCTGATATCATGATTTTTTTTAAAAAATCATTATTCAACCAAATAGGGCAAAACCCCTTTTTCATAAAAAGAAACAATATTCTCCGCCGACATCCTGGCCATATTATTCCTAGCCCCAATCGTCGCCGAACCAATATGCGGCAACACACAAACCGTCTCCATCGACAGCAATTTATTTTCCGCTTGCATGGGTTCCGGATTGGTCACATCCAGACCAGCACCCCAGATTACGCCATTTTCCAATGCGTGGATCAGATCGGTTTCGTTGTGAATTCCGCCTCGAGCGGCATTGATGAAGATGGCGGTGGATTTCATTTGGGCAAAAGCTTTGGCATCAAATATTCCTCGGGTTTCTGTATTGAGACCTGCGTGAACGGAAACCACATCACTCTGTTCAAGAAGTGTTTCGAAGGAAACTTTTTTGGCTTGTAGGTCTTTTTCATAAATGGACGGTGCTTCCGATCTATTGGTATAAATGATTTCCATGCCATAAGCCGCTTTGCACAACCTCGCCATTTCACTGCCAATTTTACCCAAACCAAAAATGCCCAGCGTTTTTCCTCTCAGATCCAATCCCAAGTGAGCCTGTGGTTTTTGGATTTTCCATTCCCCCGCAACAATCTTTTTGTGCATGTAGAAAAACTTCCTAGACGTGGCAATCATCAGCCCAAAGGCGATATCGGCCGTCGCTTCTGTCATGGCGCCCGGCGCATTGCCAAAAGGAATGCCACAAGCCTTTGCCTTCGCCAGATTGATGTTGTCATAACCCACCGAAAACTGGCTGATGACTTCCAAGTGACCACAAGCTTCAAAAAAAGCTTCATCGAGTTTATCGGTACTTTGACTCAAAAGCGCATCGTGTTCTTGAGCCAAAGCTATCAATTCGGATTGCGATAATGGTGCCTCACCCTTCCAAACCGTTGTGGCCAATCCCGCCCCTTCAAGCATATCAATGCCGATCTGTGGTATATCCCAAGAAACCAATACTTTTTTGCTTACAGCCATCATTATTTTATTTTTCGGAATGCTAAAATGACTTTTATTTTTTGAATCGCGGTTGATTGCATTGATTTTATTTGCGAATCAGATTGAACCCATTCTGGGTTCTGCATCACACCTCGTATCGATTTCCTTCCGACAGCTATCGGAACCAATCCATGAATAACTGACTCCAAAAAACAATCTTTCAACTCATTAAACAATATGGTGGCCAATTCAACCCCTATTCAGGGTTGGAGGGAATTTGGGTACTGATTTCCCCGAGCTCCGCACGGGGCTATTCACATTGAACCCTTTCAGGCATTAGCGTCAACTTAATTATTTATATATTTTTATATTAAATACATAATAGGTTGTTTAACTTTGTATTATACCACTAATTCATCGTCAAACAACCTAGTTATGCACAGTAAAATTATGAATTTTTTCGACAATATTAATGTTGACCAAATTGCTTTTGATACAAAATTTTGTCACAGAGCTTATAGAAAGGTTTCACCAAAGCTTTTCTTACTTTCGTGTTTTATGTGTTTCACAAAATCTAATTTTTCATTGAGACAATGGGCAATTTGCCTGAGTCAATTAGCTGGCAATATTGTATCTCATCAGAGTCTTGATAAAAAACTGCATTTTAATCGTAAAGACTTTGTTTCTGAATTGGTTAATAAACTATGCCTTCAGAACTTATCTAATGTAAGTGCTCAAACCACTGGTATACTTAGTAGATTTAATAGAGTTTTAGTTCAAGACAGCACTCTTGTTAACTTACCACAGAGTCACTATGGATACTCCTCTGGGATTTCCAATGGCAATTCTGTTAAAGCTATGGGTAGAATTCAAGTAGTTTTTGATCTTGTATCCAACGCTGTAATCAAGATGGAAAAATGTACTTATACTTCCAACGATCGCTCATATGCCAGAGAAATTATTAAGCTATTAAACAAAGGTGATCTATTACTTAGGGATTTAGGATACTTTGTCACTTCTGTTTTCAAGGATATACATAACATAGGTGCTTTCTACATTTCAAAACTTTCAGTAGGGATATGCATTTTTGATGAAAAAACCGGCGAAGAAATTGATCTTGTTAAACTAATCAAAGCCAAGGAAAAGAAAGGAATATTTAAATTCGATATGAATGTTTTATTAAATAAAAAGGAGAAAATTCGAGTAAGAGTGTTTGGATATAAGGTTTCACCCGAACAAGCAATGAAAAAAAGACAACAGCAAATAAATTCCAGACACAAGGATTGCACAATTTCAAATAAATCCAAGTTTCTAGCAAATTATAATATATACATCACAAACATTGCTGAAGAAGAAATATCTGGCATGGAGTTATTTGAAATCTATAAATTACGCTGGACAATAGAAATTATGTTTAAAGAGTGGAAGCAAAATTTTGATTTAAATAAGTTAATGTATTGTAGTAAAACACCAAGCGAGGCTAGATCTGAGATGCTCCTAAATCTATTGCTACTTTATATTTTAATAATTACCGGACCTCAATTTTTGCAGCTTAAGTTAAGAATATATGAGAAATATGGCAAACACCTCAGTCCAATCAAATTTTCGAAATTTTGGAGAAACAACTACGAGCCAGATATGGACTTCAATCAAGACCTTTATTTAGAGCTACTAGCTCGCTTTGCTTGTTATGATAAACGAACGGATAGAAAATCTTTCGGTGAAGTATTAGACACATTAATAATATTAAGTTGACGCTAATGCCTTTCAGGGTTCTGCATAACGATTTTCGATTTCCGATCTCCGATTTCCGATTTCCACTGGATTGCTCTTCCACACGTTTACATGTCGTACCTGACGGCACGAAAGATTCTATGTATATGCTTGCTTACCCATATTTTGTCCCATACGGGACCGTTTAATGGGTATCCGATTTCCATTAATTTAAATTGCCACGAATTCACGAACTCAACAACTAATGGAATATGGAATAAACGTTGTCAACCAAAATCATGAAACTTCAAATTGAACCCAGTCTGGGTTCTGCATTTCACATCCCAATTCACATCTCACATCTCACATCTCACAGCAGCTCGAAGCTCGTGGCTCGAAGATCGGAGCTGCTTGCTCTTCCACACGTTTACATGTCGTACCTGACGGCACGAAGACTTCTATGTATATGTTTGGTTACCGATATTTTGTCCCATACAGGACCGTTTAATGGGTATCCGATTTCCATTAATTTAAATTGCCACGAATTCACGAACTCAACAACTAATGGAATATGGAATAAAAGTTGTCAACCAAAATCATGAAACTTCAAATTAAACCCATTCTACGTTATGCATTTCACATCTCACATCTCACATTTCACATTTCACATTTCACTTCTCACAGCAGCTCGAAGCTCGTGGCTCGAAGCTCGCAGCCAAATCACGCATATCGTTTCAAAAAGCTGAGAACTGATTGCTGATCACTGAAAGCTGAGAGTTGATCACTGAAAATATTTTGTACATTAGCTCACATTTTAAATTCAATCGTAAAAGGCACAACATGACAAAAAGAAGAGATTTTATCAAGGCGGCAGCATTGGGAAGTGCTGTAATGAGTTTTCCAAGCGTTTTAATGCAGAGTTGCAAAACGGCGGCGACTGCTTCCTCTAATGGTTCTGCTCCCTATTTTATGACCGCAAGCCCCGAATCTCAAGGAATTTCTTCGTCAGCCATCCTCAATTTCATTGAAGCGGCCAATAAATGCGACTACGAGTGGCATGGTTTTTCGCTGATCAGACACGGCAAAAAAATTGCAGAAGCTTATTGGGCGCCTTTCGAAAAAGGTGGAAAACACACCCTGTACTCCCTTTCCAAAAGTTTTACCAGCACAGCCATTGGCTTATTGGTGGATGCCGGCAAACTCAAAGTGACCGATTCCGTCATTTCGTTTTTCCCCGAATCTTTACCCTCCGATGTTTCTGCCAATCTCAAAGCCATGACGGTCCATCACCTTTTGTCCATGAATACCGGCAATGAAACCGAACCCGCTTTCCGGGGCGATGCTACAAAAACCTGGGTGCAGAATTGGTTGGCTCACCCTGTACCACATGCGCCGGGCAGTCACTTTTTATACAATACCGGCGCTACGTATATGTTGGGTGCCATCGTCCATAAAATCACGGGTGAGACGCTGGTGCAATTTCTCAAACCGCGTTTATTTGATCCACTGGGCATCACCGACTACGACTGGGAAGAATCACCACAAGGTCTCAACACCGCTGGTTACGGCTTACGCGTGAGCACAGAATCGATCGCTAGATTCGGACAGTTGTACTTGCAAAAAGGTAATTGGAAGGGCAAACAATTGATTTCTGAAAGCTGGGTCGAGGAAGCGACCAAAAAACAAGGCCCATCGCAAGACAATGACAGTGACTGGGGCCAAGGTTATGGTTACCAATTCTGGCGCTGCAAGCCGGGCTTCTATCGCGGCGACGGTGCTTACGGCCAATATTGCATCGTCATGCCCCAATACGACGCCGTTCTTGCCATCAACAGCGAAAGTTGGGACATGGGTAAGTCTATGCAGATTGCCTGGGACACCCTGCTTCCTGCTTTCAAAGAAAATGCCCTGACCGAAAACCCCCAAGCGCTCGCTGCTCTAAACCAAAAGATGACCACACTCCAGATTCCGACCAAAAAATCAACACCTACAATCGCGGCCAAACACCAAGGCCAATCCCATTCCTTTACCTTGGAAAACAATGATTTGGACATCCAAAAAGTAGGCCTCGCTTTTACCGATAAAAACTGCAGCCTCACACTCACCAAAGCTGGTGTTGCGATGACCTCTGTATTTGCTTATGATGGTTGGGCCAAAAATCCCGCCAAAAACTATGGCTTATTGCCCAAGGACTCCAACCAAATAAACATTCCTTTTGCGGGTTCTGCTTATTGGGAATCCGATGACCAGCTCCGCCTCGTTGCCAAGTTTACCGAAGGCATCCACAGTGATAAGTTACGTTTGGATTTGGCTGGTGGTAAGCTCAGGTTGGAGATGATGGGTAGTGTGGTGGAGAGTCGGAAGGGGGTTGATGGAAGGAAGGCTTTGATGGGTGTGATGGGGTGATTTTGTTTTTCAGAAAATGATCAAAATTAGGGCTGGTGCGTTTATGCCTTTTGTTAATTTGTTGTAGTGCTAAATTTTCCTTTTACAATATAAGTGTCAGGAACTGCATCTGCTTATCGATTAATAATTTTTATCTATAATAATAGATAAGTATTATATTTGTGCGGCCTAAACTTTTTAGTAATGAAGTTGTCTCTGTTGATAAGCATCTAAAATGCAAATCCATAAATTTCAAAAAACATTAAATATGGGCACAATACCCGAAACAATATTTAAATAAACTATGAAGTCAATAAAAATAACTATTTACTATTATGAAATAACGCCATTACTTAGAAGTGAATTTAATCTTCATGACAGAGATAAATATGCTGAATTGTTTACTCAAATTATGCATATCGTCAAGAATAGATTAAAAAATCGTTATCAAGTCTATGGTGAAAGAATATCAAATAATGTGACATGCATGCTACATCGTAAAGCCACATAATCCTAAGATGAAAATGACTAAAACAAAACGAACAACTAAAGCGAAATGAATAGAGATTTAGAATATTTTAGGCTCAAGTGAAAGAGAAATAAGAGAAGAATATATAAGAATCTTCAAGGACACCAAAGACGATCCAGGAACCGCAGGAGACGAAGGAGAAGAGAACTGGGCACAAATTTTAAGAGATTGGCTCCCTTCAAATTTTAATGTTCGCACAAAGGGTAGAATTATGGGGTATGATGGAAAAAAAAGTCCTCAGGTTGATATTATTGTCTTAAAGCCTGAATATCCAAATAAATTGCTGAATAAGAAAATTTATTTAGAGGCTGGTGTTTTAGCAGCCTTTGAATGCAAAAACACACTTAAAAGTAGCCATATCAACACGTTATTTGAAAACTCTAAAATACTAAAATCGTTGTCTGTTCGCAGAGAAGGTTCTCCATACAAAGAACTGCATTCCCCTATAGTTTATGGATTATTAGCTCATAGTCATTCATGGAAACACCCCAATTCAAACCCTAAAGAAAACATAGAATCAAATATATGGTTTAACGATACAAATCAAATAAACCATCCAATTGAGGTTCCTGATTTGGTCTGCGTCTCTGATTTAGGAATTTGGACTACAATGAAATCGATAGTTCAAAACAAAATATCTGTAAGTTACATGAAAAGAGATATTGCAACTAATTCAGAAGTGCCAAACTATTTCCCTATTGGGTCTTTGATAAGTGCATTATATCGAAAGATAAGTTGGGAATATAGAAACATGATTTCAATGTCACAGTACTTAAGTAGTTCTGCAATTGGAGGTCATGGAAAAGGTAGACAGAGAGATTATCCTCTAAGTATTTTTTCTCAAACTGTTCAAGAAAAGTACAAGAATATTCCATTTATAATTCACAAATGGGATGAATATACTTTATTCTTCGACTAAAAAAGACATCATTTAGAATAACGTGTAAATTAGCCCTATCTTCTTGCGGGTTGCTACCTCTTTTGCACAAATAGTAACAGAATAATTGACTCCTTTAAATCTGTATATTGACAATATTTAAAATATACGTTGGTGAAAATAATTTGTTTAAAAAGCTCAAACTTAAGCGTTTTAAACTAGACAACAGCAATACAAACATGTATGACGCTAATGTCAGCTAAACTAACATATATTAATATATTTTAGAATTGCTTGAGCTAATATAAATATGTATTTAATAAAAAGATAAGTAAGAAATCTTTATTTTAAATTAACCGATGACTTATGAATAGATCTTTATCCTTTAATTCTTCAACTCTATATAAAACTTGTTATGCCAATTTCAAATGTTCTAATATAATTCTCTTTTCATTTATCCTTTCATTCCAATTAACTGCTCAATCATTTAAACTAGATGTAAATTCCTTTGGCTTTATCGAAAATAACTCTAAAATCATAGGAAGTGGCTTTGTTTTAGATTCTGCAAATCAAGTTATAACGTGTGCACATGTAATTCTGAATCAAGAACATATTTATTTCAAAAGTGAGGCAAATAAATCAATGGTTCGGAAGCAATTTAAGCTGCAATTTTACCAAAATCCAATATTTCCTTGATGCATGATTTATTTTTTTGCAAGTCTGGGTCAATTCCGAACTTTGAAAAAATAAAATTGAGCAGTAAATGATTTGATAACTCTGTCTTTACGTCCCTTATTGATATGGGAATTGATATATCTTTAGCTATTCCTTTTCGTGCGACACTTTTACCAATGTTGATAGCTGTCAAAGTAGCATTGAAGTGAAAATCTAACCGCTCTTGGCCCTAGCTTGGCAATTCGTTAGTCCTGTAAATTGTTTAGCATCTCTAAAATTGAATTCCATTTGAAATCTTGCTTTATAGTATTCTACCACTTGAATCTGATCCTCTCTAAATTCGTCGAAAAATACATCTGCATATTTTTTACATTACCTTGTTGGATCTAGATTCTCTACACACACTAACAGTATGTTCATTTTTAGATTTACAGAATTTACAATTAGACTAAAAATGCGAGTCTGTTCGTCCTCATATATGTGCCTCACTCTTCTCTTATCAATCTTTTTAGTATTCACCTTTCCAGCAAATTTTTTCTTTCTTCCCCTTCCTGATTTTTGTGGCCCATTATGAAGATATCTTAAGTTGGCGTCACTCCTTAACCTTGATATTAATTCCATTCCTTGATTAATTACCACCTGAGCATACCATATTTGCTAAAATAAGCATCCGCCACTAATACAGTGGATATAGTCTTTAATTTCTCTCCCAACGATTTGAATTGGTCAATATATTGATCCATCATTGTTCTTCCTTCATCTGTCCTTGTTGGGCTTTTGATTGAGCAGCATAGAGGTGATAAGCCGTGTTTTGCTTTACATCAATTAAACTATAGCAGCCTATCTCTAAGCCTTTTTTCATATCTACTACTGCATCCTGAATAAAAATATCCTAGCCCTGGTGTACACTTACCTGATTTACTTATAAAACTTGGATCAAACCCTATTATGAGTTCGTCACTGCATTGATTCTTCACAAAAATAGTATTGAATTCCAGCCAATCAAACTGCTTGTTGAAGTTGCTCCTGTAGCTGTGTCTTGAGTATGAGCCGCAGTTGTCTTAATTGAAGAAAATTGATCTTTCCCCGTATACACATTATTAAAATCAACAGGTGACAAATAAATCTCTTCTGGACCACTCCAATACCAGACATTTTTAATAAAATTGCACCTATAAGGCAATTGCCTTTGATGAATGCGTTTTGAATGATCATGTGCGAGATGATTGTTCAGGTTGGCTCTGCTAATTTAACGCATTCATCTTTTTCTTATTTCTTTAGACTTTTTTCTTCCGAACTATTGAAATATAAAACAGAAGAATTTAAAGATGAGACAATCACTGAGTTTCAAATGGACTGCGATTGGACACCAAAAACGAAAGACAATTATTTCTATTTTCTTCAAAAACTAAAGTCAATTTCAGGTAAACAAATCAGCTGTACTTTAAGATTGTACCCATATAAATACCGTGAAAAGATGGGCGTTCCGCCTGTGGACAGAGTAACCTTGATGTGTTATAATTTGCTCAGCCCACTTGAAAATTCTAATAAAAACTCTATCCTCGATTTATCGGAACTCAAAAGTTATTTGAAAGATGTGAGGCAATATCCAAAACATGTGGATATAGCGCTCCCGATTTATTCATGGGCACAGGTGTATCATGATGAGCGTTTTTCCGCAGTACTCTATACCGATACCAAACAGCTAAAAACAATTTTGAAACAGGAAAAGCCACTTTGGTACACCGTTGTACAGGATACTTTAGTCAATAATACTTTTTTGCGCGTCGGTGATAACATAAAATATGAAGAAATAGATGATCCGAAAATTAAAGGTGCCATTACTTTGTTGAAACAGTACATTGAATTTGACAAATACACTACAGTTACCCTTTTTCACCTAGACGAACTGCAATTCAAAAATTTTACCAATGAAGAACTTTCTGCTTTTTATACTGATTTTAGCTTATAACATTTCGCATGCCTGCGGATATTATCCTTATGGTGAAAATACACGCATTTCACTTCTCAATCCATTGGCTTTCGGATATAGTACATATTCGAATTTTAATTATTCCGCAGATTTGTTTTCTTCTTATGAAGGTTTTATCCCAGAAGAATTTGTTTTACCGAATAAAAAATTATGGTTTGAATATTGCCGAGGAAAAGTAGACTTAAGTTCAATTGATTTTGCACTTTACCAACTCCCTATTTCAAATATTTATAAAAACTCGCAGAACGAAATGATTGATTATCTATATCAACAAAACGACACTGCTGCTTTAAACTATCTTCGGTTTGCAAAGACTTGTGAGTTTTTCAACTCTTTGCAGGAAGACCCTTGGGAGCGAAAAACAAATATTGTAAAACAGAAACGATCAGAATTGATGCACAAAGCAATTTTGTCTGCGAATCACGTGTTTGATAAAGATCTGAAAAAACGATATGCCTTTTTGGCTATCAGATTAGCGTGGTACAATAATCATTTTGATATTATTCAATCGTTGTTTGACTCCACTTTTAAAAATTCTGAAAAAGATATTCTGTATTATTGGAGTTTATATTTCAATAGCTTTACAGAAAAAAATGATGCGCTTGCTAATTTTGAATTGGCACAAGTTTTTGCCAATGCAGTAGATAAACGTTTTGCTTGCCATCAACACTTCAATTCAAAAGTTCCAGTAGAACAAACATTGAAGTTTGCAAAATCGCCTGTTGAGAAAGCAAATGTCTACTTGCTACATGGCATAGAAAAACCTGACAAAGCGTTGCCGTATCTCCAAAATATTTATAAAATTTATCCTTCACTGGATGGCCTTTCGTTTTTATTACTCCGAGAAATCAATAAAATTGAAGACTATGTTTTAACACCCATATTATACTTTGTTTCAACCATCCATTTCATCTGATTATTGGGTTGGAAAAATAGACAATTTACTCAACAAACACTCAATCGTTCTGAGCGCGATAGATTGTACGCCAAGGAAGTATTAGATTTTGTCAATTCTATTGATTTATTAAAAGTAGAAAATCCGTTTTTATGGCAATACTGCAAAGCATATCTTCAATTCATGACCCGAGATTACAATACATGTTTGTCATTAGTCAATCAATTAGAAAAATCAACATCAGACAAAACAATTTTAAACCAATTACAAATTATTAAAGCTTTAGCACTTACTGCAAATCAAGTCAATGGAAACGCAAAAATTCACCCTGAAATCCAATCAACGATTCTCGCCAATCAAAAGAACGGGCAATTTATTTTTGCAATAGGAAAAGAGTTGGAATATTTGGGAAACACCACTGAAGCGTCTTTGCTTTATTCCACGCTTGATAAATCTTGGGATGAAAATTCACCCGTTTCTTGGAAAACATTAAAAACAAAAAGCATTCGTACACTGATTATTTTCAGGATTACTTTGACTATATGGATGTTATTTACACACCAGAACAAACGCAATTTTTGATAGATAATATTCAAAAAAACAAGGATTTAAATGACTCTTTTTCAGTATTCATGTATAAGGAAATAAGAGAAGATCTACCTCGATTGTATGATTTGCTGGGTACAAAATATATTCGACAAAATAAGTTGGAAAATGCACTTGTTTCGTTTTATAAAATAAACCAACCGTACTTGTCCAGATTTTATACCATGTGGGAGGAAAAGAACAACGTCTTTGACAAAAACCCTTTTTATCATTTAAAATATACACCAAAATTTATAACTCCCAAAGACACCATTCTATTAAATAAGTACACGATTACTAAACAACTCCTTACATATTTAAAAAAAGCTGAAAACACAAATGAAATAGATAGAGATTACTATTATTTTTTAGTAGCTAATGCATATTACAATATGGGGCATGAAGGAAATGTGTCGATGATGCGAAGAATAAAGACTTGGTCTAGATATTCCCTTTCATTTATTGAAGATGAAGCAGAATTTCGTCAATCAATTTTAGCTAAAAAGTATTATTTACTTGCAAAACAGCACGCCAAGACCGATAAATTCAAAGCTTTATGTTTAAGCATGTTAATTCGCTGTGAGAATCATACACTGAGTTACAAATACTTTGAAGACGAGCATTTTCAATTCTCCAAAATTGATTCGCCTTTGGCTATTAATCAATATTATAAAGAGTTGCACGAAGACTATCATGATTTCTTCGATGATTTGGTTTCATCTTGCGATAATTTTGAATCTTATTTTAACGCGAGAAGATAGGTTGGTGAAGTTAAAAAACTAAGACAAAAACATAACGCTAAACCAGTAACTTCTCGTAATAGGACTAGTTTGAATCCCCGGTGACTTTCTTCATCTTTTCGTTACTGTTGAAATTTTGATGATCCCGTTCAACTTTCTTTCCAAACAATTCCCAAATAAGGGTTGTATCAAATTAGCAGCTTCATTCCCCAAGCTTGACACGCCTTAATCAAATTGAACACTTTCTGGGTTCTGAACAATTCACCACCTTCTCTTTCGAACTATTACTATTTAAAATTATCCGTAATTCTTTTCCGATCTTCATTTTCCTTTTCATTCTTGTGATACAATTCAATGAAAGTAATTTTTTGTTCTTCAGGAAAGTGAGCATAAACTAATCTCAAGCCTGAATTAACTCCCTTGCCTTTTAACGCCTTACAAGCAATTTTCTTAACCTTGATGACACATGTTTCAATGCCCAAGTTGTCTATTCTAAAACTAAATGGCGGCCTTTCGTCGGGCTTCTTCTTTAAAATGGTTTTAACCTCTGACAAATCCTCGTTTAGGGTTCTATACTTTTTGAGTAGGTTTTTCAAATCCTTTTTAAACTCTATCAGTTCGTCAAATATCATTACTAACCAATTTCGTCTTCATAATTCCTACCTGAATAAGGTTGTTCTCTATAAAAAGCAAGTTCATAACTTATGTCTTGACCTTCGTCGGTAACTTCCCAAGGCAAATCCTTATGAGAATAGCTGCTGATTGCCGCAGCACTCCAATCACTCATTTGTTCTATAACTCTATCTATTACATCTTTTTCACTTGCCAATAACTCCGTTAAATCAGCTTTCACCAAAGGTAAATAGCGCGTCTGTGGGTAGCCGTGATATGCTGTTTTTACCCTTTGCAATTGTGCATCTTCAATCATTTGTCCAATGATGATATCTAATTTTTGCGGCACAGGTCCATAGGGTAATTTGCGATATTTGGCACCAGTCAAATGTTCTTCATACAATTCATAATAATTGAAGTCTGAGAAATATAACAACTTGTAAAGAACTGTTTCACCTACATTGGGTTTACCAGCACAACGTTCCAGAATATACAATAATACATTTTTAAACTTCTTGACCTGTAGCTTTGGTACAGAAATTCGTTCTGCTGCTTTCTTTTCCTTTTTTGTTTCTTTTACATCCAGATCTTGAACTGTCGAGAAATCCTTCGCCATAAAATCATCCAACGAAAATTCTAAAACAAAAGATAGTTTTTGCAATTCAAGGATATCAACACTTCTGTTTCCTAACTCAATTTGAGTTAAAGAAGATCGCGAAATTTCGACACTTTTAGCCAAATCTTCCTGAGACAAACCTTTCATTTTACGAAGTTCGGTTATCCTCTGACCAATTTGCTTTTTTGTCAATTTTATGTTCATATTCATTTTAAGTTTGAAATACAACATATCAAATATAGCAATTGTTTTTATTTCAAACACAATAATGTTTGATAATAAAACATCTTTTAAGTGTTGTGAAGTAGCAAAAGGAAATGGATTCGACCATTTTCTTGTTGCCTACTTAAGCAATACCTTGTACATTAAATTTTGCAATCCTATCACTGCTATGGATGGTTACCTTAATTTCTTTCTTCGAACTCGACCAGAATTTCTACTCAAGATTTGTTGTTTATTTATTTTTTCGTTTGCTATAAAGAAAAAATAAGTAGTTTCGCGTGAACGAAAAATATATTAATTTGGTTTATCTTTAAAATAAAAAAAGCATGGTGTCGGTAGAACTTAAACAAAAAGTTTTAAGAAAACTTGAAGATGTTGAAGATGACTATTTGTTGGAAGAAGTTTTGGCTTTACTTGAATTTGAAACAACTACCGAGCCTTTTAAACTCACAAAGCCTCAGATATCAGCAATTGAAGAAGCGAGATTACAAATAAAAAAGGGTGAGGTTTATTCTAACGCTGAGGTTGAAGCAGAATTTGACCAATGGTTAAACAAATAATTTGGTCCAAGAAGGCAAAAGAAGATAAGACTGAAATTTTGAGATATTGGCTGAATCGAAATAAATCCAATGTTTATCCCAAAAAATTAAACGATCTTATCAAAGAAGCCATCCTTTGGATAGTTGAAAACCCTTTTGTTCGAAGAAACACAGATTATGAAGGTGTATATGTAAAGCAAGTTAGAGACTACTTTATCTTATTTGAAGAAACCGAATCAACAATTTATATCTTAACAATTTGGGACACACGACAGGATCCTAAAAAAATAGAAGATATCATAAATCAAAAATAAATTCTTGATTATACTACGCCTTAAACCTATGGCTTTCCAACTATCGTTTAGGCAATATGAATAAATGTGTCTATTGATTTTGATTTCTTTCAACATGATCAGTTTTATGCTCCGAAACTAAATATTTATCAGCAAGAGTGTTTATCTTCACTTACGTTTTCCAACTTTCATTACGTATTGGTTACCAGCCAATTGTAGTAAATGTTCACCAAGATTGAATTACAAATTATAAAAGAATGAAAACAGAATTGTTAAGTATCATTCCTGTTTTACCATCGGCAAACATTGAAAGGGACATCGTTTGGTATAAGGAAAAAATGAATTTTGAAGTCTATTTTTCTGATAAAATGTATGCGGTGCTTTATAGGGAAAATATTTGTATACACTTACAATGGCATGCCGACACCGATGATGACCCATTACTGGGTGGGTCAGTGGTGAGAATTTATGTAAAAAACATATCTGCAATTTTTAATGAAATGGTTGATAGCGGTACGGTTGATCCGAGCTGTCTGAAACTTCATACACCTTGGAATACCAATGAATTTGGATTTTTCGACCTGAACAAAAATGCAATTTTTATAATGGAGGATGTGGTTCATAACAGTTGACCCTCCTCACGAATTAAAACATTAATTATGGATGTTGATCAAATTATGACCTTAATAAGTCGTGGACGTACGGACTATATTTTTGAATTATTTAAATTTCCCAACTGGCAGGATTTATTACATAAAGGCTCCGTAAAGCTCTTACAATGGTTGGTGTATTATAATGATACAACTGCTTTGAGGGCTGTTTTAAATCATGGTGGAAATCTTAACAGCATCGATCTGAATGAAGAGTTGGGAAATGCTGCATTCTTTGGACACTGGAAAGTATGCGATTTCTTAATCAATAATGGTGCAAATGTGAATGCATTCGTGGACAAAACGAATGAAACCCCTTGCATAATGCGCTTGCCAAGGCAGGAAGACCTTACTATTTCTACGTGGTAAAGCTGCTGGTGGATAAGGGTGCAAATGTAAATGCTAAAACTATTCCGGGTATAGAAACTGGTGCATTTATGCGGGATGTAAGGACCAAAGGAGAAAGCCCTCTCCATCGGGCAGCGGCTTATGCAGATGCAAAAACCATTGCATTTTTGATAGATCATGGCGCAGACAAAACCGCTAAAGATGCATATGGAAATTCCCCTTTAAGTTGGGCGAGCGAACATTTGCGTCCAGGTTATTTTGTCCTTGCTCACTTATGATGGATTTCAAATTGGTGAGGCGCACAAAACTATAAATACGAGCGACCACGGCCATGGCTGGGGCAATAGTATGGATTGGAATTTATTGGGAGATTATTTGCCGGAATGATTACTGTTTTGTGGAAAGGGCAGTGTTGGGGTTTAGCCATTTTATAATATGAAAGAAAAACTTGTTTATTTATCTCTTTATTTATGCTTAGCTTCTTGCAATCAAAAAGAAGATGGCCGAGGTTCAAAGCAACCCTCATTCAAAATTAATGATCCTTTAAATGTGATTACAGAGCAAATAATTAAAAATGATACCTTGTTAGCAACCCTGGAAAATGATCTAAACGAAATGGTAAAAAATCCAAAATTTTCTGTTGAAAAAGAATTTGTAAATAATCGGCACGTGTACAATGTAATAGATTCTATTACAACTTTTAAATTCCATGAAACTACTATTCAATCTTATAAAACATCAACAGGAGCAGAATGGGTAATCGAAGCTCAAATTCAAAACACTGATTTTAAACTTGCACAGGAAATTACAGTCGGTATGGATAAAAAAAGTCTGGAATATATTGTAAAAACAAAATTGAATTCCGATTTAATAAAAATCAGCAATGAAGAAGAAACTTCAGCCTCGTTTTCAAATTTCAAAAGATATTCTTACCGTAATTCTTTATGAAGGTTATCTCGATTGAAAAGAGGTTTGCTGAACGTTGTGTCCCTTAAGAAAATATAAGAGTTTCGAGACACAATTAATCTCATTATTTCTCTCCCGAATTTTCTTGTTGTTAACAGTGAAAAGTTTCGTTTATCTTCGTGAATAATCGGGAGAACTTATATCTTAATTTAAATTAAAGAATGAGCTTTGATATAAGAACCTACATCCCAATAAACCCTATATTATTAGCCTCTTTCATTATAAAAACCAATACAAATGTCAAAGTATTTTTTCTCTATCGCATTTCTAATTTCTACGCTTTCTATCTGTGCACAAGACAACTCCAAGATTGAAGCTGAAATAAGGGCCCTTGAACTGGCTGGGGCGAAAGCTATTTTGAGTGGAGACACCAATACGCTCAAACAAAATTGGGCGCCAGAACTTTTGGTAAATTCGCCAAGAAATGAAACTACTGCTAGTCGTGATTCTATTTTATTACTACAAAAAGCGGGTATTATTGACTACAGCGCCTATGACAAAGTAATCGAGCGCATGCAATTTCAAGAAGATATTGTGATTACAATGGGGCATGAAACGTTAATTGCAAAAAACAACAGCAGTATAGCTAAAGCAGGACAGGTTTACAAAAGACGTTTTACAAACATTTGGATGAATAAAAATGGAATTTGGCAATTGATCGCAAGGCATGCTTCTATAATTTGTCCTTAAACTTCTTTTTATTAGAAAGCCAAAATCATTTTCTGATGAAAATCTGAGCAATTTAAAAATCCATATTTCAGTGTTTCTTTAAATTATTGCAAAAAATTTTGCGTAAGCAAATACTTACATTACATTTGTGTAAGTAAAAGGTTACACAATTATGCCTGCAGAGACGAGACGAGATGTATTTCAAGCCATTGCTGACCCAACACGAAGGAAAATTATTGATTTACTTTCTGACGAACCAATGACTTTGAATGCGATAGCTGATAAATTCCTCATCAGCCGGCCTGCCATTTCCCAACATATCAAACATTTGGAGGAGTGTGACCTCATAGAAATCGAACAAAAGGGAAGAGAGCGATTTTGTAAAGTAAAGCCTCAAAATCTTATTCCTGCTTTTATGTGGTTGGAGAAATATCAACAACAGTGGGTATCGAGAGTTGATAATTTTGAAAAATACGTAACATCAATCAAATCAAAATCAGATAAAAATGACCAACAAAAATGACATGAGCAGTCGGACACTCACGCTGCAAAAAGTGATAGACGCCCCAGTTGAATTAGTCTGGGAAGCATGGACCAACGCTGAACATGTAATGCAATGGTGGGCTCCTTCTGGCATGAAAATAAATATGATAAGCCATGACTTCAATGTGGGCGGAAAATGGAAATACAGTATGCCTATGCCAAATGGAATTGAATTCATTTCGGAAGGAACGTATTTGGAAATTGAAAAATTTAAAAAAATCGTTTCCTCTGCAGACTTCAAACCCATGACTGAAGGGGTAGAATTACATGTTTCATTTGAAGCTGATGGTGATAAAACAATATTCACTTTTAGCGTTGTACATGAGACAGAAGATTATTGTAAAGCACAAGAAAAAATGGGTTTTTACAACGGTTGGGGCTCCACATTTAATAGGATGGAAACCATGATTACTACACAATTGAAAAAAATATAATTATACCGTTCGGGACAGCAGAAAAAAATTGGATGTTTATTGTTAAATAAATTGCATGCTCATTTATATTTGAATTGAAGAGCTACATGCATGAGTAATTGATGATTTTGGGTGGTTTGAATTTCCATCTTTTTTGTTACTATTCAACAGCATACAATTTTGCCTAATTAATTCCAATATAAACCTATCATTCCAAGATGATAAACACAAAGCCTAAATTTTACTTTATCTGTTGCATCTTGCTGATTTGTGTAATGGGCTGTAAGTCTTCTTTGAAAAACAACCATACACTCCACGCTTCCATTGACCATCAAACGACTTTGGACTCCTTGGATGCAGCATTGAGTCAACTTTCGTACACCAGTTTAATGCCTGGTTTTTCTGTCGCCATCGCCAAGGAAGGCCAGGTTCTTTTCAAAAAAGGTTATGGATTTGCTGACCTTTCCGCCAAAACAAATTTCACCCCTCAAACCATCAATGGTGTCGCTTCCGTTTCAAAAACATTTGTTGGTTTGGCGATTATGCATTTGGTGGATAATGGTAAACTGAGCCTGGATGAACCTATCAATACCATTCTACCTTATAAAATCATCAACCCACATCATCCACAAACTGAGATAACGGTCAGGCATTTAGTCACTCATAGTTCCACACTGACAGAAGAATTTGACCCTGAAGAAGTGGGAGAGGCAAGTATCTATCTTGTGGAAGACTACCCTATCCATACTACTACCCCTGAAGACATCAAAGATGCGATCACATATTTTAAAATGGGACGGCAAATCAGCCTTGATGAACACATCATGCGATATACACAGCCGGAAGGTAAATGGTACACCCCTGAAAACTTTCTCCCTAGTCTCCCGGGAAAGAAATTTGATTATACTAATTTGGATGCAGCCATTGCCGCCCGAATTGTAGAGATTAAAACAGGTATTTCTTTTGAAGAATATACGAGATTGCACATTTTCAAGCCACTCAATATGTCTAATTCTAGTTGGAAAAATAAAGACATAGAAGTCATAAAAAGGAGCAAGATTTATATGCCAGACAATCGAAAATCGCCATCCAAAGCCGTCGAAATGCCCCAGTATGAAATGACTGACTTTCCTGCAGGAGGCTTAAAAACGAATATCGAAGACTTGAGTAAATATCTCATAGAGATGATAAACGGTTACCATGGCAGTGGCAAACTTTTGAGTGCTGGCGCTTATCAAACACTTTTTAATCCACAACTTGCTGAGGATTCCTTTGAAAACCACAACGACTTTGCTTTCAATGACCAACAAGGAGTAGCGGTTTTCTGGGCAATTTCTCCAACCGGTTACCGATTGCATAATGGGGGATCTGTCGGTGTTTATTCTTTCATATATTTTGATCCAACAACTAAAAGTGGCGCTGTTGCATTTTGTAATCTGCCCGTTGATGACTTTGGAAAAGTGAGAGATATCGTCCATAAATACCAGCAGTTGTTAGCCAAATAGTTGGTCGTTCACAATGCATTTGCATTACTTAAATCTGTGGTTTTAGTGTGCTTATTTCTAATTTCAACATTTGTCAAGGCCACTTTTGGATGCATCGCTCAACCCCAAAGATTAGCTTTGAATTTATTTAAAATTCCATTATTCCTAAATACATTGATAAAAATAAAAAGACCAGTAATTTGGTAAATACCTACCCTATTGACTACCTTCCATTCAGAAATACTTCATCATGATGTTTAGCCACAATCGTTCAAGTGCCTCTTGGAAGGTGCAGATTCTACACTTAAATCTGATTTTATGCTTCATTCTGATGTGGGGATGCAAAGAAGAGGCAAAACCAGCACTCAAGAGACCCAACATTGTCTTCATAATGTCTGACGATCATGCATATCAAGCAATTTCCGCCTATGATAAAAGTTTGATTGAAACGCCCAATATTGATAGAATCGCCAAAATGGGAATGCTTTTTACCAATGCCAGTGTAACGAATTCTATTTGTGCGCCTTCCAGAGCGACCATACTTACGGGTAAACATTCGCATATAAATGGCAAGGTTGATAATGTGGCTCCTTTTGATACAAACAATGTCACTTTTCCGCAGTTATTGCAGAAGGCTGGATACCAAACAGCCATGTTTGGCAAGTTGCATTTTGGCAATAGTCCAAAAGGTTTTGATCAATATAAAATTTTACCTGACCAAGGGTTTTATTACAATCCTGATTTTATAACCAAAAATGATGGTGAGATTAAAGTGAAAGGCTATGTGACAGATATTGTCACGGATATGACGCTAGACTGGCTGGATAAAGAACGTAAAAAGGACAGCCCTTTTATGCTCATGTATCTGCATAAGGCCCCACATCGTCCTTGGCTCATGGCAGAAAGACACATGGAAGAATATACCAAAAAAGTTTTTCCGGAACCGGCTACTCTATTTGACGATCACGAAGGAATGCCTGCAGCAAAAGTGGCTACTATGAATATTCAAGGAGATATGGGTTGGGCTGCAGATAGCAAATTGTATCCAGAGTTGATGGATGAGATGGGTTTGAAAGAAGAGATTGGTGCTGACAAACGTCGCTATGAAATGACTGTCGGTAGGATGGATAGCCTGCAAAAAGCAAATTTTGACAAATCATATCGGGTGATTGCGGAAGATTTTAAAAAGCGATATCCTACTATGACTGCAAAAGAACTCACGCAGTGGCGCTACCAACGATATATGCAAGACTACTTAGGTACTATAAAGGCTGTTGATGAGAATGTCGGCCGGGTTTTGGATTATTTGGAAGCCAATGATTTAATGGAGAATACCATCATTGTTTATACTTCTGATCAAGGATTTTACCTGGGTGAACATGGCTGGTTTGATAAGAGATTTATTTACGACCAAAGTTTTAAAACGCCTTTATTGGTATCTTGGCCAAATAGGATCAAAGCCGGAAGTGTTTCTGATGAACTTGTACAAAATTTGGATTTTGCTCAAACATTTTTAGATGCCGCTGGCGTGAAACCACCTGCAGATATGCAAGGATTGAGTATGCTTCCAGTCCTTACTGGTGAGGTGGGAAATTGGAAGCGAGATGCTGCCTATTATCACTATTATGAACATCCTTCAGAACACAACGTCAACAGACATTATGCGGTCATCACAAAGGAATATAAACTCATCCATTACTATTTTGATCTTGATTATTGGGAGTTGATCGACCGGAAAAAAGATCCTTTAGAGCAGCATAATTATTACAATGATCCAGCTTATGCTACAATAAAAAAAGATTTACACCTCCAGCTAGACAAGCTACGAAACCAATACGGAGATTCCGATTCTTTAAGTCAGCAGTATGTTGATAAATTCATGCCACTTGCCAAAGAAGGAAAAGTATATGGCGTCGAAGAACACATTTTGAAGCCGATCGTTGAAAAATGGGAAGCAATAAAAAGTAAGCTTAAATAAGCAACTATCTGGTGAGTAATTTATAAAATTTCCAGATGTAACGTGTAAGATGTAAAATGTAAAATGTAAAATGTAAAATGTAAAATGTAAGTTAAAAAATAGTACTTGCTTATAAATAATTTGACCCCAAAGTATCTTTGTCAATCCTAAAGCTATTATATGGAAAATTGTACAATTTACAGTCACCATCTCGAATTTGAAAAAGTCCTTCAAATCGTAAAATCTAATCTCCCAAATGCAAGGGTTGAATATAATGACGGGGGAATGCAAAAAACAATGGTCGCAACAATCAAAGGTGGTTTTTTTGGAAAGACTAAAGTTTTGAAAATTAATTACAGAGAAAGAAAAAACCCGTCTTATAAACTGGAAGAGATAAACTGCGGATTGACACAAAACCTTGCTGGAATGGTTAACTTTATTCAATCTCTACCCTCTCAAAATGATGCGGTAACCAACAAATTTCTCTATAAAGTAATGGCAGCAAACTGTGAAATGCCATTTATTGCAGAACCTGAAATTACACCCGAATTTGAGTCTGTTTTGCGAAAAGTAGTAATGGAATTAGATAGGTTCATATTTGCACAGCCCAATAAGGTTTTCAATAAATCTACAGTACAACATTTTACAGATCAGAAACTAGATCTAATTATAGATGCCGCAGGAAATAGTCACGTTCAAAATATTGAAGTTAATGTCGATTCAAAATATTATGATCAAACACAAGCTCCCTATTCCGAAGAGCAATTAAAAAGAAAAGAAAAATCTGAGGCATATTTATCACAGAATGGAATCAAAGTAAATAAAAATTTGCCTTGCGTTTCTTCCTCAGAGACGGTTGAATTAAGAACGCTCAAAGAAGTGATTGACAGAGCCTACTCGCTTTTAATAATTGCTGTAAAAGGAGAAGGAATTGAACAAGAATACTTGATCAAAACTGTTGAAGCTAAAAATATAGATTCCTTCTCGCAAAAGGAAAATCAAGTATACCATTCAGTGTCCTTGGATGACCAAACCAGAGCTTATGCCACTTGGAGATATGAAAGCCTTTACACTATGCTTTGGGCGTTGGGGAAAATAGCTGAATTAAAATATCCAAGTGAAATCTGTGATGTCCAAACCATCGTTTCCACCATTTTTGAACCAAGCAGATCAGCATTTGAGGCAACAGCACAATTGAGAAACACTTCGGAAATTATAGATGAATTAGATAAGACTTATCGAATGAATTGGGCTTGTGTTGATGCGAGAATTAATGGACAAAACGTTGGTGGAAATATCAATCCAAGTGTCGTATATGAAAGACATTATTCCTTGAATTGGTTGACTAAATATGAAAATCAAGAATGGGATGATGTGCAGACACATGCATAAAATACTTCTCACTACTTCTTGAACAATTAGCCTCAATTGTCATAATGGTTTATACGCAACTATTCATTTTGCTAAGGCCAACTACACACAAGGTATTATTCATCAGAATAATATTCGCTGTTTAAATTATATTTGAATGTAAACACCGCATAATTGAATGGTTTTCCAATGCGGAGGGTGTTCTATCATACTTTTTTATACACCATTTGGTAAATAACCGTGCCATGAATTACTCCAATCAAATCAAAAACTTTTTAAAAGCAACCGCAATTTGTTCTTTCCTTGGGGCATTGACAACAAGTTTGCTTATTTTTCTTCCTAATCCTGAAGCTGCTGACTTTGAGTCCAGAACGCTCCTTTACAATAATGCCCTTTATTTAAGGAAGCTATGGATACTCTTCATTCACCCTCAAGTAAATTTTTTAGCAACTTTGGGCATTGCCTACATTTTGCATAAAAAGTACCCCCTATACGTGATTTTTGGAACCTTTTTCTTGTCTGTTTGGGCCTACACAGAAATGTCCCAACAAGCATTATTGATAGATGCATTGAATCAGATTTGGCGGCCAGGATATATAAATGCTGAAAATGAAATCACAAAAAATATGTTCTCCACGATGATACACGCTGCAAATGGGATATCAGACAGTAAATATTTTTTGGTTATATATGGATTTGGGGTCGGTTCATTTTTTTACGGATTGGCATTTATCCGTGAGCATGGATTTTCTAAATGGATTGGATTTGCTCTTTTATTTATTGGCATTTTAAGCTTTTCTTCCTTTTTAAGATATTACTTGGGAGTAGAATCAATAAATGGAGTAGTTAACTGGTTGTACCAATGGATTTATTCCTATCTGCAACCATTAGTGAGAATAGCACTTGGTATCTGGATATTAAAAGAGATAAAAAAAGAACAGATCGTGTTGTAATCATCTTAATTCTAGCTTTATGATAGAACCTCAAAGTTTATCCTTGAAAATTGGGTGTAACATTGTGTAAAGTTTCCTGTTTTTCTAGTACTGCTTGTGGTCAAAAAAAATAATGTTTATATTTGCAGCCGCAAAAAGTAAGCAACCGTCATGTAAAAATTAATTTCTTTCGCAAAATTAAAGACGATAACCAATCTCTGGTTAGACCAATTTATTCATCTTTAAAAGAAGGAAATTATGCTTATTCTTCAAAATATTTCATATACCCATCCTAATAAAAATCTGTTATTTGATAATATCAATTTGACAGTAAATCCTCACGAAAAAATTGCTCTCATTGGTAACAACGGTTCGGGAAAATCAACATTACTCAAAATCATTGCCCATGAGTTTCAGCCATTGAATGGTCAGATATCTGTAAATACTCGACCCTATTTAGTGCCTCAAATTTATGGACAGTTCAATGACCTGACAATTGGACAAGCTTTGAATGTTGAAACCACCATCCATGCTTTGCACGAAATCTTGAATGGTAATGTAAGCGAAGAAAATTATACCATTCTTGCCGATGATTGGTCGATTGAAGAACGGTGTAGCGAGGCATTGAAATATTGGCAATTAAATAATTTGTGCTTGTCGGATAAAATGGAAACGTTGAGCGGTGGACAAAAAACCAAAGTTTTTCTTGCTGGCATATCCATCCATCAACCAACATTGGTTTTACTTGATGAACCTAGTAATCATTTGGATGTGGAGAGTAGGCAACTTTTATACAACTTTATTCAATCCACACAAAGTACCTTAATCGTTGTGAGCCACGATAGAACGTTATTAAATCTTTTGGATAGGGTAGCAGAATTAAGTAAACGTGGAATAACAAGTTATGGTGGTAATTATGATTATTATTTGGAGCAGAAACAAATAGAAAATAACGCTTTATTTCAGGATTTGCAAAGTAAAGAAAAGGCCTTGCGAAAAGCCAAAGAAAAGGAAAGGGAAACTATGGAGCGACAACAAAAACTCGATAGTCGGGGCCGTGGTAAACAGGAAAAAGCAGGAGTAGCACGAATTATGATGAACACATTGCGGAACAGTGCAGAAAAAAGCTCGTCTAAATTGAAAGGTGTTCATGCTGAAAAGATCGGGGGTATAAAGGAAGAGTTACAAGAGCTGCGCGCCGCTATTCCCGAAATAGACAAAATGAAATTTGGGTTTGATAATTCAACTTTACACAAAGGGAAAATTCTGGTAAGAGCAGAAGATATTAACTTCAATTATAACAACACCCCTCTCTGGAAGGCCCCTTTAACTGTGCAAATTCACAGTGGCGAAAGATTGTTGATAAAGGGCAAAAACGGCTCTGGTAAAACCACACTTATAAAAATCCTCTTAGGCACTTTGGCTCCAAATACAGGAACCATTTCCAGTACAGAAAACAGAACGGTTTACATCGATCAAGACTATTCGTTGATTGACAATAACCTCAAAGTATATGATCACGCTCAACAATTTAACATTTCTGGTTTGCAGGAACACGAAATAAAAATCAGACTAAATCGGTTTTTGTTTACCAAAGATGATTGGGAAAAACCATGTAGTGCGTTGAGTGGAGGTGAAAAAATGCGTTTAATTCTTTGTTGTCTGACCATCCAGCAACAAGCTCCGGACATTATCATTTTAGACGAGCCCACCAACAATTTGGATATTCAAAACATAGAAATTTTGACCTCCGTTATTAACGAATATCAAGGAACTTTGATTGTTGTATCACATGATGAAACCTTTTTAGCTCAGACCAATATGGACCGCACCATTGAACTTTGACAGAAGTTTCTTTAAATCATAACATAATGACTTAAATGAAATTTCTACCTCACCAATTTAGCATTTAAAGTGGTATTAGTTTGATTTTTTGTAACTCACACTATTTATTTTATCTACTAAAAACCATTGTGTATATTTGATTTCAATAAATAGAAATCTCTTAAAGATTACTCATGCAAATTTCATTAACCCCTCTGAACTGCAAAAAGGAATAAAATGACTGGAAAAATTATTATTATGTTGTTAGCAACTATGCTCCTATTAGATGCTTGTAATTCAAATAAGAATTCGGAAAATACACAAGAAGTAGCGTTGTCTGACATTTCTACAGATACCGCCGTAAGTATCCCTTTTCAGGAAGCAACAAATTATTTTGTAAAAAACACTTATGAGGATTCTGCTTTTCACAGTATGATGATTTCTAGTCAAGAAGTTTTTGATAGTATTTTTGGAATGGCAGCTTTCATGGGTAAGGATGGCAAACCAAGCCCTATTGATTTTTCTAACAAAATGTGCTAGCTTTGATAGGACAAACTACCGACTTAGCAACTACAATAAAAGTGCAAAGCCTGGAAAGCATAGACAGTACAATTGTGCTTACTTATATTCAGACCATTGGTGAAAAGCAATCTGCCACCATTCGCCCGGTAGTTTTGCTTACGATTGATAAACAAATTCAGGGTTCTTTGCAGGTTATAAAGGAAGAATAAAATGAGTGGATTTGGGCTAAAGCCCGCTATCACGTGTTTTTTGGTGCCCAGAGGCTGAAGCCTCTGGCTAATGAGGGGTTTGGTTTTTGAACCTTTTTTCTTCCCTTTTCTTGGGCTATAGCCTGGTTTCGCGTGTTTTTGGTGCCCAGAGGCTGAAGCCTCTGGCTAATGAAGGGGTTTGGTCTTTGAACCTTTTTTCTTCCCTTTTCTTGGGCTATAGCCTGGTTTCGCGTGTTTTTGGTGCCCAAAGGTTGAAGCCTCTGGCTAATGACGGGTTTGGTCTGTGAACCTTTTTTTCTGCTATTTTTCTTGGTTGCTATTTGAATAATTACAAAGTGCAATAAATATGTTTGCACTAAATTTATTTGAAATGACGCGCCGCCAATATTTCATCAGGTAGATCGTTATCGGAATTAATTAGATCTTCCGAAAATCAAAACAACTAATTCCAAAGAATGAAACAAATATTTATACAATCCTTTGTTTTTTATATCGCTATCCATGTGCTGTCCGCTCAGATGAGTGACCCAATTGAAAAAAGAATTGATTCTTTATTTTCAAAATATAATGATGAAACAGCTGGTGTGTCTGTTGCAGTTGTGAAAAATGGTGAAGTTGTTTTAAAGAAAGGATACGGCATGGCCAATCTTGAATATGAAATACCAAATTCACCTAAGACAATATTTCATGTTGCTTCAGTTTCAAAACAATTCACGTCTTTCGCTATCTTTCTTTTAGAGAAAGAAGGCAAGATAAAATTTGATGATGACGTCAGAAAATACATACCAGAACTTCCTATTTATGAAAAGCCAATAACAATAAGTCATTTATGTGCTCATACCAGTGGTCTCAAAGATCAGTGGGCTTTATTAACTTTGGCGGGGTGGAGAATGGACGATGTCATCACAACAGAGCAAATACTGAAGTTGATTTGCAAGCAAAAATCATTAAATTTTACTCCAGGAACACAATATAAATATAGTAATACGGGCTTTACATTGTTGGCTGAAGTGGTAAAAAGGGTATCGGGAAAAAGTTTCTCAGCATTTACGGACGAGTTTATTTTTAAACCACTCCAAATGAACAACACTTTATTTTATGACGACCACCAAAAAATTGTAAAAAACAGAGCTTATTCTTACGGTAGCGAAAATGGAATTTATGAAAAAAGGAATTTAAATTATGCAACTGTTGGACCAACAAGTTTATTGACAACTGCCGAAGATTTAGCCAAATGGGTATTGAATTTTGAAAAACCTATAGTTGGTGATGCCGATTTAATCACTCGATTTAATCAAATTTCCTACCTTGAAAATAAAGAACCTGCGATTTTAGCAGTTGTCGATGGAGAAACTATTTATCATTTGAAAGGTCAGTTCATAAGAAATTACAAAGGACTGGAGGTATACAATCACACAGGTAGTGATGCCGGCTTTAAATCCTATTTAGGTCGCTTCCAAGACAATCGTTTATCCATTATTTTGCTGAGCAATGATGAATCTTTTCTATCCTATAAGGCCGGTATGGATATCGCAGAATTTTATTTATTTGACAAATTCAAACACTGGGAAGTACCAAAAGCAGAAGCACCAAAAATGGTTGCAGAAACAAAGCCGATTGAAGTTGTAAACCTAAAAGAATATGAAGGGGTATTTCAAAATGAAGCATTATCCTCAGCTTTTACCTTAAAAACAGTCAATGGCCAATTAGTTATGACCCATGATAGATTGAGTGATGTCGTTTTAACACAAATAGGAAATGACAAATTTAATGGTGCGATCACTTTTTCCTGTGAGGTCACTTTTACAAGGAATAAAAAAGGAAAAATTGGATCTTTATCTATAACAAATTTTGGGGCAAATGATGTTCTGTTTAAAAGGACAAATTAGGTGTGTGGGCAAATTAGATTTAAAATTAATCTTTGATGGTTGATATTTGCAGGCCGTTTTGCCAGAAATGATTTATTTCATTCTCCATTCATGTGGCGAAACCCCAAACTCTTGTTTGAAAACTTTACCAAAGTAACTGGGGTCGCTAAATCCGCAGAGCATGGAAATATTTAATATGGTATCATCGGTGTTTATAAGCAATTCTTTGGCTTTTTTGAGCCTTAAAATCCGTATGTACTGGTTGGGTGACATACCCATGATGGCACTGAGTTTACGATGTACTTGAGAGTGAGACATAAATAGATTTTTTGCAAGTTGCTCGACACTTAGATTTTCGTCTGATATGCGGGCTTCAATTTCTGTTGTTACTTTTCTGACAAATTCATTTTCAATCGTGGGAAAACAATAGGCTGAAAATGAGTTGATGTATTTTCAAGATTTGATGTTTCTTTGAGTTCCAAATTAAATCCCATCTGACTTGCGTAAGCTTTTTGTAAGATGGCCCTTTGGTCTAATAGTTTGCGAACACGCAAGACGAGTTCGTCAACATTAAAAGGTTTTTCAAGGTAGACCTCTGCGCCGTATTCAATTCCCTCCAACTTGGAGTCAATGTCAGCCTTGGCAGTAAGCATGATGATGGGTATATGACTAGTGCGTTCATCATTTCGCAATCTTTTGGTCATTTCATATCCATCCATAAATGGCATCATTACATCCGTTATAACCAGGTCTGGCACCATTTCACAAGCTATTTCAAAACCTTCTTGTCCATCTTTACCGATTGCCAAACGATAATCATTCAGACAACTTGCCGTATAAGCCACGACATCCGCATTGTCTTCAACTAGGAGTATCAAAGGTTTATCGGTATTTATTTTATTGAGACTATCGATATTTTCGACTGATTGGGTTTTATCAAAACGCACATTATCCTTTTCTTTGAAATGACTTCTTTCGGGTTTTTCAGCATAATCACTGATAAATTCCAAAGGAAGGGTTACCGTAAATTCTGTCCCTATTTTGGACCCTATTGGAGGACTTTTTACTGAAATCTCGCCATCCATTAGTTGCACCAATTCTTTGGTCAATGCAAGACCAATGCCTGTCCCTTCGGCATTTCGTGTGACCGTTGTGTCTGCTTGATAAAATCTGTCAAAAATAAAGTGAATTTGGCTTTCAGAAATTCCTTTACCCGTGTCTTTCACCTTAATGACCAATTGACTTTGATTGTCAATAGTAATAGAAATATAAATATCGCCTTTTTTGGAGGTAAATTTTAAGGCATTAGAAAGTAAATTAGATACAATTTGCCGCAATTTTTCCTCATCATATTTTACGTACATTTGATCTAGTGCTGAAAGATAATGCATCTTTTTTTCTTGGCTTTCAGCCACAGAATGGAATGACTCGACAATGTATCTGATAAAATTTATGACATCGCCTTGTATGAGATTTAGTTCCATTTTTCCAGCTTCAAGTTTGGACAAATCCAACATTTCATTGACCAGACGTAATAAATTGTTGCCGTTGCGCTCAATCATTTCCAGACCATTTTCCAAATGATCATTGGCAGATTTTCTGATGTGCTGCACCATGCCCAAGATGACAGTGAGCGGTGTGCGAAACTCATGGGTGATGTTGGTGTAGAGATGGGTTTTGATTTTATCTAATTCTTTGATCCGATGACTTTCATTTTGCTCAAATTGGAGCTGTGCCGCCATTTTATTTTGGTCAATCTTGTATTGGTAATACGCCTTAATTCCCCAACCAACCAAAACCAGATAAAATAAATAAGCATACCAGGAAGCGTACCAAGGCGGTAGAATTTTGATGGTGAGTGCCTTTATTTGATTATTCCATATTCCTAAACTATTACTTCCTTGGACTCTGAATGTATAGGTGCCTGCTGGCAAATGAGAGTAACTTACGTTTCTTCGATTTCCACTTTCTATCCAATTATCATCAATACCTTCTAATTGGTAACGGTATTTTATTTGATCAGGAGCTCTGAAATCTAAAGAAGAAAACTCAATGGTAAAAACATCTTGTTTATGATCTAACGTGATAGATTCTGTGAATTCAATGGCTTTTGTTAAAATACCCGTTTCATCATTATTCTCAATGACCTGATTGCCAACGATGAGTTTTGTAATAAAAATATTCGGGGCAAATGTGTCAAGTAAAATCTCTTTGGGATTGAAAAGATTGAGTCCACTGACACCTCCAAAAGCCAGATTTCCATTGGGCATTTTACAATAAGCATTAGTATTAAATTCTGAGTCTTGAAGGCCCGCTGCTTCGGTAAAATGTCTTATTTCAAAATCTGCTGTTCTGTCCTTGGTGGCCAAAATACAAAAAAGCCCATTGTTGGTACTACCCCAAATATTGCCAGAATCATCGGTCAATAATCCGTAGACTGTATTATTGCAAAGTCCTTGTTGGGTGGTGATGTGTCTGATCTTACCTGAAGATTTTTCCATGAGGTTGAGCCCACCGCCTTTTGTGCCAATCCAAAGTAGTTGGTTATCTATTGGGTCTTCCAAAAAGCTACTGACACTATTATTATTCAGCGATGTCTTATTATCTGGGTTATTCTCGTACCAAGTGATTATTGGGCCTTTTGCAAATATATTTTTGTTTTCAATGCTTGTAAATCCAGACTCGGTTCCTATCCATACAGTTCCAGCTTTGTCATGATATATGGAAGTGATTATTGCATAATAGGATAGTGGGCTTTTTGGATTTGTATTGATAGTAAATTCTTTGAAATCACCACTTAAAGTATCGAATACAACAATCGCACCGCCATGTCCACCAATCCATAATCTGCCTAGTTTGTCTTCTGAAATGTGCTGTTCATGATAATAACTGTTTTTGAATGTTGTTTTATAAACCTTCACTTGTCTGGTTTCAGGATTGATTTTTTCTATAGATGAAATGAATCCTGAATGTTTATCTGTTCTTTTAGTGATCCAAAGGTCTCCTTGTTTAGAAATGAAATAATCCAAGACCCTTGGATCCGTTCCTTTCATTATACTGTTGAGTATTTTGCCCTTTGAATCTATCAGTGTTTCTCCATTCCAAGAGCGTACATATAAGTTGTTCCTTGGATCTGCAAAAATATTTTTGATGCTTTGATTTGGGACTAAGTGATTAAACTTTTCAGACTCAAAAGAATATTTTTTTAGTCCGTGACCATTCAATCCTGCCCATACCAATCCCGTTTTGTCTTTGAAAAAGAAATTGGCGAATACATTATTTACCGTTAAAAAAAGAATTTCACTGGGATCAATTGCATTTCCCTTCTTCCATTTAGAGACATCAAAAATTTCTATGACTCCTAGATTATTATTAGATCGCCACAAGCGACCATTTTCTTCTAATAAAATGCTACCAGTATGCCCGTTGAAAATTGGTTTTTTAAATATTGGGTAGGCTGATATTCCATCATAAAGAGTCACATATTCATCATTATTCCATACACTTCCATCATCGTTTTTTATGATTTGTGTTCCTCCTATGTTGATATTTTTTTGCAATTCAAATTGGTAGGTTTTTTCATTCAACCTGTATGTTAAACTGTCGCATTTGTACCAAGTGCGACCAACTTTATCGGTATAAGACACTTGATTGTAGTAATTACCCGGATTAAAAGAGTTTTTGGGTTTCTTGATATGGGCAATCTTGATACCTTTTTGATTTTTAAAAAAATCTTCATCAATGGTTACCAAGTCAAAATTTTCATGAGAGGTATTGACCAAAAATCGTCCGTCAGCCAGCTCTGTAATTTGTTCCAATACTTCATTGCCACTAAGGCTATTTGCATTTTTGGGGTCGTGAAATAATCTGTAAAACCTTTCTGTTTTTTTATCAAAAATATTAAGCCCGTGGTCAGTGCCTACCCAAATGCGACCTTTACTGTCTTCATATAAATAGTATGTGGCATTATTGGAGATTGTGTATGGGTCAAAAGCGTCATAGTCATAAACTTTAAAAGAGTAACCATCGTATCGATTGAGTCCTGCTTTGGTGGTCATCCACAGAAAACCATCTTTACACTGTAAAATTTGCCAAATATATCCTTGCGAAAGACCTTGTGCAGTGGAAAGTGTTTCGTATTTGAATTGACCAAAAGCAGAGTGGCTCAGAATGAGACACAACAATGCCATATAAAAAGCACAAAACTTAACCTTTTTAGGCTGCAAATTCATAAGGGAAAGATAGGTAAAACCAACCAGGAGGCCAAATTTTGCGGTTATTATTATACTTGTGACTCAATTTTTAAAAATTAGCCTTCAAAATTAACTCTCATAGGCCTTTTACCACTTATGCGCTCAAAAATTGGGTAGTTTTAACTAAAAATGCTCAATTTTACGGTTGAAAGCGGTTTTAAGCCTTGGATTCAAAAGAGTTTCGCCTGCCGTATTCCGGGAGTGGTGAAACAGGGGTTAGGGATGCGTCTTTGGGCCAGTGGCCGAGAACATCTTATTTTAAAGGATCCAAAGCCTACAGATTATTCGGTTTGGCCCTTGGCTGTAAGAAGGACAGACAACTGGTTGAAGTCTCGCCTTTAGCCTACACATAGGTGGTCGTAGGACCCCCATAATGGGGCAACGGGCAACAGGTGAATTAAAATAGAGATTTTGAATACTTCGTTGAGATATAATAAAGTGTAAATTGTACTTTTATATTACGTTATAGAATTCTTTTAAGATATTTAATTCAATGTATTTCAATAATAGCAGCGTCCAACAAATCAAAGATGAACTACAATATTGGTGGACTCATCAAGATTTTTCTGATAATTCTATAAAATCATTGCCAAGTCATCTAGTTGATAATAATGTCTTAAAAGCATTAGCACAAAATACCAACACAGTTGTGCAGATATATGACATGAGTGGTTTTAAATCTATTTACACTTCACCCAATTGCAAAGCTATCTGTGGGTTTACTTCTGAGGAGCTAAATAATAAAGGCTTTCTTTACTGGATATCTACAGTGCCTATGAAAGAAATGATGTTCTATATTAAAAGCTCTAAATTTGTAAATGACCAAGCCAAATCCGAAAAAACAGACCAAAAGCACTTTTTAAACCAAGTGGTCAATATGTCCTACAAAAATAAAGCTGGCGAAAAAAGAAAAATGATAACCACCAATATCTGCCTTGAGACCACTCCAGAAGGTAAACAAAGATACCAGCTCATCATGTGGCAAGACATGTCACCTCAGTCAAAATCAGATGATTTCATAGCGCGATACCGCTTTAGTGAAAATGAAATCTACACCTATTTTTCTACCACAGGAAAGTTTGAAAATAGAGATATTCTGACAGATAGAGAACATGAAGTGATCAACCTTACTGCACAAGGTCTGACTTCAAAAGATATTGCTAGTCAATTATTTTTAAGTGCTTTTACCATAGATAATCACAAAAAAAATGTGATGCAGAAATTTCAAGTGGGCAATATGATAGATGTTATTTCAATTTGTCGATTTCTTAATGTCTTGTAACTTGTCTTTAATTTTGATTTAATGATAGAATGACTAAATTAGTCATTGCTCAATAATGACGGTGTCCTTAACATTGCAAAACACTAATTTTTGCAAAATTGAAAAATACACTCATCCAAAGAAATTACCCGCAGTTTATTGCTAAAATTAAAAATAACAATCCTATTGCACAAATTATTGGAATAAAGGAGGCCGTGCAAAACAATTGTAAAATCCCTTTACAAAATCAAAATATTTTTATTCTAATACCTCTTAATCGATTTTCTGAAATTTTAGCTCTCCATCTTATAAGACTTCATAGCAAGTATTTTATCAATGCTTATCCTTTTTAAAAAGGTGGAGAAATGTTGTATTAGAGATTTTGAAAGCACCTGCTGCTATATAAAATCAAAAAAAGTAATTAATCCTAAACTGTATTAATATAAAAGTAATTTATCATGAAGAAAAGAATTGTCGTATTTCTAATTTTGATAAAAGGGTTTTCTTCTTTTTCTCAAAATGTGGGCATCGGTACAACTACACCTCAGACTAAACTTCAAGTCATTGGAGAAACCACATCAGACAGTATAAAGTTAAATAAATTAATGCGCATAGACAGCCTTGGCAGCTTAGAGTTTGGAGCAAATAAAGTAGGAAAAGAAGAAAATGCCGGGCGAATCGGTTATCAAATTTTTAGCGATGGTTTAGATATTGTTGGTGCTGGAAATTCAGGTTTAAATAGAAAAATTAAATTCTTTAATGAAGGAGGAGCTACATTTTCGGGGATGTTGGGCATAGAAAATATAGCTCCGATTGAATTTGGTGTGGGCTTATTTAAAGGTCCAAATTCCGGAAAAATTGGCTATAATTTATTTTCCAACGGGTTGGATATAACCGGTGCAGGATTAAGTAATAATGATCGTCGTATTAAGTTTTGGAATGAAGGAGGAGCATCATTTGTAGGTAAAGTTGGAATAGGCAATTCTAACCCTGAAAGTATGCTTCATGTCAATGGCCACATGAAATCTGATAGTTTCACTACTCAACAAGTGGTAGTAGAAGATATCCTACCCAATCATGATTTAATACGAATAGCGGGATCAACATCAACGCAAGTAGATCAAGAAAATAATTATGGAAGCTTTTCACAAGCCCCTTGGAATAATATATGGCAATCTTTTACAGCAGGACAAACTGGCATCTTAGCAAATATAAGTCTATGGTTTGTATCTGGTGAATCTTTAGTTAGAACATTAAAGATTTATGCCGGAGAAGGAACAAGTGGAGCAGAACTTTTCTCCACAACTTGGATAACACCCCAGATCTCTTCAAGTCAATTTATTACATCTCCTAAAATAAACATCCCTATTGCAGCCGGTCAAAAATATACGATATTTTTAGATGTTGGAGCACGGTGGCGTAGGGGGCTTGATAATTACACTGGTGGTATGTCTTCTTTAAATCCACCTTATGACTTTAATTTTAGGACGAATATGATGGGTAATTATGATGAATATTTTAAAGTTAACAGCGAAGGGAAAGTAATCATATCTGGCCCGATAATGTTACCTACAGACGCATCTGCAGGTCGTGTACTCACATCAGATGCTACAGGCAATGCTACTTGGCAAGTACCGAGTATTAATCAATTTGATTCAATAGTTATCAATGGAAATAATGGAGCTATTCGTTATAATAATAAGCAGAATAATCTAGATTGGCGTTTAATCTATAATGATAACTTTAATGATAATACAAGCCAAGGTTGGAACGCATATTCAAGTTATAATGGTTCTACGCCTTTAAGTGTTACTGTTTTAAATAATCCTACTTTAGAACAGGTATTAACAAATTATAATGTTTTAGACAACTCGCACGTATTTAAAAAGCTATATGATATGAGCGGCATTTCTTTTACACAGGTAAAGGTAAAATTTACATATGTAGCAATAGATTCTTGGGATGCTGGTGAAATAGGATGGCTTGGAAAAGCAAACCAGCTAAATCAAGATCCAAACTTGATTTGGCACAGCCAATTTAATACACAGCTATTAAAATATAACGCTTCAATTAATTCCGTGAGCTTTATTGGTGGTACTTCAAGAGATGTTAGTTACACTGGTGAAGCTACCTTCCCTGATAATAACAATTTTACCTTAACTTTTGGAAACAGCTTAAACAAGACCACAGCAAATGGATCATTCGCTATTGATAATATCGAAATATGGGTTAAATAATACAATGAAAAAGAAATCAATTCAAATTAAAACAAGTGAGTATCTATTAGTAATTACTTTATTATTTACTTTAACAGATATTGGCTATAGTCAAAATGTCGGTATCGGCACCACTAATCCACAAAGCAAGTTACATGTAGTGGGCAATACATTATTAGAAGGTAAAATGACTGCAACAGATACTGTATTTAGTAATGGAAGTTTGGAAGTATTGGGCGAGGTCAGTAGCGACAGTATGGAATTGCATAGTGTAAACTACAACTACAAAGCACTTAAAATCGGAAAAACGGTGATAGGTGGCCTAGATCAAACACCGCAGCCAACAAGTGCTGCTGCAAACAATAATAATGATCCTGCATGGCAATCGTTTACTGCGGGATATACAGCAGTTCTTACCAACGTAGAATTACATTTTGGAATTTTACCAGACCCCTTAGTATTAAGTATATATAATGGAGAAGGCCTTTCAGGACCTCCTTTGACTGAAGTATTATGGACACCTTTAACTACTGGATGGGTATTATCTCCTTCATTAAATATTCCGCTTACAGGTAATAACATATACACAATAGCAATTAATAAAGCTTCCGGTAGGTGGTTCAAGTCTGTAGTAAATCCATATTCTGGAGGTCGAGCGAATAGTGATGTCAATCACGATTTTAATTTCAGGACATATATGGCTGCAGGAAATTATCAAGAAACTGCTAATATAACCATAGATGGTGACATAAGTACTGTTGGCAATGTTTCTGCTGCTTCACTCCAACTTACAGAAGGAGCAAGTATCAATAAAGTATTGCTATCAGATACCCAGGGAAATGCACATTGGGGCAATCTTGTTAATCAAAATATTGCCTATTGGTTATTAAACTCAAATAATGATATTTACAATGTTAATACAGGTAATGTAGGAATAGGGACCAACACTCCAAATGCTAAGCTACACGTCAACACTAATGATAATGCTCCATTTGCAGTAAGCGGTACTAATAGCCAAGTAAGAATTGTAGAGTCAGACAATAGTAACAAACAGTGGAAAGTTGAAGTTCAGGCAGGTAATTTTTCTGTTACAGAAAATGGGGTAAGCGTGCCACTGACCATCGAAGCTGGGGCTGGTGATAATGCATTGCGCATCACCAATAATGGAATTACTCAAGTTCAAAAGATCAAAGTAGGAAATGATGGTTCAGTATTCAATAATATACAAAAAGGAACTTTTTTAATTGGACCACAAGTTAATCCTCAACCTACTTTAGAGGTAACTAGGGCGTTTCCGACAGCATTTGAAACCATACCAAGATTAAATGCAATATGCCGCAACGAAGCACCGTATTCCAACCAATTTTCGGTCACCATTAAGTCAATTACTACAACAGATGTCACGTTCATCATCCGTAGATTGGATAATGCAGGGGGTTGGGGACAACAACTTTTGCTGGACTGGTGGGCATTTCAATAAATTTCCCTTAATATTTTGAGTCATTCCGTTTAAAAAACTGTCCGTGAAAAAACTTGTATATTCAATATTGATAATAGCATCTACCATTAGTTTATTTGGCCAGAAAGTAGGGATTGGTATTCAGAATCCAGATAGCACGCTTCATGTTTTGGGAAATACTTTACACAATGGAAAAGTAAACATTCAAAACACTTCTGAATTGAATAAAGGGTTGACCATAAAAAAAGGTGGTAAGACAAATAGTTTGCTGCTATATAATGAAAACACAAACTATGAGGCACTTAAGATCGGAAAAAATATTGTCGGAAGCATAGAATTAAGCAATCAACCAAGCATTGCTGTGACTTCTTCAATTTTAAGTTCGGGCCCTGCTTGGCAAGAATTCAGACCACTCACTACAAAAATATTAACAAATATTGCTTTTGATTTTGGAGGAATATCAAATACTAGCAGAACGATTAGGATTTATGCCGGTAGCGGAATAAATGGAGCTATACTTTATGAAAACAACAACTATAAACCACTTGCAGGATGGTCAATTTCACCACCCATCAATCTACCAATTGTTGCTAATCAAGCTTATACCATTTGGCTTAGTGCTGATACCTGGCTAAAAAAACCACTAAACGCAAATGAAGGAAACACATATCTTCCTGGGAAGTCTTCAATGGGCGATCATGATTTTAGGTTTCGTACTTTTATGATCAACGCTGAAGAAAACTACAGACAGGTTACTTCATTTAATATTAATGGTGATATAAAGACGGTAGGCAAAGTAAAGGCAGCATCTCTAAAAATCAACGAGAATCCTGGCTTGAATAAGGTTCTAATTTCTGACGCAACCGGCAATTTAACTTGGCAAACCAATGCACCTACTGTGCCAGCACTTTGGCTACCATTGCAAACCAATAATATTATTGCCTTAGAAAATATTAAAATTAATAACCCACCCACGAATGCACGCTTAAGTATTGCTGCTGATGCAAATGTTTTTCAAGTGAGTGGGTCCAATTCGCAATTAAGGATAAGAGAGTCAGACAACTCAGATAAGGAATGGGGGGTATCTGTTAACGGTGGGCAATTGAGAATATCAGAAACATCAAATGCAACTACGCCTGTCATAATTGAGCAAAACAATCAAAATAATGCGCTGGTTTTGAAAAATGATAATATTGTGGCTACTCAAAACTTACAAGTCAGCGAACTTGGCACACCCATACAAAACATCGTAATGAGTGAGTTTACAGTGGGTCCTTCAGCAACTGCAGTAAAAGAAGTTACCCTAAATTTTGGAGCAGGTACTTTTTCGAGCCCACCTTTGTTTTTCCCTCAATGCAGAAACGAAACTTCAGCAATTAGTGACCAATTCGCTGTGACTATTAAATCCATAACTAACACTTCAACTGTGATAATAATAACTCGTTTAGATGCACCAACGGGCTGGGGACAACAATTAAAACTAGATTGGTGGGCTGTGCAATGATTTTTTATAATATGTTTTTAACGCTTCAAATATAGTCTTGCGCTCTGTTCTTTGACACCTGTTGAGGACTTAAAAACCTCTCTCTTTCAGCTTTATCTACCTAACTTTTGAATTGTAAAATATGACCATTTTATATTCCAAATTACTACCCAAAAGGGTAGTTTTCAGGTAAATCCATTAATGTAATTTAGCGCGAAATATTTATATATATTATGTACAAATATCTTTATATTATAATGCTCCTACTTAGTGTTGGTGTATCTGCTCAGAATGTAGGTATAGGAACAACAAACCCAGATAACTCCGCCGTACTGGATGTAACGTCCACAACTCAAGGTTTTCTGCCTCCACGTATGACTAAAACACAGCGCGATGCCATTGCTTCACCACAAGTGGGATTAACGATATTCAACACTACTTCTAATTGTTTGGAGACATGGGAAGGGACTGTTTGGTTTGGTCCGTGTGCCATTCAGGCTACCAGCTACCCAGCGGGAGCTAAATTTTGCAATGGCATTGTGACCAAAGTAGTGGATGTTCTAAATCCAATCACCGCAAAAACCTGGATGGATAGAAATTTGGGGGCTTCTCAAAGAGCTACAAGTAGTTCTGATGCTGGTGCTTCTGGCGATTTATACCAATGGGGTCGTGCAAGTGACGGTCATCAATGTCGAACATCAAGTGCATCAAGTATCCTAAGTGGCACAAATCAGACTAGCAACGAAAATTTTATTACTAGCCCTAGCGCACCTTTTGATTGGCGTAGCCCTCAAAACAACAACTTATGGCAAGGTGTAAATGGGGTCAACAACCCTTGTCCTAGTGGTTACCGCATACCTACCGAAGCAGAACTAAATGCTGAAAGATTGAGTTGGTCTACCTCCAATGCAGCGGGAGCTCTTGCTTCACCACTTAAGCTGCCCTTAGCGGGCCAACGTACAGCTGCCAATGGTACGGCTTTTTTTCAAGGTAGTGAAGCCTTCTACTGGAGTAGTACAGTTAGTGGTACGATCTCACGCATGCTCGTATTTAATAACAGCGGTTCCATCATGGCCAACTCCACCCGAGCAAGTGGAAACGCTGTTCGTTGTATCAAGCTTGAAACTTTAATAGGGGGCATTGGTACCCTTAATTGCAACAATGCGATATTTACGGGGACATTGAAGAAAGATGAAGTAGCAAATGGCGTATCAGTATCAGTGCCATACTCTGGGGGCAATGGCGGCTCACATTCAGGACAGACAGTAGCATCTACTGGGGTCATAGGACTTACAGCTACTTTGGTATCAGGATCATTTGTTAATGGTGCTGACAGTCTAAATTATATAATATCGGGCACGCCTACTAGTGGAGGCATTGGCATATTTGCACTCAATATCGGTGGGCAGACTTGTAATATTAATGTTATTGTTAATATTTTTGATATTTGCAATCCCAACAACCCAACCGCTATCGTCGATGTTACAAACCCAGTAACAGGAAAGATTTGGATGGATAGAAATCTTGGCTCAAACCGAGCTGCTTTGAATTCTACAGATGCTCAGTCTTATGGATCATTATTTCAATGGGGACGTGTTACAGATGGTCATCAATGTGTGAATAGATATAGTGGCGATGGGGTTACCACCTCATCTACCAGGGATACCCCATCATCTGGCGACGTGACTGGACATGGAGATTTTATCATTGACTTTCTTGATTGGCGCAGTCCTCAAAACAACAACTTATGGCAAGGTGTCAATGGAGTCAATAACCCATGCCCAAGTGGCTACCGATTACCTACAAATGCAGAGTGGGAAGGAGAACGATTAAGTTGGGTGCAACCGCCAATATCAAGTGGAAACAATGAAGCAGGAGCGATTGCTTCCCCTCTTAAGTTGCCTTTAGCTGGTGTTAGGGGAATTGCTGGTCAGTTTATAGAAACTGGTGTCAATGGTTTATATTGGAGCAGTACGGTTAATGGTACATCTGCTGGGGCCATGACTTTCGGTGAGGGCGTAGCTGCCCTAGAAACCAACGCTGCGCGTATATTCGGATTATCTGTTCGTTGCCTTAAAAATTGATCCTTGGATTGGCAAATCGATTATAGAAATAAAACTCCTTTTCGCGATGGTAGGCGTTTATGATTATGGAAAAAATCGAGATTTTAACAGCATTGGTAAAATAATTTTGGATAAAATGATGTTACAAAATCACCTTTTAAAGGGTGACGAAAATTGTTACTTTTAATGAGAATATTGGCATTTTTTTTCTGGATTTTTTTTCTGGCCAATGCCAATACTCAGACTATCTCTGGAAATTTATCGCTTTTAAGTCACCAATCCATCAAACTCGTAGGTTTTCAAGGTCTTAAAACCTATCCGATCTCAGAAGTTACGTGTGATAATATGGGTAATTTTACCTTACCGTACACGAAGGAAGATTATGGCGTCGGTTATCTCATATCAGTTGACAACAAACCTCTTTTTGTAATCTTGAGTGGAGAGGATATTACATTGAAAGGAGAAACCTTAAGCAAGCCCGAATCCATCAAAGTTACCAAAGGACAAGAAAACCAATGGTTTGAACAATATGCAATAGAACATCCAAAGCGTGAGCAAGCTTTGAACGCATGGATGTATCTGGAAAAGATGTACACTCAGGATACGTTGTTTTCAGTCCAAAAAACATCCCTAAGGGCTATTCAAGTAGAAAAAACCCGCATCAAAGACGAAGATGCTATTTATCTGGCCAACCTTCCAAAGGACAGTTATGTCAGTTGGTTTTTACCTGCACGCAAGCTGGTGAGTTCGGTCTCCACAGTGGCCCAATTTCACACCGAAGATATTCCCGGAACCATTGCAGCTTTCAGAAGTTTGGACTACACAGATCAGAGACTATACAAAAGCGGAATATTTAAAGATGCCATCGAAGGTCATTTTTGGTTACTCGAAAATAGTGGGCGTTCGCTCGATTCTGTATTTAGTGAAATGAAAAACTCCATTGATGCGATGATGGTACATCTGACCAAAGACAACGAAAAGCTCAATGAAGTGACAGATTATTTGTTTAATTTACTAGAACGATATAGCCATTTTAGAGCATCTGAATATCTGGCTTTGAAAGTACTCAACGAGACGACCTGCACGATTGATAGCGATCTGGCCAAACAACTCGAAAGCTATCGTGCGATGAAAATAGGAAATACCGCCCCCGAAATTTTTTTTAACGGAGATCTTGTCGCACCTAGTTACTCTTCTGGGCTTCCTAAAAAACTATCCGATATCAAAAACAATTACACGTTGGTGGTTTTTGGAGCTAGTGGGTGTCAGAAATGTACAGAAGAACTTCCCGAAATCTCCAAATTCTATTCAATTTGGAAAAAACAGGACATCGAAGTCGTCTATATTTCACTTGACGATGATAAAAAACTATTCCAATCGTTTGTAAAAGATTTCCCTTACATCTCTACCTGTGATTATCAAAAATGGAATGGCCAAATCGTCAAGGATTATTATGTTTTTGCGACGCCAACGATGTTTCTCCTAGACAAAAATCGCCAGATTATCTTGCGTCCCAATTCTGTAAAACAGATGGATGCATGGGTAGATTGGGTCTTGGTAAAGGAGAATAGATAGACAAAACGCTGCGCTTGGTTCAATTCCTGCGGAGCAATTTGGCAATCCCTTGCAATGGGCAATTCTCTTCGAGGCAATTTGGCAATTTGGCAATTTGCTCCGCCAGCAAAGTGTAGCCTTTAACCTTCGGCGGGGCGGTCGCAGAAATATCGCTATAATTAGCCTATCCTTTGCAATAAGCAATGGGCAATTCTCTTCGAGGCAATTTGGCAATTGCTGCGCCCGCAAAATATCGCTATTAGCCTATCGGCATAACTTGGTTGAAGGCAGAGATTGAAGTCTCGCCACCTTATAAACCATATAACTATATTTGATGCTAAATTGCTGGCACAAAATTACTTTTAATTATATCTACCAGAAAAAGAGTCCATCGCATAATTATAACCTTCAACATGCAAAAACATATTTATCTTGTTCTTATACTTTTCATGTCCTTCCTTTCATATGGCCAGAAAATGGAAACTGTTTATTTAAATGCGCAGGACAGTAGCACCAACATGTATGTTGCTGTATTTCCTGAAAGTAGCCAGATCAAATCATTGCTGATTTTATTAGACGGTTTTGGTAATTCACCAGAAGGCGTTTTATTTCAAACAGATATTCCTAAATATGCCTCACAACAAGGTATGCTCACCATCATTCCCCTTTTAAAGACTGGCTCTTCTTATTTTGGAAGTGATGTAGCTTCTCAACAATCATTGAAGGAAATTATTGAAATCGTTGTTACAAAATATCAATTAAATGGTAGGGATTTATTCATTGGTGGCTTTTCCATAGGTGGAACATGTGCAGTAAAATATGCTGAGTTATCTATTCAAGAAAATTATACAATAAAGCCAAAAGCAGTTTTTGCCATTGATCCTCCACTTGATTGGGAACGTTATTATAAAGCGGCCAAAAGAGTTGTGAGACTTTCAAATCCAGAAAAGGTAAATGGTGAGGTTTTTTATATGATAGAAAGAATAGAAAAAGAAATGTCGGGAACGCCGGAATCTTCATTAGAAAATTATTATGCCAATTCACCTTATTCCTTTTCTGATATAAGCCAGAAAGCTGTTAAAAATTTAATTAATACACCAATTATGATAATCTCGGAGCCCGACATTCAATGGTGGCTGAAAGAAAGAAATTATGACTATTCTTACAACAATATTATGGACCACGCAGCTATTATCAATGAACTGCAAAGATTAGGAAACAAAAATGCTGTTTTAGTGACGACAACGGACAAAGGATACAGAAAACCAAATAATATGAGACATCCTCATTCTTGGAGTATTGCAGACCCTGAACAATTAATAACGTGGTTACGATCTCATAATTAACGCGGAATAAAATGAAACAATCAATTACAATTATTTTTATTCTAATTAACTTTATTGCAATTCATGCTCAAATAGTTGATAGCTTAAATCAGCAAGTAAGTCCTAAAAATGGCATAAATCAACTTGCCATAAAGTACTATGGAATTGATTTTACAAAAAAGCAAAGACAAGAAATAAAGGATGTTGAAATTGAATTCATCTTTTCCATTGATGCTGTTGGAAATCCCACACTTTCAGAAATTAATGGCATTTCAAATCCAGAAATTATTGATAGTCTTAAAAATAAAACCATAGAAATAGAGCGATTTAATCCACGAATCCGAAATGGGGTTGCAGAAGCATCTATTTATTTCATGAAACTCACTTTTCCTACTTATCAATTCAATCAAAGAACTTATGGATTTTTACAAGGAAGTGCTTACAATGAAGCAAAACTCGAAGATTTTGAGTATATAAATGAATCTGGTCAACGATTTGACATGACCGTTGGAGGTTTGGCGAATCAGTTTATAGGACGTCCTTCTAAACATTTAGCCTTTGGGGGAGGTATGAAAATCGATCTTGGCTATTCGGGCAAAAATAATTTGATCTACGGAATGAATATGAGCGTTTATGGAAATAAATTGAAAAGAGATTATCCTATCAATTCCACACGAACACAAGTTAAAGCTCCTACAACTGCCTTGATCGGCCTGATATTCGGAAAGTGGTTTGATCAATTCAATGTGCAAGGAGAATTAAATATTGCCACTCAAAATATAACAGAAAAAATTGGAGAAAATGATCCAGGATGGGCACAATTCGAAGGATGGAGCCCTGGTCTCATTATTAATTATCCAATTAAGTTGGGAAAATCTAGCCCAGTATACTATTTTGGTGCGCCAACACTTATTGAAAGTAACCTTAATATCCACTTTGGTTTGAGATATATTAAACTCTCCATCAAAGATGCTACAGGAATGATGGTTGAATTGGGTTTGAGTTACAGAATGGCAATCAAAGGGGTAAAAGAATATAAGTTGAAAGAAGACTTTTTGAGTCAGTGAAATGCGGAGATTAAAAGTACTTTTAGGTCCTATTCCTTTCACCGCTTCAATATTTACAATTTTAAACCAGCGGAAGTTTGTTAAAAATGATCATAAAGCTAATATCTAAAAAGACTGCAAACCTCAACAAATTTTCCAGCAGCAGGACTAATTAAATAAAACCTCAATTAACTATCATGAAATATTTCTTTTTTCTTTTATGTGTTTTAAGTATTCAACCTCTGCATGTTGTTGCTCAGAAAACCTCCATTGCGAAAAGTTCAAATACATTTCCAGATTACTCCAGTGTATTAATCTTGGAAGAGCAAGCTGATACAACTGCCAATATGAGTTTTGGTGATTTTGACGGTGATGGTCATCTCGACATTCTGTTGGTAAAAGGAAGACATTGGCCAATCGTTGACCGCGTTTTTCTTGGTGATGGAATGGGTGGTGTGCGAAAATCTTATAATTTGAGTGAGATTTCAGATCGTTCATACACCGGTGCTTTGGCTGATTTTAATGGAGATGGATCTCTTGATATTGCAGTAAGTAATGATTCCCCGGATAAGAAGGTAGTTTATTTTAATGATAGAAAAGGTAATTTTACTGTTGGTTCTGAGTTTGGAATTCCGAAATGGCCAACCCGTAATTTATCGGTTGCTGACATAAACGCTGATGGATTGCCCGATCTCATTTTAGCGAACAGGGGTAGAAACCCCACTTCCAATTACATCTGTTTGAACCTGGGTGGAGGAAAATTTAATGCTGATTGTATAACATTTGCCAATTATCCTTCTACTACCATAACGCCGGCGGACATCAATAAAGATGGATTTATTGATCTGGTTGTGCCCCATCGTGACGGAGGTCAGAGTTATGTTTACTTAGGAAATGCTTATAGGAATTATTCAGACACTCGTCGTATCCTATTCGGCCCATCTGACGCATCCATTCGCACCGCATATGTAGCAGATTTTAATGGCGATCAAATACCTGATGTTGTCGGTATTGATGAAAACAAAGGACTTATGCTCTTTTATGGAAAAAAAGATCAAATTTTTTCAGCAGGTATTTCTCTATTTGAATCATTGATTGTGCCCTATGCTTTAAGCATTGCTGATCTGAATAATGATGGCAGAATGGATATTATTGTTGGGTACGTTTTTGCCCCCTCGAAAATATTTTATAATAAAGGAACTGATTCCAATTTTAAATCAATTTCATTTGGTGATTCAAATGGTACAGTCTATGGATTTGCAGTAGGTGATTTCAACGAAGATGGCATTCCTGACATCGCTACCGCACGTTCAGAGGCTACCAATATGTTGCATTTTGGTAAAATCAAGTGAAAAATTGATCCTTCAATTTGTTTAATAGAATACCCTATTTTCTTGCCTGCAAATGCTTTTAATTGCCCTGGCCAGAGAATCATATTTTAATAAACATAACCATTGATTTGAAGGCACAGATCAATAAGATATATGTCTAATCAATGAATTATTTGATACTTCTGAATTAATCTTATGGAGCCCTAAAGTTCCATTTACCATTGTCGTTTTTCATATCAAATTTACCCAAAGTTGGCCTTGTATCTCCAAAAGATATCAGCACCATTTCCTCTTTGGAGTTTGGTATTTCTTTTGGCATGATGCGGTATGTACCATCTGTAAGTTGATCGATCCTCCAAAGTTGTTCTGCTCCACCATTAAATGTTGGTACGGTGATGACCTCTCCATTTGCTGTTGCTGCCAACGCTCTTTCTGTTCCCGCTACGACGATTTTATAATAAGAACCTCCAAAATAACCTCCTGCCTCAGGCACTGGAACAACTGTCCATTTTTGATGAGGGCGAAACATGTAATCTCCTACCCTTGCATTGATGTTACCTGTTGGCCACGTTTGGATGACATCTGCAAGTTCTTGTGATGCTACTGGTTTTATTGGTTCGTCATTATTGCGACCAAATCCTCCACCAGCACGGGCCATTCTTGCAAAATCGATGTCCAATTCAAGGCCATAACCTCTCCTCACTGATTCTATTTCATAAGTTCCCTCTTTTATATTTTCCCCTGCAATTGGCCAGCCATCTTTCCAGACTATTGGCAAAATAGCAAGCACACTCCTTCCGCTTTGGTCTAGATCTGCTTCATAATGGAGTGACATTTTTTCAACTCCATCAGAAAGAATATTACGTCCAAAGTGTCCTGGACCAATCAACCTTCCTCTTGTTGCGGCAACCATTTTACCACCACCTTCCAACATACTTCTTCCTACATTGTCGATAAAGGGACCAGTTACTTTTTTAGAGCGACCTACGACAATGTTGTAGGTAGAATTGGCTCCATCACAACAGGTGCCGTGATTTGCAAGCAAATAATACCAACCATCATGATAGGTAAGGATTGAAGCTTCACAGACGATGGCTATATCTACGGACTTATTTCCTACAACGCGTTTGCCAGTTTTTGGGTCCAACTCTACCACGCGTGTAAAACCATAATAAGTGCCATAAGTCAGCCAAAGACGACCTGTCACAGGATCCAACATCATTCCTGGGTCGATGGCATCGCAATCTTCATACCCGTCTGAATAAGCCACTGCTACGGTATCGGTGTACTTAAAATCAGGAGAATTTGGGTCCAGTGTTTTGTTCCACATGGTGTAAATTTTTCCTCTATGTCCTACAGCAGCTCCTCCACCCGTTGCTCCATATGCTATCAGGTATCGATTGCCGATTTTGATGGCATCTGGTGCAGCTCCGCCTCCCGGACGGACTGCGCCACCATTCCAATTCCATCCATCTTCAGATATCAGGCCACCTCCTCCTGTGCCAAATGTGTAATATTTTCCCTCACATTCTACAATAGTTGACGGATCGTGTATAAAAGGTTTGCCGACCTGCCCTGACAATGAACTTGATAAAATCATTGATAATAAAGTGCAAAGGCTCAATATGTTGATTCGCTTCATTTTATTTCTAATTTTTGTGGTCCTTTTGAACGTTGCTTCTGTTAATAGACCAATTTTCTTGTTTATAGATTTGAATGCCATATAAAATGGATTTTTGGACTATTGATAGCTAATGGTGTAACCCTTTACTGGTTGCATTTTGCTGTCTAGAAATCGCACACAAAAATCAATCATTCCGGGGCCATTGATGATGGCACCTCTAATCACGTTCCTTCCTTTTTTTAGTGTCAGCTTTTCAGACGAAAAATTGTCGACAACCATATCTCTGTCGCCAGAGACCATAACCGCTTCTTCTCCATTGAGCCAAAACATTCCCCCAGAATTACATCCTGCAGTCATCCTCACATCTTTGATTTCTTTTGGACAATCAATGACAGTCACTACCCAATACAATATGCCGTTTTGTGGCTTATTCATGGCATACGAAAACCGATGCAGCTTAAAATTAAAGAGTTTGCTGTCGATGGCGTGCCATTTCAATTCTTGCTCGCCCAATTTCACCATATCTCCCTTTTTGGGCACAATGGTAAAATCATCAGAAAAATTATCTGCTGCAAAAGTGGTCCTCAGATAGTTGTCTGTAAATATGCTGTTTCTGGTTATGTCTTTTTTAATAGGCTCGAGAACCAACCAACGTTGTATGAAGCCTTTTGGGTCTGGCGCTTTTTTTGCTATCGTCGCCAGTGAAAAGTACGTACCTAGTGTTCGTGAAGTATCGCTTTGGATCGGTACAGAAATATTAGGAGGTCTGAATCCTCCCGGACCTGGACCAGGAGGTGTTCCTGTGGGAGGTCCTTGTTGAGCAAATGAAACCATTTGTGTCCCAAAAATAAGGAGCAAAGGCATGGTCCACCTTAACGATTTAAATTTTCTGATCATCAGATTGTTTTTGTAAAAATTATTAATTGTGTTTTACACACTTAATATGGCTTGGACAAAGATATAAAAGAATGGATATGTTGGATGTTTGGGCTGAATCTTTAAGAAAATATTTTGGAGAAGTGAGGGCACAGAAGTGTTAATACCTTAAATATTATGCTATTTGAAAACAAAATTTCTCTTTTAAAAAAAATAGAAAATAAAACCTTTTCTCTTATTCATCTTTCCATTCATGCTGAATGACTAATTTTACTGCCAGCTTTATGAACCATCATTGAGTAAGAAACTCCCTGAGTCTCAAAAAATAAGGCATTATTTCCTTTTTAATTATTTAAAATGTTAGAGACAGAAAGATTAATTATCCGGCCATTAACGTACCCACAACTTGTGAAATACATTAAAGCTGACGGTTCTTTGGAATTGGAACTCAATTTGAACAACACAACTAGGACAATTTCTTCGGAACTTAAGGAAGCCCTCGAAGAAACTATTCTTCCAAATGTTTCTGACAAAAGCAAGGATTATTTATATAATACCATTTGGACTTTGATATCAAAAAGTGCAAATAAAATGGTTGGTGACTTGTGTATCGTTGGAGAGCCAAACGAATTTGGAGAAATAGAAATTGGTTATGGTACCTATGATGAGTTTCGGGGTAACGGGTTTATGACAGAAGCAGTTTGCGGCCTAATTAATTGGGCATCATCTCAACCCAAAGTTACTTCCATTGTTGCATCCACTGAGAAAAATAATATCGCCTCTTTTACGATCCTCCAAAAAAACAAGTTTGTGAAAATTGGAGAAAGCGAAGAACTTTTTAATTGGAAATTAATCATAAAGCAATCATGATTCTTGCTGAAAAATAGTGGTTTAATAGGCGTATTTTCATGCATCGATTGATTTGTTATTTTTACCATCATGTTGGCTAATAAAAAATTCAGCTCATTTTTTTTAATGTTCCCTACAATAGGAATACTAATTTTCATAGGGCTTTATTTCTATGCCGCAAATCAATACCCCGGTGGTTCTCAGGCAAATATAAACTCCACGGAATTTGATTGGGTCAATAATTATTGGTGCAATTTATTGAATGAGGAATCCATAAATGGCAAACAAAATCCAGCAAGGCCGATTGCAATTTTAGCAATGTTGATTTTATGTGGCAGCCTATTGATCTTTTTTTTTCACTTTTCTATACACTTTGAAGATAGCAAAATATGGAAATCGATCATTCAGGTTTGTGGTACAATTTCAATGGTTACTGCAATTTTTATATTTACTGAGTACCACGACCAGATAACAATTTTAGCAAGTGTATTTGGCTTTTTTGTGTTCATAGGTATTATCAGAGCCATTTACCAAAGTGATTTGCAATTATTTAAGATGAGCGGATTGCTTTGTATATTAATGTTAGGAATTAATAATTACATTTATTATTCTGGAAGTTTTATTAAATATCTGCCCTTGATACAAAAAATAACATTTGTTTTCGTTCTTGCTTGGGTAATGGGACTGAATATAAAAATGATAAAAGCAAATAAATCCTAACACAAGAATCATGAATATAACTGAACAAATCAACAACTATTTAGCAACTTTAACCGAATCAAAAAGTACAGAAATGAATGCATTGCATCAGCGCATGCTTTTTATGTTACCTGATTGCAAATTATGGTTTTTAGATGGCAAAGATGAAAATGGAAAAATTGTTTCTAATCCTAACATTGGTTATGGAAAGCAGACAATGCATTACGCCGATGGAAAAACGAAAGAGTTTTATCAAGTTGGAATTAGTGCTAATTCGACTGGAATTTCTGTATACATTATGGGGCTCGAAGACAAAAAATACTTGCCAGAAACTTATGGAAAAACTATTGGCAAAGCAAGCGTAACGGGTTATTGCATTAAATTCAAATCCACTAAAGATATAAATCTGGAGGTCCTCGATGTTGCCATACAAGACGGAGTTGGTCAAACAGCTTAGTTAATGGTTTTTTCAGTCAATCAGCCCTTTTGGTCTCCTTTTATAAAGCTCACTCCATACATCTGAAATAAATAACTGTAGCTTTTCGACAAAATATTTTGAAAAGCAAACTATTCTCATTTACTTTGTGTTTCAAAGTACTTTGTTTCCGCGGATCCACTATACTGTTGGTAGCCCTTTAACTGTTTAATTTGATTAAATAAAAAAAAAATGACAAACAAAAGATTAATGATTATTTTGGCCTTAGTAGTAACACTTTTGTCCATTCCTCTGATTGCAATGCAGTTCTCAGAGGAAGTTGATTGGGATATTTTTGATTTCACCGTCATGGGGGTCCTACTACTAGGAACAGGCTTGTTGTGTGAATTTGTATTGAGAAAAGTAAAAACGCTGCAAAACAGAATTTTACTTTGTGGTGCAATTTTACTGGTGTTTTTTCTGACTTGGGCAGAACTGGCGGTTGGTATTTTTGGAACTCCTTTTGCAGGATCATAAGCTTATCAATATGATTAAAAGATGAAGTTTAAAATAATAGCATATCATGATTGATTATCGCGTTAGGGCAAATAAGGTAACTGTCACCTTATTTGTAGTATACTTCATTATTTTGTGTTGGATTTTACTTTTAAAGTTGGGTGTGCGCTTTACCTACATGGAAAGTAGGAGTATAAATTTTATTCCTTTTGAAGATGCCTTTCTCCCTGATGTTAACCTGGATCTTGGCGAAATCATTTTGAATGTTTTGGTTTTTATACCTCTGGGTATTTACGTTGCCATTTTATTTAAGCTGTGGACTTTATCTAAAAAGCTTATCTTCTTTTTCATGCTCAGTTTAATGTTTGAAACCCTGCAGTTTATATTAAAAATCGGGGCTTTTGATATTACAGATTTAATTACAAATACATTTGGAGGAGTCATTGGGTTGGTGGTTTTTAAAATCATTGAAAAAGCATTCAACAATAGAGTCAAGGCGCAACGGTTCATCAATGTATTTGCAACACTTGGGAGCGTTTTGTTAATCTTGTTGTTGTTATTATTAAAATTGAATCTGTTGCCGATTAAATATCAATGAATTAAGTAAAACCATTACCCTTTTATATAAATCTGTTTAAATGTTATGGATAGTTAGAAAACCACAGGTGAAAGAATTGAAAATAGATTTAATCCAATTGCAATAAAAGATATGGATAAACAGACAAAAACCATTAGACAAATGATTCATGAATTAAAAAATAATTGAATTTGATTTTGAACGAAAATCATTCAATAGAAATCAGTACCAAATTAAAATTGCTGGGTTTTCATAAATTTCTTTTTATAAAGTTATGCAAAACACTGTCTGGAAACATCATTTTGCTATTATTGTATACAAAAAAAAACGAATCAAAACTCTATGTTATGAAAACTCTTTACTTCATAGAATAATCACTTTATTCTATTCTTCGCTTTCAAGCCAAAGTTTTAAACGCGGGCCATTTACCAATAAGGGTATGAGTTTACCTCTAGTTGCTGATTTCACAGGGGATGGAAAGTTAGATGTCATTGGTGTCGCCCAATATTTTAGTGCGGACGGAGACCTGCTACTTCATACCAATATAAGTAAGCCCGATTCCATCATCTTTAAAACAGTAGACCTTAAAGTAAAGGCCATAGGAAATCCTGGTTTTGGTGATTTCGATGCTGATGGCGATATGGACTTAGTCGTTTCAGATAGTAAGACTAGTAAAATATTGATTCTACTAAACAACGGTGACGGGTCATTTAATTCCTTTCCACAAAATTCCAAATTAGCTTTTAGTTTTAAAACTTCAGACATCGATGGTGACCAAGATATAGATATTGTTTCCCTAAATTCAAATGAATCCTCCGTTTATTTAATGTTTAATAACGGGAAGGGAACATTTGAAACAAAGAGTGTAATAACAAAAAAGGGTGATATAAGAACTATTGAATTAGCAGATTTTGATGGAGATAATGATATAGACATCATCGCTGGATTTTATGATTTCTTTGATGGGCAAATTATGGCATTAGAAAATTCTGGTCAGGGTAGCTTTTTGCAAAAGATATTAAATGTCACCGCTGTAAGAAGTCTGGAAAATATTCAAATAATTGATCTTGATAAAGACGGAGATAGGGATATTGCCTATTCTAGCAGTTCGTCTTCAACATTAAAAGCATTGATTAATAATGGAAACAAAACTTATCATGAAGTAAATCTTGTGGCTGGGAAGGGGACTCTAAGAAGTTTTAATATTGCAGATTACAACAATGATGGAATTCTAGATATTATTCTGGGTTGCAATTCAGAGGATAATACTTACCATCAAGGCAAATCATCTGATTCCTTCGTATATGACACTGAAGTTATCACAACTATTCAGCCATTGTTGGAGATAGTAAATGGTGACTTTGATTCAGATAATGATATAGACGCTGTTCTTTCAAATGGAGATTTTTGGTGGATCACCAATTTACTTGATCAAGGAACTGTCAGTTCTACTGTAGTTGATAATGCTATTTATAATATTTATCCGAATCCTTTTGTAAATTTCCTTCACATAGGTATTGATGAAAATGAAGTGGGGATATTGATCTCCGATCTTCTTGGTAAACAAGATTTGCTTTCATATACAAAAGATTTGCCTATCAATCTTGACTATCTCAATGATGGTGTTTATTTTATGTCAATTTTTGACCTCCATTCTGGAAAAATCCTGCAGACTTCAAAAATTATAAAGGTTCGTTAAGTCAAAAATTGTTCTCACCTTTGTATTCGATTGTTACAAAGTCTGTTCTTTAGCATGTTAAAACTAAGGTTATCAAATATTCGTGTATAATGTTAATCAACATTATGAATAAATTATTTCAGACAATGTGATCCTTACAGTTCCAATGCTTATATGCATATTTCCAACACTCAATATCATCTACAAATTCATGCTTTTTATCATCATATTTTTGCCCTCAGTCGATAAAGTGTGTAAAACACACTAATTGTGCGATTTTTTATAAAACCCTTAACATATCGGGATAATCCTTTTCGTACTTTTACACTCAATAGTTCATCTATTTTCAAAAATCATTAAAGCAAAAATTAAAAAGCACTTATGAACATCAGACACAAAACATTGTCACAAGCGATGGCCTTTGTATTTTTTGTGGGATTGGTATTATCTGGAAATTCTGCTCAAGCGCAGACAGTCGGAGAACGTGCCCCCATAGTAGATACTTCTAAAACCCCTCGCACAATCGCCCCTTATTTCACACCAGCAACAAAGCTTAAAATGACACCTGATGCTGATGGTTTCATCAAACGCTGGTTGCTGCTGGAACCCATCATCAAGCCAAACCGAAGCAATACCGTATTTACCGATAGTTACCTCAGAAAGGCTTTCGATACTTTGTACTTTGATAATCAATTCACCATTATGCCAAAACATGGCGACATGGTCAAAGTGGGAGGTCAAGATTTAAAATGGCATGCTTTGGAAAGTACCAAATTCAATGTAAAACTATTCCGTTTTGCTTATGGTTTGGAGAAACCCATTTATGGCGTGTTGTTTTGGGCCTTTACCATCGTTGATAGTCCGGTAGAAATGAAAAATGTAAGAATGGCCGTTGGATCCAATTCTGCTTCCATGTGGTGGCTAAATGGCAAAGAAGCAGTTTTGCTTTCTGGAGACAGACGTATGGTGATGGATGATGTCATGTCTTCCCGTTTGACACTCAATAAAGGTAAAAATATCATTCGCGGAGCTGTCATCAACGGTCCTGGTATGAGTGATTTCTGTGTGCGGTTTCTGGATGAAAAAGGCAAGCCGATAAAAGGTCTCACGATTAGTTATCAATAATATTAATTAATCTCCTATTTAAATTCTCAATTGTATTTAATATGAAATCAAGTATAAAAATATTGGGCTTTGCCCTTTTAACTTTCGTGTCAGCTGGAAATGCTTTGGCACAAATCGGAAAACCATTTATTCACGATCCATCTACGATTATGGAGTGTGAAGGAAAATATTATACGTTTGGAACACGTGGTGGCGGATTAATTTCTGAAGACGGGTGGACTTGGAATAGTGGTGCTGAGAGACCTGGTGGAGGTGCGGCTCCTGATGCAATCAAAATTGGTAATCGTTATCTCATTGTATATGGGTCAACCGGTGGTGGTTTGGGCGGCGGTCATGATGGTAAAATAAATACCATGTGGAATAAAACGCTAGATCCTAAATCTCCCGATTTTAAATTTTCAGACCCTATCGTAGTGGCTGAATCTAAAAATATGGAAGATAATGACGCCATTGACCCGGGTCTTTTACTAGACCCAATCACTGGTAGATTGTGGGTGTCTTACGGTACTTATTTCGGCAATATCCGATTGGTTGAACTTGATCCCAAAACTGGAGACCGAGTAAAAGGAAACAAAGCATTGGATATCGCCATAGATTGTGAAGCTACCGATTTGGAATATCGTGATGGCTGGTATTATTTGCTTGGTACTCACGGAACTTGTTGTGATGGAGCAAATTCAACTTATAACATTGTTGTAGGTCGTTCAAAAAAAGTGACAGGACCTTATCTTGATAATATGGGGAGAGACATGTTGAGAGGCGGTGGTAAAATGGTTGTTTCTTCTGGTGGAGGAAGAACAAACGGTGCCGGGCATTTTGGTCGTACCATCCTTGAAAATGGTGTCGAAAAAGTTTCCTTACATTATGAGGCAGATTTAGATCGTAGCGGTCGCAGTGTTTTGGCTATCAAACCTTTATTGTGGAAAAATGGTTGGCCATATGCAGGAGAGAATCTTAAAGACGGAACCTATCAAATTGAATCTGAAAGAAGAGGATATGCACTTGAGTTGATTGTTGATTTTGTAAGAATGGCCCGTACTGGTGGTGGATTTGGTCCTAATGCCGCAGAACAACCAATAGTTCCTGTACCTTCTCAACAATTGTCAGACGTAAGCAGTACTTGGCCAGCTGGAAATATTGATGTAAGAATCGGTGACTATGTAGGACGCCCACATCAAAAATGGAACATCTCGGCTGTTGCAGATGCTCCTGGATTTTTTGGAACTCCATCTTATAAAATACTGATTGAAGGTACCGAAAGAGCTTTAGCTGCAACTGCGGACGCTGAATTAGTTACTGTTCCTTCATTTACAGGCGCACCAGAACAATTGTGGCGAATCGATCAATTGACGGATGGTACTTTCAGGATCATGCCAAAAGTTGTTCCAAATTCAGATAAAAAATTAGCATTGATATCCGCTGGTGACAGCACACCAACACTTGGCGAGTTTGATATGAACAGCGACAATTCCAAATGGAATTTTAAAGCTCCGTAATTTTCTTAATATAACACGGCTAAATTAATATTCACTATAAAAAGCCTTGATGTTTGGTAAAACGTCAAGGCTTTTTTAATGCCGTGCTTATCTCATTTTAAATGCTGGAATACCGGAAAATAAATTGATCATACAGAAAATGTTGCATATGCAGAAGGTAGTTTCTTAATGATGATTTGGCTGAACCGTTTAATTATAAACCAGAAGTAACGGCGATGATTTTCAGCTAATTTTTATTTTTTAAACTTTTATGCTATAGATTTTATCAATCTTCTTTTGTTTTTTGAGTAACATTGTCTCAATACAATTTATTGCTCAAGAATCTAACCAATATTCCGTATTTTTAAACCTCACATACAAAGCATTCAAATGAAAAGTAGTTATAAAAAAATACCGTGGTACGTAATTGTTCTGAATATTTGCGTTTTATTATTATTGACTGAAAGTTTAATTTTAGATAAACCCATCGTTTTTTCCAGGCTTTGTATTCCAATAATGATTTTTTGTTCATTTTTTATTTTGCGAGATAAATGGAATGAGCATGATGATAAATCTATATTGAAAATAAGGCAGCATTAATTTATCATATGTTCTTTATTATATGGTTCATTTGAAAATAAGATAACTCCAAACCTTGGCTAGGGATAAGAATAGAGAAAATAATTTGCCATGAACTACCTCACCATTGGCCACTGCTGTCACGACCACGACAATGGACACTATGTTCTAGGTGGTTCAGCGTCCTACTGCTCTTTCTTAGCAAAATCACTAAGTCTTGATACCACAGTGCTGACTTCAGTGGGGCCAGACTTCTTATTTCAAAATAAGTTTAATGAGGCAAAGATCACCTTCGTAAATAAACTGGCAACACATACCACCCAATTTGAAAATACGTCTATTGGCAACGAACGCTCACAAAAACTGCTGGGCAAGGCCAATAACATTTCTCTGGAAGATATAAATTTACTTCCTAATATGGTGCCAGATATTGTCCATCTTGGACCTATTTGCAATGAGGTTGACATAGCTTTTAAGACCATGTGTCCAACATCAATAATTGGAGCAAACATCCAGGGTTGGCTTAGACATACAAAACCAGATCATGAAGTTTATTTAAAAGAAATGGACTGGACAACGTTAAATGGAATAGATATTGTTTTCTTTAGCGATGAAGATATTAAGTTCTTTCCCACTGCACTCGATCAGATAAGACAAAATTGTCCTATAGTAGTTGTAACTCATGGAGACAAAGGAGCTACCGTATACAATCAATCTGAACAACTGAAATTTAGGTCCTTTCCAGTACTTGCTTTAGATACCGTTGGTGCTGGTGATGTTTTTTCAACCGCTTTTTTGGTCAATTATGCCCAACATAAAGATCTAGAACAAGCATGTATTTTTGCAAATTGTGCGGCCTCTTATATTGTAGAAGGATCTGGTCTGGAAAATTTACCAACGCTGGAAATGATTGAGGCTAGGGTTGGTAAATATTTGCTGTTATGAAATGAAAATCCTAGTTAATAAGGCAAACAAAACCATTATTTAATTCAAAATGCCTTTACTGTACTTCATTTTGAAAAATAAAAGGCAGTAAATACATAATTACAACCTAAATTTATTAATTTTCTTCCAAATTGAAACCACCTGCTTGGGAACATGTGAATTAACGATAATAACTCACTAAATAGCTGGATATGATGTGTTGCCATTTTTTTCTTTAATAAGACATTTGAAACATTATGAAAAAATTTACTTGTCTCTTCTTTTGCTTCCTTTTCAACTATTCGTTTACGCAGGGTATTTATTTTGAAAAAGATCTTACCTGGGATCAAGTTGTGGAGAAAGCTCAAAAAGAAGACAAACTCATTTTCGCTGATTGTTTTACAACGTGGTGCGGGCCATGTAAACGAATGGATAAAGAGACTTTCTCAGACGATTCCGTTGGTACTTTTTTCAACAAGCATTTTGTCAATATCAAAGTGCAAATGGATAAGACAAGAAAGGATAATGAATGGACACAGACCTGGCATAAAAGCACCGCCGATTGGAGTAGCAATTATAATATTACGTCATTTCCAACCTATTTGGTATTTGACAAAACTGGCAAAATTGTAAACAGGTCTGGCAGTTATCAGAGCGCGGAGAAGTTTTTGACTACCGGTAAAAATCTTATAAATATAGAAGATGGGTTTTACTCAAAACTCCAACGTTTCGAAAACGGTGAAAGAGATAGTTTACTTCTGAGTCAATTGCTATCCCTGACAGAAAAATTTTATCAATTAGATAAAAATAACATGGTTTTGGAAGCTTATTTGCAAGGACAAGAAGATTGGATGTCTTCAAAAAATCTTGATTTGATTATGAGTTCACATCCAAAGTTCCAATCAAAAGTATATAACTATGTCGTCAATCATAAAGAAGAAATCACAAAACATAGTAAGTACAAAACCAAGGTAAACCGGTTGATATATCAAACGGTAGATGAGTATCTCATTCAACCTAATTTGGGAAAGGAATTGGATTGGGCCAAGGTAAATGATTCTTTACGTAAATATTTGCCGGAAGAAGCTGCATTGTATCTATTCAAAGCAAAGGTTGATTATCTCCGTGAACATATTGATATTGATCAAATGCAAAAAGTGATCGCAGAAAGTATTGATTCCGGTAATGAAGAATGGAAATACCATGCATATGGAGAATTCTCTTTTGCTATATCCAGAAAAAGTACAGATAAGCATACTTTGGAAATGGCTAAATTCTGGATTGGTGAGTTGATATTTTCTGATCCTCTTACCAAAGCCAAAATTGAGTATAAATTGGGGAATACAGAAGAGGCTATAAAACTTCTTGAGGAGGAAATTGAGAGACCCTTTCCTCCCAAACCTGAATTCATTAAAATTGAATTGAAAGAGCTGATTAAAAAAATGCAAAAAGGGGAAAAGATTTGATATAAGTGTTCGAGTAAGTTAGGAGATGTTTTTGAATGTTTAATCTCTCGACAGTCTTTATTGGAAATAGTTGATTTACCCGCATCAAAGATTGTTGCCAAAAAGGTGTCAAATTAACCTTTGAGCGCTATATCCTAATTGCTTTGCAAAATGGTTTTATAACTTTTTTGAATTGACAATAATCCAAAAATACATAAAAACAAAAACAGCACAATCAAAGACCACTGACCAAGAGTTGGAATCGGTGCAGGACAAATAATTGCTTCAATTTGAGCCATTTGCTCAGGAGTAATCGTGTTTGAATATTGGACATATGAAACAAAGCCTGAAGCAGAAGGTAAATTATCATCATAAGGAGCTACAAGTAATAATTGGTTGAACACAGCCAATGGTAGTTCTGGAAAAACAGTCATCTCCGTTTCTGAAAAATAGTCAGCAGAATAAATACATTCCTGATCAGGGCAAGCAGTTGAAATTGCTCCAATTACCTGCTCATATGTTAAAGGATTTGTCACGGTAAAGATTGTACTGTTCATATCATCCATTGTGCTTACAACAGGATTAACTCCATTTAAATATGCTGTAATTGCCATGATGTTTTGAGCACTCATGATGGGGTTCAGTTCAAGGGAAGTCGCACCAATTGGATAAGAAGACAAACTTTCAACGCATTGTGTTCTGGCTTGAAAAAAAGTAAAAATTATGATTACTGTTGAGAGGAGTAGTTTTTTGACCATGGTTTTTTGTTTTCTTAATACAATTTATAATTTAAATTACAAAAAATACAATTTTAGTAATGGTATTATTTGAGGTCCTATTTAAATTAACATTCTGAAGCTTTCAATCAGACACAGGAAACATTGCCTTCGCAAAATCAACTTTGGAAATGATTGGGCTAGGGTTGTAAAGTACTTAATGTTATGAAAATGAAACTCGTGATCGAATTTTATATTTTTATTCCCCAGTCCATTTACTTTTATTCCCTCACTCTATTTTGTTTTTCATTCAATAATAGCGAAACTTCGTATTTAAAAAATTGTTAGTTTTAACTTTACTGAAAGAAGGTCCTTAGGAAAATTCATATGTAAACATCTTTCATCAAAAAGTAAAATCAATGGTTTTCCAAAAACTTCTTTACATCATTCCTCTTGTTTTCCTGATTGGTTGTAAAAATCCGGAAATATCTGATGCTGCAACGCTTGTTATAAAAAATGGCATCATTTACACCGCCGATGATAATCACCCTACCGCAAAAGTCATTGCCGTAAAAGATGGCATTATCGTTTACGTTGGTGAGGATGAATCCAAAATATCAACAGATGCTAATACCAAAATCATTGATCTGAATGGTAAAACACTTACTCCTGGATTTATTGAAGGTCATGGACATATATTGGGCATTGGGTATAATGAGATGAACCTGGATTTGATCAACGTGAAAAACTACGATGAACTTTTGGATCGAGTGAAAGAGGCTGTTGCCGTTGCAGAACCTGGCCAATGGATTGTGGGTCGAGGTTGGCATCAGAGTAAGTGGACACCTCAACCAGATGAGTTGGTGAAAGGTTTTCAAACACACAATAAATTGAGTGAAATCAGTCCTGACCATCCCGTCTTCCTGAGTCATGCAAGCGGTCATGCTTCATTTGCAAATGCCAAAGCCATGGAAATCGCGGGCATATCTGCTTCAACAGTAGCAGAACTATCCAAGACGCTTACTGATGGGGAAGGTGGTGAAATTATTGTCGATGTCAAAGGAAATCCTACGGGCATTTTTACAGAACGAGCATCCAAATTGATTTCAACGTTTATGCCCAAAAATGACCGAGCGCAGGATAAAAAAGCACTTTCTTTGGCACAGGACGCTTGTTTGAGATTAGGTATAACTGGTTTTCATGATGCGGGACAAAGTCGTCAGGCCATTGAAATTTTACAAGAATTAAAAGAAGAGGGAAAATTGCCTGTGCGAATGTACGTGATGCTCACAGGTTTTGATGAAGATTTGCTCAACGAATGGTACGAAAAAGGTCCTATGATAGACAGTGCTTATCATACTCTGGACATCAGAGCCATAAAACTCAATTGTGACGGAGCACTGGGTTCACGAGGCGCCTGGCTTCTGGAACCTTACTCAGACAGGCACGGACACTACGGTCATGAAACTTTACCGATGTCTTTTGTGGAAAGTACAACCAAAAAAGCATTACAAAATGGTTTTCAAGTTTGCTCACATGCTATTGGCGATCGGACAAACAGAGAAATATTGGACCGATACGAAATGGCATTTAATGCGTTTCCCGAAAAGGCTAATGATCACAGGTTCAGGATAGAGCATGCGCAACACCTCAATCCAGCAGACATCGGTCGGTTTGCAAAGTTAAAAGTCATTCCAGCTATGCAGGGAATTCATATGGCATCCGACAGACCATGGGCCATAGACAGATTGGGTGAAAAAAGGATAGTGGAGGGTGCATATGTTTGGCAGAAATTATTGCAGATGGGCGTCAAAATTGTAAACGGAACGGATGCGCCAGTAGAGCCTTTAAATCCTTTGCCTAGTTTTTATGCCTCTGTTTCACGTAGAACGCTCGCCGGAAGCCCAGTAGGAGGCTACGAGCCCGATCAAAAAATGACCAGAGATCAAGCATTGAAATCCTACACTATATATGCTGCATATGGAGCCTTTATGGAAAACGAAAAAGGAAGCATTGAAGAGGGAAAGCTTGCAGATTTTACCGTTTTTGATCAGGATATTATGACTATACCAGAGGACGATATTTTGAAAACTAAAGTCAAAATGACCATCATTGGAGGGGAGGTAAAATATGAATTGTAACCATGCTGATGTCTCCAACTCCCTGATGTTATTTATACTGAAATAGAAAAAGGTATTATCTTCGACAGGAATTCATCACTTGTGGCTTATTGTCCACAGTCAAATTAAAACACATGAAAAAAGTATATATCCTCAGCGCTTGCCGCACTCCCATCGGTTCATTTGGTGGGATTTTTGCCGGTCTATCAGCCATTGATCTTGGCATTACTGCGTCTAAAGCTGCTGTGACAAAAGCCGGTATAGAGTCCTCCACAATCAACGAAGTCTTTTATGGCAACGTTTGCTCTGCAAATCTGGGTCAAGCTCCTGCCAGACAGATTACCATTGGCAGTGGCTTGGGAAATCACATCCCATCTACAACCATCAATAAAGTTTGTTCCTCTGGATTGAAATCTGTGATGATTGCAGCTCAGTCCATCATGTTGGGAGACAATGAGGTCGTATTAGCTGGCGGAACGGAAAGCATGTCCAACATTCCTCACTACTTACCCAGCATGCGTTGGGGCACTAAATATGGCGCAAGTCCGGTTATAGACGGATTGCAAAAAGATGGATTGACGGATGTTTATGACCAAATAGCCATGGGAAATTTTGCCGATGAAACGGCTGTAGAAGAGGGCATTTCAAGAGCAGAACAAGACCGATACGCCATACAATCTTATCATCGTGCACAGGAGGCTACCAATTCTGGAAGGTTTCTCAAAGAAATCTGTCTTGTCTCTGTGCCACAAAGGAAAGGTGATGCTTTAATGATTGACAAGGATGAAGAATGTTTCAATGTGATGTTTGATAAAATACCTGGATTGCGGCCTGCTTTTTCTAAAGAAGGGACCGTGACTGCTGCCAATGCAAGTACCATCAATGATGGAGCTGCTTCAATTATATTAGCTTCCGAAGATTTTGTCAAGGCTCACGGTTTGACTCCATTGGCAGAAATTGTTGGATTTAGCGATGCCGCACATGCGCCTCAAAGATTTACAACAGCACCTTTGATTGCTGCACCAAAAGTGCTCGCAAAAGTGGGAATGAATATAAGTGATATGGACTATTTTGAGGTCAATGAGGCTTTTGCAGTCGTTTCCCTGGCATTCATAAAATCCCTGGGTTTGTCTGAAGAACGCGTAAACGTCAATGGCGGTGCTGTATCGCTGGGGCACCCACTTGGTGCTTCCGGGGCCAGAATTCTCACTACCCTCATCCACACACTCGAAGATAAAAATGCCAATCTCGGCTTGGCGGCTATCTGTAACGGTGGTGGTGGAGCAAGTGCCATGATCATTAAGCGGCTTTAGGACTTTTATTCCCCAATATGAAAATAAATACGGTTGCTATCGCTGCTTTTGTAAGGTCTTTCGGTCTGATCCGTACACTCAACTTTGTCCGATTTCTTGTAGAAAAGGTATCGAATAGAACTGCTAACAAAGCGTTCAAAAAACATTACCCAAATATTCATTTGCCTCCTGATTATATAATGTTTGAATCCTTTGGCTTAGATTATAGTCGTTATTATCTCAATGGAAGAGAAACTTGTAAATGGATAGTGGACGAAGCCTGGCCCTTTATAAAATTAGAAAATACCAACATTCTGGATTGGGCTTGTGGTCCTGCAAGAGTTGTCAGACATATGCCGGATTTTGTACCCAAATCTGTTGCGCTATTTGGCACGGATTATAATTTAAAATCTATTCTCTGGTGTAAAGAAAACATAAACAGCGTCACATTTAATCATAATTCTGATCAGGCAACTTTGCCTTATGACGATCATTTTTTTGGTTTGATTTATGGGATTTCTATCATCACCCATTTGTCTGTTGAAAAACATCAGGAATGGATACAGGAAATGTATCGTTTACTCAACCCCGGAGGAATTTTGATGTTGACAAGTCATGGTGATAATTTCAAATCAAAACTCAGTCGTGAAGAACTGCTCATTTATAATTCAGGACAATTGGTGATACGGGGAAATACAAAATTGGGGCATCGCACATTTGCAGCCTACCATCCTACGAAAGCCATGCAACAATTGTTTGCAAAATTCGAAATATTAAAACACGAACAGTTTGATCAGGCAGGATTATCATACATTCCACAAGACCTTTGGATTTTGAGAAAGTAATGTTCGCGCTTTAAGTCTCACAAAATCTGCCTGTTTTCCTTTGAGAACTCCAGCCATTTTAAACCATTTGCCTATCTTTTCCTTTACATTTGTCAAATACATTGATAAAAAGATGAAATTATCTGTTTTTAGAATGGCCCATTTCAATGCTGCACATCGATTGAATAATCCTCAATGGGATGAAGAAACCAATAAATCTGTATTTGGTCCCTGCAACAATGAATATTACCACGGTCACAATTATGAATTGGAAGTACGTGTAACTGGTAAGGTAGATCCTAATACAGGTTATGTTTATGACTTGGGGAAATTGGCTCGCATCATAGACGAACACATTGAAAAAAAACTAGACCATAAAAACTTAAATCTTCAAGTAGAAGAATTCAAAACATTGATTCCATCTGCAGAACACATTGCATTTGTGATTTACAATATTTTGCGTTTACACATTGAGCCCGAATACGAGATCGGAGTGAAATTGTGGGAAACTCCAAGAAACTATGTACAATATCCTGCTTGATCAAGTAATTTTATATGGCGCAACTCATTCTCATTCCAACACCCATAGCTGAAGATCGGCACCAAAATACAGCGCCTGATGTGATTGCAGCAACATTGCCATTGAAACACTTCGTTGTTGAGCGGGTCAAAACTGCACGCCGTTTTCTGAAAGCCATAAATCCACAAGTCGTGATTGATGACTTGTCTTTTTTTGAAATAGATAAGGGTTTTTCTGAAGCTGATTTATATAGCTTTTTAGAGATTATGAAGTCTGGTATTTCTGTAGGTTTGATGTCTGAGGCTGGTTGTCCGGCTGTTGCTGATCCTGGACATTTGGCCGTTGCGTGGTGTCACAAAAATAAAATTGATGTGCGCCCATTAATAGGACCATCATCCATCATGATGGCATTGATGGCGTCTGGTTTCAATGGTCAGCAATTTACTTTCCATGGGTATTTGCCCAATAAAAAACCTGAGTTGATTCAGCGTTTGAAAAACCTGGACAATTTGATTGAAAAACAAGGCGCGACACAAATATTTATTGAAACTCCATATAGAAATGGATTTGTGATAGAAACTTGTCTGGAAGCACTTCCTCCTCACAGGTTGTTGTGTGTGGCTGCTGCTTTGGATCAGGATAATGAGTTTATCAAAACACAAACCATTGCTGCTTGGAAAAAAGTGGATTTGGCTTTTTTGCATAAGCAACCTGCTGTATTTTTGTTGGGAAGATAGTTCTTTCGTGTAGAATAATATCTTTTTTATACGCTCCTTTTGCTTACCACTGTAATAAGTATCCTGTAAGCCAAGGTTTCAATTTGTTTCTCTGTTTTAGTTTTTAACAACCCTTTGTCGCCAAACATTCTGTCCTTTTGCAATGACTTCCAAAACATAATGTCCCATTTCTAAACTTTCAGAGAAATCTCCCTTTTTTGGTCAATAACACCTTTATGAACACATCTCCCGGAAACATCAAAGACTTTAAAATTTCCATTTGAATTTAACCCCATTATGGTCAGTCTCTCTGAAGTTGGATTGGGATAAATGTATCTTTCTTGTTTGAATGCATGGTCAGTTGTTTTAACCGTCAAGCAGTCTTCTGCCTTAATTTCATCTCCGTTTTCATCTATGATACTAGACAATACAATGATCGCTGCATCAAGATAACAATCTGTCATAAATTGGTTGAAATATGATCTAATTCCAATTCTGTACTGATCAAAGTATTGGATACCAATATTTTCAATGATTTTCACAGAAACTTTGGGCTGATCACTGTAAATTTGAAAAGACGCATATTGTACTCTCCTTCTTTCTCCACAAATTACTTCCGTAGCAATACTATCAATGAAAATTACACTATCCTGAATCATCTGGCAATGTAATAATCTCAAGGTGTCTCCTTTTGTTAGGGAAAAATCATACCACAAAGTCCATTCTGATAACCAGCGATAAACTTTATCTCCTTCAAATGCCAAAAATGTATGATACCCTGCGGCGTCTACAAAATCTGATGCATTTTTACCATCGAGTAGCGTGTCTTTTGAGAAATGAATAGTGTCTGTGTATGGCGGAATATTTCCAGTGACTTTAAAAATCCATGTCAGAAAATTGAATGGATTTTGTGCCTCTATTTTTGTGCAGAATATGGTCGTTGAAAGCATAAAACATATACAGAGCAATTTCTTCATAATTATTTGATTTTACTTTACTGGTGTTTCATTAAAACTTCTTTGGTGGGTTTTCCGTTTATTTGTACTAAGATATTGATAATTAACATAAATTCCTAATGCCCAGAAACTGGATTGAAGCCAAGGTAATAACAATCATTGATGAAAGCCCTACTGTAAAACGTTTCATCCTTCATGTAGAATCTGAAGAAATCTTCACTTTTACACCTGGTCAATTTGTCACTTTTGACCTGCCTGTAGGTGATAAGCGCTTGGATCGCTGGCGCAGTTACAGCATTGCTTCCACACCTTCTGAAGATAATATGTTTGAGCTTTGCATTGTCTTATTGGACGATGGCAAAGGTTCTGGATATTTTTTTACCGAAGTTTTTGTTGGCACAATACTTAAGTTCAAAGGTCCAGATGGAAGTTTTGTTTTGCCCCAGGAAACAGAACCCCTTTATGTTTTAGTTTGTACGGGTACAGGAGTTGCACCTTTTCGCTCCATGATTAAACATGCTTACGAGCATGGGCTTCCGTATCGGTTTCATTTGATTTTTGGATGCCGCACAAAAGAGGATATTTTATATTTCGAAGAGTTTCAAAAAATTTCTGAAGAACAACCTTTGACTCTCCGTTATGATGTAGTATTGAGCCGCGAAACAAGTGATGCATTTTACCATGGATATGTACATCAAGTTTATGAAAAGGCTTACACATCAGAGAATAGTACTGTTGTTTTCTTTTTGTGTGGCTGGTCAAAAATGATCGATGAAGCACGAAATAATTTGATTGAAACAATGGGGTTTAGGGAGTCACAAGTTTTATTTGAATTGTATGGCTAAACCTTTTTGTGTTTTGACTATCCAATTACCATGACTTTAGAATATCAGCGTTGTAGACCTTACGTTATTGTTTTTCTAGCTTTTGGATTGCTCATGCTGCTTTCCAACCGTGAAGGTCGTGATGTGGGAAATTCCAATGCTCCTGGCGAGACTGGAACCACTTGTCTCAATTGTCACATACGAGGACCATACACTCCAATCTTTGACCTGTTGATTAGTGATGGCGCAGGAAATAGAGTAAATTATTATCTGCCTGGACAAACGTACAATTTTGAAGTGAGGGTTGCTGATGTGACTGCAAAGGCAAAAACTTTTGGTTTCCAAGTAGTCCCTTTAGATGAAGAAAACAATTTCGTCGGAGCTTGGTCTCAGCTAGGTAGTCGGGTGCGAAAAATAAAAGATCTTGGTCGAGAATACTTGACACATTCTGCTCCTAGTTCTACCGGAATTTTTAAGGCCGTGTGGACAGCTCCCGAAAAGGATCTCGGTAATATTACTTTTTATCTTGCCGGGGTGACAGCTGATGGCGAAGGTGCATCCATTGGTGACAATGCAGATACCACCAAATTCATCATTCCTTCTCTGACAAGTGATATTAAAAACATGAATTTCAACCCACTTGAGGTGTTTCCCTCCATCACTTCAGATAGAATAAATGTGCAGATAGACTCAGATTTGGAATCCTTGCTTGTTTTTGATATCCATGGCAAATTGGTGAAAAAATTGCATGATTTACCAATAGGCAATTATCCTATTGAAGTTGTCGACTTTGGCGCAGGAAGCTATTTAATTCAAGGAATTGGAAAAGATGGAATTAAAACTGGGACTGCACGCTTTTTAAAGTTTTAAATTTTTGAAATCCGCTACTGTCTAATTAGCCCATCGATAATTCACCTAAAAAAAGCCCGTTTTCATAGATCAATTTTCCGTCTGTAAATATTTTTCCTCCATTCCTCATATTCGCAATCATGTCCCAATGGATCTGAGAATTATTTTTTCCTCCCGTTTGAATGTAAGATTGCCCGATGGCCATGTGCACACTACCACCTATCTTCTCGTCAAAAAGAATGTTTTTTGTTGCTTTTTGAATGTTGTAATTGGTGCCTATAGCGACTTCTCCAAACATATTAGCTCCCTCTGTTGCGAAAATGTCATCCAACAACGAGCCACCTACTTCCGCATTCCATTTAATAACAACGCCATCTTTTACTTCTAGGGTAATGCCTTTGATTTCATGTCCCCTGAAAATAGATGGAAAATCAAAATGTATGGTCCCATTGACGGTTTCTTCTACTGGTCCTGTAAAGACCTCTCCAGAAGGCATATTGGCTTTGCCATCACTGTTGATCCACACCCTATCTTTGACGCTAAATGAAATGTCCGTTTTTTCGTTTACATACCTTACTTCACTGGATTGGTTGAGGTGGTCAACAATTTTTTGTTGGTCGCGACCCAGTGATTTCCACGCCTCAATGGGGTCTGGTTATCCCAATTTGCACGCTGTGTAAACGAAATCCTCATATTCTTCCAAGCTCATACCTGCCTCTTGTGCGGAAGCTTGTGTAGGATATTGACATAGGCACCGCCTCATAGAGCCGTCCGCTGTTCTTTTTGAATAAATATCGTTGATGATTCGACCTGCCTCCCCTTTGGTACGTTGTTTTTCTTTGTCTACATTCTGATCTTCCCTCAAATTAAAAGGAGCCCGGATGTGCAAATACGCATCAAATGTTTCATAGATCAGTTTAGAAACTGGATTGACATAGAGCAGTTGATCCTCGTTGGCATGGTCATAAAATATTTTGCTAGCGCCAGCTAGAGTCATACTGATCTCTACATGAGCGCCTCTTTTGATTGCCTCTCTGTAAACCTCCCTCACTAATGGTTCGGCGAGTGTTGTACTTACCACATACAACTTTTCTCCTTTCTTAATAGCGAGGCAATAGTCTAGCAATAGACAGGCATATTGGTTTAATATATTCATGGATAAATTACCAGGTTTTTGTTTTATAAGGATACCTCAATTGATATTGAATGGTGATTAACTCTGCCATTTTATCTTTGAGATAATCTATATTTTCCTTCTGTGTTGCTGAGATAAACACATTGTCGTGTTCATAGGTATTTTTCAACTTTTCAGAAAGCTCTTCCATGATCTCCTTTTTGTTTTCTGCATCCAGATAGTCATCAAAATATTTTTCCCGATAAGCATCAATTTTATTGAATACCATCAGTGTTGGCTTCTGATCTACGTTCAATTCCTTGAGTGTTGCATTTACTGTCCGAATCTGGTCTTCATATTGGGGATGTGAAATGTCAACAACATGGACCAGGATATCGCTTTCTACCGTTTCATCCAACGTAGATTTAAAACTCTCAACCAAGTGATGTGGCAATTTTCTAATGAAGCCTACTGTATCAGTCAGCAAAAAAGGCATGGTACCAAAAACCACTTTTCTGATGGTTGTATCCAGTGTTGCAAACAATTTATCTTCGGCAAACACATCGGATTTACTCAATAAATTCATGACCGTAGATTTTCCCACGTTGGTATAACCAACAAGTGCAACCCTGATCATTTCACCTCTTGTTTTGCGTTGTGTTTGGGCCTGAAGGTCAATTTTCTCCAGTTTGTCTTTGAGCATGGAAATCTTATCCCTGACAATCCTTCTATCCGTTTCTATTTCTTGTTCTCCCGGACCTCTCATACCGATACCCCCTTTCTGTCTTTCCAAGTGAGTCCACAATCCCCTCAATCTTGGTAAAAGGTATTGCATTTGTGCGAGTTCTACTTGTGTTTTGGCTTGGGAAGTTTGGGCTCTTTTGGCAAATATGTCCAAAATCAAAGAACTCCTGTCGACAATCTTTACTTTGAGATATTCCTCAAGAATATTGGTTTGTTTTCCCGTGAGGTCATCATCAAAAATGACCAAATTGATGTCTTCATAAAACTCCAATATTTCTTTTATTTCTTCAAGTTTTCCCTTTCCTACAAATGTCCTTTTATCTGGGTGGGGCAACTTTTGGATCACTCTCTTTTTTGGTAAGGGCTCCTGCTGTCATTGCCAAAAATTGCAATTCGTCCAAGTATTCTTCTACTTGTTCTAGTGTTTGGTCTTTGGTAACGAGACCTACTAAAATGCAATATTCTTGTTCAGCAACTATGCCGCTACTCTTTTCTTTACTGATGTTCCATTCTGCCATTAACTGTTGGGCTATTTTTTATGAATTTAATGATCAAAGATAAGAATAGATTGCGGTATAAAAATTTTTCAATTATTTGGCTTGGTGCAGATAACAGTAGGTTTGCATCATTGACCTGATTTTAACCGAAACAATTCCGAATTTCTTTGCTGTTTTATTTTGATTTTTCCTATATATTTTGGTTACAATTCTTCATTTATCGGTTGAATAATTCTTTTCGATTTGTTTCAATTAATTAGCGTTAATTACCTTTATTTTATCGTGTTCATTGTTCCTTTTGTTTTATTTTCTAAATCTTAATTGGTTTTTTAAAGAAGATGAAACACCACCATTATCTTTACTTATCTGTCATTCCTGATTTTCATTCAAATCGATACGCTAGGCCATGCAGAGACCGCTATTTTGTATCTTTTTAATTTGTTTTTATCTTCATTCAAATTGCCAAAATTCTTTTGAATGTACAGGGCAACCTTTTGCTTTCCGTTTAGATACATTTTATTCTTTGCAAATTAATGCAGAACAAAAAGAATCAATCATTTGTAAACATGAGCAAGTAACTTTTGAAAAGACCAATGCTGTCGCATATCGCCCGACAGATAATCTTATTTATTTTGTAGAAAATAGCAAATTCAACCCTGCAGGTCCTCTAGTTAAAAAACTTTATCGTTTGGATGCACAGGGCAACAAAGCATTTATTGCTGAGATTTTTGATAACTTTCAAATTAAATATACAGGAGCCGCCATTTCACCTGATGGCAGATATTTTTATGCTGTTGGACATAGCCTGATTACTAATCGAACAGACTCAATTTCTTTTCTTCAAATTGATTTAGAATCAAGCAGTTTTAATGCTACTAATATTACATTATTTCCAAAATCTGGTCAATACCTAGGTTTAGAGTCGCTTGTTTGTCATCCAATTAATGGCCAGCTTATCGCTTTTGATGATTATTCAAATAGACTGGTTACCATTGATCTAGAGAAACAGTTGGTGATTAATGATTTGTATCCTGTTCAGTCGCAAATTGATTTTATTTCAGGATTATTTTTTGATGCCTTTGGAAAATTATTTGGAATAGGTAGAGCTCCACAATCTCCAGATATAGGCGTTCCAACTCCATCAAAGTATTATAAATTTGAGTCTTTAAATGGAATCGGTGAGGACTTTGCCCCTTCGATTCATATAGATGATGTTTGTTCTTGCCCCAATATCGTTGCCTTCGAACAAAGCATTGCTCCTTCCATAACATTTCCTTGTACAGAAACAACAATCACTTATCGTTTGGGCAATATGTCGGGTAAAATCCAAGAAAACGTAACACTTAAACAAACTTTTCCTGCACAATCAGTCATTCTTGAAATAATTCACAACCCCTTTGGTGGAGATCTTGGGTCTTCTATTGGTACTAATCAACTCAACATCTCAGGTCTTACCATCCCTTTAGGCGGAGACAGCATTGTTGTAAAGATTTCCTTGGGTGAACTTCCACTTGGAAACCATAATTTTCAGGCAGAATTGCAGGGCATTGAGCAACCATATAGGTCCGGCTCAATAGTTCATTCTGACGATTCCCGCACCTGTGAGATAATGGATCCTACTATATTGAAAATTATTCCTCTTTATGTTGATATAGAAAATAATCAACAGTTCTTTTGCAAGGGCAAGTCTGTACTTTTAGATTCTTATGTCTCCGATGCCGTTACTTACCTATGGAATGATGGGTCTACAAATTCTAGCTTAGAAGTTTTTTCGTCGGGCCTATATTTTGTCTCTGTTTCAACGGGTTGTGAAACTTACAGAGATTCTATTTTTGTGACTGAAGCAGACATTGGTGTCAACCTTGGACAAGACTTGCAAATTGATTTGGGTGATAAAGTCGATCTTATACCTGAGATTGCTTCAACTGGAGACATTGCTAAAATTAAATGGTTTTTACTTCCTGATACTACGGCTTTTCAAGAATGCCTTACTTGTACTTCCTTAAGTATCGATCCTTTGGAAAATTCCTCTTATGCATTGCTTGTCATTGACCAGTTTGGGTGTATATCTCTCGACACCATAAATATTCGTGTAAACAAAAACTATAAAATTCATATCCCCAACATTTTTTCTCCAAATGGTGATGGCCTAAATGACGTTTTTTTTCCTTCGTCCAAACACCCTGTTGATATCCTTTCTTTTCTGGTTTTTGACCGCTGGGGTAATCAAATATTTATACTTGAAAATGGAACGACCAATGACCCAACAAAAGGATGGAATGGAAAAAATAGTGACAGAGAAACACTCCCTGGAAGTTATATTTGGAGAATGGTTTTATCTTATAAAGATGGGTCATCACAGACTTTAACTGGCGATGTTGTCTTAGTTAAATAAAGTAATTTGTTTTTTGAATGCCCATTCATTTCATATTTTTTGCATAAAAGAAGCCTCATTAGATTCCTTTTAATATCTTGTTTATGAATATTCAAAACAAACAATCTTGGGGTTAAAACACTTTTATTTTCTGGTTTTTGTTTTTGCTTTTTACGCCTGTGGTTCTGTCAAAAACTTGACAATCGATCCTCAAGCTAATATGGAAACGAAATTTTTATTCCATAACCTCCAAACCATTTCTAAGAATCATATTCTTTTTGGTCACCAACATGCAACAGAATACGGTCATGGTTGGTCAGGGGACTCAGATCGATCAGATGTGAAAAGTGTTGTAGGCAGTCATCCTGCAGTTATTGGCGTGGATTTCTCGGGATTTAGTGGACGACCACAACGAAGTATTGATGCATTCAAAGAAAAGTTGCGTGAGAATATTCGGGCTACGTATGATCGCGGTGGAGTTGTTACCATTGCCTGGCATTTCAACAATCCTGTGGGCGGCCGTGGATATCAATGGACGTTCAGTGATTCCATCACCGTTGTTGATAAAATTATACCTGGGGGCTCACATCATGAAACGTATAAAAATATCTTGACCGACATTGGTCTTTGGCTGCAAACAGTAAAGGGCAGCGATGGCAAACTCATCCCAATGATTTTTAGGCCTTTTCATGAATTTGACGGTTCTTGGTTTTGGTGGGGAAAACCCCAGACTTCTAAAGATGATTTTATTGCCTTGTGGCGTTTTACGGTTTCTCACCTCCGCGACACCATGGGTATTCATCATCTTTTGTATGCTTATTCTCCAGATAACAAATTTTCTACAGAGGATCAATTTGCAGAAAGATATCCTGGCGATGAATGGGTTGATATGGTCGGTATGGATAATTATGGCGACATGGGTAGAAATCGATATGCCGTAGATACGGCCGCCGCAAAACTAAAAATCGTGTCTGATTTTGCATTGAAGCACAACAAATTAGCCGCATTTACTGAAACGGGTCTTGAATCTATACCAAACACCACTTGGTGGACAGAAACACTCCTCAAAACCCTGCGTAAAGAAAAGATAAACTTGTGTTATGTGCTGGTCTGGCGCAATGATCAAAGGAGTGCAACCCATTATTATGCTCCTTTCCCTGGCCAAGTGAGTGTCCCTGATTTTATCAAGTTTTATGAGGACGACTATACCCTCTTTGAAAAAGACCTGAAACAAATTTATTTCAAAAAAATGTAGTCACTCCATAAAATGAAAAAGCCTCAACAATTACTTGCTAAGGCTTTTTTCAACTCTTTTATAAATCTATTGATTAATATCTGTAGTATTCTGGCTTGTATGGACCAGCAACTTCTACTCCGATATAGTCTGCTTGATCTTTAGAAAGTTCTTCCAACTCCACGCCAATTTTAGCTAAGTGTAACTGGGCAACTTTTTCGTCCAAGTGTTTAGGAAGTGTATAAACCTGATTCTCGTATTTATCACCATTCATCCACAATTCTAGTTGAGCCAATACTTGATTGGTAAAACTATTTGACATCACAAATGATGGGTGACCTGTTGCACAACCCAAGTTTACTAATCTACCTTCTGCAAGCACTAAGATGTCTTTTCCGTCAATGGTATATTTATCAACCTGTGGCTTTATTTCTATTTTAGTTGAACCATAATTTTTATTCAACCAAGCCATGTCAATTTCATTGTCAAAGTGGCCAATGTTACAAACAATGGCTTTGTCCTTCATTCCTTTGAAGTGATCTGGTTTTACAATGTCCTTGTTACCTGTAGCTGTCACGATGATGTTGGCCTCACCAACTGCATTGATCAATTTTTTAACTTCAAATCCGTCCATTGCTGCTTGTAGCGCACAAATTGGATCGATTTCAGTAACAATCACTCTACATCCTGCACCCTTCAAAGAAGCAGCACTACCCTTTCCTACGTCACCATAACCACAAACAACAGCTACTTTACCAGCCATCATCACGTCAGTAGCTCTTCTGATTGCATCAACGCAAGATTCTTTACAGCCATATTTGTTGTCAAACTTTGACTTTGTTACTGAGTCATTGACATTGATTGCTGGCATTGGTAATGTTCCTGCTTTCATTCTTTCGTACAATCTGTGTACTCCGGTTGTAGTTTCCTCAGACAAACCTTTGATGTTTGGAATCAATTCTGGAAATCTATCAAAAACCATATTGGTAAGGTCTCCCCCATCATCCAAGATCATATTGAGGGGCTCTCCGCTTTCAAAAGCTGTGATGGTTTGCTCAATACACCAATCAAATTCTTCTTCGTTCATACCTTTCCAAGCATAAACAGGAATTCCTGCTGCGGCAATAGCTGCGGCAGCGTGATCTTGAGTTGAGAATATATTGCAAGAAGACCAAGTAACATCTGCTCCAAGCTCTACCAATGTTTCTATGAGAACTGCAGTTTGGATGGTCATGTGTAAACATCCTGCAATTCTAGCACCTTGCAATGGTTTTGATTGGCCGTATTCTGCTCTCAATGCCATCAAACCTGGCATTTCTGCTTCTGCCAATTCTATTTCCTTTCTTCCCCAATCTGCTAGATTGATGTCTTTGACTTTGTATTTAGCCTGTGTAATCATGAATAAAAATTTTTATTAGAGTCGCAAAATTAATTTATTCCTTTAAGATTAATAGCAACCCATTGTTGTTTAATAGTTATTTTATCAAAGGGATGATGCAATTTTAATGGTTGTTTCTGCATCACCCATCGTGTAATAGTGTAAACACGGCACTCCTTTAGCTTTCAATTCCTTGGATTGTTGAATACACCATTCAATGCCTATTTGTTTAATGTTTTTTTCATCTGCTTTTGCAACCTCCTTCACCAACGCTTCAGGAAAATTGATGAAAAATTTACGCGGTATAGAATTGAGTTGATATTTTCTGGTCAATGGTTTGAGTCCTGGTACAATCGGGACCATAATTCCTGCTGCCCTACACTTGTCAACAAACTCAAAAAACTTTTCATTGTCAAAAAACATTTGAGTTACTATATAACTTGCCCCAGCCTTCACTTTGTCTATCAAGTATTGAATATCTTGATCCAAATTTGGCGCTTCAAAATGTTTTTCTGGATATCCTGCAACACCTATACAAAAGTCTGTTTTCGAACCTTTATCGATGTTGGTGTCAAGATATATCCCTTGGTTCATCTCTTGCATTTGTTTTACAAGATCAACAGCAAATTTATGCCCGTTTGGTTCCGGAATAAATTTGTCTTCAAATTGTCTGGCATCACCCCTCAACGCAAGTACATTGTTGATTCCTAAAAACTGTAAATCAATCAGTGCATTTTCTGTTTCTTCTTTTGAAAATCCACCACATATCAAATGAGGTACAGCATCCACTCCATACCGATGCATGATTGATGCACAAATTCCTACCGTCCCCGGTCTCTTTCTGATGGCCGTTTTCTCATAGTAACCGGTCTCTTGCATCTTGTAAACAAACTCTTCTCGATGATATGTTACGTCCACAAATGGCGGTTTAAATTCCATCAAAGGATCCAGTATATCAAAAATATCTTGCATACTTCCACCCTTCAACGGAGGAAGCACTTCAAAAGATATCAATGTTTGGCCCTGTGATCGTTCAAAATAGTCGGTAACCTTCATAAATCCCTCTAGATTTTTGTAATTGGAGCGCAAAGATACAATAGTTGCATTTAGTTTTTGATATCAATTGGCATATAAAAGCTGATATTACAGTAGGTTTTCAATGATTCTTTGTTGAAAATCAAAGCTTTCTTTGATATTGAGCCCCAATGCTTGACTTACCATGTCCCATTTATCCTTTTCGTTAGTTGTTATTATACCTAGGTGATTAGCGGCATCATCTACAGCTTTTTTAGGAATAAGGCCTATGAGTTCAGACGAGTTTACTGATACTCCAAACTTTTTAGCTTCTGCTTTGCAGGCATTAAAAACACTGGCAATACTATTTTCTTCAATGTTGGTAATGTTTGTAGATACTTGGCAACATTGAAACTCTTCAACATACCATCCAATTGCTTTGACTCCTTTGAGGCTTCCAGGATGGTGAACTGCTTGGCCATTTTGAAACTCTGTATATCCACTTGCTCTGATAGTTGCAGCGATCGCTTTTGCTACCATGGTTTCTTTGGTTTCTAAATTCACATTATATGCCAGAAGAAAATTTCGCACTCCCAAAACTGTTGCTCCAGTTCTTGAATTAAATGAAATTCCATTGTCTGGTAGCCATTCCTTTTGTTTCATTTTTTCTTCCAGTCCTTCATATTCCCCCCTTCTTATGTCGGCTAGATTTTTTCTTTGACTGGACTTAGCACTTGATTCATAAAAATAAACGGGAATGTTCAACTCTTTACCCAGTCTTGCTCCCAATTGTTCTGCATAAACAAGTAGTTCACTTATGGTTATTCCAGAAATAGGTATGAGCGGGCATACATCCAATGCACCAATCCTAGGATGATTTCCTTGGTGTAGCTGCATGTCTATATGAGCAATAGCAAATTTAGTAGCCTGAAACAATGCTTCACACACCTTGTGAGGATGACCTGCCAATGTGAAAACCGTACGATTGGCATCTATCCCCACATCTACGTGTAATAGTTTTAGACCATAAATGGATTGCATGGTTTTTGCTATGCCTTCCACTACATTTGTGTCTCTCGCTACACTGAAATTTGGTACACTTTCTACAATGACTTTGTCCAACCTTAAATTTGATTTGGTGTTTTCACTAAATTACATTTATTTTGCACCACAAAATTAAGAGAATATGAGTGGTAATAGTCATAATTTCGGACCAAAAGGCATCATTTTTGGTAAGATCATTTTAGGAATTTTCATCTTCCTCATTTTGATCATTTACATTTATCACCACAGTCACAATGGATTAACTTTCCCTCAGTAGTTCCATTGTGAAATTCTAAAATCTAAGTTTTAGTCCTAGGCTAATTAATTTATTTTTAGATTTTATCAAGCTTGTTGCTCCATTTTGATCCGTAAAAATCAGTTCTTGAGGCAAAAATCCAGTATTATATGTTGCTTCTATTCCCAACATTTTTATCGGGAATATTTCTGCTTTAATTACACCTGATAAATCATATTTTCTAATATATATTTGTTCTAAGCTGCTTTGGTTTATAAACAAAGAAGGCATCAAGCCAATACCGACATTAAACAATTCAGAGGGTTTTAATTTTAATAATGTCGGCAATCCAATAATTGAGCCATTGATAAAATCCGTATTTGATTGTTGGACTTCATCAACTTTGATTTTATAATAGTTTGCTCCTATTTCTAATCCAAGCACTTTCAAGAGATTTACTTCCATTCCTCCTCCAATAAAGTAACTTGTCTTTTCGTCCACAGTAACGAATTGTTCTAATAGGGTCTTTTGGTCAAATTGAAATAAAACAGTTCCCGCTCGTATAAAAGCTTGTGAGGAAACATTGGAATAGATCAAAGCAGCAAAAATGGATAAGATGATTTTCTGTTTCATTTTGCTAAAACGCAAATATTTTAGATACCATATATTTTACACCATTAAAATAAAGACATTTGAAAAACTTTTGGCGCTTTATACAGTGAAAGATTATACTCAAAGGGTGGCTCGTTTAATAAATAAAGCCTTTTAGCAAGTGCAAATTGCTGCCCAATGATGTCTGCAATGATGCCCTCTCCCTTCATCCGTTTACCAAAATCGCTATCATTGAGTTTGCCTCCGTGTAAGTTTTTGATCTTGTTGAGCACTTTCTCGGTTCTATCACTGTGTGTTTTTTGGAGCCAATCTTGGAAAATAGGCGCAACATCACCATTTAAGCGCACCACAATATGACTCAACCTTTTGACACCTGTTGCTGCTACTTTTTTCGCAAGGTTAAGAATGCCGCTATCGTTGAGGCCAGGAATAATCGGAGCTGCCAAAACTGTAACAGGAATACCTGCCTGATGTAAGGTTGCAATCAATTGTAATCTCTTTTGGGTTGTGCTTGCTCTTGGTTCTAGCTGTCTTCTCAGATGATCGTCTACGGTATTGATGCTCACAGCGACACTGACTAGACCTAATTTATTGAGTTGTGAAATGATATCCATGTCTCGTAAAATCAGGCTGTTTTTAGTTACAATTCCCACTGGATGTCTATGTTTTAAAAAAACCTTGAGTAACTCTCTGGTTATTTCTGTTTCTTTTTCTACAGGCTGATAACAATCTGTATTTCCAGACATCATGATTGGAGCAACTTTCCATGATTTTGATGACAACAAATTGTCTAATAATTCAGGTGCTTTTCTTTTGACCATAATTTTTGACTCAAAGTCTAGGCCTGCACTGTAGCCCCAGTAGGTATGTGAATTCCTGGCGTAACAATAAACGCAACCATGCTCACATCCTTGATATGGGTTTAGTGAATAATTGTGGTGTACGTCTGGACTTTCCACCTTATTGACGATTGTTTTCGGAAAGACGTCCTGGAAAGACGTTTCGACAACCTCTAGTTCTTCATCATATTCGTCCTGAAATACATTGTATTTCTGAAAAGGATTGGGTGTATTTATTTGAGCACCTCTTCCTTTTTGCAAAACAGGTAATTCTCTCATATTTAGCTTTGTCTAATAATTAGTCAAATATATGTCTATTTTTCCGTCCTGTCAAGTTTTTTTGTTGGTATACGCTTTATAATCAGTTATTTAATGCGTTTTGTTTGCTTCTCGACTCCTTTTGCACCTTTCCACTATCCTTTTTTATTCTATACACAATGTTTTGCTATTTCCATTCTTGACAAAACATTAAGAACAATTGACCATTACTATATTACATTTGCAACTTTTTGGAAAAACATCTGCAGTTAAAATGAACTTAGACTGGAAAAAAGGTCCTGGATATAAAGAAATCAACAATATTGCTCTTCCTCCATATGAGTTGAGAAAGCTCAGTAATGGTGTTGACATTTACACGCTGAATCAAGGTAGCCAGGAAATCATCAAGTTTGACATTGTTTTCAGGGGTGGAAGGATGCTTGAGCACAAAAAATTGGTTTCAAAGTTTACTGCGTCCTTACTCCGTGAAGGGACTCCTGGAAAAAATTCTGTGGAACTAGCTAATTTCTTTGACCTTTATGGAGCAGCATTGCGTGTTGCGTCTAATTTGGATTTTGTATATCTTTCCCTTTCATGTTTGACCAAACATTTCGAAACCCTGTTACCCGTTTTGGCAGATATATTACTGGAGCCAACTTTTGATCAAAAAGAATTGGACAAAATAAAAAAAACGACGACCCAAAAACTGATTCAAGATCTATCAAAAAATGATCTGGTGAGTTATCGTGTTTACACGGAGGCTCTGTTTGGAAAGGACCATGTTTATGGATATAATTCTGCCCCTGAAGATATTGCCGCTATACAAAGAGCTGATTTGGTACAATACCATAAAGAAGCTTTTGGTTTGAGTAATGCTTTTATGGTTTTATGCGGAAATTTTCCAGATTCCTGTTTTAAGGCTGTTGATCAATATTTTGGTACTTTCCTGACAGTGAGTCCTAAACCAATTTATCAAGCTCCTGAGTTTGTACACCAGCCAGATCCCATTATGGTTTATACCAAAAATGAATTTCAGGCTTCTATAAAAATCGGTAGGCGTTTGTTCAATAGACAAGATCCTGATTATCCCGCGTTTTTCTTTCTCAATACTTTGTTTGGCGGATTTTTTGGTTCTCGTTTGATGTCATCCATTCGTGAAAAACATGGTTATACCTACAATGTTTTTTCTGTGTATGATCACCTCATTTACGATGGGTATTTCTATATAGGCACGGAAGTTGGCTTGGAATATTTGGATGCCACATTAAAAGAGATAGATAAACAACTCGAGCTGATTTGCAGCAAAAAACCAAAACCTTCCGAAATGAAAATGGTAAGAAATTATCTCATCGGCAATTTTCTAAACTTGATTGATGGACCACTCAATAGTGCCTCGCTGATTAAATCTCTGGTTTTAGATGATACGCTTGAAAATCATTTCGATCATTTTATCCAAAAAATACTAACCGTAAGTGCACAAGAAGTCTTGGATTGTGCCCAAAAATATCTTCAAAAAGAAAGTTTTCTCACTACCATTGTGACCTACGATCAAAAACCAATTCTCGTTTAACCCTATTTAAAAAGGTCTTCGTAATCGTTATCGTTTTTCTTAGCTTTTACACTTTCCTTTTCAACTCTTGGTAGGGTCAAAAATTCTTCTTCCTCTTTTACCTCTTCGTATTCAGAATACTTTGGTCTTTGTGCTTCCTCTGCTTTTTTTACAGCCGATTTCAATGATTTTCTGGCAAATGCCTTAAAGAATAAAAACCCTGAAACAACCGGATATCCAACTACGGTCAAAATACTAGCCAAGACCCCAAAAAGCGGTTTCTCTTTAAATAATTTTCCAATAAACTTGAAATAGTCAGTTACGACAGTATAGTCAAAAAACAAAGCCAAGATCAATAATACCGGAGCTACAAAACTCAATATCATAAATAGACCTTTTACGATAAAAAATAACAAAAGCATTACTGCAATTATTCCTATGATGGCGCCAAAACTTCCAAGTGGATTATTTTTTCCGCCAAAACTAAATTCTTTATAAATCATTATACCTTGTTTTATAGTTTGTAACGTTCTTATTGCCCAAAGAGTTAGCTCTTGTGCTATATTTTCGATACTCCCTAGGAGTTTTTCGATAAAACTATACTTCTACTGCCTGTTGTAAATTGACTAATTCTCTATAACGGCCATTTTCCAAGGACATCAATTGATCATGTTCTCCAAATTCTACCGCTTGGCCATTATCCATGACTAAAATTTTGTCCGCATGTCTGATGGTCGTAAGCCTGTGCGATGATGATTGAAGTTCTTTTAGCAATTAATTTTTCAATAGCGTGTTGTATGACCAATTCTGATTCTGGGTCAATGGAAGAAGTTGCTTCGTCCAAAATAAGAATGTGGGGGTCAAATACCAAAGCCCTCACAAAAGAAATCAATTGCCGCTGACCAACAGAGAGGTTGTTGCCTCTTTCTGTAATTTTAAAATCATAACCCCCAGGCATTTTTTCAATAAATTCGTGGGCTCCAATGTCTTTTGCTGCTTTTAAGACGATGTTTTGGTCTATGCTCATATCCTTGAGACATATATTTTCCATCACCGTTCCTTCAAATAAAAACACATCCTGTAATACGATAGCTATATTTTTCCTGAGTGCGGAAATTTCAAAATCTCGTATAGCGATGTCGTCTATAAAGATGTTGCCTTTTTGGATATCGTAAAACCTATTCAGAATATTGATGATGGTTGATTTGCCCGATCCTGTACTTCCTACGATGGCCATTGTTTCTCCAGCTTTTAGCTCGAAACTTAGGTCATTGATTACAAAATTTTCATCATCATAGGCAAACCCTACTTTATCAAATTTGATGTTTCCTTTAAGACCATCTATTTTTACTTGACCGGTATTGGGTATGATTTCATCACTATCAATGATTTTGTAAACTCTTGCTCCTGCCACCAAACCCATTTGTAAGGTATTGAATTTATCAGCTGCCATTCTAACTGGTCTGAACAAAAGGTCTAAATACAATGGGAATGCCACTAAAGCTCCAAAACTGACTTTTCCATTTAAATAATCTCCTGCTCCCCACCAAACTAAGAGGGCAAGTGATAGCGCAGAAATTAATTCTACAACTGGAAAAAAAACTGCATAGTAAAACACAGAATCCAAATTCGCTCCCGTATAGGCGTGATTGATTTCTCTAAACTTCTTTGCTTGTCTATCCTCGGCATTGAATATTTGCACCATCCTCATGCCACTGATTCTTTCTTGCAAAAATGCATTCATGTTTGCAAGTTGAGTCCGCACCTTATTATATGAGATCCTTACCTTTTCTTGAAAAATTCTGGTTGCTATGATTAAAAAAGGAAAAACCAGCAGACAGATGATGGTCAGTCTCCAACTCGTATAAAACATGACGCCCAAAACCGCTACAATAGATAATAAGTCTGCCACAATGGTGATGACTCCTTGAGTAAAAACTTCATTGATCGCTTGTATATCGCTGATGGTTCTGGTTGTGCTTGTGCCAATGGGTGTCTTATCAAAATACCTCAATCTCAAAGATACCAATTTTGCAAAGACCGTATTTCTCATGTCCTTAACAACAGATTGGCCCAAGTCTGAGGTTGCATATAAAAAGTAATATCTCAATAATACGTTGGCAAGCAAGACACCAATAAAGATGTAGCTCTTTTTATAAAGCCCCGGTATATCATTGATCAGTATGTGATTGTCTACAATGTCTTTTACAAGATATGGTAATATAGCCCCTAGCGGAGCCAAGACTATCGCAAGAATCACACAACCAATGAAAAGGTTTTTATATTTCCAACCCGAAGCGATCAACCGTTTCAGGATTCCAAAATCTGGTTTTTCTTTTACTTTTTGCTCTTCTGCCATGTGTAAGTATCCAAAATTTATATTTGATCTGTGCGTCGATCAGCATAAGACTGTTTTCAAAAAGCCGTCCAAGTACAATAATTATTGTTTGGATCGCCATTTTGATTTTACAAATGTACCTACTTCCATGCAAGGCACATCGAATATACTCTTACCATTTTCTTAAAAAAGGTTGTCTGTCATGGTTTAGTATCGGATTTGTTCGTTTATTTTTGGCGCGGTTGTTAAAATATTGACTTCCCATATTATACGACAATGAAATTTGAAACCAAAGTAATACACGCAGGCATAGAACCTGATCCCACAACTGGGGCAATCATGACTCCTATTTTTCAAACATCTACCTATGTGCAATCAGCTCCCGGCGTACATCAAGGTTATGAATATGCGAGAACGCAAAATCCTACAAGAACCGCTTTGGAAAAAAATCTGGCTGCGTTGGAAAATGGAACAGATGGCATTTGTTTTGCCAGTGGATTGGCTGCCATGGATGCTACACTGAAATTGCTCGAACCGGGAGATGAAGTCATCTCTACCAATGATTTATATGGTGGTTCTTATCGTTTAATGACCAAGGTTTTTGCAAAATATGGCATCGTTTTTCACTTTTGTGATATGGCCAACCCTGACAATGTAAGTGCTTTTCTCAACAACAAAACTAAAATGCTTTGGATAGAAACCCCTACCAATCCCATGTTGAATGTGGTAGACATTGCAGCTATTTGTGCTTTGGTCAAAGATAAAGGCATTCTTACTGTTGTGGACAATACCTTTGCATCGCCCTATTTGCAGACGCCACTTGATTTGGGTGCGGATATTGTGTTACACTCGGCGACCAAATATTTAGGCGGACATTCAGATGTTATCCATGGTGCATTGATTGTCAAATCCACGGAGCTTAGTCAAAAACTTCATTTTCTTCAAAACGCAGTCGGCGCAGTACCTGGACCACAAGACTGCTTTCTAATTTTGAGAGGAATTAAAACCCTGCATTTACGCGTACAAAGGTCTTGTGAAAATGCAGCAACGATTGCGACCTTTCTGCAAAATCACCCTGCTGTATCCAAAGTTTACTACCCTGGTCTGCCAGAACACCCCGGGCATGAAATAGCAGCAAAACAAATGAAAATGTTTGGTGGTATGGTCTCTTTTGACCTCAAAGACAATAGTATTGAAAATGCTCATCGGGTGCTTTCTTCTACTCACTTATTCTCTTTGGCAGAATCTCTGGGCGGAGTTGAGTCACTCATTGGCCATCCGGCTTCTATGACTCATGCTTCTATTCCAAGGGCGGACAGAATAAAAGTTGGCCTCACGGATTCATTGATACGATTGAGTGTGGGTATAGAATCTGTTGAAGATTTAATGGAAGATTTGGCACATGCATTGCAATAAAAGCAAGAAAACAAATAATAAATAACGCTTTTGACTTTATGGCTATGATGAGCGAATAATATCTTTTATAATATGAAAGTTATAAGGGATTGAAGATTAGGCATTTGTATAAAATGAAAAAACCTCGCTAACTTTTTAGCAAGGTTTTTCTTGAAATTCAAATCGTTAAAGCCACATTTATCTTCCGAGAAGTAATCTTCTCACTTATTGTATTATTTACAATACAAAGATACAATAATAAAGACCGTACGCGCTTCATTTATTTTTTCCATTTTATGTGTTATTTTACCTTAAAATGGCTTTTTTTGGCTAACTTGTGTTAAAATTTTGATTTACTCTGTGTGGTTGCAGAATAATATATTGGTTGAATGAAGAAAAAACAGGCTTTTATAGAACGAATAGAACCTTCCTTTGGAAGTTCCTTTGCCTTAAAGAAATATGAATCCCGTGCGGATGATCAAAAACCATTTTGGCATTTTCACCAAGAGGTAGAAATTGTCTTTATAAAAGAGGGTAATGGAAAGCGCCACATTGGTAACCACATTTCCAATTATTACAATGGTGACCTGATTGTCATTGGTTCTGGCCTGCCACATAATGGTTTTGCCGACAGGCTGATCGGCGCTGGAACAGAAGTTGTCTTGCAATTTAGAGAAGACTTCTTGGGTCCAGATATTTTGAAAAGGCCGGAGTTTATTGCCGTAAGGCGTTTTCTTGACCTTGCAAAAAATGGCGTTTCTTTTTTTGGAAATACTCGAAGCGAAGTAGGTGAGAGATTGGAAAGTCTTTTTTACATGAGTAATTTTGAAAAACTACTAGAGGTAATGAAAATTCTAAATATTTTGGCTACGTCCAGAGATTTAGAAATACTGAATGTCTCTGGAGTTACTTTGGTGCACTCGGTACAGGGAGCAGATAGACTCGACGAGGTTTTTTCTTTTGTGCGTGAAAATTTTCAGGATGACATTGCTTTAGAACAATTGGCAGATATAACAAGCATGACCGTGCCTTCTTTTTGTCGGTTTTTCAAAAAACAAACGGGCAAAACCTTTGTGGAGTTTGTCAACGAATATCGCATTGCCCATGCCTGCAAACTGTTGGCTGATGACCCTATGTCTATTACAGATGTTTGTTTTGAGGCCGGGTTTAATAATTTTTCTCATTTTAATAAATATTTTAAACGCATCACCAATAAAAGCCCTTCTGAATATAGAAAGGAGCTTGCGCTAGTTGTTCTTCCAGAATAGTTTTGCATGAATCCCTGTTTTGTGATGAAAATGATGAGTACTTTTGGCAAAAATTTCGTTTATACCTTTGAGTATGAATAAATATTGGTTTTTATTTTTGGTTTATGTTTTTCCTTTTGGCAATGTGCCAGTAGTGGTACGCTTGGCGGTGGTCCAAAAGACAAAGAGCCGCCAAAAATCGTAGTAGAAGAGTCTAGTCCTAATTTTCAAACCAATTTTTCTGGTCGTTCTTTTGATTTAACTTTCGACGAATTTGTGGTTTTGCGTGACCCTATCAAACAAATTGTGGTTTCGCCACCGCTCACTTATATTCCCGAAGTCAAAAACAGGGGTAAGAAAATTCTCTTTCGTTTCAATGAAAAAGAAATAATAAGAGATAGTACAACCTATACTGTTAACTTTGGCGAAGCCATTCAGGATTTACACGAGAATAATAAATTGGTCAATTATCGATATGTTTTTTCAACTGGTGACATCATTGATTCTTTGTCCGTAAAAGGCACAGTCAACGATGCGCTTACTTCAAAACCTGTTGAGAATGTGACTGTGATGCTTTATGATAACCTGCAAGACTCTGCATTTGTAAAAGAAAAGCCCTTTTATTTTGCCCGAACGGGAAAGGATGGAACTTTTTCAATCGAAAATATAAAGCGGGATACTTTCAGAATTTTCGCTGTGCTTGATGAAAATGTCAGTTACACATACAACGAAGGAGTTGAAAGTTTGGGTTACAATGATACATTGATTACCTTTTCTGACTCTTCAAATGTTTTTGAATCCAACCTTGCTCTATCCAAACCTCTTGGAAAGTTAAGAATTTTTGATTCTGAAAGTAAAAGCGCTGGTCTTTTCAAAATAAAATTCAATCGCCCCTTAGATTCTGCTCCTTCTTATAAGTTCTTAAATGATAGCCTGCAGACTTTTACTTCTTATCAAGGAGATAGCCTTATGATCTGGTACCAACCCAATCAAATTTCGCAAGATAGTGTTCTTCTTTTGTTGGATTCTGACACGTTGAATTTTAAAATACCTGACTCTTCGACTGTAAGTCAAGCTCTGAAATTAACCAATTTGACCAACAATACCTTTCTGAGTAATTTTGATACCATCAAAGTAAAATTATCTAATCCTGGTTTTTTAAAAAATCCCACATCTGTTGCTTTTGTGGATTCTTCTGGACTTCGGTTGCCGCTCCAAGCCAATTCAACTGACAATATTATTTATCAGTTTACAGCTGAAAACCTACTGGCAAAACAGTATACTTTCCGGATTGATTCCGCGGCATTTGAAGACATTTTCGGTAACGTTTCTGATAGTTTGTCTGTGAAATACACAAAGATCAGTGAAGATAAATTGTCTGGTTTGGTTGCAGTCATATCAAAGTTAGATAGTTTATCGCGATACGTAGTTTCATTGGAAGATAATACTGGGCCAGTAAGAAAAACCATCGTAGAAAACGTGTCCAATATTACTTTAAATTATAATGGTTTGAAACCAGGTGCATACAAAATTGTAATCATTCAGGATTTGAATGGAAATAATCAGTGGGATCCTGTAGATTTTTGGAATAAACATCAGGCAGAAATCACCAAGTCTTTTACTGTCGAAAACCTTCGTGAAAATTGGACGGTAGAAACTGAAATCAGCTTCGAAGAATAATAATAACTTTGCACCATGATTTTACGAGCAGATAATCTAAAAAAACAATACGGTCTTCGCAAAGTGGTTGATGGCGTTTCTATTTCCGTAGACCAGGGCGAGATTGTTGGTTTACTTGGGCCAAACGGAGCAGGTAAAACAACCAGTTTTTATATGATGGTCGGTTTTGTAAAACCAAATGAAGGCCAGGTTTATTTGGACGATGTAGAGATTACAGAACTTCCAATGTACAAAAGGGCACAAAAGGGCATTGGTTACTTGCCTCAAGAAGCTTCCGTTTTTCGCAAGATGAGTGTCGAAGACAACATCATGGCCATTTTGGAAATGATGCCTTTGACCAAAGAAGAAAGGATCGATAAATGTGAGTCATTGATTGGTGAATTTCATTTAGATAAAGTAAGAAAAAATTTGGGTGATTCTTTGTCGGGAGGAGAAAGGCGTCGGACAGAAATAGCTAGGGCTTTAGCATCTTCGCCAAAGTTTATTTTATTGGACGAACCTTTTGCGGGCATTGACCCCATCGCTGTGGAGGATATTCAGTCTATCGTGGCTAAATTAAAAACAAAAAATATCGGTATTCTGATCACCGACCACAATGTACAAGAAACTCTTTCGATCACGGATCGTGCTTATTTGATGTTTGAGGGGAAAATATTGAAACAAGGATCTGCCGAAGAATTAGCTGAAGACGAAATTGTGAGAAAAGTATACCTCGGTCAAAATTTTGTCTTGCGCAAAAAAGTTATACGAGCAGATGAATAAGATTTGCCTTTCTCTTATACTTTTTGTTTTACTCCTTTCTGCATGTCGCAAAAAAGTAGAAAGAACTACTTTAAATGCCGCCGAAAAAGTCGTTTTTGATAGTTTGAATATTGCTTTGACAGACAGCATCCGTAGAAAAAGTGATAGCATCTGTTTGGCACAAAGGGATACTGTTTTTTCGCTTGCTGTCGATTCTTTGTTGCGCATTCGCCTTTTGGAGATTCAAAACTTGGTAGAAGATGAAAAATAGTTTCTCATTGACTTCTTTTTTCATCTGTTGCATAAGTTTATATGCTTGTTTAGATAATGAGGATGAATTCAATATGGCTTTGATACAAAATAAGTTAAAAACAGAAACGGATAATTATTATAAGCTGAGGATGTTCAACTGTCGGGAAGATGTGCTTAGAGAGGCAGAAATGTTTGTCGATTCTATCATGATCAACGAAATGAGTTTCAACCTCGGTGGTAACTTATATTTTCCCAACCGACCCAACAAACCAGGCTATATAGGAAGGATAGAGCTCAATGATTCTACCAGACCTAAACCATTTTTAGATATCACATTAAAAGATATTCCCCAAAAGACTCAAAAAGATTCAACAAATAATTGACATGGCAAAAGCAGAAAAATTTCTAGTTCTAGAGCAAGACTTCAAGATTTACAAAAAAGCTTTAAGCGAAGCTAGTGAAATCATTAGAAATGAAAACATTTCCAATTACCCCATTTTTGCTGCACATCAAGGCTTTCTTGAAATGGGTATTCCCATCATTAAGAAAAATGAAGCTGGAGGAAAATGGAACATCAATGCCTCAACATTAGAAGAGTTTGTGACAAAAAATTTGATCTACAATGAAAAAGTCAATGATTTTTTGAAAGACTATAAAGATCCTGATGAATTCCTTTGCATTTTTATTCTCAGTGAGTTGGGTGCTACTTTCAACTATTTCCCTCTGAAATAAGGAGGCTTCTATTCATTGTTTACACATTTTTTTCTATCACTTTCTCAGAATCACCTTTTTTAACCCTTTGTCTGTAAGAAAGCAGATTTTCCAGATCGTGGCAAATGTTCGAGACGTTTTTGACATACTCTTCAAATTTTATTCCTCCACATTTGTGATGATCTTTGAAAAGGGGGCAAATTATAAAGCTATAAGTGTTTAATTTTTCTATTTTTGTCGGAGTAAATAAATATTTATGAAGTTTGAGGTATCATCACAAGAATTAGTAAAAAAGCTACAAGTAGCAGGATCTGTCATTGTCGCGAATCCCGTATTGCCTGTTACTGAAGATTTCTTGTTTAATTTGGAAAAAAGCGGAAAGCTTACCATTACAGCGACCAATGTAGACACCACCATCATTACCTCTATCATGGTAACTGTTATAGAGGCTGGTAGTATCGCCATTCCATCAAAAATATTATTAGAAACATTAAAGGCGCTTCCTGAACAGCCGATCACAATTTCTGTCGGTGATAACAATGGAATTGACATCCAATCGTCTTACGGAAAATATCATTTATCTGGCGACGGTATCGAGGACTTCCCAGCTGCACCGGTTGAAGAAAACGTAGAATCCCTTACTTTCGATTGTAAGAAATTGGCCTCCGCTATATCAAGAACTATGTTTGCAACTAGTAGCGATGAGTTGCGCCTAGCTATGACTGGTGTTTTGATGCAAATTGATTTTAATAAGCTGATCTTTGTTGCAACAGATGCTCACAAACTAGTGAAGTATAGCTTCTTTGGGATTAGCTCAGAAATAACTGAAAGTATCATCCTTCCAAAAAAGGTTTTGTCTTTATTAAAAATTGCTCTTCCTGAAGATGGGTCTTTAACCATTTCATTCAATAGGAAAAATGCCTTTTTCAATTTTGGTGAAACAAGTATCATCACCAGGTTGATTGATGCAAAATATCCAGATTACAATGCGGTTATCCCGGTCGATAACCCTAATGAATTGATCATAGATAAAAAAGACTTTCAAAATTCATTAAGAAGGATCAGTATTTATGCAAGCAAAAGCACCAATCAGATCATCTTAAATATGGGCGAAAACGCCTTGACGCTTTCTGCACAAGATTTAGATTTTTCTAATGAAGCAACTGAGCAGCTGCCGTGCAGATATAACGGCGAGCTAATGAGTATGGGTTTCAATTCCAAAATCTTTATTGAAATGTTGGGAAATATTGATACTGAAGAGGCAATTCTCAATACCTCCATACCAAGTCGTGCTGGAATCCTTGTCCCTGCAGAACAAGAGAAAAATGAACATTTGATGATGCTTGTAATGCCGGTTTTGTCCACCTACTAATTGATCATATGTCTATCAAAAAGATTGGTCTCTTTTTTGGTTCGTTCAATCCCATTCATGTAGGCCATCTGATCATAGCAAATCATTTAGTAAGTGACGCTGACTTAGATGAGGTGTGGCTGATAGTCAGTCCCCACAATCCACTCAAAGAAAAGAAAAGCCTGGCAAATGACTATGATCGCTTATGTATGGTTGAGTTGGCGCTCGGTGACAACTCAAAAATTAAAGCATCCAACATCGAATTTGCACTCCCAAAGCCTTCTTTTACCATTGATACACTTATTTATCTCAAGGAAAAATATCCTAACAAGTCATTTGTTTTGTTGATGGGGGGAGATAATCTAGCTTCTTTTGATAAGTGGAAAAATTATGAAATGATTTTACAGGAACACGAGATTTATGTATATGCTCGCCCTGGCTCAGAAATGGTCGTTCCAGATAAATTTAGTGAACACAAAATTCGTTTCATAAACGCTCCTATGTTGGAGATTTCATCTACTTACATTAGAGATAGAATCAAAGGAGGAAATTCTATAAGATATTTGGTTCCTGACGCCGTCTATAAATATATCCATGATCATAGAATATATCAATGAGCTATTGTATATTTTTGAGCCACAAATATTAATATTTTGATTTACAAGGAGTTATTAGATAAATATCAGAAAGATCTGTCAAAAATAGTCCGTCTCTCAGATAATATCAGTTTTTGGAGAAGTATCACTGGCTTTTCAATTCCTTTGCTCGTTTACATAATCATAAAGTCAGATCATCCTTTTCTTTTCGGTTCTTTACTCTTTGCACTTATTTTAGTTTTTATTCTTTTAGTAAGAAAACACCAAAAAGTAGAAAAAGAGAAAGCCAGCATTTCGGCTTTGGTAGCCTTGAACAAGAATGAAATAGATTTTCTAGAATCACAAATATACCCCAATCAGAACGGCGTCGAATTTTTAAAAGAGGACAGTGACTACGCTTACGATTTGGATTTTTTTGGAAATCTTTCTTTGTATCATCACCTCAATAGAACCCATACTTATATTGGTGGACAAAGCTTAGCAAAAATGCTATTGGATGGTCCATTAGCCGAATCCCCATTACTTGCACGACAAGTAAGTATTGAGGAACTTAGCCAAAAGATTTCTTGGAGACAAACATTCTCGGCAAGTGCCTATCAGGTTAATGATCAAAAGAAAGACTATGATTTTTTAATCCAATGGGCAAAAAAACCAAGTGTTCTCACAAAGCCTTGGGTAAAATTACTCGCTTATTTTTTACCTATTTTACTCATACTTTCCTATCTCCTTTTCTTCTTGTTTGATTTTTCATTTGGCTATACTCTAGGTAATGTTTTATTCTTAGTGAATCTTGGCTTCGCTGGGAGTTACCTCAAAGACATTAAATCAGAATTGGATGCTTCAGACAATTTAGAAAGAATTTTGTCTCATTATAGTTCACTACTTCGGGAGATAGAAACTCAAACATTTGACTCTGCACAACTGCAAGCTCTTCAAAAGAAATTGCAAAACAATAAAGAAAAAGCTAGCACCTCTGTCAAAAATCTATCCATCATTTATAATAATTTAAATAGTGCTTCCAATCCTATTGGGGCGGCTATCTTCAACGGTTTATTCCTCTTTCATTTACATACATTCATCAATTTACGCTCTTGGAAGTCCAAATTCTCAGAGCACATAGTTAATTGGTTGGATGTCATTGGTGAAGTGGAAGCCTTGTGTAGTTTGGCAAATTTTCGCTACAACAATCCTAACTATGTTTTCCCCAACATCAATTACAACAATGGCATCGCCTTCACAAATCTGGGGCATCCTTTGCTTAAAGAAACAAAACGAGTATGTAATGACATAGACTTTGATGATACTCAGTTTTATATTCTGACCGGTAGCAATATGTCAGGTAAAAGTACCTTTTTACGGACAATAGGTATCAATTTAGTCTTGGGAGGAATTGGGGCTCCTGTTTGTGCTAGTCATGCAGCCATTCATCCAAAAAAAGTGCTCGTTTCTATGCGTTTATCTGATTCTTTAAGTAATGCAGAGTCATATTTTTATGCAGAAGTCAAAAGGTTGAAATACATTTTAGACTGTGTACGTACAGAAGACTGTTTTGTCCTTTTAGACGAAATCTTGCGTGGTACAAACTCTGAAGACAAACAATTTGGCACGATGGAGTACATCAAGCAACTTATATCAACGAATGTTTTGGGTATCATCGCAACTCATGATTTGGAAGTATGCAAATTGGAAGAATCATATCCAGATGCACTTTCAAATAGAAACTTTGCCGTTGAGATAATCAACAATGAATTGGCATTCGACTACAAACTACGAACAGGTATTTGCAATAGTAAAAGTGCAAGTTTTATGATGAAAAAAATGGGTGTTATATAATTATTGGTTCTTTTTTACGGAAAGCTTATCAAGACAGTTTTTCATTGTTTAGATGTCTTGTTGAGTCCCTAGTATTCTTTTTATCAAAATTTTTTTTCTATTGCTTTTGTTAAGTCAATATCAAGCTGGTTTGCAAGACAAGATATGACCCATAAAATATCCGCCATTTCGTCTTGTAATTTCTCTTTTCCTTCTGCCTCAGTGATCGGTATTTTAAAAGATTGCTCGCCATGAATTCTTGCAATCAATCTTGAGAACTCCCCCACTTCTTCCGCCAATAATATGGTATTGGTTTTGATGTCAAAGTATCTCACTCCTGTTGTAGTAATCCATTTATCTACTGACTCTTGTAATGTTTGTAAGTCCATTATTCTCTGTTTTTACTATCCAATAAAATTGTTACAGGTCCATCATTGGTAAAGGTGATTTTCATATCTGCTCCGAATTCTCCTGTGAGAATGTTAGTTTCTGGAGTGCACAGCCTTTTACAATTAGAAATGAAAGATTCATATAAAGGAATAGCTATATCCGGTTTAGCAGATTGTAAAAATGATGGCCTATTCCCTTTCTTTGTAGAAGCAAAAAGTGTAAATTGTGAGACCACCATTATCGAGCCACCTATATCACTCAAAGCCAAATTCATTTTACCTTCTTGATCTGAAAATATGCGCATATTGACAATTTTATTAGCTAAATACAAAACGTCCTCTTCTTGATCTGAAGCTTCTACCCCTAATAAGACTAGAAATCCCCATCCCATTGACTTTTTTTCCTGCTCATTGATCAAAATACTACATTCCGAAACTCTTTGTACAACTGCTCTCATTGTTACAAACATTAGGTTTTATTCTTATATAAAATATGCTGACTGTAAACTTTGTGCATTTTGGTTTTTAAACACCATTTTTGTGGATAATATATTAAAAAATAAATATGTTATTTTTATTGTATAGATACACATTAAATCATTAAAACATATAATACTTTTTGATGATAAAACTAACGCAAAAAAAGATCAATTATCAATATTGTTTGTTGTGTTAGTTATTATCAACAATGTTGGGTATTTTGTTAATTAATTGTTGCTCAATATTAAAAATCTACGTTGAAGGCATGGTGTATCTTAGTAATGAATTATCCAAACATATTTAAAAATAAATATATAAACATTCCAACACTACTGATAGCGAAGCTTTCCTATTATATAAAAAAGAAAATTTCATCAATTAAGGGTTGGGGGCAAATTGGAATTTTTGGATCTTTAAGGTTAGATTTGCATCAGGATAAATAAGGATATGGTTGGGTATAGAAAGTATACTATTTTTATATTTTGTTTTGTGTTTCTAGTTGTGCTAGCAGGTGGAATTGTAAGAACAACTCAGAGTGGAATGGGTTGTCCGGATTGGCCCAAGTGTTTTGGAAGTTGGATTCCCCCACTTAGTGCTTCGGATTTACCAGCAGACTTTGAAAAGTATCTGAGGAAACAAGATATAGACCATACATTCAATGCTTTTCATACCTGGATTGAGTATATCAATAGGCTTTTGGGTGCTTTGCTTGGACTTTTCGTTTTGATACATCTTGTGTGGACCTTTATGAAAAGAAAGACATTGGGCAATACTTTAGTGATCCATTCAATTGCAATGCTCATTGTTGTATTATACACTGCATGGCTTGGTAAAGTGGTTGTTGATGAAAATTTGGCCGTGGTCAAAATTTCCTTACATATGATAACTGCACTGATATTGGCATTTATACCTTTGATGATCGTAAATCAATTAGATAAGAGGGCCTCTGTTGGTGGTCTTGCAATTTCTAAAGAGATTTTTTTACCCTATTTAGGTTTGTTTGTTCTCTTGATTGTCCAGTTGTTATTGGGTATTGGCGTGCGGCAAGAAATTGATGTTATTTCCAAAGCTGCAGGCTATCTCAATAGAGAAACGTGGTTACAAAGTGTTGGTGCACGATTTATTGTTCATAGATCTTTCAGTTGGTTGATTCTACTATTAACGGTGTTTATACTTATAAAACATAAAAACCCGTACTTTAGAAGTATCAATAAAGTGATATTTGGTCTCGTATGTACTTTAATGATATTTGGCATTATGCTAAATTATTTAGACTTTCCTGCTATTGTTCAGCCCTTACATTTACTGTTTTCATTGATATTGATTGCACTGGTGTTTGGTGTATTACATAAAGTTTTCTTAACATCTATTCGAGTAAAATCATAACTTGATTCTTTAGATTTAATTTTTTTAACTTTGCATCAAATTCTTTCTTTGTGAAATTTCAAATTCAAAAGGAATCAGACTTCTCCTACATGGAGACTCTTCCAGAAAATAAAGAATATCCTTTGCTACTGTTGCATGGGCTGATGGGTGCGTTAAGTAATTTTGAAACAATAGTTGATTCTTTTTCTGGTAGGATGAATGTTGTTGTTCCAATGTTGCCAATCTTTGAGATGCCATTGAAATCTTTGAGTGTCGATGGATTGGTTGATTATGTGTACAAGTTTATCAAGTACAGGAAGCTCCGGATTATTTGAAAGTGCAATGGGTAACACTTTTCCAAAAAGAGGATCATATGAATATATCAGACAGAAGACGGAGATGGTTTTTTATAATCCAGAAAGTGCTTCACAAGAGTTGATAGACGAGGTGTATGACATAGTTAATGATTTAGGAAAGTGTATCAGAATTGTGAAAACTGCTAAGTCGGCGGTTAGGCATAATTTGGAGGATAGGCTTAAAGAGATTAAACAACCCGTATTATTGATTTGGGGTTTGGATGATGAAGTTACACCAGCTTGGGTTGGTAAAAAATTCCATGACCTTTTACCAAATTCTGAGTTGCATCTGTTTGAGAAATGTGGCCATGTTCCTATGATGGAACATCCTGAGGAATTCAATGAATTATTAGAGAATTTTTTGAACAGAGTTTCATCTTCTGTTGAGATAGTTTAAAATATAATTGTTTCACGTGAAACATAAAAAAAGGACAGTTGGTTAACGACTGTCCTTTTTTTTGTTCCACGTGAAACACAATTGCTTTTAAGGCCTGCTGTCTCTTTCTTTAAATAATTGGAACCTATTGACTTCTTCTTTTTTAGGATAATGATTGTTTGTTCTATCAATATCTGCAGTTTCATAGTTAGGATCTAAAACCACATTTTTAATTTCCTTTTCTCTTGGAAATACCTTTGTCACTGTTTTATCGTCAAACCTCCATATTTCTGCCGGGATTACTACCTTCTCTGTAGTGCCGTCTGTGTATTCAAAATTCATTATAATTGGCATTGGCAAGCCACCTACATTTTTGAAAGTCATTTGATAATAGTTCATTTGTTCAGCCTTAGATGGTGCAACAGATGTGGAGGATTGTTTTGCCTTTTCAATCAGTGCCGCATTTGGGATTTGTTTATTATACATATCTAGTAGCGTCGTGTCTTTTTCAACATAAGTTTGTTTGATTTCCTTTTTGTTTTTCTCCTTATACACATAATTTTCCGCTTCTGCCATTTCCGCTTGTTTCATTTCCAGCAATGCTTTTGAATCCGAAGGATTGGATTTAAAGACTTTTACTTCTTCAAGACTTAAGTCGACTGGATCAGTACCGTAAAACCATCCTTTCCAGAACCAATCCAAATCCACACTGGATGCGTCTTCTATAGTTCTGAAAAAGTCTGCAGGTGTAGGATTTTTGAACTTCCATCTATTGCTGTATTCTTTGAATGCGTAATCAAATAGCTCACGACCAAGAATCGTCTCTCTCAATATGTTGAGCGCAGTAGCTGGCTTTCCGTAAGCATTGTTACCAAATTGTTTGATGTTTTCTGAATTTGTCATGATGGGTGTAAGACCACTTTGTTCTCCACTCATATAAGAGACAATGTTTTCCGCAGGCCCTCTTCTTGATGGATAATCTCTTTGCCAGAGACTTTCTGAAAGAAATTGTAAATAAGAGTTGAGTCCTTCATCCATCCAAGTCCACTGACGCTCGTCACTATTGACAATCATCGGAAAATAATTATGACCAACTTCGTGGATGATGACACTGATCATACCATACTTTATTCTTTCTGTGTAAGTACCATCTTCTTCACATCTACCAAAATTGAAACAAATCATTGGATATTCCATTCCTATTTTATCGGCATTGATACTCCATGCAACAGGATAAGGATAATCAAAGGTGTACTGTGAGTAAGTGTTCAGCGTATGTGCAACTGCTTTTGTGCTATACTTTTCCCAAAGAGGGTTTCCTTCTTTAGGGTACATAGACATTGCCATGATGGTTTTTCCATTTTGAACGACAGCCATGGCATCCCAAATAAACTTTCGTGAAGATGCAAAAGCAAAGTCTCGTACATTATCTGCTTTAAACTTCCAGGTTTTGGTGCCTTTCAATTTGGTTTTCTCGCGTTCACGTGCTTCTTCTTCTGTTGCAATAATGATCGGTTGTATCGTTTCAGCTTTAGCTTTGTTGTATTTAGCTAGCTGATTCTTTGTCAAGAGTTGTGGCATATTTTGAAGTTCCCCTGTTGCAGCCACTAAATGATCTTCAGGGACAGTAATTTCAACCAGGTAATTACCAAATGTTAAGGTAAACTCACCGGCACCCAAGAACTGTTTATTTTGCCAACCGCTTACATCATCATAAACACACATCCGAGGAAAAAACTGAGCAATTGTATAAAGGTAGTTGTCGTCTTTAGGAAAATACTCATAACCACTTCTACCACCTATCTTCAGTCTATCATTGATATTGTACGACCATTTGATGGCAAATGAAAACGATTGACCTTTTGCCAAAGGCGCTGGCAATTCTACCCGCATCATGGTTTTCTGTATGGTATATTTAAGCGCCTTACCAGTTATATCCGTGATAGAACTAATTTTATGACCACCATCAAAATCATTGAGCATTGCTTCGGCTTGGACTTCTGTCATTTCATTACCAACCGTTGTTGATGTTGATACTTTGTATGAGTCAGAGTCTTTTGCTCTTCTATTTTGATCAAGCTGCAACCATAGATACGTTAATACATCTGGACTGTTGTTGAAGTAGGTAATCGTTTCACTTCCTGTTATTGATTGGTTTGAATCATCCAGTGACACTTTAATATTATAATCGGCTCTTTGTTGCCAATACTCATGTCCTGGTGCTCCTGACGCTGTACGATAACTATTGGGGGTCGGTAATGTAGAACCAAGTTGTTCAAATTTACCTTGACCTACAATAGTTGTAATAAATAAACAACCCAATAAAATTGAGAATAATAATTTTGCCATCATTAATTTGTTTGGTTAGAAATGCTAAAATAAACATTGTGTGCTTTTAAATGTAAAAAGTTGGATACTCCAAAGACTTTTATTTTTTGTATTGGTTTATGCAACTAGTCATTGTTGAGAAACCAATTGGTAAATTACAGCGTAAAAAATCAAAAATTGGCAGGCATTTATATTCATATTCCTTTTTGTAAACAAGCATGTACTTATTGTAATTTTCATTTCTCAACGTCTTTGGCACAAAAGGATGTATTATTGAATGCAATTGAGATTGAAATAGCAGATCGTGTTACATCCGATGAAGTGATTGATTCCGTCTATTTTGGGGGAGGTACTCCTTCTTTATGTTCAGCTAAAGAATTAAAAAACTTATTATCGGCTTTAGAGAACAAAGTAACTTTTTCGGAGGATGTAGAAATAACTTTGGAATGTAATCCTGATGATCTTTCAACCACATATTTAGCTGAGATTTTTGAGTTGGGCATAAATAGGTTATCAATAGGCATCCAGTCTTTTCACGACACGGATCTAAAGTTTATGAACAGAGCGCATAATTCTACCGAAGCGAAAACATGTATACAAAATGCATTAACAGCAGGTTTTGAAAACCTCACGATAGATTTGATTTATGGTAGTCCTACAACATCAAATGAGATGTGGGCGGAGAATATAAAAAGAGCGCTTGATTCTGGCATTCATCATTTATCCAGTTATGCATTGACGGTTGAAGAAAAAACAAAACTCAATCATGACGTCAAAAAGGGGAAAGTGTTCGTCAACGAAGAAACTGCCGCAGCTCAGTTTGATATATTATTAGACCAAATAAATCACTATGGTTTTGAACAATATGAAATATCCAACTTTTGTAAAGAAGAGAAGTATGCAAAACACAATACTGCTTATTGGCAAGGAAGTAGTTATGTTGGTTTGGGGCCAGCTGCCCATAGTTATGATGGAGAGAAAAGACGGTGGAATATTGCCAATAATGCCTTGTACATAAAAGGTGTTTTAGGCACATCCCTTTATTGGGAGGAAGAAATTCTGTCGAATACAGATAGGTATAATGAATACATTATGACGGGCTTGAGGACGAAATGGGGAATAAATCCAAGTGAAATTCCAAGTTTATTTGGCCATGAAATAGATATCTATTTTCAAAAAACACTTGCAGAGCATCCATACAAGGATAAATTGTTGATAAAAGATGGAAATATTACGATAACCGAGGAAGGGCGATTTTTTGCAGATGCTATAGCTGCTTCACTGTTTAAAGTATAATGTCAGAACAAAAAACAAAATTATCCATTATCACCCCCGCCTTCAATCCTTCCCAGATTGAAGTAGATATGTATTGTACCTGTGTTAGGCAAATTATTGCGACGATAGGACAATTATATGATCTTTCTTTTATAGTAGTGGATGATGGGAGTACAAACGAAATTGTATTACCAAAAGCCTTTGTGGAAAATATAACCGTAATCAGACACGAAACCAACAGAGGAAAGGGTGAAGCCATCAAAACAGGGATTAAAAACATACAAATAACTGATATTGTTGTCTATACAGATTTTGATTTTCCTTATATTTTAGAAAACTTGTATGATATGGTTTCGCTCGTTGAGCATAAAAAGGCGGAAATTGTAGTGGCGAAAAGGAGTAAATTTTATTTCTCTAAATTACCCATTCAAAGAAAAATTATTTCAAAACTTTTATTGTTTGTCAACAGATATCTGATGGGCATACAACATTATGATACTCAGGGAGGATTAAAGGCGGTCCATGTAAAACAGGTGGGTTATCTGCTAAGTACAAAGTCCACAGGATTTCTATTTGAAATTGAATTTATATATGGAGCTCAGAAGGCAGGAGTAAATATTGTGGATTACGAAGTTGCATTACGTGAAGACGTATTGATACCAAGCATCAGCTGGGAAAGTATCATAAAGAATATTCGTGCGTTGTTTGTTATTCTCCTTAACAGGAAGGACTAAGCGAATTTCTCTTTTAAATATTCACCGGTAAAGGATTTCTTTTCCTTGATGATTTCTTTCGGCACACCTTGGTATAATAATTGGCCGCCATGCACTCCGCCCTCCGGACCTAAGTCAATCAACCAATCAGCTGATTTTATAACGTCTAAATTGTGTTCAATAATGAGCACCGTATGTCCATTTTCAACAAGGGCGTTGAAGGCATCCATCAATTTATTGACATCATGGAAATGTAAACCGGTAGTAGGCTCATCGAAAATGAAGAAAATATTTTTGGAGGCGTATTCTTTAGTGAGGAAAGATGCAAGTTTCACACGTTGGGCTTCTCCGCCAGAAAGTGTATTGGAAGCCTGGCCGAGATGCACATAGCCCAAACCCACATCTTGTAGAGGTTGTAATTTACTAATGATGTCTTTTTTCTTTTTGAATAGTTCCAGAGCTTCGTCTACGGTAAGTTCCAAGACATCATAAATGCTCAGGTCTTCGTAAGTCACTTCAAGAACCTCACTTTTAAAACGCTTTCCACCGCATTCATCACAGACTAAATTCACATCGGCCAAAAATTGCATCTCAACCGTAATATTGCCGTCTCCCTTACAAGTGTCACACCTACCAGCGTCTACATTGAATGAGAAGAATTTCGGATCATAACCACGGATTTTGGACAACGGTTGATCTGAAAACAACTTCCTGATAGCGTCGTAAGCCTTCACATACGTAACTGGATTGGAACGCGAAGATTTGCCAATAGGGGATTGATTGATCATTTCTACTGACGCGATTCTATTGAGATCGCCGGACAATTGATCAAACTTGCCAGCTGCCATTGGCACGGGTTCACCAAGATGAGCCAGCAAAGCAGGATATAAAATTTGTTTGATTAAGGTAGTTTTACCAGAGCCAGATACCCCGGAAACACAAGTGATTGTGTTTAATGGTACCATAATGTCCACATTTTTAAGATTGTGCTGCCTACATCCTTTAAGTGTAATACTGTTTGTGTAAGAACGAACATGTAAGGGAATAGGAATAGCCCTTTTGCCAGTGATATACTCTGATGTAAGTGAATTAACCCCTTTCTGAAACTCTTGATAAGGGCCTGCGTAAACTAGATGACCACCATTGATGCCTGCTTCAGGACCGATTTCAATGATATAATCAGCATTTCTGATGATTTCCTCTTCGTGTTCAACCACAATGACCGTATTTCCAAGGTCTCGCAAATTTTTTAGAACAGTAACAAGTTTAGCAGTATCCTTAGGATGTAAACCAACACTTGGTTCATCAAGAATGTACATGGCATTAGTCAAGTTACTTCCCAATGTTCTGGTAAGGTTTATTCTTTGAGTTTCGCCGCCACTCAGACTGGCAGAAAGTCTGTCAAGAGATAAATAGGGTAGACCAATGTCTATCATTGTTTTGAGGCGATTACTTATCTCCAGAAGAATTCGATTGGAAACAGTGGTATCGTATTCATTGAGATTGAGGTCCGATATCCATTTATATAAATCCTCGATAGAAAGATTGATGAGTTGACTGATGTTTTTATCTCCGATTTTGATGTAAGTAGCTTCTTTTCTTAATCTCCCACCTTTACATTCGGTACAAGTGGTACGCCCTCTAAACCTAGCCAACATTACCCGGTTCTGGATTTTATAGGTTTTCTCTTCTATATCCGCAAAAAAATCGTTGATTCCCCAAAAATGTTGGTTGCCTTTCCAAAGTAATTCTCTTTCATCTGCAGTCAAGTCTTTGACGGGACGGTGCACGGGAAAGTTAAATTTTGCGGCAGAATGAATGAGTTTATCCAGCCATTCTCTACCTTTTTCTCCACGCCAACAAGCAATTGCCTCTTCATAGACACTCAAACTATCGTCGGGAATGACTTTATCGGCATCAATGCCCAGGATTCTACCGTATCCCTCACACTTAGGACACGCTCCATATGGGTTATTATAGTTGAATAATTGATGGTTTGGCTCTAAAAATACCAAGCCATCCAATTCAAATCGATTATTAAAAGCAAAATCTGATTCATCAGCAATAGAAATGATACAGTTTCCTTCTCCTTCTGAAAAAGCTGTGGTCACGGAATCCGCAACGCGCTTTTTATTTTCTTCATCGTCGGACACAACAAAACGGTCAATGAGGATTTTGATGTCGAAAGGATGGTTGGTTGTGGTCAGTTTTTTGTCTTGAAAACGTTTGTCCTCCAGCAAATCATTGAGACTTATGAGGGCGTTTTCAAAAAATACCCTATTGTAGCCTTTTTGTAACAGGAGATCAAATTCCTGAACCAGTGTTCTTTCGTGTTTATTTTGTAATGGTATGTATAAATGTATGCGGCTACCATCCTCTTTGGAATAGATAAAATCAACTACATCCGTGACGGTATGCCTTTTCACCAATTCGCCAGAGATGGGACTATATGTTTTTCCTATTCGTGCATAAAGCAAACGAAGGTAATCGTATATCTCTGTGAGTGATCCAACCGTACTGCGGGCATTGGAGGAGTTTACTTTTTGATCTATTGCAATTGCCGGGCAGATACCACGGATAAAATCAACCTCGGGTTTTTTCATTCTATCTAGAAACTGACGAGCATAGGAAGACAAGCTCTCCACATATCTGCGTTGGCCTTCTGCGTATAAAGTGTCAATAATCAAGGAAGATTTTCCAGAACCAGACAAACCCGTAACTACAACCAGTTTGTTTTTTGGAATGATGAGGTCAATATTTTTGAGGTTATTGGAACGAGCCCCCTTTATGTGAATATTGTGCTTCAGAAAATTGTTGTGCTCAGAGTTAGCGCTAGTTTCCATAATAAACTCAAAAATATAATCTAAAAGAAAAAGTAGAAACGGCTGCGGTCAGTTAAAGTTTCGAATAGAGCGATTATCTCATTTTTGGCCTTCTTCTTTTTCCGCTACCTCCACCTTGCTGCATCATTTGCATACCTTGTTTTCCCATAGAGCGGGCAACATTTATTTGTCCACGGTTATTGATGGCTTTTTCAAACATTTCCATCTGTTCTTTGATGACAGGTTCTGTTACTTTCAGCTTTTTGATCTGCATAACGTAATTTTTGGCCCCAGCCCAGTTATTACGTTGTGCATGAATGTTGGCCAATTGCAAAAGAACCATACCTTTTTCATTATCGGTTGGTAGATTGAGAGATAGTGCTGTGTTGAAGTGTTCCTCAGCCAATTTATTGTTTTGTCGTGATGCTTCAATCGTTCCTTTCATCACATAAAAGATTGCTCTGTTGGTAACATATAGCAACTTTGGAAATTTTGTCATTGCAAGCCTTTGTTCTGCACCATCAAAATCCTGAAGTTGAATTAACTCCGCGGCAGACTGGACGGTACCCAACAAAAAGTAACTTGCGAGAAGGCCCAAACCAATCAGAAGAAAGATAAAAGCGTACCAAAACCCAAAGAGAATTGCTAGGATTGTTCCTCCAACGAGACATAAAGCAATAAGTCCTAGTTTTAAATAAATATTGATCTTAAACATGATGTGTCAATAATTTTGCGAATGCAAAGGTAAACTAAAAAGAACATTGAAGTAAAAAATATATTCTTTTAAGACCTAATTCAGCAGTCAAAAGTGAATAAATAACATGGCTTGGACATTTGACCAAACTATGTGTACATAATATTAATTCAGAGGCCTGCATTTTAGTTCAAACCAAGTGCGTATGGGGCCATCAAGATGTGGCAAGATCAAAGACTTTACCTTATGGTGATAAGAGTTGAACCAAGCTTTTTCGCCAGAATCAAGGTAAGTTTCATCAATCATTGGAATGTCAATAGGGTAGTAAGTAAGCGTCTCAAATTTTAAATAATTGGCGAATTGAGGGTGAGGCACGGTGAGTACGAGGTTTTCTACCCTTACTCCATATTGATCTGCTTCATAGTATCCGGGTTCATTGGAGGTAATCATACCTGACATCATTGGCGTTTTGGTTTTTTGATTGTACATACCCGCAATGCTTTGTGGCCCCTCATGCACATTGAGACAAAAGCCGACGCCGTGACCGGTACCATGACCATAATTTTGACCATTCTGCCATAAAAACTGACGGGCCAAAATATCTAAGTGCATTCCGGTAGTGCCAACAGGAAAAACTGCTTTGGACAATGCAATCATACCTTTGAGTACCAGGGTAAAAGATCGCTGAGCATTTTTGGAAACACCACCGAGTGATATTGTACGGGTAATATCTGTGGTACCGGTTAAATATTGGCCGCCAGAATCTACAAGTAAAACACCTGTGGGTTGGATGGTTGCTGAATTATTTTTATCCGGGTGATAATGAACGATGGCCCCGTTTCCTTGATACCCGATGATGGGTGCAAAACTATCACCTAAATAACCAGGTAATTGACTCCGTTCCTGACTTACTTTTTGTGAAAATTCGAACTCTGAAATAGTCCTGCTTTTCAATGTTTCATGGAGCCAGAAAAAGGCTTTAGCCAAAGCAATGCCATCCTGTACCATCACTTGTTGAGTGTTGGCAATTTCCGTGTGATTTTTGATTGACTTTTTGAGTTGGATGGGAGAGCTTATATCTTTGATATTGCCGTTACAAGCTTTATAAATGCTGACCGATGTAAGGTTTGAGTCTAATCCAATTTGTGTTTTTTCGTCTAATCCATTTAAATGTGAAATAATAGAACCATAAGGAGATACTCCCACATTGGCTTCCTTTAATGATCGCATTGCAGGGGGTGAGAAACGAGAATCATCCACGAAAAGAGTGTTTTCATTTTGACCTACAAGCAAATAGGCCACAAACACAGGATTGTATAATACATCTGAACCTCGTAAATTGAGTAACCAAGCTATTTCATCTAGGGCGGTAACCAAAAAAAGGTCAATATTATTTTCTTTGAGGAAGTTTTGCAAAAAGGCCAGTTTTTCTGAAACCGAAGATCCACAATATTGTACGTCTAAAGCAAAAACCTGTGACATAGGCAGAGTGGGTCGATCTATCCAGACTTGACCAATCAAATCTAAATCCGTTCTGATTTCCACATCCTGAGGCAACATTTTTTTGAAGGATTGGAATTGCGTTTGAGAAATATCAAAACCGTCGATGGCAAGAACGGCGTTTTTAGGAAGATTTTCTTTACACCATAGTATATAAGAAAATGGAGTTTTTGGATCAAGCTTCATCATTTCAAAAGGTCCATTCGCTAGTTCCTGAGCCGCTTGGATATAATAACGGGAATCTGTCCAGAGTCCTGCAAAAGTATTGGTTATCACAATGGAGCCAGCAGAACCAGTGAAACCTGTCAGCCATTCTCGGTCGTTCCAACATGGTGCTAAATATTCACTTTGATGCGGATCAGTTCCAGTGATAATACACGCATCAACACCTTGTGCAGCCATCAAAGATCTAATCTGTTTTACCTTGTCGTATATGTCTGACATTATTATTCGTTTTATGTAAATAAAAAGTAACTCTTTAGCTAAATAATGTGCCTCGGCTGACTATAAAACGGCTTTAATTTTTGAGTCAAAAACTAAAAGCTTTTTTGTTGCGATAAAAATATAAATAAAAACACATATTCAAAAAGCCAATAATATGTAATAAGCTGTTATATTTGTAAAATCTAAGGAATTAAGACCAAAATACAAAAATCAAAACCACCACACAAAACTAAAGTATAATATAAGTTGTATTAATTATTTAGCAGAAAAAAAATAAAACGAGCGCTATGTTGAGGCAAACTTTGAGCCAAAAAATGCTGCAAAAGTTATCACCCCAACAGATTCAATTGATGAAGCTGTTGCAGATACCTACTGCAACACTTGAAGAAAGAATTAAGGAAGAGCTTGAAACAAATCCAGCTTTGGAAGTTGGTGATACTTACCAAGAGGTATTTGATGTGGACGGTGGTAATGAAAAAGAAGAGTCCAATGACAATAGTGAAGACGGAGTTGATTATGAATTGGATGATTATCTGACCCAATATTTGGAAGACGATCCTGCCAGTTATAAAACAAGAGATGATAGTTATGGAGAGGAAGAAGAAGACAGAAGCATGCCTGTTCCTGTCGAGGTTTCTTTCCACGACAATTTGATGCGCCAACTGGGCATGGTCATTTTTGAAAAAGAAGAAGATGAAATCATTGCTAAACAAATCATTGGATCTATAGACGAAGACGGTTATCTACGGAGGGAGCCATCTGCGATAGTAGATGATTTGATGTTTTCGCAAAGTATTGAGGTTGGTAAGGATGATGTAAACAGACTTTTGAAAATCATTCAAAAATTTGATCCGCAAGGTATAGGAGCAAGAGATTTGCGAGAATGCCTGATGATCCAACTCGAGGATCGCCTGCAAAGAGACCCTAAAGACAGAAATAAAAAGCTTGCACTTGAAATTCTCAAAAACAATTTTGATGAATTCATAAAGAAGCATTATCCAAAGCTCAAAAAAACTTATTCCCTATCTGAGTTTGAATTGAAGGAAGTCATAGAAGAAATCCTCAAACTCAACCCAAAACCAGCAAGTGGCTTGGAAATGGAGGGTAAACCAAATGTACAATACATCATACCAGATTTTATCATTACTAATAAGGATGGTGAATTGGAATTGACCCTCAACAGTAAAAATGCTCCGGATTTAAAAATCAGCGAACATTTTGCAGAAATGTTATTGGGCTACAAAGAAAATATAAAGACCAATAAAGCATCAAAAACAGAAAAGGAGGCCATTTTATTTATCAAACAGAAGATAGATTCTGCAAAGTGGTTTATTGATGCGATCAGGCAAAGGCAAGAAACCCTTACCAAAACCATGTATTCAATCTTGAGATTTCAATATGAATATTTTCTTACTGGTGATGAGCGAAGACTCAGGCCTATGATATTGAAAGATATCGCCGATATGACGGGCTTGGATATTTCTACGGTATCGAGAGTTGCTAATAGTAAGTTTTTGCAAACGGAATTTGGCACGAAAAGATTGAAAGATTTTTTCTCAGAATCCATACAAACACAAGACGGCCAAGAGGTTTCAACATTAGAAGTCAAAAATATTCTCAATGAAATCATATCTAGAGAGAATAAAAAGAAACCTCATTCAGATGAAAAATTGAAAGAACTCCTCCATCAAAGAGGTTATAACATTGCCCGAAGAACTGTTGCAAAATACCGGGAACTACTCAATGTCCCTGTTGCTAGGCTGCGCAAGACACTTTAATATCTTACCCAAAATTAACAGCTTGAAAATAAACCACAGAATATTTATTATTAAATGGTTTGTTCAATAAAACTTCACAGCATATTTAGTTGTAGAGCCTAGGTATTTGTAACAAATTCAGAAGAGAGATTCACCGCGATTAGTAGTTAAGGAAAAATAAAAAGCCCGACTTGAATAACAAGCCGGGCTTTTATTATTTAAAACCGTGTAGGTTTATCTTACAACACTGAATGTTTGAGAGTTGAAACCCGTTTCTGTTACTACTTGAAGTGTATAAACACCAGCAGCAAATCTTGAAACATCAACAGTCAAATTTCTGTTTTGAACGTTTACGTATTTTTCTGCGTGAACGATTCTACCACTCATGTCTGCGATCAAGATATTGGCAAAATTTTGTACTTTCTCAAATGCAATCTCCACGGTCAAATCTTGAACTGCAGGAACTGGATACGCTTTGAATTTCAAAGAAGCATCGAAAGCAACGGTATTTACCAATTCTACATCTTTAAGGATTAGTGGATTGAAAATAGTCAAAGAAGTATTTTCCAATACTCTGGTCTCTATATCGTCCGCAGTACCTGATGCTAGGAAGCTACCGGTCCATACAGGATGGCCATCAAAAACTTTACCAAGAGCGGCGGCATAACTGTTGTATTTTCCTGAATTATGACCTTCAAAAGCATCAGTTGCAGGAAAAGTCCATTGTATATTAGTTCCATCAATAGGAGCAAGTGAAACGACTGCAACCAGTTGGTGTTCTCCAGGAGGCAGAACAACTTTTTTGGTGTTGTCCATAGGATCAAAAAGCTCTATTGCAATGGTATCAAAGTCTTCATCTACGATAACAGATCCTGTAGCAAGAAGCGTTCTTTCTTCTGCTTGAACTAACAAAGTGTCCTGGTTTGTGTCAACCCATTTATAAACATCATAAGTTACAACGGCACTAGTTATTGCAGGTTCAGCATTAATCGTTACTGTAGCAGAAGCATATCCTTTGTCTAATGTAATTGGTTGCCCGTCTGGCCATTCAGAAGTGACAACTTTATAATAATTGCCAATAGAATAAAAACTATTTCCGGAATTAAAAGAATAGTTGAACCACAAGTCAGGATTTATAGGAAACTTAGAATAAATATTTTTACTCATAACAAAATCTGTGCTAGCAACAGTTTTTGTAGAAGAGCTTATACTATCTGCTATTAAATTATATGTTAATAGATAATTTGCTATTTTTTCTTCAGTTAAAATTTTTTCTCAAAAATTCTATCAGCATCTGTAACACCTACACCGACAGTTCGATAATTTATAGTATCAGTAAATACAGGCTCTACGACACCAACTTCATTCACTTTGACTGCAACTTTGATATTTTCTACACGAACGTTTCCAGTATTTTCAATATCTAAAGTGAAAGGCATTTCTTCAGCTTGATTAAAAGGGGTAGCACAATTAGCAGCCATAGCATAATAATCTGCTGATTTCCATACCATAAATCTTCTTGCTTAACAAAACAACATCATCAATCATTAACTGATAGAAATCACCTTCAGCGATAAACTTAAATTTACATTTAGGTTGATTGGTAAAAGCTGGCAGAGGAAATGTTTTAATTTCAGTTAAAAATCCATTTGCGGAAGAATTATTTGTTGTAATTACTTCGGGCTCAGACCAAGTTTCTCCATCATCAATGGAATAGGAAAAACTACTTTGTCTATTTAAACGAGCATTTAAAGTGTAGAATTCAATTGCTATAAATTCTTTTCCAGAACAATCGATCGTTGGTGAAATCAATTCACCGCTAGATACAGGATAAGGAGGTGCTCCAGGACTAGGATTAATTATTAATCCATACTTTACAAAACTAAAGGAAGCAACACCATTACAAGATGTGGGACTTGCTAAATAGTTTGTTGAAGAAGCAAATCTTGGAGATTCAGGAATTCCATAATTATTTCTTACCCAAACATGGCTCGAATCAGTTAGGGCATTTACAGTCCATCCTGCTAAACTATTAGAAAAATCACCCTGACCAGGATTTTGACCCCAAAAAACAGCAGGATCGTAAACTCGTGGTGAAGGACATCCCGATTCAACAATTGTAGCAACAGCATCAACTCCAGTGATATCTAATTTAATCTTTTGACAATCGGCTTGTGAAGCCATCAATGTTGGTATTGTTACTTTACTACCGCCTGTAATATTAAGTGGTGCAGCACCAGAGTTATTACAAATTATGACAGCAACAGCACCACGGAGTTCGGCAGCTTTTGCCTTTGTCCAAAAAGGACAATCTCCTCTGTCAATAAAAACAATTTTTCCCCTTCCTGCAGGAGCAATCATCGTATCACAGGCGAATCCCGTGTGATAAAAAAGCGTATCAGATAAACCAACAGCAGGTTCAACACCAATAGCCCCGATACTAAGTTTGTAGGATGCAACAGCACTACTTGGTGAACTTATACTCAACTCAAATTGAGCAAATAACGAAGAGGTAAATGTGAATAAACAGCAAAATAAAACTAATTTTTTAATGTAGATTTTTTTCATATTATTAGAATCAATTTGGTAAATAAAAACAATGATACAAATTAAAGTCAAAATAATAAAGCTTCGAATAAAATAAAAAAAGGCCTGCCATCAAGAAGATAACAGACCAATCAAAACAAAACGAAAAACCAACTTTATTTTATAACAACAAGAAAATCATCGAGTTGCATTTATTTTTTCTTAGTACTTATATGTAATTAACAATCTAGTGATCAATTTGTTTTATACAATTGGGTAGGAATTTTTAATTCTTTACCGCCTCGATTCACCGTAATATCAATTTTATCACCAACATTTGACAAAGACATGACATTTTCTATGTCGTCATAACTTTTTATGTCGTTTTGGTTGATCTTTACTATCACGTCACCTGGTAAAACGCCAGATCTTTTAGCAGGACTTTTTTGTTGTAGCTGGTCTACATAAAAACCGTGTTTCACACTGAGCTTATAATCTTTTCTAAATTCATCGTCCACATCATATCCTCCGATACCCAACTCTACGCGTTCTAAATCCCCGTATTGGATGATTTTATCGATGATAGGTTTAACCAAATTTGAAGGAATGGCAAAAGAATATCCAGCAAAAACTCCGGTAGGGGTAGCAATGGCAGTATTGATCCCAATGAGTTTACCATTTACATCGACCAAGGCACCACCGCTGTTTCCAGGATTTATGGCAGCGTCTGTTTGGATAAACTCTTCAATTGCTTTTTCGTCTTTGATGATGTCGAGCGATCTTCCTTTCGCACTTACTATTCCGGCCGTAACTGTAGATGTAAGATAATCAAAAGGATTTCCTACGGCCAAAACCCATTCTCCTACATTGAGTTTATCTGAGTCCCCAAAAACAGCAGGCGTGAAATCACCCTCTATTTTGATGACTGCTAAATCTGTAGAAGGATCTGTCCCCACTTTTTTACCATTGTATTTTTTTCCCTGATGGGTTGTCACCGTAATATTGTCAGCAAAACCAACGACATGATTATTGGTAACAATATAACCATCTTTTGAAATGATGACGCCAGAACCGGTACCAGATTGACGGTAATAGTTTCTACCAAAAAAGTCGCCACCGCCAAAAAACTCACTGAAAAGATCTCCACCAAAGGGATTACGTCTACGCTCTTTCTCCAATCGATCTTGAGCAGATTTGGTACTCTCTTCAGCATAAATGTGTACAACGGCAGGGGTTGACACTTTTGCCGCCGTCACGAAATCGGGCCCAACTACAGGAAGATTTGTTAGTGAAACTTGTTTTGACTGAGGTGCCACCTCTTTAATAATGGTTGTTTTGGCAGGAAACTGGTTGATCAACAGAAAACAGAATAGACCTCCAATCATTCCTGAAAGAACATAAGACAGTGTTTTTTTCATTGCATTTTGGTATTATAATATTATCAGCAAAATAATGATATTCATTATATACTCCAAAACGACTAGATTTTGTAGTCTGTTTATTTTGTAGGGAGATTAACAAAGAATTAACCCATAAAAGAGATGATTCTAGGGTTACAATGGAGAATTTAGCTCACGATAAACAAATAGCTATCCTGGCATAGAAGGCCTTACTTCAATTTTAGATGGAAGAGTACGAGGATTCATTTTCAATAAATCTATCACCATCTGGCCAATGTCGGCTGGTTGTATTTTCCAATCATCAGAAGGATTTGGAGTATGACCATTGAAATGTGTTGCTACTGAGCCAGGCATGATGGTACTCACTTTGACACCTTGTTTTCTCACATCTAACATAAGTGCTTGACTAAATCCAACTAAACCAAATTTACTTGCATTGTATGCAGTTCCTTTTTCGAAAAAATTTGTGCCGGCTAAACTTGAAATTGTAATTATATATCCTTTGCTTTCAATGAGTGCAGCCAACGAAGCTTTTACAGAATAGAAAACACCAGTAAGGTTAATATCTATCACATCATTCCACTGATCTACTGTAAGATCTGTAATATTGGCAAAATGTCCTACACCAGCATTGGCAGAAAGAACGTCTATACTTCCAAAAGTTGAAATAGTTTCATTTACACACTTTTGTTGGTCTTCCATACTTCTTACGTCACAAACCACCGTCAGCAAAGCAGGATTGGCAATAATTTCAGAAACTTTATCAAGGTCTTCTTGTGTCCTTGAAGTAATACAGACATTCATACCTTCATCAAGCATGAATTGAGCAATAGCAAGACCGATACCTTTAGAACCACCCGTTATTAAGGCCGTTTTCCCTTTTAAATTTGTCATAATTATTTCTTTATCTAGTAAGGTAAACGTTTCTGTTGCGTTCTAGTTCTCTGAAGAAAGGATCATGTAAGTCTTTGATGAAATGTATGGCTTCTCCGGTTGACTTCATTTCAGGTCCGAGTTGCTTATCTACGTTGGGAAATTTATTGAATGAAAATACAGGAACCTTGATGGCATAACCCGTAAGGTTTTTGGTAATTTCAAAATCTTTCAACTTTTTAGCGCCAATCATGACTAAAGAAGCGATGTTTAGATATGGCACATTGTATGCTTTTGCTATGAATGGTGTTGTCCTAGACGCGCGCGGATTTGCTTCAATGACGTATACCTTTTCATCTTTGATGGCAAATTGGATGTTGATCAAACCAATAATGTTTAAGGCTTTGGCGAGCTTATAAGTATATTCTTTCATTTGCTCCAACACATTTTCACTCAAGCTATAGGTAGGCAAGGTGGCGTTACTATCCCCGGAGTGAATTCCAGCAGGCTCGATGTGTTCCATGATGCCCATGATGTGTATTTCATCTCCATCGCAAATAGCATCTACTTCAGCTTCTTTGGCATGAACCAAAAACTGATCTATCAAGACTTTGTTATCTGGCATGTGTTTGAAAATATTTAAAACTTGCTTTTCCAACTCGTCATCATTGATAACAATCCTCATTCTTTGACCACCAAGCACATAAGAAGGCCTTACTAAAACGGGATAAGTCACCTTTTGGGCAACAGCAATCGCTTCGTCAGCATCTTTGGCTGTACCATATTTAGGATATGGAATGTGTAACTCTTTTAATAAATCAGAAAAACGACCTCTGTCTTCTGCCAGATCCATGTCATTGTATGAAGTGCCGATGATCCTGATACCTTTATTGTGTATTTTTTCAGCAAGTTTGAGTGCCGTTTGTCCACCTAATTGTACAATGACCCCTTCTGGTTTTTCTAAGTCAATGATTTCTTCCAAATGCTCCCAATAAACGGGCTCGAAATAAAGTTTATCTGCGATGTCAAAATCGGTTGAAACTGTTTCTGGATTGCAATTGACCATGATGGCTTCGTATCCAGCTTCTTTGATGGCAAGCAGACCGTGGACACAACAATAGTCAAATTCAATTCCTTGGCCGATGCGATTTGGTCCAGAGCCCAAAACGATGATTTTTTTCTTTCCAGGAGTTGGGATAGATTCGTTTTCATGGTCAAAAGTAGAATAATAGTACGGTGTTTTAGCTTCAAACTCTGCGGCACAGGTATCCACCATTTTATAAGTCCTTATTATACCCAGTTTTTTGCGTTGTCTAGTTACTTCAACTTCATTGATTCTCAGAAGCCAGGCAATTTGGGCATCGGAATATCCGTGAGATTTGAGATCTCTAAAGAAATCAGCAGGTATATCTTCTGCAACATTGTACTTCAAAAGCTCGTCCTCCATGACGACAAGTTTTTTGATTTGTTTGATATACCACTTATCAATATTGGTCAACTTTTGGATTGACTTTTCAGGAACACCCAACCTTAAAGCATCCTTTACTCTATAGATGCGATCGTCACTGACTTTTTCCAATCGCTCCAAAATATCTTCTGTGCGAATCCATTCTTTCATATCTGCACCAAGACCGGCGCGGTTATTTTCCTGACTTTGACAAGCTTTTTGCAAGGCTTCTAGAAAAGTGCGGCCAATGGCCATGACCTCACCTACGGATTTCATCTGCAGACCAAGAGTAGTGTCGGCACCATTGAACTTCTCAAAATTCCAACGAGGCATCTTTACAATGACATAGTCCAAACTCGGTTCAAAAAAGGCGGAGGTCGTTTTTGTGATTTGATTTTTGAGTTCATCCAAAGAGTAACCAATAGCTAACTTGGTAGCTATTTTAGCAATTGGATATCCAGTAGCCTTACTGGCAAGGGCAGATGATCTAGAAACACGGGGATTAATTTCAATAGCAATGAGTTCTTCATTTTCGGGATTGAGGGCAAATTGTACATTACAACCACCAGAGAAATTGCCCATAGAACGCATGAGCTCCATGGCATCATTTCGCATTTGCTGGTAAGCGGTGTCTGATAGCGTCATTGCAGGTGCAACGGTTATAGAGTCGCCGGTATGTATGCCCATCGGGTCAAGGTTTTCAACCGTACAGATGATGACCACATTATCTTTTGAATCCCGAAGTAACTCCAGCTCGTATTCTTTCCAACCAAGAACTGCCTTTTCTACCAAAACTTCGTGTGATGGAGAAGCATCCAAACCTCTTCTCAGAGCAACATCAAATTCATCTTCTTTATGTACAAAGCCACCGCCAAAACCACCCAAAGTGTAAGAAGGGCGAATGACCAAAGGAAAGCCAATTTTTTGAGCAGCCTCTTTGCCCTCCAAAAAGGAGTTTGCAATGAAAGAAGGGGCAACTTTTTGACCAAGAGAAATGACATGAGCACGGAATTTATCTCTATTCTCTGCCAATTCGATCGCATCAATGTCCACACCGATCATTCTTACATTGTATTTTTCCCAAATACCCATGTTGTGCGCTTCAATAGCAAGATTGAGAGCCGTCTGTCCGCCCATGGTTGGTAAAACAGCATCGATTTGCCTTTCTGAAAGAATCTTTTCAATGCTTTCAACGGTAAGAGGTAAAAGATAAACGTGATCTGCGGTCACATTATCTGTCATGATGGTCGCTGGGTTGGAGTTGATGAGACTTACTTCAATTCCTTCTTCACGTAAAGACCTGGAGGCTTGTGTTCCAGAATAATCAAATTCGCATGCTTGGCCAATGATGATAGGACCACTTCCAATGATGAGTACAGATTTGATAGATGTATCTTTAGGCATTCTCGTATTTTATCAGTAAAGGATAATTTTCAATTTGGGCGCAAATATAAGCGTTCATCTTTTTTAAAAGCGGATATAGTTTGTGTAATATAACACGATGTGTTAAAAATATTGCTTGACTTTATGATATCTTCAAAAAGAAATCCCTTTATTATACCAAGTGCACTCGGATAACAGATTTGTACGAATTCAATTTATTTCAAAGAAGGACCTCGTAAAAAGTATCAATATCAGCCGATACACTGAAAGAATTGTATAATCCATTATTTTTGTGCCACCAATGTAAATAATTGGTAATATATATGACAAAGTCAAACACGGCATACAAGATCATTGGAATTGATCCGGGAACAAATATATTGGGTTATTCTGTCGTAGAAATTGAGGGAAGCAAACTTACTATATTGACTTTCGGTGTCATAAAATTGAAAAACCTAGAGGATCACCAAAGTAAACTTCGGGAGATATTTTTACAACTTCAAGAAATTATAGAAACCTATTTGCCCAGTCAAATGGCAATTGAAGCCCCGTTTTATGCAAAAAATGCACAGTCGTTACTTAAATTGGGTCGCGCCCAAGGGGTAGCCATTGCAGCGGGCATTACCATGGGTCTTGGAATTACAGAATACATGCCCAAAAAAATCAAAATGTCGGTAACGGGCAATGGTAATGCTTCTAAAGAACAAGTGGCAGCCATGTTGGAAAACCTTTTGAAGGTAAAAATTACAACAGAATATCTAGATGCAACAGATGCTTTGGCGGTAGCTTATTGTCACTTTAATCAAAGTGGAGGACTTTCTGTAAAAGGAAAAAAATATAGTGATTGGTCTTCTTTTGCTAAAAACAATGAAACAAGGGTGGCTAAAACAGGTAAAAAGGAAGTATGAAAATATTGATTACAGACAAGGTTCATGAATTATTGATAGAAGGATTGATCAAAGAAGGCTTTGATGTAACTTATGATACTTCGGTTGAAATGGAACAATTGCCACAATTTCTACCAGGATTGGATGGCATCATCATCAATAGCAAGATCAATATGAACCAGGCGATGATAGACCTAGGTAAAAATCTCAAATTTATTGCCCGACTTGGATCGGGAATGGAGATCATCGACAGGACTTATGCCACAGAAAAAAATATTGTCTGTATCAATACTCCTGATGGAAACTGCGATGCAGTAGCAGAACAAGTGATAGGAATGTTGCTTTCATTTGCTAATAATCTTTGTAAAGCGAATAAGGAAGTCAAAAATTTTGACTGGAGAAGGGAAGAAAACAGGGGTTTTGAAATAGGCGGTAAGACAATTGGTATCATAGGAATGGGGCATACTGGCAGCGCTTTGGCTACCAAGCTTTCTGGATTTGGAATGACAATTCTTGGACACGATAAATTTAAAGAAGACTTTGGCCACACTTGCAAACACGTTGAGGTGGCGAGTAAGGAACAAATTATGGAAGAATGTGACATCATCAGTTTTCACTTACCGCTAGCAAAAGATACTTTTCATTATGCCGACGAGCAATTTTTTGCTGGACTGAAAAAATACCCGCTTATCATAAATACATCGAGAGGAAATGTGATCCAAACAGAAGCAATAATAAAGGCTTTGTCCAATAAAAAAATATCTGGCGCTTGTCTAGATGTTTTTGAAAACGAAAAACCACAAAAATATTCTGAGACAGAAATGAAGAAATATGCCGACTTGTTTTCACACCAAAACGTCATGGCAAGTCCCCATATTGCAGGCTGGACAAACGAATCATTGACCAAAATAGCGAGTCTTACTTTGTCAAGAATTGTAAAAGTTGTGAAAACTTTTGATAAAAAGTCTTAAAAAACGTTAACTAAATTATAACTGATTGTTTTATAATTGCAAAAGTTATTGAAACCGACGCTACCAGACCATACCTCCAAATACCAAAAACCGAGTGAACCTAACCAGGCTAAAACATTCAATTCATCATTAAAAGGTTAGTTTTTAATGATATAAGAATGTTACATAAATGTAATTATTAAGGATAAAAAACGAATTAAATGAAGCAAATTTACCTATGCTTGATTTTGATGTTCATTACTTCGGCAGTCTTTGCTCAAACGAGTTTGGAAGGAAAACTCAAGGACAAAGAAACGGGCGAGCCAATTTTGTTTGGTACCGTTGCCTTGTATAAAAATGGCATCCTTATTACCGGTGCGGAATCTGACATCGATGGCAATTTTTATGTTTCTGATGTAGAGCCAGGAACATACGACGTAGAAGTCAAATATTTGGGCTACTCCGATATGATGACCACAGGTGTGTTTTTGAAGGCAGGTCAAACGACCAGGTTGAATTTTGATATGATTGTATCTGGTGTAATTCTGGAAGAAGCCATCATTACTGCCTATCGAAATCCACTCGTAAATGTGGACAACACGACCACCGGTACGGTAATTTCTTCAGAGAAAATTGGCGCTTTGCCGGTAAAGGGGCTAAATAGTATTGTAGCAACTTCTGCAGGTGTGGCTACCCAAGATGGAAGTGACCCCTCTATTAGAGGCTCGAGAAGTAATGAAACAGTATACATCATTGACGGTATCAGGACATTTGGATCTGTACCACAATCAGAAATCGACCAACTACAAGTCATTACTGGGGGAATTGAAGCAAAGTATGGTGACGTTACAGGCGGAATTATTTCATTGACAACCAAAGGACCATCTGATAAGTTTTCTGCAGGTTTTGATATTGAAACTTCCAAATATTTAGATCCATATGGATACAACTTGGGTATGGGATATTTATCTGGGCCGATTTTAAAAAATAAAAAAGGCCAAACAACCTTGGGTTACCGAGTTTCTGGTCAGTTCAGAGACATCAAAGATAACTCTCCAAGTGCTGTTGGTGTGTACCGGGCTCCAGAAAGTATCATCCGCCAATTAGAAGAAAATCCGCTTTACCAATTGGGTAATGTAAATCTACCAGCTGCAGAATTGTTGAGAAACGCAGATATAGGCGACCCATTAAAAGCAAGACCAAATACGGGCGATAGAGATATGAACCTGGTAGCAAAATTGGATGCAAGACTAAGCAATGCCATTGATTTATCTTTATCTGGGAACTATATAAAAAATAAAAACCAATTTACACCAAACATTGCAGGGTGGACCATGCTCAACTGGACCAACAATCCTTTTGAATTCAATGACAGATATAGGGTTAACTTTAGATTTAGACACAAATTGGGGGCTCAATCTTCAAGTAATAGAGAACAAGGAGCCAAAAAATCTTCTTTGCAAAACTTTTCTTACACCCTACAGGGGGGATATGAAAGAGGCTTACAAAATTCACAGGACATCAGACATCAAGATCGATTGTTTGATTATGGATATTACGGAGCTACAAATGTAGATTATAACCCATTTTTTGGTTTTGACATTGATCCAGATCAAGGCACAATTGACTTCAAACACCTGGGATATACACAAGTAGAAGGCGAGTTTATGCCAGGAACACAAAATAGTACATTGGCATTTTTGAATAGACAAAATGGTCTCATTGACAACGACCTCAACAATGTGTGGAATAATTTATTTGCAAATCCGGGACAAGTTTACAATACGTTTAATAAATCAGAATCAGATCTAGTCACATTTAATGTCAGTTCAGGTTTTGACTTTTTACCGGGGGGCTCAGAAAAAGGAAGACACAACATCCAACTTGGGTTTACTTATGAGCAAAGAGTAAACAGAAATTATACCCTTAACCCACGTGGATTGTGGAGACTGGGCGACCTATTGGTAAATAACCACATCAAAGGTATAGACCCAGAAGTTGTGCTTAGGGATACTATGGTTTTCAATCCACTCGTCCAAGCAAATGTGAGTCTACCTATCTACCAAACCTTGGTGCAAACAAGTTCAGAAGATAAGTTTTATCGCACAATCAGAGAAAAACTTGGGGTAGGCATCAATGAATTCGTCAACATTGATGGCGTAAGCCCGGACCAACTTTCACTAGACATGTTTTCTGCCAAAGAACTTTCAGATCAGCAACTGATTGATTATTATGGCTATGATTACTTAGGAAATAAACTTTCTGGAACTGCAACCTTTGCAGATTTTTTCAGAGAAAGAAATGCTGATGGAACAAGAACCTTCAATGTTGCTCCATTTACACCAATTTACATGGCGGGTTATATTCAAGATAAATTCTCTTATAAAGACATCATCTTCCGATTGGGAGTAAGAGTAGATTATTATGACGCCAATACCAAAGTACTCAAAGACCCATATTCTTTATATGAAATAGAATCAGCAGATCAATTTTTCCAAAGGACTGGCAGAACACAACCGGAATCCGTTGGCGATGATTATAAAGTTTACGTGACGGGTGAAGAGTCAGACGAAGTCATTGGCTATCGGGTAGGAGATCAGTGGTTTAGCTCCAATGGTACATCCGTTACAAATGGAAACGCCATTTTTAATGGTGGCATCGTTTATCCTGCTTATGTTGGCCGTACGGCTTCTGGCCAAACACCTGCAAGAGTGCTCAATATTCAAGATCCAGATTTTGACATCAATACTTCATTTGATGATTATAAGCCACAATTTAATGTAATGCCAAGGTTGGCATTTTCATTCCCAATTTCTGAGGAAGCTGGATTTTTTGCCCACTATGATGTTTTGTATCAGAGGCCACAATCTAATGTGATTATGACTGCACTGGATTATTTCTACTTTGAAAATATTGGAACGGGAAATGGAGCAGCAAACAACCCAGCGCTAAGACCAGTAAGAACCATTGATTATGAAGTGGGCTTCCAACAAAAAATTTCTGAAAATGCTTCTATGAAGATTTCAGGTTATCAAAAAGAAATGAAAGACCTTATACAAAGAAGAGCATATGCAAACTTACCTTCACCAATCAATAATTATCAATCTTATGGTAATCTTGACTTTGGAAACGTTACGGGTTTCACCTTTCAATTTGATAGAAGAAGAACGAAAAACCTAGAATTAAACCTTACCTATACATTGCAATTTGCCAATGGATCTGGATCTGATGCCAACTCTTCCAGAAACATCAATACCAGAGGACCAATCAGAAATTTAGTACCACTTTCATTTGATGAAAGACACCGGGTAACTGCTGTTGTTGATTACAGATATGCCAGTGGAAAAAATTATGATGGTCCTGTGATTGGAGGTTTAAAGATATTTGAAAACGCAGGGATAACATTTACTACTCTTGCAGTTTCAGGTAGACCTTACACAAGAAATCAAATTCCATCACAATATGGAGGTTCTGGTTTTGTTGGAGAACTCAATGGATCTAGATTGCCATGGACATTTAACGTTGACTTAAGAGCGGACAAAAGAATAACCATCAAGCCTAGCAAAGACGCCAGACCGTTGAATGCAAACATATATTTCAGAGTACAAAACCTTCTCAATACAAAAAATGTGAAAGGTGTTTATGGCGCTACAGGGTCACCAGACAATGATGGATATTTATTATCGGAACTTGGACAAGACAGAGTAGACGATGTCATCAATACCAATAGAGGTATTGATGCATTTTTGGATGCGTATAGTTGGGGTTTACTCGCACCAGGAAATTTTTTCTTCCCAAGAAGAATGTATTTGGGACTCACGTTTGATTTTTAAAATATAGAAAGGTACTTTAAGGATGAATAAATTATACACAATATTTTGTTTTCTGACACTATTATCTAACAGTGCAATTGCTCGAAAAGGCCCAGAGGCAGAGTTGAAGGGTATTGGGACGACGACCCATTTAAGAGCAAATTGTCAGCCAGGTGTTGCTCAGATTGATCAACAAGTCAATAACGTAAGGGCGAGACTAATGACAGGAGGCGATGTGTGGTGGAATTTAAATGAAGGTCTCTATATCGTTCCAAAACCTGCGGAAGGACAACTACCGGTTTCTGCAATTTATGCAGGGGGAGTTTGGGTTGGTGGAGTTGACAGATCTGGCAATGTTAAGTTGGCAGGCGTGACTTATAGGTCTTTGACGGGAAGTTATGACTGGTATCCGGGACCACTTGATGAAGCTGGAGCGACAGAGGCGGATGATTGTAGAAATTGGGATCGATTTTTCACGGTCTTTGCAACAGATGTAAGTCAACACAACAATTCATTTGAAGCAGCAAGAACTGCAGGCACGGCCTATGATTGTGACTCAATTCCAGATGGAGTAAAATATTGGCCAGGAAAGAGCAACCCTTATTGGCGAGAAAAATACAACTTTGATTTGCCTAATCAGACGTTGGGTGCATTTTGGGACGAAAACGAAGATGGAATTTATGATCCTTGTGATGGTGACTTTCCAAACATTGAAATCAGGGATTGCGGACCAGAAAATAGAACGAAAGCTAAAGAGTTGGTTCCAGACGAAATGATCTTCTGGTTGTATAACGACAATGGTGGGCCTCATAGACTCACTGCAGGAGGCGCTGTTCAAATGGAGGTTCAGGTTCAGGCTTTTGGATATTCTACCAATGATGAAATTAATGACATGACTTTTCAAAGATACAAGTTGATCAACAAAGCAAATGAAGATCTTGTAGATTGTTATTTTGCCATGTGGGTAGATCCAGACCTTGGATGTTCTACGGATGATTATGTTGGGTGTGACGTAGGTAGAAGTATGGCTTACGTTTATAATGAAGATGTCCAGGACGGACAAACAGGAACTACCTGTCCTCAAGGAGTAAATACATATGGCACAAGGATACCAGCACTTGGAATTGATTATTTCAGAGGACCAAGGGGACCAAAAGTTTTTATAAGAAATGAGCAAACAGGGGAGATTCTCAAAGATGCCAACGGCAACCCATTATTGAGAGATCCGATCCCACAAACTGGAGAATTGGATACCTTGGTTGAATTGGGAATGACCTCTTTTATTTATACCAATAATGCAGGTGTCAACTCTCCTCCAGCGGCAACCACAGATCCTGTGGGACAAGACCAGCAGTTTTATAACAACATCAGAGGTTTGTGGAAAACAGGGGAGGCGATTACTTTCGGTGGTTCAGGATATAATCCAGGAAGTAGAGATACTGTAAAATATGTGTTTCCAGATACTCCAGAAAGATCAAATGGATGGTCAATGTGTACTTCAAATTTACCAAATGGTGACAGAAGAACACTTCAAGCGACAGGACCACTAATTTTACAACCAAGTGCGACAAACGAATTGATCATTGGAGTCGTATTTGTTCCAGATATGGATTATCCATGTCCAGACATTTCTAGACTTCAAAATTCCGACGATATCGCACAGTCTTTGTTCAACAACTGTTTTGACATCACAGATGGGCCAGATGCACCAGATGTTTGCGGAGTAGAATTGGATAAAGAAATCATACTTGCATTGAGCAATGATGCAAATGCTTCAAACAACGCATCCTTGAGGTATGAAGAAGTGGATCTTAAAGCTCCTGAAACGGCTCAGGACAAACTTTATAGATTTGAAGGGTATAAAATTTACCAATTGGCTGATGGAGGTGTAACTCCTCAAGAATTGAGTGATATTTCTAAAGCAAGATTGATATACCAAACAGATGTAGCAAATAATGTTGCAGAAATTTTTAATTGGAAGTCAGAACCCAATCCACTTCCAGGAAGCAACAATGAGGCAGTTTGGAGTTTTACCAGAATGGTACAAGGGTCAGATGGCGGAATTCAGAACACATTTAGAGTAGTAGAAGATCAGTTTGCAACTGGCGATAGAAGTTTGGTCAATCACAAGCCATACCATTTTATGGTTTTAGCTTACGCCTATAATAACTTTAGCAACTTTGATCCTAGATCATTGTTGGGGCAAAGAACACCATATTTGGAGGGTAGAAGAAACGTAAAAGTAAGTTCATTCACACCTAGACCAATCGTATATTCCACACTTAATGCTGTGTATGGCGACGGGGCACAAGTGACAAGATTGTCTGGAGAAGGAAGCGGCAATGGATTTATTGAACTTGCAGATGGTGAGGCAGAAGCTATTATTGGCGGCAGAGCTGACGGCAAGGTAAAATATAAGCAAGGTGCAGCACCAATCAGCGTCAAAATTTTCAACCCATTTGAGGTAACGGATGGCAAATACAAGTTAGAAATTGTTGGAGAATTTGATAATACCAATGCTGTTTGTGCATTGAAACCAGGCGCTAAATGGAGACTTACCGAATTGAATACTGGAGAGATTGTAGCTTCAGAGACAACGATAGAAAAGATCAACGAGCAAGTCATTTATAAAAAAGGATTTTCCATCGAATTGGCGCAAGTTGGTCAAACGGGCTCAAACCCATTGACAACCAATGGCGCTGTAGGCCAAACTTTTGACTATAAAGACAACAACAAACAATGGTTTAATGCATTATCATCAGGTAATGCAGTAGGAGGACAATTATTTCCTCAAAGTGGACTTGAGCCAGTTGAGCCAAATAATTCGCTTGACCCTAATAACACGTTGTCAAAAATGGGTCCAGGTTGGTTTTTCCCATTTGCAACAGCTAGATATTTAGTACCTACAGCAGATCAATTTCCATTTTACCTTTCCCCTGCGTGGAGAGATGGTGGAGGTCATGGCCTTTTATTAAACAATAGATTGGGAAGTTTATTCATCAAAGATCTGAATAACGTAGACATCGTATTTACACCCAATAAAGATTTGTGGAGTAGATGTATTGTGGTGGAAACATCGAGTCCGGATTATTACACTACAGCAATGGCGCCGACTGTTGGGGCTTCAAAAATGCTGGAAGTAAGAAGTCAAACGTCAGTTGACAAAAACGGCAACCCTGATACCTCTGTTCCTCCAGGATTAAGTTACTTTCCAGGATATGCTATTGATGTAGAAACTGGTGAAAGGCTCAATATTTTCTTTGGTGAAAATAGTAGTTTCAGTGGGGCCAATGCGAGTTTTTTAGATCAACCAGCCATTGGTTCCGATATGATTTATAATCCTAGCGGGCAGGTATTTTCTACAAGAGTTGGAGCTTTACCACTCCAAATTCCTTTAGGTGGGCAACATTATATTTATGTAACCAGGCAAAAATATGACGGTTGTGAAATATTGAGAACGGCGTTAGCAAAGGGTACTATAATCACCAGAAAAATTGATCCGCTTTCTTTGGTAACATGGACAGCAGCATCATTTGGATCAACAACAACACCGATGTTGTCAGTGGCAGATGGGCTAATTCCTTCAGAACTTAAAGTAAGTCTCAGAGTGACCAACCCATTCAGCAGAAAGAGGGTCATCAATGATGTTGCACAAATAAAAGGTGTGATGTTGTTGGAGATTTACCATCGTACGAATTTGAATTTATAGGAAAGGGAGTTAAAGAATTGCAGCAAGAGGAGTATGAAGGAGCTCTTGCAAATGTGAGGGCTGTGCCAAATCCGTATTATGCTTATAGTGCGTATGAAAGTAATCAGTTTGCAAATACCATCAAGATTACCAACTTGCCAGAAAGGGCCATTGTGACTATTTATAGTTTAGATGGTAAATTCATCAGAAAGTTCAATCGAGAAGAGAGACCAAGTAACAAAGCTGGTAGTAATCCTGCTAATGGACAAAGTCAAATCAATGCTTCGATTGAGTGGGATATGAAAAATGCAGTAGGCATTCCGGTATCAAGTGGAGTTTATCTCATCCATGTTTTGGCGCCAGAATTGGGTGAAGAACGAACAATCAAGTGGTTTGGGGTGAATAGGAAATTTGATCCTACGGGATTGTAGAACTGCTGAACTGCAGAGTTGCGGAACCGCTGAATTGCTGAACTGCGAAACTTCACAATGTGGACATTGCAAAATCTCGGAGAGATTTTGCAAATAAGCAAATAAGCAAATAAGCAAATAAGCAAATAAGCAAATAAGCAAATAAGCAAATAAGCAAATAAGCAAATAAGCAAATAAGCAAATAAGCAAATAAGCAAATAAGCACGAAGAAAAAACAAGATATGAAGAGAAATTTACTTATAGCAACCTTTAGCACGTTGATGAGCTTTTCTGCAATTGCGGGTAACCCTGATAGACAAGGGGAATCCGGCGCTTCAGAACTGTTGTTTAATCCTTGGGCGCGAAGTAGTGGACTGCATAGTTTGAATACCTCATCGGTGATGGGAGTAGAAGCTATGAATCTCAATATTGCTGGCTTAAGTCGTATATTGAAAGGAGAAGTCTTATTGGCCAACAATAGAATTTTTGAAGGCACTGGTTTACAGCTCAATTCAGGTGGATATGCAACCAAAATGGGCAGTAATGGTACTTTTGGTATCAGCATTTCTTCTTTATCTTTTGGTGATATAGAAGTAACTACGAGTGACCAGCCGGAAGGAACAGGAGGTACTTATTCTCCAAATTTTTTCAACATTGGTCTAGGATATTCTTACATGTATGCAAATAAGATTTCAGTTGGTCTTTTGGTAAGAGGTGTTTCAGAAGCACTTCCAGACATCACAGCTTTTGGTTTCAGTATTGATGCTGGGGTTCAATATGTTTCAGGTGACAAAGAAAATTTTAGATTGGGGATCTCGCTCAGAAATATTGGTTCTCCGATGAAATTTAGTGGACAAGGTCTGGCATTTCAAGGGCCAAATGAAGATCCAAGCGTCAGTGGAAACCAATATAATCTTACGTATTACCAGCGATCAGAAGGTTTTCAGTTACCATCTCTACTTAATATAGGCATTTCTTATGATTGGTATTTGGCAGATAAAACATTCCTCAGAGCAATGGGAAATTTTACATCCAATACTTTTGCTAGAGATGAAATAGGAGGAGGCATGGAGTTTTCCTTCAAGGATATGTTTATGCTCAGAGGGGGGTACCGTTATACTTTAAAACAAACGGGATCAGCATTTCAAAACGATGTTTATACTGGAGTTTCTGCGGGAGCATCCATTTTACTTCCTTTGTCAAAAGGAGCAGATCAGAAATTTGGAATAGATTATGCTTACAGGGCAACAAACCCTTTCAGAGGAACCCACAATTTGAGTTTGAGGTTTGTGTTTTAAATTGAATGCTTCAATATTAATTCTAATTAATTAAATCAGAATAAATGGTTTGAATTGCTCGTTTTAAAAAGACGAGTCGTTTGAACACAAAAAACAATAGCCAGATATAACTAGAAAATGCTTATATTTGCGCCGTAATACAACGAGAACGTTTCTATCCTGCAAAGACAGAAACGTTCTTTTTTTTATTTAAATAAAGTAGTAAACAAAGAAAAGATGTCAGGCATTTCATACATGACTCAAGGAGGTTATGATAAACTAAGATCTGAGTTGGATATATTAAAAACCAAGGGGAGAGACGATGCTGCCAAAGCAATCGCTGAAGCAAGGGAAAAAGGAGATCTTTCTGAAAATGCGGAATACGATGCTGCTAAAAATGCACAGGGCATGCTCGAGCTCAAGATCAATGATATGGAGAAAGCATTGGCAAATGTGAGGATCATCAGTGAAGACCAGTTAGATAATTCTACTGTAACTATATTATCTTCAGTGACCATGAAGAATATCAAGACTAATAAAAACGTCACCTATAAATTGGTCTCTGAAACGGAGGCTGATCTCAAAACTCAGAGGATTTCTGTTAACTCGCCAATTGGTCAAGGTTTACTTGGAAAGGTAGTGGGAGATATTGCAGTTGTTCACACACCGGCAGGAGAAATCAAATTTGAAATCTTAGACATTTCATTAGATTAAGAATTATGGCGTCGATTTTCACCAAAATAATCAAAGGAGAAATTCCTTCCTATAAAATTGCTGAAGACGATAGATTCTTTGCATTTCTAGACATTAACCCGTTGGGTGAAGGCCATACATTGGTGGTTCCAAAGGAAGAAATCGACTACATCTTTGATTTGAATGCAGAGGTACTAGCCGATATGATGGTTTTTGCTCAAAAAATAGCCAAGGCGATCAAAGAAGTTATTCCATGCAATCGGATAGGGGTTTCGGTCATAGGGCTCGAGGTTCCTCACGCACACATCCATCTGGTACCAATCAATACTTTGGGAGACATCAATTTTTCCAAAAGTCGTCCTCAAATATCCAAAGAAGTTTTTGAGGATCTATCCCAAAAGATAAGTCAAAAAGTAATACTATAATGAGGGTAGGAGTAAATGCAAGACTCCTACATTCTGACAGACTCGAAGGAATTGGCAGGTATTTGTTTGAAACTGTGCAAAGCATGGCTAAACAACATCCTGAAGATGAGTTTATTTTGTTTTTTGATAGACCATTTGACTCTTCTTTTCTCAAACTTCCAAACTTAAAAGGAGTATTGGTGCCAATGGCTACCCGGCATCCAGTCCTCATTGTGTGGTGGTTTGATTGGCTACTGCCAAAAGCATTGCAAAAACATGAAATAGATGTTTTTTACAGTCCAGACAACTTTTTGAGTCTAAGGACCAAGGTCCCAACCCTTTTGGTTTGTCATGACTTAGCGTACAAAAGTTTTCCTCAAGGATTGAGGTGGGACTATCAGTTGTTTTATGAAATTTTCATGCCTAAATACTTAGCAAAAGCCGATAAAATAATAACGGTTTCTGAATTTGTGAAAAATGATGTCATTGAGAAAATGCAAATTTCTTCTGATAAGATAACAGTAGCCTACAATGCATTACCAACGCGAGAAAATGAAAATATAGAAAAGGAATCAGGGCTTAGTATCGTAGACCAATGGAGTGAAAAGCCTTATTTTGTTTTTGTGGGTGCCCTACACCCGAGGAAAAATATCGTAAATCTCATCAAGGCATTTAATCAATTTTCTGAGCAAAAAAATCACAGTCATCAATTGGTCATCATCGGAAAATTGGCCTGGAAAACGGATGAAATAGCCAAAATGATGGAGTCAGAGGGGGTGATCCATTTGCAAAATGTCAAAGACAATCAATTGATGCAAGTTTTGAAGGGTGCAGTTGCAATGGTATATCCTTCTTTTTTTGAGGGATTTGGCATTCCTATTTTGGAAGGTTTTGCGGCAAAAATACCTGTCATTACTTCTGGAACTTCTTCAATGCCAGAGGTAGGAGGAAAAGCTGTTTTACTCGTTGACCCAAATTCTGTAAACGACATTTGTGGCGCTATGGAACGTCTTGTAGAGGATAAACAATTGGTGAAAAAGTTGGTCGAATTAGGCGACGAAAGGCTCAAGGATTTTGAGTGGAAGCGATCTGCAAATATCGTTTATGAAGGATTATTGGAGATTTCCAAATCTACTGTTTGATGTTTCTTTCTCAGGGTTTATAAAAAAGTAAAAATAAAACATGCCAGCTAAGTATGATAGAAAATCATATGGGTCATAAAAAAACAAATGGGTTATCCGCGGGAATACAAACTCAAAGAATAATGACAAAGCAAGACAAATAATGATAGTATCAAAAAGTGGCAAACGATATAGACTTGCCTTTTTTCGAGAAAAAAGAACTCCGTTCAAAACAAGCGCTAAACAGAAATAGAACAAAAGGGGTCTACATATTGGTCCAAAAATGGAAAAGAGATGTGCGCAATCTTCTGAAATATTTGGTGTACGCTAAACACCAAGATAGATAAGAACCAATAACAGATAGACGATCTACTCATCTTTTTTACATGGCGCCAATAATTGCAAAGAGCATCCCCAATAAAACCAAAGGGGATAAGGCTAAGAGAACCAGTATTCCAACTAATCTCACTAAAATCTTTAAACCACCAATCCAAAAAGGATCTTCTGCATTCAAAGTCGACAAGTTATTCCACCATTTAAAGGTATTAGCTGTTTTTTCTAATATTCCATTTTTGGTTTCATCCCTGTCTTGATCTTCTTCCATATCGTTGAAGACTTAATTCAAAAGCTCTACCATCCGTCCCCGTCTAAAATATTACCAAGACCACCAAGCACAGAACCTTCACCTTTTCTATTGTAACCACCTGAATGAGCCACCAATCTATCTGCCAATCTTGAAAACGGCAATGATTGTACCCAAACCTTGCCTGGTCCGATCAAGCTCGCGAAAAAGACGCCCTCGCCACCAAACAAGGTGTTTTTTATACCACCAACAAATGTAATATCATAATCCACATCTTGCGTCAAAGCAACCAGACAGCCAGTATCAACGCGCAAATGTTCTCCAGCTTTTAAAGTGCGCTCGTGTATATAGCCACCAGCATGCAAAAAAGCCATACCGTCTCCTTCCAATTTTTGCATGATGAAACCTTCACCACCAAAAAATCCACGGCCTAGTTTTTTACTAAATTCTATACCAACAGAAACACCTTTTGCCGCACACAAAAAAGCATCCTTCTGACAAATGATTTTATGATCAAATGCGGTAAGATCTATGGTAATGATTTTACCAGGATAAGGAGACGCAAAAGAAACCCTTGCTTTGTCGTAACCTTGATTGGTAAAACTGGTCATGAAGAGTTTTTCACCTGTAAGAATACGTTTTCCTGCCCCCATCAATTTTCCCAAAACACCTTGTCCCTCATTACCTGACCCATCTCCAAAAATGGTGTGCATTTCAATGCTTTCGTCCATCATTAAAAAAGAGCCAGGTTCCGCAATAACTGTTTCACTTGGGTCCAATTCAATTTCTACAAATTGCATTTCTTCCCCATGAATCCAGTAATCTATTTCGTGCGATCTCATTATTTAGAATATTTTAATTTAAGCGAAAATTAAGCCCGACCATTATTTTTTTGCATGGCTTTTTGCATTGGATTGTTATTTGGTGCGGGTTTGACTCCTTTTTTATTTTTGAATAATTCAAAACGAGAAGCGGGCATTTCTTTACCCCAGACATTATTTGACTCATCGATATCGGCGGTCTCTTTGTATGGATCAAGTGTAATTGAAGCTACTTCCTTATTCTTAGCGAAAGTTTTGACCAAGGCCTTTTCATTTTTTCGCCACACTTGTGCTGGAATGCGTTCTATTTCCTTGGTTCCATCTTTATATTCCCATTGTATAATGATTGGCATCATCAGTCCACCTTTGTTACTGAATGAAATCTCATACAAATGTTTTCCTTCATATTTTGCCCCATCTTCACCCATTGGTTCTTGCGTCGCCTTCAATAAACGATCGTATTTTGTTGTGTCATAAGCCACCATACCACGATCATATTTGTAGTAAAAATCTTGCAAAGAAGTGTCTTGGTCTACTATAAATTTGATGTTTTTATCCTCTTTGTTTCTGATTTTAGAAATGTCTTCAAATTCATTAACGTAAGGTCTTTCCAAAGCAACTTTTACGATAGTATCTTCTGTTCTTCTAGGTACAGCCGTGATATCTGGTACTGCGTGTTTGATGGTATCGATGGCGATGTCGCATGCATCAGTAGAGTAAAACCACCCTCTCCAGAACCAGTCCAAGTCCTCACCAGTTGCATCTTCAATGGTTCTGAAAAAATCTGCTGGTGTAGGATGTTTAAACGCCCACCTTCTAGCATATTCTTTAAAAGCATTGTCAAATAATTCTCTGCCAACGATGGTTTCTCTCAAGATATTGAGCCCTGTTGCTACCTTGGCGTAAGCATTATTTCCAAATTGTACTATGTTTTCAGAATTGGTCATAATTGGCTCCAATTGATTTTTATCCATTTTCATATAATCCACAATGGAATATGCAGGACCTTCATCAGAAGGGAATTTGTTGTCCCACAGTTCTTGGGTAAGATATTGCAAATAGCTGTTCAAACCTTCATCCATCCATGTCCATTGGCGCTCATCGCTATTGACAATCATCGGGAAAAAAGTATGGCCTACTTCGTGGATGATTACCAAAATAGCGGCATTTTTAGAACCTTCAGAGTATGACCCATCAGGTAATGCTCTTCCTGGATTGAAACAAATCATAGGATATTCCATACCATTGGCGGCTTCTACACTTTGAGCCGTAGGATAAGGGTAAGGAATTGAAAAATCAGAATAGGTTTTTATAGTGTGGGCGACGGCCTTTGTTGACAACATATTGTAAATGGGGTAAGCCTCTTTGGCATAAAAAGACATACACATCACTTTGTTACCTTCGATGGTCACGGGCATTGCATCCCAGACAAATCTTCTGGAAGAAGTCCAAGCAAAATCACGGACATTTTTGGCTTCAAAGACCCAGGTTTTCTTAGCGGTAGCTTTGGTGTTTTCCCCTGCTTTTACCTCATCTAGTGTTTTGATGACCAATGGTTCTGTAGCACTTTCTGCCTGTTTGTATCGGCTCATCTGCGTTTTTGATAAAACTTTGCTGTAGTTTTTGCATACTCCAGTACCACCTACAATGTGGTCTGCAGGAACAGTCATTTCTACTTTAAAATCACCAAAACAAACAGTAAACTCTCCCCTTCCCGTAAATTGATGATTTTGCCAACCCAAAACATCGTTGTACATACAAAGTCTTGGATAAAATTGCGCCATGGTAAAAATATAATTGCCGTCTTCTTCAAAATACTCATAACCACCTCGGGCATCCTGAAATTTATAGTTGTCCATACGGTCAACTATTTTATAGTGCCATTTGATATTGAAGACATATTTTTTTCCAGGAGCGAGCGGCTCAGGCAAATCTATCTTCATCATGGTTTTGTTGACAACATATTTAAGGGGTTTACCTGCACTATCTGTCACTTTCTCAAGAATAAAACCATAACCATTGTCTGTTTTTCTATAATCAGCAGCGTCAAGCATTTGGTCGCTCGCAGACCTTGGCATGCTGCTCCTGTCTTGATAATTTGCGTTATTTACCGTACTGTGTTGGTTCTCGTCGAGCTGTAACCACAGATAAGACAATGCGTCCGGACTGTTATTGTGGTACGTAATCATTTCTTGCCCTTTTAAAACAAGATTTTTTTCGTCCAATTCACATTTGATATCATAGTCTACTTGCTGTGCCAATAGTCTTCTCCTGGCGCACCACTTGCCGTACGATAGGCATTTGGCGTTGGCAATGTGGTTCCAAGTTGTTCAAACTTATTTCCGTGGTTGGATCCAGGATTATTTTGAATGGATTGAGCCATCAAGCTCACGGTAAAAAGAAAGAAAGCAAAAAATACAAGTTGTTTCATCTTATAAAATTATACATCATGATTTGAATGGTCAGATTGACCGTTCTTTAAAATAAATTTGGTTGGGTAAGTGTGGGTTGTTTCAATCTACAATCTCAAACATATATTTTGTTTTAAAAAGATACAACCTCCAAGGGATAAAATTAGACAAAATCCCTTTTTTTTCCGTCCAAACCAGGTGTTAAAGCAGGGTTATTTGTGCAAAAAGTAGAAAATGGTTAATGAATAGCACCATTTTGTGAGATGATGAAGGGGAAGTACTAATAAAATTCAGTAATATTGAACGTCAAATTTTATCCACAAAAAATTTTAAAGCAAAAGATGAAAAAATTTATTCTACTTATGATGGCCATAGGCTTATTTACTTTTTCATGTAAGAATGAGCAAAAAGAAGTAAAGGAGGAAATGCCTGTGGAATCTTATAAACTTACCCAATTATGGGAGTCAGACACCGTTTTTACCACGGTTGAAGCAGTCATTTATGACCCTAAAACAGACCTAATATATGTGTCTAATATTGAAGGCGAACCATGGGGCGCTGACGGTGTAGGATCCATTGGAAAATTGAAAATGGACGGCACTGTAGTTGAGGCTAAATGGATCACAGGACTGAGCGCTCCTAAGGGATTGGGCATTATCGGCGACAAGTTGTATGTTACAGACATCAAAAACCTGGTTGAAATAGACATTCCAACGGGCAAAATTTCCAAAACTTATACGGTAGAAGACAGCGAAGGACTCAATGATGTTTCGACCAGTGCAGACGGAATTGTATATTTTACTGATTCCCAAAAAGGAGTACTACATATGCTTAAAGATGGAGTAGTATCTGTTGTAGTAGATAGCCTCCAAGGATCCAATGGGGTATTTGTAGAAAATGATCGGTTGCTGTTGGGAACATGGGGTGATGAAAGTCTCACCCAATACAAATTTGCAGACAAGTCCATCAGCATCGTTGCAGATTCTATCACTCAGCCAGACGGAGTAGAAGCCATTGGCGACGGAGGTTATTTGGTTTCTTCATGGAAAGGACTCATTCACCACGTTGCAGCAGATGGTACAACATCTTTACTTTTGGATACTGCGAAGGATACCATCAGTGCTGCAGACATTGATTTTGTCCAGGATAAACAAACGTTATTAATTCCTACCTTTTTCAGGAATACAGTCGCGGCCTATAGTTTAGCCAAATAAAGTAACAATTTAGCTAAATAGCGGCTTTAGAATCAAAAATCAAAACGAACGATCAAATGCCAGTCTTAGTAAGGCTGGCATTTTTTATATTATTTTGAATGACTGTTTCTATTGGTATGCCTTTTATTTTGCTGTCTAGCCAAGCAATGATGTCTAAGTATAAAAAGGCACGTTTCTCATAAGGGTCATCTTGATATTTCACCAACTTAGACCGCAAAACTTTGAATTCTGTTTTGAGCTTATCGGGAATCATACTTGGTGTTTTCCTCAAAAAGGTAAAAATCTCTCTTTGCACAGACTGCATTTCTTCCATCTTACTCAGAAATCTAAATACTGATTTTACCTGGTAACTGATCAACAATTTATTGCCCAATTCATAATGTGCAATGAGGTTGAGAATCCTGGCAAAACACTGTATATCGTTGCGCACGTCCGCAACTGGCATATTGATGATTTTATTGAGGTAATCTACAGCCTTGCTATGATTATCAGCCCCAAAGTACGCACAGGCTATTTTGTAATAAAAAACGATGGTCCTGTTTACATCCCATCCATATAAGTGGGTTTCCAGGCTCTTTTCTAAATCATGAAGCTGTGTTACTCCAGTACGATATTCACCCGTCATAAAAATGTGGTTAAGCCGGTGAATATAGTTGACAAGGGCATAGACACTTTCGTCATTTTGCGAAAACCGAGATTGATTATCTGCACCAAAGTCCAATAGTTTCTGATAATTAAATAAAAACTTATCAACCCGATCTGCCATAAATGTGGCACTCAAGACATTGTGAAGGGCTTTGATGTAAGAACTCGTTTCAGATAACCTTTTGTCAGGATAACTTTCAAAAAGCTCCACCCATTTATGACTAAATTTATAATTGTTGGCAAAGTCTTGCATCATATTATAATACCAAACATAGGACTGATACAAATACATTTTGCCATAAAAATTGAGCTCTTTTTCATTTACGTCACTAGGCATGTGTGAATTAAAAAACTCCTTGATGTATAAAGCATCTCTCTTATCTTTTACATAACCATACTTGAGGTACAAGCCATAAAGACGGAGGGATAAATTTGCCAACTCGTCATTAAAAACCAATTGTTTTGTCAGAGCCCGACTTTCTATTTCGATTTCTTCAGCCTTTTCAGCCATACTCCCCGTAATGTATTGATTTTCAAGCTGACGTTCAAACTCCAAAGCCACATAAGCCAGGCTATATTCGTCTTTTGACATGGCTTGGTTTTTGGCTTTGTACAAGACATCAAGGCTTGCACGATACATACCTTTGGAGTGTAGAATTTTTGCAAAATCAATCAATTCACGCGTGTTGATATCCTCTTGAGTATTTCGTGACAACAACCTCAAATTAGTCAACAATTGCTTATATAAATTGGCTTTGATATTAGACAATTGTACTTTTCGTACTTGTGGATATTTGCGCAAAAGCTCTTCTTCATTATAGGCATCATTTCCGTCAATGAAATCAAACAAGATCATGAACAGTTTTTCATCATTGCTATTCTGTCTGTTGGCAAATAACCTAAAACTACGCTTTTCTGCCTTGGTGAGTCGGCTGATCAGGTCTATGAGGAAGTCCGTTTGTTGCTTGGGCATTGTATTTGTAAATAATTTAAAATATTGATATTCAGTCTTTTAAATACTTATGTGGACAATTACAGACTGTAATACTTTTCGTAATTGATTCGGGTAAGAACAAAGATCGTTCTATTTTTGATATTGTTAAAACGATTCTGATCGTTAATGCTTAAAATAAGAAACAAAGTATTCCGTAAATAGCAATAAAATTTGCTTTATAATTGGAAAGAAATTCCAAAATCGATAAAAAAAATGGCAACAGATAAAATTTTTATTTTTGACACAACTCTAAGAGATGGCGAACAAGTCCCTGGCTGTAAATTACGCAAGGACCAAAAGCTTGAAATAGCCAGTGTTTTGGACCAAATGGGCGTAGATGTCATAGAAGCAGGATTTCCTATTTCTAGTCCCGGAGATTTTGAAGCAGTATCTGCTGTTGCGAAAATAGTAAAAAATGCGACCGTTTGCGGATTGTCTAGATCTGTTGAAAAAGATATCAAAGTTGCAGCAGAAGCGTTGATTTATGCAAAATATCCACGCATTCACACAGGTATCGGAACTTCTGAAAGTCACATGAAATTCAAATTTAAATGTGGTCCAGAAGAAATCATCGAGCGAGCAGTAGCTGCAGTAAAATATGCAAAATCCTTTGTAGAAGATGTGGAGTTTTACGCAGAGGATGCTGGTCGAAGTGAAAATGCTTTTTTGGCGAGAGTGTGCGAAGAAGTGATCAAAGCGGGAGCCACGGTTCTCAACATTCCAGATACAACAGGTTATTGCCTACCTGAAGAATATGGTGCAAAAATTAAGTACCTAAAGGAAAATGTAAAAGGCATCGAAAGAGCGATTCTTTCAACACATTGCCACAATGATTTGGGTTTGGCAACAGCAAACTCTATAGCAGGGGTCATCAATGGTGCCAGACAAATAGAATCAACGATCAATGGCGTTGGAGAAAGAGCGGGTAATACCTCTTTGGAAGAAGTAGTGATGATCATCAAGCAAAAATTATCCAAACAATTTCATACCAACATCAATAGTAGAATGTTGAAACCAACCAGCATTTTAGTTTCTAATGAGATGGGCATGTTTGTGCAAGCTAATAAAGCGATAGTTGGTGACAATGCCTTTGCGCATTCTTCAGGAATACACCAAGATGGTGTGATCAAAAACAGAGAAACTTATGAGATCATCGACCCATTGGAGGTCGGCGTTCCAAAATCATCTATAGTTCTTACTGCAAGATCAGGTAGAGCCGCCCTGGCTTACCGAGCAAAGGAAATTGGTTACAACCTCACCAAAGATGAATTGGACGTGGCATATGCTGGTTTCCTCACCTTGGCGGACAATCAAAAGGAAGTCAAAGACGAAGATTTAGAAGTGCTACTCAAAGAAAAAGTCTTCGCTTAAAGCAAAAAATTTTCAGAATTCTTTTTTGGCAGATTTTTTGCACAAACAATTCAATCAAAAACATAAACTTATACATTACGATTTTTCTTTATGGAACTAAATAAATATAGTAAACACGTCACCCAAGATCCTACTCAACCAGCAGCACAAGCCATGTTGCACGCCATTGGTTTATCAACAGAAGATCTCAAAAAACCTCAAGTGGGTATTGTGAGTACAGGATGGGAAGGGAATCCATGCAATATGCACCTCAATGATTTGGCGAAAGACATCAAAAAATCGGTCAACGAATCTGATTTGGTGGGTCTTATTTTCAACACAATTGGCGTGAGCGATGGAATTTCCATGGGGACTAGCGGGATGCGGTTTTCTTTACCCTCTAGAGACATCATTGCGGATTCTATAGAAACAGTAACCTCAGCACAATGGTATGACGCAGTGATCGCAGTAGTGGGTTGTGATAAAAATATGCCTGGCGCCATGATGGCATTGGGAAGACTCAATAGACCGGCTATCATGGTTTATGGTGGTACCATTGCTCCGGGATGTCACGCAAGTAAAAAATTGGATGTGGTTTCTGCTTTTGAAGCATTGGGCCAAAAAATATCTGGTGAAATTGATCAAACAGAATACGATCAAATAGTACAAAAAGCTTGTCCAGGACCAGGTGCATGTGGAGGAATGTACACCGCAAACACCATGGCTTCTGCGATCGAGGCGCTGGGACTGGCATTGCCATACAATGCTTCTAATCCTGCAGTTGACCATCACAAAAATGAAGAAAGTGCACAATTGGGTGCTGCTATCAGAAACTTGTTGGAGAAGGATATCAAGCCGAGGGACATTGTGACCAAAAAAGCACTCGAAAATGCTGTGCGTTTAATCACCGTTTTGGGTGGTTCGACCAATGCGGTCATGCACATGATTGCCATCAGCAAAGCATTTGAATTGGATCTCGACCTCAATCAATTTCAAGAATGGAGCGATTCTACTCCTTTTCTTGCAGATTTAAAACCAAGTGGCAAATACTTGATGCAAGACCTACATGAAATTGGTGGTGTGCCAGGAGTCATGAAAATGATGTTGGAAAACGGCTTATTACATGGAGATTGTATCACAGTAACGGGTAAAACCATCGCTGAAAACTTGGCAGATGTGAAGGCATTGGATGAAAATCAACAAATCATCATGCCTTTGGATAATCCAATCAAACCCAATGGACACATCCAGATTCTTTTTGGAAATTTGGCAACAGAAGGTGCGGTGGCAAAAATCACAGGCAAGGAAGGCGAAGTTTTTGTTGGCCCAGCTAAAGTTTATGACGGAGAAGACGCTTGTAATGCTGCAATCCAAGCACGAGAAATAGAAAAAGGAGACGTAGTTGTCATCAGATACTGCGGACCAAAAGGTGGGCCTGGCATGCCAGAAATGCTCAAACCAACTTCTTCTATCATGGGAATTGGTCTTGGGAAATCAGTTGCGTTGATCACAGACGGCAGATTTTCAGGAGGTACGCACGGTTTTGTCGTTGGGCACATCACACCGGAAGCCTATGATGGTGGCGGTATAGCACTCGTAAAAAATGGTGACATCATTACCATTGATGCTCAGAAAAACATCATTGAAATGGCCGTGTCAGACGAAGAAATGGCGGAAAGAAAAAATGCGTGGGTTCAGCCCAATGAAAAACTAACGGGCTTTTTAAGTAAATATAGAAAAACAGTTTCCTCAGCCAGTGAAGGTTGTGTAACCTGCTAAAATTATTGACTCTAAACTTAAGAGATCATGTTGACAAAAGAAACAACAATTAGCCAAAACGGCAAACATCAAGAGACCAAAAGACTTACTGGAGCTCAGGCGGTGTTGGAATGTTTTATACAAGAGGGTGTAGATACCATATTTGGCTATCCAGGTGGTGCCATCATGCCAATTTATGATGCCTTATATGATTATCAAGACAGACTGAGACACATATTACCACGTCACGAGCAAGGAGGCATTCATGCAGCTCAAGGATATGCACGGGTGACCAGAAAAATTGGCATTGCTATGGCCACTTCAGGACCAGGTGCAACCAACTTGGTTACAGGTCTGGCTGATGCTTTGTTGGATTCAACACCATTGGTTTGCATCACAGGACAGGTGTTTAGTACTTTATTGGGTTCAGATGCTTTCCAAGAAGTGGATGTTATTGGTTGTACGACAACGGTGACCAAGTGGAACATTCAAATTACAAAAGCAGAAGATATTCCAGCGGCAATGTCCAAGGCATTTAGAATAGCAAATTCTGGTAGGCCGGGGCCTGTATTGGTAGATATAACTAAAGATGCTCAGCTTCAAAGCTTTGATTTTAGTTACAACAAAGACATTGTAATCAGAAGTTACAGACCTTTGCCAATACTTGATAAAAGTGCAATTGCACAAGCTGCAGAGCTCATAAATAGTGCAAAGAAACCGTTGATTTTGAGCGGACATGGTGTTCACATTGCCAAAGCACAAGATCTTTTGAAAACCTTTGTTGAGAAAACAGGTATTCCTGTAGCAACGACCATTCATGGATTATCTACGCTTTCGGTAGATCACGAGCTTAGCGTAGGAATGTTGGGAATGCACGGAAATGTTGGACCAAATATTTTGACCAATTCTTGTGATGTTTTAATTGCAATAGGGATGAGATTTGATGACCGTGTGACGGGTAATCTCAAGAAATATGCCAAACAAGCCAAAGTCATTCACATAGAAATTGATCAAGCAGAGATCGACAAAAACGTAATGACGGAGGTTGCAGTACATGCAGATGCCAAAGAAGCATTGGCAGCACTTTTACCTTTGGTAGAAAGCAAGCAACACTCAGAGTGGCTTCAGGAATTCCGAGCATATGACAAAATCGAGAAAGAGAAGATCATTGACAAAGTTTTGGAAAAAGATGATGATAAAAAGATGACGATGGGTCGTGTCATCAAAGCTATTTCTGACAGTACAAAAGGGCAAGCAATCGTTGTAACAGACGTTGGTCAACACCAGATGGCAGCAGCCAGATATTATGATTATCTTGGTCATGACCAGTGGGTCTCATCTGGAGGAGCTGGTACAATGGGTTTTGGACTTCCTGCAGCAATAGGTGCAGCAATCGGAGCCCCAGATCGCACAGTAGTTGCATTTATAGGAGATGGCGGTTTCCAAATGACCTTACAAGAACTTGGAGTTTGCACACAATGGAATGTGCCTGTCAAGATCGTCATTTTAGATAATGAATTTTTGGGCATGGTGCGTCAGTGGCAAGAGTTATTTCACGAAAGAAGGTATTCTTCTGTGGAATTACAAAACCCAAATTTTGTCATGATTGCCAATGGTTTTGGAGTCGCCGGACATAAAATTACAGAAGCTTCTGAACTTGAGGCGGGAATCAAACAAATGCTTGAATATGATGGGGCATATTTGCTTCATGTTATGGTAGAAAAGGAAGAAAATATTTTCCCAATGATACCTTCAGGTAAGGCCGTTGATGAAATTGTTTATTGATATTTGAAAGCAATAGAAATCAGAGAAATGTCAACAGAAAATACAGAAATACAAGAATATACGCTGACCGTATTTTGTGAAAACAAAACTGGCTTATTGGCTAGAATTGTGGCAGTGATTACGAGAAGGCATTATAATATAGAAAGTCTTACGGCGTCTCCTTCCTCTACAGAAGGCATTTTCAGATTTACCATCATGGTAAGGGTTACTGAAGAGCAAGTAAGGAAATTGGCCAAACAGATTGATAAACAAATTGATGTTTTAAAGGTGTTTTACTACACCAATGACGAAATCATTTATCAAGAGATAGCTCTATACAAAATTCCTATAAAAGTTTTTTACAATAGCAAAGTGATAGAAAATGTAGTGAGGAAACACAATGCCAGAGTATTAGCAATAGAGGAAGAGTATATTGTAATTGAAAAAACTGGCCATCAGGCAGACACAGAAGCGCTACTGGATGCATTCAAGGATTTTGGCATTTATGAATTTGTGAGGTCTGGAAGGGTCGCAATTGTAAAACCAATGGAGAGACTCAATAACTATCTCAAATCCTTGGAGCAAGAATATGTATCAAAAAATTAATCATAAAACTTTTTCAAAAACGTAAAATCAACAATGGCAAATTATTTTAATACGCTACCACTCAGAGAGCAGCTCAATCAACTAGGAGTTTGTGAATTCATGGACAGTTCTGCTTTTTCAGAAGGCGTAGAGGCACTCAAAGGAAAAAAAATAGTAATTGTAGGTTGTGGAGCTCAGGGCTTGAATCAAGGACTCAATATGAGAGATTCTGGTCTTGATATTTCCTATACCCTCAGAAAGGAAGCAATAGAAAGCAAAAGAAAATCTTTTCTAAATGCCTCTGAAAATGGTTTTAAAGTAGGGACTTATGAAGAGTTGATACCAACTGCGGACTTAGTTATCAACCTCACGCCAGATAAGCAACACACTTCTGTTGTTTCAGCGGTCATGCCATTGATGAAACAAGGAGCTGCACTTTCTTATTCACATGGATTCAACATTGTAGAAGAAGGCATGCAAGTGAGAAAGGACATTACCGTTTTGATGGTAGCGCCTAAATCTCCAGGATCGGAAGTAAGAGAAGAATATAAAAGAGGTTTTGGTGTACCAACATTGATCGCAGTACACCCGGAAAATGACCCGGAAGGAAAAGGTTGGGACTATGCAAAAGCATATGCAGTTGCAACAGGTGGTGACAAGGCTGGTGTTTTGAAATCATCATTTGTAGCAGAGGTAAAGTCTGATTTGATGGGCGAACAAACCATCCTTTGTGGACTTTTACAGACAGGATCTCTTTTGTGTTATGATAAAATGGTTGCTCAAGGAATTGATTCAGGATATGCATCCAAATTGGTGCAATATGGTTGGGAAGTCATCACAGAATCTCTCAAACATGGTGGAGTAAGTGGTATGATGGACAGATTGAGCAATCCTGCAAAAGTCAAAGCATATGAATTGAGCGAGGAACTCAAAGACATCATGAGGACTCTATTCCAAAAACACCAGGACGACATCATGAGTGGTCATTTTTCCAAAACAATGATGGAAGATTGGCACAACAACGATCACAACCTTTTGACGTGGAGAGCTGCAACAGCAGAAACACCATTTGAGAAGTCTAGCATTACCTCAAACAAAATTGAGGAGCAGGAATATTACGACAACGGTCTTTTGATGGTTGCCATGGTCAGAGCAGGTGTTGAATTGGCATATGAAACGATGGTCGAGTCTGGAATCAAACCAGAATCTGCATATTATGAGTCATTGCACGAAACGCCATTGATTGCAAATACCATAGCTAGGAAAAAGCTGTATGAAATGAATGCTACCATTTCTGATACAGCAGAGTATGGTTGTTATTTATTTGATCATGCTTGCAGACCACTTTTGGCGGACTTTATGTCAAAAATCAATACTGATGTTATTGGTAAAGACTTCAATGAGTCTGCAGATAAAAATGTAGACAATGTTGAGCTGATCAGAATCAACAAAGTTTTGAGAAACCACTCCATAGAAAAAGTTGGAACTTGGTTGAGAGAGGCGATGACTTCTATGAAGAAAATTGCAGCCAAAAACTAATTCCCATTCAGGGGTAATATAAAACAAAAAGGCTTTCAGAAATGGAGGCCTTTTTTGTTTTAGTTATCCATTACTGAGGACCGTATACCCATAGCCAGGCATCACCAATTTCGTGGTCTTGCACAACTTCTTTGTATACGAAACCATTTTTCGTCAAGATTTTGGTGGAAGCATTTTCAAATGGGGCCGTTTTTGCGGTAATGGTGAGTTTGTCGTCGGTTTGTACGGCCATGTCAACCATCAATTTGCAAGCTGTTGTTGCGATTCCCTGACCTTCATACTTTTCAAAAGTATAATAGGAAAGTTCTACTTGGCCATTTTGTGGAGCACCTACGAAACCACAAAAGCCCACAACTGTATCATCATTTAGGATAAAATAACCCACCCACGGCGGAACAAATCCGATTTGAGGGTAGAAGTCCTTATAAATGTCAATCATTTTTTGACAATCTTCTGTAAAAAAGGATGGGTGGGTGTGGACTTCCTTGGGGTCGAGTATTTTGAGTGATATCACGATGATTGGTGTTTGCGACAAAGGTAAAAAAGACATCACATAATTTGCATGATTTAAGGAATGCTTTTATTTGTGAGAACCGGCTAGTTTTTAATGCACCTACAAAAATAACCTTGGCTTTTCTTTGAATTACCAACGTTAAATCTTCCTCTGGAACTCCTACTGTCTAGATATCTTCAACTAAACCGTGACGAATGCGAATAACAACATTGTTTTTGAACCAGGTCCGGCATTCATCGAGGTTAATCTTTCCTGAGGCAATTTCAATGATGAAGCTTGTCATCCTTTCATCATCAATACTCTGCATTATATCCAGATTGTTTAAATTAAGGAAAATAAGAGCAGCTGCAAGGCCTGTTCTTTTATTACCATCGGTAAAAATGTGATTACAAATTATATTGTAACAATATACCGCTGCTTTATCAGAAATTGCAGGATAAACTTCTTCTCCGAACATCTCTGATTGAACAATTTCTAATAAATAATCTAGATTTTCCTCGTGTAAAAACTTGGCTGGAGGTATGAAATTACCACCATGTGCAACGATTGTTGCCTTGTTAAATTGAATAATTTGTTTCTTGGTTAAAAATTTCATTAAGACAGAGCCTTAAAGGTTTTGTCAAACCTTTTAAAATTATTATCCAGAAAATGTTGAATCAATTCATGCTCTGAATCTTTGTCTTCAGATATTAGTTCTTGCAGTGCTTTTTTGATAAGGGCTGGATCTTCGATTAAGATTTCTTTCAAAGCAGCTTTAACCAATTCTTTGTCCAATGCTAAATTGCTCATTTTTTAAAAATTTATTACAAAGATACAACAATCTCTGGTGCAGCGGGAGACAGAAGTACATCTTATGCATACGATCACAAAGAGCAGTGGGAGCCCATTTTGTAATATTCTGGATTAAATAGCGTCAGAGACAAAATCACTGTTTCCTGGCCTCTTGCCACAGAAGTCAGCTCTATAGAGTTTTGTTTTTAAAATAAGTTCTTTGAAAACACTTAGGTTCGCGCCTAATTTTTCACACACCTACAAGAATAGCCACTCAAAGGGATGGATTTAAGAGATCCTGCAGGACCATTTGCAGTGTACACTGGTGAGGTATTATTGGATGATGAACTCAAATTTATGACTTGATAAATAGACTCAATGGGTGTTCTGAAAAACTCAAATTCTCCAGTCCAGTAAAATGCTTGTTTGTTAAGAAAGCCAAATTTGGGTTGACCTTCACCAGCCCAGCTATAGTATTCACCTCCTGCTACAGCTCCGAAAGTGTTTTCTGTGGGAAGATCTCCAGTAGGCCAAATCAAGCGACTATTTAATTTAAGATTTTTGCCATTTTCTGCCCATCCTCCAACAGCATCTCTTAAATCATTCCAGTCATTAAGGTTTGGAATACGCCAGCCAAATGGGCAAATTCCTTGGATAAGTATGTTTCTAGGATTGTCTTGGAATTCATAATCATAATTGTTGGTTAATTCTGGGAAAGTGTATAATCTTCCATATATTTTCTCTGTTGCTTCTCTCTCAAAACCTTGAGGGTCACCATAAACTTTTCCTATATTATTTGGTCCTTTGTATCTAAGATTCTCTACCATCCATATTCTATTCCCAATAGTTTTTGCACAATAAGTGTTTCCATCCAGATCTGTAACGGTTTCAGTACAGTCATCCGGAAGTATAGAAGGATCTGCGAGGGTAGTTGTCAAGTAGCAATTACCAACAGTAGCGTCTTGTAATCTTAGCTGGTTGATCAATTGTGGCAATGCAGATAATGACACATTGCTAATGGAGCCATAGGGAAAAACCTGACCACCGTTGACAGCGACATCGTTTATAAACAATTTATAACCTGACCCACCTGTACGGCTCGCACTGATATTCAACATATTACTTCCGTCATAGTTATATCCAGCACTAGAAAACGTGCAAAATGTAACAGGATCAACGCTAAGTTCAAATAATTTTTGTCGTATATCTGGACTCTCCAACTTATATTGGTCAGGAAACCAAGAAGGTATATTGCCTGGGCGGGAGCCCCCAAAAAAATTAAACTCTGCCAATAACTGAGCGCCAATGCCAACATCTGAGTCGATCGACAACCTTGATGTCAGATCTTGAAAACTGCCTTTATGCGACAAGTTTGGGTCAGCATAGAAGAAGAAATATGCTCCGCATTTCGCAAACTCAGCCCCACCTAAGGTAGAAATTACTAATTCGGCACCGCCTTTTATTTCAATATTTCCCTTACCATCATATGTCCAGGTGGTCAAATCGATGCTTGGGAGTCTTGGTGCATAAGTCATGCTACTTCTGGTCACACCATTTTCTTCGTCGTAGGCAAAGTCAATATTATAAGGGCCCACAGCGGGTATAACGTAGCTTGGTGAGGTTATTGAACCTTCAATTGTTGCAGTTGCCTCTGCTTTTGGTACCAAGTACACAAACAATCCTGTGGCTCCGATGGGAAATAAATATATAGGTAGACTGCTTTTCTCAAACTTGCCTTCTATCTTCCCATATAATGAAACGGAAGCTTGTAGATCAGCTCTTAAACCTCTAACCCGCAATTCAATTCTGGTAGGGCCAAAGAGGTTGTTTGGAGTTCCGGCATCCTCATCATAGGACGAAATAAAGACAAAAGAATCATTGGTTATGTTAAAGTTAAAAGAAGGATCAATTCCTCCTGCTACTGCCAAATCCAATGGACCAAATGATTGATTTACTGAAAAAGTCTCTTGAAAAATGCTTCTGGAAACAACATGTGTTTTATTATGATTTGAATGGAAATAATACTTTTTATAAGCTTCAGCAAGTGTTGCATCTTTAGTTACAAATCTGAGTTGATTTCCTTCATCGACAACCTGTAATATTTTTTAAAATAAGAAAGCGTGTCTCCTTCATCTTGGCCAGTATTTACCAAAACATCACCAACCTTGCACTCCTTAAAAACATCCTTATCTACGATAAAAATGTCTCTTTCAATAAGTTGCTTTACACCCTTTTTATGCTCTTCTTGAAAAACCAAGGTGTTTTCTCTAATCTCCACATAGTTTGACTCCAATTCCTCTGGCGATTTTATTTTCCAGACATCGATATCTTCTTTTTGGCAAGAGGCGAAACAAATCAAACAAAATAATAGGTTTACAACGAGTCTCATTCCTTTGGTTTTAAATTTATACTAAGTGCCTGGCTGAGTGGGGAAATTTTGCCTCCCTGCATGACATGTTTGATTTTATAAGCGTATGTTCTACCAGCAACAACATTGTCCTTATCTACAAAACTCGCGGCATTTTTACTTTTCCACAAAGTCACAAATGGTCCATTATTGATAGATCTGTAAATAATTGATTGTGGGGCTGCAGGGTCATTTTTCCATCGGATTTCAATGGCTTTCTTTAGTGTGTCATGTAAAATTTCTGTCAATATAGGTTGTCCCGCTATCGATTTATCCAAGATGGTGATGGTAAGTGCTTCATGGTCCTTTGCTTGATTTCCATCGTCATCCATTGTTTTCATGCGGTATTGATAAGTGGCTTGAGGGCTTACAGATTTATCTATGAATTTGTTGCCATTGAGTGCGCCCAAAAGTTCCCATTCCCCGCTTGGTAAAAGCTTTCGGTATACTTCTTGGTTTGCCGCATCCTTACTCAAAGATCCTTGGATGTTTAAAATCAATGTTTGATCTTCAATGGTATAATCAATGATTTGTGCAGGGCTCGGAGGTATGGTATCTGGTCTTTTTATTTCTATCGCTTCCGAAAATCTGGAGATATGGTTGAATTGATCTGCCGCGGTTACTTTATAATAAACATGCTCCGTCAATGTTTTGAGTGTGACGGTGTCGATGTAAGCATTATTGCGGACAGGGTAGCCAGTCAAATTGATGAATTGGTGGTCGATTTGATTGGCATAATAAATATAATAACCCTCAAGGTCTGGCTCCAGATTGGCATCCCAAGTGAGTCTCACAACACCCAGACTATCTATGGTTCCTTTCAAACCAACAGGGGGTGCAGGTGCAATGGTATCTCTCAGAAAACCACGCAGCTTCACACTAAAGTTGGAGTTGCCTGCGGTATCAACAGTTGCAACCATATAATATGGACTTTTTAGTATAGCAGGGTTGATGTCGCGGAAGGTCAATTCAGTGACAGCGAGTGGCTTTGGGTTTATCTTTTCGTAAAAGCCGTCGATCTTCAAAGCTCTGTAAATATCAAAATGATCGAGTTCTTTATCCTTTGGTGCTTTCCATGTAAGTAATAAGGTAGCGTCTTCTTCTACCAATGTAAATTCAGCAACAACCTGAGGTGGCGTCCTATCCCTGCCCATAGCTGATATAGGAGCAGAAGGTGCTGAAGTAAATCCAAACGGAGTAATGCCAATCAGCCTGTACTCATAGGGTACATAATTGGCTACGGAATCCTGAAAACTGACCACAAAACTTTCGAAATCTGATGAACTGGCAGGCACAATGGGGTCTTTTGTAATCCTTTTGAAGCTTGGCTCGTTCTTACCCTTTCTTTCCACCCAGTAGGCGGTATAATACTCTGCATTTTCGTACTTTTCCCAGTATAGTGTTATTGCTTTTTCTTTTTCCTCGATGGTATCAATGGCAAGTTTTGGTAAAGTCTCTAAGCCAGCCTCAATGGACAATGCGTAGGAATATAAGGCAGCAAGTGAATCAGAGGCTGGTTTTAGAAAATACAAATAATTTTGACCTGCCCTGACGTCCTCATCTATCCACGAAAGTCCCAAAGCTCTGGAAGCAAGCGAATCCATATCAGCCACCAACATTGCTATACTATACCTGTTTTCTGCTTCATCTACCCTGGAAAATATATTGGTCTTGGCTTCCTTGGTAGATTCCCACACCCCGTACAAGCACTGACCTGCGGCCAAAAGATTTTCTTCATCACTTGCCAAATATGGTCTGAATTGTTCTATGGGCCAGGGCTTGATCACAACACTTTTTCTGGTATTGGTATCGGGCAAAAAGTTGTTCCCCATGATGTAACGATCAATGATATATCCTTTGGAGCTGGCAGCAAACCATAGTGATGCATTGTTGGGCGCCCAACGCAAGTAGTTTTTCCCATTGTGGTGGCTGCCAATCATAGAAATATTTGGCCTCAAAGTGTCGATACCCTCTACAACCAGCATGGTATCGGTCTGGCCGAAGCCCTTGAGAAAAAGCCATAAAAAACATCCTATCAATATATACTTGCTCATCAGTTTCTCGGTTGTAATGTTCCTGAAGTAGTTTGAATAAATTGTGTCGTTGGCTCCTGATCCCGGGTATAAAACTTTTGATCCTGGTACCAGGCCAATCCAGCAACTCTTCATTTGGGTTGCTTGAAAGTTTGCATGAAGTGTAGCTGATATTGCCCCCCATTGTCATTGACTTTGAGCTGGGCATTACCTAAATTGATACCAAAATTCATCCAACAAATAGTGTAATTCATATTGCCAACGTACATGATGGTTGACCAGTCCTTCAATACTTTTTGGTCCTCTGCAATCTTGTAATGTGTGTCATAAACAATATCGAAAGATGTTCCTACAGCTTCGCAGGTATATAAGTCGATCATTTGTCCGCCTCCATTGAAGAATCCGCCATTAATAGCTGCCAAGGTATTATTTTGCACTCCTGTCCAAAGGTATTCAAATTCTGTGGATGAAATCAGGGGAGCTACCTGTGTTAGTATTTTCGCTCTTGGAAGAGTATAAATTGGAATGCCGTCCCAATTGAATTTTAAGTTAGATGTTGGCCAGGAGTTCTCATACCCTGCATCAATAATTGCGTTCTTCAATGCCATAACTTTAGCCTCAGCTTTATTGTTGTGGTATGGTCTGAGAAACCTGTCGGATATATTGATTCTCTTCTTAAAGTTGACTGGCGTAACATCTGGGTGTGCCTGGATGACAAAATCTGCCAAATCCCTCTCTTCAAATTTTTCTTCAATTTCAAAGTCTACTTTCCTTTTTGCCAAAAGCGGGTCATCATTTTCGTGCCAAGAGACACTTTGCAGTTCAATATCATCGAGTTTATTGATCATGCGGTTGTATTGGCTGGTGCGAAAAAAAGAATGGTACAACAAAAATTCTCCATCCTGAAGGACCAGCTCTGGAGATACAGATGCTTCTTCTTCTATCTCAAGGTAGTTGAAGGAATTCAGACGTACTTTTACTTTCTTGCTCTCCAGCTCCTTCCACTCTACTCTCCTCAGTTTGTGGAGTACTTCCTCGTGGAGGAGCCGTAGTTGCTTCCTCCCCTCTGTTTTGGTCTTGAGTTTGCATTGATGTCTCGAATATCTTACGGTAGCCAACGACTTCCCGGCTTGTGTTTGCATTAGGATTGAATGGCCTCTTGCGGATTACCTGCATCACGTAATAATCGCTATTTTGTAAATTAGGTATGCTAAAACTGAGGTAATTGGACCCTTGGCTGACCAGATAATTGAATGGGACTTCTGTTGATTCGTCGGTGTCCAGATTTGTAAATCGCACATAATATTGAAAATTCCCACTTGGATCAGAGCTAGGGAAATAGGTATTTTGTGGGAGCATCTGAGACAAATTGATCCTGCCTATGTTATCATCCTGTGTAAAAAAGCGCTGATTGGGCAGTGGGGTGGTATAATTGACAAAATAATACAAGTCATCAGGCAAGTCTCCTGTTGTAAAAACGATAGTGGTATCCTGCTTCCATTTTCCAATAGGATTTCCTGCAGCATTCCTCCTCTGCAAAGTATCTCCCGTTTGATAATCCCACGCATTCACTTTTAAGTAAAGCTCATAGGTGGTATTGGCCATTAGCGCAGAAGTTGGACTAAGATAACCTTGAGTTTTTTCATTTTGATCCAGCCAGTACAAAGGTTGGAAAGGAAGATTTGAATTGGTATTTCTTCTTTTAAGTGAATAATGTAAAATAGGCTTATATTTTAAATCATAGGAATCGACGATGTCTCCATTGTTGTCGTATGTAGGATTGGGTATAATTAGGTCTTCGAAAACAGGCAATGCAAGTTTGACACGCATGGACCTGCCCGGGAATTGGTCCGTTGCACCTTGGCTTGGAGAAACTTCTTCAAAGAAGTTTACTCCTGCGAATGGATCTCCGGGGAGCGGAGAACAACGTTCTCCAATATTCATAGTGAATGAGGAATTGCCTTTGATTTTGCCACCAAGAATGCTGTATGCAACCGCAGCCCTTCCTGTGAAGTAAAAAGGCTTGGGTCCACCCCCTACCAGTGCTATGGCAGCAGCGAGCCTGAACAATTCAAAATCTCTCTCAGCGCCTAAAATATTGATCCGCAAACCCATACCACCCGTAAGACCTACATAAGCCTGGCCCTCTGCATACCAACCATTAATACCGATCAAATCGCCCGTTTGCGCGCAAGTGGTACCTCTTTTGGTCATATTCATGTCAAAACCCAAGTATACTGCAAGATTGGCATACAACAAATAGGCATCTATATCGGACCTGATAGCAATAAATGCACCATGGGCAAAACCGCTTGAGCTAGGAGTAGGAGCTTGTCTCCCAGCAGTTGCAGAAGTTCCTTCATAATCACCTTCTGGATGCTCAAAAATGTCATACACATCTGGATGCATAGGAGGAAGTTGCGTAGGACTTCCATGACCTACCATCAAATATCCTTTGAGGTCAGCCTGTAAAAACTCAAGATCCAATAATGCACTACCCCTTGGATCCAAACCGCTAGTATATTCCATTCTAGGTTTTCCCATATAGAAAAACCAGGTATCTTCTCCGGCATAGAAATCAGCCCTAACCATTTGATTGGGAATAGTGCCTCCGTCCATATTTCCCCTCAATATTGGATCGACGTTTACTGCAACTAGAATAAACCCTTCCATGCTGAATGACCTTGTTGCGTTTGGCATCCATAAAGTGAGGTCTGTCTCTACGGTTACCTTCGCAGAAGCCCTGTCAGTAACAGGAGCCATGATGTAACCGTTGCCATTGATGGTGATGCGATCCAATCCACCATCTATAATAGCCGCTGAAAAAATCAAATCAGCGTTGAACGGCTCTGCGTCTGGGCAATGTCCCAAATGTAACCCCAAACTTAAACTCATATGAATTGTACGTCGGGACAAAAATATTTGGACCTGTCTCCCCGAGGGCAGGATTTGGAGGTTGCTGAACGACATTTCTGCCCACACCACCAATCAGTCCATATAGCCCAATACCGGTTGCAATCGGAATACCCTGACTGATGATGATCTGCCCTTCTATATACCAGTAAGAGAAAAAAGTCTCATCGAACGTAAAAGTTTCCGTAGTTGGCACAATACCGTAAGTCCCAAACAAGATCATCAATCTGCCATCTACGCCAACGCCTGCATTGACTACCACATGGACTTCTCCACGGATATATTTGTTTCTTATGCCTTGTGCATTTGTTTCATTGAAAAACACAATGTAGCCATCAATGTCAACCGCTCCAGTATGAGCGTTGATACCAATACTGTCAAAGACCAATCTTTTGAGTCTGATACTTTTGATGAGCGAAACTGCTTGACCAGCTCTGCGAACAGCAAGAATTTCCTGCAAATCAGGCAACTCAGATATAATTCTAAACTGTACACCCGCACCACCCAGATCTTCCTCACCTTCTGAAAGCTGAATGCTTACATCAAACAAAGCTGCAACTTCATTACCTCCAGCAGAGGACAATCCAAATTCATCCAAACTGATGGCAAATCCGCTGATGTTCTTCTGAGCACTCCGCAAAAGATATGGGTAAATTCATCAAGGATGCCTTCATTAGAATTATAACCGATTGAAAAGTCCAATGCCTGGAATTTGAACCGCTGCAGAAGATCTGGCAAAGCGTCTGGTAATCTATCTGTATCAATCGTCAGAACACCACGTAAGATTGCAGAAACACTTATATTATCTTCATTTGATGGGTCGTACAAAATGTTTAGCTCACTATCAGCATTAATGGTTGCGTCGGCCGCCAGGATTGGAAACTTTACATCTCCGGTAAAGGCGACGGAGAAATTATAGGCATATTTTCCATCTCCCGGATTAGTTCCAGGTTCGGTGCTTTCTGATTCGCCTTGTACAATCATTGCGCGATAAACAATATGAGTTGCAGAATCTAGTACCGGTACATGGATTCTTCCAGAAAGATGACCTCCCTCCAAAGTGTTATTCCATATCCCAACATGAACGGTATCAAGTGCAAATGCCCAGCTATCCATTTGGCCTTCGTCTAGATTGAGCAGGTTGGTGGCAGTAATGTCCATGTATAAATTGGGGTCTATTACTACCTGCAAGGATTCAATCCCGGCACAGCCCATGCTCAATTGGCAACCATCTGCACCCCCCTTTATTGCAACCTCAAACATATTTGGATTTTCAGTTTGGTTGTTGATGACAATATCAGCACCCAATGCCAAAGTATATTGTCCACCAAAACCGGCTGGATGTAAACACACATCTCTACCTGTAAACATGACCCAGTTTGGTCCATCAAACATGGCCAATTTCAAACCAGCTAAAATATTAGCCTTAGCTCCGTCTGCTGTCAAAGAAATATCGGTGATGCCTATAGTAAATTCATTTCCTTTGATATTTTCGCTGAAAGCAATGGGCATTTCTACACTGTTTAAACCCAACAAGCCTCCAACTAGCCTGGTTTCATGCAGGTAATTTCCGAGTTGAGCTGACATTTCAGGAGGCATTACTCCTGCCAATGCATCTAGTCCATCTTCCACAATACCCAGATTTACATAATCAAGCGCATCCGCTATTTGGGGATCCGCATTTGAAACAGGTCGTACGGTTCCAGCAAAGATTTCACCACTGCTGTTGATCATTACGTCGTCAAGTATGACATCGATCCTGATGTTGTTTAAAAAGTTGAGTTGAATTTTTCCTGTACCACTGAAGGCAGACCCTGTTGCTGTCAAGTTTGCATCATAAATTGCAAAATATCCAATTCTCAGGTTGTTCACACCCGCTATAGAAGTTACTGGAATAGAGTCTGAAATAGCAGGAATATTACATCTGGTTTCGCAATCTTCAGGAAGTACAATGTCTTCTTCATTTGTGGTACTTACAATTGAGTCTGCACTCACACTGAAAGTGACAATTTCGCTATAACCCTGATTGGCAAGTGCTTCTGTGCCCATTGGATCCATTGCTTGCACCCTGATGGCGTAAGTATGACCGTCCTCAAGTGGCGGATCACTGCCCTCTCCATTGTACGCATAATTTAGTCCAAGTACAGGTTGTTCTAGCACTACTGGCATACCCCCTGTGAGGAAAAGAGCTTCAAAATCCACTATAGGGACATTGGTAATATCTATGATTTTCAACAAATATTCATAAGTGGAAACACCACCAGCATCTGGATTTGGCGGCAGCCATGCAATATTAAAGAGTTCTGTGGCTGAATAGCTGATGTTAGACTCATTCAAAGGGTAAATGATTTCTGGCATGCCAGGGAAGTTCGGGGTAAATTCAAAAGAGCAACCGGTGCTCATGATGGTACCAGACTCATAGTGAATGGCAAAAGCACACAAAGAATAATTTCCTTCAGGCAGAACTCCAGATACGGTGTTTAGAATTCCAATCCCTTCAATACGTAAATCAGCGGTAGTCAGTCCACCATAATCTTGTAGAAGTTGCCCACCTGTGATAACCATAGTTTCCAGGGGCTCAATTACATAAGGAAGTCCTGGTCTATACCCAGGATCAAAGGAAATGGAGACACCATTGTCACTATATAAAGTTGCAGTGATAAAAAACTCATGGCTGACTTCTGTGTGATTGATAACCGTAAAAATATAATTTTCAAAGTCTTCTTCATATCTATTGAGGTCTGTGGGATAAGGCGGTTGTACATTGACCAAGACCTCTACTGGTCGTTGCGCATTGGTTCGTAAAGCCCAAAGGATGATGACCAATAACACAATATATTTCCATTTCTTTTGCATACTTACAAACGTATTTGATATGACAAACCGGATCGTAATTCGTTGAAATTCCGACTTGCAATAGATGTTTTATTGATATAATAAGTATTGAAAGACAAAGACTGTTTTTCACTAAGACTGATGTTAAGATTTAGACCGGAAGTCAATACCCCTCCATTGCCAAATTTGCCGATGTCATTTCTGAAATAGCGAGTATCGAATCTTGTGTTCAACTTTTTGTCAAAGAATTTTTTATTCAAGCTCAATCCCCCGCCATATCTTTTTTGGTTTTCAAAGCTTCCATCATAATTGGCATAAATTAAAGAGCCTTTGACGTTGAAGTCGATTGCATCAAAATCTTTCCCCAAACTTGCAGTGGCATTCCAACTGGTAATGTCACCGCTAATGCGCGAAACAGGGCTCAAATCTTGAATACTTTGCTGATTCAAATTTAAAGAAATGTGCCACTTATCTTCTTTTGCGTTGGTTGAATACTTTGCAAAAATCCCAGATTGTCCACTTGTCAAAGTAAATCTCAAAGTATCATTTAGTTCGATGGTGCCGCCTTCTGTATCATTGGTGAAGTTGTTGTGCTGGACCATAAATTGCAACTGTTTATTTGGGCGATACATCACTTGAATATTGGCAATTTTGCGATTGGATTGAATGGCTTTGGTGTTTCGCAAGTTGTTGTTTTGTAGACCACCCTGCATATTTATATTGAGTTTTGATCGAAATAAATTGAGGTTTACAAAAGCTAGATATGCCTGAATATCCGTCTGAATGAAAGGCAAACCCAGTGACCTGAAATTGGGCTCAATGCGTTTATATTCCAAACCCACGGATTGATTCTTTATCAAGAAACGACCACGCACATTTCCTGCAATACTTGCTTGCGTATTTCCAGTTGCCGTAAGAAATGGAGAAACTAGATTTTGTTGATCGTAAACAATTTCTTGGGTTGTTTTATTTCTGGTAAGCCCGCTTAAAGCCCCATTAGACTCCAAAGTAAAAAACTGCTTTATGGAAACTTTGAATCCTGTGCCAATGACTAAGTTGTCTTCGGGGAGAACTCCCATTCTTATTACTTCATCAGATTGCAAAGAGCTGATGTCGTCCCTTGCATTGAAGGCGATAAGATCAAAATAATTTCTATTACTACCCACACCAAGTTTCACGCCATAAGCCCTTCTTTTAAAACTTGGTAAAAGCACAGCACCATAAAGAATGGTATCCTGAATGGCTCTAGGATTTTCGAGCGTTCCTGTAAACGCAGAAAAGCGAAGAATTCCAGGATTTAGTTCTAAACCAACACCCAAAAATTGTTTCCTATTCATCACATATGGAGAAAAAAGCCATCGAAGACCAACCAAGATGGCCTTTTGCCCATTTGTATGTCGGGGTTATTCCTATTCTATTTAATGCATATCCATAACTAAAGCGTTGGTTGCTATAAGCCAAAGAAACAGGAACGCTGAATTTTTTATATGAAAATGTCGTACCAGCATTTATATGGTAGGACAGTGGACTTCTTCTATTTGTTATGCCCTTTACATTATAAATGTCAACCCCTCCGCCCAAAAAACCAGAAACTTTGAAGTCAGATCCTTGCTGGCCCATAACATATTGAAAGGCCAGCAATAGAGTAATAGAAAGTATAGATTTTTTGGATAGCATGCGTAGTAAATTTATTCAAATGCTAAAATCACGAAAGAACCATTTACGTGGACTTCGGCCTTGTCTAAAATATGGATCACTGCATTTCCAGAACCGTTGCTGGTTACATATGCATACCTTCCTAGCTCTGCAGGTGTTACCACAACTAAGCCTTTATGATTAGTGGTATAAACTCCTGTACCTTCTCTAAATACTGTTAAGCCAGAACCAGAAAAAGAGCCAGAGGCAGAAACATATCCAGAACCAGTGACCGGACAAGAGCAAGTACCAGTAGCACCTGTTGCACCCTTATCTCCCTTTGGACCGACAGGACCAGTATCTCCTTTTGGCCCTTTTGCGCCCACAACAGTTACATTAGGGCCCTCAGTCATAGTAAAAACTATATCATTACCTACTACAGCTGCGCTTTTTACACCTGTTCCAGCGGGACCTTGAGCGCCAGTATTTCCTTTAGCTCCAGCAGGGCCGGTTGCTCCGGTATCCCCTTTGGCTCCAGCAGGGCCAGTAGCTCCAGCAGGACCGGTAGCGCCAGTAGCCCCTGTATCTCCTTTAGGACCTTTTACATTTGCAACAGGAATGATTGTTCCATCAGTCAAGCTCAAATTGAGTGTAGTTCCTTCCAGACTTGCACTTTTTATACTATTGCCTTCAGGACCTTGAGAACCGTTATTACCTTTATCTCCCTTAGGACCAGTAGCGCCAGTTGCCCCGGTGTCTCCTTTTGGACCAATAGCGCCAGTCGCCCCGGTGTCTCCTTTAGGGCCAGCAGGACCAGTAGCTCCTGTATCACCTTTATCGCCTTTAGGACCAGCAGCCCCAGTAGCACCAGTGTCACCTTTAGGACCAGCAGCACCAGTGTCACCCTTAGGACCAGTAGCGCCAGTTGCCCCAGTGTCGCCCTTAGGACCCATGGCACCAGTTGCCCCGGTGTCGCCTTTAGGACCAGCAGCCCCAATGGCACCAACATCACCTTTATCTCCCTTTGCGCCTGCTGCTCCAGCTGCACCAGTATCACCTTTGTCTCCCTTTATACCTTGCAGACCTTGAGCGCCTTGCAAACCAGCTGGTCCAGTATCGCCTTTATCCCCTTTTGGCCCTTGTATACCTTGAGGTCCTTGAGCGCCCTGTGAGCCAGCAGCACCAGCATCACCTTTATCTCCTTTTGCTCCAGTTGCTCCCATGGCACCGGCATCACCTTTATCTCCCTTTTCACCTTTGTCGCCTTTCGGGCCCTGAATTTGACCAACCGCATTCCACATGGTACCGTCCCAAACATATCCAGTGCCATTTGCCTGATCGATATACATATCACCAACATTACCAGGATAATTTGGATTTAATTGACCACTTCCATTTACACTTCCCACAATAGATACTCCGGTGCCGTCTTTTCCAGCATCACCCTTTGGACCTTGATCCCCTTTATCACCTTTGGGGCCTTGCGGACCTTGAGCTCCTTGCTGGCCAGTATCACCTGCAGGTCCTTGCACACCTTGTTGGCCTGCAACTCCTTGTGGACCTTGAGCACCTTGATCACCTTTAGGTCCTTCTGGGCCTTGCGGACCTTGAGGTCCTTGGATTTGACCAACTGCATTCCACTTGCTACCATCCCAAACATATCCAGTTCCATTTACTTGATCAATAAACATATCTCCAGTATTGCCAGGATAATTTGGATTTAATTCACCGCTGCCACCTACACTTCCAACTATGGTAACTCCAGTTCCGTCTTTGCCATCATCACCTTGTTCACCTTTATCTCCTTTTGGACCCTGTGGTCCAGTATTACCTACAGGGCCTTGCGTTCCCTGCACTCCTTGATCACCCTTATCCCCTTTAGGACCGGCGGCACCCGTTGCACCAGCAGGACCAGCTGGTCCTTGAATGTTTCCGACACTGAGCCACATTGATCCATCCCAAACAAAACCAGTTCCGTTATCAGCAGAGATATACATATCCCCGACATTTCCAGTATAGTTCGCAGGTAAAGAGGCTTGGTTGGGCACAGATCCGACAACTGTCACACTATTACCTGCAGAGCCTTTGAGGTCTTTCCAAGGGCCAAAGCTGCCGTCAGGATTTTCAAAGCGAATCATTGTTCCTTCCCATTCGTGTTTTGGTGCTGGACCAGGAGTGGATGACCCACTATTTAAAGCATAAAAGGCGTAAGGAACCGCAGCTATTGATTTAGAGCCAAAATCCAAGGTACCAGCATCAGTTATAATTTTGGTACTCATAGTGCCACCTCCTTTTGACCAATCCATTTTTGCTAAGTCATCTCCGCCGATATGATAAGAAAGTAAACCAAATTCATCGGTTGTTCCTTCGAGAGTTTCATTGTAAACCTCACCCCCTACCGTAAAGGAAATTTCAATTTGTACATTTTTACTTGCTAATGGATTACCATCTTTGTCCTTTATTAATGCTTGATAATTAACTTCTCCCGACTGAGAGAATAACATACAACTAAATAAGACAAGGATAAGGGTCGATAATATTTTCATTTTAAATTGTTTTATGACGTTTTATATTTTTTTCTGTTATTGTGCGATTACTAATCCTCCTAGGGAATAGAGTTTGTCCGTTTCAGCAACGACAAAAAGTTGATAAAAACCAGATTTGAGCGCTTCAACATTGACTGTGGTATTTTGTCCAGATACTTTCATCACCATTTTGCCATTAGCATCAAAAAGTAGAATTTGTATAAGTTTAATAGGGCTATCTATTTGGAAAGTTGAGATAGTTGGATTAGGAAAAGTTTTGAATTGGATGAAACTTTCTTCTGGGAAAGAGGTAACCATTTTATTATCAGCAAAACTTACGATTCCAAGTGTTGCCCGGTCAATATTTATGGTGGCCCCAGTAAAAACTTCTCCTATGGCGAGCGCTGCTCTATTGGTTCCTGAAGTTGCGCTTCCTCCAAAAACGGTTGTCGCCTGCACTCCGGAAAGTTGACTAAAAGAGACAAACGGCAGGAGAAGAAAGAGGTAGATTAATTTTTTCATTTTTCTTTGACATGGTTGGGTAGCAAAGTTATTTGCCTGAAAAGACACAATTCCTACTCTTTAGTGTAGTTTTTTTGGGGAGATGTTATTAAATAATATTATTTTGCTTACCGAATTAAAAAAGGAAAAGGTGATTAACCACAAGCTTACAGTACTCATAGTTGGCATAATATTTTGGAGTATTAATCTATCGGCTCAAAAGATTGACTTGTCTTATATTGATACGATTCCAACTACAAAAGAGAAAATATTGAAGCTTGCATCCATGATGGAGTCATTAATATATACATCTCCACAACAAGCCAATGAAGTCACTGAAAAAGTACTAGAACTGGCGAGCAATTCAACTGATGAAAACGTAAAAGGGATTTCTTTAAACGTGGAGGGCATGAACCTTTTCTGTCAAAAAAAATATGAAGCATCGGTGCTCAAATATATTGAGGCCATTAAATATTTTGAAAGAGTAGACAGTTCAAGGTATGTAGCAAAACTCAATAATAACATAGCCGCAAGTTATACCACGTCTGGAGATTTGGAGGGAGGCTTGTTGTATTACCAAAAGGCGTTGAATTTTTATCAACAAGAGAAGGACACTATCTGGATGGCGAATATGCTAAATAACATGGCGATAAGTTATATGAATCTCAAAAAGTATAAAGAGTCTGAGCAAGCTTATGATGAGGCAATTAGGTATTTTCAGGGAAAGGATTGGATTTTTACGTGGGCATTGGTCACTTAAATATAGGAAATTTAAATGTTGAAACTAAAAAGTATGCCAAAGCAATCACTCAATATGACTTAGCCATGAAATTGGTCTCTCCTGATCAAAATAAATTGGTTCATGCAGCAGGCCTGGGTGGTAAGGGTTTAGCATTTTTAAATCTTAATCAATTGAATGAGGCAGAAGACAACCTCCAAAAGAGTCTGGTATTCGCCAAAGAATTAAATCATCATGAGCAATTGAAGGTTACTTTAGAGGGTTTGGCACAAGTGTATGAAAAGGAAGGAAATTATAAAGAAGCTCTAGAAACGTATAAATTATATAGCATTGCGAAAGATACATTCTTTCAACAAACACAAAATCAAAGTCTGGTTGACGCTGTTGAGAAGTACGAGGCAGCAGAAAAAGAGGCAAAGATTATAGAGTTGAATGCTCAAAACGAAATTTCCCAACTTAGACTGTCAAATTCAAGAAAATTATTGTGGGCCTCATTGATTGGATTACTCATTTTTACTGGGTTAGCATACTACCTGTTTTCGTTAAATAAAACCATCAAAAGACAAAACGCCATCATCTCCAAATCACTGAATGAAAAGGACTTTTTACTTCGAGAAATACATCACCGGGTAAAAAACAATATGCAATTCATCAGTTCTTTTTTGAGTTTACAATCAGATTATGTCACAGACCCTACGGCTAAAAAAGCCCTGCATACAGGAGAACACCGAGTGCAATCTATGGCGTTGATCCACCAAAACTTGTATCAAGAAGACAACCTTACAGGGATTGAAACCGCAACCTACTTAAAAAAGCTGACTAAAAACCTTTTTGATGCTTACAATATCAACGAAGAGACCATCAATCTGCACCTCGATGTAGAAGAAGTCATTCTAGATGTTGACACCATGGTCCCACTTGGTCTGATCGTAAATGAGCTCATTTCAAATTCTTTAAAACATGGGTTTCCTGAGAAAAGAAAAGGAAATATTTACGTGTCACTCAAAAATACAGATGCTGGAACGTTGACATTACACGTGAAAGATGACGGTGTTGGCCTTGGTGAAGATGAGTTGAAAAAATTAAATCAGTCATTCGGGTTTAGATTGATTGAGGCCTTTACTGATCAACTAAATGCCCAATATTCTGGCAAATACCAAGATGGTTTTGACATCAGGATAGATATCAAAGATTTTAAGAAAATTGCAGCATGAGTAGCATCTATATAAATTAAATGATGGAAATAATTTCTGTTAAATAAACAGCCTAAGACACAAAAACTACTTTAGGGGCGTTTATAACGATAAAGCTATTTATCATTTTTTACCAGAAGAAGTTGAATATGAAATCACTCTTTTTTAAAATGTGCCTACTGATCTGTTTCCTAACTTCCTGTAATACACCAAAACTGCTTTTTGAGAAATCAGATTGGTGGGGTGGCCACTGGGAATCAGTGGAGAAAGAAAACCACTACTTCTCATCAGGCCAAAAAAGGGTAAAAGGCGCAGTGACGCCACAATTTTTTTTCTCAAGTCTTGATACCATAGAGTCCAATCCTTACGTAGAAAACCTTATAGAATTTGATTACAAAAAACGATGGAAGGTAATAAAGCTATCAGACGGGCAATTTTTAAAGATACAAGATGTTGATCCCGAAGATGGACGTGTTATAGAAATCATCGGTCCGGCAAAAACAGAAAAAGAATTGGATAAAAAGGGTAAACTTTATGTATTTAAAGAAAACTTTGATCACCCAAAGATCTCAGATTCTTTGCTCAATCCAAATGACTGAAATAAACCCAACCTTGCTTCGTTTGTTTATGGTGTAATGAGCGTATCATAGTTCAAAATAAATGCTGCGAATGGTGATTTGGCAGATGTCTATCTCTATGGTTTTGTTTATATTTGTATCACAGACTATCTGAAAATCGCAGTATGAGCAACACCAATGTGAATATTTTTGTCATTGAAGATGAAATCATCATTGCACAAGACATTGCAAAAAAGGTTGAAAAACTCGGCTACCACGCCATGGGTATCTCTGGAAATAGTGAAAAAGCGGTGGAATTCCTGAGCTTTAATACTCCGGATCTCATATTATGTGATATCAGGATAAAAGGTAGTATGGATGGAATTGAGGTCATGGAAATCATCCAGAAGAAAAAACGAATGCCATTCATTTTTTTGACTTCTTTATCAGATAGATATACACTGGACAAGGCCAAAATTTTGATGCCTTACGGTTATATTCTCAAACCTTTCTCAGAAAATGACCTGCTTTCCTCTATAGAAATGGCACTTTATAGATTTGAAAATGAAATCAAACACTTCGACCTGGACCATGAAAAAATAAATGGTATAGCCGTAGAGCCACTTTCTCCCAAAGAATTTGAAATGCTCGGAGCACTCACAAAAGGTCTCAACAACAAACAATTATCAGAACAGTTTTTTGTGTCTATCAATACCATCAAATTTCATTTGAAAAATTTATTTCAAAAGCTTGAAGTAAATAGTAGGACAGAAGCCATTCACAAAGTCATAGAGGCAAAATAAAAAAGGGACCTACTTTTATCAAAAGCATGTCCCTTCAAATATGATAAGTTTACAAAAATTCACTCTAAAACTTAAATCCTGCAGTCACCACAACCCTGTTTTTACTAGATTCAACGTTAGCAACAGGATTTTGAGAAGCATCATTCAAATAATAGGGTAAATAAGAATCTTTAAAGGATCTTTTTTGAAAACCAAAATCCAAAAAGAAATTATTTTCTCTAAAGCCAAAACCAAAAGAATTGGTAGTGATTCTACTTTCCTGATCAACATAAGGTGATTTTGCCCTTCAGTACCTACCCTCAAACGCAATTTACCCAAAGCCAATTCCGTACCCAACCTCAAATTGAGTGCTGAACCCAAAACTTGACTGATCTCGTTATTTACATCAAAAGTGTAACCAAGTTCGCCCGGATCAGTGGAGTATTTTGCAAAATCAAACTTATTGGAGCTGTAATCGACCCACTCCACGTCTGCGTTTACAAAACCTTTTACCTTTCCCAAGGAATAGATAGAACCAATACTACCAACGGCCTTCCAAGGTGTGTTAAGTTTGTATTTAAAGCTTCCGTCTTGGAGACGGTGGTTGAGGTCCTGAATTCCATTATCGTAGTAACTGTAACTCAAATCCGTAAAGTAGTCATCATTGAGTGTATACCAAGTTGGCGAGTGTAAAGCACCCCCGATTCTCAAGTATTTTTGAAGGTTATAAATAAACCCTACTTTAAAATTGACTCCATATCCTGTGGTATTCAAAAATTCATTGAACTGCAAATTGTTGAAGAAAGGAATTTCATCCAAAGGATCATCCTCTTCGTATTGTTTGAATTCCTCGAATGAAACCAATGGTATACCCATGGAAACTCCCACATTTAATTTATTTTCATAGTTCCCAGCCCATCCAATAGAAAATTCATTGATTGCACCTTTTTGATTGACAATTTGAGATTTTTCTACTGCTTCATCTGGAAAAATATCCGCTTCATATTCCAAATCTTTGTCTGTATCATAGATGGCACCAGCATCAAATGCAGGCCAAGCTTCAAAATCATCCAAGTCATCCAGAATTTTTCCATTCGCTTCCTGAATAAATCGCTGTGTAATGGATCCGGTTGATTTTGCATTCAAACGGAAGTTATTATTGAGATCCGCTATTTTTGAAAAACCAATCGTAAAATTGGAAGACTTCCATGTTCCGTTTTTTGGTCTGGCAATGACAAATGCTGCATTGTCCAATCCAAACTTTGATGCCTTATAACTAGAGGCCGAAGTAGGATTGTTGAAAAAATAAGCATCACTGTTTGTGGAAGTGACCGAAGGAGAGATGGTAAATTCACCTCTTTTGTATTCTGCTATTCCTGCAGGATTTATATTGATGACAGAAAAATCTCCGCCCATTGCCCCAAAAGCGCCACCCACACCCAGAGTTCTTGCGGTGCCACCAGGTGCAAATACAGACCACCTTACAGCATCTGGAACGCCTTGTGCTGTGGCTAAATTTACTACAGCCATCATAATCACCAGGATAAAACTATATTGCCTTGTCATATTGATAGATTTTTTTGATAAAAGATCAGTTTCTTTAGGACAGACCATACCCTTTGATGATATTACACATCAATAAGGTATGATCTTATAATTTAAATAAAATTGTTTTTTGAATTTAGCCTCTTCCGCCGCTTCTGCCGCCAGAGCTACTTCTTGAAGAACCACCGCTACTGCCCCCAGAAGAAGAACCACCACCGTTTGAAGGTGAATAGGATCTACCAGATGAACCACTGTTTGATGATGGTGATGGATTATAGCTATTGTTATCATTACTTCTTCTAGACGAGCCATTGTCTCTAGGTGGAGTATATGATCTTTCTCTTGTGCTTCCTGAAGAAGACGAAGGAGTATTTGATCTTGGAGCGGTCTCAGTTGTTCTCGGAGTCCTGGTCGTACCTTCTGTTGACCTGGTATTGCTACCCGGTTGTGAACGAGGTGAATCTTCGTACTTTCTGTATATGTTTGACCTAGTGCCATCTGTAGCTCTAGTATCAGTACTTTGGCCATCAGTAGTTCCTCTGAATCTTGTTGTAGTTTCCCTTGGTCCTATACCATTTGTAGGAGTTGAACTTGATCCGTGTCTTCTAGAACCATAATAAGTGCCATTTGGATTGGTAGTTGAGCCATTGCCTCCTAAGCCTGGAGAATTCCATCCCCCATTATTGCCTCCCCAGCCATTACCCCAACCGTTGTTGTAACCCCAGTTATTGCCCCAGCCAGCGTTGTATCCATAACCATAATTATTCCAGCCATAATTCCAGCCGTTATAGCCCCATGAATTGTATCCGAAATCATTGAAGCCCCAATTGTTCCATCTATTGTAACCCCAGTTATTCCATCTGTTGAATCCCCAACTGTTGCCAATATTTAATACGATGGTGTTTCCACCGAAGCCACTGTAGTATGGGTCAAAAAATGGATCATAAGTGGTGTAGTAATTGTATCTATATGGATTGAATGCTCTGTAAGACGGAGTTGAAAACATTCTTATTCTACGAGAATAAGTGTAGTCATCATAATACTCAGAATCTACAGCATTTTCATCATAATTGTATGACTCATCATCATAGTCAGAAGAGTTGAAGTCTGAATCAAAAGATCTGCTGGTTGTTTCAACTATTACAACATCATCATATAGGTCATCAAATTGACCATAAGATAAGGTTGTGCAAAGTAACAGTGCAGCGAGCAACGAGGTGAATTTGTAAACTTTCATTTTCTTAATTCGATTTATATCGCAATAATTCTGACTCTCTATCAGCTTTCGAGATGCAATTTATTACTTTTGCAGAAATTTTTGCGTTAACGATAGCTTAAAGTAAAATTATAGCTTATTTAAACAAATAACTTAGAGGATCAGGCAGATATTCAGCACTTTTTAAGCGCTTTTACCACCAATCTTCAATACTAATGACATATTTTGACTGATTAAAGTTTCAATATAATATTCTATTACACATTTTTTAACTAAATGATTTTTCGTGCAATTTAAAAAAGCACAGTATTTAAGATGGCAAAAGAAATAACATCCAGAGAAGAGAACTATTCGCAATGGTATCTTGACATAGTGAAAAAAGCAGGATTGGCAGACAACTCACCGGTAAGAGGTTGTATGGTGATCAAACCCTATGGTTATGCCATTTGGGAAAAAATGAGAGACCAGTTGGATAAGATGTTTAAAGAGACAGGACACGTAAATGCCTATTTTCCTTTATTCATTCCCAAAAGTTTTCTTTCTAAGGAAGCCGAGCATGTTGAAGGATTTGCAAAGGAGTGCGCAGTGGTAACTCACTCAAGATTGATGGCCGACCCCAATGGCAATGGTCTTATTGTAGATCCAGAAGCAAAGTTGGAGGAAGAACTCATCGTGAGGCCGACTTCTGAAACCATCATTTGGAATACCTACAGAGACTGGATCAAGTCGTACAGAGACCTTCCATTATTGATCAATCAATGGGCCAATGTGGTGAGATGGGAAATGCGTACAAGACCTTTTCTGAGAACAACAGAATTTCTTTGGCAAGAGGGCCACACCGCGCACAGTACCAGCGAAGAAGCTCAAATGGAAGCTGCCATGATCCATGAAGTTTATGCAAGATTTGCGGAAGATTTTATGGCCATGCCCGTTATCAAGGGAGCAAAAACGGCAAACGAAAGATTCGCAGGTGCGCTGGAAACATACACGATTGAAGCTTTGATGCAAGATGGTAAAGCGTTACAAGCAGGAACATCTCACTTTTTGGGACAAAATTTTGCCAAGGCATTTGATGTGACTTTCTTGAGCGATAAAAACCAAGTTGAGCACGTTTGGGCAACTTCTTGGGGCGTTTCAACAAGACTCATTGGTGGACTGATCATGACGCACTCCGATGACGAAGGTTTGGTACTTCCTCCAAAATTAGCACCAACACAAGTAGTAATCGTTCCTATACCAAAGCCAGATCCAGAAATCATGTTGGTGGCAGATAAAATTGCTGACCAATTGAAAGAAAGGGGTATTTCTGTTTTGATAGACAAGGATGACAAAAACAGACCGGGTTTTAAATTTGCAGAATACGAGATGAAAGGTATTCCCGTAAGAATTGGCCTAGGTAAAAGAGATATTGAAAACAATCAATGCGAAGTAGCCAGAAGAGACACCAAAGAAAAGATGCCTTTTGGCTTGGATAACATTGGCGAACAGATTTCTGTATTACTAGATGATATCCAAGAAAACCTTTTTGCAAGAGCAAAATCATACAGAGCCGAGCATACTTCGGAGGCAAGTAACATGGCAGAATTTGTTGACATCCTCGACAATAAAGGTGGTTTTGTGGTGGCCCATTGGGACGGTACAACAGAAACGGAGTTGAAGATCAAAGAAGAAACAAAGGCGACCATCAGGTGTATCGCTTTGGATGCATTGGAAGAAGAAGGCACCTGCATCTATTCGGGCAAAAAGTCAACAAAAAAAGTGATCTTTGCGCGCGCATATTGATCAAATAAGTATATAAGTAATTTTTTAAAATATAAAAGCTAGTAGAATGAGCTTCGAAATGCAAGGAACATTGTACAAAAAATTTGAAACTGAGATGAAGTCTTCTTCTTTTCAGGCAAGAGAATTTGTTGTAACGACAGAGGAAAACTATCCACAATACGTGAAATTTCAATTGGTACAAGATAAATGTAGTCTGCTCGACCAATATCAGGAAGGCCAAAAAATAAAGGTTTCTTTTGATCTAAAGGGTCGTGAGTGGCAAGGAAAATTCTTTACAAACTTGGGTGCTTGGAGAATTGATGGTGTAGATGCATCAAAACCAATTGCGGACAGTAAAGAGCCACAAGGATTTGATTCATTCGAACCAATCGAAAATCCTTTCAATAGCGGTCCGGAAGATTTCCAGGATTTACCTTTTTAAGAAAAGAGGGACTATATTTTAAGTAAAACTACAAAGCAAAATCAAACGAAATGGACTTTAAGAATCTGATTTCTCACTGTAAGGAGTATGGATTTATATATCAATCGAGTGAAATTTATGATGGATTAAGTGCGGTTTATGATTACGGTCCATACGGATCTGAACTCAAAAACAACATCAAACAATACTGGTGGAAAAGCATGGTGCAAATGCACGAAAACATCGTGGGCATTGATGCTGCCATTTTTATGCATCCAAAAACATGGAAAGCTTCTGGTCACGTAGACGCTTTCAATGATCCTTTGGTGGATAATAAAGACTCCAAAAAGAGATACAGAGCAGATCAGTTAATTGAAGAGTACGCCGAAAAGATAGAAGCCAAAATTCAAAAAGAAGTTGAAAAAGCAAAAGAGAAGTTTGGAGATTCTTTTGATGAAGCCATGTATCGCCAGACCAATCCTCGTTGTTTAGAAAGACAAGCAGAAATTGATAAGGTGTTGGGAGACTTGGCAGAAGCCATGAAAACATCTGATATGGCTGGTTTGGGCCAATTGATAGCAGATTTAAACATCACAGATCCTGAAAGTGGTTCTAAAAACTGGACGGAGGTCAGACAATTCAACTTGATGTTTAATACGCAGTTGGGCAATATTGCTGGCGAGGAAGGGAAACTTTACCTAAGACCAGAAACCGCACAAGGTATTTTCGTCAATTTCTTGAATGTACAGAAATCTACCAGACAGAAAATACCGTTTGGAATAGCGCAAATAGGAAAAGCATTCAGGAATGAAATCGTCGCAAGACAATTTATTTTCCGTATGCGAGAATTTGAGCAAATGGAAATGCAGTTTTTCATCCGCCCGGGTGAAGAAATGAAATGGTACGAATACTGGAAAGAAACGCGACTCAAATGGCATTTGGCATTAGGCACACCAGCGGAGAAGTTGAGATTTCACGATCACGATAATTTAGCACACTACGCCAATGCTGCTGTAGATATCCAGTTTGATTTTCCTTTTGGTTTTAGAGAATTGGAAGGGATACACTCCAGAACAGATTTTGACCTTAGCCAACACCAAGCGCTTTCTGGGAAAAAATTGCAATATTTTGATCCGGAACTCAATGAAAACTACGTGCCTTTTGTCGTGGAAACATCTATTGGTTGCGACAGGATGTTTTTGGCTATGATGAGCCAAGCATTGAAACAAGAAACTGTGCCTGATGCAGACGGAAAGGAATCTACCAGAGACGTGCTCAAACTTCATCCTTGTCTTGCTCCTGTAAAAGTAGCGGTTTTGCCTTTGCTCAAAAATAAAGAAGAACTTACCAAAGCAGCGGGTGAAGTATTCAACAAATTAAAGACCAAGTTCCTTTGTCAATACGACGAAAAAGATGCCATTGGTCGACGTTATCGCAGACAAGATGCAATTGGTACGCCATATTGCGTCACCATTGATTTTGAAACATTGGAAAACAATACCGTCACTTTGAGAGACAGAGATACCTTAGAGCAAATAAGGATCGGCATTGACGAAATAGCTGGTATTGTAGGAGAAAAAATAGATTTCAGCAACATACTTTAAGTGCTAATTTCTTCCCGGATTAGATTAAAGATGGGTAAATTTTCATCAGAATATGATTTTGTCATGATTTTTGGAAACTAGGCCAAAAATCATGATAAAATCCCAACGTCCAATGTAAGAGGTCGTGAAAAGCTCAGTTAAAGAGATCTTTTTGAAAAACAAAAAGCACAAGTAGAATAATCAATATAAAGGATGAATAAAAAAGGGGGCCAGATCAAGTCTAACTCCCCTTTTTGAATAAACGACAATTCTAATATCTTAGAAAGGCAATTACAATGCCTTTTTGCCTATTTTATATTTGACCGTGAACTCATGAGCTCCATTATTGTAGTCTTGGAAAGCTTGAGTTGATACGTTGTATGTGTAATATAAATCCAGGTTAGAAACTTTAAAACCTAGTAAAAATCCTAGTCTTTTATCGCCTCCAACTGTGTATGATACACCGCCCAAAAATTTGTCTTCCAGAAATCCAGCTTTCAAGTTAACATCAACGTGAGTTGGGACATTGTTTAGTTTTTTGAAAATAATAGATGGTTCTAAAGTAATGTCGTTGAGCAACGCATCAAGTTTATATCCTGCATTAAATATGAATCCAATATCTCTGCCAGTATTGTTTGTGGTGGTACTATTGGTCAATCTAGAAGATATCAAGGCAGGTAAAGCAAATCCATATGAAAACTTACCATCATAAAGACCATATGCCCCGATAGAAACATCAAAAAACTGAGTGCCGTTTCTTCTCTCTATGTACAAAGGATCATTAGGATCAAAATTTGGATCATTAGCATCTCTGTTATTGAGCCCATGTTGCACAAATTCGGTACTCAATCCAAATCTCACATCATTTTTGGAAGAAGTAATACCATAAGAAAAAGATAATTGCGCTTTGCTTGTTCTGAGACTGCCAAAGTTGTCTTGCATCAATAGCGCTCCTATACCTACTCTATCTATCAATTTTCCATCATAAGACAAGGTCAAAGATTTTGGACTGGCTTCAAATGAAGCCCATGTATTGCGATAGTTTAGCAATACATTATGAGATCCACCAAATCCAGTCGCACCCGGGTTGATCAGGATGGGATTCAAGAAGGCCTGGCTGTAAATGTATCTTTCGTCAAAATACCTTTCTTGTGCTTGCATTTTTCCCACAAGCATGGTCATTACCACTAGGGCAACAATATATGGTAAAGATTTTTTCATTTTATTCATCGTTGAGGATAGTTTGAATTGGTCTTTGAAAATTTATTAGTCTCTTAAGACGGTTACTGTTCCAGTAAATATTTCGATACCAGAGGGGAAGCTTACTTCCAGAACCCACATATAGGAGCCTTCGGGAAGTATTTGGCCAGAGGAATCAATTCCATCCCAAGTATTGTCATAGACATCTTTTTGGTAAACTTGCTTACCATACCTGTCATACACAGTCAATTTTCCTGGAACATCCGTTGCACAATTGATGATAAATAAATCATTGTATCCGTCATTGTTTGGAGTCATTATGGAGAGGCCGGAGTAACAACCGTTTTCAGCATCGCCACAACCCACAATTCTTGCAACGGCAGTTACTTGACATCCGTTTTGGTCTTCAATTACGCTGTTATAACTACCTCTAGCAAGACCACTAATGCTGGACTCTGTACTTCCATTTGACCACCTGTAGGTATAATTTGGAACGCCACCAGTAACAGTAACTGCGGCTGCACCATCATTGGCTATTCCATTCACACAGGTTCTTACAACATCAACTGTTATTCTCTGTGGCTCAGTGAGAATAATTGTTCTGGTTTTACTCATTCCTGAAGCATCCGTTATTTTAAATTCATAATTGCCTGCTCCCAATTTATCAAAGCTAAATGAACCAGCGACATTTACATTTTTTGATCCCGTACCGGCTCCGGTATAAGCAACCGCAAAGGGAGGGGTACCGCCTGAAAAACTACCGGTAACTACTCCATTTTTCAAACCGAAGCAAGAAACTGCAAATCCATTGAATTGATTGGCTGTCGTAATTTCCATACTAAGGAAAGTAAGTTCACCACCAGATGTTGGTACGGTAATATCTTTGGTGATTACGCAGCCACCATTATCTGTAATGGTAACTTTATAAGCTCCAGCCGCCAAACCTGTAGCGTCGATGGTATTATTTGTGATAGCGGTTGGTCCCGTCCAAACAGTTGAGTAAGGAGTCGCACCACCTGTGATAGTCAATCTGATTCTTCCATCAGTACCTGCTGAAGCTGTAACTTCCTGAGTAGATGCAAGTGCCGCAGTAGGAGCAGCAATAGTAAACGACTTAGTAGAAGTCATACTAGGGTTGGAGTTGTCGGTAACAGTCACAGAATAGTTACCTGCAGCCAAACCGGTAGGATTGATACCTGTTGCAGGAGTTGGTCCTGTCCAAACATAATTGTATGCTCCGCTATTATTGGGGCATCCACCACTTACTTGTAAGGCTATGGCACCATTAGCTTCTCCAAAACATTTTACATTGGTTACCGTACCGTTGACCGTCAAAGGACTTGCACCGGCAGTAACCGTAAACATTTTAGTGGCAGTACATCCTTTAGAGTCAGTGATGACTACAGTATAATTTCCAGCAACGATATTGCTGATGTCTTTAGTTGTTATATTTCCTGGTGTCCATAAGTAGGTGTATGCAGGGGTACCTCCTGTTGGAGTAAGGGTGATTCCACCTTTACCAGCACAAGCTTCATTGGTTACTACTCCTGTTGCATCGATGACAGCAGGCTCTGTAATTGCTTGAGTCAATGTACACACAATAGATCCAGCGCAAGTCAACTCCATAGTGTAGGTTCCTGCAGTAGCCCCAACGAGGTTACAATTGCTTACAGGATTTGTCTGTACTACAGCGCCGTTTTTCTTCCAAACACAATTACAACCCGCGTCATTATTGGAAACAGTGACATTGATACCACCATCATTTCCCGCATTGCAACTTACATTTTTTACGCTGACAACAGAACAAGTTCCGCCACCACATTTATTGATTTTTACGGCCCCATTTTTTACTTCAAATGGAAGTGGATCGCCTTCACTGTCACCTACAAGAATTTCAGGAATTATACTGATCGCAGAAGTTTGTTCTTGTGCACATGGACCAATGCCTTTAAAACAAATTTGGAATATTTTTGACCCATCAGCCAAGGTTACCGGATTGGTATTGGTTGATACCCACGAAAGTCTCATTGTATTACCTAACCGATTAAAGCTCCCATTATTTAAATTAGGCAGCATTAAATTGTCTACTCTTACGAATTCAAGAATCGTTGGGTCCCATTGAATGCCAAATTGCAAAGCAGTTATTGCATTAAAACTTCCTACCGTAAAATCAACACAAACTTCGCTATTTTCGTTGACTGTAGTCGTTGCAGCATTGAGTTTTACTGGAGAGACTGAGGTTGTACTGATAGTCACCCGACCATTCACCAAGTTGATAGCCGTGCTGCCACTTGTAGCAGAATAAGACCACTCAGATAAATCGCTGGTCAAAGCAACGGCAGAAGAAGTGCCATTTGCACCAATTGCAGTAAAACAAAGGTCCATAAACTTAGCATCTGCAGCCAATGTTTTAGGGTTACCGCCATCTTCATATAAAAATGCGAGCAGACCTGCTGATGCATTCACGTCATTGAATACCATTTTGTTTGCGAAGGCCATATTTTCTGCGCCCAAAAAGGTGATAACTGCAGGATCCCATTTAAAGGTACCTTGCAATGCTTCTACATTTACAAAGTTTTTAACGGTAACAGGCACACAAATTTTGGTGTTTGGCTGGGTAAAAACAGTCGCAGCCGTGATGGTCAAGTCCGTTGTATTACCACCTCCACAGTCAGTACCTTTTATTTTGATACTTCCTGCTGGTGCAGTGTATGTCACAATATCTAAATTGGAATTCACAAAAAGGATTTCTGTGGGATTATCAGTAAGTGCCAAAGAAGACATTTTACATGGCTGGTTTTTAGCTCGAAGATTGAGCGTAAACAACCGCGTATCATTTGCTAAAGTCTTTCCACTAGCATCATACCAAGTAACACCCAATTGACCATTTTTTATGAGTTGATCACCTGGTTTACCGAAAGACTCTTGCTCAAATCCTGTCAAAGTAACAATGTTGGTCACAGAAACAAAACTAAAAGCAGTTGAATCCCAATTTAGGGAGAACTGCATAGAAGACATCTGTGTGAAATTAGAAACCTTGACGTCAATCGCGAGGTTTTGGTTGGCGTCTACTTCTCCACTACCAATGTTTAATTGAATTTGCGCTTCGAGCCCAATGGCTATCAAAAAGCTAAGTATTACTATACTGAAAATCTTCTTCATTAGAAAATTGTGTTTAATATTGCAAAGCAAAATTACAAATAATAATTATTAATAATCTGTAATCAATTGAAAATTATCTCTATTTTAATTGAATTACGTCCTTTTTCTACATACTCGCTGGGTTGGACATATTACTTTGGAACGATAGGCAGTGCAATAATAGCTGTTTTTGCGGCAATTCGTTGCAAAAGTCCTAATCAAATTAAATGATCAACATCTTTTTTATTTCCTTGTGACCATTAAATTCTATTTCATAATAAATCAATCCACGCTTATCAATTGTCTCTACATCTATTTTTTCTTCATTCCATCCTTCGTTCATGGATTTGGATGAAGAATATAAAATTCGGCCATCAATATCAAATAGCCGTACCTTCACCAAGCCCTTATTTGGCAAATAATATTGTATGCTGGTTCTGTCAGAAAACGGATTCGGGTTGTTCTGTAAAACCATAAAATCATTAACCTCCTTAGCCTTGTTAAACAGCTTCAACGTATAAATTTCATTTGCATTGTATGCATTGGCGGCAATTCTGTTTTCGTCAACAGAAATGCCGCTTAGTGCTTGAGTAGGTTTGGTTATTATACTAAACAATGCCCTTCCTCTCTCGATTGTGCGGTTTGATAAATCGTGCCACACCACAGCAAGTTTGGATGCTTCAAAATTGATATAGTAATTTTCTCTTTTTAGGTCTATATATGCGCTTTCAACACCAAGTACTTCCATGCCATTTGGAATCTTTATTTCCATTTGGAATCCATTGATTTCTATGTCCTGCATAGCTATGAAATCAACTCCTGAGGTATTCGAGGTGTTCTTATAATTCAGTTCTAGGGGCAAAGATGATTGACTTCTATTGGTCACAGAAAGTTCCGACGTGGCATTAAATGCTGATCCATCGACATCTCCCACCTTGATTGTTTTAAAACCTATGGGTGAAGATGCTTGACTTGCGTCTGTGATATAAATTTCTTCTTTTATTGGCCATGGGTTTTGTGGGTTGGCAATTGGCATATCCATTGGCACAAATCGCCAGCCAGTACCGACGTCAAAAGTGGTTTTCACTCCTAAAATCAACTTTCTTAACATGACGATGTCATCCACTGTGATTTTTCTATCATTGGTCACATCTGCTGCAATCAATTTATAAGGGCTATCCAATTTGGTAACAGCCAATATATGTCGTTGTATTCTTACCAAATCTATGGTATTGATACCAAGTAAATGTTCATTGGTTTTATTTGCTTTGACCATATAACTGGAATTGGGCAAATTATTGAAGGTGAACTCACCGCTGCCATCTATGATTGTATATTTCATGGCATTGGTGCTCATATCCTCTAGGCTGATATCCACATTTTTTACTTGAAAATTATTTTCAGTAAATACAGCCCCTTTGATGTTGAATCCTCCTCCAGTATTACAAACATTGCTATGGTCTTGTATCATGATCCTCACGCTACAAAAGTCCTGATTGCCAGTGGTATCAGTCACCCAAACCTGCAACTGGTTGATTCCCAGCTCAGAACAGGTAAATCTTCTTCCTGTATCCAGCACATTTTGTGAGAACGAAAATCTTAGTTTACCGCCGCAGTTGTCAAAACTACCTTGATCAAAGTCTCTGGCCCATGTATCAATAAAGCCAGCTTTTGGCATCAATACTGTAGTGATTTCTCCTAAACAATAGGGCGTTGGCTTCTTGCAATCTTTGACATAAAATATTTGATCACACTTAGCAACATTTCCGCAACCGTCTTTTACAAGCCAGACCACACGGTGACGACCTACCGGATAATTCCCACTGATGTCATTGTCATTTCCTATTGAATCAATCGTACCGTTATTGTATAAATCAAGTTCGTAGCTCCAAACCAATTTTTCATCTGGTGTACAGACATCCTTAGCTTTTGCTGTAAACTGTATAAATCCATTACAAGTGCTTTCATAAGTACAGAAAACTGTGTCCTGGCAGGTAAGGAATACAGGTGGTTCGTGGTTAGTTACCTTGATTACCTGCGTGTAATTATATTTATACCTGTCAGGGTAGTTTTGATCATAATTACACCAATCTATAATCGTCCAGACGCGCAAGATTTTAAAGCAAACGCCGTCAACTTGTTCAAAAATTTGATCTTTATAGTTTGAGCCAATCAATCGGCAACTATCTGCGAGCCATTTTGGATAACCAGTATATTTCGGATCGGTATCAATATCCATACAACCGTCAATGATGGTATCTCGCACCGTATGCCAGATGACGTCATCATAGTCAAGTGGATCGAGACCACGGATGGTTATTTTTTGAATGCAACTGTCTTTACTACCGTTTCTGTCTTCTGCAAACCATTTTCTCCAGATCATGCCAATGCCACATTGGTTGACAGCAAGGCTATCTTTTTTGTAAATGTTTGGATTTGCACAGTTGTCAATGGCAGTAGCTTTGCCAGTGATGGTGAAATTTTCTATATCTACTCCACAGTCCAAAGTAATATCAGGCGGACAAGTTATTTTAGGATTTATTTTGTCTTGTACTCTCACAATGACCATACAAGTATTGAAATTGCCATAAGTGTCAGTAACTCGTAAAGAAACCATGATGTCTTTCCCAACATCGGCACAGCAAAAGTAGACTCTTTCTGTCCAGATGGTATTGTTTGTATTACAACCATTATCCATCCTTCTTGCATCAAACTTGATGTCGGTACATCTATCAAATGACCCATCATCAAGGGTGATGGCATCGATATAAGAAGTGCCATTATTGTTTAAAGAAACAATGGTGTGTTCGTCACAAATTACATTTGGCGCAGTTTTGTCGACCACCATTATATCGCCATATTTATAAGTGAAATTACCACACTCATCTTCGAGTTTATATCGGATTCTTACTTTTCCAACCATGAGGTTATTGATGGTAAACATATTGCCCACTTTTACAATATTGGCATCAGTATAAATTGGCTCATATGGGAAAACCCCGTAAGCATCTGCCACCACATAGGCTACTGTATAGAAAGTTGGAGAACAATCCGTGACGTTGGTAGGCGCTGGTACTTTCCAATTTACTTTACAGGTGTAAGCATCAGCAGGTATTTGTAAGCCTTCGATGTTGATGGTTCCTTGAGGACCCTCATCATCTGTTATTTTGATGATTTGAATGTCTGTCGCTATCCTTCCTGAGCACCAGTCCATGACAGTCCAGGTTCTGAATATCTTTTTACTTGCGCCACAAATTTTTATTTCTTGGTCTACGTAAGTCGTATTTAGCTCGCAATAAGAAGCATTGGGGTGGATTTCAAAACCAGAAAAAGTTTTTGGTTTTCCTGTTTCATTGATGTCTGGATATTTATTACCGTTGAGGTCCCAACCTTCTGCATTGTCACAATCAAGTGCACTTGCTTCAATATTGTCACGATTGAGCGGAAACATGATAGAATCCAAATTTACCTTAGCGTAATAAACCAATCTGGTACAAACGGAGGAAAGATTTCCACTTTTATCTTTTGCTTGGTAGGTGATTCTTCTGATGGCTGAAAAGGGACCCGTGCAACCAATGTCTTCTACTTCGTTGCTTATTTCAACGACTTCAGTGACTATTCCACAATTGTCACTTGCAGAAGGTAGACTGAAAGTTCTCTTGTCATAACAATTGATGGTAATTGGTTCGGGACAGTCAATCATGGGAGGAAATTTGTCTTCCACGAGTATTGTACCCCAACAAGAATTGTGGTCTGATAAGATTTTTACTTGGAAAGTTTTCCCAACATGCGATGAATTGAGAAATGGAGATCCTGGAATCGGCACGCCATTGGAACCCATAATGACCACTTCATAAAGACATTCCACGAGGGTGCCCTCACCTTCAAGGATCATGTCGGGAGTTACCTCAATCAAACAATCTTCATCCATCGAAATGTTGACATTTTTGTTACAAATCAAGGGACATTGTGCTTGAGCAGAAAGCGAGATAGTGATCATTAATAAAACAATCATCCAGTATTTTAAACTGGTAGACTTCACTTTTTCAACCAATAAACGCAAGTTTATTTGGTGATCGTTTTTTGTAGATTTTTTCCTCATTGACCGCATATTTAAACTAGGTTTTTTTCGAGTGCAAGCCTGATCAGCCCCACCGTATTATTGACCTCCAATTTCTTCATTATATTTTTTTTATGAACAGCAACTGTTTGTTCGCTGATATAAAGTTTGTCTGCAATTTGTTTTCCAGTGAGTGTGTTGACAAATCCTTGCAGTACTTCCTTTTCTCGCTCAGTAAGTTGCTTTTTGACCTCAAAATTGTCTTTCATTCCACCAGATTTTTTCATGTTGGATAAGATCAAGTCTTTGTACAATCTTGGGCTTGGACTCACATTTTCTGAATAATAAACTTCGCCTCTGAGCGCACTTTCTAGTCCTGCAAGAAACCCATCCAAACTCTCTGATTTTGAAATGTAAGCGCGAGCACCTTTTACAAATGCTTTTTTTACCAAGCTAGGCTCAGCATATTTAGTTAAGACAATTTGCTGAACATTGGGAGAAGCGTCACCGGCCATTTCCATAAACTTTTCCCACTCCATGTTTTTGGTGTTGAGATCAAATACTAACATCGATTGGTCATTTTTGAGTTGACCCAGACAAATATTTGCATCTTCATGAATATTGACGACTTCAAATCTGCCCAATTCTCCCATGTCGCTCAATCGTTTTAAGCTGGTAGTCAATATTTTATCTTGATCTAGAATGGTCATTTTTATTTTATCCGTCATATACCTATTATGGTAAAAGTTATATTATGAAAAAGTATAATTTAAATAATACCAAAATATATGCCAAACTCAATTTCAAGCGATTTTAAATTACAATTATTTGTAATTTGTTTTAATTTTTAAATGGTTGATGCTGATTTTTGTACAGTTATAAAGAGTGTAAGGATGGGCCAGAAAGTGTTCATTTCATGAGACTTACGCTTGTTTTTAAAGCCTTAAAAAATTATTACTTTATCATAAGAAACCATTAATTTTATGGCTATAAAAACAATTGCCATATTAAAGCACGTTTTATTGCTATAATCTTTTGAAGCTATGCAAATCTCAATTAAGAAAATAACTCTTGCAGTGCTGCTGATAGGCACCACTCTTACTTCCATTGATGCTCAATATTTCGGAAGGAATAAGCCTCGATATAGAAACTTTGATTTTAAAGTTTTAGAAACACCCAAATTTGATATTCATTATTATACTAAAAACAGGGAAGTATTGAACCGATTCGCGCAAATGACTGAAATGTGGTACGATTATCACAAGCAAATTGTTGGCGAAGAATTTTCAAATAGAAATCCTCTAATATTATATAATAATCATGCTGAATTCCAACAGACAAATACCATATCTGGTGATATTGGTGTAGGTACTGGTGGGGTGACTGAAGCATTCAAAAATAGAGTGGTCATGCCGCTCACCTTTAGTAATGAGCAGACTTATCAAGTTTTGGGCCACGAATTGGTCCACGCTTTCCAATTTAATAGTATACTGAATGGTGATTCTACTTCTATAGAGTCGCTTGGTAATTTAGGACTTTGGATGGTTGAAGGTATGGCAGAATATATGTCTCTTGGTAGAGTAGACCCGTTTACCTCAATGTGGATGAGAGATGCCATCATCAACGATGCTGTGCCAACCATCAAACAAATGGAAAACCCCAAATATTTTCCATACAGATACGGTCAGGCTTTTTGGAGTGTCATCACAGGTACCTTTGGTGACCAATATATTAAACCATATTTCCAAGGCACAGCCATTTACGGGCTTGAATTTGCTACCCAGGCAGTATTTGAAATGTCAACAGAAAATCTATCCAATATATGGGTAAATGGTTTAAAAAATCATTTCAACCCATATTTGAGAGACAAGGTCGAAAAACCGCAAGGCAAACGAATTTTTGATTCGAAAGAAGCCGGAGAGCTCAATGTCTCACCATCTATTAGCCCAAATGGTCGCTACATTGTATTTTTATCTGAAAGGGATTTATTCAGTACAGACTTATATTTAGGTGATATCCGAGAAGGCAAAATCTTAAATAAAGTTTCTAGTTTGATCAAAGACGGTGATTTAGACAATTTAAACTTTTTGGAATCATCTGGTACTTGGTCACCAAACGGAAAAGATTTTGCTTTTGTAGCATTCAAACAAGGCAAAAATGTTTTGGTTGTAAAAGATGCTGATGAAGGTAAAACTACTGCAACCATTGAAATACCCGGAATTGACGCCATTGCCAGCCCTGCTTGGTCACCAGATAACAAATCAGTTGTTTTTTGTGGGATGGTAGAAGGACAACCAGATTTATACTCGTACAATTTTAAAACCAAAAGGGTTGAGCAGCTGACCAATGACTTGTTTTCAGAAATTCTTCCGAACTTCAACGACGAAGGTACAAAACTGACTTTCTGTTATGATAAAAGAACGATGACAGAGGGAAGAAAAAACGGGCACATCACTTACGACATTGCAGTAATGAATATGGCGGATAAATCCATCGAAATTCTGGACGTATTCCATGGTGCTGAAAATCTCAATCCATCTTTGACTTTGAGGGCAATATTTACTTTGTCAGTGAGCAAGACGGTTTCAGGAACTTGTACAGATACATCTCGGCTACAGGGGAAGTTTTCCAAATGACAGATTTATTGACTGGGATCAGTGGTATTTCCAGATATTCTCCAATGATATCGGTATCTACCAAAAGAGACAAGGTTGTTTATACTCATTATATGAAAAATCATTATGAGTTATATGAAGCAAGTACCACCAACTTACTCAATAAACCAGTTGAAGATTCCAAGTCAATCAACCAGATAGCAGGAACGTTGCCAGTAATCAACAAAGAAACCATCGATGTGGTCAACAAAAACTTGCGAGCCAGAGATATGTATAATTTTGAAAATCCTGCATCATTCACCGTTGCTCCCTACAAGCCAAAATTCAAGTTGGATTATATCGGTGGAGGGACAGGCGTTGGTGTAGGAAACAACACATTTGGTACTTCCACAGGTTTACAAGGAGGTATTGATATGTTGTTTGGTGACATCCTGGGAAACAATCAAATGTTTGGACAATTGGCTGTGAATGGAGAAATTTATGATTTTGGAGGTCAATGGTCTTACCTCAATAGGAGCAATAGGCTTGCTTGGGGTGTTGGACTATCTCATGTGCCTTTGAGAACTGGATTTCAGAATTACTTTTTAGACACCATCAATACCAATCAAGGCTTATTGGAGGTGGTCAATAATCAGATAGATCTCATCAGAGTTTTTGATCAGGGATTGAGCCTTTTTGCACACTATCCATTTTCCACGACGCTGAGAATCGAAGGAGGCATACAAGGATCTTATCGCAGTTTCAGGTATGACCAATACAACAATTACTATCAACCATTTGGCAATCAACTACAATACATTGGCCAAGAACGTGAAAAAATTCCCATTCCAGATACTTTACAACTTTCACAATATTATAGTTTAGTGAAGGGAGCGGGTGCATCTGTAAATATTGCAGTAGTGGGAGATAATTCATTTTTTGGGCTGACTGCACCTTTAGCGGGGCATAGATATAGATTTGGAGTGGATAAGTATTTTGGTGCCAATGATTTCTTTAGTGTGACGGCAGATTATAGAAATTATATGAGGGTGAAACCTTTTACACTGGCAGCTAGGATTACCTCAAATATGCGTTTTGAAAATCGAGTAAATTCTGTTTTCCCATATTATGTGGGCCAAGCAGGTTTTGTAAGAGGATATGGAAGTGCTTTTTCTTACGAGATAATAGATGACTTAGGCATTGATTTTGGTCAACTTTTGGGATCCAAGATCGCCGTTGGGTCCATAGAATTGCGATTACCGTTCACTGGGCCAAAAAGATTGGCTTTGATAGGTTCTCGTTATTTACTATCAGACCTCAATTTATTTGTGGATGCCGGGGTTGCATTTGATGAGATCAGTCACCTCACCAAAGGAGAACCACTTACTGTATTTCAATATGATGATAATGGAAACCTCATCAGAGATGTTGATGGAAGACCCGTTTCTGAGGAGCGTTTGGTCAAACCTACTTTTGCAAAAAGTGTTGGTATTTCTGCAAGAATAAATGTACTTGGTTACTTGATCATCGAACCATATTTTGCCAGACAACTTACCTCAAATGGTAGAGTAACATTTGGATTAAACTTTATTCCTGGGTGGTAATAAAAGAGATTTTTTAGTGTTAAATTGGTAGAATAACAGTCTATCTTTATGGCCTCATTCATACACAATAAAGGAAGGCAATATTTTGATAGAAGAAGATAAACACCTCAACGAAGAAGAGAAATCACTTCTGAAATCTGTAAGTTTTGGCAGATTGATGATACCTGTTGTTTTGGGTCTGGGTGTAGTTTTTTTCTTAATTTCCAGGCAATTGGACCTTACGGAATTGCAGAGAGTACGGTGGGATATGGCGACTTTGTGGTGGCTAAGTATGGCCATTTTTATGTATGTGCTGAGGCATTTATTTTATGCTTATCGGCTGTATTACATGACAGACAAGGCGTTTTCATTTACCAAATGCATCCAGCTGATTGTCATATGGGAGTTTTCATCGGCCATTTCACCTACAAGCGTTGGAGGAGCAGGAGTAGCCTTCTTGTTATTATCTCAAGAAAAACTCCCAGGAGAAAAAACCATTACCGTAGTCCTTTATTCCATGGTAATAGACACTATATTTATATTGGTATTGTTGCCTGTTTTGGCAGTTGTTTTTGGGGCTATCTCTGTCAGACCTGGAGCTGTTTATTTTGCTGATTTAGATGGTTATGGTGTCACACTCATCTCTGTGTTATTTTTTATGTTGGTCTATGGTTTTGTATTCTTTTACGGCCTTTTTATCAATCCAAATGCGACCAAAAGAATGCTTTTTTTGATTTCAAGCATCCCGTTTTTGAAAAGATTTAAAATGGACTTGAGAAGAACAGCAGTCAACATGGTCACAGCAGCGGAAGTAATCAAAAGGAAAGACTATAAATTTCACGCCATAAACTTCTCAATGACCGCAGGGGCATGGACAACCCGTTTTATGGCACTTAACTTTATCATTCTAGCACTCATAAGTGGAGTGGATCGCACCTTTTTGGACCAAATATATATTTTCACCAGGGGTATTTCAATGTATGTAATTACTGCTTTTAGCCCAACACCTGGAGGGGCAGGCATCGCAGAATATTTATTTGGGGGATTCTTTTCAGATTATATTCCCGAAAGTGTTGGTAGTTTAGTTGCCCTTATTTGGAGACTTATTACCTACTATCCATATTTGATTCTTGGCGCTATCATCATACCAATTTGGATTCGTGGCATCATTGTAAAACGGCGTTTGCTAAGATCACAACAAACTTAAAGCATGACCATACTTGAAGGCTTGAGTTTTGCTTTGGCGCTGTTCATGATGTTTCTTTATTTGGTTTTGATATCTAAGATTTATCATGGCTGGGACCTGACTGAGGAAATATTAAAACCAAGAACATTACCAAAAGAAAAAACGGCTTTTACCATCATCATTTCCTGCCGAAATGAGTCGTCTAACTTAGGCGCTTGTTTGGACAGTTTATTGAACTTGGACTATGAAAAGGATTTATTGCAGATTGTGGTGGTTGATGATCACAGCACAGATGGCACAGGATCGATTGCCAAATCTTATGAAGGCATCTTTTGTATCACGTTGACGGATTCTTTTGGTAAAAAAGCTGCAATGACGGCAGGAGTTTCTGTGGCGAGCAATCCCCACCTTTGGTTTTTGGACGCCGATTGTGTTTTGCACAAGGATCAAGCAAGTTTATTGGATGCTCAAATTCAAAAAATTGATCCAGATTTTATTGCTTGTCCCATCATCATTGAAGCAGGCAAATCCATACTTACCAGATTTCAATACTTGGATAATGCGGCAATGATGGCCATCACAGCAAATGGCATTTATAGAAATGATTATTTTTTAGCCAATGGGGCGAATATGGTCATTAAAAAATCGAGTTTTGACGCTGTTGGTGGGTTTGCAGGCAATGAGGAATTAGCCTCTGGTGATGATGTTTTTCTGATTAAAAAAATGAATGAATCTGGTAAAAAGGTTGCTTTTCTGAAAAGTCGCCGAGGAGCAGTCATTACCAAAGCAGAAAATGATTTAAACTCTTTTCTCATTCAACGCAAGAGATGGGCCACCAAAACAAAAAGTTATGCAAATAAAGCTCTATTCAAAATTCAAGGCTTTATATTTTCTGTTCACCTACTGATCGTGGTATATTTTCTGAGCGCCCCATTCCTCCCCATCAATTTGATGTTGGGTATTTTCATTTTATTCATAAAAGCGGTCATTGATTACTTATTCCTAGCAAGAATGAGTGATTTTTTTGGAAATAGGACGCCATTAAAAGCGTTTATTCCGGCCTTTTTCGGCTATTTTTTCTACATTTTTTATACAGGACTTCACGCCTTATTTCCAAAAGACTATGTTTGGAAAGACAGAAAAGTTTCCTAAATAAAGATGAAATTATTGGATATAATCGGTTAACGCAGCTTGTAAAGCCACTTGATCAACTTCCTGATTGAAATTGCCTTGACCAATTTGATTTAATAAAGAAAATTGAATGATCCCATTATTATTCTTCTTATCAAGCAGCATGATTTCTGTGATTTGCTCAATTGTTGGAAGAGATTTGGCTTTGTTTCCATACAATTTTATGATGGCAGCTTTGATATTTTGATATTCTTCATCAGAAATGTAGCCTTTTTGCAAGGATAGATGGCTTTCCATAATCATACCAATGGCAATAGCCTCTCCGTGCAGCAGGGGACGATCTGTTTCAAAACTCAGGGTCTCAACGGCGTGTCCGATGGTATGTCCAAAATTCAATATTTTACGCAAACCTTTTTCTGTAGGATCCTCTTCTGTTACGGTTTTTTTGATCATCACAGAATCATGGACCACTCTGTCAAAATCCAAAGTTGTAATATCTTCAACGCTAGAAAGTTCTTCCCAAACGGTTTGACTGGCGATCAAACCATGTTTGAGCAATTCAGCATATCCACTCAACAATTCTTTATAAGGCAGGGACTTCAAAAAATCCGTATTGATGATTACTGCTTTAGGATTTTGAAATAAGCCTACCATGTTTTTGAAGCCATCGAAATCAACACCAAGCTTGCCACCTACGCTGGCATCAACTTGAGAAAGCAGTGTAGTTGGCATTTGAATAAAATCAATACCACGCATATAGGTTCCAGCACAAAAACCACCTAAATCGCCGATCACGCCACCACCTAGATTGATCAACAAAGTTTTTCTGTCTGCTTTAAATTTGATGAGACTTGACCAAACAAACTTGCAAGTGTCAATATTTTTATTGGCCTCTCCTGATCGTATGCTGATGGTTTTAAATGGTCGGTGTAATTCTGATATTAAATAGTGCAGACAAAAATTCTCAGTATTTTCATCAACCAACACGATTATTTGAGAAGGGTTAAGTTCGTTAACCAAGAGTTCCAAACCACCCGCTTGGTTTATAAGAATATGATATGATTCGTTAGTGAAGGTATAGCCCATCTAGTGATTCTTTATATATGAGAATCGGTTTGGTTTTAGATTCAGCGGGCGAATTTCTAAAATAATTACCTACTTACCTAATAAAAGCGATAAAAACAAATTTTAAAAAATGTAATGGATTGATGCTCGGCCTCCAGACTTTAAAGAAATAAAAACCGATCGAGGAATCACTTTCTATTTTCTGTTTCAATCATGAAAGTCAATCTGAATGGTCTCATTGAGTTTCAAATTTAGCAACTGAGCAGCATTTCCCATATTGATTGCAATCTCCAACAAATTGGATTCATTGAATGTGCAAAGCGGGTCTCCCACAGGAACCGATGCATAGGATTTACTCACATATTCCAATGGATCGTGTGGATCGTAATACAATTTAAATCGTCTTCCAGATTTTGCTTCTTCAAAATCCTTTTTAGAAAGGTTGGTAATCACATTTCCAAAATGATCAATGTGAATGACAGTCGCCCTCAATTGTGTACTAGTCACCACTGGTTTGAAAGCTATTTTCATCAATGGATCCTGAGACTTTTTAGTAAACTCCGACATGGGCAAACCATGGTAAATGCAAGAAATAGCATGAACATAGGCCGCACTTGCACTCATCATTTGATCATCTAAGGGCAAAATCTCGTAAAGGACGAGGGAATCCAAATTTGGAAATATCAATGAGAATATGCCATTGTCTGGTCCAATAAAATATTGACCCCCGACCTCAAAACAAAAGTACCGGGATTGGATGTTATAATGATTATTGACGGCGACCAGGTGTATGCTTCCTGCAGGAAACTCATCTATGATATTCCTTAATTGGAAGGCTGCCAAGCTGATATCATGCAGCGGTATGTTGTGGTTTACATCAATGATTTCTAAAGACGGACATTTTTTATAAATGGATGCCTTAAATTTTGCCAAATAAAAATCCACGGTCCCAAAATCAGAGATCATGGAAACCAGTTGTTTGTCTTTTATGTTGTTGATGTGTTCCAAAATTTGCTATTGCCACAATTTTGTACAAAGAAATGAAATGATTTTGAATTATATGCGAAAAATTTATAATATGTATCAATTTGACCTTTTATTCCGCTTTTAACCCATTAAATGGAAGGTTTTGCTGGAATCATTTACACTATAAAGAGATCATTTTTGATCGAAATTGAATATAGCTGAACGGTAACAAATTAAAAGGAATTATTTACCGTTCACAAAGTGTGCTTTATTTTATAGAAAATATAAATTTGTACTTTTTAAAACTTAAATATTAATTTGATAGAAAATACAGGAGGCATTCAGGAGATACTTATTGACCTGGATCAAATAGACCCTTTGATTTTGTTTGGCGAAAATGACGGCAAACTCAAACTAATCAAAAAAACTTTTCCTAATGTAAAAATTACATCCAGAGGCACCAAGCTCAAAATCGTTGGAGAAGACGAGGCGGTTCTGCAGGTAAAAGAAGTTTTTGAAAACATGATTGGCATCTTACAAAATAATAAATCTGTGAGTAAACAAGCTGTAGAAGAGCTGGTTTCTGGTCAAGATCCTATGGTCGGCAGGATATCAGATTCTGAAAATAACAACGTCATTGTTTATGGTCGTGATGGAAGACCCATTAAAGCTAAGACCGTCAACCAAAAGAAAATGGTTGAAATGTCTCGCGATAACGATATTCTTTTTGCGATCGGACCAGCAGGAACAGGAAAGACATACACAGCTGTTGCCCTTGCCGTTGCAGCACTCAAAAGCAAACTTGTAAAAAAGATCATTCTTACTCGCCCAGCAGTAGAAGCAGGCGAAAGTTTGGGATTTTTACCAGGAGACCTCAAGGATAAAATTGATCCCTACTTGAGACCATTATATGATGCACTCGAAGATTTATTTCCAATGGAAAGACTCAAGTTTTTCATGGAAAACAGGGTGATAGAGGTGGCTCCACTAGCCTTCATGAGAGGTAGAACATTAGATAACGCATTCATCATCCTGGACGAATCTCAGAATTGTACTTCGCCACAGTTGAAAATGTTTCTCACTCGTTTGGGGCCCAATGCAAAATGCATCATCACCGGTGATCTTACTCAGGTAGACTTGCCATATAATCAGAAATCTGGTCTCAACAAGGCACTCCACATTTTGTCCAACATCAATGGCATTGCGCAAGTTTTTCTCAATGAAGAAGATGTGGTGAGGCATAGATTGGTCAAGGAAATCATCAGGAGATACAATAGTGATGATGCGCAGGAGAAGGAAAGATACGAACAGCGTAAGTTAGAAAAACAACAAGAACAGGAATTAAAAAGGAACGAAATTCAAAACAGATTGGGAGACCAATAATGATTGCAAGTATGGTGATCAATATATTTGCATCATTGGACTAAAGTAATCACTACTCCACCAAAAAGATCATAAAAGATGAGCGATACATACCGTGTGCAGGCAACGAATAAAAACATAAAAGGCAAAATTAAACTTACCGGATCTAAATCAATTGCCAATCGGGTTTTACTCATAAGAGCATTATGTGGAACACACTTTGAGATAGAAAACATGTCTGAAAGTGATGATTCAAAAACCATGTCTGCATTACTGGCAAGTTCTGAATATGAGTTGGACGCACACCACGCAGGGACGACGTTCAGGTTTCTCACTGCTTATTTAGCCAGTAGAGGAGGAGAAAACGTGCTTACGGGTTCAGATCGCATGAAACAAAGACCCATCGGCCCGCTAGTAGATGCGCTAAATGATTTGGGAGCAGACATTTCATATGTGGATAAAGTCGGCTACCCACCTTTGAAAATTGGAAATCCAAAAGGTTTTGATAGTCCGGAAGTCAGCGTCAGGGGAGATATTAGCTCTCAATATTTGTCTGCTTTGTTGATGGTTGGACCCACCTTGCCCAAAGGAATTGTTTTGAACATAACCGGCGAATTGGTATCCAGGCCCTATCTTGAAATGACTCTTGCAATTATGACGTACTTTGGCATACATCATGATTGGGTAGAAAATACCATCATTGTGCCACCGCAATCTTATCAACCAAAACCATACTTCGTAGAAGCAGATTGGTCCGCAGCTAGTTATTATTATAGTATAGCAGCTTTGGCCGATGAAGCAGATATTACATTGATTGGCTTACAAAAAGAGAGCCTCCAAGGAGACTCTGCGATAGCGGAAATAGGCAAAAAATTTGGTATCACCTCGACGTTTGAAAACAATGAAGTAAGGCTAATCAAAGAAAAAGGACATTTGGCAACGCCTTTTTTGGAATACGATTTTATCAAACAACCAGACATCGCCCAAACAGTATTTGCCATGTGCGCAGGCAAGGGTATACAAGGGCTTTTCACAGGATTACAAACCTTATACATCAAAGAAACGGATCGCATCGCTGCATTCAAAACCGAACTTGCAAAAGTTTCTGTTTATCTCACCAAGGTTCCAGAACGATTTAAGAAAAATACACCTGGCGAATATTTTATGACGGAAGGTCAGGCGGATTTATCCACAGCGCCAACTTTTGATACCTACCATGATCATCGTATGGCCATGGCGTTAGCACCATTGGCATTACTAGGTGAAATTCGGGTAAATGATGCTGGCGTGGTTTCAAAGTCATATCCAGGATTTTGGCAAGATCTGGAAAGTCTGGGCTTTTTGGTTGAAAAAGTATAAAATGCAGAAAGGAAAAAAGGACGAAGGTTTCATTAAACAACCTTATTTTGAAGGTGGGCCTAAAGCACTTTCTACTTTTATTCAATCTCAAATAATCTATCCTCAAGAAGCCTTAGCCAATAAAACAAAAGGAGTGGTGGAACTAAACATCACCATCAATCACCTAGGAATCGTCACAGAAAGTGTAGTTTTAAAAAGTCTAGGAAATGGCTGTGACGAAGAAGCCCAGCGAATTGCCAAACTCATCAAATTTGTAGTGCCCAAAAATCCGCGGAAACTGAAAGTTCTATTCCACAAGAATCTCAGGGTTACTTTTGTCCTGCCAAAAACAAAGGTAAACCCAAGCCCAACCAAAAGCATTCAATATAATTATACATACACCCAAACACCAGCGAAAACTTCGACACAAGGAAGTAAATTCAATTATCAAATTGTGATCAAAAAGGGATAATGCTGCCCACTACGTTGGCCTTTTGGATTTGTCTTCCCCATTTCATCTTGCCAATATTAATTTTATAATTTAATATGTCTTAAAATCTTGGGAGCTTATCCCTGATAAAGTTAATTTTGCAGCACTGATAGAAAATCAGGATTCGCAGAAAAAGTAAGAAGGAATAATGGACATTTTTGATAAAATAGATCAGCTTGCCGGAGAAATTGACGCCTTTGTGATTGATGGTGCAGAAACAATGGAACAGTTTAGGATAAAATACTTGGGAAGTAAGAGTGAAATCAAAGACATTTTTGGTGAAATAAAACAAGTTCCAAATGACCAAAAGAAGGATTTTGGTCTCAAGGTAAATGCGCTCAAAACTCAAGCAGAAGAAAAATTTGATGCGGTAAAAGAATCTATTTCTGCTCAATCTGCGAAGGTTTCCTATGCTGGTGTTGACCTCACGGCTCCTACAGAAAGCATTTCACTTGGTGGTAGACATCCGATTAGCATTGTAATGAATAGGATAACCGACATATTTTCTAGAATTGGATTTGTGGTGGCAGAGGAAAGAGAAGTGGAAGATGATTGGCATAATTTCACTGCTATGAATACTCCTGAAAATCACCCAGCTAGAGACATGCAGGATACTTTTTACATCAAGGATAGCACCATCAATTTGTTGCGAACCCACACATCGAGCGTGCAGTCAAGAGTGATGACTTCGACAAAACCACCCATCAGAATCATAGCTCCTGGTAGAGTATATAGAAATGAAACCATTTCTGCCAGATCACACTGCCAGTTTCATCAAGTAGAAGGGCTTTATATTGATAAAAAAGTGAGTTTTGCAGACATGAAACAGACCTTGCTTTATTTCGCCAGAGAAATGTATGGAGCTCAAACTGACATTCGCTTGCGACCAAGCTTTTTCCCATTTACAGAACCAAGTGCAGAAATGGACGTTTGGTTGGGCACAGAAACAGAGAGCGCAAGAAGATTGACAAAAGGAACTGGTTGGCTTGAAGTACTTGGTTGTGGAATGGTTGACCCAAATGTTTTGCAAAACTGTGGTATCGATCCCTATGAATACTCGGGATATGCTTTTGGAATTGGCATTGAAAGATCTGCGATGCAAATGTACAATATCAATGACATCAGACTCATTTTTGAAAATGACGTGAGGTTTCTTAAGCAATTTTCATCCCTGATATAATTTACTTTCACAATACTTAATAGATAAATCACTTTGAAACCTCAACTACTAAAGGGAACAAGAGATTTTTTGCCAGAGCAAATCAGCAAGAGAAAATATATTTTTAATACCATTGAAAAGGTGTTTAAAAAATACGCCTTTGCCCAAATAGAAACCCCAGCCATGGAGGCTTTGGCTACGTTGTCTGGTAAATATGGTGATGAAGGAGATAAATTATTATTCAAAATTCTCAATAACGGAGACTTTTTGGAGAAGGCTGATGAAAACGCCTTGACAACTAGAAATTCTTATGCGTTGGCATCTAGTATTGCCAAGAGAGGCCTGCGATATGACCTCACAGTGCCTTTTGCAAGGTTTGTGGTTTTACATCAAAATGAAATAACGTTTCCATTCAAAAGATATCAAATTCAACCCGTGTGGAGAGCTGATAGGCCCCAGAAAGGCAGATACCAAGAATTTTACCAATGCGATGCAGATGTGGTAGGCTCTGATTCTTTGATTTATGAAGCTGAATTGGCCAGTATTTATCACGAAGTATTCAAAGCATTGGGCATATCTGTAGACATCAAAATCAACAATAGAAAAATCCTTTTCGGAATTGCAGAAGCTGTTGGCATTGAGGACAAGTTTATGGACATGACCGTAGCCATCGATAAACTGGATAAGATTGGCGCTGATGGTGTAGAAAAAGAATTACTTGAGCGGGGGATTACAGCAGAGCAGGCCAAATTGATTTTGGAAATGTTGTCTGTAAAAAGCCACCAAGAGCTCAAAGCGTTTTTTAAAGAAGGCTCTGAAGGCTTGAAAGGAGTTGCAGAAATAGAAAGCGTTTTTCAACTTTCAAAAGTAAACACGGGACTAGATAATCTCAAATACGATGTGAAGCTGGCTAGGGGGCTCAGTTACTATACAGGGTGTATTTTTGAAGTTGCACTAGACAAGGAAGTTCATCCTGAGATTACAATGGGTTCTATTGGTGGGGGCGGAAGATATGATAACCTCACCGGAAGTTTTGGTATGCCGGGTCTTTCTGGAGTAGGAATTTCTTTTGGCGCCGAACGGATTTATGACGTACTGGAAGAGCTCAACCTTTTTCCAGCGGATGTCATCGATCAAGCAGCTATTGTCATGATGGCTTTTGACGATCAGTCACTGGAATGGGCATTTTATGTTGGCCAAATGTTGAGAAATGAAGGAATTGCTGTAGATGTTTATCCCGATCCTGGCAAACTCAAAAAACAAATCAAATATGCAGCGGACAAAAAAGTAAAGTACGCGGGCATCATAGGTGAAGAAGAGGTAAGAACAAAAACAATCTCTCTCAAAAATTTGATCTCTGGCGAGCAAATGGCTTATAATCTGGAGACATTGACGGAATTATTAAAACAAGAAAAGTGACCCATATTACGATTGAACAATTACACGACGATGTAAAATCTGGTAAAACAAGCTTTGAGGCCCAAGTAAGAAGCAATTTGGCTCAGATCAATCAAAATGGTCATCTAAACGCATTTGTGAATGTTTTTGGTGATGAAGCGATCCAACGAGCTCAAATGCTAGACAGCAAAATTAAAAATGGCGAACCAGTGGGTGCTCTGGCAGGTGTAGTCATTTCCATTAAAGACAATATTTGTTACAAAAACCACATCGCTACAGCGGGATCAAAAATACTCAGTGGATATCGTTCCCCCTTCTCAGCAACAGCAGTTGAGAAATTGGAGGCTGCAGATGCTATCATCATAGGTACTACCAATTGTGACCAGTTTGGAATGGGATCTATGAGCACCAATTCTCATTATGGTGCAGTGCGCAATGGCTTTGATTCAGACCTCATTGCTGGTGGTTCCAGTGGCGGCGCAGCAGTATCTGTGCAAACAGGAATGTGTATGGTTGCTTTGGGTAGTGACACTGGTGGAAGTGTCCGCCAGCCAGCAGCTTTTACAGGAACGATAGGTTTCAAGCCCACCTATGGATCTGTATCTCGATATGGCTTGATAGCCTATGGATCATCTTTTGATCAAATAGGAATCATTTCATCCAATTATGAAGATGCAGCGGTTGTATATGATGTCATAGCAGGAAAAGATGTAAATGATGCTACCTCCATTGATGTCAGTATGGAAAGTGAGATTCCATCGGGCAGATTGAAATTAGCTTATGTGCCCGAGATGTTTGCGGGCCAAAGTGACTGGATGGAAGAAAACAGACAATATCTGGAAGTGCTGGGTAAAGACCACGATTTGATGCCCGTCAGTTTTGACTATATGAAATATCTGGTTCCGTGTTATTATATCCTATGCACTGCAGAGGCTTCTAGCAATCTCAGTCGATTTGATGGCGTGAGGTATGGTCATCGCAGCGAAAAGAAAGGCGATTTGCTCGAAATGTATAAAAACTCAAGGTCAGAAGGCTTTGGCTCAGAAGTCAAAAAGCGGATCATGTTGGGTACTTTTGTACTGAGTGAAGGTTATTTCGACGCTTATTTTACGAAAGCTTTGAAGGTAAGAAGGCTGCTTGCAGACAGAATAAACAACATTTTGAGTGAAGCAGATGGCTTTATTTTGCCCGTTTCTGCAGTTGGGCCATGGCGTTTGGACGAGAAAATCACTGATCCAACACAACTTTATATGTCAGATATCTACACTGTTTTGGCAAATTTGGTCGGAAATCCGTGCATCACGGTCCCCATTTCTGACAAAAAACATAATTCCACATCAAACAATAGTCTCCAGTTGATCGTTAAGAGTACCGCTGACAAGACAATATTTAATTTGGCGAAATTAATTTCAATAAAATATTAGGGATTAATATACACCATAAAATATTGACTGTCAAGTATTAATAAAGATGTAAAAATCTTAATAAACTGTTAAAAAATTAGGATGCCAAATATTTGGCAGTAATTTTGCACCCTCTAATGTAATTCTGTAAACTAATATCCGAAATACCGACGGACTTGCATGAGAGTATAGTTTCTTTTTAAAAAGAATTATAATCCAGAACATAATCTATTAAGTTGATGAAACTTGAACTAGAAAAGTATTGTAGGTATTTTCTTGTATTATTGATTTTACTCCCCCAAGTAATTTCTGCCAAGCCAAGAAGATTCGATCCAGAAACTGACCAGATGATCAAAGACAGACTACTCTCTTTGGAATCTGTAATCGATGTCAGGTATTCTGATGAAGTAAGAGACAAACTGTTCTTTTACTTAAAAAAACACAAAGAAGCGAGTGAAGTTACTTTAGGAAAGCTACCGATGTACCTGCCCATTTTTGCGGAATTGGTACGAGAGAAAAATCTTCCTAAGGAACTTGCGTACTTGCCCATTGTGGAAACAGACCTTTTTGTCAATGCTGTGTCACCTGTTGGTGCTACTGGCTTATGGCAAATTATGAAGCCCACTGCGGAATCTCTTGGATTGCGCATGAGTCGGCAAGTTGATGAGCGCAAAGATCCAATCAAAGCAACTGATGCGGCATTGGATTACCTGGCTTATCTTCATGCAATTTATGATGATTGGGGAGTTGCACTAGCGGCGTACAATTGTGGAATGGGTAATGTAAACAAAGCCATTTCTAAATCCGGTGGAGGAAATACTTTTTGGCAATTAAAGCAATATTTGCCAAAGGAAACGCAACAATATGTGCCCAAGTTGATTGCCATTATGTACATGGTGAAACATTATGCAGATCACGGCCTGAAGCCAAAATATGAACAAGATCTTTTGATTCATACGACTGTTGCTAAGGTGAGGTATAGAATTGACTTGAAGGAAATGGCAGAAAAAATGGACCTAGATTATGGTCTTTTAGCTAGGCTAAATCCCTCTTACTCCAAGGGTGTTATTCCTATCAATGGAGATGACAACTATGTGATTTTACCGTATTGTAAACTCAATATTTTTGTTGAAGAATTTGGCGATATAGAAAACATTGTCATGACCAATTCTAGTTTTGCACATGACAAAGACACTGACTTGCTTTATGCTTATACCGCAAGTGATGACGCTCAACGTGAAGAGATACTGATTGCAAACGTAGCTTATGCAAATAGGAGAAACAATAGTTTACCTTCTAAAGAAAATCCTACGGACTTCTATCTTAAAAATGCTTCAATCATTAATGATAGAACCTATAGATACGTGAAGCTTTCTTCTAGACAATCATTGAGAGAAATTGCCAATAATTATGGAGTAGAATTGGCAACCATTATGGTTGAAAATAATTACTCAGGAGAGAATTTGCCACGTTTGGGAGACATGGTGAAAGTGCCTATGTAGTTGAAAAGAATATGATTATACATTAAGGAATAAAAGTACGTCTTAATTTAATCATAAAATAGAGCTAGTATTATAAGAAAGCTATATATTTGCAGACCTTAAAAAAGGATATGGTCTCGTGGCCGAGAGGCTTAGGCAAAGGTCTGCAAAACCTTCTACAGCGGTTCGAATCCGCTCGAGACCTCCAAAATAAAGCCCTTTCCGTTGAGGTGAGGGCTTTTTTTATTGTATTACTTTTGGAGAAATTACGTTTATTACTTTAGTTGTTAAGAAGGAGAAGTACAAAATAAATGAGAATAAAACTAGAATCTACCTTTGGGGAGCGCAATTATAAAGGCACCAATGAGCGCGGTCAGTCTGTGCAATTTTCAGGAAATAAAGAATCGGTAAGTCCAATGGAAACGGTACTTATGGCTGCTGCTGCCTGTAGTTCTATAGACGTAGATCTTATTCTTAAAAAAATGAGACAAGATTTTGTTTCATTAGAAGTAGTTGCTCAGGCCGATAGAGCAGATGACGAGGTGCCCGCTGTTTTTAAGAAAATCAATTTACATTACATCATCAAGGGAAATAATCTAAAAGAAGAAAAAGTACGCCAGGCTGTGCAAATGAGTTTGGAAACTTATTGTTCTGTTTCCAAAATGCTTGAAAAAACAGCATTGATAACACATACAGTGGAGGTGGTTGACCTTCAAAAAAATGCTTAATTTGATTTGAAAGGATGAGGAATCATCAAAAGTAAATTTTCTTTTATGAAGTTTGAAACGCAGGCAATACGCACCCAAACCCAAAGAGGCAAACAAAGAGAACACTCTACTCCGATCTTTGCTACATCCAGTTATATTTTTGATGATGCAGATGAAATGAGACAGATTTTCTCTGATGAAATTCCGGGAAATGTGTACAGTAGATATACCAACCCTACCGTCAAAGAGTTTGAAACAAAGGTCGCACTACTAGAAGGAGGAGAAGCGGCAAGAGCTACAACCACAGGTATGGCAGCAATTTTTACCACGTTTGCATGTTTGCTCGCCCAAGGAGATCACGTATTGATGTCTCAAGCAGTTTTTGGCTCTACGATCAAGCTCATGGAGAATTATTTTCAAAAGTGGGGCATTACTTTTACGTTAATCAATTCTCAGGATCCAGCAGAATGGGAAAAGGCAATTTTACCAAATACCAAAATTGCTTATTTTGAAACTCCCTCAAACCCTGGATTACAAATATTTGATTTGGATGCCTTTGGAAAAATGTTTGCCAAAAATGGCATCATTTCTATCGTAGACAATTGTTTTGCAACACCATATTTACAGCAACCAATTAAGTTTGGAATTGATATCGTCATACACAGCGCTACCAAATACATGGATGGTCAAGGAAGAGTTATGGGTGGTGTCATTGTTGGTAAAAATGCCCACATAGCTTTGATCGAACAGTTCATGCGCAACGCTGGACCAACACTTTCTCCCTTTAATGCTTGGATTTTGAGCAAAAGTTTGGAGACACTCGCAGTCAGAATGGACAGACACTGCGAGAATGCACTCAAATTGGCTGAGTGGTTATCACACCACCAGAAAATCAAAAGAGTGAGTTATCCATTTCTAGAAAGTCACCCAGATTATGAAATTGCAAAAAAACAAATGAAAGCGGGTGGAGGCATTGTAACTTTTGAAGTTGATGGTGATTTGGAAAAAGGAAGAAAGGTACTCAACAACATCAAAATGATGTCGATGTCTGCAAACTTGGGTGATACCAGAAGCATCATTACGCATCCTGCATCTACTACGCACTCCAAATTGAGTCCCGAACAGCGGAGTTTGGCAGGAATTACTAATTCCATGATCAGAGTTTCGACAGGACTGGAACACATTGATGACATCATTGCCGATTTAAATAAGGCTCTATCAACCATTTAGAGAACTATTAGTGCGATTTTTACATTAATATGGTTGAAAGACACAGAATAAACTTCTGAAATTATACAAGGCACAATTATTAAAGAGCATTCATATTTTTGTTACAACATGTTACTAACAATATTTAAATCAAAAATCCACAGAGCAACCATTACAGAGGCAAACCTCAATTATGTGGGCTCTATTACCATTGACGAAGATTTGCTAGATGAAGCCAAACTCATGGAGGGTGAAAAGGTGCAAATTGTAAACAATAACAATGGTGAAAGGATAGAAACTTATGTTATCAAAGGCGAAAGGGGTTCTGGCCAAGTTTGTCTCAATGGTGCAGCTGCCAGAAGAGCAGAAGTTGGTGACATCGTCATCATCATTTCCTATGCATTGATGACTCCAGAGGAAGCCAAGGACTTCAAACCAGCTGTGGTGTTCCCTGATGAGCATAACAGAATAGTAATGTGATGTGAAAATTAAAAATCTACTTACCTTTTTGCTATTTCTAGGTCTGGGGTGTCTCATCCTATACTTGGTTTACCACAAGCAACAAGTGGCTTATGAAGTAGAATGTGTAGCCAAAGGCATCACTTCCCAAAATTGCAGCTTGCTCACAAAAGTTTACAACGACATCAGGGGCGCAAACTGGGTGTATTTACTTATTTCTATTGGTTTCTTTGTATTGAGTAATGTGTTTAGAGCCATCAGATGGAATCTACTGACAGAGCCGCTTGGATATAAGATGAAATTTATCAATTCCTTCGGTGCAGTCACCATTGCTTATTTAACCAACTTGGCATTGCCAAGAATCGGAGAATTGATTCGTGCAGGCGTCATTAGTAAATATGAAAACATACCATCCGAAAAGGCATTTGGAACCATCATCACAGAAAGAATAGTCGATGTGGTTATCTTTTGCTTTGTATCCGTACTAGCGCTGATATTTGCCTATCAAAAAGTTTCAGAATACCTGTTTAAAAATGCAGTTATTGACTTCAAATCCATGATTTTTCCAATAAGTTTATTGATCGTGTTATTGATTTTGACAGGAATATTGTACAAGTATTGGGCTAAAATTGAAACCACCAAAATAGGGGCTAAGGTATCTGTATTCATCAAAGGGTTGATTGAGGGATTGTTGAGCATTAAAAAAATGAAAAAAAGGGGATTATTCATCACCTATAGTCTGGCTATTTGGGCGTGTTATTTTATCATGACATACGTCTCATTCAATGCGTTGACGGCGACAGCAAATTTGCCACCTCAAGCGGCATTAGTGAGTCTCTTCTTGGGAAGTGTTGGTATGATCATCCCTTCTCCTGGAGGTATGGGAACTTATCAATTTATGATTTCAGAGGCTCTAAGTTTATATGGCGTGGCAGGAAGTGATGGATTTAGCTATGCAAATTTGAACTTTATTTTCATATCCATCATTGGCAATATTAGCTTAGGTCTGAGCGCTTATGTATTACTTCCTATCATCAATAGAAAATCACAATCCTAATCCGTGTCATACAAAGAAAAATAATATTCAATCAATTGGAGTTGAAAGAAAAACTTCAACAAAAAGCAAATCTTGTACAAAAGATTGTGTTTACCAATGGTTGTTTTGACCTCATACATCCTGGGCATACTGCCTATCTGGAAGAAGCGAAATTATTGGGGGATATCCTCGTTGTAGCCATCAATAGTGACGAATCTGTAAAGCGGTTGAAAGGTAACAACAGGCCTATTTTACCACAAAATGATAGAGCACTCATTCTTGCTGCCTTGGCTTCCACTGACTTTATAACAGTTTTTAGTGAAGATACCCCATATGATTTGATCGCTTTATTACAACCAGATGTCCTTGTAAAAGGTGGAGACTGGCAAGCCCATGAAATTGTTGGCAGTGATTTGGTCTTGGCAAAAGGAGGTAAGGTGCAATCACTTTCTTTTATAGAAGGTAATTCCACGACCAATATAGAGCAGAAAATAATTCTCAGTTATTTAGCCCAGTTCTCTGAAAGCAAATCCAAATAATTTAGTCTTCTTTTAGGATTTCTGCCCGAATGGATTCGAATGGAATGCCAAATGAATCTACCAAACCCTCAACTTCTGTTCTCAACTCTTGAGTCATTTTATGAAGCAATCGTCTGATGGCCTTGGTTTTACTGCCGTCCATATAATCACTTTCCAGATAAAAGCCTTTGTTCTCAAAGATGATGGTCAAAGCGTAGAAACGACCTATTTTGTCCAACATGGTTTTTTCTGCACCATCCTGCATTTTATAAATGGCGGCAAAAAATCTCTATAAACCAAACGCTCCACATATGCCTTGGCGAGGTCAACCATATGCAATTGGCACTTCAGAAATGCATCATACGGATTGATCCTTTTCTTAAGGTAATCGCGCATTCTTTCAGACAAACTGATGAGGATTTTCTTTTCTCTGTATCTCAAAGCATCAGACAGAAAATCATCACTCATCAAATGTTCTAGACTGGTATTTCTGCGGAAATAGGGGTTGTTTTCAGTAAGAGAAAAACTCAACTTTCCAAATAAATACCTCATGACAGAAGAGAAACCATCATCATGAAAAGACTGTTTGAATTCTGTCAACAAACCCTTGGATACGAGTTGAAGAAGTACGGTGTTGTCACCTTCAAAAGTGGTAAAAATATCAGAGTTTGCCTTCAATTCAGAAAGTCTGTTTTCAGTAAGATAACCTTTGCCGCCACAGGCTTCCCGACATTCTTGAATGGTTTGGGTTGATAGCCAAGTAGCCATGGCCTTGAGTCCAGCGGCTTTTGTTTCTACTTTTCTTTTAGAGGTTTCGTCAGCTGCATTTATGTATAATTCACGCAAAGTGCTCAAAGAAAAATGAAAAGCGTAGTTTTTGACAATGAGTGGAATGAGCCTTGCTTGGTGGGTAGGGTAATCCATGATGAGTTGTTCGTCATGACCCTCAGGACCAAATTGTTTTCTTTTCAAAGCATACTTCACTGCAATAGTCAATGCCGTTTTTGATGCATTGAGTGCACCATGCCCGACACAGATGCGACCTGCAACTAGGGCTCCGAGCATGGTAAAAAACCGTCTGTTTTCATTTTGAATAGGGCTGTGATACTCACCATTTTCGCCTATGCCGCCATATTTGTCTAGAAGATTTTCTCTTGGTACTCTTATGTGGTCAAACCAAAGTCGCCCGTTGTCAACGCCATTCAAGCCCATTTTATAACCACAATCGTTCACTGTCACACCCGCTAAAGTGTTTCCCTTTTCATCCCTATAAGGCACTAGAATTGCATGGATACCTTGATTTTCGCCCTTAACAAAAAGCTGGGCAAAAACAACGGCCAGGCTACCATGAAGTGCATTTCCAATATATTCCTTACCTGCAGAATAAGTAGGAGAATGGATCTCAATTTCACCTGTTTCGGGTAGGTAGGTTGCGGTTGTTTCCAGGTCTTTGACATTGGACCCATGTCCTGTTTCAGTCATAGCAAAACAACCCAATAATTCTGCTTTTCCCAGCGCCTCAATATATTTTTTATGATGTTTTTCTGTACCTAGACCGTGAATTGCACCACCAAAAAGACCAAATTGTACGCCAAATTTTACAGTGAGACTCAAGTCGTGCATGGCCAAAATTTCAAAGACCGCCATGTAGTCTCCAATTTGGTTTTTTCCGCCATATTTTTCATCAAAACCCATGGCGCCTAATCCCTGCTCTGCCAAAATTTTGGTAAGTTCCAAAACTTTGGCGCGGTGTGCGTCTTTGTCTACGATGTGACCATAACTAAACACCGGATCACGTAATAACTTGCGTACTTTTTTCTTGGTAGTTGCATATTTTCCATCAATCAATTGCTGCATTTTGTCAGTATCGAAACTGATCGATTTGGGTTTAATTTTCAGTTTATCCCCATCGAGCTGCAAAATCATGCCATGCAAACCCTCATCGTTGTAAACACCCAACTCAGTTTCAATCTCTACTAACGCTTTGACAACGTCTGGTGAATCCCAGATCTGATCGTTTTTGTAAGAAATAGAGGCTTTCGCAATCTCCAGACCAAGTTCAGATAAACTCTGTACTTTACTTTTTGGCATGTTGATAACCGCATCCTTCATCGCCAGCATCCAGGATTTAAATAATTCCTCGGAAGGTGGAAACTGTGGATTTGTATACTGTATAAGATATTTTTTATCTGCAGGAGTCAAAAAATCAAAGTCACTGATTTTTTGATGGATCATTTTCATTTCACTAGGACTCAATACACTATCACTCCAACCGACATAAAATAGGGGAAGCATGCTGAGTACACCAGGGCTGTATGCTTGCTGCGCTGTAATGGACATTTAACGATGTTTATGTTTACAAATATAACTCAAACATTCTATGAAAGTTTTCATACCACATAGATGAAAACCCTAAGGTAGTTTGTGTATTTGTAAAAACTGAAAAGACAGCGCAGTTATTTTAACTCTAAGTTAAAATAACTCCTTCTTTGATCAAACTGATGCCTTTCATCACTTGTGGCATAAGTTCTGGTGATGCGGCGACAACAGAGCCTTCCATTGGATCTTCAAAGTTTGAATAAGATCTTACTTCACCTCCAGCTTCCTTAACCAATAGAATGCCAGCTGCAACATCCCAAACACTCAATCTGTTTTCATAATAAGCGCCGTATCTGCCACAAGCAACAAAGGCTAAATCCAAAGATGCTGATCCAAATCTGCGAACATCTCTGGTATTTTTCAGAAAATATGAAAGTGTAGGGAAATAGTTTTCAACGTCTGAGCGATCTGCATAAGGAAAACCAGTTGCAACCGCTACATTGGCTATATTGGTTTCAGAAGTGACTCTGATGGGAAAACCATTGAGAAATGCTCCACCATTTTTGTAGCAGGTAAATTCATCTCCGGAGTTGACTTCTATGATGACACCCAAGATTAGTTCATTGTCAACCTTGAGGGCAACACTTACTGCAAAATGTGGTATTCCAAGCAAAAAATTGGTTGTACCATCTAGCGGATCAATTATCCACATGGCTGACTTTTCCTCTTTGGCAACAGTACCTTCTTCTGTTACAAAACCTGCGTCAGGTATAATTTCTGCAAGACCAGCAACTAATATTTTCTCTGCCCCTTCATCAACAAACGACACCAAAGAGTTCCTTTCTTTTTCTACGATTTGCGAGGATTGCACCTGGCCAATATTGCTTTTGATAAATTTGGCTGCTTTTCTTGATACTTGAAGGCATTCAGCCATTTTGACCATTAAGTTACCTAACGACATGATTTTTACAATTTAATATAAAATGAACAATATATAACATAGCTATGCTACGCCACAATGGCAATAAAATAAGTTGTTGGATTGACAACATTTGAACTGGATACTATTTGATACTATTATATACTATATAAATACTACAACTACGTTGTAATACAGTCAATTTGGATTAATTGTTAAAACAAAGATACATTTTTTATTAATTTACCTATCATCCAATACTAATAATGTTCTATACAAGTAAATGCACAGTACCTCATAAATTAACAATCCTATTCCTGAGACGAATATTTAGTTGAGAGGTCACAATCTTTAATATTTGTATATAAATCAATTAGTTAGGGCAATAGTTAAACAAATTTACACATTTAATTAGATTATGTACATATAATAAAAATGTTTACAAAATATTGGAGTAAAACATTTTATAATAGCAAGCTATTAACAGTAAATCCTAACGGGAAAACTTTATTCTTTTGTCGTTATTTTTCTGAACCATAATTTGAACCTGTTTGTTTTGATTACTTTTGCCCACCATTCACGATTAAATAAGATATAAGATTGGTCAACCTTGATAAAATCCTTGAAATCTATGAGAAAGACCAAAGGATTGAAGAACTTCATAAGAAATTATCCAGCGATAAATCAAAGGTGGTATTACTCGGCCATGCAGGAAGTCAGGATTGTTTTATTCTATCAGCATTTTACCAAAAGTACAAGGGAAATCACATTTACATTGCCAATACGAAAGAAGATGCGGCTTATGTATATAATTCACTGATTAACATCGGTATTTCAAAACCACATTTTTTTCCAGACTCTTTCAAAAGGCCATTGTTTTATGAAGAAGTTGATGGCAATAATTCTGTAGAAAGAACAGAATGTGCCCATTTTATCGGAGAAAATCAGGGCAAGGCAGTAATCGTCACTTACCCAGAAGCATTTTTTGAAAGAGTTGTAGACCCCAAGTTGCTAGACGCCAATAAAATAGACTTAAGAGTTGGCAATGATCTTGACCTAGACACCTTGATAGAGCTCTTGGTAAACTATGGTTTTACCAGGACAGATTTTGTCTATGAACCAGGAAACTTTTCAATCAGAGGAGGCATCATCGATATTTTTAATTTTGGGCACGAATGGCCTTTCAGATTGGAGCTATTTGATGAAGAAATAGAGAGCATCAGGAAATTCAATCCATCACTCAACTCTATATTGAAAAAGTAGACCAATTGTCCATCATACCAAATATCAATTCCAAGTTTAAGCGAGAGCAGAAAATCAATTTTTTTGAATTGTTTACCAATCATGAAACCCATTTATGGATGAGTGAAGAACGGGACATTTTGGAAAAATTACAGACAGCTTTTGACAGGGCACATGAATTTTCCAATAGTCTGGAAAGTAAAACCAATGAAAGCATTCGTGAGATTTTTGAAGAAATAGCCTTTGCTTATCCCCACGAAGTAATGGAAGAAATTGCAGCGATGAAGGGTATTTTTTTACAAAGAAATACTGCTGGAACGGATTTATCGACCATTAATTTTTCAAGCAGACCTCAGCCAACATTCAATAAAAATTTCACCCTGCTCATTGACGACCTTCAGAAAAACGCAAATCTTGGATTCACCAATTTTATATTTACAGACAATACCAAACAGATTGAAAGATTCTACAGCATCTTTGAGGATTTAGGGAAAACGGTCGCATGGCACCCGGTCACAGTTCCCATCCATTCTGGCTTCATTGATGATCGTGCTAAAATTGCCTGTTATACCGATCACCAGATATTTGAGCGCTTCCACAGGTATAAATTAAGAGCCGGATTTACCAAAGACATGGCCATCAATCTCAAAATGTTGAGAGAGTTGGAAGTAGGTGATTTTGTGGTACACATTGACCATGGCGTGGGCAAGTATTCTGGACTGGAGAAAATAGACATCAATGGCCATGTGCAGGAAAGTGTGCGGTTGATTTATCTCAACAATGACATTTTATACGTAAGTATTAACTCTCTTCATAAAATATCGAAGTACGTAGGTAAAGATGGGACTGCCCCTTCTTTGAGTAAAATTGGAGGCGAAGCATGGAAAAACCTTACACGCAAGACCAAAGCTAAGGTAAAAGATATTGCCAAAGAGCTCATCAAACTTTACGCCATCAGAAAATCTAGCGAAGGTTATGCCTTTGCCCCAGATGGTTATATGCAAAACGAACTAGAAGCAAGTTTTTTATTTGAGGATACACCCGACCAGGCAACGGCCACTGCAGATGTCAAGGAGGACATGATGAAACCATATCCGATGGATAGACTCATTTGCGGTGACGTAGGTTTTGGAAAAACTGAAATCGCTATCCGAGCAGCATTCAAGTCTGTGGTTTGCGGTAAACAGGTAGCTGTATTGGTCCCAACTACTATTTTAGCACTCCAACACTTTCAGACATTCAATAAAAGACTTAGAGAATTTGGCGTGACGGTTGACTACCTCAACAGATTCCGGTCAGCGAAAGAGAAAAAGGAAATTTTACAAAAGACTAATGAAGGTAAAATAGACATCATCATTGGCACGCATGCCCTGCTTTCTAAAGAACTCAAATTTAAAGATTTGGGTCTTTTGGTCATTGACGAAGAGCAAAAGTTTGGCGTCGCAGCCAAAGAAAAACTCAGGCACATCAAAGCCAATGTCGATACTTTGACGCTCACTGCCACACCAATTCCCAGAACCCTCCAATTTTCTTTGATGGCAGCAAGAGACTTGTCTATCATCCGCACTCCGCCACCAAACCGACAACCCATCCACACGGAGCGCAGGATATTCAGCGAAGATTTGATCAAGGAAGCCATTTATTACGAAGTAAATAGAGGCGGTCAAGTATTTTTTGTGCATAATAGAGTCAAAACCTTGGCTGATGTGGCAGCCATGGTTCAACGGATGTGCCCTGATGTAAAAGTACGAGTGGCTCATGGACAATTGGAATCTGATTTGCTAGAAAAAACACTTGTAGACTTTATAGAAGGAGAATTTGACGTATTGATCAGTACCAATATCATAGAAACTGGTTTGGATATACCCAATGCCAACACAATCATCATCAATAATGCCCACCAATTTGGACTGGCAGACTTGCACCAATTGAGAGGCAGAGTAGGTCGCAGTAATACAAAAGCTTATTGTTATCTATTTGCGCCACCACTATCGGTATTGACAGATGACGCCAGAAAGAGAATCAAAACCTTGGAAGAATTTTCTGATTTGGGAAGTGGATTTAATATTGCCATGAAGGATATGGATATCAGAGGTGCAGGTAATTTACTAGGCGCAGAGCAGAGTGGATTCATTGCAGATATTGGTTACGAAACCTTCCAAAAAATCCTGGAAGAAGCAGTAATCGAATTGAAAGAAACGGATTATAAAGAACTGTTTAAGGAAGAACTGGAAAAGAAAAGGGAATATGTACGCGATGTAGAAATTGATTCTGACATCGAAATGCTCATTCCTGACGGCTATGTCTCAAGTATACAGGAGAGATTGTCATTATACACTGCTCTGGATGCCATTCAAAATGAAGCGGATGTAGAAATATTCAAGACAAACCTCAAAGACAGATTTGGCCCAATCCCGCGAGTAGTAGAAGAATTGTTTAATGGTTTGAAACTTCGGTGGGATTGCAAACAATTGGGATTTGAAAAACTATCCCTAAAGGGAGGAAAACTTCGATGTTACTTTATTGGGAATGCGCAATCGAGTTATTTTGAAAGTAAAAATTTTCAAAAAATTCTCCAGTATGTTGCAGGACCGGGAATGAAAAAGGGATTTTCGATGAAGCAAACGGCAAACTTTTTGATACTGATCAAAGAACAGGTGCCCACCTTTGAAAAAGCCCATATTTTATTGCAAGATTTGATCACATTCATAAACAACGAAGATTAAAAGCTCAAAAGTTATTACTTTTGTGAGGCACAACAGTCACATCTTCAACTAGAAATTTGTTGACTGCTCAAAATTTTGGATGCGCCATGATTTGGAAATATTTATTTGTCATCGTACTTGTTTTGTATTTATTCAGAAATTTCATCACGATCAATTTTTCTGGTAATAAACCTTTGCCCAAACAGCCACGATCAAAACCAAAACAGAAAGATGTGGATTACATCGATTATGAAGAGGTAGATTGATCATAGATGGAGGGTGTACGTATTGTTTTCGAAAATAGCTTATTTTACATTTTGGCCAAAGACCATGGGGTGGCTTGCCAAAGTAAAACTCAAAATGACATTGAAACGGCATTTGGCTCAGCCCATTTCATTACCAGACTAGACCAACCGGCAGCTGGATTATTGGTTTTGGCCAAAAACAGTGAAAGTGCTGCTTTGCTTTCTGAAGCCATGAATAAAGGACTCATCCAAAAAAAATATGTGGCATTGGTGGAGGGAGTAAATGTTGCTAAATCTGGGCAATTAGCTCATCAATTGACAAAGAAAGGTTCAAAAGCAACGGCGCAAAACAATACTGGCAAAAGTATTCTGAGATATTTTGTAAATGAGGTTTTGGAGCGGTACACGATGCTTGATATCAAAATAGATACCGGAAAATTCCATCAAATAAGGGCACAGTTATCAAGTGCTGGAATGCCCATCAAAGGGGATCTCAAGTACGGTGCAAAACGCAGTAATAAGGAAGGAGGAATTTATTTATGTTGCAAAAGAATCACCTTGCCCGATCCAGAAACCGGACTTCCATTGGAATGGAGCATCAATATGTCCGATTTTTCGCTGCCTTTGTGGAAATTTTATAAAGAGTAAACAATAAATTCCTTATTTTTGGCTTGCTAAGGATTATTGGAGGTCGATAGTTAATAATTTTTTAAAGTCGTCCTATTTTGAGTGGTTTTGGCCCCTGATTACGGTTTAGGTAATAATAGATTTTAAAATCTGAATGTTGCGAAAGAATATAATATACGTTATCGTTTTGCTGAGCCTTGCAGTAGGCAATGCTCAGGATGTAGAAATTATCCAAATAAACAATGGCTCATTTGAAGACACTCCCAGAAGTGGTGGTGAAAAAAATGTGGACATCAAAGGTTGGTATGATTGTGGCGTTTTGCGTTTTAGTAACGAAACAGCCCCAGATATTCACCCGGGGGGTTTTTGGAAAAATGAAATAAAAGCTTCAGATGGTCGGACTTACCTAGGTCTCGTAGTAAGGGATAACGACTCTTATGAAGGGGTTGCTCAAAGACTTTCATCTCCATTGGTTTCTGGTAAATGTTATAGCATGAGCGTCAACCTAGCTAAATCACCTCAATATTTGAGTAGGTCTAGGTTGACATCACAAGAACAAAACTATACAAGGCCCGCGGTATTAAGAATTTGGGGAGGGACTGGATTTTGCAATGACAGAGAATTGCTTGCAGAATCTCCACCTGTAGATAACAATCAGTGGCAACAATACGATTTTACTTTCAAGCCGAGATCTGATTATAGGTATATTTTAGTTGAGGCGTATTATAAAGTTCCTGTTATTCTCCCATATAATGGACATCTTTTAGTTGATAAATTGTCTGACATAAAGCTCATACCTTGCCCAGATCAGGATCAGACGATAGCCAGCAATGCCAGTAAAACCAATGCACTTCCTCCGCACAAAAGAAACAGAGTTGAAGAAGCTGTAAATAAATCCACAACAGTACAAACACCCAAAGTCACGGAGAAAGAAACAATTACTGCTCCGCCGAAGAAGAAAATTCTAGAAGACTTAGACATCAAGAAATTGAAGACCGGCAGTACGGTTGAGATCAAAAATTTATATTTTAAAGCAGACTCAACGGGTATCACCAAGGAATCATATGAAGTTTTGGACGAGATTGTACAGTTTCTCCAGCAAAACAAAAATGTATCTCTTGAAATTGGAGGTCATACCAACGGCATTCCACCTGCAAGTTACTGTGATAAATTATCTGAGGAAAGAGCTAAATCCGTTTATAATTACCTGACACAAAAAGGAGTAGGTATAAGCACTTTGACCTATAAAGGATACGGAAAACGAAAACGTATTGCCAATGACGCAACTGCAGATGGCAGACGCAAAAATCAGCGTGTGGAGCTCAAAGTGATCAGTTTATAATTATTATTATCTGCTATTTTCTTTTGGGTTTATAACCTGAGGAGTCTAGAATCTTCTGTGCGTCCTTATTTTCAATCAAGGCATCGAGCGTCAAAACGTCGTCTGACTCCATGTATTTTTTCACGATTTGTAAACCAATAAAGTTGGCAGTCCTCCCAGGAGCTTCTATTGGCATACCAGGAGCATTGGGACTATCATTGAGATATTTAGCAGTTTTCACAGGAGATGTTTCATAAAACAAGTTTTGATCTATAAAGAAACCCCATATCTCCAACTCATTGGCTTTGCACCAATCTACCTGATCCTGTGTGTATTCCAAAATTACACTATCTGCACTATAGGGCAATAGCTTTTCTAAAATATAAAGCTTTTTTCCATTTCTGACCATTTGATCAAGCATCCTATTGCCCATAGGGGCTCCAACCAATTCATCAACAACCAAGTCCAAACTTTTTTTGACAAGGTGTTCTCTATTGAAAGACCTTGTGAGATAATCTGAGAATGACGGATTGGAAGGATCTATCATTTTGTAATCATAGAAATCGTTGAGAAACATTTCACCGCCGATGCCCAAACCATCTCGACCATCCTCTTCCGCAAAGATGAATTTTTGATAATTAAACAGCGTGTTGCATAAGTAAACATTGGGGGTTTGGTAATCCGGAAAATAGTATTTTAAATATTTAAACGCGGTTTTATATTTTGTTTGAATATCTGCCAACTCATCATCATAAGCCAAGTGTAAAGTGTCGGTGAGATTTTTGATGGTTGTATCTTTTGCCATTTGCTCGATGAGACTCAAAAAATGAGCATCTTGTTTAGTGGTATCTCCTGGGAATAATATATTATGCAAGAATATTTGAGCAAATGCTTGATGCTCGGCAGAGATCTTGGTAAAGTTTTTTGGTCCTAATGTTGGATCAAAAATGAAAAGGCCATCTGAAGAAAAAGTACCATCTACGTCAATGCTAGAAATGTCTGGAATTTCTTTTGAAGGATCATTACATCCTCCAAGTAAAAAAAGCGCTGTCAAAACAATCAAAAACCGGTGATAAAAACGAATAGTAGTCATAAATTCATCATTCAAATAAAAACAAAACAATCTGAGGTAAACCAACTGCACAAAAATTTAGATCAAAGATAGCAATGTTACAAACCAAAAGAATAGTTCTTAATTGTACCTTTCCCTGTAAAAACGAAAGTTAAAACTTGTTTGATATCAAGTCAAGGAAAATCAAATTGTAAAATAGCATGCTGAGTAGCAAAACAATTCGGCCAAAAAATAGAAAACGTGCATTATAAATCAATTGCGGTAGAAAATTTTGTTGGTCTGCTTTCACAATACCTGATAGTGGATGTGCGATCGCCAGGAGAGTTTCACCATGCACATATTCCTGGTGCCATATCAATGCCCCTTTTTGAAGACGAAGAAAGAGCAGTAGTTGGCACTTTGTATAAGCAGGAAAGCCGTGAAAAAGCCATCAAAGCAGGACTGGACTATTTTGGACCAAAAATGAAAAATATGGTCGAACAAATAGAAAACGCTTTGGGCATGAAGTCGGGAGAAAGTCCGGCAAAGTTTACCATTTTGATCTATTGTTGGCGTGGCGGCATGAGGAGCGGAGCAGTATCTTGGTTGCTCAGTATGTATGGATTTGAAGTTTTGACACTCAAAGGCGGATACAAAGCATTCCGAAACTGGACATTGGATCAATTTGAAAAGACATATAATTTCAAAATTTTGAGTGGGTTTACTGGTTCTGGTAAAACAGAACTTCTCCAAAAAATGCAGGAAAAGGGTGCAAAAGTTATAGACTTAGAATTGATAGCGAATCACAAAGGATCGGCATTTGGCCATATTGGGAAGGGACCTCAACCAAGTCAAGAATATTTTGAAAATATCTTGGCGCTTTCATTGTTTTACCTAGATAGTTCATCATGTATTTGGTTGGAAGACGAAAGCAGAAGAATAGGACACTTGAATATTCCGTTAGCTTTGTGGAACACGATGAGTAAGTCACCCGTCATTTTATTAAACCTCCCATTTGATCTTCGGCTCAACAGAATCCTTGCAGAATATGGCGATCTTGAAAGGGAAGCTTTGATGCATGGGATAATGCGTATCCAAAAACGGTTGGGAGGGTTGGCAACAAAACAAGCCATCAATTATTTATTGGATGGGGAAATTAAATCTTGCTTTGAAATACTTTTGGCTTACTACGATAAGTATTATCAAAAACATTTGGAAAAAAATAAACTTCAATCAAACATCAAACAAGTAGATATTGGAGAACATATCATGCAGGAATTATTGGAAATAAATCAAAAATGAACACAAACGACATAAAACTGACACAATACTCCCACGGAGCAGGGTGTGGCTGTAAGATTGCCCCCAATGTGCTCGAAGAAATATTGTCCAATCAACTTGCCCAACCCAATGACAACCACTTACTGGTAGGGAATCACAGCAAAGATGATGCTGCAGTTTATGATCTGGGAGATGGGAAAGCGCTGGTAAGTACGACAGATTTTTTCATGCCGATTGTAGACGATCCATACGATTTTGGGCGAATAGCTTCTGCAAATGCCATTAGCGATGTATATGCAATGGGCGGTAAGCCTATTTTAGCCATTGCCATACTTGGCTGGCCAATCAACCAATTGTCTACTGAGGTTGCAAGCAGGGTAATTGCTGGTAGCAGGAGTATATGTACAGAAGCGGGTATTGTTTTGGCTGGTGGTCACAGCATCGATGCACCCGAACCGATATTTGGTCTAGCGGTCAATGGACTAGTAGATATTGTCAATCTCAAGCAAAATAATACGGCTCAAGCTGGGGATTACTTATTCCTCACCAAACCGCTCGGCGTGGGAATTTTGACGACGGCAGAGAAAAAAGGCCTGCTCCAAACAGAACACATCGGACTTGCCGCTCAGAAAATGATGCAACTCAACAAAATAGGCGAACATCTTGGAAAAATAAAAGGAGTTCATGCAATGACAGATGTAACGGGTTTTGGGCTATTGGGTCATTTGACAGAAATGTGTGAAGGCAGCGGTCTTACAGCAGAGGTGTTTTTTGACCACATAAAATGGTTGTCGATTAGTTTGAGTGATTATGTAACAGCCGGCGCAGTTCCAGGAGGAACCAACAGAAACCTCAAAGCTTATGGACATAAGGTTTTATTCAATCATGACACAGCCTTGGTCAGAAGCATATTGGCAGATCCCCAGACGAGCGGTGGTTTACTCATTTCGGTTGCTCCTGAATCCATCGATGAAGTTGTGTCATTGTTGAATGATCATGGACTGAAAGAACACACAGAACCTATTGGCAAAATGTTGGGACAGCAAGACTACAGCATCCACGTTTTATAATTGAGACTGCAAAAGGCATTCAAATAAAATTAATAAAATCAAAAAAAGACTACAATCGCTGACAAGGGAATGAACAAAAAACTCAAAATATTTCTCCTATTCTTGGGACTTATCTTGCTCAACTTGTGGTTGTTTACTTCTCCTGTAAAACATTTATTTTTTTATCCATCGTATCCTGAAAAGGCAATTTTTAATTCGGTTGACCCATGGACATTACCAGAAAATCATCACTTTGGACTTTCTGAAAATGAGTATTTGGAAGCAAAAAGATTTGTAAAAGATTCAATTATAGCGGGTCAGATGTTTGATACTGACTCGGCAAAAGTCCGCTACATTTGTAAGTACATCAATGACCGACTTACCCCAAACAAAGGATTCTCTGAGGCTTATAATCACCACCTCAATAGCTGGCAGCAATGGCTATTGTTGGATAATGAAAATTTAGCGCCTTATTGTGTGGGTTATGCGAGCGTTTATCACCTTTTTTCAACATTGGCGGGGCTCAAAACCAGAATGGTCGCGGTAAGTGGAAATCGGATCAACCATATATTTTGTGAAACTTACATTCGGGAGAGAGATCAATGGGCTTTGACCGACATCATGTTTGACAATGTACTCAGGGTTGATGGCCAACAAAACTACCTGCACTCAGACAATTACCTCAACGAGCAAGGGCAATGTGTACTGCTAAATGATCTTTGTAAAGAATACACCAACGCCACAAATTTCAAATATTATCAATCATCGTTTTTTGATTATGGGTATCCTTTTTCTTACCAATCGATGATATTGCGAGTTATTTCGCCTCAAGCAGAAACCATCATAAAGGGTAAAGAATACGTGTTTTGGCGATATATATTGGTGATGGGATTGATTTATGTGACCATGGCAACCTTCATCTTTTTGATTTACAAAGCTTTAAAACGTGGGTGAATTGCCTTTATATAAATCAAAATATGTCATTCATGTGATTGTTTTGATAGCTTTTGCCTTAAGGGCAATCTCCTATTTTTATTTTTCGAAAGAAATTTTGCCGGATTCATTAGAATATCTGCAAAGTGGACGGGAATTATGGGCGAATGGAAAAACGGGAGCAAATGACATGATGCCCTTATATCCACTTTTTATAAGTCTATCTGATTATTTATTTGGTTGGCCATTATTAGATGTGGTGATTTCTAGTCTGACTGTATATTTTGTATATGGAATTGCAGACGAGATCGGCAAAAATCATTCAATAAGTTTGCTAGCTGGTGTATTGTACGCCATCTGGCCCATGTCTATTTTTTATTCGGGAGCAATATTGACAGAAAGTCTTTTTGTTTTTCTGTTTTTAGGAGGTTTTTATGCTGCTTATCATAAACGACTTTTGTGGTGTTGTATTTTTTGGGTTTTGTCTATACTCACCAGACCCGTGTTTGACCTTTTATATCCAATTTTGATTGTGGTGTTTTTTTATGAAGAAGGTTGGGTCAAATCATTGAAATCCCTGGCTATTTATTTCTTCGCTTTTGTGATCATGTTGACTCCATGGTGGATACACAATTACCAGAAATATGGAAGTTTTGTAAAACTAAATTTGGGCCTTGGATATGTGTTGTATGAAGGAAATCACCTGCAAAACCACGATGGCGGCCCAGCACCATTCAGTGGCAAAGAGCCATATGACCCGTCAGAGACAAACCCCATTAAGATTGACCAAAAATTAAAATCAGCAGCTGTTGAAATCATTAAAAATGATCCAATAAGATTTTTAAAGATGGCGTGGAAAAAGTTTTTCAGACTTTGGAATCCGTTTCCCAATCATGAGTCATATAAAGGACTTTTTACAGCACTTGCTGTCGGTATTCCGGCACTATTTATTTATGCAGGGGCATTATTTTTATGGTTAAGGCCAATAGAAAAACGTGGATTTTGATTTTACCCATCATCCTTTGTGTTTTATATCTGACAGCAGTGCATATGGTCACGGTAGCATCTATCAGGTACAGATATCCGGTAGAGCCACTTTTATTGATTTTGGCATGCATTGGAGTAGGTGGAATGGTCAAAGAAAAATACTTTAACCATAAAAGCGTTCTTAAACCAAATTAAAACAATGATGCAAATTTTAATTTAGGAACTGCCAAATCATTACCTTTGCAGGCCCATTAATTTAGATATTTAATTATTAGAAAAATAAAAGAGCAATGAAAAAGGCCCTTATCACCGGAGTAACTGGTCAAGACGGTGCATATTTATCAGAACTTCTCCTCAAAAAAGGATATGAAGTCCATGGTATCAAAAGAAGAAGTTCATTATTTAATACAGATAGGATAGATCATTTGTATCAAGATCCACACGTAGATAATAAAAAATTCATTCTCCACCATGGAGATCTTTCTGATTCCACCAATCTGATCCGAATTGTGCAAGAAGTACAACCAGATGAGATTTACAACTTGGGAGCCATGTCTCACGTACGGGTAAGTTTTGAAGAACCAGAATATTCTGCAGATGTGGATGGTATTGGCACTTTGAGGATTTTGGAAGCTGTGAGAATCCTTGGATTGATAGAAAAAACCAAAATTTATCAGGCGTCTACTTCAGAGTTGTATGGCTTGGTGCAGGAAGTTCCACAGTCGGAAACTACACCATTTTATCCAAGGTCTCCATATGCGGTAGCTAAAATGTATGCGTACTGGATCACGGTAAACTATAGAGAGGCCTATAATATGTTTGCTTGTAATGGTATTTTATTCAACCACGAATCACCATTACGTGGGGAAACTTTTGTGACTAGAAAAATCACTCGTGCAGTTGCTAAAATGGCTTTGGGCTTACAAGATAAGCTGTGGATGGGCAACATCAACAGCAAAAGAGACTGGGGACACGCAAAAGATTATGTGGAAGGCATGTATCTGATTTTACAACAAGAAAAACCAGAAGACTTCGTACTTGCTACAGGAGTAACTACTGAAATAAGGTCATTCATCAACAAAGCTTTTGAGGAAGTTGGTGTTGAATTGGAATACAAAGGCAGCGGTGTTGATGAAAAAGCATTTGTCAAATCTCATAACGGCGACTATGCATTCAAAACAGGACAACAGGTTTTGGCAATTGACGAGCGTTACTTCAGACCAACAGAGGTAGAATTATTGATTGGCGATCCGACCAAAGCAATGACTAAGTTGGGATGGCAACCAAAGTATACTTGGCAAACCATGTGTACGGAAATGGTAGCTCACGATTTGGAGTTGTTTAAGAAAACACAAATACTCAAGGATGCAGGATTTCAGGTACACAATGAGTATGAATAGGAAATCACCATCCTTTGTTTGGTGTTGACAAATGAAAAGCGATACACGTCGAATGGATATTGGAACACTGATCAATAAGATGAATAGTCCAAAAGTCTGGCACGAAAAGCCGATTTTTTGTTTTACATCTGACATTGATTGGGCATCTGAGGCCGTTTTGAAAATATTTGCTGACAAGCTTCAGGCACTTCCTCTCAAATTGACGCTATTTATGACGCACCCATCGTTGGTGATTGATGAATGGGCAAAAAAACAGCAATAAACTTGGGAATACATCCCAACTTTTTGCCAGACAGTTCACATGGATCGTCTTACAAAGCTGTCATTGATACTTGTATGTCAATCATACCAGAGGCACGAGGTTTTAGAAGCCATCGATTATTTGATGTGACAGACATTACTCATAGTTTGAGAAATGAGTATGATATGTTGTATGTTTCCAATTTGGGAACGGTGATGCAATCTCATATTTATCCAATGTTGCACGAATCAGGTTTGGTCCATTTTCCCATATTTTTTGAAGACGGCACACACTTGAGCAATGAACTGGACCTCAATATTTTCAATTATGCACACTTATTAGATAGTCCGGGAATCAAAGTGATCAGTTTTCACCCCATGAATTTTGTCTTTAATTCTCCAAGTCTTAGTTACATGAGAAACATCAAAGACAGTCATACTAGAGCCGAATATCAAAATTTGACGGAAACACAAATTTCGGAGCTACAAAATCGGACACAGCCAGGTATTGGGGACACTGTTCTACAAATCATAGATTATGTTTTAAACAATCATTACCAAATCATGAGCATGGAAGAAATGTATCAAATGATTGTGCAAGAATAATGGAAGTACTACACCAAACGTTATCACTTTAACATCACATTAATGAGCATATCGTAACCAGGTCATAATTTTATCGTCATAAATAATGTTGATCATACAATAACAGCTATACAAACATGCGATTCATTTTATTCATATTGTCCTTAGTATTTATAAGCACCTCATTGAATGGGCAAAATGACGTTATAAAGAAAAAGGAAATCCTAGACGATGACTTGAAGCCAACCAAGGTATCGATAGACGGCAATCTTTATACAGCCATCATTACAGAGGAAGGTGACACCCTTATTTTAGCAGATTTGGACGATATCAGTGTGACTTCTTTACGAGAATTTGCAAGCGATGAAGACTATCAAAAATATATGAAATTCAGAAGGTACGCTGCGACGGTATTTCCGTATGCCAAGGAAGCCATCAGAATCTTCAGAGAATATGAATATGCCCAAGAGCATATGTCCAAAAGGAAGGCAAAGAAAAAGCTCAAAGAACTAGAAAAAGAACTGGAGGTAGAATTTGAAGAACCGCTCAAAAAATTGACGAAACTTCAAGGTAAGATCATGATCAAGATGATTGAAAAGGAATTGAATACGCCTATGTATGAAGTCCTCAAAGGAATAAAAGGTTCGTTTTCTGCTTTTTATTGGAATCAGTTTTCGAAACTCTATAGTTATGACCTTAAGGAGGGATATAACAGGGGAGATTATCCCATTCTAGATTTGGTCCTGGATGATTTTGATTTATCGCATAGGATTCAAAATGGGACCAATCTCAAGTATATTACGGTAGAGGAGCTTAGAAAAAAGAATTAAGGAGAAGTTTTGTGGAGAGCCAAATGGATTTGGTTGTATTGTTTTACTTCGAACTAAAGTTCGCAGTCCGCAGGTTTTTGTCGTTGCGAAAAGAATTAAGGAGAAGTTTTGTGGAGAGCCAAATGGGTTTGGTTAAATCTTTTACTTCGAACTGAAGTTCGCAGTCCAATGGGCTTTTGTCGTAGCGAAAAGAATTAAGGAGAAGTTTTGTGGACAACCAAATGGATTTGGTTGTATTGTTTTACTTCGAACTAAAGTTCGCAGTCCACAGGTTTTTGTCTTTGCGAAATGAATTTCGGTGAAGTTTTGTGGAGAGCCAAATTGCTTTGGCTATTTTTCTTACAGCGAACTGAAGTTCGCAGTCCACTGGGCTTTTGTCTTTGCGAAAGGTATTAAGGAGAAGTTTTGAAGAATGCCTTGTGGAGAGCCAAATTAATTTGGCTGCAACTATCTCTACTTCGAACTAAAGTTCGCAGTCCACAGTACTTTTGTCGTTGGAATAAAGAATTGGCCAAAGTTTTCCAAAATTATGTGATGATGATATTTTAGATAACTACCTTGGTCCCATGATTATAAATGCCAAGACCAAAGCTTTTTTGCAACTTCACGTAGCGGTGATGCTTTTTGGTTTTACTGCGATATTGGGCAAACTCATCGTTTTATCGGCCTTGGTTTTGGTTTGGTGGAGAGTTTTGATAACTGCGGCAAGTCTGTTTATTTTTCTAAGGCTTCGGGGAAGAAAAATCATTCTTGACAGTAAAAGAATAAAAATCTATATGGCCATCGGTGGAGTGATCGCTATCCATTGGCTCACTTTTTATGGGGCAGTGAAGTTGAGCAACTCTTCCATAACCCTACTTTGCATGGCAACAACTTCTTTTTTTACCTCATTTATCGAACCAGTATTTTCAAAAGGCCCTTGGAGAAAATTGACATTGCTATTGGCTGTATCATTGTTCCAGTCATGGCCTTGATAGCCAAAGACATTCAAACCAGTTATTTAGTGGGTGCACTGGTTGGCTTACTGTCGGCTTTTTTGGCAGCCTATTTCAGCGTTTTGAATAAAAAATACATTGAAGATGTGCCACCCATGGTCATGAGTTTTTGGGAAATTGTGGGCGTATTGGGCGTTACTTCTGTGATGGTACCAATCTATTTATTCAAAGAACCGACAGCAATGTTTTTACCACCAGATATGGCAAACTGGGTGTATATTTTTGTATTAGCAATTGCTTGTACAACGGTGGCCTGGGTTTTATCCCTTTATGCCCTCCGACATCTTTCTGCATTTGAAAACAATTTGGTGGTCAACCTCGAGCCCGTTTATGGGATTTTATTGGCTGCAGCTATTCTTCAAGAACACAAAGAGTTGAATACTGGATTTTATGTAGGAGGTAGCATTATACTCGTATTGGTATTGGCTTATCCTACAGTAAAAAGGAAGTTAGTCGCACAATCAATTTAGATCAGCTTTTTGGCAAGCTGTAAAAAGATTTGTAACTTCATTGCACATAAAAACAATACATGATTACCGATCCGGAAATTGACTTATACATAGATCAATATAAAACCCAATCCAGTTCCTTGTTGCTAGATTTGGAGCGGGCAACGCATTTGCAAGTACTTGCACCCCAAATGTTATCAGGGCAAACACAAGGAAATTTGTTGAGCATTTTATCCACCATGATGAGGCCACAAAGAGTCTTAGAGATTGGAACTTACACGGGATTTTCTGCCATTTGCCTGGCTGAAGGACTCTCACCCCATGGCCTGCTTTACACCATTGATGTCAATAATGAAATAGAGGACATTGCCAGAAAATACATAGAACGTTCTCCGAAAGCAGCACAAATTCAATTTTTAGTTGGAGATGCCAAGACGATTATTCCTACCTTAAAGGAATCCTGGGACTTGGTTTTTATTGACGCAGATAAAGAATCCTATTCGTTATACTATGAAATGGTCGTTGACCAAGTAAGACCTGGAGGAATTATCCTTGCCGATAATGTGCTTTGGTATGGAAAAGTGGTACAAGAAGAAAAGGACAAAAAGACCAGACTGATCCATGAGTTTAATGTGATGGTGAGCAAAGATCATCGGGTGAAGAATGTGATTTTGCCATTGAGGGATGGCATCAATGTGATACAGAAATTGTGAAGATTGGGGAAAGAGTGAAAAAATAAGATAATGAATGTTGTTAAGCAAATACTTCTTTTAATTCTCCTAATGCTCTCATTTAGTTGTGGCAATGAAAGAAGTAATTTTCTTGGTTTTGACACAAGATTAAAAATCATGAATAATCAAAGTGTTGATTATTATTATTGTACTTCATTTACTTATCCAAACCTAGAACTAGTTGATAATCTTTATAGTACAAGGTATACACTACCTTCAATGTCAACAGATATATACACCCACCAATGTTGCTGGGAAGAACTTCTTATGGAATGCTGTAGTGGTTACCTAATCCTTGACTTCTTTGAAAAGGAAAAGTATGAAAAACAAAAATGGGAAACAATAAAAAATCAAAACTTGATAGATACCCAATTGATATTTAGTGTAAAACAACTTGATTCGATGGATTGGTTAATAAAGTTTTGATACACCAAACACCTAAATAAAGTTAGCCCACTTCTTCAAACAAGAATTTATAACGATCATTGAATTTAAGCGATTATATTTTTATAGGGAAAAATATAAACCATTGTTTGGTACTGCCAAATGTTCTAACTTTGTTGTGCTGACAGGGTGTTTAATAAATTAATTATTTTAACTCCTATGAAAATGATCTTAGACATAAATACTGCTTCTTCGACGGTTATACTTTATAATGCCAACAAAAGCAACAACCTCATTTATTAGTAAACTATTGGAAAATGAAATATATTTTTTTGGTTTTTGCTTTGTTGCAAATCAGTTGTACAGAGCTTGATGATATAGCTTACGATCAATTTACTTTATACAAACAGTTTCAATACACGGGTCAAATAAAAATGGATGGAGAGTATTGGGCTTATGATTCGGCAAATAATGCCAATTTTTGGTATCATTTTTTATAGAGATGGATCATATCACAGAGGTGGAATAACAAGAAATAATAATATAGAATGTATGAGAATTGCTGAAAATGTAAGAAGTGTAGGCTGGTGGTGGGGTTTTTTCAATATAGAAAACAAAACAATTGATTTTCAAACAAATTGAAAATTCAGGTAAAAGAATTAAGGGGGATTTATTAAATGATTCAGCTTTTTCAATTTAATTAATGACAGGTGGACATTTTATAGGCATATTAAACTTTTATTCATATGTGATTTTAAAAAATATTGGAAGTTGAAATTTCTAGACTTGACATATAGGTTTTTACTTTTTGGAATGAGCTTTTTCTTTTTAAATTCCTGTATTCCTGAAACGCAAGAGCCTTTGCGGGTAGAAGATGCTTTCATCTATGATTATGCGGGATACTGTTCTGTTTATCAAAATTCAAAATTCATCAAGCCCTACATTTATGCGCAGGTATACTCAAACGATAGTGGATATATCCACATAGCAATTGACCAATATTGGACCGTAGATTCCCCCTATAGAAATGTTAGTTTAGGGCTTCTGCGCATTCCTGCCAAAGTGGGTTATTATGAATTTAGTGATGCTACACCATTAGCCTTACTAAACACATTTATTCATGGATTCGACATCATTGAGGCAAATTTCAACCTAAAGAAAGAAGCAGATAATTATGTAAATCTGACCGAAATAACTGAAAACTCAATCAAAGGGTTTTTTCAAGTTTCTTTTGAGCAGGACACTACGAGAAGGAAAAATATGCCTTTACTAGGAGAAACGGTGATTTATGAAGTTGGGTTTTTTCAATGCGTTTTGCATTAAATAGTTTATTTTCATTCTGTTTCCTCAAATAATCTTATGATTTCAAATCATATAAAATTCTCAAATTATGATGAGATTGATTTTACTTTTTATACTGATTCTGTTTTTTAGAATTATAAATGTGAAAGCCCAAGTCTTTGATCCTCAAACAGAATGGTATTATTGTAGTATATATTTTCCACCTTATCCTGAGAGTTGTTATATTGAAAAGCTTCAAAATACTCGGTGGGAAAAAGACACTCTAAAAGCTGAATATTTTGGTGGTTCTCTTTCACAATATGGGAGACAAGTATGGTTTGAAGGATACAAATGGTTCGATTTTGATTTGAAAGTAGGCGATACCTTATTTTGGAGTGAATATTCTGAAATGGTAATTGATTCTTTAAAAACGATAGACATATTTGATAAAAACAGGCGTGTTCAATTTGGCCATATGAGTTCAAGTTGGTTTCCAATTGTTCTGGTTGAAGGTATTGGAGCATTGGAATTTTATTTTAATGCGGAATCTTTTCATAAGTATTCCTATTTCATTGATCCAAATTTGGCTTATACTTTTATTGTGGATCCAAAACCCATACTAAATTAGCACTTGGTAGATCAAAATTTAGCTACTGGAGATGTGAATGTGAATCCTGGAAAAGCTTATCCCAAATTGAACTTCCATACAAATTATGATGTTCAATTTTCAAATGATTTCCTTTCCGTTTCGGGAAACACGTCTTTAAGTATTTTTCAGCTTTTCAACGCTTCCGGACAACTGCTCCAAAATATAAAAAGTGATCAAGCAGAAGTTGAGATCAGTTTAAGCAATCAAAATGTCGGCTTTTATTTTTTGAAGATTGTAAATATGGAAAATGGAAAGGTCAGTACGTTGAGATTTGTGAAAGGTGATTGATAAAAGAATTGGGATAAAATGCATACGTCGATAGCAGCTAAAACATAATCTGCTATGACCGGTGGATAACCAAATTTATTTGGTCGTCAAAGAATGTTTAAACCTTCTTTACAGCGAAATGAATTTCGCAGTCCACCGAGATTCAAGGGTATTTTCCCGGTAGGATAATTTGGAAAAGGCCGAAAATCCCAAGATTGAAAGTGATATTTACAATGCAGTTTAAATGATAAACTAACCTACCACAATTCCTTCACCCGATGTTTCAACAACTGCTTTACCTCCTTATACGCCAATTCCGGTGTCTTTCGTTGCCATAAAACATCATTGAACTGTGGCCCAAAATTGACGTAATGTTGGAGTCTGGTACGTTTTAATTCTTGCGAAACATGGTCAAAGTATTGATCATCACGATCCAGCCTTCATCATCTTTGATATCATCCCACCACTCTTCATAATAGCAATCATCAGAACCGTGGAAATTGAGGACATTGTCACAAAAAAGGATAAATTTATGAACACCTTGTTTGGTCATGTGGTTGATCAACTCGTTTTTGAGGTACATGATGTCGTTGTACAAACAATCATTCCATTCACCAATCAACTCAATCAAGGCATAACCCTTGAAATAATCCACGTACAAAACCTTGAGGTATAAAGTAGCAGATCCTATGCTGTCCCAATATGGATGGATGTAATAATTATAAATCATATTGGTGTACTCAAACTCATTGTAAGTTTGGCCAAAAAAGGGCGACTGGCTGTCTTCCTCGGCTGCATATTCATCCCTCCACCTGAAAAATGGTTCTATATCGTGCATGGCAAATAGCCTTTTATTATTTATACCATTTGTAAAAAGATTTAACCATTTTCTGTACAACAATTGTGGTCAATCCATTTTCTGAATGGTATACAAATATTCATAATTTTTGTAAACATTCTCAAGATCATTTCGGTTTTTCTCGAATTAAATTATCCGAAGATTTCCTGAAAAATGTCTTCTAGTTTAGAAATTAGTTTGACATGAATGCCGGGTACTTTGATAGTAGGGCTGTACTTGGAAATATACATTGTATCAAAACCAAGTCTGGCAGCTTCCTGGACGCGCTGTTCGATGCGCGGAACTCCTCTGATTTCGCCCGTGAGGCCAATTTCCGCAGCAAAACAAATATTTTTACCAATAGAAATGTCTTGTAAGGAAGAAATGAGTGCAATCACCACGGCTAAGTCAATGGCAGGGTCGGAGATTTTAATGCCTCCTACCAAATTGAGAAATACATCGCGACTTCCAAAAGGTAGACCACATCTTTTTTCCAAAACAGCTAGAATCATTGACAACCTCCGAGCATCATAACCAGTGGCAGATCTTTGCGGCGTTCCATAAACCGTCGGCGTCACCAAAGCTTGCGTTTCCAAAAGTAAAGGCCGCAAACCTTCAACAGCACAAGCTACCGCAGTGCCAGAAAGGTCTTCATCGCTTTGCGAAATCAACATTTCTGAAGGATTGAGAATTTCTCGCAAACCTCCCGCATCCATGGAGTAAATGGCCAATTCGTCTGTGGAACCAAACCTGTTTTTAGTAGTGCGTAAAACTCTGTAAATGTTGTTTTGGTCACCCTCAAATTGCAAGACAACGTCCACAATATGTTCCAAAACTTTGGGTCCTGCCAAGCCACCTTCTTTGGTAATATGGCCAATCAAAACGACTGGAATATTGGTTTCTTTGGCAAACTTCTGAAACTGTGCCGTACATTCTCTGATTTGAGTGATAGACCCAGGCGCACTTTCTATATTTCCATTTCCTACCGTTTGGATGGAGTCGATGATGATGAGCGCTGGTTTCATTTTGAGCGCTTGACTCAAAATTTCTGTAAGATCAGTCTCAGTATATATAAAACATTGACTCCCATCTCCAGTGATGCGTTGAGCCCGCATTTGTATTTGTTCTTCGCTTTCTTCCCCGGAAACATACAAAACGGTTTTGCCATAACGCATGGCCAACTGTAACAATAAGGTCGACTTTCCAATACCTGGCTGACCGCCAATCAAAACCAAACTGCCACTGACCAAACCTCCTCCCAGTACCCGATTGAGTTCTCCGTCCCGAGTGTCGCTGCGACTGTTCTGCCCGGGTACAATGTCCTGTAGTAATTGAGGAAAAGTTTTCTTTCTTCCTGAATCTCTGTGCACGAGGTCGTCAATCAAGTCCTTGGTACCGCTTGATTTTTGCACCAATTCCTCAACTAAAGTATTCCATTCCCCACATGATGGACACTTACCCATCCATTTTGGAGATTCGTGACCACAGGCCGTGCAGAAGAATGCAATTTTTGTTTTAGCCAAAGTATAAATTATGCGACGCCAAAGGCACGTTTCATGAGATCTTCTTGTTGTTGATCGTGTACCTTTTTAAATCCGGTTGCTGGTGAAGCTGATGGTTTTCTAGCCACCAATTCTATGTTGTCCTTTCTGAAATATTGCATCAAATACAACCATGGTCCATAATTTGATGATTCTTCCTGTACCCAGAACACTTCTGCTTTTCCGTGTTCCTTGATGATTGCTCTGATCTGCTCTTCGTCCAATGGATACAATTGCTCTACACGGTAGATAGCTGTATCAGTGATCTTATTGGCTGTGCGATATTCATCTAGTTCATAATAAACCTTACCAGAGCAGAACAAAAGTCTCTTGGCATCCTTGGGTTTTACTTGCTTTTCTGCAATAATAGGAAGAAACTCATTACCACTTTCCAACTCGCTGATCGGACTCATACAATTGGGATGTCTCAACATAGATTTTGGAGACATGACAATCAATGGTTTTCTATATGGCATAGCAAGTTGTCGTCTCAATAAATGGAAGTAATTGGACGGCGAAGTAACGTTGGCTATGATCATATTGAAGTTGGCACAAAGTTGTAAATATCGCTCTAGTCTTGCACTTGAGTGTTCTGGCCCTTGACCTTCCATACCATGTGGCAATAACATCACTAGACCACTCATACGTTGCCACTTACTTTCTGCAGCAGAAATAAACTGGTCAATGATGGTTTGTGCCCCATTGGAAAAGTCACCAAATTGTGCTTCCCACAAAACCAAAGAATCCGGAGTTGACAAAGAATATCCATATTCAAATCCCAAAACAGCGAATTCTGAAAGCAAGGAGTTGAAAATCATGAATCGACCATTTCCGGCTCCATTCAACCTATTGTATTGTTCGTAAGTTTTTTCGTCTGTATATACGGCGTGCCTGTGAGAGAAGGTACCTCTCTTTACATCCTGGCCACTCATACGCACATTCTTTCCATCTTTGAGGATAGAACCATAAGCAATCAATTCAGCCCAGCCCCAGTCGATTACACCGTTATCGATCATTTCTTTTTTGGACTTTTCCAATCTTTTGATCTTGGACATCGGGGTGAAACCCTTTGGCACAGTTTGCAAGTGTTTGACAACTGCATTGACATCTTCTTTTGAAATACCAGTGTTGAATTTCTTTCCAAAAATGCTTTTTGGTTCTGAAGTTCTCTCCAATTGTCTCCAAGCTAGTTCAGGTTCCTGATACTTATATGGTAAGGATTGTTGTTTTACTTCATCCAAACGTTCTTGCAAAACATTCCAGAACTTACTTTCCAACTCTTCTGCAAGCTTTGCATCTGCTTCGCCTCTATCGGCTAATATTTTACCATATATTTCGCGTGGATTTGGATGCTCAGCAATGAGATCATACATCCTAGGTTGGGTGAATTTTGGATCATCGCCTTCGTTGTGACCATGTCTTCTATAACAAACCATGTCAATAAACACATCATTGTTAAACAATTGGCGGTACTCAGTTGCCAATTCGGAAGCGAAAACAACTGCTTCTGGATCATCACCATTTACGTGGAAAACTGGAGCTTGAACCAAGGAAGCCGCAGCTGTACAATAGGTAGACGATCTTGCGTCATCAAAATCAGTGGTAAAACCTATCTGATTGTTGGTTATAAAGTGGATAGTACCACCAGTGTAATAACCGGCAAGTTGACTCATTTGTACAACCTCATAAACCACTCCCTGACCTGCTATCGCTGCATCGCCGTGGATGATGATGGGTAATATTTTGTCATAATCACTTTGATACAATAAATCTGCTTTCGCTCTAGAAAAACCTTCTACTACAGGATTTACTGCCTCGAGGTGAGAAGGATTGGGAGCCATTTTGAGGTGAACGGTTTTGCCACTTGGGGTCTCAACCATGGAAGAAAAACCAAGGTGGTATTTTACGTCACCATCTCCAAAACTCTGATCTAATAGGGTATTACCTTCAAACTCGTTGAAGACCATGTCATAGGTTTTACCCAATATATTTACCAAAACATTGAGACGACCTCTGTGGGCCATACCCATGATTACTTCTTCGACTTTGTCTTCAACTGCGATGTTGATGATGGCATCCAAAGCCGCAATGGTTGTTTCACCTCCTTCTAGTGAAAACCTTTTTTGACCAACATATTTGGTATGTAAGAATTTTTCAAAAACTACGGCACCATTGAGTTTTTCAAGGATGCGTTTTTTCTTATTGTTGGGAAGACCATAGTCAGCGCTCAGATTGCGACCTTCCATTTTATTGCGGAGCCACATGCGTTTTTCTCTATTTTCGATGTGGGCATATTCGACACCAATCTGTCCACAGTAGATGGTTTTGAGCCTATTGATGATTTCCTGAAGGGTTGCATTGTGCATACCAATTTCTTCACCAGCACTAAAAACCTTGGTAAGATCAGATTCTTCTAAACCATAATCATTGAGGTCTAGTGTGGGGCACGGTCCCTACGAGCCATGATTGGGTTGGTAGTAGACAGTAAATGACCTCTTGACCTGAAACCGTGGATGATGGAAAGCACGCCAAATTCTTTGGTAGAAAAAGAAGTATCAAAACTTGCTTCTGAAGGAGCAGCGTGGCCATTACTTTGCGATGCAAAATCAAAACCTTCGAAGAACAAGCGCCATTCTTGATCTACTTCAGCTGGGTTTTTTTGATAATTCTTATAAATTGATTCAATGTAGCTGGGGTGTGCATTGAAAACATGAGAAAAGTCCTTCATGGTATTTTTAATGTTTTAGTCAACTTTCAGAAGTAAAAACCATATTACTCCTTATAATGTCAACAGTTTTTAAGTGATGTAGTTTCTATGATCAGTTTCTTATGAACGTAGTTTCTGATTTCGGAGTGCAAATATCGCACACTTTTTCAAATTATGGCTGACTAAATTGCTTGAAAACAGTCTTAAGGTGTTAAATAAAACCTACTTTTTATGGACTGTAAATCTGATTTAAACAGAAAGCAAACACATATATCAGCAAAATTTTATTTTGAATCCTCACAATATGAATACATTACGATTAAAAGTTACTAGAAAAAGACCACAGCATAATTAAACAAAACGCATAAAATTTTCACAAACTAAAGGCTGTTAACAAGATAAATCACATTTGCAATTATATATTATTTTAAAAAAATATATGAAATATTACTAATCTGATAATCAGACATTTATTGCGTGAAAACCCTGATTATTATGTTCCGAATAGAGATTTAACAAAATCTTTCGATTAGCGAAAACAATAATGTGCTATATTTGTAATGAATGTATAAAGAGAGTTTGCATGATGAGACTTTTTACCCGATTTTTATCTATAGTTTTTTGCTTATCGTTTTTACAAATAAACGCTCAGGTCACCATTGATCCACAGAGTTTGGACGTGGTAGTCAATGAGAACACCATGTACACTTACAATCTGGTCATTTCTAATAAAGGAGCCACTGACGTGGAGGTTTACTGGGTTATTGAAAAGGGAAGTGATTTTCCAAATTCATGGAAGACAACCATGTGTGATGCAGAATTGTGTTACAATGAGAATTTTGATAAAATCGACGTCCGTAGACCCAACATCTTAAAAGCAAATACAAACCTTTTATTTAAAATATATTTTGATCCTTCAGGTCTTAAAGCTAGTACCACTTTACAGCTCAAGTTGTATGGTGACAAAGATTTCAAAAACTTGCTAGCTCAGACAAAAGCCAATGCTGCCGTAATTGCTGACAATACTGTTTCTAGCTCCAATATCAAAGGACAAGAGGATTTATTGATTTATCCAAACCCGACAGAACAACTTTATTTCATCAAGAACGACGCCAGTGTCAACAGAGTTTCTTTATACAATGTTTTGGGTAAGGAAATCAAAACAGAAAATCACTTCAGAGGTGCATCGCATGACGTTTCAGCACTCAATAATGGACTATATTTTGTGAGACTTTATGACTCAAAAAATAAAGTTTTGAAAACGTTGAGACTCAATAAAAAGTAATCTTCACTTTACCACACCATGTCAACACGTAAAACTACCACCGAGAAAGGTAAGTTTACGGAGCACATCGCATTTACATTTTTGCAACAATCAGGTTATGAAATCGAAGCCGTCAATTGGCGAACAGGTAAGCTGGAGATAGATATCATTGCAAAAAATGCTAAAAACTTAGTTTTCATTGAGGTCAAAAGCCGAGCCATCGATCTATGGGGTGACCCTGCCGTGGCTGTCAATCACCAGAAGAAAAAATTGCTGGTAAGGGCAGCATCCATGTATATGGAAATGGTGGATTATGATGGAAATTTTAGGTTTGACATCATCACCGTTGTGGGTTATGATATCGATAAGTTAACGATAGAACACTATGAAGCTGCACAACACGCCTCTTTCAAATTCTTCATTGCTTTTCATTTAGAAAATAATTGACAAGAAAAATTCCCCGGGGAATTCTCTCTCCTCCCCCCCAAGATCTAAAATACCAAATATTGATAATCATTATTTTTGGTAACTCTTGTGCACAGGAAAACGTTGTAAATTTTGAATACCGAAGAGTTAATGATCAAATAAAATTATAATTATGAAAAGGGCTATTACCATTTTTATGGTGTTACTTATTTTTTCTCAATTGAGCGCACAAGAATCTCCAAATTATCCTTATAGAAATGCCATCAAATTGGGCATTCCCGAGTTGGGCAATTCACAATTTCAGTTTGGCTACGAACGTTTTTTTGGGGACAGAAAGTCATCCATCATCATCATGCCATCGTTTATTTTGAAAAAAAATTCCGACGAAGAATTGGCTGGTTTTGAATTGGCAGCTCAGTATAGATTCATGTTGTCCAACCACAAAGGCGCTTGGTTTTTGAACAACATCAGTTTTTATGGAGCTCCTTATGCTCAATATCTTTCATTATCATCAGAAAACGCCTTTTATAAATACGTAAATGGGGTACCAGAACCGTTAAGAAACATAGCTAAGAGGGAAATAAATGCCATTGAAGGTGGTTTACTGATAGGAACACACATAGACCTTACTTCCAGAATAAATCTTGATTTTTTTGTTGGTGGAGGAGTGAGGTATAGTGATGTGACGGACTCAGGAGATCAAATGGAGGGCTTTCCATATACTTACTACTATAGTGTTTTCGACAGAGAGTATACCGGTATAAAACCAAGAATAGGATTGATGTTGGGGATAAGCTTTTAAAGCTTAGAGTATATTTGCCTATAATCATCGATCTATTCTTTTATAAATTTCGATGGTTGATTAATTTTTGGTGATAGGCAACAGAAAAAATAAGTTCAGAAGCATTTATTGGTCAGTAATGAAGTATGGCATCGTACTTTCATTGCTTGCATTTTGCGTGCCACTGTTTTCACAAAGCTTTCAAGCAAAATATGAAGTCATCATCGACTCGAGTTGTGGTATAACATTTGTCGATGACCATTTAATTTTGCCTTCTTCCATTCAATTGAAAAGTCGTGGACAAGCCATTTCTTTTTCGGCTTTTGATGCGACGCTTCATAAAATATATCTACCCTGTGATACTGCGAGATTTGGAGATACGATTGCAGTCTCCTATCGTTATCTGATGTCTCGTTCACGCCTTGTCAGTGCATTTGATACTTCTCTGATCAAAGTGGAAGCGTATAAATACGATGTCATTTATAACCTCGATGCAGTCAATACAAAGGGTGTAGGGCTCATTCAAGGGGAAGATTTGGTTTATAACGGGAGTTTTACTCGTGGGTTTTCTGTTGGGAATAGCCAAAGTTTGGTTCTGAATTCCAATTTTGACATGCAAATGAGTGGGGAATTGGGCAATGGTTTGAAGGTTGTTGCAGCGATATCAGACGACAATATTCCCATTCAACCAGAAGGGAACACCCAAGTTTTGCAGGAGTTTGATAAAGTTTTTATAGAAGTTTCTAAAGACAAAACTTCCCTGGTAGCTGGAGATTTTGAACTGCGACGACCGGATTCCTATTTTATGAATTTCCAAAAAAAGCTCAAAGGCATCAATATCAACCATGATCAATACATCGGTGGAGGTGCTGAGGTCAATACCAAGGTGAATGTTGCTAGTTCGCGGGGTAAATTTGCCAGACAAACCATTCCAACCAAAGAGGGTAATCAGGGGCCTTATCGCTTGGTCGGAAATAACAATGAAAGATTTATCATCATCCTTTCTGGACAAGAGAAGGTTTATTTCAATGGTGAACTGCTGAGGCGTGGCTTGGAATATGATTATGTTATTGACTACAACAGCGCAGAAATCATCTTTTCGCCCAATCGTTTGATTGCCAGAGAAACCAGGATCATTATAGAATTTGAGTACACAGACCTCAATTATTTCAGAACCTTATATCACTTGAGGAATGATGTGGTGGGCAAAAACTATAAAATCAATGTCAATTTTTATACAGAGCAAGACAGTAAAAATTCTACCAGCCAGATAGAATTGGATAGTGTCGATATCAGCACCTTGGAGGCCAGCGGAGATAGTCGGACGCTTGCTTACAGGTCTGGGGTGAGGCCTCTCGCAGAACGAGAATCGGTTACTGCTCAAATCACGTATGAATTATTGACCAACCCCAATTTTCCACAAGAACCAAATTCTACCTACCTCAAGTTTTCGGCAGACGAAACGAAGAGCCTCTACTTTGCAAGTTTTTCTGAAGTAGGTGTTGGAAAAGGAAGTTATGAAATAGATGTGAGTTTGGGTGTAAACGGTCGTGTTTATAAATACGTAGGTTTTGGACAAGGAAAATATGAGCCTGTCATAGAATTGGTCCCCCCGGAAAAGAAACAAATGGCGACAATAGGCGGGACCGTAAACTTGGGCTCAACCAGTAAATTGTCGAGTGAAATCGCGATGAGTAATATCGATATGAATAGATTTTCGACCTTGGATGATGGAAATAATGCAGGTTTTGCAGGCTTTCTTGAATTTGAAAACATTACATCCGTTGCGGATTCTAATAGGGTAACCTTAATCAACAAGGCTAAAATTGAGCGAACAGATAAAACATTCAACCCATTAAACCCCTATCGAACAGCAGAATTTATCAGGGATTGGAATACAGATTCAATCAGCAGAATTGGTGAAACCATCATCCAGATGGAGTCGGTATTGAAACGCCAAAATCAATGGTCGATTGGTTATCGATTTTCTACATACGGCATACAAGGATTTTATAAAGGAGTCAGGAATCAAATACTGGGTGAATACCGCATTCATGGTTGGGACATCAAGGCAGATCTTGGCGTCACCAGCAGCAAAACCTTATTGAAAGAAATCCAGTTTTTACGCCCAAATTTTAATATATCCAGAGCCTTTATAAAACTAGACAATGCTTCATTTGGTGTTGCACTGGAATCAGAAAGAAACACTTCCAATTTGATAAAATCGGATAGCATATTGGCACAGAGTTATGCTTTTAATTATACTCGATACTATTTTGCCAGCAATACCACTCGGCCATTTTTTGCTAAATTTTCATTCAACAAAAGAAATGATGACTTTGCCAAGTTGGGCAGTTTGGAAAAAGCACTAGACATCAATGAATGGGAATTGAATCTGAATTGGAATAAAAACGCCGGCAACCGATTTATCCTCAGCTTTAAAAACAGAGATTACGTAGTGGTTGATCAAATATTGGTGCCCAACGAACGGTCTAAAAAAACCACTTTGGGTAGTTTGGACCATGTACTCACCAGTTTTAATCAAGGTGTGCAACTCACGACCAACTATCAACTGGCATCTGGTCAAGAACCCAAAATAGAATACATTTTCCAGAAAGTGGAGAACAACCTTGGAGACTACGTTTATGTGGGGAATGTAGAAGACACCATCCAAAATGTGACGGATTTCAGGTATGATCCATCGAACCCGTATGCTACTTACATCCGGATTGCGCTCCCCAATAATGAATTTATTACGACCAACAATTTATCATTCAACCATAGTTTCAGGATAGACCCAGCCAAGTTTTGGAGTTTAGATTCAACAGATGTGAAGTGGAAAAAAATGCTGTCTAGATTCAATAACTTTTTGAGCATCAGGATCAATACAAAAACGCAGGCAAATGGAACAGATCGACCGCTCAATCCTTTTATGGAATTTGGTTTAGACCAATTGGTTACCACCAATGCAGCGTATGTCAATAATTTTTATTTCAATAGGGGAAATCCATCCTTTGACGTCATTTTGATCAGTAGATATCTCAACTTCAAAAACAATTTGCTCAATGGATTTGAAGCCCGTGCAACCAATGAAGATGAGTTGCGCATCAGAAAACAAATTTATCAAAACACGGATTTTATCATGACCTCCACTTTGGGATTGAAAACATATGACTCCCAATTGTTTGATGACAGAGACCATCGGATCAAGTATGCTGCCATCAATGGAGAGGTAAGTTTCAGGCCAAGTACCTCCTTCAGAATCAATACCAAATACAAATACAACAACAGAAAGCAGTTGATCAATCAGAACGAAAAGGCCAATATCAATGAATGGTCGATAGCATTCAACCAAAGAAATTCTAATAAATCTGCATTGGATCTTACGTTTAGCTTTGTGGACATCAATTATGAAGGCAAAGCAAATACACCATTGGAATATGACATCTTGGACGGCCTCAAAAATGGTAAAAACATCTTGTGGAATCTTTTATATACCAGGCGATTGAATGGTGTGCTGGATCTCACGATCAATTATGAAGGTCGCAAAACGGGAGATTTAAACCCCATCCATGTAGGCCGTGCTCAAATTAAAGCCACCTTTTAACACATAATATACCTTTCAAAAATAGATTTGACCATTTTCTTGCTGCAAATTTAATCGATATCTTCATCGTTCAATTTCGCCGTAGCTCAGGCTATGTCTCAATTTCTCTCTTCGATCTCGATCAAATTTTCCACACAATAATTCTGGTCAATCCATATTCCGAAAGGTATTATTTTTGCTAACAAATTCACAATAAACACTAATTTTACAACCAAGTCATTATTTTTAGCGTAATTAGATAAGCGAATTTCTTGCCTAACCAATAAATATTTTATGCAAAAGTTTTTATTTTTTTCCTTGCTGTTTTTATTTGCTGTTGATTTGAATGCCCAGAAATTATTTGAAAGGATAACTGCTATTCCAGCAGAAGTCATGATAGAATCAAATGTAGAAGAGCGACCGTTCAATTATCAAGCCGTTCATATTGATTTTCCAGAATTTTTATTGAAGCTAAATCAAGTAACAGATAGAAGTGCAAAGGAAATAAGTTTGCCAACGCCAGAGGGCGATATGGTTTTTGTAGTGCAAGAATATAGCATGATGCAAGAAGGCTTGGCTAGAAAATATCCCAACATCAAGACTTACAAGGGAAGTAGCAAAGATGGCAAAGCTTCCGTGAGATTTGATGTTGGAGCTTACGGACTTCATGCAAGCATCGAAGGAAAAGATAAAGAGATGTATATTTCTCCTGTTTCCAGAAATAATAAAGACTATTATTATGCCTATTACTTAAAAGATCTTCCCAATCAGCAAGAACCAATAAAATGTGGCTTAGAGCAGGAAGGAGTCAGAAACCCCTCTACGGACACCAAACATACATCAGCTAGGAGTAAAACGAGCGTACTGCAAGAATACAGATTGGCTGTTGCTTGTACAGGAGAATGGGGCGCAGTGAGAGGAACAAAAGAAAAAGCGCTTTCTGATATTGTAACAACGGTGAATAGATTAAATCAAATATTTGAGCAAGAAATAAGTGTTACCCTGAAGTTGATCGATCGCAATGATGAACTTATATTTCTAGATGCGGGGACTGACCCGTATCCGGTTGGCAATGTTGGTGAACAAATTGCCGGCCAAAATACCACGGTTTTGAATAATCTTATTGGGGTTGGAAATTATGATATTGGGCATGTTTATACAAATAGATGTACAGATGTTGGGGGGTGTTGTTGGGCTGGAAAAGTTTGTGCAAACGGAAAAGGTAATGGAGTAAGTTGTTTTACCACCTCTGTTTTGGGCACAACCAATAGAGTAGTGTCCCATGAAGTGGGGCACCAATTCAGCGCTTCTCATACTTTCCATAGTTGTTTAGATGATCCACTTGGATCATTTAGAGGTGGAAGAGATTTTGAACCAGGTAGCGGTAGCACTATTATGTGTTATGCAGGTACTTGCGGTACCGATAATATAGTGAGTAATAATGATAATTATTTTCATAATGCTTCATTGATTGAAATGTATAATTACTTACGAAATCCTACAGCATTAGGGTATTCGTGTGCCAATTTATTGCCAATGGGTAATTCTGCTCCCGCGATTCAAAAAATCACTCCTTCGGGATATACCATTCCAATCAAAACTCCTTTTATATTAAATGCTACCGCTATAGATGTGGATGGAGATACTCTTACTTATTGTTGGGAACAAAAGGATTCTACTGTAAGATCAACACCTTTAGGAATGCCGGAAGGAAATGATCCTTTGTTTAGATCGTATCCTCCAGTAACAAGAAGTTATCGCACCTTACCAGCAGAAACCAAAATTATTTCCAATGTTGGAGATGTAGTAGAAATCTTACCAACCTACACTCGAAAAATAAATTTCGCGGTTACGGTAAGAGATAATAATGATGAAAATGGCCTAGCAATATGGGAATATGTTTCTATGTCAGTGACAGATAAGGCGGGGCCTTTTGTTGTCACAGTGCCAAATGAATCTTTGTCTCTAAAAGGGGGAGATCCAGTAGTTGTAAAATGGGATGTCGCAAATACCAATCTAGAACCGGTAAATTGCCGCAATGTAGACATCTATCTAACGACTGATTATTCATTGAATACAGAGAGCGACAAGTTGATTTTATTAACGTCAGGAACACAAAATGACGGAGAAGCGGTGGTTTATATGCCAGATGTAACCACAACCACTGGCAGATTGATTGTCAAAGGCGCAAAAAATATCTTTTTTGATGTTTCTAATGTGAATTTGACCATTGCTCCTTCAGAAACTCCCAAAGCTACTTTCCTAATATCGGCAGAAGAGACCAAATTGTGTTTACCGGCAGTATCCACAGTTTCTATTAATTCCAAGAGTATTGGTGGTTATAACGGAGACATCATTTACTCAATTGATGGTTTGGTACCGGGAATAGAGGCTAAATTTGAAAATCAAACGACTAAAGTTGGAGCTGAAAATTCCTTGTTATTTTCTATAGACAATGATGTTCCTACTGGAAGTTACGAATTTGTGGTGTATGCGATAGATGATCAAAACGATACCACATTCCAAACAATTACTTATGATGTGACTTCTACCAATTTTGAAGACCTTTCACCCTTGGCGCCTGAAACTGGCACCAAAAACTTTGAAGGGCTCCCAACATTTACTTGGACTTCTGCTTTCAATGCAGACACTTACACTTTGGAAGTAAGCAAGGATCCACGCTTTCTGCAAGACCAAATTGAGATTTCTATTGTTACACCCGATACGGTTAAACTAGCCAATAAAACTTTGGATAAAGCTGAAATATATTATTGGAGAGTCAAAGCGAGTAATAGCTGCGGCTCAGTAAATAGTGAAGTTTTTGCTTTTGGTACGGAGGTATTGGCTTGTAAAACCTACGCGGCTTCTGATCTTCCTCAAAATCTTTCTCAATCGGGAAGACCAACGATAGAGTCCAAAATCTTGATTGGTGATAATTTCAATATTACAGACCTGAATGTCAAAAGTGTAAATATTGATCATGACAATTTCAAAGATTTGAAAGGAACATTAATTTCGCCAACCAACATAGCAGTCATTCTTTGGAACAATCAGTGTCCGCGCAGAATGAATATCAATTTTGGTTTTGATAATGATGCGCCTTCTATCTTTACTTGTGCGACCACAGCTAATGCGCAATATAAAGCCGCAGAATCATTAGATACGTTTAATAATACGGCTTCAAATGGAACTTGGACATTGAAGGTTGAAGATCTGGTTGCGGGTAATGGTGGTTCATTGAAAGGTTTGGAAATAGAGCTTTGTGGAAACTTGGAAGTTGACAATCCAACCGTCAGCACGAATACTTTAAAAGTAGAATATCAAAAAACCGTGTCGATTTCCAAAAGTTTTCTTGAAGCTTTGAATGGCAATACCACCCCAGAAAATCTAGTTTATAAAATTGTAAATGATGTAAGTTTTGGCATGATCACCAAAGGGGGAAATGTACTTTCAGTAGGAGAAACTTTTAGTCAAGCGGATGTCAACGCTGGATTAATTGCCTATCAAAATGTAGGTCCAGAACTTGGGCCATCAGAAAATGCGACTGATGTTTTGAAAATCATCGTTGAAAATGGTGTTGGTGGTTGGGCTGGAGTGATAGACTTCAATATTTTGATAGAAAATACAACCGTGAGCACCAAAGATGACTTGTTCCAGTCAAGATTGACCGTTTATCCTGTACCTGCTGATGAAGAAATTACCTTCATTGTGCCAGATGTTATCTCTGCAAAGGGCAGATATATCATTTATGACTTGAATGGTAAAATGGTAATGAAGGGCAATAGCGTTGACGGTCTCAATAAAGTCAATGTGAGTCAGATAGCTACCGGCCAATATTTTATCCAAGTAGCAACCGAACAAAATATTTTAACAGGAAGATTTACGAAAGTCGATAACTAATTTCTTTTGCTGCCAATTTCCTCAGGAGTTTTCCCATGATGACATTGGCAGCATATTCTATATTTTTGAGCCTGTCTTTTGAGGCAGTGATTTTATAAGCTTTGGTATTTTCTCCAGGATAAGCAATGGCAAACCATACGGTACCAACGGGTTTTTCTGGACTTCCACCATCTGGACCGGCGATTCCAGAAATGGAAATGGCGATATCTACATGCAGTCTATTTTTACAACCTTCAGCCATCTCAAGTACTGTTTCTTCGCTGACGGCACCAAAAGTTGCCAATGTTTCAGCCTTTACACCAAGTAAGTTTTGCTTTACGGTATTACTATAAGAAACGATGCTGCCTTGGAAGTAAGAACTACTTCCTGGAATAGAGGTCAAGCGGTGTGCCAAATAACCACCCGTACAACTTTCGGCTGTAGCCAAAGTCCATTTTTTCTGATCTATCATTCTTTTTACGGCTGCTTCCAATGTCTCATTGTCATAACCGTACACATAATAGTCTACTTCTTTTTCAACCAAAGAGGCATAATGTTCTACCTCTTCTTTGATGGAAGGAGACGTACTTTTACCAGTAATTCGCAAACGCACACTGCCCAATGAAGGCAAATAGGCCATAGAAATTTGCGGAGGAAAAGTGTCGACAATGTATTGAATTTTATCAGCCAGCGCAGTTTCGCCTTGACCAACAGTCATCAAAGTGCGGTGGTGAATGAAAGCAGTATTACCCGTTTTTTGAATAAGGATTTCCTTGATATTGTCTTCAAAAATTGCTTTCATCTCAAAAGGTACCCCAGGCATGGAAAACAACATTTTTTCGCCTTGGTGAAACAACATTCCCGGAGCTGTGCCCATTTTATTGGGCAAAATGACCGCATTATCTGGCATGTAACATTGCTCCATGTGCGATTCAGACATTGTACGGTTAAACCTTATGAACATGGCTTTGATGACTTCGAATGTTGGTTCATGGAAAACCATGGAAGCATTGAAATACTTCGCAATAGCTTTTTTTGTGATGTCGTCTTTGGTTGGACCCAATCCTCCAGTCATGAATACAAGAGCTGATTGTTGAAAGGCGGTGCCAATAGCTTCTAAAATGGGCTCCTCTTTGTCGCTGATGGACCGAATTTCAGCAACGTCAATACCCAAACTCACCAGCTGGCTTCCCAACCATGCCGAATTGGTATCGACGACTTGTCCAATCAGGATTTCATCACCTACAGTAACGATTGTTGCATTCATAATTTTCAAGTGTTATTCACAAGGCCACACAAACTTTTCTAAATTAAAATACCTTTTGGTAAACGCAAAATGCCACCATTCGGTTCTGATGCCTTCAAATCCATAGGCTTTCATTTTCTCCTGCAGGAATTGCCTGTTGGCCAAAACCTGCTCAGGTAAATCTTTGTGGTCTATGTGTGCTTCCTTTCCAAAGTAATCATATTCTGTGCCCATGTCCAATTCGTTGCCCAAACTATCTACCAAAGTGAGGTCCACCGCCATACCCCTGGAATGCATAGATCCTTTTGCAGGAGGAGTTACATAAGAAGCATTAGGTACAGCATCCCATAGACGTTGTTGATAAGGTGCAGGCCGATAACAATCAAACATTTTGATGCGCAGATTGAAGTTTGCTTTGAGATGAGCTTGTAATAATTGGAGTGCTTCTGCTACGTCGGATCTGAGCAGGCATTTGGGACAATCGTAAATTTGCTTTTTGGTAAAATTATCTTCCGTGGCGTACTTGATATCGATGATGAAACCATTTTCAACGGAAAGTTCCGACCACCCTTTTGGTGCTTCGTATGGACTCTTGGAAATTTTGTTGTTTACTGCCGTATCTTCTTCTACCAGAACCGTGGTGTTTTCCAAATTTTCAAGGGCTTTGTCATTGTCCACTTTGCATGCCCAGAATTGTAAACTTGCAAAGATCAATAGTAAAAGAAACTGGAAGAAGTTTTTCATACAACGACCTGATGAGGTAATTTAAAAAAGTATTTTAATAATAAAAAAAGCCTCCATTAGTTACTAATGAAGGCTTAGAATATATTTTTAAATACTTCTTCTATCTATAAGGAAAGAATATCTGTGCGAATTTTTCAGGGCCATGCCCGTGCCTCTTACAACTGCCCTCAAAGGGTCGTCAGCAACGTGAACAGCCAATTTTGTTTTTGCGGCTATCCTTTTTGCAAGGCCTCTCAACAACGCTCCGCCGCCGGTGAGGTAAATACCTGTACGGTAAATATCAGATGCCAATTCAGGTGGTGTATCTTCCAACGCTTTGAGTACGGCTTCTTCTATTTTGGAAATGGATTTATCTATCGCTTCGGCAACTTCTGAGTGATTGGTAAAAACTTGTTTTGGAATACCAGTCAGCATGTCTCTACCATTCACCGCATATTTGGGTGGTGCATCATCCAAGTCAACAATTGCAGAACCCACATTGATTTTGATTTGCTCAGCAGTTCTTTCACCAATGAGGATGTTGTGTTTTCTTTTCATGTAGTCGATGATGTCGTTGGTAAACTCATCTCCTGCTACTCTGATTGATTGGTCAGTTACGATACCAGAAAGGGCAATCACAGCAATTTCTGTGGTACCACCTCCTATATCAATGATCATGTTTCCAATAGGTTCTTCTACATCAAGGCCAATACCCAAAGCAGCAGCCATTGGTTCATGTATCAAATAAGTTTCTTTTGAATCGACGTGATCTGCAGAATCAAAAACGGCTCTTTTTTCTACCTCAGTAATGCCACTTGGAATACAAATAACCATTTTGAGGTGAGTAAAAAATCTTCTTTTTTCTCCTATCATATTGATCAAACCTTGGATCAAAGCTTCCGCAGCTTGAAAATCGGCGATAACTCCATCTTTGAGTGGTCTGATGGTTTTGATATTTTCGTGAGTCTTTTCATGCATTTGCATGGCTCTATAACCCACAGCCATGATTTCGTTGGTAGATCTGTTGATGGCAACTATGGAAGGTTCGTCTATGACAACTTTGTCGTTTTGGATGATGAGGGTATTTGCCGTACCTAAGTCAACGGCCAGTTCTTGGGTGAAAAGGTTGAAAAATTTCATTGTTAGTTTACTATCCTCTTATTTTAAAAAACTTTCAAAAAGTCAGCTTTTCTGACTTCCTAAAATGGTAATGTTAAATGTTTTATTTCCAATTTTTCAATTGGACTGCAAAAATAGACAATGCAATGATTATAAATCACTTTAGATCTCTAATATTTACTCTTCTTCCTGTTTTTCAGACGAATCGGAGTGTTTATTGAGAAAATCATTCAAATGTTCTATGCTATAACTCGTTTCAATCTCTCCAAAAGAGTTGATTTCTACAGAAAAACCTTTCAACTCCTTATGCACTTCTGCAATTTCTGTCTTTTTAACCTTTTTTACCATCTAGATATTGTTTAATGCATCAATTATTCTTGTTGCACTTTCCTTTTTGCCAAGGAAGCTCATTGTATCAAACAGATCTGGTCCTTGCATGGTTCCTGTAAGTGCCAATCTCAGGATGGGCATGACCTCTCCCATCTTCAAACCATTGCTGTTGATGTAATCTTTGACGACAAAATCCAAGTGTTCTTTGGCATCAGATCCTGTATTTTCGATGACTTGTGCCAATTGGATAAAATGGTCTTTATTTTCTGGTTTGTATTTTTTGGTCCAAGTTTCTTTATCAAAAGTTTTTGGCTTTTCGAATAAAAAAGCAGCGTCAACTAAAATTTGTGGCAACGTGGCAACTCTTTCCTTCATCATTAAAGCACAGTGTGTCAGCTTATCTGTATCAGTGGTATAACCCAATGCCTCCGCTTGTGGGCAAATCATCGCTGCAATTTCTGTTGCTGGCATCTGAATGATGTATTGCTGATTGAACCATTGAGCTTTTTCAAAATCAAAACGAGCACCAGATTTTACAATTTTATCGAGGTAGAAATGTTCGACCATATCATTTAAGGTCATGACCTCGAGATCATTGCCAGGGCTCCAACCCAAAAGGGAAAGGAAGTTGAGTAATGGTTCGGGTAAAAAGCCTGCTTCTTTAAAGCCTGGAAATTTCCCTTCCTCATCTTGCCAATCCAATGGAAAAACGGGGAAGCCAAACTTAGCACCGTCTCTTTTGCTGAGTTTACCCTGACCGGTAGGCTTGAGGATGAGCGGGAGATGTGCAAATTTTGGTGCATGCCAGCCAAAATAATCGTACAATAAAACGTGGTGAGCCGTGCTGCTGAGCCACTCTTCTCCTCTGATCACGTGAGTAATTTCCATGAGGTGATCATCCACAATATTTGCCAGGTGATAAGTTGGCATGCCATCGCCTTTGAGCATGATTTTGTCATCCAGTTCATTGGAGTCAAAAGTGACCAAGCCCCTGATCTCATCTTCTATTTCTATTTTTTGATCAGCAGGAATCAATAAACGGATGGTGTATTCACCAGAAGCGATGTACTTAGCTGTTTCCTCTGCAGATACGCTCAAGCTATTTTTAAGCGACAATCGGGTAGCTGGCCCATATTTAAAAGAGTCATTTTCTGATTCTGCCCTTTTCGCATCTAGTTCCTCTGCAGTATCAAAAGCATAATAAGCCAAACCTTTATCTATCAATTCTTGTGCATAGCCCGCATAAATAGCCTTGCGCTCTGATTGTCTGTATGGGCCGTAATTTCCACCCATACCTAGTCCTTCCTCGGGAGTGAGGCCCAGCCAATTGAGTGAGTCGATGATGTATTGCTCTGCACCAGGTATGTATCTGGTTTGGTCGGTATCTTCTATCCTGAGGATAAAAGTACCCCCATGTTTTTTAGCGTATAAATAATTGTATAAAGCCGTACGCACACCTCCAATGTGGAGTGGTCCTGTAGGACTAGGTGCAAATCTTACCCTTATATTGCTCATAAATTTATTTTAGAAAGTGGTAGTACTTAAAAACCGCAAAAGTAATGAAGTAAAACGCTATTGAAGAAAAAATAGTGGAGTGGAGGAGAAAAATGGGGATTCCAGGAAAAGGAAGGTAAAACAACAAGAAAAAAAAAAAAAAAAAAAAAAAAAAAAAAAAAATTTTAAAAAAAAAAAAAAAAAAAAAAAAAAAAAAAAACAAAAAAAAAAAAAAAACCAAAAAAAAAAAAAAAAAAAAAAAAAAAAAAAAAAAATAATTTAAAAAAAAAAAAAAAAAAAAAAAAACAAAATGTTTTTTTGGGGGGGGGTTTTAAAAAAAAAAAAAAAAAAAAAAAAAAAAAAAAACACCAACCCCCCCCCCCCGCGGGGGGCGGCCGGGGGAGGAAAAAAAAAAAAACCCAAACCAAACCACCCACCCCACACAAACAAAAAAAAAAAAAGAGGAAAGAATAAAAAAAACCCCCATTTTAAAAAACCCCAACCTCCTTTTCAAGAGGATCCGGAGGCAAAAAAAAACCCCTCCCCAACCGGAGAAACTTTTTTACAAAAAAAAAAAAACACCCCCCCCCCACCAAGGGGGTTTAAAAAAAAACAACAAAACACCGCAGGAGAATATATTAAAAATAAAGATACATTTCAAAAAGAAAAAAAAAAAAAAAAGAATTTTAAAAAAAAAAAACGGAAACGAAAGAAACCTTAAAAAAAAAAAAAGCAAGAAACCAAAACCAGGCGGGGGGGGGGGCCCCGGGGGGAAAAAACCCCAAAAAAAGGGAAAAAAAAAAAAAAAAAAAAAAGGAAAGAAAATTTAAAAAAAAAACCTCCCCGGGAATTTTTTTTTTTTTTTTTTAAAAAACCCTTTTTTTTTAAAACCCAGGACCCCCCAGCCGAAGAGGGGGAAAAAAAAATTTTTTTTTGCGGTTCTCAGATCATTTCACATCTTCACCAAAAACTAAGCTCAAAAAACTTAAAGCCCAAAGAATATTTACTATTTTTACTATTGAAAAACCGCATGTCATGCACCCTAAATACACAGCTTTCATAAAAATCTTTTTTTCCTTGTTTAATGCCAATTTTATTATAGGTCAATGCGCCAACACTACAACCATTACCCTCAATACTCAAACAGAAGTCAATAATTTGTTGACAACAACTCTTAATGGATGCACGACCTATGCCGGATCTCTGAGGTTAAATGATGCTTCTACCATAGGTGACAAGATCATTGATTTGCAACCCTTATTGACATTGACTGCACTAGGTAGGGACCTCATCATTCAGAATTGTGATAGCTTGGTCAGTTTTCTAGGAATGCAGAACATGACCAACGTTGGTAGAAATTTTTTGATTAGTGGAAATGATTTGATCACTGAAATCAATTATTTCGATGCCATGACCAATGTTGGTGGCAATTTGAGCATTACCCTCAATGATAAACTTGTGAGTTTAAATCACTTCAACAATTTAATCAGCATTAATGGCTCACTAGATATATCAAGTAATGACTCTCTAATTCAAATAGAAGGCTTTTCAAATTTGACAAAAATTGCTGGTAATGTTAATGTGGATTATCACAAGCAATTAAAAAAGATCAATGCTTTCCAGTCTATAGATTCCATTGGCGGAGCGACAGATATTTCCAATAATCCGAAACTTGACAGCCTTTTTGGTTTTGACAATCTGGATACCTTATTTGGCAATTTGACAATCAGCCTGAATGATGCTTTAAAGGCACAACTTGCTTTTAGTCAGGTATCGATAGCAGAAAAAAGTATCATCATCAGCGGCAATGATAGTTTGAATAACCTATCGGGCTTTTCAAATTTAAAAACAGCCAATTTACTTTCAATCTTTAGCAACTTGGCCTTGACTTCGCTCGATGGCTTGGAAGCATTAACAAAAGTGAATACGAACTTAACCATTAGAAATAATAATGCATTGGTAAACTTGAATGGATTAAATGCGCTAGACACTGTTGGCGGGACCTTCACCATAAGGACCAACTTTGAAATGCAACAAATCGAGGCATTGTCTCATTTGAAATTTGTTGGTGCTACCCTGGATATCGACAACAATGACAAGTTGGTCAATGTAAACGGACTCCAAAATTTAAATAGTGGTCAACGACCTAATCATAGAAAACAATGCTTTGCTGAGTAATGTGGATAGCCTTACAAACGTTGACAGCATTTATAGTTCTTTATACATAACCAACAACCCTCAACTCAGTGAATGTTGTGGGTTGTTTTTTCTTGTTTTTGTACCCAAAGTTGGCAATACCATCAGCATCTTGAACAATGATACGGGTTGTAATAGCAAGGATGAAATCATAGACGGAAATGACTGCTTTTCCTTGTGTAGTTTCAGGTCATTAACGACCAACACCAGCCAAACCGTAACTTGTCTAAACTCGATAGCACCCATCAAGTATAAACTCAGAGGAGGCATTCCCGAAGTTACTGGTTTGCCCAATGGAATCTCCACTATATTTTTGAATGATACACTCATCATATTTGGAAGTGCCAGCCATTATGGAAATTATTTATACACGGTGACACCTACTGCTCCGTGCGATTATTTATTACCCAAAACGGGCATGCTAAACATAACTAAAAGTGCAGCTGCCATTGGCACCACCTGTTATTCCACGTTGACAGCCGCCCTGGAAGTGGTAGAACCCGGGCAAACCATCGATATTTTTGGACATGTTACGACCATGTCTCCATTGGAAATACCATCGGCGATTACGATACAGATTAATACAGGTGGGAATTGGACTGGGCAGTAGCTATCTATGTTTCTTGAAGTCCGCATATTATAAAAAAGATGTGTCCTAGCCTGCAAGCCACCCCCCCCAAGCACCCACGGGCCCCCGCCCCCCCCCCCCCCAAAAAAAATTTTTTTCCTAAAAAAAAAAATTTTTACCCAAACCTTGTTTCTACCAAGGGAGAGAAGCGGGAAAACAGGGCCATTTGGAAAGAAGGGGGGAGGCTGTGGGTGCGGCCGGGGTTGGTGCCGGTTGGGCTTTGGGGTTGGGAGTGAGGGCCGCGGGGGGCCGGGGCCAGGGGCATGGCATTTTTTTTCTTTTTTCTCTTTTTCCCCCGGCCCGCCGGGCTGGCAGGGGGCCCGTGCGTCCTCCCCCTTCTTTTCTTTGAAAAAAAGAAAAAAACCCCCCCCCCCAAAACCCTCCCCAAAAAAAGGGTAAAGCCCCGGGGTGAATTAAATTAAAGCGTTTTTTTGTGAATGCTTTTTTGTTGGAGGGGTCTCGGGGGGTGTTTAAAGTTGGGGCCCCCCCCAAGGTGGAGTTTCCCCCTTTTTGGTGCCCCTCCGGGGGGGGTGGTTGGGAGGTTGTTTGGGAGCTGTGGTTGGGGTTTTTGGCCCTGTAAAGGTGTTTTTTGGGGGAGGTTTAAAATTTTTTTTTTTTTAAGTATTTTATTTTTTTTTTTGTGTTCTCGCCCCCCCCCGGCGGGGGGCCCCGTTTTCAAAAATAAAGCCCTTTTCTTTTTGGGGGGGGTAAAACGCCTTTGATTTTCCCGCGGCCCCCGCTGGCCCCTGGGGGCCCGTTGGGGGGTGAATAAAACACCCCTTGTAATAAAAAAAAAAACCCGGGGGGTTGGGTCAGAGTGGAAAAAACCATTTTTCGCGGTGCCGTTGCCCGTTCTTTCTTACTTTAGAAACGTGGCCCGTGGATTTTTTTTTTTTTTTTTTTTTTTTTTAGGAAGGCCGCAGCAGGGAGTGGTGGGGGGGGGGGTTTTTTTTCTCCCCCTTGCCAAAGGAAAAAATGGCAAAAAACAAAAAAAAAAAAAAAAAAAAAAAGAGGGGGGAGGTGGTTTTAAATTAGTGCTTTTTTTGGGGAACCCTCCTTGCCGGTGGGGGAGAAAAATTTTTTCGGGTTAAAAAAAGTAAATAAAAAAAGTAAAAAAAAAACCCAGCAAATTTCAAATTTTTCAAATTTTGAAACCAAAATTTTTATAAAAAATCCCCGCCATTTTCGGGGGGGGGGGAATTTTTTTTTTTTTTTTTAAAAAAAATTATTAAAAAACTTTCAAGTTTTTCCCCTTATTAAAAAAAACAAAGTCAAATTTTCCCTGTTTAATCTAAATCATCTAGTCAGCCACGCAATCATCCACATAAATTATAAGTTTTATTTTCCTGAGCCTATCCTCCGATTTTGGGATAAAACTTGTTATACATTTATCATGGTATTCACCAGATTTTTGACGAGAAATAAACAGCTCATAGGAAATAACTTTATCGTCATCTATTACCAAATATTGGTCAGGTCTATTTCCATCAAGTTCTAAATTTATGGACTTTTCAAAAGATGCACTTGAACTTTGAGAAGCATCAAGGATTATAGGATCTATCCAAATATCCTCAAAGCCTTGTTGTTGCCCATATGAAGACTGAATTATAAAAATAAGAAGTACGATAATTAAGTTTACTTTAGACATGTTGTGATTCTTTTTGGTTTAATTAATCAGAAAATAAAATGTTGTTTTAATGCTTAGTTAGAGGCGTATGTTTCATATTTGAACCTTGCTTCCAAGCGCCACAGTAAACCATCTCACCGAGCTTAATGAAGCATTGGCTCCCAAATTAATTGTTAATCTATTTTTCAAAATCTCATATGCTATTTCTGTTCCAAAGCCATAAGAAAAATCTAAATAGCTATGTGTATAGGTTCCAAAAATTGTAACATTTTCCTTAAGAAAACTTGGATTTGTGATGTTTACTCCCCTCAAAATAAAATCAGTTCCGATTCTATCCAGCTTATAAATCCCTCCTGTAACGTTTACTCCAAACTTTAATTTTTCTCCGATCACCTTCATATTATATCCAATCTTGATCTGATGAGAGTTGATATTTATTAAATTACTTTTAGTGTCTAAAGATTTGTATCCAAAAAATTTAATTTCCTGATTACCTCCAATAAAACTGTTCATATGTTTAGTGACCAATGACGAGTTTAATAGGTTATTGTAATAATCTTCTGTAAATTCTGAGCCTGAAAAGTCAGCAAAACCATACTCATAGGCGATAAAGAGATTTTTGCCATATTCTACGGCTATTTTTCTTTCTGAACCCCAAATATCCCCGTAGCTAAGGAAAGACTTTCCATAATTCACATTCAATTTAAATGATGTTTCACTTTTATCTTGACAATAAAGGGTAAGACTAAAAAATGTTAAAATGTATAATATGATGAGGTATTTCATTTTATAAAATTAAAGCTTTACAAGAATAAGAAAAACTAAAAGAAAGATTTTCTAAAAAACATCATCATAAAATATAGTATCCGTTTGCACACTATATCCCCCAAAAACGCCATATCGATCTTTTATATTTCCCTCCAGGAAGAAAAAGGGCGTATAAGAGCTTTCTGCACTTCCTCCGTTCTTTTTTGCATTGATACTGTAATTGTAAATATTAGCATCTATGTTGGAAAAATAAAGAATGATGTGGGCATCTTTTGCCTTAATATTTTCATCTAGTTTTGGAAAGCGATATCTAAAATTAATTATACCATTATTTGCAATGATGTCTTTTTTATAAAACTGCTCAGTGATTTCCTCTCTCAAATCTTTTCGCATTAAAGTATATATACCTCACCCTTCATCAACAATAAAAAATCCTTCATTCCCCTTTTGCTGATAAAGCGGCATCAAAATCCTACCATTCATCGGAGCCCGCACTTCTACGCCATCATCATAGGCGAGCAATTGACCAGCGGTTATTTTCTGAAAGCCCTCAAATCCAGGTAACATTTGATATTTACTGGCATCTTGGATGTGGTGTTTATAAATGATGCGACACTTGGAAGGAAGTCCATTGGCGTAAGCTTTGAGGACATCATCGTGTTTGCCCTCCACATCGTCTTCATGTACGCAACCAATGGATCTCAGACAATTGACCAAAGCAGCAACAGACATGGTGATAGAAAGTGGGTCATCGTGTTGACCGGACTCAAATGCCAAAGAACTGATGGTGGAACCGCCGATGATTTTACCGGCATAATAGCCAACCATCGTGCCTTTGAGTTCGTCCATCATGTTGATGATGACAGGGCAATGGAGGCTTTCGGCAAAAAAAAGACTGCCTTCCAAGTCGGTGGGAACGGCAAAAATTCCTCGAGGCGCAGAGGTGGTGTGCAAGTCCAGGAGCACCACTTGTGTATGGGCATAGGTGGTAATGGATTGCTCAATGATGGCCGTGATGGTTTCCATCTGACCATATTCCTCAGCGGATTCCTGATCACCAACTGTCCCCCAAATTCTGTTGAGGTCTTTGTCTATAAAACGCACCTTATTTTCCAGGGCCATTTTATTGCCAGCAATGCCAATAAATTCCCCTTTAAAAACAAATCCCGGGTTGATGATTTCTTCCCGATTGAGCAAAAATAATAACCGTTTGATGCCTTCAACACCTGCGTGTTCATTGCCATGCAATCCCCCGACAGCTATGAGCAAAGGACCTTTTTCACTCCCTGTATATTGGCCAATGATGCGATCCATCAGCCCGATTTATGATTTATAAAATATCCATTTGCCCAATTCCTTGAAAGATACCTTTTTGCCATACATGAATATTCCTACCCGATAAATTCTGGCAGCCACCCATGTAAATGCAACCACACTAGCAAATAAAAATACTAAGGAAACCAACACTTGCCATACTGGTGGATCAAAGGGTAGCCTCGCTGGCATGATGATGGGTGAAAACAAGGGGAATAACGAGCCGAAGACAGCCACTGGTCCATTGGGGTCCTGTAACACCGACGGAATCATGATGAAAGCAAGAATCACCGGCACAATAATGGGCAACATCATTTGTTGTCCTTCTGCCAAATCATCACCGATAGAAGCACCAATGGCAGCAAAAAGCGAAGAATATAGAAAATAACCACCAAAGAAAAACATCGCAAAAGCTGGTAAAATCACCCACCAATTAAACGACTTGATCTCTTTGATGACATTCATGATTTGTGAACCAGATTCTGTATTTATTTGGTCATAAAGTTCCTTGGCTTGTTGAGCTTGTGGTCCCGAAACCATACTCGCGGAGTCTGGGGCATATATTTGTGCAACCAAAAACATCACAGCAGGAATCAAAATCATCCAGATGAGCAACTGAGTCAAGCCAACCAGACCAACTCCGATGACTTTTCCCAAAAGCAGTTGAAATGGTTTTACCGAAGAAATCATCACCTCTACAATACGGCTGATTTTTTCTTCCATGACGCTGCGCATGACCATTCCACCAAAGATAAAAATGACCATGTACATCATGAAACCCATGGCATATGCCAGAGCGGTTGCAATAATGCTCGATAATTTGCTGGAAGTATTACCTTTTACTGCACCGTTATCTCCCGAAGGAGCATCACTAGAAAGGGCATTTTCCATGTTTACTCTGATCTTTAGGCGCTCTATGGATCCTGGATCAATACCAGAATTGGCAAGTTTATAAGCTTCCAGACCATTTTTGATGTCGTTTTCAATTTTGGAAATATTGGAGATGCTCAGCTTGTCTTTGCTAAAATATTTCAGAGGTAATTTTGCTTGACCCAAACTGTCCATTTTTGGAATTTGCACGAGGACGCCAAATCCCTTATCAATATAATTGAGCTTGAGGTCAGCTACATTTCCATCCAGGATGGTGTACTTGATGTTTCCATCTGGCAAAGCATAGTTTTTTAAAACCGTCGCTTCATCTACAATGGCTACATTGGTTGTACCACTAGAACTGGAGGCAAAATATCCACCGACTACAGCAATAACAGCAATGCTCAGCGGTGCCAAAATGGTCACGAGTAAAAAGCTTTTTTTCATTACTCTGGAGAGGTATTCTCTCTTGATGATGATCCAGATTTTATCCATGTTGATACTTTCTTATGTTGGTTTGGTTAGATGTTTAAAGGCTTTCTTTGGTGGTTACCTGTTTGATGAAGATTTCATTGAGACCTGGCAAAATTTCCCGATACTCCTTGATATCTGTACCCTGATTGATGAATGCCCTCAATAAAGCAGAAGCATTGTCACCATTTTTTGATTTCACGATCATAGAATTGTCTTGATGCTCTAGGACATCAAATTGGTCTGGAAGTGGGTTTTGGATGTTTTCACCCGCAATTTTAAACAAGTATTTATTTTCCTTGAATGACTCCTTCACCTGATCCACATTGCCATTGAGGATGACTTTGCCTTTATTGACCAAAACGATTTCTTCACAAATTTCTTCGACTTGCTCCATCCTGTGGGTACTGAAAATGATGGTTGTGCCCTGTTTGTTGAGGTTGTAAATTTCATCTTTGATCAGATTGGCGTTGACAGGATCCAGCCCAGAAAATGGTTCATCGAGGATCAATAAGCCAGGTTTGTGCAAAACGGTGGCTATAAACTGCACCTTTTGCTGCATACCTTTTGACAATTCCTCCACATTTTTATTGCGCCAGTCTGCAATTTCAAACTTATCAAACCAATATTTGATATTGGCAACGACTTCGTTTTTCTTCAAACCTTTGAGTTGACCAAGATAGATGAGGTGGTCAGCAATTTTCATCTTTTTGTAAAGACCTCTTTCTTCTGGCATGTAACCAATAGATCCCGCCAAATCATCATTGATTAATTTTCCCCCTAGCTTTACTGTTCCGGAATCTGGCCGGGTGATGGCAGTAATGATCCTGATGAGAGTGGTTTTACCTGCACCATTGGGCCCAAGTAAGCCGAATAACTTTCCAGCTCCCACATCAAAAGTAATATGGTCGTTGGCAAAGTAAGCACCATATTGTTTGACGACATTGTTGATTTCAAGATAGCTCATATAGTAATTGATCAGTTAATTTCTAATAGCCACAAATATGTCAATAAAACAGGAATTTTCTCATTTTCTTCGACGGACGATGCACTTAATTCGTTGAAGGGCTGGCAAATCAAGTAAAAACTTATATTTGCAAATATAAAACCACCACCATGTACAAAGGCGTCATTTTTTTATTTTTAGTGCTCATTTTGGCTAATTGCAAAGAGCAGGCAGAAGTACCTGTAGCCGATGCACCTGAGGATAATTCGCAGATTGCCAAGGATTTTGATGAAGTCTTGGAAACGTACTACAACGAGCGTTTTGAATTTTTTCCTTTCGAAGCAACGATGGTAGGAATAGAAGGATTTAATGATCAATTGCCAAATACGCTATCTGTTGAATACAGGAATGATGTAAAGGCTTTTTTCACAAAAACAAAAGAGAAACTGGCTTCCATAGATAAGAGTAAATTATCAGCCAATGCACAAACGAGTTATGATGTGCTAAACTGGGAATGCGACATCGCTTTGTCAGAGTTGAATTTCAGGACAGATCTGATGCCCCTCAACCAATTTGAATCGCTCCATTTGATCATGGCCACTCAAGCAAGTGGCGAAAGTGCACAACCATTCAAAAATAAAGAGGATTATGAAGACTGGCACAAACGTTTGGATGCATACGCAACTTGGCTGGATACCGCAAAAGTGAGAATGATGGAAGGCATCGATTCAGGCTATGTTTTACCCAAAGCATTGACCTTAAAAATGATTCCTCAATTTGAGCAAATGGCTCAACAAGACGTTGAAAAACACCTTTTCTTCAAGCCTATTTTGAATACGCCAGAGGATATGAGCAGTGAGGATAGCAGTGCTTTGGCGCTTTCATACGGACTGATCATCAAGGATAAATTATTACCGCGGTTTCTGGACATGGTCGAGTTTCTCAAAAATGACTACCTCAATGCTTCGAGAGAAACTTCAGGCATCAGTGAAATTCCAAATGGTGCTGCTTATTATCAACACCAAATCAAGGAATTTACGACAACGCAAATGACGGCAGAAGAAATCCATCAGCTCGGGCTCAATGAAGTAGCCAGATTGAGGAAAGAGATGGAGACCGTAAAAAGTCAAGTAGGTTTCAAAGGCAACTTGAATCAATTTTTCGTGCATGTGCGCAATAATAAAAAGTTGATGCCTTTTACGGAGCCAGAACAAGTGGTAGAAAATTTCAATAAGATTCATGAAAAAATGAAGCCCAATCTGGACAAGCTTTTTGATCTTAAGCCCAAAATTCCTTTCGAAGTAAGGCGAACAGAAGCCTTCAGGGAAGCATCGGCTGCTGCCGAATATCAACAAGGTGCTATTGATGGATCACGTCCTGGAGTATTTTATGTGCCTATTCCTAACGTAAAAAAATACAACACCCTCAGTGATGAAGACTTGTTTTTGCATGAGGCAATACCGGGACACCATTATCAAATTTCACTGCAGATGGAAAATGATTCCCTTCCTGCATTCAGAAAATTGTTGTGGTACAGTGCGTATGGCGAAGGATGGGCATTGTACACCGAATCATTGGGCAAAGAATTGGGCTTGTATACAGATCCTTATCAATACTTCGGCATGTTGAGTGCAGAAATACATCGCGCAATCAGATTGGTTGTTGATACTGGTATTCATGCAAAAGGATGGTCCAGAGAAAAGGCAATCAAATATTCACTGGACAATGAGGCGAAATCTGAGGAAGAAATCATTTCTGAAATCGAGCGATACATGGCTTGGCCGGGGCAAGCACTTTCCTATAAAATAGGCCAATTGAAAATCATCGAATTGCGGAATAAAAAAAGTAAAATGCCAGGTTTTGACATCAAACAATTTCACAATGCGGTTTTACAGCCGGGTTGTATACCTTTGAGTGTACTTGAAGACATTATTTTATAAAAAATCAATTGCTAAATTTATGAGAAACTATGCTTCCTCTGCTTTTTTGATGTGCCTTTTATGCTTGGCTGCTTGTCAGGATAAGAAAACCACAGAACCTGTTGTAGAAACAGAAACGGACCAAATTACTTCAGAAGAAAATAAAGAAATGGAAGAGATGGAAGAAATGGAATCTGACTCTGTGTTTGTTCACACTGTATTTTTTTGGTTTAATGAAGGAGTCACTGCAGAACAAAGAACCAAATTTGAAGAAGAATTGGGTAAGTTGGCGAAGTGTGAAAGTATCGACGAGGTGTGGTATGGAAAGGCGGCTATGACACCAAGAGATGTGGTAGACAACAGTTATGACTACGCATGGATTTGCCATTTTAAAAACAGAGCGGATCAAGATATTTATCAAGTAGATCCTATTCACCTGGCATTTATTGAGCAATGCAAAGCATATTGGAAAAAGGTGCAGGTGTATGACTCTATGGTTCAAAAGTTATAGAAATGAAGCAAGATATTTGCTTTGACCAATGGATTCGATAACACAGATTGTACTAGGAGCGGGAGTTGGAGAACTTATTTTAGGTCGAAAGCTTGGGAACAGGGCCATGGTATGGGGCGGAATTGCTGGCACCATTCCTGATTTGGATGTGTTGAGCAGTCCTTTTATGACGGCAGCGGAATCATTGCATGCACATAGAGGTTTTAGTCACTCCATATTTTATGCATTGCTTGCTCCATTGGTTTACAGCTTTGTACTGACCAAGTTATACAAAAATGACTTTTACCTCAGGCGGTCATGGAAAAATCTGGTATTGATTTGTGGCATTTTAGGCTGTGTTTTAGTTGGATTACTACCCTCCGTGATTGCTATTTTTTCGACGGATAGTTTTTGGAAATGGCCAATTTCTGTGCTGGGATTGGGTTTAGGAATTGTCTTGCTGAGGAGATTTTGGCAGCATTATTATAAGGATGAGACGCCTGTTAGCCTTGTGACATTCAAACAATGGTATATATTTTTCTTTTGGACAACCATTACGCATCCTATTTTGGATTGTTTTACAGTTTATGGAACCCAACTTTTTGCACCAATAAGCGACGTCCGGATTTCATGGGATAATATTTCTGTAGCCGATCCTTTGTATACTTTATTGTTTGGTATACCCTTGATTTTGGCAGCTTTTTACAAAAGAATTGAAAAGAAAAGATTGGTGATTACTGTGATAGGAATCGTCTTGTCCACCATGTATATGAATGCCTCATTCTTCAATAAAAATCGTGTCAACAACGTAATGACATCCTCTCTCAAAGCCCAACAAACTACCTATACTCGATTTATGAATAACCCATCGATTCTCAACAATATTTTATGGTCAGGGACAGTAGAAACACAAGATCATTTTTTACTGGGGCAATATTCTTTGTTTGATAAAGAAGCAAAAATGTTGTTTCAGGAAATTCCAAAAAACCACCACTTACAGCGAGCAAAGGCAGATGACTTCGATGTATATACGATCAAATGGTTTAGCAAAGGTTATTATGCTGCCATGTATAGAAAAGATGGCAGACTACAGGTCAATGATATGCGTTATGGCACATTTGGTGGTGACGGCATGGGCGAAGACGATTACATTTTCAAATTTGTATTGGAAAAGGACTCTAGCGGATATTATCACATTGATCCTTCGTCACAAAGACCAGCAAATAACAATATGCAAAGTGCATTCAAAGCAATGTTTATAAGAATGCGTGGCAATTAAGTGGTCAAATCTATTTCCGAGGAGTATATTTGCCACTTAAAATTTTAAATAAGATGCAGTTTGTTTCAGAAGATGTGATCATGGACATTGTCGAGCGTTTTGACGACAATGAAAAGCAGTTTTTCAAATTGCAGGACAAAATTTCCAATGAGCAACCCGCTTTGGCAGCATTGCTCACGGATGAAAACCTGGACCTCTTGAATGATGAGGAATATGAATTATTGTGGTTTGTGGTTGTGGTCATCTATGCTTCAATTGAAAAAGTGAATGGGGCAATTTTGCCATGTAGCCTACCTGCAGTAGAAGCGATGGAAGAACTCAACTGGGAAAAATTGGGTGAAAACAACAACATTCCTTTCAGAGGAAGATTGGATGTTTTTTATGCGTCTACCAAACAAGAGGACATGCTTTCTTTTATTGAAGATAGCTTTGAGTCTGATGAAGATTTGAGGATTTCTCCGGCAAGTAGAGAAGTGCTGTTTATCACTGCCAAAACCTGCATGGATGCCCTTTTGGATGGTGTGGTAGGATAATCAATACACCCAATACATCGTGCTTTTATATAATATTTATACATTTGCAAAATATACAACTATTGATCACGTTACCATCGGATAAATCTTTTTCGGATGTTAATGCACATAATTAAGTTTTAATACCACTTGTCAATCAAAAAATATGTCTTTTAAACGAGCGAGCAACATTGTAGGTGTGATTGTTTTTCTCACAGCACTTTGTGTCTATTTTCTCTCTGCGGAGCGTACTGGAAGTCTCTGGGACTGCGGAGAATTTGTCCTGGGCGCCTATAAACTGGAAGTTGTTCACCCGCCGGGTGCTGCTTTGTTTATGTTGGTAGGCAGAATGTTTACTTGGGTTGCAACGATTGTTTCTGATAATCCATCGGATATAGCTTTCTCAGTGAATTTAATGTCAGGATTGTTTTCTGCACTTGCGGCCATGTGTATTGCATGGGTAACGATGATCTTTGGTAAGATTTCATTGGTTGGAAGAAAAGAAGAAACTGATCTTGGCCAAAATGTAGCGCTTGGTTTTGCAGGATTAGTAAGCGGACTTACAGCGGCTTTTTGTACATCCGTATGGTTTTCAGCAGTTGAAGGTGAAGTGTACGCTATGTCGACTTTTTTCAACGCCCTGACAATCTGGACGGCCATCAAGTGGTATAACCTTCCAGATGACACAGAAAATGACCGATGGTTGGTTTTATGTTTGTTTGGTGCAGGTATGTCAATAGGGGTGCACTTATTGAGTTTACTTACATTGCCAGCAGTAGCTTTGTTGTACTATTTCAAAAAATATGAAAAACACAATATCAAAGGATATGCAGTGGCTTTACTAGCAGGTCTTTTGTTCATATGGTTTGTGATGAAGTTGGTCATCGTGGGAATTCCAACTTTGTGGTCTAAGATGGAATTATTCACGGTCAACTCTCTAGGAATGCCATTCCATTCAGGATTAATACCAACTGTTTTGATCGTAGGTGGTATTTGTTATTATGCTTTGAAGTATACGCACAGAAAAAGGTATCAGTTATTACAAACGATATTTATGTCGATGACATTGATCGTTATAGCATCTGCTACCATTGGTGTCATTGTCATAAGAGCCAATGCGGATACACCCGTAAATATGAATACGCCTTCTGATGCTATCCGATTGATACCTTACCTCAACAGGGAGCAATACGGAGAAAGACCATTGATTTCTGGACCACATTTCAACGCAAAGCCTGTTGGTGTGAAAAGAGAAACTCGGTATGGAAGAGTCGGAAACAGCTATAAAGAAGTTGATGAAAAATTGGACTATGAGTGGAATAAAAGGGACAATGTTTTCCTCCCAAGGATTGGCCACCAAGATAGAACTGAAATGCACAACATTTGGCGTGAAGCTTTGGGTTATCCAGTCGATAAAGACCCGGGAATGGGTTATAACATGGCCTTTTTGTTTAAGTACCAAATAGGCTGGATGTATTGGAGATATTTTATGTGGAACTTTGTGGGCAGGCAAAATGCTGACCAAGGATTTTTCCCATGGAATGTAAAAGATGGTCACTGGTTGAGTGGTATCGAAGTGATTGATGAGGCTAATTTGTACAATATGGATAAATTGCCAGACGCCATCAAAGAAGAGCAATCGAGAAACACGTATTATTTCTTACCGTTGCTTTTTGGAATATTTGGACTCATTTACCATTTTTCTAAATCCAAAAAGGAGTTTTTCGTCAATCTATTGTTATTTCTCATTACAGGTCTGGGTATCATCATTTATTCCAATCAACCGCCCAACGAACCCCGAGAAAGGGACTATGTTTTGGTGGGTTCTATGATGACCTTTGCAACCTGGGTAGGATTGGGAGTTCTGGCATTGTTTGATGTATTTACCAATCGCCTCAAAACTGGAGCAATACCTGGAGCAGTTATAGCTGGCGTACTTGCATTATCAGCGCCTGTGATTATGGGCTTCCAGAATTATGATGATCTCAGCAGAAAAGAAATTACTGCTTCTAGAGATTATGCTTCCAACTTCCTCAATTCTCTGGCGAAAAATGCCATCATTTTTACCTACGGTGATAACGATACCTATCCTCTGTGGTATGCACAAGAAGTAGAAGGCATCCGTACAGATGTAAGAGTGGTAAACTTGAGTTTGATTGCTGTGGACTGGTATATCAATAAACTTCGTACCAAAGTAAATGATTCTCCGGGCATAAAATTGACGATTCCAGAAGATTTGTACAAGTACAAAAGTATGAATCAGATATTGTTACCAGAACCAGGAAAGGATCAAGTGGCATCCATGAGTTTGCCAGACGCATTAAAATTGGCGGCATCTGGTCAGAAGTCATCCAATGGTTATCCTTATTGGCCAACACGCAACATCTATCTACCGATAGACAAGCAGAAGTTTGCTGCAACAGGTATGATCAAGGATAGTGTTTCTCAAATGGTTGATTTTATTCCGATTACTTTACCAGGGAATAATTACATCACCAAAGATGACATCTCTGTGCTTGACTTGATTGCTTCCAATTATTATGATCGTCCAATCTATTTCTCGGTTACGGCTAAGGAAGAAAAGATGATGGGCATGAAGGATTACACGCAGTTAGAAGGACTTGCATTGAGGCTCATTCCAATAAGGTCACAGAGCGATCCGCAATTGGGTATATATGGAAGTGGCAGAATGGCCAATGATCTTGCATATGATAATATGATGACCAAGTGGAAATGGGGTAATTTTGATAAAGAACATTTATTTGTTGATAGAAGTTACATGGCTGAAATTCAAGCAATGAAGTTCACCATGTTGCGATCGGCATTCAATTTTATCAATGTAGGTGATTCTACTAAAGCAGTAGCGATAGTGAATAAATACTTTGAAGCGTTTCCAAATATGAATTTCAGGTATGATGCTGGTATTACTTCTTTCATCAACGTTTTGGTGACCGCTGGCGCATATGATGACGCTAAAAAGCATCTGAAAATATTAGCGGAGGAAACCAGACAACACATGGAATTTTACTTGACTCTGGACGAAGATGACCTCCAATCATTTCAATCAGATATGAGTTATGCTTCAAGGGCGGTGAATGATATAATTTCGATGTCCCAACGGATAGGTGATCCGGCCTTTGAGAAGCAAATGAAGGATGCAGTGGGTAAATTTGCCCAGCAAAATCCATTACCTCAATAGGATAAGGATTTAAATAAAAGAATATTGAAGGAAGAGGCTGTCTAATGAGATAGCCTCTTCTATTTTAGATGGTTTGACTTTTGATCCATTTGTATGGAGGATAAAGCGACTAATCTATTTCACTTTACTATGTGTAGGATATTACAAGCAAGTTCTTACTTTTGTACAGATTAAAAAATGAATTTATGTCGCAAAGAGTAGCTATTGGCTCTGATCATGCAGGATTTGAATACAAAACATATTTGATCAAAAAATTAAAAAAACGGGGATTGCAGGTGATGGACATGGGGACTGATGGTGACCAGTCTGTTGATTATCCAGACTTTGCACATCCTGTTGCCACTAAAGTTGCAAACAAAGAAGTAAATTTTGGTGTCCTTGTTTGTGGAAGTGGCAATGGAGTTTGTATTACTGCCAATAAACACGAAGGTGTACGGGCAGCACTTTGTTGGACCGTTGAGGTTGCAAAAGTGGTAAGAATGCACAATGACGCCAATATCATATGTATGCCCGCGAGATTTGTTAGTAAAATCACAGCCGGAAAAATGTTGGATGCTTTTATTGAAACCAAATTTGAAGGAGGAAGGCACCAAAATAGAATAGATAAAATAACTTGTTGATTCAGCGTAGAAAAATATTAAAAAAATGAAAGAAATCGATGAAAGGACATTGGATAGATTTATCCAAGAGGCACTTTTTGAAGATGTAAGAGATGGAGATCATACTTCTTTGGCATGCATACCGCCTAATGCCCGAAAAAGGGCAAAACTTTTGGTGAAGGATGAAGGAGTGATTGCTGGGGTAATGGTTGCTGAGAAAATATTCAAAATGCTGGATGCAGATTGTTTATTTACAAAATACATTGACGATGGCCAAGACGTAAAATATGGAGATATCGTATTTGAGGTAGAAGCGAATGCTCAATCATTGCTGAAGGGCGAAAGGTTGGTGCTCAATACCATGCAGCGAATGAGTGGAATTTCCACAATGAGCAGTCGTTTTGCTGTTGAGGTGGAAGGTTTACCAGTGCAAGTATTGGATACACGCAAAACTACCCCAAGATTGAGATTTTTGGAAAAGTGGGCGGTGCGTATTGGTGGTTGTCACAATTACAGGGCAGGCCTTTATGACTGGATCATGATCAAAGACAATCACGTGGATGCGTGTGGAAGTCATACCAAAGCGATTGAGAAAGTACAACAATACCTCAAAGAGAAAAACCTCAATTTGGGCATCACTGTTGAAGTGAGAAACCTGGTTGAATTGCACGAAGTACTGAAAGTAGGAGGCATTACGCGCATCATGTTGGATAATTTTGAGTTACCACTTTTGGCAGAAGCTGTAGCTACCATCAATGGTCAGTTTGAGTCAGAAGCCTCAGGTGGGGTGACTTTAAAAACAGTAAGAAAAATTGCAAAAACAGGCGTTAATTATATTTCTGTAGGTGCGCTGACACACAGTGCTGGTTGCTTAGATTTGAGCTTAAAGATTCAAAAATAATTGCAAAAATTTGGACAAAGCAGTAGAGTCGCCGATAGCCTTGTTCTTCAAAGGACTGCGAAGCAATCGAGTCGCCTTCTACAGTTGTGTGGTCATATTGTTGATGACTTTATTGTCATTGGCTGCCTATTTGGTAATAGCTGATGATAGTCCGAATGCAAATAATCAAATACCAGAAGTTGCGCTTTCGAAGCCTATGGCTCAAATTAAACTACTCAAGGTAAAAACAAGCAATGAAAGCAAAGCTGGGTTTATAAAGGGTATGATTTTTGGTTTCCCAAGAAACTATAGACAGCAAGCTTTTGATTCCCTGCATTGTGCTACCAATGATGTTTCCTTGTTTTATGCAGGAAAGCAAAAATTTATCATCTATGACCAAATTCTTTCAGAAGACCAGTTGAATTTACCGGTAGAAGAGAAAGCCAAATATATAACCGACAAGCTCACCACCGCTCAAACATTTTTGTTGGGTACAGATAAATATGGGCGCTCAGTTTTGAGTCGACTTATTTTGGGAATAAGGGTTTCTTTGTTAGTTGGACTTTTGGCGGTGATTGTTTCTCTGTTTGTAGGTGTCACACTTGGAGCTGCGGGAGGTTATTATGGTGGTTGGATCGACCAGGTTTTATTGTATTTCATCAACGTCGTTTGGGCAATTCCTACATTGTTATTGGTCTTTGCCATCGTACTGGCTTTGGGTAGGGGAATGGGCATCATCTTTTTTGCCATTGGCCTCACGATGTGGGTTGATGTTGCAAGGATTGTAAGAGGGCAAGTCATGGAGGCCAAAAATCAATTGTATGTTCAAGCAGCCAAAAGTTTGGGTCAAAAAAACCATCTCATTCTTTTTAAACACATACTACCCAATATCATGGGGCCCATTTTAGTGGTCACTGCGGCCAACTTTGCCACAGCTATTTTGGTTGAAGCTGGATTGAGTTATCTCGGCTTTGGCATCAATCCTCCCACACCTTCTTTAGGAAATATGCTCAATGAAAATTATGGATATGCATTGAGTGGATTTTATACATTGGCATTGGCTCCAGCTTTGGTAGTTTCCATCCTCGTGCTTTGTTTTAATCTGCTTGGTAGTGGTTTGCGCGATGTATTTGATGTGAGAAAAGAATAGAAATGGGATTTCCATCGTAAAGATCGAATATGTTAAATGTTCGATCTTCAGTTTGGGAGCTGTGCCACGACTGATTGAATATGTTAAATCATAAATCAATTGGGATGGGTTTGCAAAGATCGAATATGTTGAATGTTCGATCTTCGCTTTCAGGACTCCGTCATGACTGATTGAATATGTTAAATCATAAATCAAATGCATTTTTTGGTTTACAAAGATCGAATATGTTAAATATTCGATCATCAGTTTGGAGCTTTGCCACGACTGATTGAATATGGTAAATCATAAAGAAATTGCCTGGATTGGTTTTCAAAGATCGAATATGTTGAATGTTCAATTTTCGGTTTTGGAGCTTTGCCACGACTGATTGAATATGTTAAATCATAAATCAATTGCATGTTTTGGTTTGCAAAGATCGAATATGTTAAATGTTCGATTTTCGGTTTGGGAGCTTTGCCACGACTGATTGAATATGTTAAATCATAAATCTATTGCCTGGATTGGTTTTCAAAGATCGAATGTGTTAAATGTTCGATCTTCGGTTTTGAGCTGGACCTGACTGATTGAATATGCTAAATCATAAAATCAATTGCATGTTTTGGTTTGGAAAGATCGAATATGTTAAATGTTCGATTTTCGGTTAGGAGCTGTGCCACGACTGATTGAATATGTTAAATCATAAATCAATTGTCTGGGTGGGTTTGCAAAGATCGAATATGTTGAATGTTCGATCTTCAGTTTGGAGCATTACCACGACTGATTGAATATGTTAAATCATAAATCAATTGCCTGGGTGGGATTGCAAAGATCGAATATGTTAAATGTTCGATCTTCGGTTTGGAGCACTACCACATCTGATTGAATATGTTAAATCATAAATCAATTTCCTGGTGGGATTGCAAAGATCGAATATGTTAAATGTTCGATCTTCAGTTTTACACCCTTCTTGCAAATAATGGCAGAATATGAATTGACAAAATCCATTTTGGCTGTATGAATTACATTTATTAATTCAATCGCGTTTTATTATTTTTGTAGCATCTCTTCTCAATACCAAAAAATCACACGATGGACACCAAATATGGTTTTACAAAAATGTCAATCGCTGAATTTGAAACTTGGATTTCCAATCAGCAAGTAGCACGTACCATTTTATATTTACAGCAACATCATACTTTCAACCCGGACTATTCTTCTTTTGATGGGAATAATCACTTTGATTTACAACTGGCGATGAGAAATTACCACGTACATTCCAATGGATGGATTGATATAGGCCAACACATCACCATTTTTCCTGACGGTCAAATAGTTACAGGCCGTTCTTTTGAAAATAGTCCTGCTTGTATTTTTGGCAACAACGCCAATGCATTTTGTATTGAAAATTTGGGATACTTTGACACAGGTAAAGATCAAATGGAAGAGTCTCAAAAAACCGCCATTGTAAGAGCAACTGCTGCAATTTGTAAACGTTTTGCCATATCCATCAACACAGACAAAATTGTGTACCATCATTGGTTTGATTTGGGCACTGGTGAAAGAAACAACGGTGTACCATCTCAAGGCAGCAGTAATAAATCTTGTCCGGGAACCAATTTTTTTGGTAGGAATAAAGTCAGTGATTGTGAAAACAACTTTTTGCCACTTGTGAGCAATATTTTTTCCGCCATTCCCGGAGCCAGTGTCATTAAATATGTTTTTGTAACAGCGGAGTTTCTAAATATCAGAACAGGACCCAGTTCAAGTTTTGCAAAGGCTCCAGATAGAATTCCAGTTCAACAAGGAGCAGTTCTCAGAGTTTACCAAGTCCAAAATAATTGGTATAAAATCTCAAATTCCCAAGAACATTGGGTCTACAGCAGGTATACTGATGAAGTCAAAAGAGCAACGGTAAATGCAAATACATTGAACGTAAGAAATGGGCCAAGTGCACAAAACACGGTCGTTGGTTCTTTTTTGAAAGGCCAAGAAGTGTTTATCTTCGAAGAAAGCAATGCCTGGAGTAAGGTAAGTCTGGAAGCCAAATGGGTAAAATCCAGTTTTCTTACACCATCCTAATGTTTAATTGACCGCTCTAAGTAATAAGATGAGAGAAAGTACTGCCGTAGCTTGAGCAACTGCACTTGATAAGACCTTGCCCCAATCTACATCTTCATCTTCTGAGCCTTCTTTGACAGGTTTTTCAACCTTATATGGCACGTAAATTTTGGACCCTTCCAAAACTTTTGGATATTTCTTAAAGAATAAAAACTTACTTGTTTTTTTAATCTTGCCATTTTGATACTCTACGATGAGGTCGTCTGTTTTGGCATTTTCTTTAAAGCCACCAGCGTATTCTTGTACATAATATTTAGCACTCTTTTTTCCTAAGAACGACACATATAATTTACCCTGATCACGAGCGATGTCTGACGCTACTTCATCTATATGTACTGCGCCCTCTATAGAAACCAAGGAGTTTCTCTTTGGTACGGTAATCAAATCACCATCCTCCAAAATGAAATCTTGAGGACCTCCTATTTGATTCATAGCTGCTTGTAAATCAACAACAATAAATCCCACACCAGATCTGAATAATTTTGCACCGGCATTATAAGCTTGATTGGTAAGCCCACCTGCCTGCTTAATAACGGAACTCAATCTTGTATTTTCTTGGATAGCGGCATAAATACCTGGATAAACTACTTCCCCTTCAATGGTAACCGATGTTTGCAACCTAAATTCTGGAGCCTGTCTCACTACCACAATGTCGAAGGGTTGCAAAGGAAAGTCCATTTCTGAGTCAAAAATATTGGAGTTCTTTAAATCAAGACTCTTTGCTATGGTTTTAGTGGTTTTATTTTGATCGTAATCTAGCCTGAAAACATCTACTTTGTTGGGTGCTGCGTCAATGCGAAGTCCGCCAGCAAGTATGATCAAATCCTTGAGCGTAAGACTTGGATTATAGACATAATCGCTTGGAGATCTTACTGCACCAGCAATTGACACTTTTGAAAGATCTGTATATGCTTCTTTGCTGTAAATCACAATACTATCACCACTATTAATTTTTTGATTCAAGATTTCTGCATTTTCCAAATCAATGTATTGATACTCTCTTACAGTCGGTGTTTTTGGATTATTTTTGAATAGATATCCAAAATTGGTTGCATTTTCTTTAAGACCACCACTGATGTAAATCGCGTCTTTCAAAGACAGATTGCCGTCTACGTTGACTTGGAACGAACCAGGTCTATTGACTGCACCCAAAATCACAGCACTCCCGGCATTGGCAAAATCACCAGACGATCTGATGATGAGGGCATCACCATTCGTCAAAAGTAAATCGGCGGCACTACCTGGACTGGCAATTGCTGCACTTGCATTGACCAACTCATACCTTACCGTTGTTTTATCATCATTGACCCTACGCAAATAAACTAAGTCAGTATTTGCATTTTCACGCAATTGAGCTCTTTTTAATATTTCACTGATACGAGTCCCTTGGCTCACGGCATATTGATCAGGATAATAAACAGCACCTTCTACGGTAACAATATTCTCTACAGGAAAATCAATGAATTTTACCATGATTTCGTCACCATTCAATAAGGTGAGGTCTCCCTTGTTTTTCAACAATTCATCATAGTTGACGTCCACAATTTTTTGCGCATTGTTTTCATATCTTTTCAATTGCACGCTTGACATCAAAGCATTTGCTCTTGGTCCGCCTGCAAACTTCAGAAGGTCACTCAATTTTTCTTCACCAATCAATTCATACGTTGCAGGTCTCACAATAGCTCCTGTAATGCGAACTAATTTCTCCGCAGCAGGTACGTGTATGAAATCATTTTCTTGCAAATAAAACTCATTTGCTATGATGGGATTGTTGATGAATTCGTACACATCCAGGCGTTTTGGTTTGCTCCCAGCTCTTTGTAAAGTAATCTTTCTTACAGAACCCAAAGTTGTCAATCCTCCAGCAGCAACCAATGCGTTAAAAGCTGAGTTGAGAGCAGATAGGTAAAAGGTACCATTGACCTTTACCTCACCATAAATGTTGACATTGAGGTTACGTGGAGAAATCACACTGAATGAAAAGTCATTTGTATTGAATATGGCTCTTCTACTATAAGCTGCTCGTACCAATTTTTCTGCCTCGTTGACCGAAAGTCCAGAAAGAAAAAGTCTCGGCATGCCTTCTGGTTGTATATAACCCTCCTTTCCTATCGTTTGACTGGTGTTGATCACGGATGCTCCCCAAATGGAAACAGAAACAGCATCTCCAGGTCCGAGAATATAGGATCCGGTTGCCCGACCATCTTCGACCTTGTTAAATACCTTCATATTTCCACCTGTAAAGATACCTTGGCCATAAATAGGTGTTGTTTCATTGGCATTGTTGTCTGCTGGTGGGGGTGATACCACAGGAACCACTGGAGTGGCAACGGTGCTATTTACAGGTTGTACAGGCACTTCCAGACCACCCTCTTTTGCTACAGCTTCATTACTTCCACTTGCGGGTGTGCCAGTATTGGGTTTATCTTTTTTTTGCTCTAATTCTGTGACAGTTTCTTCTATGATGCGTTGTACTCGTTGAAACTCTGATGCATTGGTGGGGTCAATTTTATCTAAATCAATGCCTTTGGCTAATAAAGCAGTACGCAATTCAGACTCTGAAATGCCTCTTTTTTGTAATTCTGCCCTTGCTTGTGTCTCAGAAACTACTTGCGCAGAAGTATAATTCAAACTGATGAAACTAAATAAAATAACAAAAAGCAAAATTTTATTGCTCATAACTTTCGTGTCTTGTATGTTTTAATAAACCAAATTTGGTGCCAACCATTTTTCAGCGCTTTCCAAGCTAACGCTCTTCTGCTTAGAATATGATTCCACTTGGTCTTTTTCTATTTTTCCCAGACCAAAATATTTGCTTTGGGGGTGACTGAAGTAAAAACCACTTACAGATGAAGCCGGTGTCATGGCTAAGCTTTCTGTCAAAACAGATCCAATGGCTTCTTCTGCGTCCAATAACCTGAACAAGTCAATTTTTAAAGTATGGTCGGGACAAGCCGGATAACCTGGCGCGGGTCTTATACCTATATACTTTTCTCTGATCAGAGACTCTGTATCAAGGGACTCATCAGTAACGTAACCCCAGTATTCCTTTCTTACTTTTTCATGAAGTAACTCTGTAAATGCTTCCGCGAAACGGTCTGCCAAAGATTTTACCATGATAGAATTATAATCATCATGATCTGCCTCAAATGATTTGGCTTTTTCTTCAGCACCAAAAATGGATACCGCAAATCCACCTAAATAATCACTGATTCCACTTTCAACAGGAGCAATAAAATCAGCAAGGCTTAAATTTGGAATACCTTCTCCTTTTTTACCTTGTTGACGCAATTGTGGAAAATAGGCTTGAGTGGTTTGTCTGTTTTCAATATAATAAGAATGATCGTGAACCTGGTCTGTACATGAAGACCCACACTCAGTATTTACTTTTTCAAAATCAAAAGTTTGTATGATGTCGTCATCAACGGTATTTGCAGGCCAAAAACCAATTACTCCTCTAGCTTCAAACCATTTTTCAGTAATGATTTTTCGCAGCATTTCTTGGGCGTCCTTGTATAATACTTTCGCTTGTTCCCCTACGACTTCATCCTCCAATATTTTTGGAAAACGGCCATGCAAATCCCAAGACTGGAAGAATGGTGTCCAATCTATGAAGTTAGCGATTTCAGAAAGGGAATACTTTCTAAAAGTTTTGGTTCCCAGAAATTGTGGTTTCTTCACTTCTGAATCCTCCCAATTGATTTGAAGTTTATTTTTTCGGGCGGCTTCTATAGTTATATAGTTTTTCTCTCCTTGTCTATTCGCATACTCTTCTCTAAATCGAGCATAGTCCGCTTTGAAGGTGGCTGTAAATGCTTCTTTTTGCTCAAGGCTGATCAAGCTCGTAGCAACTGGGACTGACTTTGATGCGTCCAAAACGTGTACAACTGCTCCTGGATAATGTGGATCAATTTTTACTGCAGTGTGGACTCTAGAAGTGGTTGCACCTCCAATCAATAGAGGTATCGTCATATTTCTTTTGGTCATCTCTTTGGCAACGGAAACCATTTCATCTAGTGAAGGTGTGATGAGGCCGCTCAATCCTATGATGTCGACGTTTTGTTTTTGTGCTTCGTCCAAAATACGGTCAGCTGGAACCATGACGCCCAGGTCAATGATTTCAAAATTATTGCAAGCAAGTACAACGCCTACGATGTTTTTACCGATATCGTGAACATCACCTTTGACGGTAGCCAACAAGATTTTTCCATTATTCTTAGCTGTATTACCGGTCAATTTTTTCTCTGCTTCTAGATATGGCAACAAATAAGCGACTGCTTTTTTCATTACCCGAGCAGATTTTACCACTTGGGGCAAGAACATTTTACCAGCACCAAAAAGGTCACCTACCACATTCATGCCATCCATCAATGGACCTTCAATAACTTTGAGGGGTGATTCCAGTTCTAGTCTGGCTTCCTCAACGTCCTCTTCAATATATTCGACAATGCCCTTGACCAAAGCATGTTCAATTCGTTTGCTGACTACATCTGTCCTCCATTGTTGCTCAGCTTTTTCAGTAGCTGCGTCTACCGTTTTAAAACTTTCTGCCAAATCCAAAAGGCGCTCTGTTGCATCTTCCCTACGATTGAGCAATACATCTTCAACCCTTTCCAATAAATCCTTTGGAATGTCATCGTAGATTTCCAACATGGTCGGGTTTACAATTCCCATGTCCATTCCAGCTTTTCTACCATGATATAAAAAGGCACTGTGAATAGCTTCACGTACTTTATTATTTCCGCGGAATGAAAACGAAACATTACTGACCCCGCCGCTGATGTGAGCGTGTGGCAAGTTTGCTCTTACCCATTTTGTGCCTTCGAAGAAAGAAATCGCATTGATTTTATGTTCTTCGATGCCCGTCGCAACAGGAAAAATATTCAAATCAAAAATGATGTCTTGTGGGGGAAAACCCACTTGATCGACCAATATATCGTAACTGCGTTTTGCAATTGAAATTCTTCTTTCAGTGCTATCAGCCTGGCCATCTTCGTCAAATGCCATCACAATTACTGCTGCGCCATACTGTTTTACCAAAGATGCTTGTCTGATGAATTCTGCTTCACCACCTTTCAAACTGATGGAATTGACTACTCCTTTGCCTTGTATACATTTCAACCCAGCTTCAATGATTTCCCATTTTGAGGAATCAATCATCACTGGAACTTTCGATATATCAGGTTCAGAAGCAATCAGATTTAGGAATTTTTTCATGCTTTCAACACCGTCAAGCATGCCTTCATCCATGTTGATGTCTATCACATTGGCACCGCCTTCTACTTGATCTGCAGCCACCGCAAGAGCCTCTTCAAATCTTTCTTCTTTGATGAGTTTCAGAAATTTAGCTGAGCCAGTGACATTGGTCCTTTCACCAACGTTTACAAAGGCCATTTCCTCAGTCAGCACCATAGGCTCCAAACCGCTTAAGCGCAATTGATTTGATTTTTCTGCTGGAATCCTAGGACTGTACGCTTTTGCAATTTCTGCGAAAGCTCTGATGTGGTCTGGTGTAGTACCACAACATCCTCCCAAGATATTTACAAACCCATCTTCCAAGAATTCACGCAATTGTGACGCCATATACTCAGGACTTTCGTCATACTGACCCATTTCATTGGGTAGTCCTGCGTTGGGATAAACACTGACAAAACAACTCGCTATTTTAGCCAAAGCGCCTACATAAGGTTTCATGGCTTTTGCGCCCAATGCGCAGTTAAATCCTATGGATAATAGATCACCGTGTTCCAGAGAATAGTAAAATCCCTCTGCCGTTTGGCCTGTGAGGGTTCTTCCCGACTGATCGGTAATGGTTCCTGAAATTAATATTGGAATGTCTAAATCCGGATCGTTGGTTTTTCGCTTTTCTATTTCGAGATTGGCAGCAAAGATGGCGGCTTTGGCATTGAGCGTATCAGTAATCGTTTCAATGAGAATTAAATCAGCTCCGCCGTCCAACAAAGCGCCTATTTGAAGACTAAACGCTTCTACCAATTCATCAAAATCAGTTGCTCGGTAACCTGGGTTATTTACATCAGGAGACATCGAAGCCAATTTGTTGGTAGGACCCACAGAACCAGCGACAAACCTTGGTTTATTTGGATTTCTCGAAGTAAATTGATCAGCAACTTTTCTGGCAATTTTGGCACTTTCAAAATTCATCTCATAGACAAATTCCTGCATGTGGTAATCCGCCATGGCAATGGTAGTGCCACTGAATGTATTTGTTTCTATGATGTCGGCACCAGCTTCCAGATAGGCCGCGTGTATTTCAGAAATTACTTGCGGTTTGGTGATGGAAAGCAAATCATTGTTGCCTTTGATATCATGAGGCCAATCCTTAAATCGGTCACCCCGATAGTCTGAGTCTTCCAATCTATACCTTTGGATCATGGTACCCATGGCACCGTCGAGAATCAAAATTCTCTTTGCTAGCTCTTGTCTTATTGTGTGTTTTCTCATACGCCCGGCAAAAATAACAATAAAGGCCCTTTTTCTGGGGTTTTTTGATACTTAATTTGCTTATTTCCAATATCTACAATCAGTAAATACCTTAGAGACGTCTATTGTTTTCTATCAATTGAGGTATTTCGCAACGATGGGCATTCTTCTGCCCATGCCAAATGCCTTTGGACTCACCCTCAAAACGGGAGCAGTCTGATGTCTTTTAAATTCGTTGATGTTGACCATTTTTAATACTCGACGAACTAATTTTTCGTCAAATCCCGCAGCGATGATGTCACTTGGATCTGTTCTTTTTTCTACATACAGGTACAAAATTTTATCCAAAATGTCGTAGTCGGGAAGACTGTCAGAATCTTTTTGATTGGGACGCAATTCTGCTGAGGGTGGCTTAGTGATGGAATTTTGTGGAATGACTTCTTCGTCTTTGTTGATGAAATTTGCCAATTCATAAACTTCGGTTTTATACACGTCGCCTAATACGCTAAGTCCACCACACAGGTCACCGTAAAGTGTGCCATAACCAACCGCCATTTCACTTTTGTTGGTTGTATTGAGCAAAATATTTCCAAACTTATTGGAAATAGCCATATTAAGCATGCCTCTGATTCTAGCTTGTAGATTTTCTTCTGTCACATTGAAGGGAAGATTATCAAACAAAGGATCTAGTTTTTGCATAAAACTTTCAAACATGTCTTTGATGGCAATGATGTCGTATTGGATGCCCAATGTTGTAGCAAGAGACACTGCATCGTCTACACTGTGGTCAGAAGAATATTGTGAGGGCATGAGGAGGACCCGGACATTTTCAGCACCCAATGCTCTTACTGCGAGCACTGCAGTTACTGCTGAATCAATACCACCCGAAAGTCCAAGAATTGCTTTTTTAAAGCCCAATTTTCCAAAATAATCTTTGAGACCCATCACCAATGCATCATGGATCAATTTTATTTTGTTCTTCTCTTGAGTCTCAGATGGAAAATGTCCATGCAGTATTTTTTCTAATTCAAAATGCTGCGTACAATTTTCGAAATAAGGCATCTCTATGAAACTGCCATCTGCAGCCATTACAACGCTGCCCCCATCAAACAATAATTCTGTTTGGGCACCACAGTGGTTGATGTAAAACATGGGAACCTTGTAGCGGTCTATGTTTGCTTTTATAACCTTGAGTCTGTCTGCTGCTTTGTCATAAGTAAATGGAGATGCGGAGACATTGATCATAAAATCCGGACCAAATTCCATCATCTTGTCCATCGGATTGAGATTGTATAACGGATTGTCTGTGCCAACATCCCAAATGTCTTCACAAACAGTCAAAGCTATTTTTTTGCCTTTATAAGTGACGATGTCCCATTCCTTTGCAGGCTCAAAATATCTGTATTCGTCAAAGACATCATAAGTGGGCAACAAGGTTTTATGCTGGACAAATTTGATTTCGCCTTCAGCTAGAAAATAGGCAGAATTAAATAAATCCTTGCCTTCAGGTTTTGGATTTCTGGTAGGACTACCAACAACGATTGCAATATCTTTGGAGGCTTCACACAACCTGGCAATGGTATTTTCCGCGCTTTTTATAAAATCATCAAATTCTAGAAAATCTCTTGCAGGATAACCAACGGTAGCCAATTCACTGAAACAAACGATATCGGACCCGGCATCTTTGGCTTCTTGGATGGCATGCAACATTTTGTCAAGGGTGCCCTCAAAATTCCCAATGTGATAGTTGATCTGAGCTACAGATATTTTCATACTTCTTTTTCCTTTTTCTTTATTTTACCCTTTTCCAGTATTGGGTTTTCCCCATGATGGAGATTCCTATAAATCCTCTGAGTTTGATGGTATTTTCATCTTTCAGGGTCATTGTACAATCATAAGTTTTACCATTTTTTGGATTCAATATTTCGCCGCCGGTATACACTTTTTCACTTTCCTTTTTCATATTCTTGACCAAAACCATGCCTTCAATGGGCTTGTTTTTTAGGTCGCCTGTACATGCAGTACAAACCTTGACGGTAGCAGCAGGCAGGAGTTTGATGACTTTTGCTTTTAGTTCGCCATCTTCCTCGTAGATCTGGATATGAGATTTTGGCTTACCGTCTTCATCATCGATATTTTGCCAAACACCAGCAAATTTACCTTGTCCAGAAAGTGAAATTGATACAACAAAAAAAGCAAGGCATGTGCTCAATAATTTCATATTATTTGTTCAATATTTTAAATGATAAAATGTACAACATACAATTGGAAAAATTCATTTCCACTTGATTTTAGCCTCTTTGTTTCAAAGGCCAAAAGTAATTACTTGTCTTATAACGACGTAAATATGTCTGAAATGTTTTCACTTGCAATTTGGATTGTAGAAAATTCACTCAGATAGCATGGAACTTATAGCCATTTTTTTCTTTCATCTCTCATCTCTCATCTCTCATCTCTTGTCTTTCATCTCTCATCTTTCATCTCTCGTCTTTCATCTCTCCCTTTTACTTTCATATTTGTAATGATGTGTATCATCAAACATTTCTTGATAGAAATTTTATCTTTGCGCTTTATTTACTTGGAGACACGTTTCCTGCAAAAGCGATAATCTAAGCGTCATGAAAAAACGACTGCACAACAGAGTCAACAGAGAAGTGTTACTTGATCTGATCAAAAAAGACACGACTCCTCGTACGACTATCTCATTTTATAAGTATGCCAAAATTGGTAACCCTCAGTTTTTCCGAGACCATTTGTATCTATTATTGGATGAAGTAGAGACGCTGGGAAGAATTTATGTATCCCAGGAAGGCATCAATGCTCAAGTTTCTTGTCCGACAGAAATGCTGAAGGCATTCAGAAACCGACTCAATCAGATTGTATTTCTAGAAAACTGTCGACTCAATTTTGCCATTGAAGATGATGGTAAGTCTTTTTTCAAACTGACCATCAAAGTACGTCATAAAATTGTAGCTGATGGTCTGGATGATGCTTCTTTTGACGTAACACAAATGGGCAAACACGTCAATGCGGAGGAGTTCAACGCTTTGAGTGAAGACCCAAACACTGTCATTGTGGACATGCGCAATCATTACGAGAGTGAAGTCGGGCACTTTAAAAATGCAATCACACCAGATGTAGAAACTTTCAGAGAAGAATTGCCGATAGTAGAGCAAATGTTGTCTGATCAAAAAGATAAAAACCTTTTGTTGTACTGCACTGGTGGAATACGTTGTGAAAAAGCAAGTGCCTATTTCAAACACAAAGGTTTTGAAAAGGTATTTCAACTAGAAGGCGGTATTATTGAATACACCAGACAGGTAAATAAAAAGGGTCTTGAAAATAAATTCATTGGCAAAAACTTTGTCTTTGATGAAAGATTGGGTGAGCGTATTTCTCCTGATGTAATTGCCCATTGTCACCAATGCGGGGACTTATGTGATACACACGTCAATTGTGCCAATGAAGCCTGCCACATATTATTCATCCAATGTCCGTCTTGTGCGGATAAAAATCAAGGTTGTTGTAGCGAAAAATGTAGTGAATTTATCCAATTACCTGCTGAGGAGAGGGAATCGTTGATTGGAAAAGTAGAGTTCAATGGCACAAAATTTGGCAAAGGAAGGTATAAAGCACACAACCACGCAGAGGGAAATTTGACGTGACAAAGCACTAACAGGGTACTCCCTTATATATAAAAATAAAAAATATACGTGAAACCCCTATGAATGTGTTTTGATATTTTTATAAATTGCCACAAAAAGAAGGCATGTTCAGAAATAAAAAATCAGATTCATCAGCAAACGGAGCAGCTCCGAGTGCCGGTCCAAATTCAAACAATTCTATCGTTACAGGTACCAGAATTGAAGGTAATATCATGGCTGGCTCAGACATCAGAATAGATGGGGAATTGTATGGTGACCTTGATTGTAAAGGTAGAGTGGTGATTGGAGTTGACGGTACGGTCAATGGCACAATCACTTGTCAGAATGCAGTCATTGAAGGTGTTTTTATTGGGAAATTGAGTGTTCAAGAATTGCTCAACGTGCGTGAAACTGCCAAAATCGAAGGAGATATCTTTACTGAAAAGCTGATCGTGCAAGCGGGAGCTATCTATAATGTGAATTGTCAAATGGGCAAAATCACCAAAAGCTCGCCTGCTGCAAGCTACCAACCAAAGGCAAACGAGGTCATTTTGACATAGTTCCAGGATCCAAATGACGGAAGATCCAGAACAAAAAATCAGAAAAAAGGCCACCTCTTATTTAAAATACAGTGGGCTTGCCTTTCAACTTTTGGGAATTGTAGGGTTTTCTTTTGTAGCTGGAAGATATTTGGATAGTAAAGTTGGTTTCGATAAACCATACATTACCATATTACTCATCATTGCCACATTTTCAGGTTATATGTATAAGCTGTACAAGGAGCTTTTCAACGAAAAATAAACATGGATTTTCCAAGGTTTCTCACCTATCTGTTCAGTTTGATTTTAATTTTATTAGGAATAATAAATGGATTGGATCATTATGAAATCATTACTGGAGGCAAAACCTTAGCGGAAATTTCCATCGTCGTTTTTGCAATTATCAACATTTTATTCTTTTTGCTGGCTGCTTTTTTCAGCGAGCGCTCTGACGATAAAAACTACCTCAATCTGGTATTTCTCAATTTCATCGTCAAATTTGTGGTGGTTTTGATCATCCCATTTATTTATTATCAACAAGTAAAACCAGAGTCATCCAATTTTATAGTTCCCTACATCATCGTTTACGTCGTTTTCACCATTTTTGAAACTTGGTTTCTGAGCAAAAAGGTGAAAATGAGAAAGCACAAATGATATTCAAGCTTTTTTCCAAATGAAAACAATATCATTAAAAATAGAAGATTCAATTTTTATTGAAACAGAGCAAATTTTGGCTAATGTGCAGATGTCAAGAAATCGATATATTAATTTAGCAATCGAGCATTATAATAAATTGCAGAAGAGAAAACTTTTAGCTCAAAAACTAAAAGATGAATCTGACCTAGTAAAAGTTGATTCTATGAATGTATTGGAAGAATTTGAAAGTATAGAAAATACTGTACTCATTCAAAACACCAATAAAAACTAAAACTTATTCTTCCACATCATGCTCTCTACTGGCTTAGATGTGCGATCGTTGTACTTTGCGTTGGCTTTCTTATTGTAATAATTTTCTATTTCTCCTTCCACAGAAAAATAGATCAACTGACCGATGGGCATGCCATGATAGACCCTTACTTGCTGAGAAACACTGATCTCCAGTGTCCAGTGGTTACAAAAACCAACGTCACCTTTACCTGCAGTTGCGTGAATGTCTATTCCCAATCTACCCACACTTGACTTCCCTTCAAGAAATGGTACGGAAGCATGGGTCTCGGTATATTCCAAGGTGACGCCTAAATAAAGTGTATTTGGTTGTAGGACAAATCCGTCTTCTGGAATTTCGAAAGTAGTGATTTGATTGTGTTTTTTGGCATCAAGAACTGGATCGACATAAGTTGCCAGGTATTTTCCCAAGTGCACATCATAGGAGTTGGTGCCCAAACAAGAGCGATCGTAGGGCTCGATGACAATTTCCCCCTTCTCAATGGCGATCAAGATTTCTTTATCTGATAATATCATTGTGGCTGTTTAAAAAAAAAGCCCTCATCAAAAAATTGGGGAGGGCTTTTTTCCATTATTTTATTTTGAATTCTTTTTTGATCTTGGCAACATAATCTAGCTGCTCCCAAGGAAAAGTTTTGATCTTGATCTTTTTCACCACACCAGAACCATCTTTAAAGCTCACAGTTTTTTCTTCTGATTCGCGGCCCATGTGCCCGTAAGCAGCTGCTTCGCTGTATATAGGCGTACGGAGGTTTAGTCTGGTTTCAATGGCGTATGGTCTCATGTCAAACAACTTGACCACTTTGTCAGCGATCTCACTGTCTTTGAGATTTACTTTTCCAGTACCATAAGTATTGATATAAATGTTGGTAGGTTCAGCTACACCGATGGCATAAGAAACCTGTACAAGCACCTCATCACAAACACCACTGGCAACCAAGTTTTTGGCAATGTGTCTGGTTGCATATGCGGCAGACCTGTCCACTTTACTTGGATCTTTTCCTGAGAATGCACCACCACCGTGTGCACCCTTACCACCATAAGTATCTACGATGATTTTTCTACCTGTAAGTCCAGTGTCTCCGTGAGGACCACCAATTACAAACTTACCAGTAGGGTTGATGTGGTATTTTATTTTATCGTTGAAAAGCGCTCTAAGAGAAGGCTTCAATTTTTTGATTACACGTGGTACCACAATATTGATCACATCTTCTTTGATGGTAGCCAACATTTTTTTATCAGCATCAAAATCATCGTGTTGCGTTGAAACAACGATAGAATCTATTCTGATGGGTTTATGATCGTCTGAATATTCGATGGTCACTTGTGATTTTGCATCGGGTCTCAAATATTTCATTTTCTTACCCTCTTTACGGATAGCTGCGAGTTCTATCAGTAATTTGTGTGACAAATCCAAAGCCAATGGCATGTAGTTGTCGGTTTCGCTGGTTGCATAACCAAACATCATACCTTGATCACCTGCTCCTTGGTCTTCCTTTTTCTTACGCTCAACACCTTGATTGATGTCAGGACTTTGTTCGTGAATAGAAGAGAAAATACCGCATGAATTGGCTTCAAACATGTATTCAGATTTGGTATATCCAATCCTTTTGATCACATCTCTGGCAATCTGCTGTACATCCAAGTAAGTTTTTGACTTTACTTCACCAGCCAAAACAACTTGACCTGTAGTCACTAAAGTCTCACATGCAACTTTTGAATCAGGGTCAAAAGCAAGAAAATGATCAACAAGTGCGTCTGAAATTTGATCTGCGACCTTATCCGGGTGTCCTTCAGATACTGACTCAGATGTAAATAAATAAGGCATATTTTCTCTGTTTTTTGAAAATTTATAATCTTTGGAGGTGCCAATTTTTTATCACAAGAGGCCTTCTACCAAGTAAATCGGCACAAATGTAGAAAAACTCACTGATTCTACAAGCCTTATTTTACTTCACAATGGAGTAATTTTTGTTCTCCAATGAATCCTTCCAATACATCGCCAACATTTACCTTTCCGACACCAGCAGGGGTACCAGTATAAATGAGATCGCCTTTTTGAAGGGTAAAGTATTTTGATATGTAAACAATCAGGTCATTGAAACTAAAGATGAGGTCTCTGCTTGTACCATCTTGTTTGATTTGCCCATTTTGCAAAAGTGAAAAGCCAATATTTGCTTCGTCCATTGTTTTCTTGTCCAGAAACTTACCCACTACTGCAGAATTGTCAAATGATTTGGCCAATTCCCACGGTAGTCCTTTTTCTTTCAAATCATTTTGTAAATCCCTGGCAGTAAAATCTATGCCCAAACCTATCTCTTGGTAATAATCATTGGCAAATTTCTCACTGATGTGTTTGCCGTTTTTACTGATTTTCAAAACCAACTCCAATTCAAAATGAATGTTAGTACTAAATTCGGGATGGTAGAATGGTTTTTCGTCTATCAACATCGCCGTTGAAGGCTTCATAAATATGATTGGGTTTGTGGGTAGGTCATTCTTGAGCTCCTTTGCGTGAGCTACATAATTGCGACCAATACAGAATATTTTCATTTCACATTTTTTATAGTGAAGGCAAATATAGCAATGGTTAGGAAGTAATTTTAGATACTTAAATGGATGAGAGACGAAAGATGAAAGACGAAAGTTTTTAACTCTGTTCTCTTATACCTATGAAGGAATAATATAGCCATCTTTCTTTGTTCTTTATTAAAATCAACCATCAACCATCAACCATTAACCATTAACCATTAACCATTTACCATTTACCATTTACCATTATTTTACCATTTACCATTTACCATTTACATTAACATTTAACCATTAATCATTAACCATTAATAATTACCCATTATTCAACTATCTTTATGCCTCATAGAACCAAAATGATGCGAGTAAATTTATTACGATCTTTTGCAATGTGCATTTTGCTGGTTTCAGCTGTGTCCTGTGCAAAAAACAAAGCCTATTTAGTTTCTTCTGCCAATAAAAACATCAATATTTCTGATGATTACGGAAAGGCCGATACAGAAATCCTGAAGATAATTGCTCCTTACAAGGCAGAACTTGATGGTCAAATGGATGAACAAATTGGGACATTGACCGGCAAAATGGATAAGGAAAAACCAAATTCTCCACTGCTCAATTTTATGGGAGATGCTCTGCTGGACATTGCACGTAAAAAATATCCTCAAAAAAATATCGACGGAGCGGTCATGAACTATGGAGGAATCCGGGTAAATTCTATGCAAAAAGGTGACCTCACGGTGAGAAAAATATTTGAGTTGATGCCTTTTGACAACACCATGGTTTTGGTTGAAATGGACAGCATCATGGTCAGAAAATTGTATGATCGGATAGCAGAATATGGAGGTTGGCCAATGAGTCATGGCATGTCTTTTGATTTGGCAGACGACAAAGCGATGAATGGCTTGGGCAACAATTTACCCATTCAATCAAAAAATAACTGGCTTTTTGCCATCCCAAATTACATCGCTGAAGGTGGAGATAATTGTACTTTTTTGCTCGACGCCCCAAAGGAAGATACGGGACTTTTGATAAGAGATATTTTGATAGAATATGTAAGGGATGTAAAACAAATCATTCCTGATACCACTCACCGCATAAATGTGAAAGGATGAAATTAACGACTAACAGAAGAAATTTTGTACGAACCCTTTCTTTGGGTGGTATGTACGTGATGGCGGGTAAATTTCCAGCATACGCTGCAGTAGATGATGTAGATTTTGTAAAAATAGTCATCCTACATACCAATGATGTGCACAGCAGGGTAGAACCTTTCCCTATGGACGGTTCCAGAAACCAAGGGAAGGCCGGTGTGGCAAAACGCGCAGTACTGATCGATAAAGTAAGAGCTGCAAATGAACATGTATTGCTTTTGGACGCCGGTGATATTTTCCAAGGGACCCCATATTTCAATTTTTATGGTGGTGAGGTAGAAATAAAACTCATGTCTGCCATGAAATACGATGCGGGCACGATCGGCAATCACGATTTTGATGGTGGAATGGATGGTTTGCTCAAACAATTACCCCATGCAACCTTCCCATTACTAAACTCAAACTATGATTTTTCTGATACGATTTTGAATGGCAAAATTGAAGACTATCGCATTTTCAATAAGGGTGGCATCAAAATCGGAGTATTTGGAGTCGGAATAGAATTGGAGGGCCTTGTCCCAAGCAAACTTTATCTCAATACGATATACAACGACCCCATCAAATCTGCACAGAAAACAAGTAGTTTTCTCAAAAATGAAATGGGCTGTGATTATGTGATTTGTCTTTCACACCTGGGATTTAAATACGAAGAAAACAAAGTTTCTGACCACACACTTGCGGCAGAAACCGAGTTTATTGACTTGATCATAGGCGGTCATACCCACACGTTCTTACAAGAAGCCATTACTTTACCCAACAAGGTTCAGAAACCTGTGATTGTAAACCAGGTAGGTTTCGCGGGTATCATGTTGGGCCAATTGGATGTGGTATTCGAAAGAAATAAAAAAGGAAAATGTACTACTTGTAGCAATACAACTGTGGGGTAAAATAAAAATTGCTTTTGCCACTAAGAAGACTCAGCGGCAAAAGCAATTCTTTAAGTTTTTGATTTATCTATTTATTTCCTTGAATGGTCGCACCTCCGCCTTGAGTACCTTGGCCAGAACCACCACCATCTCCGGTTTTTAAATCGCTGTTAAGGATTTTGGATTGTCTTTCTCTAAAGTCAACTTTACCAAACTTGTATCTGAAGTTGATTCCAAGTGATCTGAATGGTATGGAGAACTTACTGTCTTGAGTAAAGCCATTGCCTTTGATGTTGGTAGCGAATACCTTGTCTGCACTTGTAGGTTCGATTACCCTCAAACCCAAAGAAGTATTTTTCCATTCTTTTCTGAATCCCAATCCATAAAGCGAAAAGGAAGGGTTGTCTCCCTGTAATGTCCTCTGTGGAGATCTGAAAAATCCAAAGAAATCCATTTTGAGCGTGCCCGTGAAACTAAAGTCACCGCTCAAAAATAAGTTGTACATGTAGGTATTTCTGCTCAATTGTTGATTGTTCACCACACCCTGAGACTGATAAGTATAAATGTTTCCACCACCTCTCATGGTAAACTTGCTGATCGTTTTAGAAACAAATGTGTTGAATCCTATGGAGTTATTAGTTCCAACGTTGTCATAAGTACCGACCGTTGCACCAAATTCATTTTGTTTTAAAACTGACTCGATGATGTTTTTGGTGTATTTGTAGTACACCGATGAAAAAGTAGTAAATCCTAAGAAGGTAGCATTATAAGATGCTTCTAACTGTTGTACAAGTTCTGGATTTAAGGCTGGGTTACCAATTTGTAAGTTTAGCTGATCCGCATTATTGTTGAATGGATTGATGAATTGCAAACTTGGTCTTTGGATCCTCTGACTATAATTGAGTTTGAATGACCTGAATTTTGGTAATGAACGGCTATAGGTAATGGACGGTAAAAAGTTACCATAATCATTGGCAAATGGGTTTTGCTCTCCAAATCTGTAAGCCCCTTCAATAGTTGTATGCTCATATCTTCCACCGACGATGAAGTTGTTTTTCTTATTGACAATGAAACTGTAAGAAAGATAACCTGCGTATACATTCTGATTGTAATCGAATATATTGGTTGACTCTGCATTCTTTATGAAACCACCATTCTGAAAGGATTCATTATAAAAATCACTCTTGATGTCCCTTAGCACGCTTTTACCACCAAACTCCAGTTTTGATCCTTTGGCCATTGGCAAAACATAATCTGTCTGGATGGTATATTCGTAATTGTCCCCATCGTTGTAGATATTGCTGATTCTATTCAGGGTATCAAAAATGGTGTGCGTTTCTTCTACTGTATTGGTTTGGTCGTTGTTATCCTTGGTCAACTGGAAAGCGGTTGTCCATTCTCTACCTTCTTTTCCTTCAAATTTTCTGGTAAAGTCTGTATTCCAATCAAAACCTCCGTTGAAACTTGTTCCGATATTTTTTCTGCTAAATTCATCTTGAAATCCTGAAAAACCAACCAAACCTGTAGTAAGCCCGTCACTGTCAAATCCAAAACCTCTAAAGTTGAAAGTTGAGTTTAAACTATTGTAGCCATTGAAATCATAAAAGGCATTTACATTGGCATTACCTCCCAATCTGGAAGTTTTTGTCGTACCAATTTGCTGGTAAATGCTGCCTATGTCATCTTTTCTCAAAAATTCGAAAGTTCCATCTACAGGTACACCATAAAATACAGAACCTGTGCTATTGAGTCCAAACCTGCCTTTTCCAACATTTAGACTTGCGGTAGCATTGTTCTGAAGGTTGCCCACTGAAGCATTGATCGAACCTGCAACGCCTTCCGCATTTTTACCCTTGGTAATGATGTTTATGATACCCGCGCTACCTTCGCCATCATATTTTGCCGATGGAGAAGTGATAACCTCTATTTTTTTGATTTGATCAGCAGGAAACATTTTCAAAGCATCGGCAACATTACTTGAGAACATTCCTGAAGGTTTACCATTGATCAAAATTCTTACATTTTGAGAACCTCTTAAAGAGACATTTCCATTGAGGTCTACGGACAATAAAGGCACTTTTCTTAGTACATCAGCCGCATCCCCACCCGCAATTGATGCATCATTTTCAGCGTTGAAAACCAATTTATCTGGTTTGTTTTCTATCAAAGATCGCTCACCTTGTACTTCTACTGCATCTAACACATAATTGGCAGGCATTAAAAAAAGCTGACTGAAAATATAATCGGGGTCTTTTAGCGTAGTTTCAATCGTAACTAATTTTTCATCATAACCGATAAAAGAAAAGATCAAGTCATATTTACCGGTCACGACATTTTCAAATTTGAAACTTCCATCATCCCCAGTTACTAAACCGTCCAGGGCTAGAGAAGATTTGTGCTTTCTCAAGGCAACTGTAGCAAAAGCAACTGGTTCTTTTGAGACGGAATCTATGAGTAATCCTGATATTTTTCCTTTGAGTTTAGTACTACCTTGACTCATACCACCAGCGCCTGGGAATTGTGCGCTCACTAGTTGGCAAAGGGAAAAAAAGAATAAAATCAGTAAAGTGTTTTTCATTTTTTTGTCTGTTATAATATTTAAAGAGCAGTTTTTGTTGTCTTTTATATGACAAAAATATAGGCTATAGGTCTTAAAAAAACGTTATTATCGAACAAAGCACGTTTTTAGTCGACCAATGTACACAAAGTAGTTGTTTTGCGCTTTTGCTAAATTTTTTACTTTTATTCTTCTGAATTGCACATTAATTAGACCTTGACAAAATAAAATACCGTAGGGAATAACCTCTTTAAATTATTGAATGTCATAAATACTGTTTTATAATATAGAAACGGGAGTAAGCGTTATATTTATTTAACTTGGAGTTAAAAAAATATTTATCTTTATGTCAGTTATCTTTTTGAGAAAAGCTTTTTTAAATCATTAAAACACAAGATCATGGCTAATTATATGAGCATGGATCACCTACGATTCTTGATGCATGAAGTACATCATCTGGGTGAAATCATTTCTTACGACAAATTTCAAGATTTAGATATTGACAGTATCGATATGCTTTTGGAAGCTGCAAAATCCTGGGCAGATCAAGAATGGTATCCTTATTTTAGGGAAATGGATGAAAAGCCAGCTTATTTTAAAGAAAACAAAGTTTTTTCTCATCCACAACTCAAAAAGATCTTTAAGGATGCGGGAGACAATGGTTGGATTGGGATGTATTTTGACTATAAACACGGAGGTATGCAATTACCTTACTTCGTTGCGCTTGGTGTCAATCATATCTTTGAGTCTGCCAATAACCACATAACTGGCTATCTAGGTCTCACCGCTGGTTCTGCAGACTTGATTACCACTTTTGGCAATCAAACACTCATCGATGAATATGTTCCAAAAATGTTGGCAGGTACTTGGGGTGGCACTATGTGTCTCACCGAACCACAAGCTGGATCATCCTTGTCTGATGTCAAAACAGCGGCAACATTACAATCAGATGGTTCGTATAAAATTTCAGGTCAAAAGATATTTATTTCGGGTGGTGACCACGAAGCAACAGAAAACATCATTCACCTTACGCTAGCAAGGATTGATGGTGCACCAAAAGGGACCAAAGGCATTTCCCTATTTGTTGTTCCAAAATTCAGAATCAAAGAAGATGGCAGTTTTGAACACAACGACGTGATTACAGCTGGTGATTTCCAAAAATTGGGACAACGTGGTTACAGTACAGTTCATCTTTCTTTTGGAGAAAAGGATGATTGCCAAGGCTTTTTGCTAGGAGAAGCTAACATGGGCCTCAAATACATGTTCCAAATGATGAATGGTGCACGACTCGAGGTAGGTATGAGCGCAGCATCTACCGCGACTGCCGCTTATTATGCATCCCTGCAATATGCCAAAGAACGCCCGCAAGGAAGAAGAATTGAAGATAACGGAAGGAAAAACATATCAGAGGAGCAAACATTGATCATCAATCACGCAGATGTGAGGAGGATGCTTTTTCTTCAGAAAGCCATCGTTGAAGGATCACTTTCATTACTAATGGAAGCGGCCTATTATCAAGATAAATCAAAACAAGGTCCCGAGGAAGAAAGAAAGGACAATCACTTGTTGATGGAATTATTGATGCCCATAGCAAAAACTTATCCTTCTGAAAGGGGGAAGGTAGCAATTGACAATGGTCTCCAAGTTTTGGGAGGATACGGATTCTGTATGGATTTTGTCTTGCAACAATACTACCGCGATGTGCGCATCATGTCTATTTATGAAGGGACAACGGGCATTCAATCCATAGACCTGCTCGGAAGAAAAATTCCAATGGAGAATGGCAAAGGCTTGATGTTGCTCATGGAGCAAATTCAAAAGGTAGTTTCTGAGGCTGGAACATACGATGAGTTGACACCTTATGCTACTCAATTGACCAAATCACTGGGTATGGTCCAGAAAGCTCTGACAAAACTCACACCGATTGCCTTGGAAGGTGATCATGAGCGCTATCTAAGCGATGCCACCATATTTATGGACATGGCTTCAAATGTATTAGTGGCTTATCAATGGCTCAAGATGGCCACTATTGCCAAACAAGCATTGGTAACTGGTCAAGGATTGTTTGACGCACATTTTTATGAAAGCAAGGTCCACACCATGAAATTTTATTTTAAATATGAGTTACCAAGGGTATCTTCATGTTTGGAAACTTTGCTCATGGATGATTCGTTAACGATCGTGAATGAGCAATCAGAATTATTAGTATAAAGGAAAAAATATATGATAGCAGAAGCAATATTTGAAGACATCAAAAAACAAGCCCCAAATCTCAAACCTTTTGGTGCGAAACTAAAATTTGTGGTAGACGAAACCACCATTGTCATAGATGGAAATGGCGAGGTCAATGAAGTGCGAATGGGCGATGAAGAAGCCGATTGTACCATTACCGCATCTAGTGAAACCATCGTAAAAATGCGCAATGGTGACCTCAATCCCATGATGGCGGTGATGACTGGAAAGATCAAAATCAAAGGGGATATGACCCTTGCGATGAAATTGCAAAGTCTGATCTAAAAGGCGCTTTTGGTGTAAATATTAGTAAGCTAAGGCCGCACAAGCGACAGATATTTCTTTTGCCCCATTCTTAAGGATGAGCTTTCCACATGCTTCAACCGTTGCTCCGGTGGTGACGGTATCATCGACAATCAAAATGTGTTTGTCTTTAATGGCCTCAATGCCTTCTGGTGTGATGGAAAAAGTATGTCTTAAGTTGTCCATCCTTTCCATTTTATTTTTGGAGGTTTGAGAAGAGGTAGGAATTATTTTGACCAAAAAATCATCACTGAAGCTCGCTCCTATTTTTTCAGCAATGCGTTGACCGATGATGGCACTTTGGTTGAAGCCTTTGACCAACTTTTTCTGCGCGTGCATTGGTACTGGCAAAACTATTTCTGGAATTGAGGTAATGGTACCTTCCATGATCCTGCTGCCTATGATATCACCAAGTTGTTGACCAATGTAGATTTCGGACTTATATTTAAAAAGGTGCATCATGTTCTGCACAATATTTCCTTCAGAAAAATATAAAAGGGCTACTGCAAAATTGACGGGCAGTCGACCATAAAGCCTTTCGCACATCAGATTTTGATTGGGTGAAGAAAAGTGATCGGTAAATGGAATTTCTGATAAACAATAAACACAAAAATGTCCCTGATCATTGGGAATGCTTCGCTCCATACAACCGATACACATTTTCGGAAAAATGGTATTGGAGATTTGGTGTAGGATTTTTTTGATCATTTAAGTATTTTCCACTGAAATGTGTTGGAATATCATGGCCTCTTGTCCAGGTTTTATCGCCACGGCATTTTCTCCAACATTGCCAGCTTCCACACAAACCATGGTTTTATACCCATCATCTGCCATGTCTTTAAATGCTTTACTTCTTTCTATGTAAGGATTCCAGATCACCGTATCTAAACTGTCCTCGGACTTAACGATACTGATTTTTCTATTTAATTCCTCGTCAAAAATTTCGATGGGACCGTTGCTGCTGAAAATATTATTGTGCTCTTGAGAAAATCTAAATGGACCAAAATGTTGCGCAATAGCTCCGTTTTTAGTTTTATCTTTATAATAACATCCGTCTAGTCCTGTGAGTGAAATTTTAGATACCTCACCTACTTGGAAATAAGTGTGGATGGCTTGGGTGATTTCAAAGCTTTCGCTCCCAAGATTTTTGGTTGTCAAAGAAACTTCCAGGCTTTTACCCAACTTAAAAATGATGATTAAATCAAAGTCCCAAGGGCGGATTTTTTTGGTTTCGGCCGAACTTCGCAGTAAAAAATGAAGCACATCTAAGTCTTCTTGACTTTCACTTTTGATCAAATCCCAGTCTAAATTTCTGGCAAAGCCGTGACTCGCCTCGCCCTCCATGTCACCAAACCAAGGCCAACAAATGGGAATACCACCCCTTATGGCTACCCCTTGTTTGAAAATGGCTTCTTTACTAAGCCAGATAACAGGTTCAGCAGTATGATGCGGTTGCCAATGGGCAAGGTGTGCCCCTTGAAGAAAAATCGAGGCAGAACATGCGCCATTTTCAATCTGAAAAAAGGTCTGCTGTGATGCTGAAATGAGTTTTGTGATCATTTCCCAAAGCTAAAAAATTATATAAACAAATCCATCAATTCTTCCTTATCCAATGACCTAAACACAGACTCATCATTGACAATGATGTCTTGCGCGATCTTTTGTTTTTTCTGTTGCAACTGCATGATTTTTTCTTCAATGGTATTTTTACAAATCATGCGGTAGGCAAAGATGTGTTTGTCTTGTCCGATGCGATGGGTACGGTCAATTGCTTGAGCCTCCACAGCCGGATTCCACCAAGGATCAACAATGTACACATAATCTGCCTTCACCAAATTGAGCCCTGTGTTTCCAGCTTTGAGACTGATCAAAAACAAATTGACGTCGCTGCTTTCCTGGAAATGATCCACTGCTCCCTTTCGATCGCGGGTTGAGCCATCGAGGTAAGCATATTTGATCTGCCTTTTGTCGAGCTCTTTGCGGATGAGGTCGAGCATAGAAGTAAACTGCGAAAACACCAAGGCGTTGTGTGTGCCGAGATCATTTTCCACTATGTCAATCAAAGTCTCAATTTTTACAGAAGTTTGTCGGTGCTTAGGCAAAGTATTGTCGAGCAAAGCTGGGGCATTACACATTTGTCTCAGCCTGAGTAGTCCCTCCAATATTTTAAATCGTGACTTCTCGATGCCATTGATTTTGATGGTCCCATCTATTTCCTCTTTGATTTGTGCTTTCAAAGCTTCGTACATTTCTCTTTGAGTGGCGTCCATCTCGCAGAAAATGATGTTCTCTGTTTTTGCAGGCAAATCCTTAGCAACCAACTCTTTCGTTCTTCTGAGGAAAAATGGTTTGATGATTTTGCGCAACATATCTGCTGCAATGCCGTCGCCTTCTTTATCTATGGGTGTACTAAATCGATCTTTGAAACTCTTTTGATTTCCAAACATGCCCGGATTGATGAAACTAAATTGGGCGTAAAGATCAAAAGTGTTGTTTTCAAGCGGTGTTCCTGTCATCACCAGTTTGTTTCTGGAGTTGAGCAACCTCATCGCTTTGTATCGTTTTGAATTTGGATTTTTGATGGCCTGAGATTCATCCAATATGATGTAATTGAAGGCTTTTTCTTTGAAAAATTCTATGTCAATACTGGCTGTATCGTATGTGGTAATCACTAAGTCAAAATCCATCAATCGTTTTTGGCTCTCCAGTCTGAAAGGCCCATGGTACAATATATAGGACAAGGATGGACAAAACTTATCAATCTCTGCGGCCCAGTTAAATAACAAACTTCTCGGCACGACGATCAAACTCGAACCCCTTTCCATGTTTTTCTGGTGGGCAAGTAAAGTGATCACTTGTAAGGTTTTACCAAGCCCCATGTCATCTGCAAGGCAACCACCAAAAGAAATCTCATCCAAAGTCCGCAACCAATGGTAACCTTCAACCTGATAAGCCCTCATCTCCGCATTCACAATTGCAGGCAATTCAAATTCTGAAACTTCTTGAATGTCGTTGAGTCTGCTGACGCGATATTTCATTTCTTGGTACAAATGATCGTCACTCAATTCTTCAAACAATTGATCTACAATGCCAAATTTGAATTTATTGATGATCAATTCCTCTCCTTGTACATCGACGACCTTGGCAAGCTTTTGGAGTTTTTCGTACCATTCTTCTGGGATAATCGTTGTTTCTTACACTCTCAATCCAATCTTTGTGTTTTACAATCAAATCGCCAAACTGGATATCAACGCTGACATCAAACCAGTCAATGCCAGATTTTATGCTGGTATTGATATTGGCAGTGTTGGTATTAAATTTGAAGTTTTTGAGATTGTCTTGGCCAAAAATGGCAATATCTTGAAAACGGCATTGTTCAAAAAACTTAAGGAACCATGCATTTTTCAAGCAGTCAGCAATATTCATGGCGAATAGACCAGTTTCTTGATAACTTTCCTTCAACAATGGATGTGCCGCGCACAACAGATCAATGAACGTATTTCTTTCATCTTCATCCATTTCAAAAATGGTGGAGTTGGACTTCACTCCAGAGACTTGGTGATTTCCCGATAAAACATTAAACTTTAAAGTGTCCGCATATCTCAAGAAAGGTTGAAAGATCATGGAATGTCCAGCTTCAGTGATATACAACTCTCTGGCCCCGTTATGACACATCTCTGTTTTGAGTTCGAAATCAGCGGGAAGATCGACTTCATGATGATTCATCAAAGAAGAGATGATTTGTAAGGCCATCAAACGCTCCTCCTTGTCAATGACTAAATGATCGAGTTGTGTATTTTTCCAGAATAAATGTTGGAATTCATCGGCAAAAAGATAACCGCTTTCGTGGTCAAGTACAAAAAAGCCCAGATTTTCAGATTTTGGATCTGCCACCGTATTTCCAGTCATCAAAATTTTGGAGATGTTTATAAATAAATCATCAACCTCAACCTTAAACTTGACGCTTGCAGTTTCTTGTCTGAATGTGATAGGCTTTAGCCACGACTTTTTGAGTTCCATGGCAGCAGGTAAATAGAAATGCATCAATTGTTGGAAGATTTCTGGCTCACTGTTTATCTTCTCCAACAAAGACCTGATTTGTACCATTTTCTCCAATGGGTATTTCTCAAAAATTGCCTTGATCTCTTTATAAAAATGTTCTTGATCTCTGCTCAAAAATTGTGGTACATCTATCTGCTCAATCGTCGAAATCAGCTTTTTACCATACTTGGCGGCTTTACCCTCGACCAACATAGGCGCGATGACGGCTTCGTCTTTCAGCCAAACAAGTGCGTTTTTAAAATTTTCTATTTCTTTTTGGCCTTTGATGGTCATGCGTTCTTTCTCTTGCTCATCTCTGGAGTCATAGATTTTACGCAAATAGATGCTGAGGCTGTTGATTTCTGCATCGCCTAGATAATTGAGATTTTTCTTTTTTTCTATAAATTCAGACTTGCCAACTTCAACTTCGTAAATTTTGGAAAATTTGGCAAGTGCAATATTGTTCTTTCCCGCAAGATCACCTGCTATCGCCGAATATTTGGAATTAAATAGTTCGGTCAGAAAACTACTTCTGAAGTAATTTTTAAGTAAGTAGGTCTGGTGATTGCAAAGTTTGCGCGTAGAAGACAAACACTCACTGCATTTTATTTCTGAATGTTTACCGTGCGGTTTGATGCTGACTACAACAGCATGGCTATCTGTTTTTCTGGACCAGTTTGGTTCGACGATGGTAGCTTCAATGACATTCTCAGGAAGAAAATATGCCTCAACGGTACGAGGATAAGTCATGGCGCTCCTGAAATCCTGGGCAGCATAGTCCATAAAAGTGTTCCAATTTTCAAAAGCCTTTTCAGGAATTTTTCTAAAGGAATTGGGACTCGCGTTTTGAAATATAAAAGATTCTATTTCCTGAGCTTTGTCCTTACTTTCTTGTTTAGCCTGTAAAATAGTCTCTTCTGTAAAATCCCTTACTGCGTTGATTTCAACATCTGATTTGCTCACCAAATAGTGTAAGGCAGCAGCACTGTGTTGACAAGCCATCACACCACAGGTACATTCTACGCTTTGCAAGCGGAATGCATTGTGATAAATGACAACAATCTTATATAAATGACCATCTCTGGCTTCAATAGAGAACACTTTATTTTGCTGGTCAAAGCTGACTTTTGTGACAGCTCCGTCTCGCAAAAGATTGAGTCCTTCCTTGTTCATCTTCAAGTTTACAGACTTGTCGAGATAATCATAAATTGCTGAATTTAAAAACATACTTTTCTTTTCCCTTTCTTTTTTCTAAATAATTCCAGCATCAATGATGATGGTCTGCCCAGTGATACTTTTTGACTTTTCATTGAGCAAAAATGATACTGTGGCCGCGACAGATTCTGTCGATACTGCTTCTTTCAAAGCACTTCTATTATAAACTTTTTGTTTGTCTTCTTCCGTCATTGATTGTGTCATCTCTGTTTCCATAAATCCTGCTGCCACACAATTAGAGCGGATTCCTTTGCGTCCCCATTCACGGGCGCAACCCTTAGAAAAAGCCTCAAGAGCTCCTTTTGTAGATCCATATAACGCCAAACCCGCATATCCCTTGTGGGCTGTAATAGAAGTAATATGAACGATGCTACCCTTGGTCCCATACAAGAGCATGTTTTTGATGGCCAATTGAGTCAATGTCATTGGAGCTATCTGATTGACATTTATGAGGTTGACCAATTCCGCAGAGGAGACATCGGTAATCAGAGACTCCATAGAAATTGCCGCATTATTGACCAAGCCATGAACAGGAATTTGATGTTCACTCAGATAAGCAAAAATGCCTTTTTTTAGACCTGTTATGTCAGATAGATCGTAATCAAAATGGACATATTGCTGTGGGTATTGTTCCAAAAGTGATAGAGTATCTACTGATTTGGTCCTAGAAATACCAAAAACACAAACGCCTTCTCCCAATAGAAACCGACAGATTTCCAGGCCTAAACCTCGAGATGTGCCCGTAACAATGATGTTTTTGTTTGTCATTTTGTTTGTGATATTTATATCAATTTCTTGCCAGTTCGACCGATTTGGGTCGAATTCACAAAAGTAATGATTCTGGGTACCTTATAAGCAGGTAATAAAGTTTTTAGTTGATTCATGAGTGTTTTTTCTGAAATATTGAAGTCGGGTATTACTTGTACTTCAGCAACGAGCAGGTTGCCGATCAAAGCATTTTCTTTGCCAGTTACCCGCGCATCAACGATTCCCGGTAGCTCCAGTATGACTTCTTCTACATTTTGTGGATTCACATTATGGCCAGCAACGTTGAGAATTCTGGATTTACGGGAAACAAATTTTATTTGTAAAGGATCATCGCAAACTATTTCCACAAGATCTCCGCTCGGGTACCATTTTTGAGTTGCTACAGACTTACTGACAATGCTTTCATGAAAAATCAGCTCACCGTCTTCTATTTTTATCTTCCCTGCAAGTCTTTCCGGAATTTTAAAAACATCAGTTTCTGACGACATCAATGGTCCGACCTCGGTAGAGCCGTAAATGTTTCTGATTCGAGCATTTGGAAATACCTTTTTTACATTCAAAATAAGAGGCAAGGTAGATTTCTCTCCATTGAGCGTCACACTTTTTACACTAGGAGCTTCAAAATTATAAGGAGCAAGCATTCTGTAAAAAGTAGGTGTTGCAGAGAGGTAGGTCAGGTTTTTTGATTGAATAAGTTTAATAATGGTTTGACGAGTTATTTTGTGCAAGTCTACCAAACATGATTTATTGGCAATGACTTGTAGAAACATCTGAATACCAGCACTATGTGTAGGGTTGTATGTAAAGCCCCAAGAGCTTGTTTGGTATTTGGCCTCTATTTTTACAGACAACATCAATCTTTCAATGGTTTGAAAAACCAACTTGGGTGGCCCTTCACTTCCCGAAGAATAGATGCCAACAGCAGATCGTGAATGGACTATTTGCGAGATCAAATCATTGACCGTTGCTATAGAAACGCCAAAGTCAATGGGTTCTGAATTTTGAAAATGACTGATTCCTGTGTAGTCAATCAATACAATATCCTGATGCTGAATTAGCCCGCAAATCAAATTGGTGATAAAATCGAGATAGTCGTGTGCAAGATAAGATCGGTAAAAGAACTTACGCTGATTGACTCTATCCAGTAGTTCCTCGTAGTTTATTTCTGCGTCAATACTGGTGTAGAAAATTTGCATTCTTTTGGTTATTTGATCAGTTTATGCATCAATTCGCCCACAGAAAAGACCATGCCTTCTTCAAAAACATCCACTTCATAAGCATCTTCCAACCTCACGGATAATTCCGCCAAGTTGATCGAATCCATTCCAAGATCATTTTGTAAAGTCTGGTCTGGATTTAATTCTTCAATAATTGGTAAATCATTGTTTGTAAGTACAATATTTATAATTTCTAAAAGCTTTGTATGCATATTGAAATTTGGTATATCACTTAAAAATAGCCACCCAATGTCTATAAAATTTTTCAGGTGTGAAAGCAATTAAAGATTTATTTTGCAAATCCAAGTCTTTTAAAGAGTTTTAATACCAACTTTCGCCGCCCAAGTCAGCATATACGCTTTTAATTCCAGCTTCAAGGTCAATTTTAGCGGACCAACCAGTGGCATGTAGTTTGGATACATCCATCAACTTGCGTGGAGTTCCATCTGGCTTTTGAAGGTCATTGACAATAGTGCCTTTAAAACCTACAATGGCCTTTACCATTTCAGCAAGCTGTTGAATGGTGATATCTGTGCCAGTTCCAACGTTTACAAAACCTGCTTGATCAAAGTTTTGCATCAGAAAGAAACAAGCTTCAGCCAGGTCATCAACGTGCATAAATTCCCTTTTAGGACTTCCACTTCCCCACATGACTACCTCTGCTTCATCCTTTTGTTTTGCCTCATGAAACTTACGGATCAAGGCTGGGAGTACGTGTGAGTTTTGTAGATCATAATTGTCGTTTGGTCCATACAAGTTGGTTGGCATGGCACTGATGAAATTACAACCATATTGCATTCTATACGCATCACACATTTTGATGCCAGCAATTTTGGCAATGGCATATGGCTCGTTGGTTGGTTCCAGGAGTCCTGTAAGTAAAGATTCTTCTTTCAACGGCTGTTCTGCCAATTTAGGGTAGATGCATGAAGATCCCAAGAAAAGCAGTTTGGTCACTTCATTGACATAGGCGGCGTGAATGACATTGTTTTGAATCATCAAATTGTCATACAAAAACTCACCGCGATAAATATTGTTTGCCTGGATGCCTCCTACTTTTGCAGCAGCAAGAAACACGTATTGTGGCTTTTCAGCGGCAAAAAATTGGTCAACAGCTGCCTGATTGCGCAGATCCAATTCACTGGAAGTTCTCAAAACGAAGTTGGTAAATCCCTCTTTTTGAAGTTTTCTCAATATGGCAGACCCTACCATGCCTCTGTGTCCTGCGATGTATATTTTTGCGTTTTTTTCCATGAGATGTTTTATCCAATAATTGGAAATAAGTGTTTTCCAAACTCGGGGACAAAAGTAATCATTCTAAACAAGCTATGGAATTGAAACTAAGATTTTGTGTCTTTTTGGTAAAAGCACGACCATATTTGTAAATTAAAAAACTCAAGATTAAGCATGAACTTCTTACTTTGTGAGGTCATTAAAAATGATCACTTTTAAAAAATCGTTGCTTTGAAGATGACTTTAAAATTTTGCTTTTCGTTTTGTCTGCTCCTTTTGACGATGAATGTCCTGAGTGGACAAGCAGAATATTACACCCTCAGAGATAAAGTTGGTTTGGTACGATTATACATGAATCAACCCAAAATTACCCATTATGAGTCTTTGATCAACAATTCCAAACTTACTCAGGATCAACGAAATGACGCCAAAATAGCGTTGGAAAAATTCCTTTTTGACCGCAAGGTTTATATCAGCAACGCCATGGAGAGTTTCGGGTTATATTATGAAGTTACACCAGTATATTTTATTCCTGATAGCTTGTGGAGGGCATTTAAATCTGATAAAACTGGTACATATTTTCTAGGAGAGGATGGTTTGGTCGACCCTAATATCAAACTCAGTGCCGACCAGCAATTTTACATCATTGCACAAGAAAACTATGATTATGATTTCAGAATTCTTACATCCGATGGTGCACCTCCGCCAGGAAATTTTCCATACAAGCTCAAACATTCCTTATTTTCTAAAATCCGTGCACTTATGGGTAGTATGGCAACAGAAAGTGTAAAACGACTCAACAAACAACTCAAATCTTATCAATAAATTTTATGAAACTGATTATTGTCGCGGGCCTCAATAATTCTGGTCCAGACCATTGGCAAAATTTTTGGCAGAGCCATTTTCCAGAAACCATCAAAGTAGAACAAGCAGAATGGGATTATCCTCAATTGAGCGAGTGGCTGGACCAAATGAATAAAACAATAGCTGAAACAAATTCTGATGAAAGGTACCTCTTGGTCGGACACAGTCTTGGGTGCGTATTGTGTGCGCATTGGCTTGCTCAAAATGATATTAGAAATGTGGTTGGGGCCATGTTGGTAGCTCCCGCAGATGTCGATTCCGCAGTGCACACGCCTGATTACATTTGGAACTTTTCTCCCATTCCAATGGTGAAGTTTTCTATTCCTACTGTAGTGGTTGCAAGTGAAAATGATCCTTATATGACGATGGAAAGAAGTCAATTAGTGGCAGAGTCCTGGGGCAGCGAATTTTATAATTTTGGAGCATTGGGACATATCAATTCTGACTGTAAACTGGGATTGTGGCCAGAAGGACAGGCTGTGCTTGAGGCTTTGAAAAATAGCATTGAACTTAATGCTTCAAATAATCCGTAATTAGAGAATCCACCAATATTTGCTGTTTTCTAGTTATATCAAATTTGTTGGATATTTCCTCTTCAACGTAACTGTTGAGCACCATTTTATTTCTAAAACTAAATTTTTGTAAGGAGCCAAAGCCAGAGACGGTCAAACTTGATAAATCGACATCTTCACTAAGGCCCTCATAGAAATTTTCAAATTTGAGATCAAATCCTTTTTTAGAAATAATTTCAAGATCGCTCATATTTGAATTGAGTTCCAACAAGGATTTTGCAATTAAGGAATTGTCATTTTTATTATTATTGAGATAACTGACTAAGCTGCTTGTGGCAAAAGTGTAGGAAGTTGATCTGAATAATGTGCGAATGTATCGTTCTATTTCGTCCTTATGACTTGGAAGGTTGGGCATTGCCAACAAATTGATAAAACCATTATAAACAGAAACAATCGTGTCCCGATATTCTTTATCTCTTTGTAAAGCAAACTGATTGATTAAATTTTCTTCTTTGATTTGTTCCAACATTTTCCTGTTTTCAAGTTTGTTTTTTCTGGCTTCATTCCAATTATTGATCTGTAATGCCAATAAAATACCCACTACAATGAGCAGCACTTCACCAAAAGCATACGTCATATACTGTTTTAATTTGCCAGTCTCGATGGCCGACATTTTAAAAGTTCTGAAAAACTTGATCATCCTATCATTTTTGAAACTATAAATCTAAGATAGGCAATGCTCATTTAAAAAGGTCATGTCCTTTTTACAGAATTTAATTTTATGATTAACCACAAATTTATGGCTAAAATACTCGAGAGTAAATAGGGGTAACAATTCAGGTGTACTCAATTTCGCTTAAAAAATGTCAATTTTTCGTGACTCATCGGCTATTATCGTTGAAATAGCGCTGCTATTTCGCCTCAAATGAGCCTCGATTGACAAAAAATTGCCTTATTTTTTAAACTGAAAGCAGACACCTGAATAGTTACAAATAGGGCTATAAAATAAAAAAGCCTGACTTCGTTACGGAAGCCAGGCTTTTATTCTATGTTATCGATGCTTAGTTGGTAAACAAATTATCAATGTCTTTGAGCGATTTGTACCTAGCTGTTTTAGGATTGTAATCGTTCTTTGCATCATTTTGATCTTCTGTTTTGATAATCTCCATCTTTCTAATGAAAGATTTTGATTTCGCAGTTGCATTTTTTTCGATAAACTCAATAAGTCTTCTCATCTTTTTAATTTTCTATTTCTTAATTCGATTCTTTGAAATCTGTCGCAAAGATATTGCTTTTTGCAACACAAGTCAAGTGGTTTTTAATTATAACAACAAATTATATTCTTTTGTTCTCTCTTTTATAGACGAAAAAATTAATAAAAAGTAACAAGATATCGCCAAATAGCAAATTATGTTCTACAAATGGGGAGATTCTATCGATGAGTGACTATAAATGGCGACGAACATAAAATCTGAATAAATTATGATTTAAAGTGCAATCATTCTTTTGATTCTGTCTTCCAATTGCTCAGAACTCATCTTTTCTCTCAATCGGTCTACCAACAGAGGAAATGACAGGGGTGTAGGCTTTTCTGGTTTGGAGATGATCAATTTTTGACTTTGAATGCTTTTGAGCGCATTTCTCAATCGACCTTCTTCAAGTTGAAAGGTCAAAACTTCTTCATAGGTTTGTTTGTACAATAAATTTTCTGGTTCATATTCGTGGAAAACACCAAATAATAATTCAGAGGAAGATTGTAGGTGTCTGTCTTTTTTAAAATTATTGGGATAACCTTGAAAGATCAATCCCGAGATAATGGCGATATCCCTAAATTTTCGTTTTGCCAATTCTACAGCATTCATGCTTGCTTCAATGTCAGCTACCAGGTCTTTAACATCAAACAATGACTTCGTGAGGTATTTATCGACGTCGATTTTTTGATCTGAAAGTAATTCAAACCCATAATCATTCATCGATAACGAAAAGGTAATGGGCAAGAGGGCAGATAATCTCCTACCCAACAATGCAGCCATTCCTTCGTGCACAGCCCTACCTTCAAATGGAAAAATCGTGAGATGCCAACCTTCTTTAGATTCGAAATATTCAATCAATAACTCATCAGTGGCAGGCAATCTTGACCGCAATTCTTGGGTTTCAAATAGCGGAATCAGTGCAACAATTTCAACATCGGTGATCTCTCCATTGAGATAATCCGTTATTTTTTGTTTTAAGACTTTGGACAATTGGGAACTGAGAGGCATTCTACCACCTTGATAAGAAGGAATTCTACCATTAGTTTTATTGGAGTTCTTGACCTGTGCCGTCATTTCTCTAAATCGTACCAATTCCAACGCCCTTCCCGCAAACCAAAAGGCATCTCCAACTTGCAATTGCGAAATGAAATATTCTTCAATAGAACCCAGACGCATACCCCGAGCATATTTTACCTGGATCATTACATCGCTTACAATCGTGCCAATGCTGAGTCGATGACGTAAGGCAACACCTTTATTTTCAACAAAATACTTGCCATCCTCCACACTTATTTTTTGGAACTCGTCATAAGCCTCCAAAGATCTACAACCATTGACAAGGTAGGAGAGGATTTCCTGCCATTCTTCTTTGGTTACTGACTGATAACAAAAGGTCTGAGATATTTCCTCATAAATCTTTTGCGGGTAGAAACCTTCCGAGACAGCCAATGTCATTAAGTATTGAATAAGCACGTCAAAAGATCGGATGTATGGAATGCGATCTTCTAATTCATGATGATCTATGGAATATTTCAAAGCTGCCGATTCAATCAATTCCAATGCGTGGGTGGGCAGAAAGTGGATGTGACTGACCGCACCGGGTTGATGTCCACTTCTTCCTGCTCTCTGCACAAACCTGGAAACACCCTTCGGGCTCCCAATCTGTATGATGTTTTCAACAGGCCTGAAATCTACTCCCAAATCGAGAGAAGAAGTGCAAACAACCACTTTCAACCGACCTTCATAAAGGGCATCTTCTACCCAATCCCGAAGTTCTTTGCTGATACTGCCGTGATGCATTGCTATCAAGCCAGCCAAATCTTCATCCAATTCCAGCAATTTTTGATACCAGATCTCACATTGTGCCCGGGTATTCGTAAAAATGAGGGTTGTTTTGTATTGATGAATGATGGGTAAAACCAGGTGTGCAAGTTTGATTCCCAAATGCCCCGCCCATGGTAAGGTTTCCAATTCCTCAGGAATAATGGAAATTACTTCAATTTTTTTGTCAAGATTGGATTTGATCAAAGCAATATCTGCTGGGCGATCCCAACCAAAAAGCACATCCATCGCCTCACTCAGATTGCCAATGGTTGCGGAGATGCCCCAAACCCGAAGTAATGGATTGATGCCCTTTAGTCTACTCAAAGCAAGTTCGGTCAAGACTCCTCTTTTGGATCCAACCAATTCATGCCACTCATCCACCACAATACATTCCAGGTTTTTGAAATAATCGGTATAACCTTTCATACACATCATGACATGTATACTTTCTGGAGTGGTAATGAGCATATCAGGAGGAGATTTCCACTGCTTTTGCCTTACCGAGGTGCTGGTATCTCCGGTTCTTATTTCTGTGCGCCATTCTATTTTCATTTCTTTGGCAGCACGATCGCAAGCTTGGAAAATCTCTTTGGCCAAGGCTCTGATGGGCGTTACCCAGATGATTTTCAATCCTTTTTTCTGGGAGGCGTGCAATAAAGCTGAAATAAATATACTGTAGGTCTTACCACTACCGGTGGGAGCATTGACCAAGCCACTTTTTCCCATACCATATGTTGCCCAGGCTTCTTCTTGGAAAGCGTGTACCTTCCAGCCTTTGCTGTCAAACCATTGATAAGCTTTTGCTAATGTTTTTTCCATTGATACTTCAAAGAAAACAAAGGTGTGAATATTTTAGAAATACAAATGAAATCAAAGGTAGAATCTAAAAACTATACGCCTTTGTATATTGATCCATTAAACCATCTGTATGAGCAAAGGGTTTAACATTTATTGAATTTCTGAGAACAGTGCATTTCTTTTATTATCTCGATTAAGGACACAGATGTTTTAGAAAGTTCAATCTCAAGTTGATTTACAATCTCGATATTTCATGACCCGAGACTAGTTTAACATTTAGCAATGAGATTGAGCCAATTCTAATACCGAATAGTGTATATGTGGAGATAAACATTAGTTTTGCTCAACCATTGGTGTATTATGAAACTTTTTTGGCTTGACCATATTTTATTTATTGTGGTAGGTATACTCATACCTATTTTATCATTGCTATCTAGTTCCAAAAATATGGCGATAGAAGATGAGGAAGTCAAAATGGACCTCCCTCCCAAAAAACATTTATATTACAGCAATGGCCTCATGTTGTGGATCGGTGCGATTTTGGTGATCACAAGCTGGAACATCACGGCTAAACCTTGGTCCCACCTCGGTATCAACTGGCCTGAATTTTCCACTTTATCCATCTATTTAATTATAGCATTACTAGCGATTTATATCATCGATACAGCCGTTTCAACTTATCAATATCAAAAAGGAAAAAAAATTGATGATGAAGACATGCTCAGTATCATGCCCCAAAACTGGACAGAATACAGCCATTTTATATTTCTAGCTGTGAGTGCAGGCATTTGTGAAGAAATCGTTTTCAGGGGGTTTTTGATCAATTATATGAGCGAAGTTTTACCTTCAAATGCTTATAATCTCATCATGTCCATCATCATTCCTGGAATGATATTTTCTATATCACATTTTTATCAAGGGTTTCTCAACGTATTTAAGATATTCTCTTTATCCATTTTATTCGGGGCCATATTTGTGCTCACGAAATCTCTTTTGATAGTAGCCATCTTACATGCTTTAGTTGATTTGGCATCAGGAGCTGTTTTTGTGATTTTGGAAAAAAAGAAAGGTCAAGAAAGTAAATTGCCCTAATGAAGGAAAATAGAAGCATCAAATAAGTGTCTTTGGGTCATTATCTATCAAAAGACGCAAACTAAAAAGAATCATAAACAGCAGTCCACCCGGAAAAATAACCATCCACCAAGCCGTCAAGTTTCCTTTGGCTACCGAAAGCATTGACCCGAATGAAATTTCGTCTGCTTCCAGACCCAAGCCGAGGAAACTCAATCCAGCTTCCAGCAAAATATTACTGCCCAATGCAAAGACTCCCATGGTGATGAGGCTATCCTTGATGTTTGGCAATACATGTTTGAAAAGCAAACGTCGACTTCCTACACCCACAGCTTCTATATATTTGATATATCCATCATTGATGATATTGAGGGTTTCTGCCCGCGCTACCCGTGCAAAGGTGGTCCAGCCAATAAATGCCAAAACCAAGACCAAATTCATGCTTGAGTTGGTCTTAAAAAGAGGAAGACAGGCGAGAATCCACACCAATCCTGGAATAGACCTTCTGATTTCTATGAGTCTGGACGTCAATTGATCAAATGGCAAAGCGACCTGCTTGAGCTTCAAATGCTTCCAAATAATCCCATTTACAAAAAATAAAAAAAGGATTACTAACGCGACCAAGAAATACAATCCACTCCATAGCTTTAAAGCTAATATGATGTAATAGCACAAATAAACCGCCAATATCAGATAAACAAATCCTTGAAAGTAATTGACTTTGATTTTATGGTCTCCAAAAATGGCTGCGAGGGCACCGATTAAAGTGCCAAGAATGATGGCCAAAATAGTGGCTAATAAACCAACTTTTGTACTGTTGAATAATGAGCGTGCAAGTCCTGCAGCAACATCTCTACCTAGTCCGTCAGTACCCAGCCAGTGCCTGTGCCAAAGTGAAAGTACGTTTTGACTTTCACCAGGTTTTGTAAAGGACATGTGTTTTTCATCGATGGTATTATAGGCATACCGGATTGGAGCCGGGATGGTCCATCCTTCATATGTTGGTTTTGGTCTGATTCTTTTTGTAAAGGTCCAGTCTGACCACACATCCCCAAAAGCAGGGAAATGAACAGAGCCTTCGTGCAATTGAAAAATTGGTTTTTGGTTGGCAATCAAACCATTGAACAATCCAATCAATAAGAAAAGCCATAAAAATCTGCTCAAAACAATTTGAGCAAAAGATCGGGAATCCCTTTTAATTTTGAATTTATCAAGCAGCCAATCGTTGAGCTTCATGCGCTAAAAAATGTATATTGTCACAGGGCTAAGGTAGTGATTTATATGAATTGAAAATAAATTTGGTCGCCAAACAAAGCAAGTCCCACATAAGTCAACTACTTTTGCATTCCTATGCAGGAACAGCACTTTCTAAAATCTGAGCGCGCAAAGATCATCCTTGCTTTTGCGGCTATTTACATCATTTGGGGTTCTACTTATTTTTTCAATAAACTATTGGTGCTTGAAGTACCTCCGTTTTTATCCGCTGGCGTACGTTTTATATGTGCCTCCTTGTTGATTTTTGCCATTGCAAAGTTTATGAAAATCCCTTTTGATACCACCAAAACTCGTGTCTTGAATGCTGGTTTTGCTGGAGTGCTTATGTTGACGTTTGGCAATGGAGCAGTTGTTTGGGCCTTGCAATTTGTTGACAGCGGGGTGACGGCTCTCATTGTATCCTCCCAACCACTGATGTTACTTTTTTTACTATTTGTATTGGAAAGAAAAAAAATCTCCATGCGATCACTTTTTGGAGTCTTTCTAGGTATTTTGGGAATATACTTGTTGACATCTGAAGAAGGAATTGTCAGGACAGATGACTACATCAAAGGTGTATTTGTGATTTTCATTGCCATTTTGACTTGGGCGTATGGGAGTATTTTTGTTGCCAAGTCAGAATTGCCGAGAAATCACTTCATAAACTCTGGTGTACAGATGCTTTTTGCAGGGGTGTTTTGATGTTGGCTTCTCTTTTGTTTGGTGAAGATTGGTCAGCCATTGCTCGCATGTCTGTAAAGGCAAAGTTTTCACTGTTGTATCTTGTTTTGTTTGGCAGTATTGTTGCTTTCACAGCGTTCAATTATTTACTCAAAAAGGTATCTACGGAGAAGGTTACGACCAATACTTATGTAAACCCCGTTGTAGCTTTATTTATGGGATGGGCATTTTTAGCAGAGCCCATTACGCCGAGAGCTTTACTTGCTTCATTTGTTTTATTAGTAGGAGTGTTTGTAATCAATACCCGAAAAGCCTGACTTTTTTTAAGGTGTTCATTTGAAAGCCAATCATCCTTATGGCACAAAATTTACTGTAATTTAGGTATTTCACTTACACAGCCATCTTTTGCAAGGTCTAAATTCCTACTTTTGCCCCATGGAGAAAAAATTATTGATTGTCATTTTCATGATTGCCACCCATTTGACAGTATCGGGTCAATATGTGAGGGCCAAAATCCACGACAGGTTCAACAGTTTTGTTGAGCAAATCCAGACAAAATATTACATTGATTTGGGTACCCATTCTGCCATATTTCCAGCCAATGTCAGAAATGCTTTTGATTCTTGTAGGGTTCACGTCGCGATGTTTAATGAACAAGAACTCGAAGAACTACTTTTCTTAAAAAAGCAATACGATTTAATAGCGAGTGCTGATGAATCAGCACCCTCAGAAACCAAAGTTTTGGAAGAAAAAGATGGATTTTATTCTTATGCTGAGGGCGAAAAATTGGATGAAGACAAACCAATTCTAAAATACTTTTATAAAAACAAAAACCACTTTTTGTCTTTGGACAAAGGAAATTTTGGACTGAGGCTTGATCCAATACTCGATCTTTCTTATGCTAGTGCGACCAACGATGATCAAATTTTGTTTAGGAATACTCGAGGCGTTGAACTCTCAGCAATCATTGACAATAAACTCATGGTTTATACTTCGATTTTTGAAAACCAAGCTCGATTCCCAACATATGTAGAAGACTATATCACAAGATTTGCAGCTATACCTGGCAATGGATTATACAAACCTTACAACAGCAGTGTGATTGACCGATTGCAAGGAAGAGATTTCCTCAATGCGCAAGCTTATGTCGGCATACCCCTTTCAAAAAATATTCAAATAGAATTGGGACATGGCAAACATTTCATCGGGAATGGGGTGAGGTCTTTGCTCCTTTCTGATTTTTCTAATAACTATTTGTTTTTAAAATTCAATGCCCAGTTTTGGAAATTTCATTACCAAACCATCTATGCAGAGCTCAATGGGTCTAGTCCCAATGAAAATATTTACAGCCCTAATAGCGCCTTACTTCCAAAGAAATATACCGCCAACCATTATCTTTCATTCAGGCCAAACACCAGATTTGAAATTGGCCTTTTTGAGACCGTCATCTTTGGTAGAAGGGATCATCTGGAGTTACAATATCTCAACCCGATCATTTTATACCGGACGGTGGAGCAGTTTCTCAATAGCCCTGACAATGTGATTGTTGGTTTCAATGCTTCCTATTCGCCAGTAAAAAAATTAAAATTATATGCCCAATTTGTTTTAGACGAATTTTCTCTCCCAAATTTGAGGGCTAGAAACGGTTGGTGGGCCAATAAATATGGCATTCAGCTTGGGGCCAAAGCAATTGATTTAGTCAAAGGATTGGATTTGGGTATAGAATATAATGCAGCAAGACCTTACACTTATTCCCATTATCAACCCATCGATACAACCGTTGGAAATAAAACCATTACTTCCTACAGCCATTACAATCAGGCATTGGCCCATCCATTAGGTGCCAATTTCAAAGAAGTGATCTTGACCGCTGATTACCAATTTAATCAAAAACTATCCGCTCATTTTGCTTCCTTTTTTTGGACTCAAGGACTTGATCCTGCCAACCAAAATTTTGGTTCTGATATATTAATAAATTATAATTCCAGAACTCAAGATTTTGGAAATGAAATTGGTCAAGGTATCAAAACGCAAATAAGAAATGTGAGGGGAAATTTGAGTTACGAATTTTTTCCTAATTATGTATTAGATCTCAATGTCTTATATAGGAAGGCTAGCAGCCAATCTTCTAATTTTTTAATTGGTACAGGAATAAGGGTTAATATTGCACAACAAAATTTTGATTTTTAAAATGACAAATGGCAAAATATTAATTTTTGGAGATGTGATGCTGGATAAATATGTAATTGGCGATGCATTACGAATTTCACCAGAAGCCCCGGTTCCTGTTGTAAACATCACCAATACTTACCACACTTTAGGAGGTGCTTCCAATGTTGCGCACAACTTGGTGAATGTTGGAGTAAATAATGACATCATTGGTGGTATTGCTCCAGATGAAAATGGGAAATTGTTACAATCTTTGTTGCAAGAGAAAAATATTGGAGACAAACTCAAAGAAGTTTTGGATGTTACCATTACCAAAACTCGGGTAATCTCTAGAAATCAACAAATGATCAGAATTGATATGGAGGGAAAGCCTATCAATGGTGGTCTATATAATAGCATTGATCAAGAAGATTTTGCTCAATATACACACATCATTATTTCAGATTATGGCAAAGGCTCCTGTGATGAAAGCATCATGCAAAAGATTCTTCGAAAAGCAGAAGTAGCACAAATCAAAGTATTGATTGACCCAAAAGGTAGTAATTGGGAAAAATACAGGGGTGCCTATTTGGTGAAGCCCAATATTGCAGAATTGGAAGAAGCCTTAGGAAGAAAAATATCGAATGAAGACAATGAAGTGATAGAAGCTTGTCAGATATTGCTTCATAAATATGACGTACAAAATATTGTCGCTACCAGAGGGGAAAAAGGTATGGTCTTGTTAAATAAAAACATGGTACACTTCTTCAGAGCAAAAAAAGTAGAGGTTTATGATGTTTCGGGAGCAGGAGATACCGCTATTGCCATTTTGGGATTTGGGCTCTCAGAGGGTTATAGTTTGGAAAATTCCATCATCATGGCCAATCTCGCTAGTTCTTATGTTGTCACGAGACCTCAAACATATGCCATAACTAAAGAGGAATTAAAAAGCCTTACAAGCAAAATCTTAAAAGATTAGCCTTCATTTCAAACAAAATATATTGTCCATTTATTTAATCTAATTTTGCCTTTTCTAAATTATAGAATTTTATGCAGTACTTAGCCATTGAGCATGCCACTAAAACTTACGGAGAAAAAGTCTTATTCAAAGACGTCTCTTTTACCATCAGTCAAGGTGATCGCATTGCTCTCATCGCAAAAAATGGCAGTGGCAAAACCACTTTAATGCGTGTGCTCAGTGGTGAAGAAGGTATCGAAGGCGAAGGTGCAAAATTGATCATTGATAAAAACATACGGACTTCTTTTTTACACCAAGAGCCAGATCTCAATCCAGAAGCCAAAATCATAGACGAAGTATTTGAAGCCGATCTTCCAGCGATCAAGGCGGTAAAAGCTTATGAAGAGGCAGTTTTGTCAAACAACCCCAATGCACTCCAAGAAGCTACCCTGCTCATGGATGACCACAAAGCATGGGATGTCGAAGCCAGGGTAAATACTGTTTTGGCGAAATTAAAAATTGCCAATTTGGATCAAAAGATCAAAACACTTTCTGGTGGACAGCGCAAGCGGGTGGCTTTGGCAAAACTGATCATCGAAGAGCCTGAGTTTATCATCCTCGATGAACCTACCAACCATTTGGATATTGACATGATTGAATGGTTGGAAGAATATCTGCAAGGAGGAAATGTGACCTTATTTATGGTGACCCACGATCGTTATTTCCTGGAGCGGGTTTGTAATGAAATTATGGAGCTCGACATGGGGAAAATGCACATGTATCGCGGCAACTATAGTCAATATTTAGAAAAAAAGGAAGCACGACTGGCCAATGAAGCGGTTGTTTATGACAAGACCAAAAAGTTATTTAAAAGGGAATTGGAGTGGGTGCGACGCATGCCACAAGCAAGAACGACCAAATCAAAATCAAGGGTAGATAGTTTTCACGACATCAAAGAAAGTTTACGTGATAAGCGCAATACCGACGAGATGCAAATCCTGATAGAACCTACTCGTTTAGGTTCTAAAATTGTTGAACTGCACAGCGTCAGTAAGGCTTATGGCGATAAAAAATTGATCACCAAGTTTGATTATAAATTTAAAAAAGGTGAACGCGTTGGTATTGTCGGTGTAAACGGAGCAGGAAAAAGTACGCTGATCAAAATGATAACAGGCCTGGAACCAACCGATACGGGTAAAATCATCATCGGCGAAACGATCAACTTTGGTTATTTCGGTCAAGACGGATTGGTGGTCAATGAAACCAAAATGGTCATCGATATCATCAGAGACATTGCAGAATACATTCCCCTTGCCAAAGGCCTGAAGCTTACGGCAGAAAGCCTTTTGGAGAAATTTCTATTTCCTCGATCCCAACAAAGAGTACAAGTTTCTCAATTGAGCGGCGGTGAAAGAAGGAGATTATATCTATTGACGATTCTGATCAAAAACCCCAACTTCCTCATTCTGGATGAACCCACCAATGACTTGGACATCATCACACTCAATGTTTTGGAAGATTATCTCGAGGATTATCCAGGATGCCTCATCATCGTATCACACGACAGGTACTTTTTGGATAAGTTGGTTGACCATATTTTTGTATTGGAAGGTGACGGTGCCATCAAAGATTACAATGGAACTTACACTGAGTACCGCATGGAAAAGAATGAAGAAGCCGAAATAAATCGCGAAGCAAAGTCGCAATCAAATACAGTGGCTGCACCAACCAACTCTAGCGAAAATAAATTGAGCTTTGAGCAGCAAAAACAAATCAAAGCCCTTGAAAAACAAATCGAACGACTCGAACAAAGAAAAGCAGAAGTAACAGCAAAGTTTGAAGACATGAACCTAGCTCCGGACATGATTGCAAAGTTCTCTACCGAGTTGGCCACGATCAATGCGGAGATAGAAGAGAAAGAAATGAAGTGGATGGAATTGGTGGAAGGGTAAAATATTTCTACCTTTTCACAAAGTCACTTTAAATTAGTTTTGGCTTGATAGTGCTAAATTATTTCGCCCGACCAGAGTTTTTCTAAAAATATCTTCCAAGGAAGAACCAAAATTTGGTCTCCAATACTTCTTGGATAAGGGTCATTGGAAACAATTATTTTTGACTTTACGTTATATTCTTCAGAGAAAGCTTTGATACCTTTAAGGAATTTTGATTGCACATTCGTAGATGATTTTACTTCTATGGCGACTTCATGATCACCTAGAATGAAGTCCACCTCCAAGTCGGAAGAAGTCCGCCAAAATGTAATTGGAAAATTTTTCTGACTATAATGACTGTAACAATGAAGTTCGTTATATATGAAGTGCTCAAAAACTAAACCAAAGTTGACACTTCCAACTTCAATGGATTTTCTCTTCTGAAGAAAGTTTGCAATCCCAATATCAAACAAGTAAAATTTTGGTGAAGAAATCACTCTTCTTTTTGGTTTTTTTTGAAAAACTTCTACATACCTTCCAATCATAGAATCCTTCAAAATTTGAAAATATTCTTTAACTGTTGGACTACTCACCCCACAATCAGTTGCAATGTTTGTATAGTTCACAATTTCTCCATTGCTAAATGCGACCTTCGTCAGAAAATTTGAAAAAACTTGTACGTTTCTTATTTTAGTTTCTGCAATTATTTCATCTTCCAAATAGCTTCCAACGTATGCGGCATGAAGAACCTCAGCATCTAAAGCATCATAATGTTTTGGTAAAAGACCATTATTCAAAGCCCTAACTAGGTCAAAATCAGGGATTTCGCTAAAGGATAAAGGATATAATTCATAACGCAATGCCCTTCCACCCAGCAAATTCACACCGCTTTTCAATATTTTTCTGGGACTAGAGCCTGATAAAATAAATTGTGTTTTTGAATTTTCAATCAACCAATGAACTTCATCCAAAAGAATAGGTATCTTTTGTATTTCATCAATAATAACAGGATTTTTTGGTTGAAGTGCAAGTACAATCTCTCTGAGAAGCGCTGGGTTATTGATAAACCTGAGATATTCATCACTTTTCAACAAATCAAAATACAAAGCATCTTTATAATTTTCTTTTAATAAAGTGCTTTTACCTGTTTGCCTGGCTCCCCAAAGAAAAAAACTATGTTGACCACTTCGATTAAATGATTGATTCCGTGTGTACATAAGTTTAAAAATGCATGTAATATTAAAGTTTATATTTAAAAATGCATGTAATATTAAAGTTTATATTCTAAAAAACCTAATCTTGTTTAAGCAAACCATCTAAAAATAAAGATTCAATTAGTTTATTTAGCAATTATTTCCAATATCTCCTCCAAGACTTACTCAAACTACTACATGCAATGTGTCCGGGAAAAGCTTCTACGTCAGGAACAATCAGCGTTTTATTCTGAGCCCAAGCTGCCCCGCATACACCACGACCTTTTTTGATCCTCGTACAAGCTACTGGTCCTTGAAATGGTCCCAATACGAGTTCATCACCCTTTACCAGATAAAAACCGACCCAAAGCCAGACAAACTGTTCTTTAAGGGCGGCGCTGATATTGGCCAGGTTGGCAATCAGATCATCTTCACCAGCCAACAAAGCTTGGATTTGAGGTACGAGGTTTTCATACATTGATTCTTTTGGTCCTCCAATAATTTGCAATTCTTCAGCCATAAATCATATTTTAATTTTGTTTTTCAAAAGTATGGGTATACAATGTAATTTTGATTGAATTTGTTGAGCCAAAGTCTATATGGTTTAAATTCCTAGGACGAAAAACGAACTATGGACAAATATAGATGTAGTATAGATTAAATTCATCAAAGTTATTGTCACACACATCAATTTCTAATGTTATCTGATCCGCAGTTTCACAAAAAACTCAATTATAGAACGAAGTTATTTCTTATTCTAGTAGGCACTATCATACCACTTTTTGGCATTGTAAGCTATACTTTTTATAGAGAGTTTACTGCAGGAATTGATAACAGGATTTTTGAGCAGCTCAATTCTGTAAGGTCATTAAAATACAGGCAAATCAAACAGTATGTAGATAAAGCCAATCTTTCAGATACCCTACAAGACTTGACAGCGATTTCAGAAAGTAGAAGCTTGGCCATTCAAAATGGAGACACTTCTCAGTATTTATCGCTTTCTCCCATTTTTGATATCTTATTACATCGAGAAGGCTTAGGGGATTCTGGAGAATCCTATTTGGTAGATTCCACCAAAAAACTAGTATCTCCTTCTAGGTTTATCTCAAGGTCAGAACAAGACAAAATAATTGCCAATACCATTCCAGTGGATTTAGCGCTCCGCAAAACGAAAGGTCAGGGCATTCACAAAGATTATAGAGGAATTTGGGTATTTTCTAGTTATTCAAATATTGATATCCTTGGCAAAAGGATGGCTTTGCTTTCAGAAATTGATTTTGAGGAAGGTAGGAAACCAATCATTGCTTTACGAAATAAAATGATCGGCATATCCTTCTTTGTCATCATTCTCATAGTTGTGTTGGCGTATATCATTTCAAATGCGATCGCACAACCTGTGAGGTTGATGGGAAAATATTTAACGGAGGTTACTGAGAACAATCATTCGATACCTATTTCCATTCCAGAGTCTGGGGACGACATTGCTGATATGTTCAGGAATTTAAAGGACTTGGTAGATGCAAAGGAAGATGCCATCAAATTTGCTGAAAGTTTAAATTACAATGATCTTGAGTCTGCCCACACTGAGAATAGGAGTAATTTGGGGTTGGCGCTCCTGAATATGAAAAACAAATTGTTGGAGGAAAAACAGCAAAAAGACGAAATCAGAAGAGATTCTATAAAGAAGATAAAAGAAGCTGAATACAAAGAGCGATTAAGGTTGGCAAGAGATTTACATGATGGTGTTGGACCACTTTTGACTTATTTGAAATTGCAAATTGAAGCTTTTGATTCACTCACCACACAAGAAAAAACCAATATCAAAAACACCATTCTGCAAATCATCTCTGAGGTAAAAATGGTTTCAAAAAATCTTATGCCAACGGTTTTGGACGATTTTGGTCTGATTGCTGCGCTGGAGAATCAGGTAAATGAGTTCAATCGCAATGACCAAATAAAGGTTACCTTAAATGCCCATTCTGAGCTAGATGAAATGAAATTGTCAAATGAAATAAAAAATGCAGTTTATAGAATAGCTCAAGAATTAATCCATAATGCCATCAAACACAGTGGAGCGAGTCAAATAATTTGCTCGGTTTCCATTTTTGAAGATTATGTTTCGTTGACTGTTTCTGATAATGGCACTGGTTTCAAAAATGACCGAGACAATAATGGTATGGGTTTGATGAATATAAAAGACAGGATAGAAACATTAAATGGAATGTTTGTAAGTGAGCGCAATGAAGGGTGGACAGTTTTAGAAATAGAAATTCCTATAAAATGATAAACGTAGCGATTGTTGATGATCATACCTTGTTTAGACAGGGGATTTTATTGATGTTGGAAAGATATCCTAAATATAAAGTTATAGGAGATTTTGGATCTGCTCAAGAAGTAATGACCTTTTTGAAAGAATCAAAAGTGCTTCCTGATATTATGTTATTAGACATCAGTCTTCCCGACCATTCAGGGTTTGAAGTTGCGAAAGCGATTAAGAAGAAATACAAAGGCATCAGGATTGTGATTTTATCGATGCACGAAGAGATGGCTTACAAAAGCAAAGCTTTAAAATTGGGCTGTTATGCATATCTCATAAAAAGTACCGAAGAGGAGGATTTGATTTTTGCATTAGACGAAGTCTCCAAAGGTAAAAAGCACTTTTCTGAAATGGATTCCTTTAAAGTCATAGAATTTATTGGAATGGAGGAAGACCTGCAACAACCCAGTAGAAGAGAAATTGAAGTACTAGCCATGGTTGCGGATGGGTTTACAACCAAAGAAATTTCAACCAAACTTTTCATCAGCAACCGTACAGTCGACACACATAGAAACAACCTCATGAAAAAACTCAATGTACAAAACACCGCAGAACTCATCAAAAAAGCCCACCAATTCAAAATCATCTGATGGATTTAGTACTCAGTAGGTAAAAATACGGATACATTTTTGAGTAATTATGGCTAATGACAGCCCTTGCTTTTTTCAACAACTTGCACTTAAAATTAAGAAGGATGAAAAAAGTAATATTATTAGCAATGTGTTTTATTTCTTTTATTGCTTGGTCACAAAATGATCAGGTTAAGAAGTTGAACATGACAAAGGGGCCCAATTTCCAAAAAGCGGTTAATCTACCAGCTGTTCCTGAAAGCACCGTTGCTACTGGACCGCTTGAAAAAAACAATAGATTGAAGCCTTGGTTGCTAGGCGGACCTGCAGTTAAAGAAACTACTGAACCCAAATTTTTTGGCCCTAAAGGTAAGTTTTACCAAAATCGCACAAAACGTAATTAAGTAAGTAAAAGATTGAATAGGAATTATTAATTGGGCCAATGGGAGCAAACTATCTTCCATTGGCCTTTTCATTTTAGAGAAAGCCCAATCATGGAATCCTCAATGGTGATTTCATTGAATAAATACTATTACAAGGAGGAAATTGTACGGTAAAAAGCCTTTTATAAAAGATTGTAAAATTATTTTCAAACTTTTTTTTCAGACTAACCTACTGATTTTCAACTTTAAAGTAAGCGCTTAAACTTTACTTCAAAAAAAACATTGAATAAGAACTTGCAAGATATAAATAACCGTATTACCTTTGCGATCCCAATTCGAAGGAAGGGGTTTTTTTATAGACTTGAAGAGAAGAAAGAAGTTGAGAATTGAAATGACGAAAGTTAAAAGATTCTTGAAGATTGGAAAAGGAATTGAGTCGGAAGATATGGAAAAAGAAATTTGACATTGAGGGATAGTAGGTAAAGAATACAGAGCAAAAGATTAGTGACATGTGTAGTCACAAAGAGATGCGAGACTGGTTGGGTGACTAACTAGATTGAGCGAAAATAAATACTATGGAGAGTTTGATCCTGGCTCAGGATGAACGCTAGCGGAAGGCCTAATACATGCAAGTCGAGCGGTAGAATAACTTCGGTTGTTTGAGAGCGGCGCACGGGTGAGTAACGCGTACATGACCTACCTTTAAGAAATGGATAGCCCTGGGAAACTGGGATTAATACAATATGTGATATGTGTTATAAACGATACATATTAAAGCTTCGGCGCTTAGAGATGGATGTGCGTCTGATTAGCTAGTTGGTAGGGGTAAAGGCCTACCAAGGCGACGATCAGTAGGGGCGTGAGAGCGTGATCCCCCACACGGGTACTGAGACACGGACCCGACTCCTACGGGAGGCAGCAGTAAGGAATATTGGACAATGGAGGAACTCTGGTCCAGCCATTCCCGCGTGAAGGACGACTGCCCTATGGGTTGTAAACTTCTTTTGTATAGGGATAAACCTACCCTCGTGAGGGTAGCTGAAGGTACTATACGAATAAGCACCGGCTAACTCCGTGCCAGCAGCCGCGGTAATACGGAGGTGCGAGCGTTATCCGGAATTACTGGGTTTAAAGGGTGCGTAGGCGGAAATTTAAGTCTGGGGTGAAATATTGTGGCTTAACCATAAGATTGCCTTGGATACTGGGTTTCTTGAATTGGGATGAGGATGGCGGAATGTGACATGTAGCGGTGAAATGCATAGATATGTCATAGAACACCAATTGCGAAGGCAGCTATCTGGTCTCATATTGACGCTGAGGCACGAAAGCGTGGGGGAGCGAACAGGATTAGATACCCTGGTAGTCCACGCCCCAAACGATGCTAACTCGATGTTTGGCCCTTGAGGTTGAGCATCCAAGCGAAAGCGTTAAGTTAGCCACCTGGGGAGTACGACCGCAAGGTTGAAACTCAAAGGAATTGACGGGGGTCCGCACAAGCGGTGGAGCATGTGGTTTAATTCGATGATACGCGAGGAACCTTACCTAGGCTAGAATGTGAGCGCAATTCCCTGAAAGGGGAAGTTTCTTCGGAACGCGAAACAAGGTGCTGCATGGTTGTCGTCAGCTCGTGCCGTGAGGTGTTGGGTTAAGTCCCGCAACGAGCGCAACCCCTATCGTTAGTTACCAGCATTTAAGGTGGGGACTCTAACGAGACTGCCAGCGTAAGCTGAGAGGAAGGTGGGGATGACGTCAAATCATCATGGCCTTTATGCCTAGGGCGACACAGTGCTACAATGGCCGATACAGAGGGTCGCGAAACCGTGAGGTGGAGCCAATCTCAGAAAGTCGGTCTCAGTTCGGATTGGAGTCTGCAACTCGACTCCATGAAGTTGGAATCGCTAGTAATCGCGCATCAGCCATGGCGCGGTGAATACGTTCCCGGACCTTGTACACACCGCCCGTCAAACCATGGGAGCTGGGAGTGCCTGAAGATGGTGACCTTGTAAGGAGCTATCTAGGGTAAGACTAGTGACTGGGGTTAAGTCGTAACAAGGTAGCCGTACCGGAAGGTGTGGCTGGAATACCTCCTTTTAAGAGCAAAGTATTTGATACATTACTATCCCTGATGTTAATTTTTTGAAGATAAAGGCGAGTTGGGCTTGGGTGGAAACTCAAGAACAATTAGCAAAAAGAAGAAAGCAAGAAAGAGGGGAAAGGACAAAGGAGCTGGTGTGAAGAGCTTGAAAGAGTCTCGGAGCTCAGCTGGTTAGAGCACTACACTGATAATGTAGGGGTCGGCGGTTCAAGTCCGCCCGAGACTACAATAAGAAGACTTGGGGGATTAGCTCAGTTGGCTAGAGCGCTAGATTTGCATTCTAGAGGTCAAGGGTTCGACTCCCTTATCCTCCACACAAAGAAAAAGGTTGAAACAATTTTAATTGTAAAAACCGTAGGGGCGAAAGAATTTTCGCCCAAACAAAAAGATTAAAAAGCGAGAAATGTTTCGCTTTAGAATAAGAGAAAAATTGATGAAGATTACCAAGTTGGATACCTGGGTCAGTGCGAGCTGAAAGGTATTTGAAAGAAAGGGTGATTGGAATTAAAAAAGTTCATTGACAAGACTGGAAGTAAGAACAAAGTAAAAGAGAAGATATTATTGTTATAAAAGATAATAATATAATCGAAGCAAAAAGGAAGCAAATAAGGGCGTACGGGGATGCCTAGGCTTTTGGAGACGACGAAAGACGTGGTAAGCTGCGAAAAGCTGTGGGGAGTTGCAAACGAACATTGATCCGCAGATGTCTGAATGGGGGAACCTACTATGTTGAAGACATAGTATTCCGAGTAATCGGGATGATAACCTGGGGAACTGAAACATCTAAGTACCTGGAGGAAAAGAGAATAACAATTATTCCGTGAGTAGTGGCGAGCGAAAGCGGAGGAGCCCAATAAGTTATGGGGGGAGAGTAGAACGTAGCTGGAAAGCTAGACCGAAGGAGGTGAAAGTCCTGTAGACGAATCGAACCATAGCGAACTGAGTAGGGCGGAGCCGGTGAAACTCTGTCTGAACATGCCAGCACCATCTGGCAAGGCTAAATACTACCAAAAAGACCGATAGTGAACTAGTACTGTAAAGGAAAGGTGAAAGAACCCTAAGAAAGGGAGTGAAAAGAACCTGAAACCGTGCGCCTACAAGCGGTCGGAGTTTCTGTTAAAGGGAATGACGGCGTGCCTTTTGCATAATGAGCCTACGAGTTATGCCTAACTAGCGAGTTTAAGCACTTCCAGGTGCGGAGGCGAAGCGAAAGCGAGTCTGAATAGGGCGAAGAGCTGGTTGGGATAGACGCGAAACCTTGTGGATCTACCCATGAGCAGGTTGAAGGCCCGATAGTCTCGGGCTGGAGGACCGAACCGGTTGACGTTGAAAAGTCTTCGGATGACTTGTGGGTAGGGGTGAAAGGCCAATCAAACTGGGAGATAGCTCGTACTCCCCGAAATGCATTTTGGTGCAGCGTTAGGAAGAGTGTCATGGAGGTAGAGCTACCGATAGGGCTAGGGGGTTTCACGACCTACCAACCCCTGACGAACTCCGAATGCCATGACATTGCACTAGCAGTGAGGCGTGGGGTGCTAAGGTCACACGCCGAGAGGGGAACAACCCAGACCAACAGCTAAGGTCCCTAAATTTTATCTAAGTTGAACAAACGATGTGAGTATACTAAGACAGCTAGGATGTTGGCTTGGAAGCAGCCATTCATTTAAAGAGTGCGTAACAGCTCACTAGTCGAGTGTACTTGCGCGGAAAATGATCGGGCATCAAGATAAATACCGAAGCTTTGGATTACATACAAGAGTATGTAGTGGTAGGGGAGCAATCTAAAGACGTAGAAGGTGAGCTGTGAGGCGAGCTGGAGATTTTAGATGAGCAAATGTAGGCATGAGTAACGATAAAACAGGTGAGAAACCTGTTCGCCGTAAGACTAAGGTTTCCTGGATCTATGTTAATCAGATCAGGTTAGTCGGGACCCAAGGTGTAGCCGCAAGGCGAAGCCGATGGCAAACGGGTTAATATTCCCGTACCTGCTCACAATGAAAGCGACGGAGTAGTGTAGATATTGCGTACTGACGGAATAGTACGTTGAACCTTGAGTAAAATTGAGGGATAGTACACTGAATGTTTCGGCATTTGGTGATAATGTATCGAAGCGACTTCCAAGAAATAGCGAGTGAAGCAGCCCGTACCGCAAACCGACACAGGTAGTCGAGGAGAGTATCCTAAGGCGCTCGAGTGAATCATGGCTAAGGAACTAGGCAAATTTGACGCGTAACTTCGGAAGAAGCGTCCCCCGCAGCAATGTGGGGCGCAGTGAAAAGGCCCAGGCGACTGTTTAGCAAAAACACAGGACTCTGCGAATTCGAAAGATGAAGTATAGGGTCTGACACCTGCCCGGTGCTGGAAGGTTAAGGAAGGGGGTTAGTCGCAAGGCGAAGCTCTTGACTGAAGCCCCAGTAAACGGCGGCCGTAACTATAACGGTCCTAAGGTAGCGAAATTCCTTGTCGGGTAAGTTCCGACCTGCACGAATGGTGTAACGATCTGGGCACTGTCTCAGCCATGAGCTCGGTGAAATTGAAGTATCGGTGAAGATGCCGATTACCCGCAATGGGACGAAAAGACCCCGTGCACCTTTACTATAGCTTCACATTGTGTTTGAATATAGGATGTGTAGGATAGGTGGGAGACTGTGAGCCGGTGACGCTAGTTGTCGGGGAGTCGTCGTTGAAATACCACCCTTTCTATATTTAGATACTAACTTGGGCAACTGAGGACAGTGTGTGGTGGGTAGTTTGACTGGGGTGGTCGCCTCCGAAAGAGTAACGGAGGCTTGCAAAGGTACCCTCAGCATGGTTGGTAATCATGCGCAGAGCATATTAGTATAAGGGTGCTTGACTGAGAGACCGACGGGTCGACCAGGCACGAAAGTGGGCTAAAGTGATCCGGTGTTTCCGCATGGAAGGGACATCGCTCAAAGGATAAAAGGTACGCCGGGGATAACAGGCTGATCTCCCCCAAGAGCTCATATCGACGGGGAGGTTTGGCACCTCGATGTCGGCTCGTCACATCCTGGGGCTGGAGAAGGTCCCAAGGGGTTGGGCTGTTCGCCCATTAAAGTGGCACGCGAGCTGGTTCAGAACGTCGCAAGACAGTTCGGTCTCTATCTATTGCGGGCGTAGGAATATTGAGGAGATCTGACACTAGTACGAGAGGACCGTGTTGGACGAACCGCTAGTGTATCTGTTGTGACGCCAGTTGCAGTGCAGAGTAGCTATGTTCGGAACGGATAAGCGCTGAAAGCATCTAAGCGCGAAGCCAACTTCAAGATGAGTATTCCATTGAGGGTCGTTGAAGATGACGACGTTGATAGGCTATAGGTGGAAGTGCAGTAATGTATGGAGCCGAGTAGTACTAATTACCCGAAAGCTTCCTTTTTTTTCTCAAATTATGCTGAGAAGATTACCGAGTCAGAAATTTGACGAAGGGACAAATTGCGAAAGATGATAATATCAACAAACTCTAATACAAGTTTTACTTCCAAAGTCAATGAAACATAAGAAATATTGATGATCTCTAAAAGGGAGAAATCAAAGAAAAGAAAGGTTATAGCGAGGGTGTTCCACCTCTTCCCATTCCGAACAGAGAAGTTAAGCCCCTTAGCGCCGATGGTACTTGAGTTAAATCTGGGAGAGTAGGTCGCTGCCTAATTTTTTTCTTACTTCTAGCGATAGAATAAGAAAAGCCAAAAGTCTTGTAGAGCAATCTGCAGGACTTTTTTTGTTTGCGGCAAGTTGCTAAACTGCTAAACTGCGAAATCGCTGGAATGCTCATAGGAGGAGAATAAAGGGCGAACATGCTTCAGCCTGTTCAATTATGGCAATGCCGAGAAATGGAAAATGCAAGACAACCCTGCTTCAGCCTGTTCAACTGCTAAATTGTCAAACTGCGAAATCGCTGGAATGCTCAGAGGAGGAGAATAAAGGGCGAATAAGCTTCAGCTTGTTCAACTGTGGCAATGCTGAGAGAAGGAAAATGCAAGACAACCCCGATTCAGCTAGGTCAACTGCAAAATTGCTGAACTGCGAAATCGCTGGAATGCTAAAAAGAGGAGAATAAAGGGCGAATAAGCTTCAGCCTGTTCAATTATGGCAATGCTGAGAGAAGGAAAATGCAAGAGAACCCCGATTCAGCTTGGTCAACTGCAAAATTGCTAAACTGCAAAATCGCAAGAATGCTAAGAAGAGGAGAATAAAGGGCGAACATGCTTCAGCTTGTTCAATTATGGCAATGCTAAACTGCGAAAGGGCTAAACTGCAGTACCTGAGAAAAGGTGAAAGCAGGGCGAATAGGCTTCAGCCTGTTCAACTATGACAATGCTGAGAGAAGGAAAATGCAAGACAACCCTGTTTTTTGTTTGTTCAAGTACGAAACTGCGAGCGACAATTATTATCTATCTTTTTTTCTTGAATGCTCAAAGACCTATACTTACATTTACATTCAAATAGTAATACATATGTCAGAGCTCAAAATCAAAGGCGAAGTTTACAGCGATACATTAACACGAGCTCTATATGCGACTGATGCATCCATGTACCAAATCTATCCTGACATTGTTGTAGTTCCAAAAGACGAAGAAGATTTAGCCATCATATGTCAATATGCCCGAAACCATAAACTTCCCATCTTACCAAGGGGATCTGCAACAAGCCTCGCAGGTCAAACAGTAAATAGGGGAATTGTCATTGACTTTACAAAGTATTTTAATAATGTACTTGAATACAATGCGACAGAAGGTACAGCTGTTGTACAACCTGGAGTAACTCGAGACCAGCTCAATTTGATTGTTGCAAAGGACAATTGGCATTACGCACCAGATCCAGCAACCTCAAACAGAGCAACTTTTGGCGGTATGATTGCCAATAATTCTTCAGGAACTAAAAGTATACTTTATGGGAAAACAAGTGACTATGTAATAAGTCTAAGGGTAATGCTTTTAGATGGAAGCATTTTGACATTGACAGATTGCGATCCTGAAATTTTTGAAAACAAGTGTAATCAAAACGATACAGAAGGTGCATTATACCGAAAAATCAGAGCTATCATTTTTGCTAATGCAGAAGAAATAAAAGAAAGATATCCAACAGTGATGAGGCGTGTTACTGGATATGCTTTAGATGCATTTCAAAACAACAAACCTTGGAATCTGTCAAAATTGATCACTGGAAGCGAGGGAACACTTGCTCTTATCTTAGATGCAAAAATTGGATTGGTGTCTTTGCCCAAATATCAGAATCTGGCAGTTGCGCATTTTGAAGATCGAAACAAAGGCATACAGGCTGTAAAACAGATTGTATCTTTTGGCCCAGCTGCGGTAGAAGTTTTAGACGACAATGTATTGGAGCAAAGTAAATCAAATGCCATTACAAAAAAATACCACGACAATTTGATCAAAGGAGATCCAGCCTTGGTACTGACAGTTGAGTTTTATGGAGAATCTCTAGAAGAAATTACTACAAAGGCCAAACAATTGACGGATTATCTGGAAAATTATCCAACTGCCTATCATTGCCCCGTATTTTATGACAAAGCAAGCATCAATGACGCACTCAACCTGAGAAAGGATGGTTTGGGAATTTTGATGGGAAAAGTGGCAGACAAAAAACCTCAAGCATTTGTAGAAGACAGTGCAATTCCGTTGGAACATTTGGCCGAATACATAGAAACCGTAGAGCAAATTTGCAAAGAACAAGAAACAGAATTGGTCATTTATGCCCATGCAAGTGTGGGTGTTTTGCACATCAGACCAATCTTGGACGTAACCAAAGCAAATGACATTGAAAAAATGAAGTACATTTCTGACCAATGTTTTCAATTGGTCAAGAAATTTAAAGGTTCTTGGAGTGGCGAACATGGAGACGGTAGGAATAGAGGTCCTCGGATAAAGGATTTTTTTGGTGATCAGATCTATGAAGCTTTGAGACAAGTCAAAAACGCATTTGATCCAGAACATTTACTCAATCCAAACATCATCATCGATACACCACCGATGGATCAGCATTTGCGTTATGGGCCAACATATGCAGACCAAAAACAATCATTTGTTTTTCATTATCGAAAGGATCACTCTTTTGAGGACCTGGTACATATGTGCTCTGGAGTAGGCGCTTGTAGAAAAACCGTAGGAGGAACAATGTGCCCAAGTTTTAGAGCAACAGGAGCTGAAAAAGATTCTACAAGAGGTAGAGCAAACACCTTAAGACTTGCAATGTCAGGTCAGATGAATTTCAAAGATTTATCACACCCTGATGTCAAAGAAGTGATGGACCTTTGTCTGAGTTGCAAGGCATGTAAATCAGAATGTCCATCCAATGTAGATATGGCAAAGTTGAAGAGTGAAGTCCTCCAAATAAGTTATGACACTCATGGAAGCTCACTGGCAGAAAGGCTTCCGAAATATGCACCGACAATAGCCAAATGGAGTTCAGGTTTATTGGCCCCAATTGTCAACAAAATTCAACAAACAAATTTTTTTAAAAATATACTATCCAATTATGGGGGCATCCATTCGCAGAGAAACCTTCCAACATATTCTAATCAAAAATTGACGGCTTGGTATCATCAACAAGAAAAGTTTCAATCAGACCAAAAGGTAGTTTTGTTTGCAGATACCTACATCAATCATCATGAAATACAACTTGGAAAACATGCCATTCAGTTACTAAATGACTGTGGATATGAAGTTATTCTGGCAGAAGTAGGATGTTGCCAAAGACCACTTATTTCCAATGGTTTTTTAAAGGAAGCAAAGGTAGCAGGCACCAAAACCGCCCAGGGATTGGAAGAATATCTCAAGGCAGGAATCCCAATTTTAGTACTTGAGCCAAGCTGTTTTTCTGCTCTTTCAGAAGATTTACCTGATCTTATGGACGATGCAGAGCTCGCTAAACTTATGAATCAAGGAGTATTCCAAATGGAAGATTTTTTGACTCAGCAATGGGTGGCTGGAAAGTTGGATGGTGAATTTACTCCCATGAATGACACGGCTGTTGTCATCCACGGACATTGCCACCAAAAAGCTTTACAAGGCATGACTGCGATAGAACATTTATTGAATCTGGCCTCGATACCTTATGAAATTTTAGATACAGGATGTTGTGGAATGGCAGGAGCATTTGGCTACGAAAAAAACCATTATGAAATTTCTGTAAAAATTGCGAATGAAAGTTTGGTTCCCGCACTCAAAAGAAAACCAGAGGCAGAAGTTGTGGCCAATGGTTTTTCTTGCAGACACCAAATTCAAGATTTAGCTCACCGAAGTTCTAAACACATCATAGAACAAATCAAATTTTCTAAAAATGGCTAAAGAAAAAATAGATACGATAGAAAAAATAGCAATTTCACAAGAGTTAAAATCTGCGGTTTTTACAGATTTGGATGAAAGTCGAAGAGTTTTGGTCAGATGCCATGTAAGTCCGCAAAAAGAAGAAGTTTTTATAAGAATTTGGACTTCCACTTTTTTGATGGATGAAAATTCAGATCATGTAAGTTCATTGCAGCATGCTGAAAACATCAGTTATTTCCCCAATTGGACAAAAGTTGAAAAGGGTAAGAGGAGGCAATTTGTGCTTATATTTGATGCCCTACCCAAGAGATGCAAAAAATTCCATTTTATTGAGCAAATTCCACAGGGCGGAGGATTTATTTGTATGAATATTCCCAGAAATGGAGAAGATATTTATGACCTAGAGATGATTTGAAAGACTAATAATTCCTGAGAATCTCCCTTTTTTGCTCCAAAATATAACCTTTTAAATCAGCAAGAGATAAACTGAAAAGTGGCATTGAAGCATCTCCGCTAGCTGCATTTATTTTCACATAACCAACCACAGAAGTCCAAGTATGAAGCGTCTGAAACATAGGATCGATATTTGGTTTAATGCTGCCATCGTCTATGCCCCGTTGGATTTCACGAGCATATATCTTAAAAGGTAAGTTATGAAGTTCTTGAACTTTGGAGAAATAGGTACTTTCCTTCAAGGCTTCTGTCATTTTTGTATCATCACCAATTGCCGACGAAGAACGAATTACAGAAAAATAATCCAATAAAGCTTCTGAATATAGATAATGATCGTCGCAAAAGTTCATGAAATTTTCCATCAGACTGACGCTTACAACCAAACCGTTCTCACCAGTAAGTCTCTTGATCAGCCTGTTGTAACTATCAGCCAATGATTGTAAAGCACGATAAGTAACAGCCATATATAAATTTTCTTTACTTTGAAAGTAAGAATATAGCGTCACCTTTGTAATGCCTGCGATCTTGGCCACCTCTTCCATTCTAGCATTTTTGAATCCGTACTGGCCGAATACATTTTCTGCAGCATCAATTATGGTGTTTTCTTTTTTTAATCGAGTGGGTATCTTCATTGGAATGCTATCTTTTCAAAATCAATGATAATTTCTATTTATAGACGAGCTATAGGTGGATATTATTATTTCGAATATTATACTATTTGTATGCGGAGGAGGATAATTTGAACCCAAAAATAGTATTTATTTTGTAAAAGTCCTGGATATTAAAATATTTAAGAAGCCACTTTCGGTTTGTATGTATAATTGGCGAATAAGTAAATACCGTTTTGTTTGTTATAGTATTTGATTACGCCGAAAAAACTTAATTTTGCGCCCCAATAGGTATTGAAGGTAAAATCATGGATAGACTCAGCGAAATAAAAAGAAGAAGAACTTTTGGAATAGTTTCCCACCCGGATGCAGGAAAGACAACACTCACTGAAAAATTATTACTTTTTGGGGGAGCCATTCAAATAGCAGGAGCGGTAAAATCAAATAAAATAAAGAAGCACGCTACCTCTGATTTCATGGAAATTGAAAAACAAAGAGGTATTTCTGTTGCTACTTCAGTGATGGCATTTGAATACAGAGATAAACAGATCAATATCCTGGACACACCAGGACACAAGGATTTTGCAGAAGATACTTATAGAACACTCACTGCAGTTGATAGTGTCATCGTAGTCATTGACGTTGCCAAAGGTGTTGAAGAGCAGACAGAAAAATTGGTTGGTGTTTGTCGGATGCGAAAAACGCCAATCATCGTATTTATCAATAAACTAGATAGAGAAGGAAAGGATGCTTTTGATCTATTGGACGAGGTTGAGGAGAAGTTAGGATTGAGAGTGCTGCCTCTTTCGTGGCCAGTAGGGATGGGGCAATTATTCCAGGGAGTTTATAATATTTACGAAAAAAAGCTCATCCTCTTTTCTCCACATGGAAAGCAATTGGAAGAGGATACCTTGGAAATCACAGACTTATCTGATGAAAAATTGAATAAAAAAATAGGCAAAAAGGCAGCAGATGTCCTTAGAGAAGAAATTGAAATCATCACCTCAGTATACCCGGAATTTGATCAGCAAGCTTATTTGAGAGGGGATGTTTCACCCGTATTTTTTGGTAGTGCCGTCAATAATTTTGGCGTAAAGGAAATGTTGGATTGTTTTGTTGATATTGCACCGTCCCCAAGAGATCGGGAAACAGAAGAACGCATTGTACATCCTGAAGAAGATAAGTTTTCTGGTTTTGTATTTAAAATCCACGCAAATATGGATCCTAAGCATCGTGACAGGATTGCCTTCTTGAGAATTTGCTCTGGAAAGTTTGAAAGAAATACCAACTACCTGCATATCAGACAGGAACGTCAGATAAAATTTTCAAACCCAACAGCCTTTATGGCGTCCAAAAAAGAAGTGGTTGATGAAGCATTTCCTGGAGATATAGTAGGTTTATATGATTCAGGAAATTTTAAGATAGGGGATACCCTCACAGAAGGAGAAATCCTGCATTTCAAAGGAATTCCTAGCTTTTCTCCAGAGCAATTCAGATTTGTAAATAATTCAGATCCATTGAAAACCAAACAGCTCAACAAAGGACTGGACCAGTTGATGGATGAAGGTGTAGCCCAAATGTTTACCAAAATTGAGAACAATCGGAAAATAGTTGGCACTGTTGGTGCGCTTCAATTTGATGTCATTCAATATAGATTGCTCAACGAATATGGCGCTAGTTGCGATTATGAACCAGTGAATTTATACAAAGCTTGCTGGGTAGCATGCACGGACGACAAAGAATTGGAAAATTTTAAATCCCGAAGAAGAAGAGACCTCGCTTTGGACACTGACGGCAAATTGGTGTATCTTGCAGAATCTGCTTGGGCACTTAAAACAGTACAGGAAAACCACCCAAATGTTGAATTTAGGTTTACAAGTGAAGTTTGATGAAAATATTATTAATTAACCAAAATAGTCCATCAATGAGATCAATTTACTACAGCATTTTTTGTTTGATTTTTCTATCCTCATGTGCCTCTATCACCGGATTTGAAGAAGGAAGAAGTAATGGTAAAGGCAACGGCACGGCAATAGCCTCCTTAAATTATTCAAGAACACCAGACCTAGACACGGAAGATGGTGATGAAATCATAGATTTAGCAGGAGCTCCTTTCTTGGAAATATCGGGAAGGTATGGGCTAACAGAAAAACTAGATTTTGGGGTAAAAGTTAATACGTTTTTAAATCTCGGAGCCAACGTGAAATACCAGTTAGTGGGAGATCGTCAATCACCATTTGCTTTAGGAACAGGATTGGAATTTGGATTATTTGGCGGCATAAACATTTGGAATATTCAAGTGCCCTTATATACAAGCTTTTATCCATCTGATAAACTTTGCGTTTACGTGACACCCAAATACATATATCAAACAGCTGGATTTGGAAACGGAGGCGCTAATTACGTTGGGGCCAATGCCGGTTTTTTATTTGGGAGCAGACACAAGTTTGGGATAGATTTCGCCTATTATAGAGTCGGAACCGCAGAGTCAAGTGCTGGCTTGCTCAATTTTGGTATTGGCGGCAAATTTTTATTTGGCGATAATTAAAGCCGGATAATCATCAAAACCTTATCCTACAAAACAGTATTTTTGGTCATTGCCCTAGCGGCATTACTGATTGGTTATTTCACCAATCGAGTAGTTTATAGTGTTGGTATTTTGTTTGCAGCCTTATATGTAGTAACTGCAAAAGAGTGGTGGCATGAATTGAAAAAAGATAGATACCTTGCCTCATTTGCATTACTCCCACTGGTAGTTTTCGCAGCCGATTTATTTACCAATGGAATTGGAGCAATAACACAAACTACTTTTTTTACAAAGATGACCTTGCTCTTGCTTCCACTGTTTATATCTGTTTGGAAACCAAAAGCATTTGAGGTATTAAGGGTACATTATGCTTTGTATATACTTTTAATGGTCAATGTGTTTTACTCCTTTTTCCATTTCTTTATGGATCAAGATCAAGTAATGGAAGGTTATAAATTTGCAAAAGTCATGAAAGTGATGTCCTTAAATGACCACATCAGGATATCATGGCTGAGTGCAATTGCAGTTGTGTTGGCTATCAGAGACATCAGTCAAACTGAGACAAAATGGAGTAAAAATCTATTGTTTGCTTTCATCATCATTCAGGTAATCTATTTACATGTATTGAGTGCAAAAACTGGCTTATTGTGTTTGTACAGTTCATTGTTGATTTACAGTATTTATTTATCCTATAGGTCAAGTATTAAAAAAGCAATTTTTACCGTTATTGGCCTTATAACCCTCCCAATAGCAGCATATTTCTTGGTGCCATCATTTGAGCGAAGGATAGGGTATGTGAGATGGGATTTTAGTGAATTTCTTTCGGGAGCAGAAAGAGCTGGACTGAGTGATGGTAATAGATTTCATTCTATGCATGCAGGAGTTTCTATCTTCAAAGAAAATGTCCAAGGAATAGGATTTGTCAACATACAAGACGCCACCAACCAATGGCTCATGGTCAATAAAAAATTCTTATCACAAACAGATTATATATTACCAAGTAGCGAATTTTTACTTTATGCTGTTGGAGGTGGTATCCTTGGTTTGATTATCCTGATCCTACATTTTGCCATGCCATTTACCTATAAAGATATCTGGAAAGATTCACTTTTTCCAAGCATCTATATTCCAACATTGATCACATTTATGTATGAAATTCATTTTGAAGGACAATTGTCTCTGTTTGTTTATGCCTTTTTTGTATTCTGGGTTTATTACCTTGCAAAAATCAAACCTATACACTAAACATTTCCTACATTTGCGCACTCAAGACAATTTACAAACGGGATGGTAGAAGTTAAACTTTTTTCTGGAACTAAGTCCAAATATCTGGCAGAAAAAATAGCTTATTTTTATGGTGAAGAACTGGCGGCCTGCGAGGTAAAAACTTTTAGTGATGGAGAAATGCGCATTGTCATTGACGAGTCAGTAAGAGGTGCCCATATATTTTTCATAACTTCCACATTTGCACCATCCGATAACTTATTGGAGCTTTTATTGATGATCGACTCGGCAAAAAGAGCGAGTGCTGGGTACATTACTGCTGTAATTCCATATTACGGATACGCGCGACAGGACAGAAAAGACAAACCAAGGGTTCCAATTTCCGCAAAGTTGATCGCAAATCTATTGCAAGCAGCTGGTGCTAATAGGATCATGACCATGGACCTGCACGCAGATCAAATCCAAGGTTTCTTTGACATCCCGGTAGACCACTTAAAAGGAGAAGCGATTTTTATGCCTTACCTGGAAAAACAAGACCTCACCAATACCATATTTGCCTCGCCAGATGTAGGTGGTGTAAAAAGGGCAAGGTCTTTTGCAAAATATTTCAAAAGAGACTTAGTGATTTGCGATAAAGAGCGTATCAAAGCAAATGAGGTAAAATCTATTACAGTTATTGGAGACGTTACTGGAGCAGATGTTATCCTTGTAGACGACTTGATAGATACTGCAGGAACTTTATGCAAGGCAGCAGATGCTTTGATTGAAAAAGGCGCGAGAAGTGTCAAAGCAATGTGTACACACCCTGTTTTATCGGGTAAAGCATACGAAAACATAGAAAACTCTCAAATTTCTAAAATCATAACAACAGACACCATTCCACTAAAAAGACAATCTGATAAAATCGAAGTTTTATCTTGTGCTCAACTTTTTCTAAAGCAATCAGGAATACGCATGAGTATAAATCGATCGCTGCCCTTTTCGTAGATAAATCATTGGATTAATACATTCATTGTTTTGCTAATCAAATGAATTTTAACCTTCGATTAGTGAAACAATACATTCGAAAATAAAAACTGTCCATTTATACAAAAACCTCTGTAGAGTGGATTGTCTGGCAAGTAGACAACAGATCCTCTACCTTTATCTTCAACACTCACAACAGGAGTATTGCCCAATTTGTCTCGCAGATTTTTTCCTATAAAGCCTTTATAAAACAATGGGCTATTGATTTTTGAAACTAACCATCCATCTTTAGGGCTTTGATATATGGCGTCCTCAGTCTTTAACGTAAAATACGATTGCCCCATACCCCATCCATATGGATGCGTATTGTCAATAGAAGATTTTAAGATCGCTCCCGATAAAGTGTGACTCAAACTAGATCTATAACGATCAGCGTATGGAATGGCCTCTTCTTTAATGGAGTCATCTTTCATTTTTTGTTGATCCTCTTCCGCAGGATCAAGTCCAAAATCTTCAGAAGCGGCAAAGGGACCACAACCACTAGCCAGTACAATAAGTTTACCACCACTATTGACCCAAGATGATATTTTCTTACCCAAAGCACCCTCCAATGAATAATCGTAACCTGGCATAATCAAAGTATTGTATTTATCAAGGTCTATCTTGCTTAATCTATCAAAAGAAACGGTCGTCACGGGATAATCGAGTACCTGCTCAAAATAATACATGATCTGACCAAACTCGGAAGAAGCAATTTCCTCCCCTCTTACGGTTATGACTTTTGGTGGTGTCATCATGATGAATGAATTTCCGCCAAAATCATTTGCATGTTCACTAAAGCCAGATTCTACGCAGGTATAATGAGTGAGTTTAGTAATTTGATCAATGGTCTTTTTCCAATCAGCTTGACCCTTTCTAAAAACAAAGTGTGTACCAGCTTCGAAAGTACTATTACCAAATTGCACAGACTTGTCGGTAACGTGGATTTTTACACCAGCATCAAATAGTTTGCTAAGAATTTGAGCGTCATGCAATTCTTTCCATGGAAGTGCCAATGCTGTGGCTCCAAATGCACAGGCCTGTGCAGTAATTTTCATGCTATCACTGGAGGTAGGAGTAGGCGATAAAAGTGGATCAACACTCAGACCATACGCTTCCACGCCATATGCAAGAGGTAAAGACCATGCGGTAATGTCATAGGTAAGGCTGTCTTCCAGAAAATGATCGGGTTCTAGCAGCGTTTGCATCAATACAGATCTTGGTTGAAAAGCACTAACAACAACATCTCCAGCATCAATAGAAATAGATTTTTGCTCATTGGTTGCAAATGAAATACCGGTCAATTTTTTACTAGTCCCAGATTTAGAATAGGCAATTTTATTGATATCCAACAGTCGTAAGAGCGCATTCTGGTGCGGTCCTTTTTTCAAAACAATTGATTTAAATTGACCTTTTGGCTTCTGTTTGCTGTCGGCGAAATATTTTATTTGATTGTCAACCAGTTTTTTATAATTTTTTGCACTCACTTCTACAGTCGATAATGCAACCGTATAGTGGTGAAGAATTCTATCTTTCAATGTAAGGGTGTCACCATTTTTTAATTGAACAGCTCTCCCAGCTCTTCCCAATCCTGCCTGTTCATAGGTCATACCAATAGCTCCACTAAACATAGGATAAGTATCTCCATAACTGGGGTAGAACAAATCAAACGCCTCGGAAGTAAAATAAAGCCAATCATTTGCGTCAAAATATTTAGCATGATTTTTACCAAACTCAGATTGGAAGGTTCTTTGGAAGTCGGTGAGATATTCGTGGTAAGGTTTTGCCGCAGGAGGAAAATAATAATTATCTTCAAATCCCATCTCATGAAAGTCTGCATGTACATGGGGCATCCATTCATTATAGACCTTTAGACGCTGTTTTGTTTCGGTCTGGGTTTGCCAAGCCCAGTCTCTATTGAGATCAAATTGATAGTGATTTACTCTCCCACCAGGCCAAGGTTCATGGTGTTCTTCATCATCCAAATCTGGATAAGTTCTATTTTTCTCAATACCTCTTACCCAGTTGGTATATCTGGCAAATCCATCAGGGTTCAGACAAGGGTCAATGATATAAATAGTGTTTTTCAGATAAGAAAGGATGGTGTCAGAACTGGCGCTGGCAAGTGTATAAAGAGATTTCATACTACTTTCTGTACCCGAAGCTTCATTGCCATGCACACTGAAACTCAACCATACAATTGCTTTTTTATCAGTAACAGTGGTTGATGAAGGTGCCGAAAAGCCCAAATCACTCATATGGGCCTGTCTTATATTTTCAAGGTTGGCCAAATTTTCTGGTGTGGACACAAAACACAATAAAAGGGGACGATCTTCATAAGTTCTTCCATATTCTACCACTTTTATATATTTACTTTCCTTGGCAACATGGTAAATATAGTTGACCACTTCATGATGTGGGGTAAATGAATTACCATAAGAAGTGGGCAGGAAAATTTCTGGAGATTGTAGTTGGCAATGAGCAAAAAAGTAAGTAAAACACAATGCAATTAAAATGGATTGGCGCATATTTCTATTAATTTTATAAGAAAGAGGTATCAAATTGTAGGAATACGAGAACTAAAATGTATTAAACTTGTAACATGATATTATTGAAAAAGAAAAACCTTGTTTCTGAGGACACTGCAATATATTTCAAAAGAATTTAAAACATAAAAAATAGATATGAAATTTCAAAGAGTGAGTGTATTGTTAATGGCTTTGATCTTATTTGCATCATGCGGCAAGCTCGAATCGTCTGATGATGGATCAACTATTGAAGTAACGGATGATCAAAAAATATTAAAAGGGAATTTTATAAATGCTTCCCACCCGACATCTGGGGAAGTATTTGTTTATGAAGAAGGAAATATCAAAAAACTGGGCTTCACCAATTTCAAGACTGACAATGGCCCAGATTTGAGAATCTATCTTGCAGCTGACTTAGGTGCTAAGAACTTTGTCCAAGTTTCAGGCGAAGTCAAAAATGGTACTTATTCTGTCGATATCCCTGAGGCGGCAAACCTAGGTACTCAAAAATATGTACTGATATGGTGTAAAGCATTTTCTGTGCTTTTTGGTAGTGCAGAACTCAAATAACTTTCTAGTACAAATTTCTACCTTTTTAAATTTTCTAAAAATTGTGGAAAGCGGGGTTGTAAAAACCATGTCAATGCAAATAATTTAAGGTTTTAACGGAAAAAACTTTAAAAATATATGTAAAAAGGGTCAAAACTCCAATCAATATGCTGCGAAAATAAAGGCATTTAAAACAAAAATAAATTCTAAATATTTTTAATCTTAATTATTGACATTCAATTAAGTATAAATAATTATAAGTTGTTATATTTGCATTAAAGTAAATTGGAAGGCTTTTTATTGGCATTTTTATTGCAATGGGTTATATTTGCATTCCTAAACCGTCCGATTTAAAAGAAAATGTACAGATTGACTGGCTACGTATCAGCTATATTGTTCATATTGATGTCCCTTCCCATGTGGGCACAAAATTATCGATCCATCAATGGCGTCGGGAATAACGCTATAAACGTACTCAAGGGAAGTACTAATGACTACCTGATCAATTATGTTCCTCTAGATTTTGCAGATAAGATTTCAATTCCAAAGCTGGATGAAACTTACAACAAACCAAATCCAAGAAAAATAAGTAATGCACTTTTTGACCAGCCTGCTGGCATAAATGATAAGACAGGTTTATCTGACTTCACTTGGGTATTTGCTCAATTCATAGATCACGACATCAACTTACAGGAGTATGATGAAACGCAAACACTTACCAACATAATTGTACCAGAAGACGATCAATTTTTTCCTCCAAATACAATAATCAAAACTCAAAGGTGCAAAATCGCTGAAGGTACGGGCACAAGTGAGCTCAATCCAGCTAGATATAAAAATAAAGTTACGGCATTTATAGATTTGTCGACTATTTATGGTTCTGACTCAATCAGGGCTACTTGGTTAAGAACTTTCCAAAATGGAAAACTTAAGGTTTCACAGGGCAATATGTTGCCTTGGAATACTAGTGATGGAGAGTTCAATAGTCCTGTTGATGATTTCGCACCAAAAATGGTAGACGAAACCAATAGTCTTCTGAAATATTTTGTTGCAGGAGACAAGAGGGCCAATGAAAATCCATTGCTTATAGGATTGCATACTTTGTTTGTAAGAGAACACAATAGGATTTGTGAAACTTTGCTGGCAGAAAATCCTCTATGGGACGATGAAAAAACATATCAAGAAGCTCGTAAGCTCAATGTAGCATTTTTGCAAAGCATTGTTTATAATGAATGGTTACCACAACTTGGTATAAAAATACCAACATTTTCGGGATACCAGGCACAGATTGACCCTCAGGTGATGAATGTGTTTTCTGCAGCAGCATTTAGAATTGGCTATACTTTGATCAATTCCAATGTATTGCGTTTGGACAGTCATGGCAAGTCTTTACCCATTGGTAATTTACAAGTGAAAGATGCTTATTATAATCCGGTGGCAACATTGCTTACTGGTGGTATTGAACCGTTTTTAAGGGGCATGGCAACTCAGGTGCAACAAGAAATGGATGGCAGGGTCATCAACGATATAAGAAACTTTAAGTTATCTGGAAAGGACGAGGTAGGGCTTGACTTGGTCGCCATCAATATTACAAGAGGAAGGGAAAGAGGACTTCCAGCTTACAATGGTGTCTCCAATGCATTTGGTTTTCCTTCATATAGAGATTTCATTTCACTTACAGATAATGCAGATGAAGCTGCAGCCTTAGAAGCAATTTATGGCTCTGTTGCAAACCTGGACCCATGGGTGGGTATGTTGGCAGAAAAACATATGCCCAACGCCATTATGGGTAGATTGATGATGGCAATCTTTGAAAAGCAGTTTCAGGATTTGAGAGATGGTGATCGTTTTTACTTCGAAAACGATGCGGCAATGACAGCAGAGGAAATAAAGTTGGCAAAGTCTACAACCTTGAGAGACATTCTCATGAGAAACACGTCGATCGATCTGATGCAAGAAAATGTTTTTAAGGCAACCTCCTATGATGACATTCCTTTTGGTCCGAAACCATTACCGATAGATTTGAGAGCGGAGTTGTATCCCAATCCTGTTTCACAAATGGCTAACTTCAATATCTATTCTGAGCAAAAGCAGAATGCCAATATGTTGGTTTATGATGTAAATGGTAGGGTGGTTTATCAAAATATATTGCCACTAGAAGACGGAATTACCAAAAGCACAATAGACTTTTCTACACTTACTGGTGGTGTTTATAATGTAGTGATTTCAAATGCAAGAAATTACACGATCGTTCGCATGTTCAAGGATTAATCTAAATTACTGAATTTTATTTTATTTTACGTCGTTGTTTTGGCTTAAGGTCATCACACCACGAATCATTTCCTACCGCTCTAAAGCTAAGCTCGTTGAGTAAATTAAAGCAATACATTTGGATTTTATTACTTAGGTTGTCCTATGTTTTGTCAGTGGTCTTTGGCAGCGTTATGCCCAAAATACTTTATTGGTTTCTAAGTCGGCTTATTCATTACCGTAAGCGAGTAATCGACGATAACTTGCTCAATGCGGGGATTGCCAATTTGGAAAATGTAGTGTCCATTCGCAATGCTTATTATAAACAATTGGCCAATTATGTGGTAGAGAGTGTCTATGGACTGTATGCCCCCTTTGCAAAACTTGAACAGAAGATTCGGTTTATAAACATTGGCCTTTTGGAAAGTTTTTTGGCCGATGGTAGAAATGTCATCATCGTAGCTAGTCATTTTGGCAATTGGGAATGGGCGGTGCCGATGCTGGCAAAAGTTTCTAAGTATCCTGTGGTTGGCGTTTATAAGCCAATTTCTGATAAAGCGCTTGATGCAGTAATGTTGGAGAGAAGATCGAGATTTGGTCTGATCATGGCATCGATGGGTGAGGTGGTGAGGCACATCAAAACAAGCAAAGTTGCCACGGCCTATGTTTTAATTGCCGACCAGAGCCCGGCACAAGCTGATCCTGCTTGCATGGCTGATTTCTTTGGTATACCAACCTATTTTGTTTCTGGACCTCAAAAGTTGAGCAAGCGCTTTGATATGGTCGTATTAAATCAAACAATAAAACCTGTTTCTGACGGATATGAGGTTGTTTTCACGGCCTTAAACGCAGCTGACTTACCAGAAGTATACGCCCAATCGCTTGAATCTGATATTAGAGCCCAACCAGCCTACTGGCTGTGGTCCCACAAACGGTGGAAACTCAACACTGCACAAAAGTCTTTGTAATCAAAAAAGATTTTACCACAAAATATTGACTTTGCCAATGATATGGACTACATTTGTCTAAAATATAGACAAAAAAATGTCTATAAAATAGTCAAATTATGTTTGAGCGTGCAATCTTACACATGGATTTGGACTCTTTCTTTGCATCTGTGGAGGTGCTCAAAAATAGTTCATTTATCGGTAAACCACTGATCATAGGAGGTATCAGTAGCAGGGGTGTGGTTGCTTCCTGTAGTTATGAGGCGCGTAAGTTTGGCGTACATTCTGCCATGCCAATGAAGATGGCCTTGCGTTTATGCCCGGACGCCATCGTGGTGAGGGGTGATATGGATTCCTACAGTAAGTACTCTCAGTTGGTGACGGATGTGATTGCCGATGAATCTCCAAGTTATGAGAAGGCATCTATAGACGAGTTTTATCTTGATTTGTCTGGAATGGATCGGTATTTTGGGTGTTATAAATGGTCTGGCGAACTTAGAAATAAAATTGTGAGGGAGACAGGTTTGCCGATTTCTTTTGGTTTGTCTGTCAACAAACTGGTTTCCAAAGTAGGAACGGGCGAGGCAAAACCCAATGGAACCAAAGAGATACCCTCAGGAACAGAAAGGGGCTTTCTTGCACCTTTACCGGTGAGTAAAATTCCAGGTATTGGCAAAGAGACGTATAAAAAACTCAGTTTTATGGGCGTGCGTACCATCAGTGTATTGAGTGACATCCCCATTAAATTGTTGGAGCGAGAATTTGGAAAAGCTGGACGGCAGATGTGGGAAAAGGCCAATGCTATTGATTATAGTCCTGTAGTACCGTACCACGAACAAAAGTCAATGTCAAAGGAACGCACTTTTACAGAAGATACACTAGACCTTGGTTATATAAGGAGCTTGCTACAAGACATGACAGACAAGTTAGCTTTTGAACTAAGGGCAGATAAACGCCTTACCGGTTGCATTACAGTAAAAATTCGCTATGCAGACTTCAATACCTATACCAAGCAAAGAAAGATCACTTATACCTCCAGTGACAATGTCCTTGTCAAAAACGTACTTGATCTTTTTGACCAACTCTATCAGCGACGACAGCTCATACGCCTCATTGGTGTGAAGTTGAGCGACCTAGTTTATGGAACATATCAGATAGATCTTTTTGAGGACACCCTCGAACAGCTCTCATTACTCACGCAAATGGACCGTATCAGGAATAGATTTGGTGTCAATGCTTTGATGAGGGCAAGTGCTTTATAAGTTATTGTGCTATTATTCGTAGCGTAATGCCTCAATTGGATCGAGACGAGAAGCTTTGAGTGCAGGGTAGAGTCCTGAAATCACTCCCACAAAAATGCAGACGACCATTCCAAGCATCATCCATACCCATGGGATGAAAAATTGACCCTTGACCAGGAAGTTTACACCAAAGCCCAGGACGATGCCCAAAAATACCCCGACGATACCACCGATGATGCAAATCGTTACGGCTTCAGTGAGAAATTGCAGTAAGATATTGTTTCCTGTAGCTCCCAATGATTTGCGCACGCCAATTTCTTTGGTGCGTTCGGTTACTGAGACCAACATGATATTCATCAACCCGATGGAGGCACCCAATAACGTCAACATGGCAATTACCATGGTCGCCCAACGTAAGGTAGAGGTCATCTCCTTGAGTGTATTCAAAATGGAGTCACTTTTCCTGATTTCAAAATCGTTGTCAATTCCAGGTTTGAGATCGCGTACATTTCGCATTACCCCAATGGCGGATTCGATGGTGGCGTCAATTCTTGCAGGATTATCAACACCGATACTGATGCTATAATTTTTGTCCGCATACCCATACTTGTTTTTTGCAACGTTCAGAGGAATGTAAACTCGCTTGTCGGAGTTATCTCCAGACCCACTTCCTTTTTGTTTGAGCACGCCCACGACCGTATATCTGTCTGATTCCACAATGATTTCTTTGCCCAAGGCCTTTTTTGGGTTTTCGCCAAAGAGCATTTTTACAACTTCACTACCAATAAGCACTTTATTGGTTTCAGAAATAAGAAAATTGCGACCCTCCTCAATTTCAAAAGCAGAAGTGAGTAAATAATTTTCATCAATACCTCTTATCTGAAAAGTGGGATTGGTCTTTTCGTTGTTGTATTTGAGGGAGGCATTTCCTGCGCACCAAGCATCGACAGAAACCAACGTACCAGAAGATTTAAACTTTTCCTTAAATTGTAAGGCTTGATCAATGGTGATAGACTCACTTTTTTTCTGGTCACGCCCTTGTCTGTTTGAGGATAAACTTTCTGATGCAGGTCTGATGGACAATGAGTTTGCACCAAGCCTATTAAAATTGCTATTCATAGAAAAAAGAATAGCATCTATGGCAGTCAAAATACCAACCAAACAGGCAATGCCTATAGCGATAATCAATAAGGTAAGTAAAGACCTTACCAAATTTGATTTGATGGAATAATAAGCTTCCTTAACATTTTCTAGCGCTACCAATGGAAATCATATTGTTTGACATAAAGATAACCAATACCCACGGTTTCTTTTATCAAATTCTACTGATGGATCATTTTAGACGATCAACAAAAGAAATATGGCGTATTACCTACCTTGTACCAATGCCCAATTTGTTTGGAAAGAGTCAATGTCTGAAGGCGAAAAACCATAAATTAATGCAAGTTTATTGATTACTTTGTCAAGCTTAGGTAGTTCACTATCACTGCTCGTTACAAATTTGTAACCCTCGGAAGAAGACTCTGACATATTCAACAAAGTAAAAATTTCTTTGAGGTCTCTATCATTGATCAGTTTATCGCTATTGACCAAAAACTTCCAACCATAAAGTAAACCTACGGCCTCGCTATAATTATATAAAACGGTGGCTTGTGTTTCAGGAGTCATGATTTGATCTGATGACAATATGTTGATCATTTCCTTAATGTGACTGACGACGGTGGCTGCATTTGCTTTCTCCACAATATTTTCAAGTCCTCGATTGCCTCTTTTTGTTCAATTACAAAATCTGTACCTCCAGCTATAGTAGCTTGAATGGTGAGAAATTCATTTTGATTGCAGTATATAATCCGTTGCCGTCATTTTTATCTCTTTTGCAAACATTGCCAGCAGCCAAAATATCAGGATTTGGCACTCTGATGTTTGTATTGCAATTTGGAAAAGCTGGACTAGAGCCGTAGTAAGCCAAGACCATATCCAATTCTGCTTTGGTCATTCCGGGACGCAAAATTTTGGCAGATTGGTAGTAAAAAATTGCACCATACAATCCTTTACCAATCATTGAGGAAATCTCTACTCCATTTTCAGTAAATAGATATCCATCTAAAACACCACCGTTTTGTAAATTACCGGGAATGAAGGTTTTACCGCTGTTGTCAATCGCATACTGGATATATTTATTCAAGACTGGTTGGAAACCGCCAATAATCCTCGATGGTAAATAGAATGACCCATCATTTTTCTGTAGCTCCAGCATTTGGCTAGTCAAAACACTACCTGACCTACCCTTTTCCAGGGCATTCATCAATGTATTGTATGAAGAAATAGCACTATGTGCTGGTTCACTATTTTTTTGGAAATCAGTGGAATCGTAAATATTTTCTACGATAAGCGGACTATTCTCATCCTGACATGAGGAGAATAGAGTCACCACGGCTAGAGCCATGAGTATCACTCTGGTTTTGAACTGCATATGAATAGAACTTTAAATAAAACTGCTATTGCAAATATAAGAATATGAACCTAAGTACCAAATATTCCGTTATATAATCTTACTGAAACTAAAAGTTAATAGATTTTAGTATTAATTTTGTTCACAAATAAAAAATAAAAATGGAAGGCACTATCACAAAGAGTCCGATTTTACTATACACAGAGCAAACTCCAAATCCTGAAACGCTCAAGTTTGTCACCAATAAAATGCTTTATAAGGGGACAGCAGATTTCAAGGACGTGGATAGCGCGGAGAAATGGTCACCATTGGCCACCGAGTTATTTTCATTGCCTTATGTAAAAGGTGTTTATATCTGCAACAACTTTGTCACCATTACAAAGGAGTTTAATTATGAGTGGGAAGAAATCATACTTCCAACTAAAGAATTTATAAAGTCTTATGTCGGCGAAGAAAAACCATCATCAATGAAGGTTTTGAAGAAGCCATGAAAACTGAAGTAGCCAAAAACTATGAGGCAAATGGATATACTGGCCAAGATGCAGAGTTGGTCATTAAAATTAAAGAACTGATTGACACTTATGTAAAACCAGCAGTAGAAATGGATGGTGGTAATATTGAGTTTAAATCATTTGACAGTGGTGTGGTTACCGTCATGCTACAGGGTTCGTGCAGCGGGTGTCCTTCATCTACAGTTACTCTTAAGTCTGGTATTGAAGGAATGCTCAAAAGAATGGTCCCAGAAGTAACAGAAGTTGTTGCTGAAATGGGCTAACAAAGGGATATGAAAGAGATACTTTCTGCCTCCCTCATACTTTTCTCGGTTATTGATATTGTAGGCTCACTGCCCATCATCTTAGATCTAAAAGATAAAGGATTCGTCATTGAAGCGTTCAAGGCGTCCTTTGCATCCTTTCTGATCATGCTGGCATTTCTCTTTTTAGGAGTACAGGTTTTGCATTTATTTGGTGTGGATGTGGAGTCTTTTGCTGTTGCAGGATCCATTATCTTATTCTTATTAGGTATGGAGATGATTCTTGGCGTTCATCTTTTTAAAGAAGACAGGAAAGCCAAAAAAGGAACCATTGTACCGATTGCCTTCCCTTTGGTTGCAGGTGCAGGAACAATGACCACCATCATTTCCATCAAAGCCAAGTTTTCTGATACTACCATCATTGCTGCCATACTCATTAATTGCATTTTAGTATACATTGTCTTACGATCATCTGACTGGTTGAAAGACAAACTCAGCACTTCAGTCATTATGGTTTTAAGGAAGATGTTTGGCATAATTTTACTGGCAATAGCTGTGAAATTATTCAGAGACAATTTCCACCTCTACATCAAAACATAATAGAGGAATAATACGCTATTTTGAACTTTCCTCCAATTCAAAAAGTGCGGCTATTGGATAATGGTCTGAGTAATCTTCCTTGATCACTTGAAACGTCAAAGCTTTTACTACAGGAGAAGAAAAAATATAATCGATTCTCAGGAACGGAATTTTACCAGAATAAGTAGTACCAATCCCTGTGCCACGTTCATAAAATGCATCTTTCAAACCACTTGATAAATGAGCGTAAGTATATGAAATCGGTGTATCGTTGAGGTCACCGCAGAGTATTGTAGGATATGGGCTCGTTTCTGCGTGTGATTTTACAAGTTTGGCTTGTGCAGCGCGCTTCACGTGAAAGGTTCTATATTTTCTCAAAATACCTTTGATGCCGAGCCATATTTTTTTGTCTTTGAGATTTCCTTTTTCAATCATATCATCCGCGTCCTTGGAGATTCTATTACTTTGAAGATGGATGCTGTAAAAACGCAGCGTATCAAAATTGATGACAATATCAGCCCATAAGCAAGAGTTGGTGATTGTCCCGAAATCTATTTCACCCTTTTTTATCAAGGGGTTTTTCGTCAAAATAATGCTTCCTTTATTGAGTGTATGGAAATTCCACGTTGGAAAATTTTTTCGCAAGAGGTCTAGCGCAAAAGGTCCAGTCTCTTGGAGACAAATGACATCTTCATCTTTGAACCGCTTGATGAATTGTTCCATTTCTTTGGTCTTTTCCTTTCTCAAAGCTGAATTGCTATCATAAGCACTCATTGCATTGCTGATATTGAATGAAACAACTGAAAATGCGTTTTTTCGATTGGAAGACTTTTCTGTATTGAAGGCAAAAAATCCTTTTATGAAAACCCAGCCACATGCCAACGTAAGCAGTGAAATCAGTGTGAGTTTGATATCAACAAATAACCATAGACCAATAAAAAGTATATTGAAAATAAGTAAAATGGGAAAAGAAAGGCCGAAGAATGAAAAATACCAATTGATTTCGGGGTCAATATTTGGAGATACGTAACAAATAAAGCTAGCTATTGCCAGGAGCACATTTAATAGGATAAAAAGTTTTTTGATAAACTTCATATATCTCTTTTACTCGCTTTATTCAGAAACTCTTTTTCATCATTTGATAATTTATTATAGCCCTGATTTTTTATTTTATCCAATATTCTATTGAGCTCGGTCTCAAATTCTGGAGTCTCATTTCTAGACTCAGCATTGTGCCGCATAGAAAATGCTGGGGCTTTATATTCCACTTTCATTTTTGATCTGCTCATTGGTTTGGATGGTTGCCTTTTTTTAGAAGAACGCAAATTTTGAATAAAATGTGATAAACCTGATGTGAGATCATTTCCCGATCTAAGTTGATAGGCAATGATGGCTCCCATGAGCATTCCACCTAGATGAGCGAAATGCCCTCCTGAATTGACACCTCCTTGAGTGCCTACCAAATCAAAAACCAAAAAAGCTAATACAATATATTTGAGTTTCACATCCCCAATAAGTAATAGTCTAATACCATAATCTGGGGCCACAACTCCTGCTACTGCAGCAAGGGCACAAACAGCTGCAGAAGCGCCATGTGCAGTGCTGTCTATTCCAGGAATAGCAAGGTTAGCATATAGTCCAAACGCAACCGCTCCTGCAAGACCTCCCCAAAGATAAATTGGTAGAATCCTTTGATCTCCCAAAAGATCTCCAACAATCCTTCCAAATAGATGAAGTCCCACCATATTCCAGACCACGTGCCAAAACCCAATGTGCATAAACATATGGGTAAATATGGTCCACGGTTTGTACATCAGTTTACCCAGTGGTCCGGGCATCGCCAGATTATCAAAAATGGGTTGGAAATATCCCAAGTTTTGCAAAAAAGCCTTGAGTAAGATCAATATTACAAATACAATGATATTGATCACGAGCAATCTGGTGACCATATTGCCGCTGTTAAAAACTTGTCTGAGATCGTTTCTGATAGAGTCAATCATATTTTGACCTAAATTTTTATTTACTAATTCAACGTAATTTTACCATATTCCAAAAGTAAATCATCACAAAGCCTGCAATTGCGCCTCCAATATGTGCAAAATGAGCGATGTTATCATTGTAGCCAGTCATACCTGTATATAAATCATAAACAACATAGGCACCAACCAAATATTTGGCCTTAACTTCAAAAGGTAGTGGAAAAATGATCATTTTCATATTGGGGAACATGGTTGCAAAAGCTACTAATATTCCATATAAAGCCCCCGAAGCTCCAACAACTGAACCATTACTGATCAACAAGTGTAAAAACGCACTTGATACTCCGGCAATGATGTACAATAATAAAAATCTTTTTGGCCCCAAAGTTTGCTCCACAGCTGGACCAATAAAAAACAACATCAGCATATTGAAAAGCAAATGCCGCTCGTCACCATGCATAAACATGTGCGTAGCAATTTGGTAAGGCTCAAAACCTTGGCCAATGGGCTTCATCACAAAATATTTTATAAGTCCGGGTATGAAAGGAATTAAATCAAATTGGACTACAAAAAAGATGATAACGTTGAGAATCAACAAATTCTTTACAACATCGGTAATTCTCATCATACTTATGCAAATTTTAATTTGAGATCTTCAAGACTGAAGTCAATGAAACATTTATGTCCAGTGGGGCTGATGTATGGTGTTTCGCAAGCGAATAATTTATCAATAATTGACTTCATGTCTTCTACCGTCAAAACTGTTCCTCTTTTGACACATGATGAAACAGCATATGACCGAGATAGGTTCTCCACAATGCCAAGTTGTAGCTCTAGATTTTCAGAATATTGGCCTACAAGGTTTTCTATCAGCCTGGTGGCATTGGTTCCACCGGGCAAACCCATTGGCAGCCCATGCACAATAAAGCTGTTGTTTCCAAAAGATTCTATTTCAAAACCCATTTTATTGAAGTATGGAAGTAATTCCAAAGTGATGTGTGCTCGATTGGCATCAAATTCTACCATTTGTGGAAATAACTCTTTTTGCACTGGCCTACTTTGATCCTTAATTGCTGATAAGTTTTCTTCATAGACAATTCGCTCGTGTGCGTTTTGCTGATCGATCAAAACAAATCCTGATTTTATTTGAGAAACGATGTACCTGTTATGTATTTGGTATGGTTCTTTTTTGTTGGTTAATGCCACATCTGTTTGAGGAAAGAGGTCTGGTTTTTCAATGCTGATTTGACTTTTGAAAGTAACCACATCCTCATTTTGGAGTCTATCGCCATTTTGTAAACTTTCATAAACACTCTTCCAGGACTTCAAATTTTCTCTTTCAAGCGATGAAACTTCATCTGAATATTTTTGATAACCGCCTTTTGCAATGTTTTTTGTTTGGCTATGACTGGCAGCAAAATTGGTATCTGTATCAAAGTCGATGGTTGGCGCAACTACAAAAACCCCCAAGGCATGTTTTACAGCAACTCTGAGGTAATTATATACCAATCGCTCATCATCAAACTTTACCTCAGTTTTAGTTGGGCTCACGTTGATATCTAACTTTGAAGGATCAATGGTGAGATTGATGTAAAACCCTGGAAACTGATCTTTCAAAAGTAAATTATCAAAGGAGTTTTACTGCGTGATTGAGGTAATTGTTTTTTACAAAGCGATTATTGACAAATAAATATTGATCTCCTAGACTTTTTTTTGCAGCCTCAGCTTTGGCAATAAATCCTTCAATAGAGATCAGTTCTGTTTGTTCGTTTACTTGGAGTAATTTTTCGTTGTAGGTTTTGCCAAAAATAGATACAATCCTTTGCTTGAGGCCACTTTTTGGTAGGTAATATAAATCATTGCCATTGTGGTGCAAAGTAAAAGTGATGTCACAGTGAATAATGGCAACCCTATAGAATTCTTCGATGATGTGTTTGAGTTCGACAGGGTCAGACTTCAAGAATTTTCTTCTTGCAGGGATATTGTAAAACAGGTTTTTGACACTAAAACTAGTTCCTTGATGAGTTTGTACGGCTTCTGTCTTTTCAACCTTGGAACCCGCAACCACAATTCTGCAACCAACATCAGCGTGAGGTTGTCTCGTAAGAAGTTCTACATGTGCAATCGCAGCTATGGACGCCAAAGCTTCACCTCTGAAACCCTTGGTATCAATTTTAAATAAATCTTCTGCGCTTTTTATTTTGGAAGTGGCGTGTCTTTCAAAGCAAAGTCTGGCATCAGTATCAGACATACCAACACCATCATCAATTACTTGGATCAAGGTTTTGCCGGAATCCTTTAATATCAGTTTTATTTGACTACTGCCTGCGTCAATAGAATTTTCAAGTAATTCTTTCACTACCGATGCAGGACGTTGTATGACCTCTCCTGCTGCAATTTGATTTGCAATGTTATCGGGTAAAAGCTGAATAACATCAGCCATGTTTGTTTTTATAGTTTTAAAATTTCTAAATTAACCTTAAAAGTGTGGCAAAGTATAATAAAATTCGAAAATACGAAGAAATTGAAAGCCTGTTGAATTTTATCGACCATATTGACAAATTGATCAACTTAAATAACATTTTGGAGATAATATTGTCCTAAAAGTATGGCTTATAAGTGCTTCAAAACTTGAGTTGGAAATTAGGAATTGTCTGAAAACATAGATACAAAATTTAATATTTTGTCTGAACTCAACATCATATAAGCCAGCAAACCCAAAATGCAAATTATTACCAAAATCCTGAAATTTGATTTTCGATCTTGCTCTTTGGTAGAAAAATAGCTAGTGCGGCTTCTCGATCTAAAACCTGAGCGGATTCTGTCTTTGGTAACTTCAATATTACCTTCACTTGCGTCTTCCCCTTGTTTTCTATATTTAGCCAAACGCATTTCTCTCTCCTCTTTTGCTTGATCGTAAAATCTTGGTTGAAAGGCAAAACCGTTTGGTTTGGGTCGCTTAAAAAAACTAAACATTACTTTATTCAATTGTTGTTGAGTAATAAAACTAATGTTTTTGCCAAATAATTTTATTAAGGAATGCTTTTTTTGTATAAATATTAACCCATCTATGACCTAATAGAGCTGATTATCAATGAAATATTTATTGCGACTAGTATTTTTTTGAAAAAAATATTATCTTTGCAGCCCATTTAAAAAATGTTTTATTTAAATCATTAAATTTCAATTCATTAATGAACAATTACGAAGTAACTTTCATCGTCGATCCCGTACTGTCAGGCGATGAAATTAAAGCGACAGCTCAAGTGTATGAACAAATGTTGAAAAACGAAGGATGCAACATCGTACATATTGATGAGATGGGTTTGAAGCCATTGGCTTACCCCATCAACAAAAGATCAAGTGGTGTCTACTACTGTTATGAATATGCAGCAGAAACTGGTGCAATCATTTCAAAAATGGAGTTGGCATTGAGAAGAGATGAGAGAATCATGAGATTCCTTACCATCGCACTTGATAAGCACGGAGTAAAATACAATGACGATAAGAGAAACGGTCTTATCGGTAAAGTAAAGAAAAAGGTAAAACCTAGCAAAAAAGAAGACACACCTTCTAGAGATTCTAGAGATAGAGATAGAGATGGTGGTTCTTCAAGACCTCCAAGAGAAGCTGCGCCTGCTGTAAAACCAGCTCCGGCCCCGGCCCCAGCTCCTGTGGTTGTAGTACCTGCACCTGTTGTTGAACCTGTAGCTGCAGTTACAGAAGAAGAATAATAGGGTCAATAAATTAAATAACATTTAAATTAGGAAAAATGGCTTCTAGAGACGATATAAAATTTTTTGAGCAATCCTACCATTGGTAAGACCAAAAAGAAATACTGTAGATTCAAGAAATTTGGAATCAAATACATCGATTATAAGGATGGAGATTTTCTTTTACAGTTTATCAACGAGCAGGGTAAAATCTTACCAAGGAGAATTACAGGTAACAGTTTGAAGTATCAGAAAAAGGTGGCAGTCGCTATCAAAAGAGCAAGACACCTTGCGTTACTTCCATTTGTAACTGACTTGTTGAAATAGTAGGAACAGCATTCAATTAATTTTAGAAATTTTCGATCATGGATATAATATTATTGAAAAATATAGACAAGCTTGGTGACAAGCATGATATAGTAAGTGTAAAACCAGGATACGGTAGAAATTACCTAATCCCTCAGGGAGTTGCAGTAATTGCAAACAAAGACAATGTCAAAAAATTGGAAACAATTGTTGCTGAAGAGGAAGCAAAAGAGGCAGTAAGATTGGACGAATACAAACAAATCGCAGAGAAACTTGCTGGTCATGTTTTGAAGATTGGTGTAAAATCTGGTACTTCTGGTAAAATCTTTGGTAGTGTTACCAATGTTCAAGTTGCAAGAGCTTTGAGAGAGCAGCAAGATTTTGATATTGAGCGCAAAAAAATCGTTGTACCTGAAGATATCAAAGAATTGGGTACTTATACGGCAACACTCAACTTGCACAAAGAGGTTTCAACAACTATAGACTTTGAATTGATTTCTGAATAAGAATCAATTGAACTAAATAAAAAAGGGCTCCGATTTTCAACAATCGTGAGCCCTTTTTCATTAATAATAATCTTTATAATTTGAGAGAGTGGGGCGACTCATTTTTTAAGATTGTAAGTCACATTGATCCATCCCAAAAATATTAATCTTCTACAAACTCTTCAGCAGTATTATCAACGGCTGATGGGTCTAGTCCTGGGCTATACTTAGCCTTAATTTTCTTTTCAATTTCTAATGCAAGCTCAGGATTGTCGGCCATAAACTGCTTTGCTCCCTCACGTCCTTGTGCAATTTTTGTTTCGCTGTAAGCAAACCAAGAACCACTTTTTTGTATGATGTCGGTTTCTACACCAAGATCTACAATTTCACCAGTCTTAGAAATGCCTTCACCAAATGTGATGTCAAAAGTTGCTACTCTGAATGGAGGTGCAAGTTTATTTTTAACGACTTTGACCTTTACAGGGTTACCAACTACATTGCCGTCTTTATCTTTAATAGCTGTACCAGACTTTCTGATATCCAACCTGATTGAAGCATAGAACTTGAGCGCATTACCACCGGTTGTTGTTTCTGGGTTGCCAAACATCACACCAATTTTTTCGCGAAGTTGGTTGATGAAAATACAGCAACATCCAGTTTTTCCAATCGTTCCGGTCAATTTTCTCAATGCTTGCGACATCAGTCTGGCTTGCAAGCCCATTTTTGAGTCACCCATTTCTCCTTCGATTTCACTTCTAGGAACCAAAGCTGCAACGGAGTCAATAACAAGGATATCTATTGCACCAGATCTGATCAAATTTTCAGCAATTTCAAGAGCCATCTCACCATCATCTGGTTGTGCGATCAACAAGTTATTGGTGTCTACACCCAAGGCTTCGGCATATGATTTGTCAAATGCGTGCTCAGCATCAATGAAAGCAGCAATACCGCCATTTTTCTGGCAATTTGCCATTGCGTGAATGGCCAAAGTTGTTTTACCAGAAGACTCAGGACCATAAATTTCTATAACTCTACCTTTTGGCAAACCACCTATGCCCAATGCAATATCCAAACCCAATGAGCCGGTAGAAATTGTTTCGGCATTCACGACTTGTTTGTCGCCAAGTTTCATGACCACACCTTTGCCATAGTCTTTTTCCAACTTATCGATGGTAGTCTTGAGAGATTTTAATTTTTCGTCTTTTTCTTTAGACATGAATAGTGATTTTAGAATGATATCAATGTAGCGATAATTTAAATTTATCGTCAGGCAGTTATTTTATACTTTTTAAAACTTATGTTTTCCATTTCAGACAAGAAAGCAAATGTAAATTTACAGCGGTTTTCTTTTCTATTGTGGACACAAATTTTTCAGAAGGATGAAAGGCAAAACTATTTCTGACTTTTAAAATTATCTTCCCTCATATGTCGGGAAAGCAAATATAGCTCTTTGTAAATCAGAATTAAATATTTATCAAGAATCTTATATAAATAAAACTTGAATATTTAAAAAGAGACTAAAGACGAGAGATGAAAGACGAGAGATTAATAAGGAATTAGCATTTATTGCAAATACCATTGACAATTACAGAGGCATTTTCTACTCGATAACCAGAAGGTAATGAAATAGTTGGAACAGAGGACTCTTCAATACAGAAAGTATTACCACAGGCATTACAATGAAAATGAACATGTTCGTCATGGTGATGGTCTTCATCGCAATGACCCTCGCAAAGAGCATATTTTGTATTGTGGCTTCCATCATTTATACTGTGTATGAGCCCTTTTTCTTCAAAAGATTTGAGCGTACGGTACAAAGTAATACGGTCAATTTGATAGAGAGCAGCTTCTATTGTTGCAGTGGTTATTGCACAATCCGCATTCAAAAACACAGAAAGCACATCTTTCCTCACGGCAGTTATCCGTAAGTCAGATTGATTCAACAACTTTAAAACCTTTTCAGTCATGGTACAAAGATATAAATTTGTGCTTTCTTCTATATTGTTTTTTGATATTGCCTAGCCAATTTGCTTGACTATTACCATATCTATACTGAGATACAACGTCAGAAAAAGGATAGAGTTTTGTATGAAATAGAATTAGTGGTTGCAATTGAATTTTAATTAAAGCGAAAGGAGACAAAATATGAATGTTATTCGCCTAAAGCATAAAAAGACTTAAACACAAGTCCCATATAAGATAAAGTTCGTTGAATGGAGGTAGGCAATAAAAGGAAACTCTCATCAAAGTATGACACCCAAAAGCTGATATAATTCCTTTTTACCCTTTGAAGTGACTACTAATTCTCGGCTAAATGATACTTTTCTCATCCAATCCTCTGTTAACATTTTTTGCAATAAAAATGCACCGAGTTGTCCTGCAATGTGGTGTTTGCGCTCGCTCCAATCTAGGCATTGTAATGCAATCGGCCTCCTCTTTGATGCCAATTGATCTGGGGTGATATTCAATTTTTTCAACCATTCCCAGCCAGCTTCAGAAATGAGGAAATCCTTACCAGATTTCTTTATTAAAAAGTTGTGCTCCAAAGCTTCCGTAATTTGAATGCTTACTTTTCCAGCCAAATGATCGTAGCATGTTCGGCAATATTTGATGCCAGTAATTTCATGGACATTTTTTTGTGCCAAGGATTCTTGATTGAGATTTGCAAGAGATTCGACAACATAGGCTACTTCTGGTCTGTCGTAGGAGTAATAGCGATGTCTACCTTGAGAAACTACCTTGACCAACCTGGCTTCCAAGAGTTTTGACAAATGGTTACTGATGGAAGTAGGTGAAATGTCTACAGATGTTGCCAACTCACTGGCAGTGTATGCCTTTCCATCCAATAAATTCCATAATATTTTGGCTCTATTGGGTTCGCAAATCAAACTAGCAATCTCGGCAAATTTTTCTCCGTCAACCATTGTTCAGTCTAAAATGAAATGTAAAGGTAAAAAGCTTATTTTATTTGTACAATTAAATAATGAATATGATAGCAGTAATTTTTGAAGCCTACCCAAATGAAGGTAAATGGGACGACTATATGCAATTGGCCCAAAACCTTCGACCATTTTTAGAAAAGATAGAGGGATTTATTTCCATAGAAAGATTTCAAAGTACCATCTCACCTGAAAAAGTATTGTCACTATCCTTTTGGGAAAATGAAGAAAGTGTGCATGCATGGCGAAATGTAGAGCTCCACCGCATGGCACAAGAAAAGGGTAAACAAGAGATTTTTAGTAATTATCGAATAAGAGTAGCCCACGTAAAACGAGACTATTCAATGGAAAACAGAGTGGATGCACCAGAAGACAGTAAATCAATTTTAGATCAAATAAAACAAAAGTTATGAAAGACATCACAGTAAAATTGAGCAATGTGCCGGGGATGCTGGCTCTTTTTGGTAAAACTTTGGGTGCGAATAAAATCAGTTTGGAAGGTGGCGGAGTATTTGACAACGGAGTTTATAGCATTGGTCATTTTTTGGTTGAAGAAGCAGAACAAGCCCGTGATGTCCTTGCTCAAGTTGGAATTGAAGTAACTAAAATAAGTGAAGTGCTCATCCAACGGTTGAGGCAAGATGTGCCAGGCCAATTGGGTTTATTTTGTCAGAAAATGGCCGATGCTGGGGTCAATATATTGGTGCAATACAGCGACCATGACCACCAATTGATTGTGGTAGTTGATGATTTTGATAAAGGAATGAGTGTTTCAAAGGCGTGGATGAAAGATAATTTTGGTGAATAGTTTTTTTGGTCTTTGGAGAGATTTGAGACCTAATTGTTGTGCCTTTAAAAAGCTAAACCTAAAGATTGAAAATTCAACATATTCGATCTTTGCAAGCCGAATTCTGCCATTGATTTATGATTTAACATATTCAATCAGTCGTGGTGGAGGCCTGAACCAAAGATCGAACATTTAACATATTCGATCTTTGCCAGCCGAACCGGGCCATTGATTTATGATATAACATAATCAATCAGTCATGGAGGATGCCTGAACCCAAAGATCGAACATTTAACATATTCGATCTTTGCAAGCCAATCCATACAATTGATTTATGATTTAACATATTCAATCAATCGTGGCAGATGCCTGAAACCGAAGATCGAACATTTAACATATTCGATCTTTGCCAACCGAACCGAGCCATTGATTTATGATTTAACATATTCAATCAGTCGTGGCAGATGCCTGAAACCGAAGATCGAACATTTAACACATTCGATCTTTGGCAGCCGATCCATACAATTGATTTATGATTTAACATATTCAATCAGTCGGTAAGGTGCTCTGAAACTGAAGATCGAAGATTTAACACATTCGATCTTTGCCAGCCGAACCATACAATTGATTTATGATTTAACATATTCAATCAGTCGTGGCGGAGCTCTGAACCCAAAGATCGAACATTTAACATATTCGATCTTTGCAATTCAATCAGTTGTAGTAAAGCAAAGAAACCGGTTTCCAGTCATCGGTTTCCGGTTTCCCTATTTGTGACTCAAAACATCATCACTGGAAACAGATAGTTGACAACTGATTTTTCCAATTGAAAATAGTCAAACCTATTTCCACATGGTTTATCTTTGAATCATGGCAAAACAATACACAGAACTATCAGATGAATTGACCAACTTCATAAGTGATCAAAAAATCTATTTTGTTGCAACAGCAATGGCAGAAGGTCATGTCAATCTATCGCCAAAAGGCATGGATTCTTTCAGAGTGATCGCACCCAATCGAGCACTTTGGTTGAATGTAACTGGTAGTGGCAATGAAACAGCTGCTCATGTACAAAAAGATGGTAGAATGACCGTCATGTTCTGTGCCTTTGAAGGCAAGCCTATGATCCTCCGCCTATATGGCACGGCGAAAGTTTATCATCATTATGATGAGGAATTCGCATCGTTTATTGATCTATTTCCTGTCTCCCTGGCACCCGACAAATTTTTGACTTAAAAATCGAATTGGTTCAAACTTCCTGTGGCTTTGCTGTGCCTTTTATGGATTTCGTGGAAGAGCGTACTCAACTCAAGGAATGGGCAGTAAAACAAGGCGAAGAACGCATTCACAATTATTGGAAAGAAAAAAATGTTTTGTCTATTGACGGCGTGGAGACCAATGTCTTGGGCAAGTCAATAGATTGATTTTCCCTTACTTTTCCAAAGGCCACATATACTTATCTTTCAATGGTTGATGGTCTGATTTACCACTGCGAGTGGGCTTATGGTTGTTTGCAAACTTTGGCTTGTGCTCGTTGCTCTTTGGCTTTGGAGTTTCTCCTTCTGTTTTCTGCTCTCCAGGTCCGGTTTTAATATGATCATTTCGACCTTGATTATTTCCAAACTTTGGTCTGTCATTATTAAACCGAGGTTTATGATGTTCAAATTTGGGTTTATTTTCAACCTGAGCTGGTTTGGGCGCTTCTACCTTATTCTGTACAGGTGCTGAGGCTTGAGCAGCTTTCTTTTCTTCAATTTTTTTACTCAATCGAGGATGATTGGGATTTTGCGCCTTCAAATTTGCAAAGAATTCTTGCTTCCTTTTGTTCTTTTCTTTGTTTGCTTCCTTCTTTTCTGCCTCAGTCATAGCGGCATCAGTTTGCGGAAAAGGATTGGTATTGACTACAGGTATTTTTTGGCCAATCAATTTCTGAATGTCCAAGATGAATTCATTCTCCTCTGGTTCACAAAGAGATATTGCAAATCCTGATTCTCCAGCGCGACCCGACCTGCCAATTCTGTGAACATAGGATTCTGGTTCGTTTGGAATTTCATAGTTAATGACAAACTTGAGTTTATCAATGTCAATACCCCTTGCAGCAATATCCGTCGCTACTAAAATTCTCGTTTTTCCGTCCTTGAAAGCACCAAGCGCTTTTTGACGCTGAACTTGTGTTTTGTTACCGTGTATGGCACTTGCAGAAACGTTGTGTTTCAGCAATTCCTTGGTGACTTTGTCTGCACCGTGTTTAGTTCTGGTAAAAACCAACGCTTGATCAATGGCTGTGTCTTCCAAAAGGTGCAGCAGCAATTGATTTTTCGTCCCTTTATTGGTATAATAAAGTTCTTGTTGAATGGTTTCTGCCGTCGTTGAAGCGGGAGTTACTTCAATTCTCTTGGGGTTTTTAAGAATCGTATTGGAGAGTTGTACGATATTTTCTGGCATGGTAGCCGAGAAAAATAAAGACTGTCTTTGCTCAGGTAATAATTTGAGGATCTTTTTGATGTCGTTGATAAATCCCATGTCCAACATTCTATCTGCTTCATCCAAAACAAATAGTTTGATGGTTCCTAATTTCACAAATCCTTGGTTGATCAAATCGAGCAAACGTCCAGGTGTGGCCACTAATAAATCTACGCCTCGTCTGAGTTTATCCACTTGACTTGATTGATTGACACCGCCAAATATAACCGCGTGTTTGATGGGCATATACTTGGAGTATTCCTGGATATTTTCTTCTATTTGAATGGCCAATTCGCGCGTAGGCGTAAGGATCAATGCTTGTAATTTACCATCTGCAGGAGTTTTTTCCATACCATGCAGCAACTGAATCATAGGCAATGCAAAGGCCCCAGTTTTTCCTGTCCCAGTTTGAGCACAACCCAAAATGTCATGGTGGTTTAAAATGAGGGGTATTGCTTGTGATTGAATGGGTGTTGGGATTTCATATCCTTTTTCGATGAGGGCTTTTATAATTGAGGCGTTTAAACCTAATTTCTCAAATGTCATATTTTATTTTTTTATTCAAATGCATCGGTATGCACTCCTAAATTTTGGATAAAGGTAACCTATAATATATAAATTATTAGAAACTAGCCAAATATTATCTTTTATATAACTTTGAATGGACTAATACCTAGTCATTTGTAGTCTTCATTTTTAAGAATTACCACATCACTTTGCTCATAACCTATTCGGTGAGCAACAACATACAACGAATCACCCTGAATCTCTTGAATTGGAAAGTCATAAATTTCCCAAGATTTGTCATTCCAATGCTTTTTGAAAGCTATCGATGCTCCTTTTGTTACACAAGAAAGTATGATCTTTCCTTGCTTTATTTCTAAGATTGGTGTTTGAGTCTTTGGGGGTCCATTCAATCCGTTCCACCATTTTGAAATTAATTCTTTTTCAGGTATTGCTCCCAAGTCTCCATAGGTTTTTATCCAATCTAAGTGTTGCTTTCTCAACTCCATCAGTTTGTCTTGATATTGAGGTTCATTTGCTAAATTGTGCAATTCGTATGGATCAGCATATACGTCAAAGAGTTCTTCATCTGGTTTTGTTTTTCTAAACCAATACATTTGTACTTCATCCAACTTTCCCTCATCCCTCAATCTCAGAATCTCTACCATACTTTTTTGGCTCAACCTGTATTGAATGTCTTGATAATAGGGTTTTTCGGGCATGTAGTTTTTGAGATATTTGAATCTGCCATCACTTACGGCTCTCACTCTATCGTATTCTGTATCCATTCTATCACGCGCTGCATAAATGTATTGCCTTTTTTGTTTGGATTTTTGTTTTCCTAAAAAAGCTTGACCCTGGATATATTTTGGAATCGGAATATTCGCAAGAGACAAGATTGTTGGCGCAAAATCGACAAAACTAAGCAGTTGGTCATCCACCTTACCACCATCTTTTCCATTCGGATATCTGATCAGCAAAGGTATTTTCAAACCTCGATCGTAAAGTTCTCTTTTGACAAAAGGTAAACCATCCCCATGATCGCTGAAAAAGAATATTATGGTATTTTCATAAAGTCCATCAGCTTTCAATTTTTGAATGATTTCCCCAACTTGTTTGTCCATTGTTTCTACGTTGGTTAAAAATCTGGCAACATCTGTGCGGATGATTTCATTGTCTGGATAAAAAGGTGGTAATTGAACTTGTTTTGGATCAACCGTTAAGGGTTCTTTTTCTCTCATAAAAACCTGACTTTCGTGAGTAGTCATCAAATTTATGATGGAGAAAAAAGGTTGATTTTTGGTTTTCCTGCCACGCCAATCCGCTGTTTTACTATTTTCATCCCATACAGTTACTGGTGCTTCAAACTGGTAATCTTGTTTTTCATTATTTGTACAATAGTATCCTGCCTTTCTTAAGTATTCAGGAAAACACCTCGCATCATCAGGAATAACGGCGGAATATCCAGGTACAGGCGAAGATTTTGAAGTTGCAGCATTATTCAGAGTCCTCATATTATGACTGCCGGCTGATGTTTGATACATACCAGTAATGATGGCACTGCGGCTGGGAGCACAAACACCAGCAGTAGAAAAGACATTGGTATAGCGCATGCTTTCTTTTGCTAATTGATCAATAAAGGGCGTTTGTGTAACCTTTCCTCCATAACAACCCAGGTGTTGATGTGACATATCTTCAACTGTTATCCATAAGATATTGGGATGTTTCTTTTTGAAATCGTCATTACTAGTTTGGAAAGACAAAGCCAAACATAAATAACTGGCGATCAATAAAAGCGGTATGATTTTTTTCATTTTGAAACACGATAATTGGCAAGTGTTTCAAATCTAATACTTATAGATCTAATTTGATGACTTTTTTGCACAAAAGAGCAAGGCGAAAATAATTCCGAATGATGGGTGAAGTTAAAATTTCTAGAGCCAGATCATTTTTGATCAAAATTGAAATAGCGGCTCAATTACAAAAAATCTAAAAACCTTTTTTACTGTTTACCCTCAAAATTGTGGAATATTATATCGAAATTTCTTTACTTCATGGTTTCTTTATTTTTTTACAATTTTAATGGAATGTTTAAAGCCTCATTTTTCTGTATAGCATGTCTGTGCTGTACAATGATCGTTTCCTGTACCCAAAAACCCCTCATCGAATCACATGGAGTTTATTCTGTGGTTACCAACAAAAATGGTGAAAGTTTGAGTTTTGCAAGCAGTTCTGGGGTATCAATTCTGGAAGTGGATGGCTTTGGTTTTAAAGACTTGAATAAAAACAACCAGCTAGATCTGTATGAGGATTGGAGGCTATCGGATGCTGAAAGAGCCCAAGATTTAGCTTCTAAATTGAGCTTGGAAGAAATCGCGGGGTTGATGTTGTACTCTTCGCATCAATCTATTCCTGCAAGGCCAGATGGTTATTTCGCTGGAACCTATGATGGTAAACCATTTGAAAATGGTGTAACCAATCCAGCTGCTCTTTCGGATCAACAAAAGAAATTTCTGAAAGAAGATCATTTGAGACACGTATTGGTCACAACCGTTTCCTCACCAGAAGTTGCAGCAGAATGGAGCAATAATGTGCAAGCTTTTTGCGAAAGCATTGGCTTTGGAATTCCTGCCAACAATAGTTCCGATCCAAGACATGGCACAGAGGCAAAGGCTGAGTACAATGCTGCTGCTGGAGGCTCTATTTCTATGTGGCCAAGTTCCTTAGGAATGGCGGCTACTTTTGATCCCGAACTGGTAAGAGCGTTTGGTCTCATTGCCTCTCAAGAGTATCGAGCTTTGGGTATCAGCACCGCACTTTCACCACAAGTAGACATTGCTACTGACCCTCGTTGGGCTAGATTCAACGGCACATTCGGCGAAAGCCCACAGTTGTCAGCGGCCATGGCAGAAGCTTATTGTGATGGTTTTCAGCATTCAGAAGGAAGTGAAAATGGATGGGGCCCGACCAGTGTCAATGCCATGGTTAAACATTGGCCAGGAGGAGGATCTGGTGAAGCAGGTCGGGACGCGCATTACGGGGTTGGTAAATTTGCAGTTTATCCTGGTAATAATTTCAATGACCACTTGATACCATTTGTTGATGGAGCATTTAAACTCAAAGGAAAAACTGGCCAAGCATCAGCCGTAATGCCATACTACACCATTTCGTGGAATCAAGATACTGTCAATAATGAAAATGTTGGAAATAGCTATAACAAATACATCATCACAGACTTATTGAGAAAAAAATATGGTTATGATGGCGTTCTATGTACCGACTGGTCTATCACTAGAGACCATGGAGTGATGGATGTGTTTGTAGATGGTAAACCTTGGGGTGTCGAAAATCTATCTGTTGCAGAAAGGCATTACAAAGCTTTGATGGCAGGTGTTGACCAATTTGGGGGAACAATGATAAGCAGCCCATATTTGATGCCTATGCCATGGGAGTCAAAGAAATAGGAAAAAAAAATGCGTGCAAGGATGGAACAGTCCGCTGTGCGATTGCTAAAAAATATTTTCCAAGTAGGTCTGTTTGACCATCCTTATGTAGATCCAGTAAATACTAAGGCTGTGGTGGGTAAGCCTGATTTTTTGAAAAAAGGATACGAAGCCCAACTCAAATCCATTGTAATGCTCAAAAATTCTAAAAATGTGTTGCCGCTGAAGGAAAAAATCAAAGTTTTTATGGCCAAACGGTTCTACCCTTCGTCGGTGAACTTTTTAGGAATTCCGAGTCCAGAAAAAGAAGAATATACCATTGATATCAGCACATTAGAAAAATATTTTACGTTCACAGACAAGGCCGAGGAAGCAGATGTCGCCTTGGTAGCTATCAGTAATCCAGCATCGGGTATTGGTTATGACAAAAATGATTTAGCTAAAGGCGGTAATGGATATTTTCCCATTAGTCTGCAATACGGAGATTATAAGGCAGATTCAGCAAGAGCTGTAAGTTTGGCAGGTGGTGATCCTTTAGAAAAGACAAACAACAGAACGTATAAAAACAAAACGGTCAAAACCTCCAATATTACTGATGCCGATTTGGTCCGTAACACCAAAAAATTGATGGGCGACAAACCAGTAATTGTTGCGATCAGTATTTCAAATCCAATGGTATTTAGCGAAATTGAGTCTTACTGTGACGCTATTTTGCTCGATTTTGGTGTCCAGCATCAAGCAATTTTGGACATTGTATCTGGCAAATCCGAGCCCCAGGCAATGCTTCCGATGCAAATGCCTGCCAATATGGTTGCAGTCGAGACACAATATGAAGATGTGCCATTTGATATGAATTGTTATAAAGATTCAGATGGAAATGTGTATGATTTTGCTTTCGGTTTGAACTGGAAGGGGGTCATCAAACCAGCAAAAAGTTATCGATTAAATTAAGCGCCAAAATAAAAATAACCATGGCCAATTTAAATACAGAAGTAAAAAACAACAACACTTATGACGCCATTGTCATTGGCTCAGGGATGAGTGGGGGGTGGGCTGCCAAAGAGCTTTGTGAAAAGGGTCTGAAAACGCTCGTTTTAGAAAGGGGTCGAGAGGTAAAACATGGAGATTATCCTACTGCTATGACCGATCCTTGGGACCATGAACTCAGAGGTTCGATGAGCCCAGATGAACAGCCTTTATATGAAAAGCAAAGGAGATCGGGTTTTGTGGGAGACCTCAATAAGCACCATTATGTCAATGATCAGGACCATCCTTATCATGAGGAAAAAAGATTTGATTGGATAAGAGGATACCAAACAGGTGGTCGTTCATTGCTTTGGGGACGGCATTGTTACCGTTGGAGTGATTTGGATTTTGAAGCCAATGCCAAAGAAGGCGTGGGTGTAGATTGGCCTGTGAGATACAAAGAAATTGCATCTTGGTATTCTTATGTTGAAAAATATGTAGGAATTGCTGGTGAAAAAATGGGCCTGAGTCATCTTCCCGATGGTGAGTATTTAAAACCATTTGAGCTCAATTGTTTGGAAACACATACCAGAGAAGTGCTCAAAACAAAATTCAATCGGCACCTCACGATTGGCAGAGTAGCTCACCTCACCGAACCCATCAACGGCCGGGGACAATGCCAGAACCGTGACCGCTGTGACCGAGGATGCCCTTTTGGAGCTTACTTTAGCAGCAATGCGGTAACCCTACCAGCTGCCGCACAAACTGGAAATCTGACTTTGCGGCCACATTCCATCGTTTCTGAAATCATGTATGACGCAGATAAAAAGAAAGCTACTGGTGTACGCATCATTGATGCAAATACCAATAAGGTGGTGGAGTATTATGCAAAAATCATTTTCTGTAATGCTTCTACCATGGGAACTGCGCACATTTTGTTGAATAGTAAGTCAGACAGGTTTCCAAATGGTTTGGGTAATGATAGTGGTGAGGTCGGGCACAATATCATGGATCATCATTATTTTGCCGGAGCATATGGAACATACGATGGCATGGAAGATAAATTTTATCACTTGCGCCGACCCACAGGTTTTTACATTCCTAAATTCAGGAACATTGATGAAGCATCTCACACTCCGGAAATTGTTCGTGGATTTGGATACCAAGGAGGGGCTTATCGCACAGGTTGGGACAGAGGCACAGTCAGTGGTGATTTTGGGGGCAGCTTCAAAGACAATATGACCAAACCTGGTCCATGGGAAATGATGATGAATGGTTTTGGTGAGATTTTACCAGACCACAACAACCACGTAAAATTGCACCCAACATTAAAAGACAAATGGGGCCTTCCTCAGCTTTCTTTCCACACGGAATTTACAGCCAAAGACCTCAAAACCAGGGAATATATGCAAAGCGATGCCGCTGAAATGTTGGAAGCTGCTGGCCTCAAAAACATTAAGACTTTTGACAGCATCGGTGGAATGGGCAAAGGTGTACACGAAATGGGCACTGCCAGAATGGGCAATGATCCAAAAACTTCTGTTTTGAATAAGTGGAATCAGATGCACAACGTCAACAATTTATTCATCACTGATGGAGCTTTTATGGCATCTGCAGCTTGTGTCAACCCTTCTATTACCTATATGGCCTTTACAGCAAGAGCGGTGGATTACGCAGTAAATGAATTGAATAAACAAAATCTCTAACAATGGACAGAAGAGAAGTTTTAAAATTATCGGGACTTGGATTGGGCTTTACCCTTTCTGGTTCTGCTTTATTGAGTTTGATTGCATCTTGCAAATCAGAAGTCAGTAATGGTGTTGGTATGCAAGCCTTGGAAAAAGATAATTTTGCTTTTCTGGAAACGTTGGCCGAAATTATTCTGCCAAAAACAACCGAAAGTCCTGGAGCTGGTGAAGTCCAAGTCTCATTGTTTATAGATTCATTTGTCTCAAAAGTTTACGATGAAACGGCAATAAAACAGTTCAATGACGACATTGCCATTTTAGAAAAGGAGTGTAAAGCCAAGTATGGTAAAATACTGGTTGCATGCGACGACAACGAAAAAATTGAATTTGTAAAAGGTTTGGAAAGTAGTGAATATGAGCCTGCAGTGAACATTTGGGGCAATCAAGTTTTTGAAGGAAGTGAGATGCCGTTTTACAAACAATTGAAATCTATGATTTTGTGGGCATATTTCACTTCGGAAAAAGTGGGTAAAGAAGTTTTGACGTATCAACAATTGGCGCCTGATTATCAAGGCTGTGTTGATGTAACGGCAGAAACGAGATTGCGATCTATTTAAGGTTTGTTTGGAATGAGATAGCAGATTTCCAAAATGACTTTGAATTTGAATGAGAAAAGTATATTAAAACCAAAAAAATGGAAAAGATATTATTAGACAATGAAAAGTCCATGCTTGATATCAAGGAGTCCAATATTGATGATTCAAAAATCGTTTGTGCCAGTTTACAGCGCGTATATTTTGAAGATGTAAACCTCGAGGGAAGCAAAATCATCAATGCAAATATGACCGATTTTGAAATTGAAGGGGCACAAATGGGAGGTGCGTTCATTCACAATGTTGGCATGCCACCTCCTGGTCATCCGATGTATAACATCAATGCCAAACAAAAACCACTGCGGTTTGAAGATTGTAATCTGGAAGGCAGTACCATTTCGCGTTGCGATTTATCAGGAATTTCCATCCTTGATTGTAAAATGGATGGTTTGACCATCAATGGTATTTCAATCGAGGAATTGATGGAAGTTTACAGCAATAGATAAACACAATTATTAGCTTTTCAAAAGTTTTAAACTTTCGAATTCAGGCATGATTTTATAATATGGATCTAGTGGGAAACAGCCCGAAATCATGCCATTTCTTGGCGCGGTTGTACAGTCAGAGAATGTTCGGCAAATTTTTTGTCGTTGCAATACATTTCCATTGATCATATCAATAGGCATATCTGGATAACTCAAAACCATTCGGCCAAAGCCTATCGAATCAGCCATTCCATTTTCTAATACTGCAGCTGCCACATTGGGTAACCATTCCTGCAAGTAACTGTAGGCCGAACCAATGATAACCATATTGGGGAAAGCTCTTTTTATTTCGGCAGTGACGTTTATTTGTCGAGCGACTCCGATCAATGGATCTTCAGGAGGAAGATACCCGTCAGATGGCGGAAAGAGTGCAGGACGGATGATGTGTGGATTGTAATAAGGACTTCCTGCAGTCACACAAATCATTTGAATGTCCATTGATTCTGCCAATGCAATGAATTCAAATGTTTCTTCCAAATTGATGCCCAAACCTCCGGAGATGCCGCCAAAAGCACAATCGTATGGTCCGTCTGTGCTTGGTACACCACTTGGATCTTCCTTCCCTGCTACAAATGGTTGAAAATCAAATGCACTCAATCTCACTCCGATTTCAAGCACGGGAGCTGCCGCATTTATACCTTCGACAATGCTTCTAAAAAATCTTGTGCGATTTTCAAAGCTTCCTCCATATTTCCCTGGTCGGTCATAAGCGCTCAAAAATTCGTGGCCGAGGTATCCATGGCAATGTTTGATGTCGACAAAGTCAAACCCTGCTTGCTGAGCTAAAACAGCAGCGGCGATGTATTTTTCAATTAATGCATCGATGTAATCGTCTTCCATGAGTGGATAGTCATCGCCCAATCCAAATTTTGCGTCCAAAACAGGGTGATGATACAGAATGCGAGGTTCCATTTTTCGCTTGTCATAAGGCTTGCAAAATCTTCCAGAATGGGTGAGTTGTAAACCAATGACTAGGTCAGAGCTTTGGCCAAATTTATGTTCATGTTCTATGACCAACAGTTCGTGTAATTCCTTGAAGTCTTCGAGATTTTGATCATTGATCATCAATTGATTGGGGTTCGCCCGCCCTTCTTCACAAACAGCGACCGCTTCGCAACCGAAAAGCAATTTGGCGCCGCTTGTCGCAAAGTTTTTCCACCGTCTTTTGGTGTGTTCGCTGGGCTTTCCATCAGTCGTTCCATCCCAACCCTCCATTGGTAAAATACAAAGCGAGTTACCAATCAATTTCCCGGACTTAAGTGCAATGGATTTACCAAATAGATGACTGTGATCTGCTGATAAATTTGCAGTAAATGGCAAGTTTATATTCAATGAATGGATGTGGTCCACAAATTGATCAGCCGTTTTTAATTGCGCAATTCTTTTATATTTTGGCGTATGTTTTGAACTCATTGATTTCGGAAATTGGGTAAACAATTAAAATAAGCATAGGTTGGTTTTTCATCAATCACTCGTCCCATCTGAATGGCTAATTCCCTGATATGGTAATCTCCCCACATGCTGGATTCTCCGCTTGCAATATTTTGCCCCACAGGTACATAATCCCAACCATTGGGTTCGTGATAAATGCTGTGCAGTAAAAGTCCTTGATGATCGGGGCTTTCAGATAAGTAAGGTTCTGAAAGCAGCGTTTGCGTGATGGTGAGCGCTGCCTGTGTGTACTTTTCATCACTCAAAACATTTCCCAGGCGAAAAATCCCTGTGCTGCAATGGCTGCAGCTGTACTATCCACTGGTTCATATGGGTTGAATGGATCAGCATTTTTTGCTGTGTAATCGCCCAATTTGTAAAGCAATGGAGCTCCAGTATCCCAATATGGTATGCCATCCAATGCACTATTTTGGATGTAAAAGTCGCAAGTAGCTTTCGCCCCTTCGATCATTTTATCCAGGAGTGTTTCTTTGGGAATGATGCCTTCAAAATGATGATCTTCGACTTTTTTCAAAAATTCCAATTCCTCAGCCAGACCGCAAATGGCCCACGCCAAACCTCGAGTCCAGGTCGTAAAACCACTAAAACCTTGTTGTGCATTTGGAGCCCTGAAATTCCCATCGTTTGTATTGAAAATACACTCATGAGCCGTTCTTCCCGGCACGTCATACTTGTCACGTCCTTTCCCCAAGTAAATATTATAATCTAATGTGGAGCAAATGTGTTGAATGCCTCTTTCAAATAAATTGATCGTCACATCATTTTCGCCTTTCAGAGAGTGACCCAAAAAATGACTCAGAAAAAGTATTCTTACTGATCTGATGGTGTCAACAAAAAGTGAGTGTGGTCCATTGAAAGAATATATAAAACCACCGCCATTTTTGGTTGTGGTCCATCGAGCAGCTTGCACTGCTCCGCTTGCTTTTAGCGCCAGTTTGTAAAATTCTGCCTGCCATAAATCTTTTTCCAAAAAGCCTTCTTCCATCAAGCGCAAGAGGTTGCCATAAGTGGAAACATTGTTGAATCCATGATCGTGAACACCTATGTGGGTAAGATGTGGTGCCATTTTATCGACGGTCCCATGTCTGCCAATTTGTAAAAACTGCTCTTCGCCTGTAGCCTCAAACTGTAAAAGCGCAGCGCCATATTGGAAACCTTGCGTCCATTCTGTCCAACCTCGGGTGGTGTATTTTCCTCCCACTGTAAAAACGGGAGAACCCTGGCTCGCATCGTATTCACTTTCAATCATTCCAATTTTCGATCCTGAGATTTCCCAAAACTTTGATAAACTGGCTTTTAAATCAGTAGGCTTTAAAGAATGGTCAATTTTCATAAATAGTTATATAAGTACATCGATTTGAATATTGTTTTTTGAAGTCTGCTCCCCGATCTTTTAATTCCTAATAAAGAAAGATTAATTCTTTCAAATGTAAACTAAATTATCTGTTTTCTTTCTCACTTGGTGATCAAAAAGTATGGTTCGGTTGGTGTTAAATGAGCACAATTATAAGTAAAAAGAAACGAAACGAAAGATTAAATCAAGAAATATACCTCCAAACGTAAGTAAAAAGTGCTTAATGGTCTAACTTTTTAATCGTTTATTTTTAGCATGTAAACGCATAAACAAATAAAAGTATAAACCACCTTTCACTTGAAAAAGGTTTATACGTTTATTCATCTAAATGGGAAGAATTTGTTTTTAAAAAAATGATAACTACGTCAGTGAACATTTAATTTATCTATAACAAAAGGCAAATAATTTTGCTGTGGAGAAAGCTGTTATGTGTATACATTTTTTGGAATTTATAAAATATCAAGTTTATGCATGAATTGTACATTAATATGCCATTCGGAAATTGGAATGACCATTTAGATTGTGATGATAAAAGTTAAAAAGTCGAGGCAGAAAATACAGGCGGAGTGGGCGCTCCGGCGAAATTTTCTAACGAAGAATTTTAAACTTTTAGCAGCAAGATTGTGGTCAATTTCAGTTTCCGAATGGCATAAATTAACAATCAAAACCAATTATTATGTACAAATTCGCAATCTTTTCTTTCGCTTGTCTATTATTATTGAACGCTTGTGCCGACGAGTCTTCACTTGGAACAGACACCAGTCAGGACTCATTAGAAACGGGGACTTATGCCAACGTGGATCGAGCACTTTGGCAACATTTCAAAGCATTTGAAGACGAAGCCGCAAGCAGAGGTTTCTCCATCAATTTAAATCAATTAAAAATTCGAGCCAACATTTCTGAAATTTCTGAAAATGGCGTCTTGGGCCAATGTCAATACAACAGCCACCTGCCCAACCAAGTGACCATTGATAAAACCTTTTGGAATCGCAGTTCAGAATTGTACAAAGAATTTGTCGTTTTTCATGAACTGGGCCATTGCGTTTTGGAAAGAAACCACAAGGAGGATAAAGACAGTCGAGGTCGTTGTTTGAGCATTATGCGTAGTGGACTTGGCGATTGCTTAGATGCGTATAGTTCTGTAAACAGAACCTATTATCTCAATGAATTATTTAATGAAGGGAATTGATAAATCCATTCAGAAATTTTAAATTATAATTCTTGTTTGGACGAAACATGTTTCGCCTCTACGAGATAATTTTAAAAAATTATTTCAATACAAATGACGCGTCTGGCAGTCACCATCCAAACAATTCCCAAAATGGCCAAAAGGCCAAATGCCATCGGTAAAGACAAGGCTTTTGAGATAAAGCCAATGATGACTGGACCAAATAAAAAGCCACCCATTGCAAATGTATTCATGACGGCAAGTCCTGAACCTTTGGGCATATTGGGCACCCTGGCAGCACTTGCATACAAGATCGGTGCGCCACATGAAACGCCAGCTCCAACCATTGAAAAACCAAGGATGGCTGTAAAGGTATTGGGAAAAAGGATGACGATACCGATGCCCGTAATGGCGATGATTGCACCGAAGAATAAAACTTTGTTAGGACCGTAAATGGGAACAATGCGGTCGCCCATCAACCTTCCGATGGCCATAAACAAAGAGTAACCAGCCAGGCCCCAGCCTTCATAATATTTGTTGGACTGGACAATTTCCCTCATATACACCGCTGTCCAATCAGTCATACTTCCCTCAGTGATGTTGATGCAAATGCCGATGAGGATCATCAAAAGAAAACTTCCCTTGGGAAAGGAAAATTTACTCGATTCATGTGAGATTTCGTCTGGATCATAATCCTGGATTTTCACAATATTTGGCCGCGCCAAAAGTGCAAAAACGGACATGAATAAGCTGACTCCCACCATGTACAAACCTGGTACCCAGCCCAATCCTCCAAAAAAACTGGATGCAAGTGAGCCCATCATCAAACCCAAACTAAACATGCCGTGACAGGTACTCATGATCTTCAATCCTAGATGTAATTCGATTGCACCAACACAGGTATTCATACCCACATTTGTAATGGATATTCCAGATCCACAGAGAAACATAATGAAAGCCATCAGGGGTAAATAAGGTGCATTCAACAGCAGGGCAAAGGAGGTGAGCAACAAGATCAAGCCCACAAAAGTGGTCAGTTTCATGCCCCATTTTTTGATCATCCACGCCGCCACCGAATTCATCGTGACTGCACCAAAGGGCATAGACAAAAGCAAAAGCCCCAACTGCCCATCATCCAAGTCAAATTTGTGTTTGATGAATGGAATGAATGTGGCCCAATTGCCGACCAAAAACCCTATGGTAACAAAAGCTACGCCGATGGAAAGGCTTTGTTTATTGCCCAGGAAATCTTTGGTAATGTGTGAAAACATAAAGGAAGTTTTGCTTTGAGGGGCAAAAATAAGTTATAAATGCAAGTTTGCTCACATCACCAAATTTTAAAAACAAAATTTTAAAAACAGCTTCTTATTTAGCCCACTTTCTAGAAACAGATGCCTTTTCAGTGGGAAAATCCTTTGGAACTTTTTGTGTCACTTTACCGCTAGCGGCCCATTCAGCGCCTCTTTGCAAAGTAGTAATAAATCCTACAGACTCCACAGAATAGTCAAAATGACCAAGTGTAGTATGAAAAACACGGCCTTTTCCATAGTTGATAGCCATCAAGATGGGTACATTTTGACCCATACCTTTAACTCTAGGATTCCACGGTGGTGAGTTACCATCTACATCAGAATAGGCAGTAGCTAAGATGGTGGCATTTTCAAATGGGCCACGCATGCGTTCATACAATTCATCTTTGGAATGCAACCATTCCTTGGGAAGCCCTTTCATGATGGGATGTTCAGGCGCTCTGGTAGTGACAACAAACTCAAATTCTGCTCCGTGAGAACCGCATATTCCTTCTGTTGCATCCTTTTCCAATTTGCCCTCTTTGTTATAAAAGACATAAGGTCCTGTTTGGCGATTTCTTCCTCCCCAGGCACCGAGTCCAATCATTTTATTAAACTCATTCCATTCACCCCAAGCGTTGTTGGCAGCATGCACTACAACAAATCCACCACCATTACTCATGTATTTTTCAAAAGATTTTTGAGTTTCAACAGGCCAAAGAGCTGCTGATGCACCAAGATTGGAAATTACAACATCATATTTACTGAAATCCAGAGAAAACTTTGAAGTGATAATTGGTTTATCAGATATTCCATATGTTTTATCATGTAGCGCATAAGTTTCAATGAAGGATGTATATGGCTCAGGACGAGATTGGTTATATTTTATACCCATCCACACTGAATCCATACGGTAGACACTGACCTCAAATAATCCTGTTTCTTCGAGGTAATCTTTCATCATCATGGTAGTTTTTGGCCACACATAATGGTTGTTTTGGCCATCAATGATCAATGCTTTCATTTTTGGTGCCTCAACTATTTCTTTTTCTAATGTTCCGCCCGGATTTAAAAGTAGGAGGAATGAAAATATCCAACTCAAAATTGTCATACTTCTGCTGTTGTTTTGTGACTTAATGAAATTGAGAAATGTATTTCAGTGCAATATAAATGATAGAAATCAAATAAAATTGTCAGTCCATTTCACGATTTGGGGAAATTTGGTTTTAAACATCTACAGGACCACCAATGATAAAATTTTCTGCGTCATAAAAAATAGTATCTATCTGATTTGTTTTAAAATCATAGATATAATTTCTCCTATCAACAATTAATGTATAAACAGAATCTTCCAACCTGATCAAACTTTTCAACTGATTTCGTGGGAAAGTAAAATACTCAATAGATAAGGAATCGAGACCAATATCATAAATTTCAGAAATAAATGGACTAGGCATAAAACCATACTGTAAAAAAATAATATGTAATTGATCTTCAGTTAGGAATGCTTTGCTATCATATGCATCTCGTTTTGTAGTTGCAATAAGTTTATAGTCAACCATTTCCAGTGGAATGTTCATTTTTATGACAATCGTAAAATTTTGATTGGCTATATCAGTACAAACTCCAATGAGATAAATAAACTCTGGAACAGTTGTAACTATAATATCATTGATATTGGTTAAATCATAGTTTTCTAAGACAATTTCTGTACTATCTAATTTCTTGCCGTCTTCATCCAGTATGAAAAGCATACGATTGGTCGGAGATAATTGGGCATTGATTGGTTTAGCTAGGACAAGTATTTGATCGTTTTCCAGATTTTCTACATCCCGGATTTCATGGTTTTTGAAGATTAATCGATCTTGAGATTGCAACAAGAAAGGGTGCATCAAATTCAGACACAACATTAAAAAACCTATTACATTTATAAATTTGTGCATTATGCCTTAAATTGAATACAAAATTCCACGTTGAATTTTAAAAGTAATATATTAATACATAAAAGTCAATACTAACATACCTGTATCTTATTATTATTTGGAATAATAACTTTAAAATCACTTTAATACAGCAACTTTCCCTTGATTCAATCCAGAAGTTTGAACTTTAATCCACAATATTTACTTTACATTGTTTTACCAACTTTCACCTTTTTTTCTACTGAATGGCGACAAGACTAAAATCCATTTCTGATCAACCCACTTTTGACCTCAAGGCAAATTTTGAGGCCATGCGTTTTTTACCCCGTTTTTATAGAGAAGTAAAAAACACCAATCGGGCATTGTTTTTTGCCAATATGTTGGGTCGTGCTTTTTCAGCGTTGACGCCCGTGGCCACTTTGTGGGTGGGTAAAATGATCATTGATGAAATCATATTACAAGTAAATGCACCTGTCAAAGATTTGTATCAGTTGTGGTGGTTGGTAGGAATTGAGCTGGCCATTTTGGTAGTTTCTGACATCATCAACCGATTGATCAACCTCTCTGATGGTTTACTCGGAGATCAATATTCCATAGATAGTTCTGTCTTATTGATCAATAAAACGTCGGAAGTAGAGCTGAGCCAGTTGGAAGACTCTGAGTTTTATGATAAATTGGAAAGAGCGCGGCAGCAGACGACGGGTCGGGTAGGTTTGTTGTCCAATATGTTGGGCCAAGTGCAAGATTTATTTGCCTTGGTGACACTCATCGCTGGTTTGATTTATTTTGAACCATGGCTGATTTTGTTGGTCGTCATTTCCATCATTCCAAGTTTTCTCAATGAAATAAAATTCAGCAATACGTCCTATTCGCTGTCCAAGAGTTGGACGCCAGAGCGACGGGAACTGGATTATCTGCGCTACATTGGTGCCAATGATAAAACAGCAAAAGAGTTGAAGCTCTTTGGTTTGGCAAATTTTATCGCCACTCGATTCAAAGAACTTTCGGTAAAATATTACCTGGAAAATAAAAAGTTGTCCATTTCCAGGAGCCAATGGGGAGCTTTTTACAATCTGATTGGCACTTTGAGTTACTATGCTGCCTATGTGCTCATCATTTACAGAGTGGTGAGCGGCAATATTACCATCGGTGATCTTACCTTTTTATCTGGCTCATTCAACAAACTAAAATCCAGGTTGGAAGCTACTTTTATTCGCTTTACCAGAATTTCGGAAAGTGCCCTCAACCTCCGCGATTACTTCGAATTTGTTGACCTCAAACCCAACATTGACCTCCAATTTGAAGAAAGACCTTTGCCAACTGCCATCACACAAGGTTTTACATTTGATGATGTGAAATTCAGTTATCCTGGAAGCGACACAGACGTTTTGAAAGGCGTTTCATTCGAACTAAAAGCAGGTGAAAAAATGGCTTTTGTGGGTGAAAATGGTGCTGGCAAAACGACATTGATCAAACTTATACTGAGGTTTTACGAACCTACTTCTGGACGCATTTTGTTGGATGGAGTGGACATCAGGCATTTCAACAAAGCATCTTATCAAACATTTTTTGGAGTGATCTTTCAGGATTTTGTGAAATATGAGTTGTCGATCAGAGACAACATCGCTGTGGGTAAAATCGATGAAAGAGAAAATGATGGTCGCATCATCAGTGCCGCAGAATCTAGCCTGGCATCCGAGGTAGTTTCTGAAGTCAAAGACGGCTTATGACCAACAACTGGGCAAACGCTTCGTGAAAGGCATCGAACTTTCTGGAGGGCAGTGGCAAAAAATTGCTTTAGCCCGAGCCTATATGAAAGACGCAAAGGTGTTGATCTTAGACGAGCCTACTTCCGCATTGGACGCCAGAGCAGAATATGAAGCATTCCAAAGATTCATTGGCCTCACCAAAGGAAAAACATCCATCATCATATCACACAGATTCAGTACCGTGCGGATGGCGGATCGTATTTTGGTTTTGGAAGATGGTGTGATTTCTGAATTGGGTACGCACGAGGAATTAATCCAGCATGATAAATTGTACGCGGAATTGTTTGATTTGCAAGCAGCTGGCTACCAATAAATAGCTATCAGTTTTCAGTTTTCAGCGGTCAGCAATCAGCGATCAGCAATCAGCAATCAGCGATCAGCATTTTGAGACGATATTCGTGATTTGGCATCGAGCCACGAGCCTCTAGTTAGGACACATCTTTTTATTTATAATATGAAGTATCTATTTACCATACTGAAATAAAATTAAGAAACCTTTCAGAAAGGTGTTGTAAGGCTAATCACTTTGGAAACAATAAAGAAAACCTACTAAATCTTGAGTCCACTGCCTGTGCCTGGGGTTGTCACTTTTTTGTACCGTCAAAAAAGTAACCAAAAAACCTCCCGATCCAAAAAACTCGTATCTGGCTTTTGTAATTCTTTTAAACTGCTTGGGCACTATTCACCGTGCTTGAGTCCGGTGCTACTCGATCAGTTTTGTATCGGCCTTATTTTTTTTAGCTACCGAACTTCAAAAATACGTTAAGTGCAAAAAACTGTTCGAACTATAAGTGACCTCAAACCAAGGAATCGGTGCAGATGCAGCAAAAAACATTGAAGGAAAGCCAAAAGTGAGTTTTTTTTGCATAGTATTTTTGGAGTGAGGGAGCGTTAAGAAAAAAATTCAGCCTTGATTTTTTTTGCTACTTTTTGGCATCAAGGCAAAAAAGTAGATGAAATCTATTTTCTTGCTCCAATTTTTTTTAATAACACATATACTATTTTTAGATGTGCCCTAACAACAGGCTTTCAGTAATCGGCTTTCAGTTTCTGTTAAAATCCCATGCATGACCGAAACAGGTTCGTTTCAAACTATGTAAATTGGCCGATGTGATTTTAGCGGGATTTTTGAAAATTTGGCCAAAAATCCCGCCAAAATCATTTTTACTTTTCATTTTTCGCCATGGATCCCCAAAGACTAAACCCCAATCACAACGCTGCGTCTTTCAAATAATATGTTGTTTTTCCAAACCCCATGTAATTTGCCAATCTTTTCACGATAACCAATCTCTCTGAATCCGCATTTGAGGTGCAATTTTCTGCTTGCTAAATTATCGTCAAAAACACCCGCTTGCAAGGTCCAAATGCCATTGGCTTCACTGATCTCAATGAGCTGATTTAAAAGGAATTGACCAACTCCCAAACCGCGTGCAGCAGCAGCAACATAAACACTTACTTCAGCCACACCACCATATACACAGCGGCTGGAAACGGGTGACAGTGCGGCCCAACCCAAAGCTATTTGGTCATTATAAGCTAACACTCGACCAAAAACCTAGGTGCGCCTGGTCCCAAGATTCCCACGTTGGGGCTGTAGTTTCAAAAGTAGCCAAACCGGTAGCAATACCTTCTTCGTAAATGCGAACGAGGTCGTGGTAATTGTCTTTAGAAATGGTAATGGTATTCATACTAGCAACATCCTGATCCCGGGGTACAACAAGAAGCTTCACCAGCCAATTGCAAATCCATCATTTTTACTTTTTGCTTCGCCGCAGGAACACCACAATTGTCTTTAGCCAGGCAGTCCGTTTGTTTTCCCGTGAGTAAAAAAATGTTTTCCGTCAAAGTCAAGACCATATTTTCCAATGGTTTCACCCCTGATATTCTACTTCAATGTCTAAGTCACCCAAACCTAGTATGCGCTCTGAAAGTTGAATGATGTTGACCAATTTTTCAGGATGTAATCTGTGATTATAATCGTTGGCATCCACAATTGGAAATTAGCCACTTTCTCATGCCTCACCGTGCCACCACAATCGATAAAATGTTTGGTGATTTCCCCGACTTCGGTAACGTGAAAATGGCTTGGCACCAACGTTCCATCTGGCAATTCAAATGCGATTTGCTCTAGTTGAGCCAAGTGATTTTTGATTTCTGATAATTTCATATGCTAAATTTTATTTTTTTGTTGCGAGCCACGAGCCTGAGGTTAGGACACATCTTTTTTTCTAAATATGTTGTACCCTATCATTATGCCATCAAATTTATCCAAACCCTCTATTATTGTTTTATTTCCAGGAGGCCTTTTGACGTTATAAAACTCTTTCCAACCTGCTAGTCTTGCGATTATCCAGGTAGCCCATGCTAGTTTTTGTTTTGGATAAGGGTTTTGTTGCTTTTCTGTACTTCCTTCCATTTGTTCATTTAGTTCTTCTAAGCATTCTATTTCCTGGGCATTAAATACATCTTCCACTTTATCGTCTCCCTTACCATCCCGTGCTGCTTTTAATCTTAAAACTTTTATACTTGTCTTCATCACAAACAGTGTTAGTTTTCTAATTGAATATCCGCTTTCTAGCTGGCAATTTTCCAAGTCATAGCCATCCGTTTTTAACAGTTTAAAATACTCTTCTATTAGCCATCTTGATTCATATCTTTTAACTTCATCCTTAACTTGTTCTAAATCAATTAGTTCTTTAGTTGATACTAACGTCCAACATATTGGTTCTTCGCCTCCAATTTGACTTTCTTCCTTTACCTGTATGACTGTTACAGGTACTCCTCCCACATTTTTCTTATAATCTACTCTTCTAAGTTTTGACCACAAAAAGATACATTTTACCCTCCTCACCGTCAACTTTACGGATCGATTTACACGTTTTCCATCATTTAAAACTAATGTAATTTCTCCTATTGGCTCTGACTGATTTATGTATTCATACAGCTTAGCCTTTTTACCTTCTTCAGTTAAAATCTTCCTGTTGTGATTACTCCTTGCTAATACATCATGTCTTTCATCCTTTACCCTGTCATATATTTCAGTAATATCACCCCCTCTATCCATGATAAAGGTTACTTTTTGAGCTTCCTTTAAACATGATTTACTTGATTGACAGGCCCTAACCAACAGTTTGTTTCTTTATTTTCTATTGGTTCACTTCGTGATTCCCACTCTCTTCCCTTGGAATATTTCCTCTGAGGGTCTCTTGTAATAAATGAAACATCACTTATTCCAATTACTTTCCTAGGAAGATGAGAATACACTAAACATGGATGCAGTAAAAATCCAAAACTCTTAGCTCTTCTATCTTTAAATACTAAACCAAGCCCTTCATTATCCTTTAAACTGATTGTTCTTACTGTTCAAATTAAATGTAGAAGAATCAATTAAAACGTTCAAATCTAACCCTTACAGTTTTCTGAGCACTGCTCTTTCAACTTTTCAATAAGACAACTTTCTTTTAACTTTTTGTTGTTCCAAAATCTATAGGAACCCTTTTCAAAAGCATTTCCAGATCTTAATTTGTGGACAACGCTTGTTAATTGTTGAGTAAACGCAATTTCAAGAGCAGCCCCTTTTTTCTAGTCGTGCATCACCGTACAGACTAGTGCAGTTTTTTCCTTCCATCTTTTTTTATTACAAATATATAAATTATTCATAATATATATTTAGATGTGTCCTAACCTCAGGCCACGAGCCATGAGCTCCGAGCTTTTTAATTTTGTCATCATTGCTTCCTTCAATCAGCAGGAATTCCCCCCCTAGTGAATTGCTGGCTTAGCCAATTACTTCGCAGGCATTGAACTCCCATTGAACGCTCATTCCGAATTTTCCATTACCACCTTTTCACATTGCCCATTGCTCCTTGCGCAAGCAAGGAATTGCCCCACAGGGAATTGCGTCCGGAGGACATTTATCTTCCATTGAAAAATCAACAACATTTCACTTTAAGGCCAAAACGCATGTCCATAAAATCTTCTAGTAAAGTGCGCACTTCGGCCCATTTTTTCTCATCGATGCAATAACAAATGCTCGTCCCTTCTATATTGCCTTTGATCAAACCCATGTTTTTGAGTTCCTTGAGGTGTTGTGAAATGGTAGGTTGCGCCAAACCGATCTCATCAACCAGGTCATTGCAAATACATCCTTTGATTTTGAAAAGGTGTTGCAGGATGGCAACTCTGGCAGGATGCCCCAATGTTTTGGCGATATTAGCGATGGTGTTTTGTTCGGCAGTAAATATTTCTGACTTGGTAAGTCCCATATTGTATTATTATATTGCAATATTACGATATAGTTTGGTGGGATGCAATAGTAGAGGTGATAAAAGTTGAGATTTTATTGAAATATTATTGAAAACTAACTTCTCAAACAGCCACAATTTAGAAATGAGTTACTATTTAACTGGATTCATCGTTTTTAAAAATAGCCAAAAATATTCTTTACAAAATATAAGTACTATAAATATTAAATGATCAAATATATCCTCTACACCCTTTCCTTCTTCCCTGTTTGGGGTTTATTGTTGCTTAGTATTGATAAACCTGGACAACTAGGCATTTTCTTGTGTTTGTTATACACCTTTTATTCTTGTGTTTTGATTAAAAAAACCGTTAAGGAAGAAACGCAAGGGCTTAGGATAGTTAAATTCATTGGTCCTACTGTTTACCTGATTGCCTTTGCTTTCACGGGCAAAATCGATTTAAACTTTCTGCTGAATCCTGTATTGGCAGGTTTCGTGGTCTTTGCGATTTCAAGTTTTATAAATGAAAAAATACCTTCTGTAGTTAGCCAAGCGGCAATGGCATTTTTTTGTTATCTCTACGCTTTTAGCATATATCCAATGTGGAATACTGTGGCCGAAGATCCATCTGAAAAATATGATTTTAGTATTGGTGTTGCATTGGAAGAAAGCCAAGACACGTCCATAAATTTAAAGGATTTTATTTTTTTGAATGCGAACAGAGATACCTTTTCGCTAACTGCAAATGACAAATTTGTCATTTTGGAAAGTTGGAATGAAAGCTGTGCCCCGTGCATCAAGGCAATGAAAGATTTACCTCCTTATTACAAACAAATTGCTGATGTTGCCGATCAATTTTATTTGTATGAATACGACCACAAAAAAGTAAAAGTAGATTTTGATAAAGTTTTTGATTTTAAATTAATTGAAGACAAGCAAAAAATCCTTGTCGACATTGAAAGTAACCTTTACTCCAAATATGAATTATCTGGATATCCCTATTTTTTGATATTTGATAAAAAGGGGAAGCTCGTTTTCAAACATTTGGGTTATGGATCAGCATACCAAAGTGCTTTACAAGATTCAATTTCTGCTTATATTCAGTAGATTAGTTTATTCGCTCCTATTCCTGCATCCATTCGTGTGCAGGAATGAGTTTTATCGTGTATTCCTCTATTTTTAATTCGTCTTTCTGATCCATTGTAATGATGAATCCTTCCTTCTGGTCAAAGAAATGTAAAGCTTCGATTAAGCCATTGATTTCTCGGTCTTTATTATCCACATGTAGCTCGTAGCAAACCTGGATTAGCAAATAAGTTCGATCTTTTTGGGGTATTACAAAATCGCATTCTTTTTTTTCTTTAAAATAAAAAACGGTTTTGTATTTCCTCCGTAATTGAAGAAATATGGCGTTTTCCAATAATCGGCCAAGGTCATCTGAATGACTCAAGGAATTGGCTCGAACAAAGCCAGTATCTATAGCGTAACATTTTTTCGGGCTGACAAATCTACTCTTGATAGACCAAGAAAATTTCTGGATGGTAAAAATGAGATAAGAGTCTTCAAACCAAGAAAGATAGTCTGCAACCGAATTAGTAGAACCAATGTTGAATGTCTTTTTTAATCCATTGATGGTGTATAGTTTTCCGATATTGGTAATCATAAATAAAGCCAATGCAATCAGGGTTTCTGTATTTCTGACGCCATATCTGATAGCAATATCTCTATTCAAAATATCTAAAAGCAATTGGTTGAGATATTCCGTACTTTGATTTTTGACGTATTGCGGAAATCCACCTGTTTCTAAATAGGTTTTGAAAGTATTTGTAGAGGAAATCAAATTCAAAAAAGTACAGTATTCATGATATGGAAAGGGGAAAAGTTCGACAGTGTGGTGTCGTCCTGTTAATCTGGTACCCAATTCTTTGCTCAAAAGGGAGGCATTGGAACCAGTGATTACTATTTTTTTTTGTCTATCGTGCAGGTTTCTTGAAAATTTCCCCATTGTTTAATTACTTGCACTTCATCAAATAAATAAAGTAATTCTGCTTGCTCACCCATCACCTCATCCAATTTTCCAAAATCAGATAATTCAAAACCAAAGAGCAAAGGATCTTCAAAATTTACAAAAGCGATGTTTTCCGCCTTTCCTGCCAATTGTTTGAGCAAGGTACTTTTGCCCACCCTTCTAGCACCTGTTACGATGATTATTTCACCTGAGGTAGTATTAATACTATTCAAAATAGATCTTTCTTGCCCCAGTGACTTGTTCTGAAACTGGGTCTGTTGCCTTTCAAATGCTTCTGATATCTGAGTCTTTAGTAACATGTAGCAAAGATAGTTAATTTTACTAAAATTCAAAAGTAAATTTTAGTAACGTTAACTATTACAAATTCAAACGATTGTTGAAATCCCGTATATTGGAACATTTGTCAACCAGTCATCTTTTCGAAACTTGCTCATTGAAGTTCTATAAGCATTTTCAGGCTTAAATTTATCAACATAGACTTTCAAACTCTTGGATTTGAGATTTTCCTCAGCTTTTACTTCAATAGGAATTATTTCATTTTGATGTTGAATGACAAAGTCAACTTCTGCAGTGGCATTGGAAGCAGACCAATAAAAAAGTTCCTTTTTAGGAAATAATTGTTGACAAACAAATTGTTCAGTCAGTGCACCTTTGTATTCTTTCAGAATAGCATTTTTTTCTAATAAGATTTTTTGATCTAGTTCTCCCATTGCATTTAATAAGCCGATATCAAATAGAAATAATTTGAAAGCATCATAATCTGCATATGATTTAAGTGGCATTGTTGGTTTTTCTACTCTGTTTACTTTCAAAACCAAACCTGCGTCTACAAGCCAATTGATGGCAGCTTCAAAGTCCTTTGCACGTGCTCCATTTTTTATTTGCCCATAAATAAATTTCTTGTTTTCTTTTGCCAATTGGCTCATCAGAGAATGCCAAATCATTTTTATTTTTGGAACAATCTCGATTGGGGCATACTTGGCAAAATCATTTTCATATCCTATAAGGAGCTTATTTTGTATTTCCCTGACTGCATTCAAATCTTTGTTTTTGAGATAGTCGGCTATTACTGCTGGCATTCCACCGAGGTAATAATATAAGCGCAAATTTTGGATCAATTTGTCGTGAAAGGTCTCCAGCAGTGGCCAATTCTCATTATTTAATTGTTCACCTAATTGAACTTCGTTGGAATTCTCTAGAAACTCCATAAAACTCAAAGGAAATAGTTGCAAAAAGTCCACTTTCCCAACCGGAAAGGAATGATTATTTTGAAGGGAAACGCCCAAAAGTGAACCGGCTGCAATGATATAATATTCTGGTCTACGTTCATAAAAGTATTTCAAAGCTGTAAGACCTTTTTCTGCTTCTTGGATTTCATCAAAAATAAGTATTGTGTTTTCAGGATCAATTTTGAGATTGGTCTCTATTTCAAATGAAGTAATAAGCCTATCAATATCAAAATCTGGAATAAACAACTCCTTCAATCGACTGCTTTCTTCAAAATTCAGATAAACAACTTGCTGAAATTCTTGTGCTCCAAAAGCTTTCATCAACCAAGTTTTGCCAACTTGCCTTGCACCTTGAATGATAAGTGGTTTCCTGTTGCTTGAGTTTTTCCACGAAATTAAGTCCTTAAAGAGTGATCTCTTCATAAAATTTTAGTCTAATTACCAACAAAATTACACTTTTTCGTATGAAAAAATGTGTCCAACAACACTTTTTCAAAGGAAAAAATGTGATTCAGCACACTTTTATGAAGGAATCTGTTATAAAATGAAGAAAGCCAAGGTGATTTCTTATAACCTTGGGTATGGTTTTGTGGCCAGTGTTCTGTGTTTATATGGACCGTGCCTACAGCACTCAAATGTTATTTTATTTTATTTTTTGTTTGGGATTGAAATCCTGGGTTTCTAGATGGGTCGCGCTGCCTCTTTTTCAAAACAGGAAAACCAAATCGGTTCCGATTTCGTATCAGAAGGGAAGGATTTTCGAGAATTTAAAATTAGGTCTCACCATCTCAATGACCATCAATTTCCACGGCCAAAAAGCCCAATCTTGGTGCGGAATGCAAACCTTTATTCTTTGGTTCCCGATAGAAGGGTTCTTGCAAGCCCTTTCTCTACGGGTGGTTCCATTTATATTTTCGTACCAACCACCATTAATCATTCACCATTTAAACCCTACAATAAACATTTCGTTTGGGAAGGCATGAAGGCCTTCCTAATAGAAAGGGGCAAGCCCTTTCTCTACGGGTGGTTTCATTTCACATCTTACAGCCCCATATATTACAAAGCATATGCTACATAATATCCAGAAGAACGCTGCCCAATTTTTCCTCCTCCAGCTGCTGTGACAATAAACTGTTTGCCATTTTTACTGAATGTTGCAGGCGTAGAAAATCCTGGAGCAGGCAGCTTAGCACTCCATAATTCTTTGCCAGTTGACTTATCGAATGCCCGGATCTTGCTATCTGTGGTTGCAGCAATAAAAATGAGATTGCCAGCCGTTACGATTGGCCCACCATAATTTTCTGTTCCCGTTTGTGTTATGCCCGCTATTTTGATGCTTTCCACATTTCCGAGGGTCACCTGCCATTTGATTTCACCCAAATTGAGGTCAATGGCGGATAATTGTCCCCAGGGAGGATTGATTGCGGCGAGGCCATCAGGAGCTATAAACCTCTTATAACCTCCGAAAGTATATGGATAAGGCCAGGTTGCAGCAACGTCTTTGTTATTATCTTTCTCCTCTGTTTGCAATAAATAAGCAGAAAGCGCATTCAAGGCATTTTCGGATAAAGTCCCAAAGGAGGGCATCACGCCTTTGCCATTTTTCAAAGTTTTTATCAATTGAGGTTTGTCAATTCGGTCCTTCAAATTGACCAAACTAGGGACATTTCCATATAAATTACTGCCTTCTAGGTTGGCACCATGACAGGAAATACACGCAGCTTTGTACACATTTTTACCAATGGTGGCCATATCTTCTTTCTGTCCTTTTATAACTTTATTCATGGTCATGATCCAGGGCATTTCACTGGAATTGATGTACATGATGCCTTCCGGGTCAGCAGCTGCTCCGCCCCATTCACCACCACCATCAAAACCAGGGAATAAAAGTGTTCCCTCTTCAGAAGGTGGTTGGAATTGATTGCCTTTTTGGATTTGAGCCAGTTTATCAATGGCAAACTGTCTCGCCTCCTGACTGCGAATAGGCAAGTCTTTTCTGTGATTTCGTGTCGGGCAAATGGTCTCGGTTTGGAAGGAACAGGCTGAGTCGGCCAGGTCTTTTCTCCTTCTAAAGTGCTTTGAGGCACAGGAACTTCATTGACTTTAAATAATGGCTCACCCGTTTCTCTGTTAAATAAAAATACGTAAGATGATTTCGTAATTTGAGCGACAGCATCAATTTTTTTACCGTTGTGGGTGACGGTCACCAAATTGGGTGGAGCCGGATTGTCGCGATCCCAAACATCATGATGAACGGTTTGATAATGCCATATTTTTTTGCCTGTGTTGGCATCCAATGCAATGACGCAGTTGGAAAACAAATTTTTACCTTCCCGATCACCGCCATAAAAGTCAAAAGAAGCAGAACCTGTGGGCACAAAAACCATCCCCCTCTTTTCGTCCAAAGACATGCCACTCCAAGCATTGGCACCGCCACTTTTGAGGTAAGCATCTTTGGGCCAAGTATCATAACCTTCTTCGCCTGGATGAGGTATAGTGTGAAAAATCCATTTTGCTCACCAGTTCGAGCATCATAAGCGCGAATGTGACCAGTACATGTCCGATGGATTCCGACACTCGCGATCCAACAATAAATAAATCTTTATAAATCACACCAGGAGAATTGCTTACGATGAATAAACTATCTACATTTCTGTCTAGTCCTTTGTGTAAATCTACTTTACCACCATCTCCAAAAGTTTCTACGAGTTTACCAGTTTTGGCATTGACAGCATAGATGAATGCACCTGATGTATAAATGATGCACATTTGATCACCTGCTCCGTAAACAGTGAGACCTCTATTGGCTCCCTGACCAGAATCATCGCTGATGGGAGGATGAAATTTCCACAGTTCTTTTCCAGTGGTACCATCGAGCGCAAATAATTTAAGTGCCGGATTAGTGCCATAAATAATTCCATCAATGATGAGCGGATTACATTGGATTTGAGTTTTCCCAGTGGAGTCTGCATCGCCACTATCATATCTCAGGCCTCTTTGAGAGCGGTCACGTTGGAGGTATTGATTTGATCTAAATGGCTGTATTGATTTCTATCATTGCCACCTTGATAACCTGACCAGTCAGCATGAGGAGAAGCTTTCCTTATCGGAACAAGAAGTAATGAATAGGAAGAAAATAAAAAATACAGAAAAAATGTGTTGTGGCTTTATTCATAATCTTGAATGGTAAACTTTAGTAATTCAAGACTGAAAATAGGCATTGAAATTGAATTTAATAACAATCTTAGTTTTATTAGTTTGTATGCCTCAATGCAAGTCATTTTTTTAATATAACGACAGTGGACATTTGGCCTTAAATCAAGTCTCTTAAATTGATATCATTTTATTTTTTACTTTTGCTTGGTCATTTTAAAAACAGGCTATAATTCAGTGTTAGAATTTTTCAGGAAAAATTTATTCATAAACAGCTTATTGTTGTTGCCTTTTTGTTTGCTCATCAGGATCAAAGGGGTCATTAAGCCTATTCCATACAATTTTGTTTCAGAAAGAGAAAGTTCGATATTCAACAACCTTATGGAACTAGTTTCTTCCAATTGGGTACAAGGGTTATTGGCGAGTTTGATAGTTTATATGCAAGCACTGATTATCAACAGATTATGCATAAAACATCGCATTGCAAAAGAAATGACTTTGATTCCAGGGTTGGTGTACATCACTATCTCTGCGGTGATTCCTGATTTACTCTCTTTGAGTCCAATGTTGATAGGTAGCACGTTCATCATCATTGCAGTCCACCTTTTGTTCAATACATACAACAGTGTCGCTGCGGCATCAGATATATTTTCAGCTGGATTTTTGATCGGACTGGCAGGCGTTTTTTATTTTCCTTTTTACTACTTTTTCATAGTAAGTTTCATTTCCTTGATCATTTTGAAGTCATTCACCTTTAAAGAAAGAATCCAACATTCGGTCGCATGGGTGATTCCTACGCTGCTCCTTTGGGTATGGGAATTTTTCAATAGTGAAGACTTAATGGTCATCCCAGATTTTTTCCGGGAGAATTTTGGGGTCAATCAGGTTTTGTTTATCCAAGACATCAAAAGTTTGATCATCAGTGTTTTGATAGGAATTTTGGTCCTGATTTTTTTGGTCAATTTCTCGAATTATACCAAACAAAAAGTGACTTCTACCCAGAAAAAGATTTCTATCCTGTATTGGGTAATGGCATATTCGGGCTTGGTTTTATTGATGATTGAACATTTGGAATACAGTCATATTTTTAGCTTTTTGTTTCCTGCTTCCATTTTTACAACGCTTTCTCTGCTCAACTTTAAAAATAAAATTGTCGCTGAAATCATCTTTTTGGTGCTTTTGATCGTGGTTGTCATCGTACAATTTGACCTCATCCAACTTTAATATTTTTTGAATAATGAAGTCTTTATGGACTTTTTTCTGAATAAAGTTGCTTCCACAACCTATGGATTTGTGCAAGTTTCGGCTTAAAAAGTTACCTTTGCCCTTTCTTTTACAGGGCAAAAATCAGGACAAATTATGATCTCTTTTTTTCACTCCTCTGACGATCAAATCTATGCCGTACAGAGCAAAGATGTATTTGATAACGGAACGTTAGAGAAATTGTGTTGGGTATTCGGTGAGGCAAAATTCATAGATTCTCACAGCGTCACTGGCATTTTCAGAGGACCTAGAGCAGCCATGATAACTCCCTGGAGCACCAATGCCGTCGAAATTACCCAAAACATGGGTATTGCTGGTATAGAAAGAATAGAGGTTTTCGAAGGAATAACAGCAGATACCTTCATTGATCCCATGCTTTTTGCAAGATATAATGGGCTGGATCAAACGATTTTTGAGATCAATATCCTCCCAGACGAAATTGTACCCATCACCAATATTGACGCCTACAACAAAGCAGAAGGACTATCCTTAAGTGATGAAGAAGTACAATATCTAGAAAAACTTGCCCAAAAATTAGGTAGAAACCTCACCGATTCTGAAGTATTTGGTTTCTCGCAAGTAAATAGTGAACATTGTAGACACAAAATTTTCAACGGAACTTTTGTCATTGACGGGGTAGAAAAGCCCAGCTCTTTGTTCAAGATGATCAAAAAAACTTCTCAGGAACACCCAAATGGTATTGTGTCAGCTTATAAAGACAATGTAGCCTTTGTAAAGGGTCCAACCATCCAGAATTTTGCTCCAGAGCAGCCGGACCAACCATCCGCATACGCTGTAAAAGACTTACACAGTATCATATCGCTCAAAGCAGAAACACATAATTTTCCCACTACTGTAGAGCCATTCAACGGCGCTGCTACTGGTTCTGGTGGAGAGATTAGGGACCGATTGGCGGGTGGAACAGGTTCTATTCCTTTGGTTGGTACGGCAGTTTATATGACTTCTTATTCTAGATTGAATGACGCTCGGTCGTGGGAAAAAGGCATGGAAGCTAGAAAATGGCTTTACCAAACACCTATGGATATTCTCCTTAAAGCCAGCAATGGAGCCAGTGATTTCGGCAATAAATTTGGTCAACCATTGATCGCAGGTTCACTTTTCACATTCGAACATCAAGAAGGAGACCAAAAAATGGGCTTTGACAAGGTCATCATGATGGCCGGAGGAGTTGGTTTTGGAAAAGAAGAAATGGCTCAGAAAAAATTGGCCAAAAAAGGAGATAGTATTGTTGTGATGGGAGGTGACAACTACCGCATCGGCATGGGTGGAGCAGCCGTTTCATCGGCAGATACAGGAGCTTTTGCCAGCGGTATCGAACTCAATGCAGTACAAAGGTCCAATCCTGAAATGCAAAAAAGGGTCAGTAATGCAGTGGTGGCTTTGGTAGAAAGTGACCACAATCCCATCATTTCTATTCATGATCACGGAGCGGGTGGCCACCTCAACTGTTTATCAGAATTGGTGGAAGCAACTGGCGGTATCATTCATCTTGAAAAACTACCCGTTGGAGATCCTACTTTATCAGCCAAGGAAATCATTGGCAACGAATCTCAAGAGCGTATGGGCATTGTGATTGCCAAAGAGGATTTTCCACTTCTCAAGACCATTGCAGAAAGGGAACGGGCACCGATTTATGAAGTGGGTACCATCACCGAGGATCACCACTTCATCATCAAAGACAGTAAAACTGGGTTGACACCTTTGGATCTTGCTGTAGAAGACATGCTTGGCAGTTCTCCCAAAACCATCATGAATGATGAGCAAATCTCAAGGATTTATGCAGAACCTAGTTATGACAAAAGTCAGATACATACGTATATAACCAATGTTTTAAAACTGGAAGGAGTCGCTTGCAAAGATTGGTTGACCAATAAGGTTGACAGATGCGTGAGCGGAAAAATTGCAGTGCAACAATGTTGTGGGCCATTGCAATTACCACTCAACAATTGTGGGGTTGTGGCAATGGACTTTTATGGTACCGACGGAATTGCCACATCTATTGGCCACGCTCCTGTTACCGCAGTCATCGACGCTGCAGCGGGTTCAAGAATGGCCATCACAGAGTCGCTTACAAACTTAGTTTGGGCACCACTCAAAGAAGGATTGACATCGGTATCTTTATCAGCAAATTGGATGTGGCCTTGTCGCAATAAAGGTGAGGACGCTCGTTTGTATGATGCAGTAGAGGCAGCATCTGCTTTTGCCATTGAATTGGGCATCAATATTCCAACAGGCAAAGATTCACTGTCTATGTCTCAAAAATATGCCGATGGTCCAGTCATAGCTCCTGGTACTGTAATCATATCAGCAGTAGGACATTGCGATGACTTTACCAAAGTTGTGACTCCTGTTCTAAAAAGAGCAAGTGGCCAGTTGTTTTACATAGACTTATCTCAATCTGCGTTGACACTTGGAGGCTCTTCATTTGCGCAAACTTTAAATACAATAGGCAATACTGCTGCTGATGTAAAATCTGCAAGCCATCTCAAAAAAGTATTCAATGTTTTGCAGGATGCCATCAGAAAAGATTTGGTGTGGGCAGGACACGATGTGAGTTCGGGAGGTTTATTGACCACTTTATTGGAAATGTGTTTTGCGGAGACCAATACCAGTGCCAAAATTGATTTGAATGGCTTTGCAGAAGGAGACTTGGTCAAAATTTTGTTTGCTGAAAACAGTGCTTTGGTTTTACAAGGTGACAGTACTTTAGCATCATTCTTGAATGACCAACAAATAGCTTTTATAAATATTGGTGAAGTCAATGCTGGCCAAAACTTGGTAGTGGATTTCAGTGGAGAAACAATGGATTTCAATATACCATCATTGAGAGACGCTTGGTTTGAAACTTCTTACCTGCTTGACATCCAACAGTCAGGTCCAAAACTTGCGAAAGAGCGATACGATCATTATAAAAACCAACCGCTTGTATATCAATTTCCTGGGCATTTCACAGGCAAAAAAATCGATAGGCCCTCGAATAAAAGACCAAAAGCTGCCATCATCAGAGAGAAGGGCAGTAATTCAGAAAGAGAGATGGCCAACGCCATGTATCAAATGGGTTTTGATGTGAAAGATGTACACATGACAGATTTGATTTATGGTAGAGAAGATTTGACTGGAGTGCAGTTTATTGGTGCTGTAGGAGGTTTTTCAAATAGTGATGTTTTGGGTTCTGCCAAAGGCTGGGCGGGAGCATTCAAATACAATGAAAAGGCGAAAAAGGCTCTGCATGATTTTTTCAAAAGGGAAGATACCTTGTCTGTAGGTATTTGTAATGGCTGTCAATTATTTATGGAATTGGATTTAATTTATCCAGAACATGAGATCGGTACGCGCATGCATCACAATAATTCTCATAAATACGAGAGTAAGTTTACTTCCGTAACCATTCAGGAAAATAACAGTGTGATGTTGTCTACTTTGGCAGGATCAACACTAGGCATCTGGGTTGCCCATGGAGAAGGCAAGTTTAAATTTCCGTACACTGAGGATCAATACAACATCGTCGGAAAGTTTGCTTACAGCGAATATCCTGGTAATCCAAACGGTTCTGATTTTGATGTGGCTATGTTGGCTTCTATGGACGGAAGACACCTGGTGACTATGCCCCATTTTGAAAGATCGTTTTTCCCATGGAATTGGCCATATTATCAAGGAGAAAGAAAGGACGAAGTATCACCGTGGGCTGAGGCATTTTTGAATGCAAGGCTTTGGTTGGAAGGCAAGTAATAATTTTTAAAACATTTAATTCTTTCGAAAAAGAACAGTCTTTTCAACAGCAGTCTGATCAAAGTCTGGGCAAGTGTTAAATCCTGCAATGCCTCCAAACTTGCATATTTCATTGCCATTACAATCATACACAGTGGTGAGACCGTCTGCGCAACCCATACATGGATTGATGAGGATGACATCGTTGCCCTTATAAACAAAAACAACTACTTCACTAGGTGATCCATTGTCCATTATCGATTGAACGATGGATTTTAACCAACTGATTTGCTCTAGAGGCTTGTCAGTATTGCAAATTTCAATCTTTTCTTCTTTGCCACAAGAAAGCGCAAAAGTGACCAACAAAATATAAAATATCCTTTTCATATTGGTGAAACGAAGGGAAGTAAGCGCTTGTTCGATTAAAACATTTTATCTACTTTCAGCACGCCACCTTTGCATATCATACGATGTCTTCCCGCAGTATTGGTTAAGATTGGTCCTGTAAAAATGTCATCAAACGATACATCACCTGAGATGGTCATGTGGTTACCTGTTGGAAACGAAGTAGGTCCTGATACCACAAATTGACCGGTGTTATCCATACTCAGCACATAATGTATTCCGTTTGGAGCGGTGAGCATCAAATTGCCCATAACTTCCAAATCAGAGTAGACAAACTTTTGATTTCCGCTTAGATTTTGAACACCTGGAGTGTTAACAAGCGCACCTGTATTAGAAACAGATAATTTATAACTCGCATTTTTATCTCTGATGATCAGACCTGCGCCAGGTGTAGTCAAAACAAAATCACTTTGAATTTTTACACCAATGTCCAATTTAAATACATAAAGGCCAGAAGTTATATCTGAAACCAATATTGAGCCCGATCTTAAAAATGGATAAACACCCCAATTTCCTTGAAATCCAGAATAGTTGCTATTGCTGGGATAAGTATCATAATAAGCACATTTTTTGGGTTTTTCAGGATTGCTCAAATCAAAAATTTGGAGACCATCGTGATAATAGGAGATAAACAATTTGTTTTCATGCACGTATGGATTATGGGGACGAGCACCTACTGATGCATTGGTTATAAGGGATTCAATAAATGTATTTTGTAAAATTAAATTGCCATTTACGATCTTGTACACAACCATAGGATAACCATCTGGTAATTCATGAGCACTGTAGATGTAAGGAGCATCGGGGTTTTTCCAGGAACTGTGATGATAAGTACTCGTTGGGTTCTCGTTACCCATTACGGATGTTATATTGTTGAGATTACTAAAATCATAAACAAAGGTGCCACTGTATCCACTTGAAGCATAGGCAATATTGTTTTGTACATAAATGTCATGAACGTATTTATTGTCGTCAAAGAATTTTACAAAAACTGGATTTCCAGGATTGGAAATGTCATAAACAATGATGCCGCGATTGATGCCACCAGGAAAATAAGTGGCTCCTACTGCATACAATCTTGCATTTAAAGTATCAACATATATATTGTGAGCTTTGAGAAATTGGGTCGTTGTCTGCGTGAAATTACTCACCGCAAGGCTGTCCATATTGATGATTTCCAATCCCTCAGAACAATTGTCGCAGACAGCGTATAAATAGTTTTTGTAAGTTTTGAAATCTCTCCAGGAAGTGTTTGCCCCATCCACATATTCTTTGACCAAAAATACAGAATCAGTATTAGTTACATTGTATATCCTTATACTCGTTTTAGTACCAATGATTGCAAATTCATTTTGTAAACTATCCTCATATCCCCAAATATCGTTGAATGCGGTTGCAGCTAAAACTGGATGGCTTTTGAGTACCATATTTTGGCTAATTTGACCGAATGTTGGAATGGCTAGGCTGAAGACTATGAAAAAAACGCTACCTTTGATGACCGAAAATAAACTGATGGAAGCAGCTTTAAAGCATTTACGTAGAGACCCCATTTTGAATGATTTAATAGACAAAGTTGGAGAATTACCACTATTAAATCAAGACCTAAATATTCACAACGCCTTACAAAAATCAATAGTTTCACAACAATTATCCACCAAAGTTGCTGACACCATCTTTCAACGTTATCTGGTGCTCAATGGTGGGGAATTGATTCCAGAACAGGTCGTCAATCTGGATGTTGCAGACATGAGGAGTGTTGGTTTGTCTTTTCAAAAGGCAGGGTATTTGAAAAATGTTTCGCAATTTTTCATCGAAAACCCTGAACTCAACACTGGGCTGTCAGAAATGAGTGACGAGGAATTGGTCAAAAAGCTAACGTCCATCAAAGGTGTGGGCGAATGGACAGTGCAAATGTTACTCATTTTCGTACTCGATCGCCATGATGTCTTGCCGCTCGACGATTTGATCGTAAGGAAAGGCATCATCTTTCATTATGGCTTGGATGAGACAGATAAGAAGGTAAAAAGTAAATGTACTGAAGTTGCCGAAAACTGGCGCCCATACCGATCATTTGCCTCTCGGTATATGTGGGCAAGTAAGGATATGATTTTGGAAAAATAAATACACATTTTTTTATTTTAATATGAAAGGAGCTTACATTGACGGTAAGCAAGTACCTTCCTATGTCTTTTTTCCAATGTGCAGTCTCTGCCGCGCGCATATCATGATTTAAAACATTTATTGAATAATAAGGCTATTGACAGAATATATGGTATATTATATTTATAAAAATGCAACTATGCCATATTAAATACTTCTCATAACACAAACAATACTCATTATTAACATTTAATACCACAAAATATCTAAATTAGGGTAAAATAAAACATATAATGTGAAAAAATACATCTTGTGGTGAGCGAAAAGGTGACCTAACTTTGTTTTCAGAATCAAGAAATATTATAAACTTAAACTTTTAGTCATGAGAAACCTTTTTCTATTATCTATTTTGATAATGCATTGCGCCCTCAATCTCAATGCTAAATCACTACCAATTTGTGTTGATACGCCTCCATTTGTCGAAAGCAATGGAAAGGGCTCAGTTACCCTCCACCTTGAAAGCTGGATTTCTGACAGTGTAAAGGTGAGTTTTTTTCAAGACGGCCAAGCGCTTTTATTTGAAGAAACTCTCCTCACTGAAAGAGATGTGAGAACAGTAGATTTTGCGGATTTACCAAACGGGATTTATGTCTTTGAAATTGAAGACAAACTCAAGATGGTCCAGCAAAAAGTATTTAAAACACCGGAAGAGGTCATGGTCATGCCTCAGATCGCATATTTATACAAACCTATTTTCAAAGAGTCCAATACACATTGGTTGGTCAGCATGTTTACACAAGGAGCAGGATGTACAATCAACATCCTTGATCCTCAAAATAACATCATTCATCTGGAAGCATTACCAGAGGGTCAACCTTATGTGATAAAATCATTCAATCATTCACTACTGCAACCTGGTTTATACACGGTAAAGTTTGTTGTAAGCAACAGGGTATTTTCAAGAGAATACTTTATCGAACCAAAATCAATGGAGGTTGTGGTAAAATTATAGCTAGCGACAAAGGCCGACTGTTTCTTTTAGTCACTATAAGAAATGGTTGGCCTTATTTTTTTCACTCGCCTGATGTGCAGCGATGGCCATATCGGTAATGAGCTCTACATCTTTTTCGATGGCGTTTCCGACTACAATCATGTCAGCACCAGCCATCATGTTATCATACACTTTCTGCGGAGTCGTAATACCACCACCTACGATCAATGGCACTGATAATACACTACTTACATGAGCTATCATCTCCGTACTGATGGTGTTTTTGGCACCGCTACCAGCATCCAGATAAATCAATTTTAAACCTAATAATTCGCCAGCCAAAGCAGTACTCATGGCAATGTCTTTTTTATCTGCAGGAATGGGTAAGGTATTACTCATGTACTGTACGGAAGTCATTGTACCACCATCGATCAAAATATAACCAGTAGAAATGATTTCCAAAGGACTTACTTTGAGGAATGGCGCGGTCACCACGTGTTTACCAATAAGTAGTTCTGGGTTTCTGCCAGATATCAAAGAAAGAAATAATAAAGCGTCCGCTTTGTAACTCAATTGGAATGAATTTCCAGGAAAAAGTATGAGTGGAATATTGCTTACTTTTTTGATTTGTTTGAGCACCTCATCCAACATATCATTGATAATGAGGCTACCTCCAATGAAAAAATAATCAACCTTGCAGTCTACAGCCAATTGCAGCAAACGGTCCATGTGTCCCAATTTTAATTTATCGGGATCAATCAGCACGACAAATTTTTTCTGTCCTTGCTTTTGGCTTCCAGTAAATCTGAGTAGATGGTCTCCACGCTTTTTTTTCCAAAGATATAAAAATGTTTGCAGCTTGGATGACTTTCGAAGGGCTGTGCTTTGCATTTTGAATGATGTGGGACAGCGAAAGTTGGGATTCATGATTACTTGAATGGTATTTATAACGGAAGATTCTTAATTCTGGCAATTCGATCATTTGGAAGCTTAATATTGATTTCAAGCTCGCAACCTAGTGCTTCAACATATTTCTTTAAAGTAGATAGGTGCATGTCATCCCGTTTTTCAAGATTAGAAATGTTAACTTGTTTGACACCTTGTTTTATAGCAAGGTCATTCTGAGTCAACCCCAAATCTTTTCTTAAATCTTGAATTGATTTATATTCTTTAATTAACTGAGCTGCATTTTGCTCAATTTTTTCTTGTCTTGCTTTTGGCAAAGATTTTAAAACTTTATCTAATGATATAGTCATTATTTTTTCTTTTTTAAATGTATTAAATGATCTTCAAATCTTAAATCAGCTACCCTGATCAAATCCTTATAAAATTTTGATTGATTCACTCCTTTTTTATCGCCCGTCACCAAAAGAATTGCTTTTCGCTTTGGATCGAAAGCAAATGCAATTCTCCAAACTCCATTATTTGCTTCTACTCTTAGTACAAATATAGCGTTAAGGTTATATAATGTCAAGGTTATATTTTTAAAATCTTGAAGTGTGCTGAACATTTGGTACGAACAGTTATAACTTTATTGTTTGAGTTAATGTATACAAGTCTATTTATGCATAATTCAGTTTTTATATGAATCTAAGAAAAGCAGTTTTTTACAAATTAGACAAAATCAGATAAATGGTTTGAGAAATTTTTAGCAAAAAAAAAGTGCCTCCGACTTTTCGAAGACACTTTTATTAAAAGAGGTCAATCACTTTTACTATCTGCTTTTTAAATTTTTCTAGGGACAAGAGGAGCAACAAATGCAAGACGACCTTTTACCTTTTTTGATATTTCAAAGATATGGTGATGAAATTATGTTTGGTGAATTATTACATCAACCTCAGATATATTATTTTACGATTTGTAAACTATTCAAATCGTTTACCTCTAATATTTTCATATTTTGGAGTAGTTTTTGTACATTAGATACTTATTGTAAAATGTACTGAGTGATGAACGAAAATGAAATGTTTCAAAAACCCTTTTTCGATTTCCTGACCAAACGAAAAAGTCAAGAGCAAGTCTTGTATGGAATGATGGAGGTGCTCAATCTCAGAAAGGGTGCTTGTTATAAAAGAATCAACGGGGAGACCGCTTTGACCACAGCAGAATTGGTAAAACTGGCCAATCATTTTCAAGTTTCTCTAGACGGGATTTTCCAAGCCGACAATTATATTTCTTTTCAGCACTCATTTGCGCAAAACAAAACCACTTTTGATCCACTGAGCCAATTCAGTTTTTTCAGTCGACCACTCAATAACCCACAGTCCAGCAAATTGACTTATCTGGCAAATGAGCTTCCGGTATTTTATTACTTTTCACATCAGTACATCTATAATTTTTTATCGTCCATTTGGCGGCATATGCATTCCTCAGAGAGTAAGTTGATCATTGAGGAAAATCCAAATGTGCCCATTCAACTGGAAACTATAAGGCGGGAAATTTCTTCCTATTATGCAGGCCATCCAGTCACAGAGATTTGGAACAGTAATATGTTTGCCAACTTATTCCAACAAATCATCTTCAGTATCACCATTCGGGCATTCAAAAATGAAGCTTACGTCAGAAATTTGATGGACGACGTAAAAAAATTGTTTAATCATTTACATGAACTTGCCATGTCGGGTACAACGGTTCGCGATAATAAATCTGGTTCAGAAAGGATGATTTATCTCAATGAATACGGCAATTTCCTCAATATGGTTTTGTATGAATCCGATAAATTCAACGCCACTTGTATCGGTTACGATATGCCCCAATTCATCGTGAGTTACAATCCTGCATTTTATAATTTTTCCAAGGATTGGATCCAAAAGATCAGAAGGCGGTCGGTTTTGATCAGCAGTGATGGTTTCCAGTATCGCGAGATGTTTTTCATCAAAATGGAACAAGACCTTAAATCTTTTGAAGATAAAGTGGAAAAATTGATGGCGGTTTATTATTGAGCGCTGAGTTGTCAGCTCTCAGCAATTTGTGGTCAGCTCTCAGTGATCAGTTTCAGTTTTACATTTGTAATGTGACAGCCTAGTTCCTCCACGCTTTAAATAGGTCGTACCTACGGCACGATGTATGCTTTCCCTTTTTTTGATGTACCAATATTTTGTCCCTAGCGGGACGTTGAGATTTCAACTTTGCTGAATGCTGATGGCTAAAACCTGATGGCAATTCGTGAATTCGTGGCAGACGGTGGTCAGCTCTCAGCGATCAGCTCTCAGTTTTATGTGACAGCCTCGCTCTTCCACGCATTAAATGGGTCGTACCTATGGCACGATGTATGGTTTCCTTTTTATTTGATGTACCAATATTTTGTCCCTAGCGGGACGTTGAGATTTCAACTTTGCTGAATGCCGATGGCTGAAATCTGAGGGCAATTTGTGAATTGGTGGCAATCTGCTCCAAATTTATGAATTTTCCATTTTATGGTGTATGGGCGGAAGCTATGCACCCGTATAATTACAGGCGCAAGGCCTTGCGCCTGTACATATTTTCAAACTTTATACTTTATGAACTTTAAAGACGCAAGGCCTTGCGCCTCTACAGTTTTCAAACTTTATACTTTATGAACTTTTCACTTTATGAACTTTAAACTACAATAATGTCGTAGGACAAACATAATCCGTCCGGAGAACGTCTGTTTGCGCAATTGCTTTAAATCCTCCAATCACATCTACAAAATTGTCCCAACCTCTTTGTTTGAGAATAGACGCAGCAATCATCGTTCGATATCCACTTCCACAATAAATGATAAATGGTTGATCCTTTGGAATTTCTGATAAATGTTGGTTGATTTCATTGAGCGGTATATTGATGGCAGTGGTGACATGCTCAGAATCAAACTCACTTTTTTTCCTGACATCAAATACCATTTTTTGGTCGAATTGTTGAGCAAATGTCTCTGCATTTATTCTTTCTACCGTTTCATAAGGTTTCCCGGCATTTTTCCAACTTTCAAATCCGCCGCCAAGGTGACCAATGCTATTGTCATAACCGACTCTGGCCAATCGCGTAATGCTTTCTTCCTCTTTTCCAGCTTCCGTAACCAATAATATTTCTTGATTGATATCTGGAATCATTTCACCAACCCACATAGCAAAATTGCTATCTAAGCCAATGTTGATGCTATTGGGAATAAAGCCTTCCGCAAATTGAGCAGCACTTCTGGTATCCAATACCAAAGCTTGTGTTTCATTGGCGACTAATTCAAATTCTTGCACATTGAATGTCTTTTTACCTCTGTCCAAAACCTCATCGATGCTTTCATAACCTTTGATGTTCATGACCACATTTTTAGGGAAATATGCAGGGGGAGCGACTAGACCTGTCAATACCTCCTTGATAAATTCAGCTTTAGTCATATCAGGGCGCAATGCATAATTTGTAACCTTCTGATTTCCCAAAGTGTCGGTCGTTTCTTTACTCATGTTTTTGCCACAAGCACTACCAGCGCCGTGATTAGGATATACGATCAAATCATCTGAAAGAGGCATTATCTTGTTGCGCAAAGAATCAAACAAGTGACCCGCCAACTTCTCTTCTGTTAAGTCTGCAATGACATGTTGTGCCAAGTCTGGTCTTCCTACATCACCAATAAATAAAGTATCACCTGTGATCAGACCATGTTCTTTTCCTTCCTCATCTATCAACATATAAGTAGTACTCTCCATTGTATGACCAGGAGTGTGAATGATTTTCACTTTGCAATCTCCGACTTCAAATACTTGATCATCCTCAGCAACTATGGCATCAAAACCAGGTTTTGCGGTAGGTCCATATACAATTTCAGCACCCGTCTTTTTTGCCAAGTCAATGTGACCACTCACAAAATCAGCATGAAAATGGGTTTCAAAAACATACTTTATTTTCGCTTTGTTTTTATTTGCGCGATCAATATATGGTTGCACCTCTCTCAGTGGGTCAAATATTGCAGCTACTCCATTGCTCTCTACGTAATATGCTGCATGTGCCAAACATCCGGTATAAATTTGTTCTACTTTCATCTGTAATTATTATTTTAAACAAATGTATCCGTATGTGGATTGGCCATTCGTAACCAATGTTACAGAAACGGTTTTTATCTGGGATGACTTTGGTCATGGGGATAGTTATCAGTTTTCAGCGGTCAGCTATCAGTTTTTTGCCACGAGCTACTAGGGAGACCGGAAACCGGAAACGGGAGATCGGATTATCGTGAGCCCTTTCAGCTTCTCTCTATAAAACCTAAATGTAAAGTTGAAGCAGGATTATTAATCAAAAATTGTCAACTTTTTTCAGGACGAGACAATACCTGAACTTTCAAACTTTATGAACTTTCTACTTTATGAACTCAAACAAACTTTCAAACTTTATGAACTTTCTACTTTATGAACTCAAACAAACTTTCAAACTTTATGAACTTTACACTTTATGAACTCAAATGAACTTTCTATTGTACAAAGTACGGGCGAAAGCTTTTCGCCCCTTCTATTCCGGTACAGACGCAAGGCCTTGCGTCTGTACTCATTCAAATAAACTTTCAAAAATAATTTTGGCCGCAAATTTGCTGCCCTCCAAAGACGGATGAAAACCATCCGGGCCATAATAACTGTAATCCTTTGTGGATTCAATATACATCTTCCATTCTTTGCCCACCGGACAAATAATCGCATTGTTGGCTTTGGCTGCTTGGTCGTAGTTTTTGATCACACCATCAAATGTTGACCAATTTTGCATGGATGGCCAAACCATAAAAAATGCCAATTTGGTTTGATGTTTATCGCACAGGGTTTTTATTCGTGCCCCATAATCCAGGAGCGAAGTACGGCCATCTGCTTGAGAAGAAGGACCCTGTTGGATTACCAAATAATCAATGGATTCTTGAGTTATTGTTTCTTGTAACTTACCTTCATTCCAATGATCTTCCAATGCGTAGTTTGGATAAGCCATTTGTAATGTTTTAATCTTTTTCTTTTGCTCTGAGCCCATTTTAGCTACCAGGTCAGGCAAATCATTCGAATAAGTAAGGCTATTTCCTAAAAATAAAATGGTTATGGTTTCCGCTTTATTTAATTCCTGTTTTTCTGCAGAAAACTTATGGCTCGTACATGAAAACCACAAACTTGACCAAAGTAAGATAAAAACCCTTCCGCTCATGAACTGTTATTTATTTTTTTACTTGCCTATGTACTTCCTCAAAACTCAACCAATAAATATCTCCACCGCCATTTTGAGCTCCATTATAATTTTCCAAAAGTTGGGACAGTGTGACCGCTTTGTCGGTATAAGATGATTGCAAATTACTTCTTTCACTCGTAAAGTAAAAAGCCGAGCGGTCAAAACTTACAAATGGGCAATAATCCAATTTATCAGAATTGAGGTTTTGAAGATTTTTTGCTAGTTGCCAGTGACCAAACTCATCTTTCAAACTCATGTATAAATCACCCCTTCCCATGTCGTCTTTTCTGCCATAAGATGTGAAAATGATGTAATCTTCATCTGGAGAAACAAAGGCATTAAATTCATACAATTTTGAGTTCACTGCGGAGTCCAAAGCCACTGGAATATTGTATTTTCCATTTTCAAAAGTCGAAACAAATATATCCTCCTTACTGACCGCATTGTTGTAAGCCGCCGTAAAATAAATGTTTCCAGAGTTGGTAATGGAAGGGTAAAATTCGTCAGCTGCTGTATTTATTGGAGCGCCCAAATTGATGGGGTTTTTCCAAATACCGTCCGCTTTCTCGACGTACCAAATGTCAAAATCTTTGATCTCTTTACCAGAAGTTGGTCGATTGGAAACAAAATACAATCGCTTTCCGTCTGGAGCAAAGGTGGGTTCTAAATCACTGAAATGACCAGCAAATGAAGCCAGTTGTGGTTCAGACCAAAGACCGTTCTCTCCTTTTATTCTATGAATGATGGTTTGAAATTTTCCTCCAGGTGATTGCAAAGTATAAAACAATTCATCACCAGTCGGAGACAATGCAAAATCCCTTTCATATTGACCAGAGTTTATTTCTGCTACCAATTCAAGTTTACTTGATGCCGAATCTGTTTCAAATAAATTTTGAGAGAAACAATATATTTGCTACAAATAAAGATAAATAAACATTAGCATATTGTAGGGTATTGAAAAACTTCACACCCACATTTTTAAAAGTCAAATTATCGATCATTGGTTAATATCTATTTTTTTAAAATTACTACTATTGATTAAAATTTCTTTGAATTCAAAATGATAATAATTATCACCTTGTTGAATTGTAACTTTATAGGGTAAATATATTTGATCAATTAGTTTCCAGTTTGTAACTTGGGTTATAATAAATTCATTTGCATTGTCGGGATTAATCAATACTATTTTGTCCAAATATTGATGTCTTTTATTGAAAAATAAACTACATGATTTACCCAAAGCTGTTATCGCATGAATTATATGATCATCTTTTGATACGGTATCTTTTGCTATTTCAAAATCATTATATCGTTTATTGATTGAAAGTAACATCTGATGAAATTCATGGCTCCTGATGACAAAAATTTCTTCTTCGCTCAATTCTTGTATTGTGTCACCCAATGTAAACCCCGATTTACCATCATAAATTACAGCTTCATAAATTTGTACAGTTTCATACTCTTTTATTTGTTTGAAGTAAGTATAACCTGAATCATCACTATGCACAATCGTCCGATACTTGCCATTTGGACCGATGCATTCTGCTATTGTCACAATATTTTTGATGTTTTCTCGAATTTCTTTAGACCCAATCTTATAAATAGAAGCATTGACAATTTCCAACGTACTCAATGGTTGAGTACTGCTACAACTGAAAAAAACTCCGTAGAAGAATGAAACAAAAATGGTTCTACCGAAAGCCATTTATAGATAAAATTTGATTCATAAATATATTTGTTATTTGCCTTCCAAAATGCTCACGACACCTATACGGTAAGAATCTCCCTACTAATACCATCTATCAAAGAATCTGATATTCATTCAAGCGCAAACACCTATTCATATGGAATTCATTGCATTCTATGGATTTAAACCACAATGAAATACTTTTGTCCAGTATATTACTAGCCAAAAACTGAATTGAGGGAACTTAACTTCAATATGAAACATAAAAGACTTTTATTACACATTGCATTTTGGGGTTTTTATATCCTATTCAAGACATCTCAAAACGTTGGATCTGAGCTAGCCCCTTTGTCCAATAATTTATCCATACAAGACATCCTCCCACTATTCTATGCCCAATTGACCCTTCTGCTCATAAAAATTCCTATGGTTTATGCATTCTTTTTCATTATTGACAAATATTTGGAAAAGACTTGGAGCCTATTGTTGTCGATTTTTTGTGGAATAAGCATTTTAATATTGTGTCTTATAGCTTACTTCCCGCTGCGCAATTTCATCATTTTAAACATTTACCATCTTGAATATTCCCCCTCAAAAAGTTACAGCTTTGTAAGCATCATCTCAGCACTTTTCATTCTGCTTTTTATTGCAAGTTTGGCCATTTCTATAAAAGCAGTAAGAATAAATATCAAACAAAGAGCTCATGAACAAGCATTGATAAAACACAAATTAGAAAGTGAATTACAATTTCTTAAAGCTCAAACCAAACCACATTTTCTATTCAACACCCTGAATAACATCTATGCGCTGGCCAGGAAAAAATCTGATGATACTGCAGATGTGGTGATGAAACTTTCTAAACTATTGCGGTTTATGCTCTATGAATCTCATCATAAATTCATTACCATCAGACAGGAGGTTCAGGTTCTGCAAGATTATATTGAATTGGAAAAAATTCGTTTTTATAAAAAATTGGATCTAAATTTTACTCGCGAAATTGACAATTTGGACCAGGCAATTGCTCCTTTAATACTACTGCCTTTTGTAGAAAATGCATTCAAACACGGTGCTTCAGAAAGTTTGGATGAATCCTTTATTCACATTTCCTTAAATTTAAAATCCGGTATTCTCCATTTCAGTGTGATCAATTCAAAAAATGAAATTCCGGAGGAAATAAATGGTGATCATTTGGGTTTGAAAAACATCAAAAGACAATTGGAATTACAATATAAAATTCACGAATTATGGATGGAAAATAATTCCAATGATTTTAAAGTTTCATTAATGATTAATTTAAATAGCCATGCATAAAATCAATTGCATCATCGTAGAAGACGAACCATTGGCAATGGAAATTTTGGAAGATTATATTCAACAAGTTCCGTTTTTGAATTTAGTTGCAAAATGCCACGACGCCATTAAAGCCCTGGAGGTCTTGAAAAGCAATGTCATTGATTTGATTTTTCTGGATATCCATTTACCAAAATTAAAAGGCTTTGAATTCATCATGACGCTAGCAAATCCTCCTGCCATCATCATCACCAGCGCCTACCACGAATACGCGCTAAAAGGATACGACCACAACGTAATTGATTACCTACTAAAACCCATCGAATTTTCCCGTTTTATCACTGCGGTTAATAAACTGGAAAAGAAGACACCTCAACCAGAAATTACGACTAAAAAAAATGAAAGACCAAGTATCTTCTTTAATGTCAATAAAAAAAATGTCCGCATTTACCGTGATGAAATTTTATTTGTGGAGAGCTTGAAAGAATACGTCAAAGTAGTCACAACGACAAAGAACATTGTGACGAAATTTCAATTGGGTCAAATCGAGGAAATACTCCCAACCGACAATTTCCTGCGTGTGCACCGATCTTTCATTGTCGCAATTGATAAGATTTCTTCCTATTCTGCCACAGAAATTGAAATTGATAAATGGAACATTCCCATAGGCCGGGCCTATAAGGAAATTGTAGAGGCCGGTATAGTCAATCGGAATTGATACATCTGAAAAGCACTGTGGAATGCGAACTTTAGTTCGCAATGATGTAAATAATACGCCTTTACATACAATTCCAATTTATTACTGGTACAGACGAAAGGCCTTTCGTCTGTACCCTTTCCAACATAATGAATATTGCTGTGAAGGCGTAAAATTTTACGCCTCTACGGCATTATCCATTAACTTTGCAAAAAGGATTAAAATTTGCAAGACCTCTTACTCATCACCTCCCCGTTTACACAACTCAACACCCCATACCCAGCTACTTCTTATTTAAAAGGTTTTTTGAATACAAAAGGCATCTCCAGCTTTCAAATGGATTTGGGCATCGAGGTGATATTGGAGCTTTTTACACCCAAGGTTTTGCGCTCCGTGTTTGACACAGCTAAGGCTCGTCAAAGTATGACTTCAGATAATGCGCGTAGAATTTTTTCCATCAAAGAAGATTATATTCAAACCATCGAAGAGGTTATTGGCTTTCTACAAGGGAAAAACCAAACGCTGGCAAGGCAAATAGCCAGTGAAAATTTCTTACCGCAGGCATCGCGGTTTGCGCAACTTGAAGACATGGAATGGGCTTTTGGGGCCATGGGTATTCAGGACAAAGCCAAACATTTAGCTACTCTTTACCTTGAAGATTTGTCTGATTTTATTGTGGAATGTGTGGACGAAAATTTTGGCTTTTCTAGGTATGCAGAGCGCTTGGGCCGAAGTGCAAATGCTTTTGACGAATTACATGGATTATTGGGTCAGGATGCTACATTTATTGATCGAATCACCCTCCAGATTTTGGAAGAAAAATTGGTCGCGATAAATCCAAAATTGGTTTGTTTTTCTGTGCCTTTTCCTGGCAATCTTTACAGCGCTTTTAGATGTGCCCAACACATCAAAAAACACCATCCTTTGATGAAAATTGCGATGGGTGGTGGATTTCCAAATACCGAATTGCGCACTATCAAAGACAAACGGGTTTTTGAATTTTTTGATTACATCACTTTGGATGATGGCGAATTACCCATTGAATTGTTGGTTTCAAATGTCCTGCATCCCGACGAAAAAAACCCGAATTTCAATTTTTATAAAAGGACTTTTTTGCTGGAAAATGGTGAGGTCATTTACAACAATTTTTCGCTCAGAAAAGACTATAAACAAAGCGAAGTGGGCACTCCCGATTACAGTGATTTGTTGTTGGATCAATACATTTCTGTCATTGAAATAGCCAATCCGATGCACAGCTTGTGGAGTGATGGACGGTGGAATAAATTGACCATGGCCCATGGTTGTTACTGGGGCAAGTGTACCTTTTGTGACGTTTCTTTGGATTACATTAAATTATACGAACCCATTGCCGCGAAATTGCTCGTTGACCGAATGGAAACCATTATCACTCAAACAGGAGAAAAGGGTTTCCACTTCGTAGATGAAGCTGCTCCACCAGCTTTGATGCGGGAATTGGCCATTGAGATTTTGCGGAGAAAACTCAATGTCACGTGGTGGACCAATATCCGTTTTGAAAAGCGTTTTACCAGAGACCTTTGCCGTTTGTTGCAAGCCTCGGGATGCATTGCTGTTTCTGGAGGTCTGGAAGTTGCCTCAGACAGATTGCTAGAATTGATCAAAAAAGGAGTTAACGTTGAACAAGTTGCACAAGTGACGCGCAATTTCACAGAATCGGGCATCATGGTTCACGCATATCTCATGTATGGTTATCCCACTCAGACGGTTCAAGAAACGGTAGATAGTTTGGAAATGGTGCGACAAATGTTTGAATTGGGCATTTTGCACTCCGGATTCTGGCACCAGTTTGCACTCACCGCTCACAGTCCGGTAGGCCTCGATCCAGAAGCTTATGGCATCATTCCTGAATACAAATCGATTTCATTTGCCAACAATGACATCCAGTTTGTGGACAGTACGGGCATAAACCACGACCAATTTAGCTTTGGTCTCAAGAAATCTTTATTCAATTATATGCACGGCATGTGTTTTGATTTTCCACTCCAAGAATGGTTTGATTTCAAAATTCCTAAGACAAAAATTCCTGGTAATTACATCCAAAATTGTCTGGAATTGGTGGAAGAAATTGACCTCAAGCCCAGTACAAAAGTCATTTATCTGGGCAAGGATCCTGAGACAAATCCCTTAACCAAAGTAAAAAGAGGCCATATTTACGAATGGCTTAATCTCACGTTTCATGATAAAAGAGACACCATAGAAATAGCCGTTGAAAAATCAATTGCTCAATTATTTCTCGAATTAATTCCCCAACTCAAAATAACTGAAGTTGAAGTTATGACCGTAGAAAACATTCGGGTTTTAGCAGTGCAAAATTGTATTGATTTTGAGGAATTTTGGCAAAGTGAATTGGTGGCGAGATTGAGGGAGGAAGGGGCTTTGTTGGTGTTTTAATAAGCCGCGAGCCACGAGCCACGAGCTTCGAGCTTTCAAATTACAGATTAACCGTCAAAGAGCTGTTTGCCAACAAATCTGGGTGGAATGAGAAATTTAATTCGCAGAAAATATCTTTTAATTCTTTCAGCCAAATAAATTTGGCTTTCCACTGGGCATGATAGATTATTTTATACTGTGCAAAGCTCTGAGTTTAAGAGCCTGATTTCTTTATTGCAGGATGATTGATCAATTAAACCTGATATCAAAAGAAAATGCTTCAACTTTTATTCAAATTGTCAACGAAATGGAGCATTTTTGGTGAATTAAATTTGCAATCTATGGCAGGACAAACAGACCTCAAAATGCTCATTTCACAAATGGAACCCACTCTCAATGAAGGTGAGTATGTTTTTGTCAACATCAATGGCCTCGAAAAAATAAGTAGGTCAGATACTTTATTTGAATTTAAGGAAGTAGAGGGAGCAACAATTGTTTTAGAAAGACAAAAAGCTGATTTATACAATTTATCATACGACTTTGTTGCTAGTTGGATTACATTAAAAGTGCATTCTGCATTGGAAGCGGTTGGTCTTACTGCTGCATTTTCTGCTGAGTTGACCAAGCATAACATCAGTTGCAATGTCGTTGCCGCCTATTACCACGATCATATTTTTGTTGATGTTAAAGATGCGGAGAGGGCTATGAAAGTTTTAAAAGAAATGACCGGCTGTGAGCGATCAGTTTTCAACGATCAGATTTGATTAGGTGGCGTTGGCCGCGAGCATTGAGCAACGAGCAACGAGCAACGAGCTTTCTAAATTAAAGTTTAATCGCCAAAGAGCTGTTTGCCATCAAATCTAGGTGGAATGCGAAATTTATTTCGCAGGAAAATACACTAATACTTAAATTCAGTGTTATCAAATATTGTACTTTTCAGATACCAGAAATTTAATACTAAACTGAGCGCAATTCGTCAATAACTGGACTTTGTGTTGTCAAAATTTGCTGATTGCTGACAGCTGAAAACTGAGTGCAATATCGAGCCCAAAAAAAATGTGCACAGCCTGACAAAACTTTAAGCCATAGCTAAACGTATACTTCAAAATGCATTAAATCAAATTTCCTGAAAATTTTGAGACCCAAAATTGTACGCATTTTTTAACTCAATTCTACTTTCAAAAAGCCTCAAAAATTACCAGTCAAATTTGTTTTTTTCGCAAATGATGTTGCAACTAATGAAAACGGAAGGCACACAACTTTGATATTTTAAATTAATTAAAAAATAAAAATTATGGAAAGTAAATTAAAAATCTCAATTTTTTCAACTTGCAAAATTATCCTATTAGCAATGTTGTTTATCCAGCCAATATTTGGACAGGATGCAAAAGTTAAAGAAGCTGTTTGTGAAATTTCACCGACAGAAGGCAGCAAAGTCAAGGGTACGGTAAGCTTTACCCAAACAGCTGAGGGCGTAAAAGTAGTGGCTGATCTTTCAGGACTTACTCCTGGAAAACATGGCTTCCACATACACGAATTTGGTGATTGTTCTGCCCCAGACGGTAGTTCTGCAGGTGGACATTTCAATCCAGATCACAAAGATCATGGAGCTCCCATGGATACTATACGACATGCGGGTGATTTGGGAAATATTACAGCAGACGCCTCAGGAAATGCGCACATGGAATTCACAGATAAAATGATATCACTCAGCGGGGAAAATTCTATCATCAATAAAGGTGTGATTGTTCACCAAAAAGTAGATGATTTAAAAACACAACCAACAGGTGATGCTGGCGCAAGAGCTGGATGTGGTAAAATCGTTGTGAAGAAGAAAATGTAATTTAATAGATAAGAAATCATTTTAAATACTTTTAAAGACGAAAGATGAAAGATGAGAGACGAAAGATGTGAGATGTTAGATGTGAGATGTTAGATGTGAGATGCAGTTTTTTACACCAAAAGACTTCTTCTTTCATCTTTTTTCTGCAGAACTATTGTAATTAATGCGTCTTTAAATGACAGGAAGTTTAATCGGGTTGACAATTAAGGCAATTGATATATAAATTCAAAAAGGAAGTTAGGCCTAATACATGGATGCAAAATATCATGAGGATCATAATGGCTTTATTTATGATCTATGCTGGGTATACACACCTGACTATATACAGAATCGAGTTTCAAGCTTTGGTCCCAGAGTGGGTTGGCTTGGAAAAAGATTTTGTAGTAGTATCCTCAGGAATTGTTGAAATTCTATTAGGTCTGGCTTTTCTTTTTTGGCAAAAAAGACGAAAACAGATTGGATGGGCATTGGCCATTTTCCTTATACTCGTTTTTTTTGGGAATGTCAACCAATACCTTAGAGAAATTGATGCTTTCGGTTTGACAACAGATCGGGTGAGATTGATCAGGCTTTGGTTTCAACCCATCCTTGTTGTTTGGGCTCTTTGGTCTTCTGGAAATTTGAGTAGATCTATTGAAGCACAAAAACCGAATTACTAACACATCATTAGAAAAAATAAAAAAATAAAAACATGAGACGTAAAATAGAAAATTTGATTGGTTTCAAAATATTGGCCTTAGATGGAGAAATAGGAAAAGTGAAAGAATTTTACTTTGATGACAGCACTTGGACGATTAGGTATTTGATCATCGAAACGGGAAGTTGGCTTTTTGGTAGAGCAATATTGTTGTCACCGGAATCACTACTTGCTCCAGATTGGGAAAATGAAGTATTTCCTGTAAATCTCACTAAGGCGCAGGTAGAAGGCAGTCCAGAAATTGATGCAGACAAATCCATCACCAGACAACATGAAATGGATTTGTACAATTACTATCCTTGGGGTGCTTTTTATTGGGGAGGCATGGGAAGTGCCGGCATGGGTATGGCTTATCCTGTAGAAATAGAAAATACTGCCAAAATGCAAAAAGATCAATCGGACAATGACCCCCATTTAAGGAGCACAGAGTCTGTGAAAGGTTACAATATAAAAGCAACTGACGGAGAAATTGGTGAAGTTGAAGATTTCATTGTCAATGACCAAAGCTGGACCATTGATTTTATGGAAGTAGATACTGGAAATTGGTTTCCAGGAAAAAAAGTTTTGATCTCACCGCAATGGATCAGAGAAATTAATTGGGAATCTTCTTCCGTTGTAGTAAATAAAACCGAGGAACAGGTTAAAAATAGTCCTGAATATGTGCCCAGTCAGGAAATTCTGGACTCTTATGAATCCAATTTGCAAAATTATTACGGAAGATATATTTCAAATAAATAATTCCCTCCTTTTAAATGCAAATAGATCATAAGAAACAAAGTCATCTTCCATTGATATTTTCCGAAAATATCAATTGGGCAAGGGATTTATTTGCATTTAAAAAGAGCTTATGATATTGAAGAAAATACTTTCTTTCATTTTATTAACTGCTTTGGCAATCATAGCAGGTTTTTTCATTTGGAGGTTTATTGATTATAGTAAGGAAGACAATCCAAATAAAACCTTTCTGCTTCCTCGCGCAGAAATCTCCATTGTAGAAATTACCTCAGTAACGAACGATGAAATAGAAATGAATGTAAAATTGCTCTTAAAAAACCAACTTCCCATATCGTTTACTGCCGATAGTGTCCAATACAGCATATACATCAATCACGTGGAAGTAATTAAAAACCAATATAAAAAATCTGTTTCTTTAGAGGGAAGTGACAGCACCTGGATTTTACTGCCAATTAAACTTTTGAGTGAGCAATTATTTTCCATTTTAAAGGAAAGTGACCAACAACAGTTGGATTCAGTTGAATACGAAATAAAAACCACCTTTTATACAGACCTCCTTTTCAAAAAACAATTTGATTTGCATGTCACCAAATTGCTCCCATTAATACGACCGCCACAACTCCTTTCCAAACAAGTTCAATTGGAATCTCTTAATTTTTCAAGAGCTTCTCTACTGTTTGAAGTTGAAATAAAAAATAGAAATGTTTATTCGATCCAAGCAAAAGACATCAACTTCAGAATTGCAATTGAAGACAATGAATGGATAGAAGGTAAATTGCCCGGTCTTACTGTTATCCCGGAAAAAAGTGTGACGGACCTTCAAATCCCTATAGAACTTTCCTTGAAAGCAGTGGGTAAAACCTTATTGGATTTAATTAAAAAGGGAAAAGCAGTAAAATATAAATTAGATGTGCGGTTCAAGATATCATCTGAAAATAAATCTGTGAATGATAGTGATGTATTTTTGAAGAGTACGGGGTCTGTAAAATCGCTGTTGAATTTAAGGAAGGAGTAGGGTAAATTCTTGTGCTCTGCATTAATTTTGCTTCAGCTGGTAATAAGTTAATATCGGATTATCATTTAAAAGTGTCAACTTTTCTAGTGCGAGATAGTTTACTACGTTGCAAGGAATGTTTGTTTTATCTTCAAATTGATTTAGTTTAATCAATTACAAAAAACACCATTCCCATATATTCAAAAAAATAAAAATTTACATGAAAGCAATCGGATTTAAAACCTCACTACCCATCACAGAAGCCAATAGTTTTATCGAATTTAATGCCTTAAAACCCATCCCATCGGCGCATGATTTATTGGTGAAGATCGATGCGGTTTCTGTAAATCCTGTAGATTATAAAGTAAGGCAAAACAGTGCTAAGGACAAGGTTCTGGATACGCCAAAAATTATAGGTTGGGATGCTGTTGGTACGGTAGAAGCAGTGGGCTCAGCTGTTTCTTTATTTAAAGTTGGCGACAAAGTTTATTATGCAGGCGATCTTAACAAACCAGGTTGCAATGCAGCATATCAAAGCATCGATGAGCGAATAGTCGGCAAAAAACCTGCGACTTTGAGTGATGCAGAAGCTGCTGCCATACCCTTGACTGGTCTTACGGCATGGGAAATATTATTTGATAGAATGCGCATCAGTCCAGAAAAAGACAAGGGAAAGACAATTTTGATAATTGGTGGCGCTGGAGGTGTAGGTTCTATTGCTATCCAATTGGCTAAAAAATTGGTAGGGCTAAAAGTAATTGCAACCGCTTCCAGAACAGAAACCATGGATTGGTGCACAAAGCTCGGCGCAGATGTGGTTGTCAATCATCATGATTTGGTCAATGAAGTCCAACATGCTGGTTTTAAAAATGTAGATTTTATCCTTGATTTTGTGGATGCAAATGCTTATTGGGACGCAATGGTAACTTTGATAAAACCACAAGGCCACATTGGGTCGATCACCGGTAGTAGTGAACCAATTGCGCTGAATAAATTGAAATCAAAAAGTGTAAGTTTTTCTTGGGAATTGATGTATACCCGATCCATGTTTGAAACAGAAGATATGATTGAGCAGCACCATATTCTAAATAAATTGGCAGATTTACTCGATGAAGGCACAATAAAGACCACTTTGCATACCACACTGAACGGCTTCACCGCTGATAATTTTAAAGCGGCACATCAATTATTGGAGTCTGGAAAAACAATTGGTAAAATAGCTATTACATTTTAAGTTTCCAGGCAGACAGCTTTTGTCTTTCACTTTATTTTCATCTCATCATATGGTCCGTAAACTGCATCCCTAAACCGCTTGTGCAATTTGATCTGATCATAAGGGAATAATTGTACAAACATTACAACGGTCAGATCATTGACAGGATCTACCCAAAAAAGTGTACTTGCGGCACCATCCCAAAAGAATTCACCAACAACACCATTATTTTCAGCTGCGTCGATCGGTGGTGCCAACCTTACAGCAAAGTCAATACCAAATCCCACTTGACCACGCGTGGGCAACCACATGCGTTCAGTGACACTATTATCCAAAGCATTAGTTGCCATTAATTTAATAGTCTCAGGTTTCAGAATGGTCACTCCGTTCAGACTTCCTTCGTTTGCAACATACGGGCAAAGATCATATAGTCATCAATTGTGGCTGTCAATCCATATCCTCCCGGGGTCATGGTATAAGGGTGTGTATTATAATCTAGCGCTGAACTATCTGGCTGTTGTTCCAGTTGTCCTTCACCTGATCTGAAGTAAACTGCTGACAACCTATTTTGGTCGGCAGGTGGTACGTAATATCGAGTCTGTTGCATGCCCAGAGGATCAAGTACTTCTGATTTTAAATAATCGAAAATGGATTTTCCGCTGAGTTTTTCTACCAAAGCAGCCTGTACACTGACACTTCTACCATAGGACCATTGTTCTCCCGGGTGAAACATCAATGGAAGTTTACCCAGTTTTGCAGACATTTCTGTCAACGAACTGTTTTTATTCATCAAATCAGCCTTTGCTACCAATGGCCCCAATCCTTCCATTTGACTGTTGTTGACAAATCCTGCAGTGTGTCTGGTGATGTCTCTTATGGTGATCGATCTCTTTGCATCTTCAAGAATAAAATTTCCCTTATTATCCACACCTTTAAAAACCTTCATGTTTGCATATTCCGGTAGGTATTTTTCGAGCGGATCATCGAGTTGAAAAAGACCATCTTCATATAATGTCATCAGTGCTGTTCCCACCAAAGGTTTGGTCATAGACCATATTTGCACCAGCGTATTTCTGGCCATGGCAAGATCCTTTTCTCTATTTTGATGACCTACCGCCTCATAAAACACTTCCTTTCCATCCTCAAAAATCAAAGTAGAAATACCACCTACATTGTTTGAGTTGACCAGGTTTTTAAAAAGTGTATCTATTCGCATTTTAGCCTCTGCATTTATGATCTGGTCGGTGGAAACTTGGCCTTGGGTTTTAGACGATACTTTACATGACCAAACAAGAAGAATGGACAATAAACAAAGTGAAAGTTGGTTTATCATGTATGTTTGCTTTTGATTTGAATGGCTTTATTGATACTCTATGAACTTGTGAAAGTACAACTTGGGAAATTATAAAATAAATAATGATTTAAAATTCAAGACAAATCAAAGGAAGTTACATTGCGCTTGGACTGTGAATACACCAATTTTTAAATTTCGGTAGATTTCTACAAGATGAGTCAATTAGGATTATTTTTATATTTGAAATTCAATAGGACACTCTTTGTGTATTATAAGTTGAACTTTCTCCACTGCAATGAATGATCAAAAAATAACTTCGATTGAAACATCCAATCCCGCGGTCATCAAAATGACAGAATTGACCACTCCATTGGGCATCATGTATGCGGGTGCGACGGAAGATGGTGTTTGTTTGTTGGAATTTACAAATAGGATCAGGCTTGAGCAGGAAATAAAAGGCTTAAAAGATGCACTTCAAGGAGGAATACAAAATGGTAGAAATGTCCACTTAGACCAATTGGAAGTCGAACTTCAAGAATATTTTGAAGGAAAACGCAAAGTTTTTCTGTACCCTTGCATACACCTTGGCTCTGAATTTGAAAAATCTGTTTGGAAGAAATTGTAGGAAATACCTTATGGACGCACATGGTCTTACAAAGAGCAATCATTGGCAATGAATAACCTAAAAGCAATAAGAGCTATAGCTGCTACCAATGGACGCAACAGAATAGCGATCGTCATTCCTTGTCATCGGGTGATAGGTAGTGACGGAAGTATGACTGGTTATGCAGCGGGAGTAGAGCGGAAAAAATGGCTGCTCAGATTTGAAAGGAGTAATTCTGAAACACCTGTAGGGGAATTGCCATTTGTGAATGAGTAGTTGTCAGCTGTCGGCGATCAGCTATCAGCTTTGAGATTGGTGTGTTGGCGGCGAGCAGCGAGCTACGAGCTTCGAGCCTTTTTGGAATTCTCAAAAGAATAGTTTTTGTCGTTTTCAGATTGCTGATTGCTGAGTTCTGAAAACTGAGAGCAATTCGTGAATTCGTGGCAATCAGGTGTCAGCTATCAGTTTTGATGAATTGGCCAAGAACCACGACCTTGTGTGAGAGATTTAAGATAAATATTTTTAAATGAGGGCCATTTCTTGACTTTAGGTTATCGGTAAGACGTCAAAATTTCTCGAAAACTGATGACCATAGATATTACAAAATTGAAAATTATAGGGTAAGGATACCTGTTTACAACGAAAAACTGGGCTAACGATTTAAAAATACAAAAGTCGTAGGCTTAGTAGAATTTATGATGAGAGATTTAGCTATTTTGGTTTAAATTTCCGTAATTGTAAATGAAGTCGGAAGTTCTAAAATTCAAATTAAAACGCATGAAACAAATAGCATTGATCACGGGAGGAAGCAGAGGCATCGGTAATGGCATAGCTACTCATCTGGCAAAAGCAGGTTTTGATTTGGCCATCAATGGTGTTAGGGCAGAATCTGAGGCAGAAGAACAATTGCAAAAACTACGCGACTTGGGGGCGAAGGTGATTTATTGCCAAGGGAATATTGGCGTTGCAGCAGATCGCATTTCCATTTTAGAAAACATCAAAGCGCATTTTGGATACCTCAACGTATTGGTAAACAATGCTGGAATAGCTCCAGTCAATCGTTGTGATTTTCTGGAAGTTACAGAAGAAAACTTTGATACTTTGATGGATGTAAACCAAAAAGGAACCTTCTTTTTGACCCAACTCATTGTCAAATATCTGTTAGAATTGAAGGCCAATGAAACGATCTCTACGGCTTGTGTGGTCAACATCACCTCAGTATCGGCCTTGGCAGCCTCCACCCAAAGGGCCGAATATTGCATGTCAAAGGCAAGTCTCAGCATGCTCAGCAAGGTATTGGCTGTGCGACTAGCGCCGCACAATATTCCAGTTTATGAAATTCAGCCAGGCATAATTGACACGGATATGATCACAAAGGTGCGGGATAAATATGTAAAACTTGCCGAAGAATTGGTCTTGGAAAGAAGGATGGGCACTCCAGATGATATCGGTAAAATCGTGACGGCTTTGGTGACTGGACAAATTCCTTACGCCACGGGTCAGGTTATTTCACCAGATGGAGGTATGGGCATTTGGCGGTTCTGATTTCAATCCTTTGCAGTAACAGCGGCAGGTGAGTATACAATTCCAAGCACTATTTTATGCCCTTACAGAAAAAATAAAGTCGGAAACTGTAAGATTTGTAAATTTGTTCTAGTAATACAATTGTTAACATGAAACTTAGTCGGATACTTTCACCAATTAAAAATTCGCCCAATCTAAGGTCTTTGATCGATGAGCTGGAAGTGATGTGGCAAAATGAGCAAGACAAAAGATTGGATTTCTATAATTGGGTAACTCCCGACAAAAAAGCTGAATTTATAGGAGGTGAAATTATTGTGCACTCGCCTGTCGTAAAGAAGCATAATGTCATTACTACTAATTTAATTTTGTTATTAGTGCCTTATATTCAGACACATGCACTTGGCTTCCTCGGTGTCGAAAAAATAATGTGTAGATTTGATCGCAATGATTATGAACCAGATCTTTGTTTTTTTAAAAAGGAAAAGTCTGCCACATTTTTGGATGATCAAACCATATTCCCCATTCCGGATTTTATTGTTGAAATTTTATCTCCTAGTACTGAGAGTAGAGACAGGGGCATCAAAAAAGAGGATTACCAATTGAATGGTGTTCAAGAATATTGGATCATTGACCCAGATATAAATACCATAGAACAATATTTAATCAATGAAGATGGGGAATATAATGATCCCATCATTTTTGAAAAAGGTATCATTGAATGCAGTGTTTTGCATGGGCTGAATATTGATGTAAAGGCTATTTTTAAATAATAGTATTCTAAGAGGGATGAGAGCTCAGCTATCAGTTTTCAGCGGTCAGCTCTCGAGGGGACAGATGAAAAAGAACTGCTAAAAATGGTGGCTGGTGGCAAAATTTCTGAAATGCTAAAAGTAGGAGAATAAAGGGCGAATGGGCTTCAGCCTGTTCAACTGCGACAATGCTCAGAGATCATAAATGCAAGCCAACCCCTGCTTCAGCCTATTCAATTGCTGAATTGCGACTGGAGTTCATAGAGTTTATTTAGTTGAAAGTTCATAAAGTTTAAACTGAATTGCGACCTAAGTTAACTTTGAACTAAAGCAATCTTATAACAAAACTGGTGGCTGGTGGCTAAATTTCTGAAATGCTACAGCCTGTTCAACTGCGACAATGCTCAGAGATCATAAATGCAAGCCAACCCCTGCTTCAGCCTATTCAATTGCGGAACTGCTGAACTGCTGAATTGCGACTGAGTTCATAAAGTTGAAAGTTGAAAGTTCATAAAGTTTTTAAAGTTCATGTGACTACTGATAGCTGAAAGCTCATAAAGCTTTAAAGTTGATGAAGAGAAGAAAAAGGGCGAAATGGCAGCCTGTTCAACTGCGACAATGCTCAGAGATCATAATGCCCAACCCCTGCTTCAGCCTTTCAATATTGCTGAACTCTTATCCACCCTTTTTTTCACCACCTCAGCCAATTCCTTCCTGAATTCCTTATCGTAATAAAAGACCTTTAAAATCTTTTTTGAACTGAGAATGGATTTGAACTTAGCGATATACTTTTTCTCAATTTCTAGTTCTTTCTCTTTGTATTCAACAAATGCATGAAGGTTTTGATCTGCTTCTGCATCAGTCATATTTCTCAATACTGCATCCTGAGCCAAATTTTGACGAATGAGTTCTTGATCCTTTTCGTATTGGTTGTAAATAGGCCAGAACTTCACTGCCTCATCCTCTGTGAGTTCTAGTTTTGAAGATAAATAAGCCACCTTTTGGCTTCTTATTTTTTCTCGCAAGATATGACCACCATTTTTTTGGGCCATGAGCTGCATGCTTGCTATGAGTAGGCAAAAAAGCAGCAATAAATTTTTTAGATTTTTTATTTTCATTGTCATTTTAATTCATCAATGCTTCATCTTGCAAATCAAGCAATTCCTCGAGTGCTTCAGCATTTTCATCATCAAAAATTTGGATATCTATATCATCAATGTGTTGTTCGCTCACCAAGCCAGATCCCAGTAAAAGTGACATATTTTCGCTAGATGTCAGGTCATTGACAAGTAAGTCAACATCATTTTCATTGAGATTATCTACAAAAGCAGTGAGGTTTTTGGGAGTTTTTTGATCCATTGTCTCACCATTTTGATCATTTATTGTCCGGAAAACCAAAGTGCCCATCATCAAGAATAGGACCACAGCTGCAGCGCTCAACCAAATTTTGTTGAAGACGACTTTTCTAGGCTGTTTTACATCTTCAGATAAAAGTTTCACGGTCTTTTGCTCCAGATTTTGGAAGTAATTTTCTGGAAAATTTTGACTTGAATGTCCAAGCAAGTTGGATTCCAAGTTTTGTTGTGTCAATACAACCTCTTCCAAATATTCAAAATAAGCATCGTCCACCTTATCCAGAGCATCTAAACGGTCTAAAACGCGACCGAGAAAAGGTGCCTGAGCCTCTATTTCCTGTCTGTAATCGTCGTCTTTATATTTATTGTTCTGTTCCATTTTCTAAATAAGATTCTATTTTCTTTACTGCAAAATGATAGGATGCTTTGAGTGCGCCGACGGATGTCAAAAGTTTTTCTGACATTTCCTGGTAGGACATTTCTTCAAAATACCTCAATGAGAAAACTTCTTTTTGTTTTTCGGGAAGGAGTTCGATTGCGGCATCCAGTTTTCTTCTGATCGTTTCTGCATTCATTTGGTCAAATTCGCCAGCATCAATTTTGGTATGCTGATCAATCGGAATGATACGACCTCCCGATAATTGACTTTTGCGATAGGCAAGTGCTTCATTTACAGCGATTCTGTGCAACCAGGTATATAAAGACGACCTACCTTCAAAATTTTCTAAAGCCCGAAAAGCTTTCAAAAAGGTATTTTGAATGACGTCGTCAGTATCTTCATGAGTCATAACAATTTTTCTGATGACCCAATAAATACGCTCTTGATGTTGCCTCATAAAGTACCGACAGCCCATCTCTTTGGTATCCTTGTCTTTGATCATTGACAAGATTACTTCATCAGAAATATTGCTGGAATCAGATGTCATCATTTTTAGTCCGTGCATATTGATCTATCCTTGCATTTAAGGTTAGATGTTTTAAAAAGTTAAAGGTTTAAATATAGGAACAAAAAAAGTGATTATTGAGAATTCCTGATTCGAAATAGAATTGACTCTTGACTATCTTATTATGCAAAGACACAAGTTAGCTTTCTCCCCGAATTAACAAACATTTTGCTCAAAATAGGCAATTCCATTTTCAGATCAGTATAGCTATCCAATTCATGGATGTCTAGGATGGTCATTTCGTCTGTAGAATGATACATCAACTTGAATTTTGCTCCTTCCTTTATGGATGAATAATCATAAGAGTAGTTTTTGAATATGTGTTGGTTGTATTGCGGATCAAAAGCTTTGATCATGACAATAAATTCCATCATGTTTTTAGCCAGTAAATCTGCTGACTTTTCGTATAAAGGACTTTCTTCATTTATCAGGTGCACAACCGTCCAGTTGAGTGGTAATAAATACAAATGACTCAGGTCCAAATTGAGTCGTTGAAACCTTCTTTTATAATCCATGCCATTTTGATCCAACCAAGTTGCAGTAATACTCGCTTCTACATTCATCAGTGTATTGGATGCATTGACTATTCTAAATTGTAAACTGTTGAGATTTTTATGGGGTGTCAACAGCATATTTTTACTGAATTTATCTTCACTTTGGCCTTGGAGAATCTCAGGAAAAGTAAACCTGTCGCAACAGCAACCATGAGTAAACCTGAAAATGCGTCTAAGATGACAACCAAATTGGCCCAAAACCCAATAGGGTACACATTGCCATATCCGACAGTGGTAAAGGTGTGAACGCTAAAGAAAAAGGAAGCCTGAAATTTTGAGAGTTCCTTCGTCGATACCATACATTGCACTTGGGCCCATAAAACAAAAAATGGTGGCGTAAAAGGCATTGACGATGATAAAAATCGCCAAAAGTTCTATGATAAAAAGTGGCCATGGGAGCCTGATCATGTGTTCATAGAAGGTTTCTTTCTCAACCCCTTTTCTCAGGATGTTGAACTGACCATCAGCTTTTATAATTTTGGATTTTCCGCCAATGAATTTAGTCCCAAAACCCAATTCGAATGCTTCGGGATTTGGCGGGGTGGTTGGTTTTTTTCTCAGACTCATAAGAACAAGGATAATTTATTTTAGCACAATGGCCGCTAAAATTCTCCCAGTGTTTCCCTTTTCAAATCTATGGGAATAAAAGAGTTCATTGTTGGTTACGGTGCAATATTCAGAAACTTCAATTTGTTGGGAATGAACACCAGCGCCGATCAATTGGTTGCGACATACTGCCTTTAAATCCAGCAAATATTTGCCTTCATTTTGACTTGCGGTATAAAAAGCTTGGTCGAAGTGCTGGGCTACATCAAAGCCCACTTCATAATTTTGATGAGAAATGCAGGCTCCAACAAAAGCATGTATGTCTTTTGGTAAGACATCATAAGCATTTTGCATGGCCTGGATGGTTTTTTCAATGATGTTATTGGAGCTACCTTTCCACCCAGAATGAATGGCTGCAATTGCCCCTCTTTCTGGACAATACAGTAAAATTGGTACACAATCTGCTACGGTCACTGCAAGGATGACCTCAGGCACATCACAAATCAACGCATCATAACCTTCAAATCTTCCCGGCTCATCCACCTTTATTACTTCCTGACCATGTACCTGTTTTGATTTGGCGAAATGTGACAAGCTGTAGCCTAATAAATTGCAAAAATGCGCTTTATTCATTTCTACCACATTGGGGTCATCTCCTACGGATTCACCTAAATTAAAAGAAGGATACTTTCCCATTTCATGCATTCCAATCCGTGTACTTTGCGCAGCAGCAATGCGATCAAAATTATTGAATATCTGCGGGCGAATGATAGAAGGATGATCCATACCAATTTTTTTCAAAAGCGAATACCTGAATAATTATTTCAAAACACAACTTAAAAGTAAGCTATTGATTAATAAGTTTACCAACAAAATTTTTATAGGCCAAGAGGCATAATACAATAGGTATCGGAATAAGTTTTAATAAATTCTCTAGACGACAGATGAAAATTTTTCTTTCATCTTTTTTCTTCCAAACTATCGTTATATCCATTGTGTGATATATTATTTATTTCTTTGCAATATAGTTTGTGCTATTTTTGCAACTTTTTATAGAAGGATAAAACTCAAGTAGGATGATGAAGGAACTTATAGCCAAATTTCCAGCACAATTGATAGAAGCATTGGAAATTGGTGAAAAAGCCGAAATACATGGACATTCAAAACCAATAAATAAAGTATTCATTGCAGGACTTGGGGGCTCTGGGATTGGTGGAGATTTCGTTGCAGCCTTTATTAAAGATGAGTGTAAAGTTCCTGTATTGGTCGGCAAATCCTACCACCTTCCAGCTTTTATAGATGAAAATACACTGTATATAGCCTCTTCTTATTCTGGAAATACGGAGGAAGTCTTACATGCTACAACGGAGGCCCAAAAAACGGGCGCGCAAATAGTGATCATTGCCAGCGGTGGCAAACTTTTGCAATTGGCACAAGAAAAAACTTATGACTGCATTGCCTTGCCGCCAGATTATCCGTCACCACGAGCTTGTTTGGGTTTCTCAATGGTTGCCCAACTTTCAATCATGCATAAATTAGGAATCATATCTCGTTCTGCACTTGATCAAATAAAATCTTCGGTTGATCTCTTGAAATATGATCAAGATGAAATAAAAAGTAAAGCCCTTAAAGTGGCCAAATTGATCGCGGGTAAGACGCCCATCATTTATGTCTCAGATCGCATGGAGGCAGTTGCCTTGCGATTTAAACAACAAATAAATGAGAATGCAAAAACTTTGAGCTGGTACAACGTGATTCCAGAAATGAATCACAATGAATTGGTTGGTTGGTCAGATATGCACAACGATGCTGCTGTGATTTATTTCAGAAATAAAGATGATTTCAAAAGAAATGCACTAAGGATGGATATCAGTAAAGAGATCATTGCAAAACAAACGCATACGGTCATTGAAATTTTTTCTAAGGGACAGTCTTTGGTAGAGAAATCGATGTATTTCACACATTTGGGAGACTGGATTTCATTGTATTTAGCGGAGTTAAAACCAGTAGATCCTTCTGAAATCAAAGTTATTGATTTTCTAAAAACAGAGATGGGTAAAATTTAATACCTCTTGGCTTAGTGCTGGAGTCTTGTCTTTTGTTTTGATTATAAAACCCTGAGGTGTCAAATTTCTGAAGCTGAGAACATTATGTGTTTACCAATTTTGAGTTGTTATGAATGCATTGTGGCTAAGAAATATAAAAGTTTTAGCTAAGGAGGTAAAATAATGTAACAATAAGTACATATTTTACAGCCCTCAATGAAGTTATTTTATCTGAAAAATGCTTACAAGTACAAGTAAATCGACAAAAAATACGAGCTTTTTAAACATTCTGATTGTTGCAATGGCAATAGTTGTTGGCATTGTTTTTTTGTATTATCGATTGAATTATTTGAACGCACCGCTCGGTAACGACGAATCTGTATATTTATATCTGGGCAAAATGGCTATGAACGGAGGCGCTCCTTATCGGGACTTTTATGAAATGAAGCCTCCAATGTTGTTTTATTCCTTTGGTATTTTAAATGCCTTAACGGGTTTTAGTATTTTGGGACTCCACTTAAATGCCATTTTGATTGTAATTATTTCTGCATTTTTAATTTACAAGACCTATACCAGAAGATATTTAAAACTGCCCACCATGCTGGCATGCACCATTTGGGCTTTGCTTTTATCTTCACCCATGATATATGGAAACTACCTTCAAAGTGAACATTTTGTTGTTTTATTCTTGGTTTTGATCTTTTATTTATTGCAATTTAGAACTCCTAGTAATCGCCAGATTTTTATTGCTGGCTTATTGTATAGTGCCGCTATGCTCACCAAACAATCAGCTATATATTTCATTGTTCCCGGCTTGTTTTTGATTTATGAGCTAGGCACTACCACGAAAGAAAGATTCCAAAAGTTGCTTATTTTCAGTGCTGGTGTTGTAGCCTTGGTTATATTTTTCTAGTGCTCATACTTGCCTTTGGTACTTTTAATGACATGATGTATTGGTTATTTGAGTTTCCTGCTAGTTATGTGGGCAGAATTACCTGGGCAAATGGACAAAATTATTTGAAAGCATTTGCGCAACAAATTTTTGGTTTTAATGCCTATTTTTTTGGATTGGCAGGGATTGCTTTTTTATTCGTTTTGATTGGTTATAAGAAAAGGCTAAATTGGTTTTATATTTTAAGTATATTATTTGGATTTGCCTCCATCTTCACTGGACTGAGATTTTATGGTCAATACTGGTTGTTATTTGTGTTTCCTATGTGTTTTATAGTCATCCACCTTTTTTCTTATGTTTATAAGCAAAAGTGGGCAACAGTATTTTTTGGCGGAGTATTGTTGTTGAGCTTTGTACAGATAGCCAATGCCGCAGATGTATATTTTTCTCAAAATGTGGATAAACAAATAAACGCTATCAGCAATGGGCAATCTTTTGACAAAACCAAAAAAATGGGCTTGTATCTCAATAAGCTGCTGAAAAAGGAGGATACTTTTATGGTTTTAGGAGCTGTGAGCCAATTGTATCTCTATGTTGATAAAGTTGCCCCTACACGTCACGTTTGGAATACCATGCTGAACATAGAAACGAGTAAAAACAAACTATACCAGGATGAGTATTTGAATGATTTGAGTAAAGAAAAACCAACGTACATATTTTTTAGTTTTTCGGCGCTCCATTGGAATCTCAGATCGAGTAGCAGTAATTATGTCTATAATAAGTGTTATGAATTTGTAGCAAACAACTATGATCGAATAGCAATATTAGATCTTAAAAGTGGAGATTTGATCACTGGTGAGGAGGCAAAACTTCAGCAAATAAAAGCAGAGACTTATGTTGTGTATAAAAGAAAATAGCAATGATCCATCCTGAAATAATTGAAGTTTCCGAATTTGGGAATGACCAGATGGGCTATTTACATGTGGGAAGTTATAAAAATGGTTTACCATTTGAAATAAAAAGGGTTTTCTGGACATTTGACACACCAAATCATATATCAAGAGGCAGGCATGCGCACCATGAAACAGAAATGGTTTTATTTTGTATTTCCGGAATAATCAAAGTCAAAACAATTTGCGCTGACGGTCAAGAATTCTTATTTACCCTTCAAGGGAAAAGCAATAAAGGTTTATATATTCCTAAAATGGTCTGGCATGAGATGTGGTATGACTCGCCAGAAACTATCCAATTGGTGGTGACCTCAACTTATTATGAAGAGTCTGATTACATCCGGAGTTTTCAGGAATTTAAATCATTGTCTGAAGGAGGAAAAAGTTCATAAAATGGAGGTTCCTTATCTAGATCTGAGTTATGTCAATTTAAACCATAAAGCTGCTCTACTTGAGGCAGTAGAACGAGTGATTGACTCGGGTTGGACAATTCTAAGCAAAGAGGTAGTTGAGTTTGAAAAACGCTGGGCTTCATATGTGGGAACTCGTCATGCGATTGGAGTTGCCAATGGGTTGGATGCAATGATTATAGCCCTCGAAGTTCTTGGCGTAGGTCCAGGTGATGAGGTAATTGTTCCTTCTAATACTTACATTGCAACTTGGCTGGCTGTTTCAAGAGTTGGAGCAAAGGTCATTCCTGTTGAGCCGGATATTGCCTCATTCAATATAAGTGCAAACGCTATTCATAAAGCCATAAGCCCCAAGACCAAAGCAGCCATTGTGGTCCATTTGTATGGAAGACCCTGTCCTATGTACGAAATTATGGAAATGGCGGAATCATCGGGCATTTATATCATTGAAGACAACGCGCAGGCTCAAGGAGCACATCTTGATGGCCAGATGACCGGGTCATTTGGTCATATAAATGCCACTAGTTTCTATCCAGGCAAAAATTTTGGTGCACTTGGAGATGCAGGAATCATTACGACCAATAACGAGGAATGGGCTGATCAATGTAAGGTTTATAGGAATTACGGATCTCAGAAGAAGTATGAAAATGAATTATTGGGATATAATTCCAGATTGGATGAGGTTCAGGCGGCCATGCTTTCAGTAAAATTGGAGTTTCTAAAGGAAAACAATGTTTTGAGAACTCACATTGCCAATACTTACAATGAGCAACTTGCAGGAATTGATAAAGTGTTATTACCCAGTGTAAGCCAGGGAAATGTTTGGCATATTTATCCAATTTTGCTGGAGGATAGGGCGGCGTTGATAAACTATTTAAAAGAAAATGGAATTGGGACTTTGATTCATTATCCTATTCCAGCCCATCTGCAAAAGGCCTATGCACACTTAGGATATCAATTGGGAGACTTTCCGATTGCTGAAAAAATTGCTGCTGAGGTTTTGAGCTTGCCCATTTATCCGGGTATGTCCCGAGAACAGGTGTTTTATGTCTGCGAAAAAATAAAAGATTTTTATAAATAACGGTTAGGAGGAAAAGTTTGAGTTTGCTTTTGCGATTGATTGAATACGTTTAATCATGAATCAGGAGAGCTCACAGATTTACACGGATTTACACGGATATTCCACTGATTTTGAAAACTATTACTAAGTGGGCAATTGCAAAGATCGAATGTTATTAACTAGTCGTCTCCTTTCAAAAATTAAAGACACAAAATGCATGAAATAAAAAAGGCCCCAATTTGAGGCCTTTCTTTGTTTTATGCGGTGAGCTTTTCTCTCACGGTGGTGAGGTCACCGTAATGACGCTCTATTTTAGTTTTCAATTCTTTTCTTGCGAAAAAGATTCTTGACTTTACTGTTCCAAGTGGGAGGTCGAGGTGGTCTGCAATTTCTTGATATTTATGACCAATGTAATGCATCATAAATGGAGTCTTGATAGAATCATCTAATGCATCAATCATACCCTCTAATTCTTCCATCAAAATGTTTCTTCCAGCATCATTATCCAGAGATACACTACCTGAATTCAAAAAGAATAGGTTGTCTGTCGTATCAATGATGGTGGCAGATTTTACCTTCTTACGGTAGTTGTTGATGAATATATTTTTCATGATGGTGAAAGTCCAAGCCTTAAAATTAGTTCCAGGATTGAACTTATCTCTATTGGTAATAGCCCTATAGGCGGTCTCTTGATACAGATCTTTTGCTTCTTCTTGATTTTTGGTAAGATTGTAGGCAAACGAATTCAAAGAACTGTTGAGTTTCTCAAAACTTGAATAAAATTCTATCGCTGTCATATCCGTTTATTTTATTGTACAAATATACAGTATTGTTTAACTAAAAGCAACAAAGAATTAAACAAAATTTAGAAATGGCAGTCGATAAGGTTTTATCAAAAAGTTTAAATGTCTGATAATCAAATTTATATGAATTTTCGTTGAATTAAATTTTTCATTTTTTTTTGAAAATTATATGGCTTCGTGCAAAAAATGTTTGTTGTAACAAAGATTTTCCATCCGTCTTTGATGATGAAATGACGGTATTAAAGGGCTCTGATTTTGAATATGTATACAATCTGTAAATACGATCAGAAACAAATTGTGAAAAATGGTGTTTATCCATCGTGTTAAAAAAGCTAAAAAACAAAAAGGAATATGAGTCTAATTATGGGAAAGCCAGTACCATCTTTTTCTGTTCGGGATCAAGATGGAAATTTGATTACAGATGAACATTTGAAGGGTAGTAAATACATTTTATTTTTCTATCCCAAAGATGATTCACCTTCTTGTACCAAAGAAGCCTGCAGTTTGCGCGACAACTTCAAAAGTATCTCCAAACTGAATTATAAGATTTTTGGAGTTTCACCAGATAATGAAAAGAAACATAAAAAATTCATCGATAAGTATGAGTTTCAATATCCTTTGCTTGCGGATGCTGATTTGACGATGACCAAAAGTTTTGGTTTATATGGTCCAAAAAAATTCATGGGTAAGGACATTGTAGGAGTCTATCGTAATACGGTCATTGTTGATGAACAAGGCATCGTACAACACATCATAAGTGATGTAAAAACAGCTGCCCACGGACAACAGATTTTAGACCTTATTGCCTAATTTACTGTTTCGTAAATTGTTTTAAATTTTCTGCTAATAACTGACCAATATGGGAGTGCTCATATGGTTGCCATTGGTCTGCCTTCCTTTTTGAATAAACTTTTTGTAAATTTTCTTTTTTCCTCCATCGATCAAGGAGTGCTGATAGCTCATCCAATCCTGAATATTTCTCAGAAATTTCAGCTAAAGGGGAGGGAACTTTCAAATAATCGGGCATAATGCAAGGCTTTGCGTATAAAAAGGCATCTGCAATTGTCCCTGAAATACTACTTTCTCCTATAATACTGTAGGAAATTCCATCTCTAATGATCTGCTTATTTGGTAGGAGGAAAAATCCGCTTGAAAAAGATAGTCGTTGTAAATTTCTGTTTGAATAGTTTCTTCAAAAGTTATGAAGTTCATATTCTTAGCTTTGACAAGTGCTGAAAAAGCTTGAATAACTTTCCTCGATTTTTCATTTTTGATTTTACCCAAAAAAATGAGTTCAAATTTTGAAAGATCAGACAGTCTCTTCAATGCCTGATATACAATTTCATAATCCCTTACTTCTACATCTACTGTACCCGGAATAACAATTTTTATTCTATCGGAATTTTGTGGATTACTGAATTGGAGAAAATAACTCAAAGAGCCTGGTATAAATTTAGTCTTTAACTCAGGAAAATGGGAAGCTACATACGCATATTGCTGTGGAGACGTAGAAATAAAACCATGATAACTAGAGAGGCTATGTTTTTTTTTGCGATCATACCCTAAAATAAGACCGCGCATCAGTCTTAAACAATCATAAAAAAAGTCCTTTCCTTTTTTTCCTAAATGCAGATGTTTATAAGGATAAAATGTACTAAATGTATTATGCACAACCAACAATGGGTTTTTCATCTTTGATGGGTTTACATATTCATTCAAACTTATTTGGTGGGTTGTAACAATACAAACATCTGCAGCACTTAGAATGTCTGAATGTTGGTCCAACCAATCATTAAAGCCAAAATTTGGAGAATGGATATAAAAATCAATGGACGAATCAGTGCAAAATCAGAAAGCAGGTTTTTAACTGCTGAAGTAGTAAAAACAGTGATTTTTCCTACAAATGGTTGTAAATATAAAAGATATACATCCAGTACTTCATGATGCATAGCTGGTTCAATCAGTACAATACTTTTGAAAAGCTTATGCAAATGGATCAGCTTCTTTTTTCATAGAAGCTGCCACTATCATTGCTGGTATTGCAGCCAAAGCGTATTTGATAAGTAAGTTCAAAAGATACTGGATAGACCCATAGGATTTTTGCTTGCATCCATTTGTTCCATGGCTTTTTCATATGCATCCTCAGATAACATACCTTTCATTTTTTCCATGCCTTCCATGGTTATTTCCATAGTGGTCTCAATGAGACTTGGCGCTATGTAATTATATAAAATGTATGTAAAAGCAGTGGAAATAAGCCCTGCAATCAAATATGAAAGCCATGATGCTGTGAATAATTCTTTGAAACTTCCTAGTCCTCCATTTGCTGCTTTGTATTCTCTTGAAGAATAAATCATAGCCATTATGATGACAGGCAATGCAACATAACCTGATGCAATCAAATATATTCGTTCGCCTATAAGATATAAAATCAAATCTAGGACAATGATAATTACCCCAGCATATACCCCATATTTTATGGATGGATTTGACATTTCACTATATTTTGACGCAATATAGGTGATCAAAAAATATTTTACAAATATGAAATGGCTAGTTTACTGTATGCGCTATTAGAAAGTAGTTTTATCGGACTATATTTTTGTTATTGGAATAACAGTATCCGCGACGGTATTTTGCAAAACAATAAAATATTGACCTACAGGTACGTCAGCAAGATTGAGGTTTATTTGTGATGCTACTTTTTGATTACTGAAGGATTTAATGAGCGCCCCTCTTTGGTCAATAAGCAATATTTTTCCCGTATAATTTGCAAGATCATCTATTTTGATGCTGGTACTTTCTTGTGCTGGGTTTGGCCATGCCACCACATTTTGTGCAATTCTTTTACAAGTATTTGAAACTAAGATTGAATTCCAATCATCGTTGTTTTTCTCATCAATGAGTAGTCTATAATAAGTAAAATTTGCTTCACCACCAGAAAGGTTTGATTGGTATTTCGCAGATCCAGAGCTAGGTATTTTTTTTACGGCTGACCAATTTTCCACATCGTTACTACCTTCGATCACATAGCCTGCAATATCACTTTCTTCTTTGACTTCCCATATGAGAGAGGGTTCGCTATCACCACAATCTATTTTGAAAGATGCAATGGTTACTGGCAAAGCAGATTGGTTGATGTCAAATTTTACTTCACTCAATCCATAACAGCTTCCACCATAATTGGAAGTCGCTGTAATCAATAAATACCTGACTACTTTCTTATTTAAATTAGTAACAACTGTTCCCTCATAAAAAGATGAACCATTTGCTTTTGCAAGAGTAAATGGTCCTATATTATTCCAGGTTGTTCCATTTGTGGAAATGTCAATTTGTAAGTTTTGAATGCCACTGTTGAGGGAGTCTGGATGATTAAAGTTCCACAACCTCAAGGTGTTGAGCGTGTATTGATTACCCAAATTGTACATGATCCAATGAGAGCTACCACGAGCAGGATTTGGATTTGCGGTGGGAGTACAAGATAACCATCCATCGCCAGCAACACTACTGTGTCTCAAAGGTAATTGTTGTCCAAAAACATTAGTGCAAATAAGCACCAATGCAAGAAATATGATTTGTTTGATTTTTTGCATGACATTTTGATTTTAGATAGTTTCATAAAACCAACAGGTTTGACGCCACTGGAAGTGTTATAAAAATTACCAATATTTGGAAACAAAGTAGAGAGTTCTGACGGGGGCACTCCATACCACAGTGCGAGTTCTGCAAAATAAGCATCAGTACTGGTACTTGGGATGAGGACGCCACCACCCAAATCAATTGTACTATTCAGACTAAGACTTGGATAAGTACCAAACATCTTACCTCCGTCTACATTACCACCCATGACCATCACATTACCACCCCAACCATGGTCAGTACCATTTCCGTTGGATGTCAATGTTCTACTAAATTCTGAGACTGAAAATGTTGTCACTAAATCAGAAACAGTCAATTGGTTCATCGCAGCATTGAATGCATGTAAAGCATTGTCTACTTCAGTAAACATTTCTGTTTGTGCCGCGATTACCTCATCATGATGATCCCATCCACCATAATCAATGAAAAATATTTGTCGTTTCATGCCCAAGCCAGATCTCTTAGCGATCACATTGGCTACCATCTTAAAAGCATTACCTAAATAAGTTTCAGGAAATGGGGTTGTATAAGTGGTTGGTACACTGAGTTGTGTTTGTAATATTTCGTTTCCTTCTCGGCTGTTTTTAATGACTTTTGTATATGCCTTTTTGAAAATATCTTGATAGTTATCGGCAAAAAGACTATTCAAACTACTTTTGGTTACCTGATTGAGTAACCAATCATCATTATCGCCATAAATGCCAATACTTCCATTTTCTGGATCAATAGCAAACTCAACGGTATTATTACCAGTTTGCATCACATTGGTTCCAGACAATGAAATATTCATGGAAATCTTATCATTGGTATTGACAGATTGCAACATGTCGGCAATTTTACCTGCCCATCCCACAGCAGAACGGTCGTTTGGAATACCTGTTTGCCATTGAGCACCCTGATCTGAGTGAGAGTATAATCCCAAAGGGGCTTCTTTGGTGTTGTTTTCTAGCTGAGAGCGAGTAGCTACGGGCTCAACTAAAGTTCCAACATTAGAAACAAAAGCGAGTTTTCCAGAACCGTACAAGGAAGCCACCTTTGGCAGGGATGGATTCAGGCCAAAAGGAGTAGCTCCTGGCAAAACATGGTTGAGATTTAGTAAAGAGTTGAATGGCAGCGCAAGATTGGATCTTGATGCTTTATAAGTATTGTAAAGACTGACGGCCCCATTTGTACCATTATCTCTAGGTATCAACATGTTATAGGAGTCGTTGCCTCCCGACATAAACAAACAAACCAAAGCTTTGTAATCCTCTTGAGCATTGACTGTGCTATTGAGGATGGAAGCAGCATTTAGGGTTTTGAGATTGAGCATTGTAGAAAGAAAAGTTGTCGTTCCTACAGCGGCACAACTCGCTTGTCTGATAAATTTTCTGCGATTTATATTAGCCATCTTCCGTTATTTTAATATTGTATAATCTGGAGAAATCATAAAAAGATAAACCAATAATCTTGGACGGTAAATTCTCCATTCTTGGTCCCACGGCCACTTTATCTGCCTCATAGCATTACGCATCACTTCTCTGGTCTGATCAGTGAGTTGCCCATGAGTTAATAATTTATCCAACTCATTGATCATTCTTTCAGGATCATCTGCCATTGTTTCTAGCCAAGCCATATCCAATCTGACAACTGGCACATTTTCCTCACCTTCCCAACTATACATCACTGCATCCCACATATTCCATGCATATAGGTTGTTGAGGTAGTTGATAGATTTAGAAGAGTTGTGTAGTTTGAATTCTGGTGCTACGAGATCATTGTCAGCAATCTCCCCAACAGGCTGATAATCAGGTGGATAAAAGTTGAATACTGTAGGAGCGGCAAGAACGTGTTGTCCTAGACCATCCAATAGGTTGTACCCATTATGCCAAAATCTGCCTTGCGGTTGAGTTAAATTCATACTTCTTGCATAGTGTATCGACCTCAAAAAGGGTGGACGAAGCATACCTGCGTCTATTTGATTCATGGCAGCCCTAGTCCTGGCTTCTGGATCTAATAATATGGCTTTGATCACTGCTTTCATATCGCCTCGAGGGTTTCCACTTCCGCCATTAAAAACAGTCGCTACTCGATTGACATATGCTGGAGTAGGATTGGATTTTACCAAACGTTGAATCAACTTTTTGCTTACAAAAGGTCCAGTATTAGGGTGATTGAATAAGAAGTTGATTGCTTGGTTGATGTCTTGCATGCCTGTTTGGCCAGCAGATATTGAATCTGTTTTCAGTAAGTATTTCTTACCTGGCTCATGTTGATATTCATACATCTTCATAGGTACTGTTTTCACAGCAGCATATATGTCTAGATCAAATGTATCATTAACCTGCCACCAAACCCAATCTTCCAGAGCACCTGCTCCAAGTCCTGTAAAGACTTTGGCCATTTCTTTGATATCGACATTGTCATAGGTTGGTATAGGATTATTGTTGCCATCCAATTTTTGAGTGCCGTCATTATTGAGTTCATACAGCCCAATGGTAAATAACTGCATGATTTCACGAGCATAATTCTCGTCTGGTCTGATCTTGAGTTGTGTGTTGGTTTTGGGATTGGTATAATGACTTAAATAATATCCCATTGCTGGGTGTAAAGAAACCTTTGTCAACAAGTTTTTATAATTCCCAAAAGATTCATCGAGTAACATGTCATAATAAGAACATAAAGCCTCTCCCCAATCTCCTAAATTGGAATTGATTGAGATTACAACAATTTCAGAGAGAGCCTCCGCAACACGTTGCCTGAGCAAATCTTGATTGTTCATATTATTTTGCCAGAATGCATAATTGAAGTGTAGAGCATAGGGGCCGAAGATGTCTTCCTCCAACTCTCCTTCGGATATTCTTCTTGCAAAGATGGTGTCCCAAATCAAGTCCATTTTGGGCCTCATATAAGTGGGAGGTTTTGTAAACTGATCGTTTATCCAATTGACATAGCCCATATTTTTGACTTGAGAAATATAAGCTGGCTTCGCACCAAATGTTGCTTGGGCTATAAATCTGGATGCATCAAAGAGACTATCATTTAAACCAGAACCATCAATTGTTTTGCTAGCACTTGTTCCTGATTTATTGTTGCTCGTTGTGACGGTAATGCCAGAATTATGTCCTGCTCCCAGATAATCTGTATAAGTTTGAGCATAAATTGTATGGCTTATAAAGGCGAATAAGTATAAAATTTTTCTCATTTTTGACCGAATTTTATTTGTATAATCTTACCTCAAAGATATTGATTAATTTCGAATGGGGTCTAATTGGTTTCCCCCATATTTTACCATGGAAAACCACTAATCTTTGACGATGAAAAAGCAAAAAAGTTGAAGTTACTCGGGGTGATTTTCTAAAATGTGCAATATAATTTATTGCAAACTTCCTTACGATCACCTTTATTATATTTTTTTATCAGAAATTGTAAAACTGGTCTCCAAGATTGGAAATCAAACAATTGTAATAATAATTACCTATTTATTGGGAAAAGCACTATATTTGCAGCGAATTTAGAGTGAAAAGGGAACTTTGAGTTCCCTTTTTTATTTGCTATAACTAAGTAATCTATTGGAAGTCAGAGAAATACAGGAGAAAGTAGAACTTTTTTTTCAGGAAAACGCCTTAATTGATTGTTATTTTGTTGATGCAATTATAAAAGGAAAGAAAATTGAAGTTTTTATTGACAGAGATGGTGGAATCTCTTTTGATATTTGCCACAAAGTAAGTAGAGTTTTGGAAGCCATATTAGATGAGTCTGGCGCTTATGGAAGCAATTATACCTTAGATGTTTCTTCTCCGGGTGTTGGTTCACCACTCAAATTGCAAAGACAGTATAAAAATAATATTGGAAGAACAATTGAGATCTTGGTAGGAGATCAAAAACTAGAAGGACTTTTGAAGGATGCTGGTGATGAGGGGATTACAGTGACGATGGAAGTTGTGGTCAAAGACGGCAATAAAAAGAAAAAAGTATTAGTAGATAACCTTTATAAATATGCAGAAGTAAGATCTGCAAAAATTAAAGTAAGTTTTAAATAAATATAAAAAGATGAACTTAGTAGATTCATTTTCGGAATTTAAGGCCGGTAAAAATATTGACAGGCCTACAATGGTGAGAGTTTTGGAAGATGTATTCAGAACCCTTATAAAAAAGAAGTATCTGTCAGACGATAATTTTGATGTCATTGTGAATACACAAAATGGTGACCTTGAAATGTGGCGGATCAGAACCATTGTTCCGGATGGCGAGGTAACAGATGAAATGAGTCAAATATCTGCTAGTGAAGCAAAGAGAATTGACGCGGATTATGAGGTGGGGGATGAATGTTACGAGCAGGTATCTTTAGAGGATTTTGGACGCAGATCCATTATGGCCGCTAGGCAAACACTCATTTCAAGAATTATGGATCTTGAGAAAGACGAGGTTTATAAGCGTTACATGGATAGAGTAGGTGAGATTGTCATTGGAGAAGTCAGCCAGATCATGAAGAAAGACCTTTTGATCATGGATGACGCTACAGGACATGAATTGACTTTACCTAGACTTGAAATGATCAAAGGAGATTACTATAGAAAAGGTGATATGGTAAGAGCAGTGATCAAGAAGGTTGATATGAAAAATAACCTTCCTGTGATCATCATCTCCAGAACTGATAGTTTATTCTTAGAGAAATTGTTGGAACAAGAAGTTCCGGAAATTGAAGACGGATTGATCACGATCAAACGTATTGTAAGGATACCAGGAGAAAGAGCAAAAGTTGCTGTTGAATCTTACGATGATAGAATTGACCCTGTTGGTGCTTGTGTCGGTATGAAAGGTAGTAGAATTCATGGTATTGTAAGAGAGTTGCGTAATGAAAACATTGATGTAATCAACTATACGACCAACAATGCACTTTACATACAAAGATCGTTAACACCAGCTAAAATTGCGACCATCAATTTTGACGAGCCTAATAAAAAAGCGGCTGTTTACCTCAAACCAGATCAAGTTTCACTTGCTATTGGTAAAGGTGGTAACAACATTAAATTGGCAAGTAAACTCACAGGTTACGAAATTGATGTCTACAGAGACCAATTGGAAGAAGAAATTGATGATGTAGATTTAGAAGAATTCTCTGATGAGATCGATGAGTGGGTAATCGATCAACTCAAATCTATCGGATGTGACACTGCAAGAAGTGTACTCAATCTGAGCAAAGATGAGTTGTTGAGAAGGACCGATTTGGAAGAAGAAACAGTAGATGAGCTGTTGCGTATTCTAGAAGAAGAATTTGAAGATTAACATGATTTCTATGCGTCTTTTCATACCTTTGATAGGGTGAAAGCATTTTAGAAATATTATAAAAAGTAAAAAGCGAAGTACAAAACCATTAAATGGCAGGATTACTAATAAAAATAGCGAAGGAGTTCAACGTAGCAACTACTACCATTGTAGATTTTCTTTCTGCAAAGGGTTATGGCATTGAAAATAAGCCCAATGCCAAAGTAGATGATGTTATGTATGGCCTACTTCAGCAAGAATTTAAGGGATCTGCGGTGATCAAGGAAAAAGCTGATCAACTTCAGATAGGGATAAATTATAATAAAAAGCCTGAAGAGAAAGTTCATCATGCTCCACCTCCCCCTCCACCACCTTTTGTAAAGGTTGAGGCTCCTAAGCCTGTGGAACCCATCATAGAAGTTCCTGCCACACCGCCAACTCCGCAGCCAACAGTTGTAGAAGAGGAAATCTTTAAAAACAAACCAAGTGAGCCAATCGGTTTAAAAGTGGTGGGTAAAATTGATTTAAATCCTAAAAAAGCGGTAGAGCCAGAACCAATTGTCGAACCAGTTGTGGAGGTGAGCCAGCCAGTTGAGGAAAAAATTGAAGCTCCTGCTCCACCTCCTGTTGAAGTTCCTAAAGAAGTAGTTGTAGAGCAATCTCCTGTTATTGAAGAACCTGCAGTAGGCGAGATAGCTCCTTCAGAAGAAAGTGCTGATAAAGAACCTGAAGATAATGAGTTTAGGGCTAAAACACCACAGCTACAAGGACTCAGGATTCTTGGTAAAATCGATACCAATAAATTTGGTTCTTTTGGTAAAAAAGGCAGAGATGACAAAAAAGCTGCGGCTGATGCTGCTGCCAAAGCAAAAGATGTAAAAAAACCTGCAGCTGGTGGCACTGAGCAAAAAGCCAATACTGGTTCTACGCCAAGTAGTGCAGAATCTGCTGAGGCTAAAAAGAGAAAGAGGAAACGCAAAAAAGTCAGCAGTCCAGTTACTGTGGACAATAATAACAAAGGCGCTGCTCCGGGTAATAATAGCAACCAAGATGCTAGCAAGAGAAGGCCAGGTCAAAAACCAGGTACACCAGGTAGAGATGAGGTCAAGGAAGTTTCTCAAAAGGAGATTGATGATAAGCTAAAGGCAACTATGGCTCGTCTCAATATGGGAGGCAAAAATAAACGTCAAAAAATAAGAAGAGACAACAGAGAAATCAAGAGGGAAAAACAAGACCAATTGGATAACTTGGTTGATGATTCTGTATTGGAATTGACAGAATTTGTCTCGGTTTCTGAGCTTGCCAACATCATGGATGTAAATGTTGGAGACGTGATTACCACTTGTATGAATTTGGGTGTAATCGTTTCCATCAACCAAAGATTGGATGCGGAAGTGATAGAATTGGTTTCTAATGAATTTGGTTTTGAAGTCAAATTTATCAATGCCGACGAAGCTGATGATGATGAAATCATAGTAGAAGACGATCCATCAGATCTTACTGAGCGCGCTCCAATTGTAACCGTCATGGGCCACGTTGACCACGGTAAAACATCACTACTGGATTATATCAGAAGTGCCAATGTTGCCGAAGGTGAAGCGGGTGGTATCACTCAGCACATTGGTGCATACGAAATGGTGGTTAATGACAGGAAGATTACCTTCTTGGATACTCCAGGTCACGAAGCCTTTACAGCGATGAGAGCTAGGGGTGCTAAAGTTACCGACATAGCAGTCATCATTGTTGCGGCAGATGATCAAGTAATGCCACAAACAAAAGAAGCGATTAGTCACGCACAAGCAGCAGGTGTTCCTATCATATTTGCGATCAATAAAATTGACAAAGATGGAGCAAACCCGACGAGGATAAAACAATCACTTTCAGAAATGAACTTGCTCGTGGAAGAGTGGGGAGGTACCATCCAATCTCAAGATATTTCTGCAAAAACAGGTCTTAATATTGAATTGCTTACTGAAAAATATTGCTTGAAGCCGACGTTTTGGAATTGAAAGCCAATGTCAATAAACCAGCAATTGGTACGGTGATTGAAGCTTCTCTTGATAAAGGAAGAGGTTATGTCACCAAGATTTTGGTACAAAATGGTACCCTTCATATTGGTGATCCTATCGTAGCTGGTTCTCACTCAGGTAAGGTCAAAGCCATGTTTAATGAAAAGGGCAAAAAAGTAAAAACTGCTGGGCCTTCAACTCCAGTACTTGTTTTGGGATTAAGTGGAGCACCACAAGCAGGTGAGAAATTTAAAGTTTACGAAACAGAACAAGAAGGAAGACAGATCGCTGTAAAACGCGCACAAATAGAAAGAGAACAGGCCAACAGAGCGTCAAAACGTATTTCATTAGACGAAATCGGAAGACGATTGGCTTTGGGTACATTCAAAGAATTGAACTTGATTGTGAAAGGAGACGTGGATGGTTCTATCGAAGCGTTGTCTGATTCATTGATCAAATTATCTGTAGAGAAAATCCAAGTAAACGTCATTCACAAGGCCGTTGGTCAGATTGTAGAATCAGATGTCTTGCTTGCATCAGCATCAGATGCCATCATCATAGGATTCCAAGTACGTCCTTCTCCAAACGCTAGAAGCCTAGCAGAGAAAGAAGGTGTGCAAATAAGGTCTTATTCCATCATTTATGAAGCCATAGAAGAAGTGAAGATGGCAATGGAAGGAATGCTTGAGCCTACTAAACAGGAAAATATCCTGGGTATGGCAGAAGTAAGGGAAACCTATAAGATTAGTAAAATCGGAACCATTGCAGGTTGTTTGGTTACTGAAGGTAAGTTCTTTAGATCGAGCCACATCAGGGTAATCAGAGATGGTATTGTGGTTTTCCCTACCAAAGAAAGAGCCCATGGTGAAATCAGTTCTTTAAAACGATTTAAAGAAGATGTAAAAGAGATCAGAAATGGTTTGGAATGTGGTATCACCATCAAAAACTTCAATGATATCAGAGAAGGTGACTACATTGAAGCATACGAAATCGTAGAGATCAAAACCAAACTTGAATAAAGTAGGACAATTTTCACATCAAGACATAAAGATATTTCTGGACGATAAAGTAGAGCGCTACAATCGTCCAGAATTTATCACAGATGATCCTATTTCCATTCCACATACTTATAATAAAAAACAAGACATTGAAATTACTGCGTTTTGGACTGCAGTGCTTTCATGGGGTCAAAGAAAAACCATCATCAATAAGGCGAAGTCTTTATTTGAGCTGATGGATAATGCTCCTCACGATTTTATCAGAAACCATTCAGCCAAAGATCTAGCCCCATTTGAAACATTCAAACATCGTACTTTTCTATCTGACGATACTTTATACTTTATTGCCGCATTGAAAGAAATATACCTTCGCCATCAAAGTTTGGAGGAGGTTTTTGTGATGGGAGATCAACCTTTTGAGATGGCACAAGCGCTGACCAGATTTCATAAGTTATTTTTTAGCCTTTCTGAGGGATTGGATCGGACAAAAAAACACTTGCCAAATCCAGAAAGAGGTAGTACTTGCAAACGCCTCAATATGTTTATGAGGTGGATGGTGAGACAAGATGATAAAGGAGTGGACTTTGGATTATGGAAAAATGTTCCCACATCTGCTTTGATGATCCCTTATGATTTGCATGTAGATAGAGTGGTGCGACATTATGGTCTTGCTGAACGGCAACAGCGAGATTGGAAATTGGTAGAAGAGCTTACTGCTTTTTGCCGAACGCTAGATCCGGTAGACCCGGCCAAATACGATTATGCTCTATTTGGCCTGAGTGTTTCCGGTGAATTATCATTTTAGCTCTATAGCGTTTGAATGTGATCTGATTTTAGAATACTTCGGCCATGATGTGCTCTTGTTCTGTCATCATTTTCCTGATGTTGATCAAGGCATATCTCATTCTACCCAACGCTGTGTTGATACTTACTTTGGTAAGCATTGAAATTTCTTTAAAACTCATGTCTGCATAATGTCTCAGCATGACCACTTCCCTTTGCTCGGCAGGCAAATTTTCTATGAGTTCTTTGAGTTTTGTATAAGATTGATTTTTGATAATGGTATCTTCCATATTATCTTCTGGGGTTTCTATAACTTCCAGAATGTCAAATGTTTCAGTTGGTGAAACCTTGGTTCTTCTTTTAGACCTCCTGAAATGGTCTACACAAAGGTTGTAGGAAATCCTCAAAGCCCACTGGATGAATTTACCTTCATGATTGTATCCACCTCTTCTGATGGTGTCAACAATCTTAATAAATACATCTTGAAATAGATCTTCAGCCAGTTCATGATCCTTCACAAACATATAAATAGAGGTATAAACTCTATCGCGGTGTCTGGTAAGTAAAACTTCGAAAGCTTTGTCGTTGCCTTTAAGATAATTTTCGATCAGAGCTTGATCGGTAAGTTGTAATACATTCATAACAGCTAATTATTAATAAGTGAAAATCCTTAAAAAAATAGTGTAGATGTATTACCTATAGGCAAGATTTAGTTTAAAATGATTATAATGAAGTTCAAATATATACTGAAAATATTAACAACACAATTCCAGAGGAAATATTTTTTATATATTTTTTATAAAATATGTTTTTGTTAACCTTTCCTGTCTAAGAATGATGCAATCATTGTGCCAATTTCCATTGGCTTTTCAAAAGGAATCAAATGGCCAACATCTTTCATTTCGGCATATAAATTATTTGCATTTTTGGATTTTACCTTTTCCCAAGTTTCGTTTGAGATCACATTGGAATGTTGAGCTTTGATGATCATGATTTGCTTGGTGGTTTTAGCCATAAACTTCCAAGTGTTTTCTGGCGAAGCGTAAATCATGGCTTCCCATTCCCTTGGAAAGGCCAACGTAAATCCATTTTCGCCAGGGACAATACCAAACTTTATAAAAAGATCAAATACTTCTGGATCCATTTTTTTGAAAACGCCCTTACTACCAAGATGTATTCTAGCTTCCTCTCTTGAGGCCCATTGATTTCTTCGTAAAGAGGCGATTTTGATGACTGGCCTTATTCTTTCCTTGAGTTTGTAGGGTAATAAACTCACCCATCGCACAGTTTCCTCAGGTAAAATAACTGGATCTATCAGGACCACTTTATTAAAAAGTTCGGGGCGTAGAGACAATGCTTTCCAAATAGCAACCGCGCCCAAAGAATGTCCAATGGCATCTATTTGAGCTATGTTATTTTCATCACAAAATTTGATGAGATCTTGCGTGAAAATATCCCAATCTTTAATTTTTTGAACACTCTTATCCCAAAGTGGGCGCTGCCTGAGTGCTATTACTTTATAATCAGACAAATGTCTAAGAAATGGAATATACAATTCTGGCATATAGGCATTTGCGTGATAAAGCAGAAGCGGTACTCCTTGTTGATTTCCAAGTAAGACAAATTTTTCTTGCATACACCTGCCTTTTAGGAAGCCAGTAGGTTTCTTATGGTGTTCCGATCGATCACACCAAGTAATTTATTGATGTCTCCAACTGCCACAATGCCAAGACCTTTGGTATTCATAATTTCAAAAATATCTTTCACAGAGGAGTTTGGCGAAACGTATTCTATTTTGGGTGACATCATGGAAGTTACTGGCTGGTCTTCCAACTTTCTCTTTTCGGCTTCTGCTACATAGGCCTCTGGAAGACTTCCGCTGATATAACCCAAGGAATCAAATATTAAAAAATTGGATTCTATATTTCGTCGTCTTAAATCAATTGGCATTGCAAAAATATCAGATAAATGCAGCTTAGTAAATTGAGTTTTCATGACATCAATTGCAGCTAACTCTTCTAAAATGGCATAGGTATTGGTGTATTTTGCTTCAGCGCCGGCAGAAGTAAAAATAAACACTCCGATCAAAGCAAGCGTAATTTGATCGGTATATATAGCAAAGCCAATGAAACCCACTGCCAGAATTCTCCCAATAACACTAGCAATATTGGTAGCTCTTCTTCTGCCTATCCTCATTGCCAAAAGAGCTCTCAGTATTCGACCACCATCCATTGGAAACGCAGGAATTAAATTAAAAATAAAAAGTACAATATTGAGAATCACGATGTATCTGCCGAAATCGCTAAACGTATTTACTTGCGTAATATCTTCCACTTTCGGGAATAGGGTGAAATCTGAAGTTGTCAAAATGATGGCCGAAAGGATGATGGCAATGACCACATTTACCAATGGTCCAGCAATAGCAATGACAAATTCCTCTATAGGTTTTTCAGGAAGCTTTTCCAACCTGGCAATACCACCAATGGGACTCAAAATGATGTCTTTGGTGTTGACTTTGTATCTTTTCGCAGCGAGCGCATGTCCATATTCGTGCAACACCACACAAGTAAATAGGACCAAAATGTAAGCTGCAAAAACAAGCGATCTTTGCAAATTAAGTCCGTCAGCGAAACCAGTGTAAATGACAAAAAGGATCAAAAGGCTAAATGACCAATGTACCTTGAGTGGTATGCCCTGAATAACTGCAATAGTGAATGATCTACCCATTATTTACAAATATAGGTTCATATACGTTACCCTGCAAGATTGACCTTGAAATAACCAAACGTTGTATTTCAGAAGTGCCTTCATAAATTTGTGTGATTTTTGCATCGCGCATCAGCCGCTCGACGTGGTATTCTTTGACATAACCATATCCACCATGGATTTGCACTGCTTCAGTTGTATGTTTCATTGCTACCTCAGAGGCAAAAACCTTTGCCATGGCTGCAGCTTTACCATATTCTTTTCCTTTGTCCTTCAAATAAGCTGCATGATAAAGTAATTGTCTGGCGCATTCCACTTCTGTCGCCATATCTGCTAGTTTAAAAGCAATGGCTTGGTGGTCGGCAATCGGCACTCCAAAGGTTTTTCTTTCTTTGGCATATTTAAGCGATAATTGCAAAGCACCGGCGGCAATGCCAACAGCTTGGGCAGCAACTCCTATACGTCCTCCGTCCAACGTTTTCATAGCCAGCTTAAAACCAAAACCTTCAGGACCAATTCTATTTTCTTTTGGAACGACTACATCATTGTACATGATGGAGGTAGTATCTGATGAGCGGATACCCATCTTGTCTTCTTTAGCACCGATCTGCACACCTGGCGTGTCTGCTTCAACGAGTATCGCGTTGATGCCTTTATGTTTGAGTTCGGGATGCGTCTGGGCAATGACCAAATGTAACTTTGCAGTGGAACCATTGGAAATCCAGTTTTTGGTACCATTGATCAAATAATGATCTCCTTTGTCTTCTGCTATGGTTTTTTGTGAGGTTGCGTCGCTACCAGCTTCTGGTTCTGACAAGCAAAAACAACCCATCCATTCACCAGAACTTATTTTAGTAAGGTACTTTTCTTTTTGAAGTTGACTGCCATATTCATTGATGCCCCATGCAACAAGTGAATTATTGACTGACATAATGATGGCGGCTGAAGCATCAATTTTTGCTAATTCTTCAATAACAATGGCATATGATAAGGTATCCATGCCCAAACCACCAAACTCAGGGTCAACCATCATACCCATAAAACCCATTGCAGACATTTGTTTGACTTGGTCTTGTGGATAAATCATAGAACGATCTCGCTCTATAACGCCTGGTAACAAAACTGTATTAGCAAAGTCACGGGCAGCTTCCTGTATCGCCTGTTGTTCTTCCGTTAATTTAAAAATCATTTATATCGCTATCCATATTTGCTCCAAGATAAGGATTTTACGGTGCGAGTCGCACAATATTCCAATTATCCTCTGTTCTTTTGTAAGAGATTCTGTCATGTAATCTACTAGGTCTGCCTTGCCAAAACTCAAACTCAATTGGGTTTATTTGGTAACCTCCCCAAAATCTGGAAGAGATATCACTTGGTCAGCAAATTTTTCTACTTCAGTTGTATATTTTGTCTCCAAATATTGCCTCGACGGGATTTCCTTACTTTGTGGTGAGGTCCATGCTCCGATTTGGCTTTCTCTTGGTCTAGAATGAAAATATTCTTCACTCTCAGAACGGTTCACTTTACTTGCAGTACCTTTTATCCGCACCTGCCTTTCTAAATCCAACCATAGAAACAATAATGTGCACTGATTGTTTTCGGCAAGTTGTTTGCCTTTGTCACTATCATAATTAGTATAAAACGTAAACCCATTTTCATCAAAGCCTTTTAGCAAAACTGTACGGCTTTCTGGAAAATTGTCTTTTCCACAAGTTGACAATACCATTGCATTTGGTTCTTTGACTTTACTTTGAGTTGCTTCTGTAAACCATTTTGAAAACTGTTGAAAAGGATTGGGGTCTACATCTGTGATGTCCAAACTAGTCTGTGCATAGTTTACTCTTAAGCTTGCGAGGTCCATTTCCATAATCAATTGTTTGTAGCAAACTCATTTAATTTTGAAATCAAAGCTTGTTTGGTTTGTACACCTGAGGCACGCCATAACAGTTCACCTTTTTTATATACCATGATGGTAGGAATACTCATTACCTGCAGTTTTTGTGAAAGGGCTTGGTTGGCATCCACGTCAATTTTTACCACTTTTATTTTTTCCCCCAAGTCATTCTTTACTTCTTGAATGATGGGACTCAAAACTTTACAAGGTCCACACCAGTCAGCATAGAAATCAATAAGGAGCGGGGTTTCTGAGTTGATTAAATCTGTGAAATTCATGTTTATAATTTGTATGATTAAATAAGTACCAATAGGAAATTGAATTGACCATTTTCTACATAACCAAGTTGGTCAATCCGTATTCTCTATGATATATCAACAAATGTATAACTACATGAGTTCTCCAAGTGTAACTACAGTTTCCTTCTTGTCTTTATTTCTTAAAAAGATGACCTTTACTTTGTCTCCAACTCTATATTTTTCAAGCGCTAGCACCAAATCATCGTAATTTCCTACTTTTTCTTGACCAACACCGATGATGATGTCACCCATTTCCACGTCTCCATTACTGGTTCTTTCAAAACCTTTAAGGCCAGAAATCTCTGCTGGCCCATTTTCTACGACTTCAGCGACCAACGCACCATCTATATTTTGAATGCCCATCCTCAATAAGTCACTTGGTGAGACAAGCGCAACGCCAATGGTTGGCCTTTTGACCTTGCCATATTTGATCAACTCAGGGACCACCCAATTTACTTCATCTACTGGAATAGCAAAACCTATGCCCGCCGAGGTCCCAGAAGGGCTATAAATTTGTGTATTAACACCTATCAATCTACCGCTACTATCCAACAAAGGTCCACCAGAATTACCAGGATTGATGGCTGCATCAGTTTGCACAACATTTCTGATAGGTCTACCAGTCAAAGATTTTATCTCTCTTCCTAATGCACTTACAACGCCAGTTGTCAAAGTCTGGTCTAGTCCAAACGGATTACCGATGGCCATGGCAAATTGACCAACTTTGAGATCTCCAGAAGTACCCACTGGCAATGGATTTAGTTTTGCTGCAGGAGCTTTAATTTTTAGCACCGCCAAGTCTTTACTATCTTCTTTACCAATTACTTCTGCTTCCCAGTTACTACCATCAGCAAGAGTGACATATGCCTTATTGGATTGAGCAATCACATGGGCATTCGTTACCACATGCCCATCATTGTCCCAGATAAAACCTGATCCAGTACCTCGAGGTATCTCTTCGACATTTCTAGTAAAGTAATTGGTTTGTACTACTTTGGTAGTAATATAAACAACAGAAGGTGCTGATTTTTCAAATAATGCAATGGTTGCTCTTTCTGTATCAAAAATTTGAGTGACAGGCGCTATGTTTCCTGTGTATGCAACAGGTTTGGCCAACTCAGTTTCATTGATGGGTGCAGCAAGCGTTTCTTCTGTTGTTTTTGGTAAATACTTCTCACCAAAATAGTATCCTATTGCTAAAAGGCCAAGGAAAAAAATGATGTGATGTAATTTCATTATCTTTCTTTTTTAATTTTTTGAAAATTATTTTACTGTGCTTTTAATGAAAGTCAATTAATCCTATAAATGAGCAATTGACTTTTATTGTTCCATTCATAATGTCAAAAATTCCTTAAAAAAGTGTAGTTTTCAACACTACAAATTGAACGCAAAATAAATAATAATTATGCACCAGGTCAAGCCAAACTAAGGAAAAAAACGTCCAAAACAGAGTAATGTTCGACGAAGGGTAAAATGATAAAAAGGAAAGACGAGCGTGAGGTGGCGCTATTTTACAAACCGTTGGTATAGATAAATGATGCCAAATACCCAAGGCAAGCCGTGCATGAGTAAGTCCAAATAATCCATCAATTGCATACCTTCTCCACCACCAAGTATCCATTTGACCTTGCCAAAAATGTGTGGCTCGGGAGCAAACGGTGCTAGGCCCAGTGTCAAGATAGATAGCAATATTGCCATGCCGTTATCCAATATAAAATTTGATTTATTCATGGTGCAAATTTGCTCTTAATCCATGAGATCATTGGTAACTAATGTGACAGAAGGCAAAGTGGTGAAGCCGAAATTAATTTAATCAATTACAAAAGCAGGGATCCGTTGAATTCAAGCTGAGGTTTCTGGCGAGATTACAGCTTAATTTTCTATCTAACTACCGTTAAAATCATAACTTTGTAACATGAAGATTATAAATATATACATGATGTTTTTGTGGATCACGATATCCACATCTTGTAAGCAAAGCCCAGAAGTCGCAGAAGAAAAACTATCTCAAGAAATCGTAGACTTAAGAGGACAGTCAATCTCTAAATTTCCAGAAGCCTTGCTAAAAAATGAGGCATGTATTCAAATATTCATAGGCAGCAAAACTTTCAAAAAGTATCCACCAAATACACTTGTTCCAAATGAACCAGTAAATCTTTCATCTATCCCAGAAGAAATTGGTAAATTGAATAACTTGAGGAAATTGTCAATAACCGCATCAGATTTAACAGTTTTGCCCAAAAGTTTGGGTCAGCTTCGAAATTTAAAAACGCTAGATATTAGTTTCAATTCTAAATTGGATACTGCAAGTTTTGTTGCGCACATTGGGAATATCCCTAGACTTGACACTTTGATCATGTACAGAACTTTTATACCTTTTACCTATAGAGAAAAGCTGTGGGTGAATAAACCCCATCTGATGATTGTTGATGAATTTTCAAACCCTGAATATCCAGGCCTTATCATCTCTAATTAAGGCACAAATATATTATTATATTTTTGCATATATAAGATAAAATTTGGTGTATTACTTGATTTATTGGTATGGAATGCCCTATCTTTGCCATTGCTCTGAGATCTATATGAAATATTCTGACATTAATCACAAAATCAGCATTGAACGATGAAGCAAATTATTTTTACCCTACTCATATTTTCAACCCTTTACCTTTCAGGCCAAGAGGTTACTAATAGACAATTTCAGCTTATTACAAAAAGGACAGCAGATTGGTGTCCAAAATGTGGTGAGTATGGTTGGGAGTTATTCAAAAATCTGGAGAAAAATCTCAAAGAAGAAAATGCATTGATTTGGGCCATCCATTATTCTGGCAATCTCAAAAATGATGCAACCATAGCCGTTGATGAAATTTTTGGTGGGTTTGGTCAGCCAATTTTTTGGTTGGATGATGCAGACTTATTGGTGGATGTTGACAATTATAAAGAGATCCAAACTTTTGTGGAAGACTTAGTGATGTCTCCCCTTTTTAGTGAAGCTTATATAGGTGTTTCCTTAAATCTTGAACAGAACTCAGACAATACTTATAACATCAAAGCTGGAGTAAAATCTTTCATTGATCTCCAAGCCAATGAATATAATTTGGGCATTTATTTGATCAATGACAGTCTGGTAGCTTATCAGCAGTCAGTAGGATTTGATGCGGTACACAGTGGAGTATTGACAAAAAGTTTGATACCTGAAATGTTAGGTAAAACGGTTTTTAAGGCTCCAATTGCAAATGGAAGATTGGAAAATTTGGAATGGAAGAATGTTGATCTTGGCTTGAGTCCTACAGAAAATGCTGCTAATTATAGAATTGCAGCTATCCTTTGGTCAAAAGATGCAGAGGGTGCAACCAGATTTTTTAATGCCGACGTCAAAAACGTGAGTGAAGCTATGGTGACTTCTACTTACGATGTTTCATTAATTGATGAAGTAAAATTGACGCTAAACGGAGCTCAGAACCAATTATTTCTTGAGTCAGGTGACGATGTGTCTAATATTATTAAAACCAATTTAGTCAATATCAATGGTCAGTCCATTGCACATCAAATGGGAAACAAACAAGGTTTTAGCGCAAATGTCGACATATTAGAAACACTTACGCCTGGTGTTTACTACTTACAATTACAAGGTTTACGCGGATCAAAAACATATTCTTTCTTGGCTAAATAAATAGCCAATGTTATGATTTGGGCAAATAATTGCTGTTTTTTCATGGGAATCCACTAGTAAATACCGACTTTAATGGTGTTATCTTTGTAGGGTTAAACAAAATCAATATAATGTACAAGTTGGCCTTATTTATGTTATTTGTCTCAACTACTGTTTTCTCCCAAGAAGACATAAAGTACATTGATTTTACAGGAATTTCAGCTTCAGGGGAGATTACTGTTACCTTGATGAAAGCAGAAGGACCTTCTGGATTTACCTTGGAAATGGTCAGTGGGAATAAAGAAGACGTACGCATTGAATCCAACGGTACCACACTCAAAGTTTTGATTCCCAACAATAACAAAACAGGAAGGAGCAACGCCAAAGCAAATGTTGTGGTTTACCATCACGCACTTCGTGAAATATCAGCTAAAGCAGGGGCAAGGATAACTGGAAATACAATTTTTGAAACAGACCAACTCGATCTTGTTTCTGGCTATAATGCATCAATTGTTGTTTCATGCAATGCAGCAGTTATTGCAATAGATGCTTCTTCCAAATCAAAATGTACCGTAAGTGGTAAAACTGATAAATTAATCATTGACGCAAAAGCCGCTTCTGTGGTAAACTGTGGCGAGTTGATCAGTACTAATAGTATTGTAAGTGCTTCTTCAGCATCAAGGGTAAGTGTCAATACTATTCACGAATTAGTAGCCAATACCAGTTCAGGTAGCACTATAAAATATGCCGTGAAGCCAGAAATTGTAAGGACTAATGAAGACCATTCTGGCGGTACAGTAAGTCAGATGTAATTTTAAATCAGCATTTTATCTGTGGGCTGCAATTTCAATGCCCTTTGATTTTCGATACAATTCGGTGGCAAATCCATCAGTCATTCCGGCAATAAAATCCACGATTCTGATCACTTGATCATAATGACTAGCATTTTTATTTTCTGGTATAAACTGTGGGGGAATAAGCATCATCGTTTTTTCCTCAATATGGTTGTGTTTGGTTTTTAGTTTTGGCATGATAAATAGCTCCAACAGTTCAGATAAAACATTAAAAGCTGCCAATTCTACTTCTATGACTGAGCGGTGATTGTAAATCATCTTAATTGAAATATCATTTGCCTTTTTCAGCTCGATAGATCGGTTTTCGATATTGTCTACCAACGTATCATTCCATGTACCAGCAATGATGCTGTCTTTGTTAGCAATGAAAACATCCACGCATTCCAGTATGAGCGCATTGATGAGTTTTGCTCTCAAGTAAGCTACCCGTTCATTTTTATCCTCCAATTGCGCAAGGCGGGTATTTATTTTACTGATCTTTACTTCCGGTCTGTTGAGATCCTTGATGATGCTGCAAAAACAATCCACGACGTGTTCGTTTGTAAGAATACCAATTCTATGGGCATCCTCCATGTCAATCACTCGATAACAAATGTCATCAGCAGCTTCAACCAGATAGACAAAAGGATGTCTTTTATAACAAGTCAATCCTCCGCCTATAGAATGATCCTCAACCATGTTAGTAGCCTTTGCAATTTCGAGGAACTGTTGGCGATCGCATTGAAAAAAGCCATATTTTTTGGTATGTTTTTGAGCTTTGGACATAGCCATCGCTTCACAAGGATATTTGAGAATGGAAGCTAGTGTGGTGAAGGTAAGACTTTGGCCGCCTGTAACTTTACCCGTATAATTTGTTGTAAGTATATGGAGTGCATTTGCATTTCCTTCAAAGTTGCACAGGTCTTTCCATTCGCTTGCACTAAAAAGGTGTTTCAAGGAACTTTCATTCTTTTCAAAAAAATAGGAGATTGCCTTTTCACCAGAATGCCCAAATGGAGGATTGCCAACATCATGAGCTAAACAAGCCGCAGAAATTACATAGGGTAATTCATACTTATAAAACTCTGAAGCTGCCGCATTTCTTAGAATACTTGGTTCATTGACCAAATGTTCGCCTACCAAAGTACCGATAGATCTACCGACTGATGAAACTTCGAGACTATGAGTCAAGCGGTTGTGGACAAATACATTGCCGGGCAATGCATAAACCTGGGTTTTATTTTGAAGTCTCCTGAAAGCAGAAGAAAAAATGAGTCTGTCATAGTCACGTTGATATTCAGACCTCGAAGAGCTAGTAGATTTATATTTTCCGGACCTCTGAGGAGAAATGCAATTGATCCAATCCATAATTTTGGTTTCTATAAATTTTGTTCAAAAGTAAACTTTTTTTGTGCATTGGAGCTATGATGGTCAAAGGCTAGGTCAATGAAGCTCAGAATTTCCTTTTGATAATGGTCAAATGGTTTGTCTTTATAATTTTCGAGCTCCCAAATCTAAGTAAAGTTTCATCAATTTAGATGCCGTTACTTCATCAGAAAAAGGCAATAAAGCTTGGTCAATTTCTTCCTTGGCTGGAACATTTGCATGTAAAATGGATAAGCGCATGGCACGTGTAATATCGTGGATGTCTTCTGGATCAACTAATGTAGAAATTGCTACGGCTGCTTCAGGTAAGGAAGATTTATTGGATGTAATGACACTACATCCTCTATGAATTGCTTCTATGACCGGGATTCCAAAACCTTCATAGATAGAAGGAAATACCAAAGCTATTGATTCATCATACAAGGTAGCCAAGTCATTATTGGCCAAACCACCCAAAAATGTAAAATGATTTTCCAGATGATAATATTCGATCAAAGATTTACACTTATCAAAATAAACACCTTTCCCACTTCCCACTATTTTGACTCCTCTTTTTTCACCATCTGGTAGTAAAGCATATGCCATGATGATTTTGTCCAATCCTTTGCGAGGGATGATGCTTCCCACGTATAAAAAGTGTTTTTTAGGACCTTGATAGAATGTAGGAGTTTGAAAATAACTGCCGCAACTCTGATAAATAACGGAAATTTTATGAGATGGAATTTGGTACAAATTGATGAGGTCTTCTTTGGTGTTATTGCTGATGGCCAACAAGTGATCCGCTCGTCTAGCAGATGATTGGTACCTGAAGTGATAACTTTTGCGATCAAACCAACCGAATTGTTGTGGATATAGCTCCCAAATCAGGTCATGAAACGTGACGACTTTGACTATCTTGGCATCTAGTCCGAAAGGAATTTCATGACTCAATCCATGGTAGATATCTGGGTTTATTTTGTTGATGAGCGCACTTTGCATAAATGTCCGCCACAAAAATTTATTTGTTTTGCCAGGACTATGAATATGGATGTTCTTTTGCTCGAAGAAAAATGCTGTTTCCGTATTTTTTACAATGACGGGAGCGAATAAGTGGTACTCATGTTGTGGAAAAAACTTGACCAGATTACGTACAAGCGTCCGGGAATAATTGCCTAAACCTGTGTAATTGGAAAACAAACGTTTGGCGTCAAATGCAATTTTTAGTGGTTGATCATTCATCCTCTGCCGCAGGTAAATTTACTTGTTTAATCCAAAGATCACGTTGCGGAAATGGAATGGCGATTTTTGCAGCAGTCAATTGATGGAAAATTTCTTTTCTTAAATTGCTTTTCACTTTCTCTGCAAAAAAGAATTCCATTGAAAAATAGAAGACTTTAAAATCAAGAGAAGATTCGCCAAAATTAATGAGTTGCACCGTGGGTTCAGGACTAGGTAATATTTCTTTTTGTTTGGTGACGCAATTCAATAGAACTTCTTCCACCAATTTTATGTCACTGCTATAAGCTACGCCAACATCCACATTAAACCTGGCGGGCTCGCTGTTGTGGCTCCAATTGGTAAAATTATTGGAAATCAATTTGGAATTTGGAACGATAACAGTTACCCGGTCTCTTGTATAAATTTCAGAAGTGCGCAAGCCAATTTTTTTTACTTGTCCCACAGATTCATCAATAACTATGATGTCTCCTACTTCAGCACTTCGGTCAACAAGCAAAATAATTCCCGATATAAAATCGGTAAAAGTTTGTTGCAATCCAAGCCCCAAACCCACAAATAATCCTGCCGAACCCAATGCAATAAAGGAAACTGAACCAGCGAGAGCTTGGATCAATAAAATAATTCCTATAAAATAAATGAGATACTTGACTATTTGAGTAATGGCAAAACTCCTGCCCTGATCAACCTCTTTGCGCCTGAAATAGCGCTTCAATACCATACCGTTTACTACCCATTCGGCCATTCGAGTGAGGAGAACGATGATTAGGGCCATCATTACATCACCAAATGTGAGTGCAAATTTTCCAAGGCTGATGATCTCTTGGTCTAGAATTTCTGTAATTTCCAATAAAGGTTAGGATTTGCTTATTTCCAAAAATACAATAATCTCTTGGTTTAAAAAAGATCGATTGATGTTTACCACTTGCATTACTGAAATAAACCTACAATTTGACTACAATGTTTTTCCTGTATAGGATAAATGCAAAAATCCAGATGAGAAAGGTAAAGAAAATGGCAAATACTAATGAACCATTTAGTGGCCCAAATATGGGTTTAAAGACATCTCCATATAAGAATCCCATCGCGTTTTTATCGCCAATTTTTACAAACATGCTCAATACCCTGACCATGATGCCTGAAAGTGCATAGGACGCAAGTGGGTTGAGTCCAAATACACGGAAAGGATACGCCCATTTTGTAAAACCCTTTACATCAATGATGTATAATAATAGCGCATAAAATATGAAAGCAAGGCCACAAGCTAAACACACATAAGAACTTGTCCAAAGAGGCTTGTTAATGGGAAAAGCTATGTTCCAAATGTATGCTAAGGTTACCAAACCCGCACCAGCAATCAGGGCATATTTAATGGAATATGCATAATCAATTGGTTTTGACAATAATTTCTTTGAAAATAGGTATCCAATAATCACATGTGCTGAGCCTGACAAAGCTCCAAGAATTCCTTCCGGATCAAATGGAATGCCAAATCCTTTATAAATATGACTGTCTGCAAGCATGGCTCTATCCACGATGTTATTGAAATTGCCCTCTAAGCTGTAATCACCACCAAAGTACAATAGAGCCCAGTAAGCCAGTAAAGCGCCAACTGCATAAATCAGCAGCTTATTCCATTCCTTGAGGTAAATAACTACTACACCCGCAATAAAATAGGAAGCAGCAATTCTTTGCAAAACTCCCCAGATCCGTAAATCAGCAATGTTTTTGGTATAAAAAGGAAACCAATTGAGCAGTAATCCTACTAGAAAAATGGCTGCCGCTCTTTTAAAGACTTTCATCAACATTTGAGATTGATTACCTTGTCTATTTGACATAGATAAAGCCATTGAAATTCCTACTGTGGTGAGGAAGAATGGAAAAACCATATCAGTTGGAGTCCATCCGTGCCATTCTGCATGTCTCATTGGTGCATAGACATATTCCCAAGACCCGGGAGTATTGACCATAATCATAAAACAAATAGTGAGTCCTCTAAAGACATCTACTGAGATCAACCTGCCTTTTGTGTCCATTTTTAAGATTTGAATTGGAAAGATAATAAATTGTCAATATTTGTTTCCCAATTTTATTTCTAAAGGAACTATTTGGCAGTGTGCCTCAATTACAGAAGCTTACATTTCTTGAATCTTTATGAACTTGAGCCATAATAAAATGAACCTTTTCTTCGAGCCTCCCGCTATCTTTAAATTCGGTTGACCCTAACATTTAAGCAAATTGCCAGTTTTGCGGTAAAAAATATTTGCATAGCATTATCTTTATGCCATGACAAAACGTTTGAGATCATTTTTACCACCTACTTCAGCAATGCGTTTGTTTGGCTGTTTGTTATTGATTTGTTGTCTATGGACTTGCAAGGAAGAAAATATAGATGGCTTCAGTGCAGGTACGCCGGCCAAATTCGATCCAAATATGAATGCTGGCAGATCTTCTTGGCAAAAACCAAGTGCCATCATTGATAAGTTGGGAGATTTATCAGAGAAAGTAGTTGCAGACATTGGTGCTGGTTCTGGTTTTTTTAGTTTCAGGATTGCAATGAAAGCAGCAAAAGTCATCGCCATCGACATAGACAAGGATATGATTGACTTGATCAATCTCCAGAAAATGAACATGCCGGGTGAGATAAATTCCAAAATTGAGACAAGGTTGGTAAAACCTCAAGATCCCGCTCTGAAAAAATACGAGGTTGACATCGTGGTCATTGTGAATACCATAACCTACATTACCAATAGGCAGGCTTATTTAAAAAAGATTTATGACCTGTTGCCCCAAGGTGGAAAACTCATGATTGTCGATTTCAAAACCAAAAATTTACCGATTGATGCTCCTCCCATTTCAGAAAGGATTGCGGAGGATAAAATCGTACAAGATCTCCATGAAGCTGGATTTAATGAGGTAGATGAAGACAACGTCACCTTGGAATATCAATACATCATCATCGCAGAAAAAAAATAATCATGTTGAGCAGTCAGGACATAGCAAAGATCAGAAAAGATACGCCGGGATGCAGTGATAAACTTTTTTTCAACAGCGCTGGGTCTTCTCTTCCTGTCAGAGAAGTAGTAGATCGGCAAATAAATTATTTGCAGGAAGAAGCTTTGTTTGGGGGATATAAAACGATGGCTAAATATGCTTCAGAAGCGGCAGAGGCTTATGTGGAAGCTGCAAAACTTTTGGGTTGTGAACCTCATCAGGTTGCTTTTTGTGAAAGTGCAACAGTGGCCTATTATCGGGTCATAAGTACCATGCGCTTTGAAATGGGAGATGTCATTCTTACTTCAGAATTGGACTATATTTCCAACTTTATTGTTTTTGATCAATTGCGCAGAAAACATAATATTTCGCTGGCGTTTTTGAAAAAGGACGTGGACGGATCTTTTGATTTGGAAGCCGTACGAAAACAGTTTACAGAGTTGCATCCCAAAATGGTGGCAGTTACACACGTGCCTACCAGTTCTGGCGTTGTGCAGGATGTAATTGCCATTGGAAAATTGTGCAATGAATTTGAAGTTCTTTATTTGGTAGATGGATGTCAATCTGTTGGACAACTGGAGGTGGATGTCAAAGCCATAGGTTGTGATTTTTTGAGCTGTACCGGGCGAAAATTTCTCAGAGGACCGCGAGGTACTGGCTTTCTTTACGTCAGTGATCGCGCACTGACTATGAATTTGGTACCCATTTCTGCTGATGGAGATACGACCATTTGGCAAAGCGCAGATGAATTTGAATACGGAAACACAGCTAAAAAATTTGAAACTTTTGAGCGCTCTTACAGTAATTTATTGGGTTTTGGTGCTGCATTAAAATATCTCAATGGGGTAGGGATCAAAAATATTGAAGCCTACAATACCACATTGGGCAATCATTTGAGAAATGGAATAAAGAGTAAAACTGAAATTTTATTGATGGATCATGGAAGTAACCTGAGTAACATCATAACCCTTTATCACCCCAATTTTCAATTAGAAAAAGTTACTTCTCAATTGGATGAACATCAAATTTATTATAGTATAGCTCGCAAATCTATGGCCTTTCTGGATTTTGCGCAAAAAGGTGTGGACTGGGCGATCCGACTTTCGCCTCACTATTTCAACACCATTGAAGAACTGGATGAAGCCATTGACATTCTGGCGACCATGCATTAAGTCAATTTTCTAGTGTTAAAGTTTTTTGGGAGATCATTTTCTTATTGACTGACAATCAATAGTTTATTATATTTGTTTTTAGAGACTGCATTTGTCCATCTCTAATTTTTATCACCAAAAAAACCAGCAATGAAAACAAGTCAAATCGTTTATCTGAATGTAGTGTTTAGTCTTTTCATCTTGGTACACACCTCATGTAAAAAATGCAATAATTGCGCTGACGAAAAACTAGTAACCGTACCTATTGGAGGGTCTTCGACTCCCATAGCCCAATGGGAAATGAGTCAATCAGTTCAACACAGCAATGGTACAGTAACCAGTTCCATCAGTATTGTTCCCGAAGGGATAACCTTGATCAATTCTAGTGCTGCAGACTCAGTTACCACCAACATTTACTTAACGGCAACTGACACCATTTCGGGAATAAGGTGCTTGAAGCTATCGGGTGGATTTGGTTATACATGTGTAGACAATGGTAATCAAGCAATTATTTTGGATGGTATATTGCCCAAGAAGTCACAATGTTTGGACTTGACTACTTGCTGTATGAAGTCCCAAAGAATCTCTTATGATGACATCAGCGAATTTATCAGATGCCCCCAAGGAAGGACTTTTACGAATGGGGGTATAGGAATTACGTGCTTTATTGAAAATTGTAATGGACAAGTTGATAGTATGCAAATCACCGTACAGTTTTAAAGGAGAGTCAAGAAATTTAGCTATTAAGCAAGTGAAATGATGATAATAAGACCTCCATATGGATAAACCTCCGTTATAAATTTGTTAATCCATCATTGTATCGGCCAAATTTTATAATTTTGGAATGATTTTGCTAATATGTTACAGCAGATTAGAGTTCCAGATTATTTTAAAATACAAAGAGTCATGGCTAAAATAACAAGTTTACTGCTTCTTTTAATTTCCTTTGCTGGATTTGGGCAAGGAATTGAGTTTTCCGAGCTTACTTGGAAAGAAGCATTGGCAAAAGCAAAATCAGAAAATAAGTTGATTTTTGTGGATGCTTATGCAAAATGGTGTGGGCCTTGCAAAACCATGGCCGCTCAAACATTCACTCAAAAAGCTGCTGGAGATTTTTTCAATGCAAATTTCATCAACCTCAAGATTGACATGGAAGAACCAGATGGCAGAGCATTTGGCAATGACTTTCCGGTAAGAGCCTATCCTACATTATTTTTCATTGACGGCAATGGTAAACTTGTACAAAGAGCCGTGGGTATGCAACGAATTGACGGTTTACTTGCCTTGGCCAATGAAGCACTTGCAAAAGGCGACAATATCGAAGAAATGACAGCTATTTATGAGAAAGGAGACCGAACTTATGAATTCATGATCAAATACATAAAAGCATTGAATAGGTCTGGAGCATCTTCCCTCAAAGTATCAAATAGTTATTTAGCTTCTGAACCAACGCTTACTGCTGAACAAAAGGCCATGTTTTTGTTTGAAGCTGCCACTGATGCCGATAGCAAGTTATTTGAAACAATGATAAAAGAAAAAGCGATCATCATCGCCAAAGTTGGTGAGGAGGCTTATAATAATAAAGTCAAAAAGGCGTGTTTGGCAACAACTGATAAAGCCATCGAATTTGAGTTGAAAATGCTCCTAGATGAGGCGGTTAGAAAAGCGGAGATAGGCCTTACAAAAGAACAAGATGATTTTATCTCCCAAGCTCAAATGAGTTATTTCAAAGCTTTTAATGAATCAGATAATTACATCACAGCGGTTGAAAACTATTTGAAAGCTATTGGAAAATCTGATGATGTAAAGGTAAGATCAACCATCACGGAGATGTGTGGTGCTTTTCCCAAAGATGTGACCGTTATAGATAAAGCCAATAAGATTGCCAAAGACTTGTATAAACATCAAGAAAGCTTGGATAATCTAGCCATGTATTGCAATACACTGGTTTTAGCTGGGAACAAAAAAGAAGCATTGAAGGAAGCCCAAAAAGCAGAAAAAAATAGCGATAAATTTGGTCCTGAAGACAAAAAAAGTCTAGAAATGTTGATAGAATCCTTAGAAAAAGGGATCTAGAATATATTGATCTTTGACAAAATCCTTTGTCTCATCACTTTATTTTGACCAGTGGCCATATTGTACTAAATTTACATTTTGTCACCAAATGCCAAATGTTATACAAAGCCATTAGGGCTTGATATTGGTTTAAAGGAAGCCTCTCTTATGTCGAACGCATTCAAACAATTAAACTTATCTGATCTCAATTGTGGAACCTGGATTGGGAATACACGACTAGATAGTCATGCAACCATTGCTTCTTATTCTCCCGTAGATGGTAAATGCATTGGCACAGTTACCACTACTACTAAATCTCAATATGAAGAAGTGGTTGTTCAAGCAACTGAAGCATGGATGGAATGGCGAAAATTGCCTGCTCCCAAAAGGGGTGAAATAGTCCGGCAATACGGTGATTTGTTGCGCAAGAACAAAGAAGCTTTGGGTTATCTGGTATCATATGAAATGGGCAAATCTTTGCAAGAAGGTTTGGGAGAGGTGCAGGAGATGATTGATATTTGTGACTTTGCTGTAGGACTTTCAAGGCAGTTATATGGTTTGACGATGCACTCAGAAAGACCCAATCACCGCATGTATGAGCAGTGGCATCCGCTAGGTTTGATTGGCATTATTTCAGCTTTCAATTTTCCAGTTGCTGTTTGGTCGTGGAATGCAATGATTGCACTCGTTTGTGGGAATGTTTGTATTTGGAAGGCCAGTGAAAAATCACCGCTTTGTGCAGTAGCTTGTCAACAGCTCTTTTCTGAAGTCATCAAAAACAATCATTTGCCAGAAGGCATCAGCTGCATCATTACGGGAGACCGAAGTGTTGGAGAGTGGTTGACAAATGATCATAGAATTCCCCTGATTTCTGCAACTGGAAGTACCAGGATGGGTAAAAAAGTTGGTGAAGTGGTAGGCGCACGATTGGGCAAAACGATTTTGGAATTGGGAGGAAACAATGCCATCATAATTACTCCTACTGCTGATCTGAAAGTCGTGGTACCAGGGGCTGTTTTTGGCGCCGTTGGCACAGCAGGCCAAAGATGTACTTCAACCCGCAGATTGATCATCCATGAATCTGTTTATGAAGTAGTGGTGAATGCAATTTGTAAAGCTTATGGACAACTCAAAATAGGAAATCCGCTGGAAGTTACCAATCATGTAGGCCCAGTTATTGATGAAATGGCCGTGCAGTCATATTTACATGCAGTAGCAGAAGCAACCAATCAAGGTGCTAAGGTTTTAGTTGCCGCAGAAGTGTTATCTGGCTCAGGTTATGAAAGTGGTTGTTATGTGAGACCGTGTATTTTGGAGGCCAGCAATGAAATGTCAATAGTTCAAACGGAAACCTTTGCTCCAATACTTTACATCCTTAAATACAGTGGGGATGTTAAAAATGCCATTGCTATTCAAAATCATGTGCCGCAGGGATTGTCATCGGCCATTATGACCAATAATTTGAGAGAAGCAGAATTGTTTTTGAGTGTTGCCGGTAGTGATTGCGGAATTGCAAATGTAAATATTGGAACATCAGGTGCAGAAATTGGAGGTGCTTTTGGGGGGGAAAAAGAAACTGGTGGTGGCCGTGAATCGGGCTCAGATGCTTGGAAGGCTTATATGCGTCGACAAACCAATACCATCAATTATGGAGAAGAATTGCCGCTTGCACAGGGTATAAAATTTGACTTATAGGGTTATTTTAGGTTGATATTGAACTGTACCTTTTCACCGAAAGGTATCTGAGCCAATTGTCCAAGGTCTTCCTTATCCAAAAAGCCTATCCTGAAATAACCTCCAGTAGTTTGTCCATCTTTCATAAGCACAAAAAGCTTACCCGCTGGCGTAATTTGAATAGTTCCTGCTGGTGTATAGCCAGATTTTATTTGAGCATTTGGTATTTCCTGGTCAAAACCATCCAAAATATAGGCTTGTCTGTTGCTTTGAGGAGAGATCATCAAAGGCTTATTAAAAACCTTGTTTTGAATTGGTTTGGGCAACAATTTAAATTCAGGTCCAGGCATGATGTTGATGTCTTGCTCCTTTTCCTTCCCCAGTTTTACAGTCAACCCAGACATAGCTCCATTTGAATGGGTGAATGGTATGGTCATTCCTTTATACAGACGGTCCAAAGTAGTGACTCCTTTCATCATGGACCGACTGCCCAGTATTTGTTCACTGTTGAAACCTCCAAGTATGGCGAGATATGCCCAATTGTGGTGTGGTAGGGACAAAATTTTCAGAACTCCTCCCTTGGGTATTTGTACGCGCTGAGTACCAGTATAGATTTCACCATCAATGGAAAAACTTATTTGGATTCCTGCAATTGCAATGTGTGCGGTATTTGAAAATCTTATTGAAAGATTGTTTTTATAAAATTCGATGCATGATAAGTCTTCTGAATTACCGACCAACTCATTGGCAAGTGCCGCCAGTGCTTTGTCCATAAAACCAGAATGAGGTATGCCCCAATGCATGAAACCATGGCGTCCGCGATCTTGTACACTTGCGTATACACCAGTCTCCAAAACTTGTAAAAAGGCCTTTCTAGTACTTGCCATGCGCATTCATTTTTAGATATTCTTTTTCTGAAATTGAATGAAAGCGTACTTCATCGCCTATTTTCAAATGGATGGCTGGATGTTTGTTTACATCGAATAATTTGATTGGGCAGAAACCTATGATGTTCCAGCCTCCTGGAGATTGAATGGGGTAAATGCCAGTGAAAGTCTCAGCGATACCAACACTCCCGGGAGCTATCCGAGGACTTGGTACCTTTTTTCTGTTTGAATAAAGCGCTTGATCAAGACCTTTCATATAAATAAAGCCAGGCAAAAAGCCGATCATGGCTACTTTTAATATGGATTTTTCGTGTCTTTGGATGATTTCTTCCTTGTCCATTTTCAATGAAATAGCCAAGGCATTCAAATCCTTAACATTCAAATCATAATAGATGGGAATATCATGTGAAAATAACTCTATAGAATTATCTTGATTGCGTTTGAAAGCTTCCAATGTTTGTAAAAGCAAGTGGATAAGTTCTTCTTGACTTGTTCCAAACTTAACAAAAGCTATTGAATCAATGCCATAGATGACCTCATCAAAAAGTGTTTGTTGATGGGAAACGAAAGCAATCAACGCATCAAAGCATACGGCATTGGGCCAACAAATGATGCTTTCGGGTACAAAAAACGTTTGATCAAAGTATTTTTCTAAAACATTCACCATTCAAATTTCAACATTACTAAGATGCCAAAGCTTCCCAATACTCAGCAGCTCTTCTGGTATGCGGAATACATATGCTTCCTCCCACAAGGTTTGCAATAGAAAACACTTCATATACTTCTGCTGTCGTTACACCAAGATCATAACAAGTACCTAGATGATATTTGATGCAGTCATCACATCTCAAAACCATGGAAGCTACTAAGCCTAGTAATTCTTTGGTCTTTTCCGGCAATGCGCCATCTTGATAAGTTTGATTATCTAAGCTAAAAAACCTTTTTAAAACTTTGTTGTCCTGATCAAGGATGACCTCATTCATTCTAGTCCTATAATCATTAAATTCTTCTACAAGTGGATGTGCCATATCTTTAAACTTTAGATTTTTTATTGGTAACTCGCCATATAGACCTGATCATCCTCAATGGCAATAAAACAAGAACCATGATAGCCCCCGTTCCAAAAAACAGATATTGATATCTTGCATATTTTGCCATTGCACTTGCTTCGTTCGCGTCATCTTTGGAGATACCGACGAAACCCATTATATCTAGATAACGTTGAAATTAAAAAAGACCGTCTACTAAAAGCAATAAGAGTGGAATCGACAAAAATATTAAGCCAATTTTTACCCAATGGGTGTGCGAAAAGGGCGTGTATTTCAATAAAAAAATGTATCGGGTATAAGTCAGAAAAATGACTATAAATGGAATGTTTGTCCAATAAAATGGATATTTCAATCCATAGTAGTTGTATATGGGGTGAATAACTATAAAGGTAATTACTGCGGTAATTATCCAAAATAGTATCTCTGCTCTGATCTTTAAATTCATCTTGTACTTTTCGTGAGGTACAAATATAGAAGCAAGATTAGAATATTATACGCATTCTAAAAATAGAGCAAAGTGCTTCCGTAAAATATACTATTTGGGAACTGACTCTCGAATGTTATTTATTCGCAGAAGCAGATGTTTTGTTGGCATCTTGAATAATGGACATTGAAATTTGATCTTTTTTGTGATTGATCTTATTTAGGTCATTGTCATTGCTCACGATGTAAATGGTGCCAATAAATCCAATAACTGCTATGGAATAAATAAGAACCCACTCAATTTTGGGCATTGTCCTTTTGGTATTCAGCATAGGACTGCCTTTGGTTTTGTAAATGCTTAGTTCCATCTTCTCAGTTTGTATTGCCAAAATAAATTTCTTAACAACAAGTCAAATTTAAATAATACTACAGTGCTAACCTAGTGTTTTTTCTTAACATATTATATTATTTCATCATATGTTTGAATTTGATTTCCATATATTATAATTACAATATTTAGCAATCTTTTTTTCAATTGCTTACATATCTGAATTACTTTTATCAAATAAAAAAATATGTGTTATTTTTTTTAGCTTATTGTATTTATAACAAAGTACAGGCTAAAATTGCCGTATTTACCCTTTAATTTAGAGCCCAGAGCAAGTCCAGCCTCAACCAGCAACGATCTAACAATTTCACTATTCACTAATCCCACCCAAATGGAAAGGGGCAAGCCCTTTCTTTACAGGAGGTTCCATTTTACATTTGACCTGATAAGCCAAGGCGTGCCTTGGCCCAACATGTGGTTCCATCTCACATCTCACACCATTTACCATTCACCATTAATCATTAACCATTCACCTTCACCCATCAATATTCACCAATCCCACACAAATAGAAAGGGGCAAGCCCTTTCTTTACAGGAGGTTCCATTTCACATTTGACCTGAGAAGCCAAGGCGTGCCTTAGCCCAACATGTGGTTCCATCTCTCATCTCACATCTTACATCTCACACCATTTACCATTAACCATTCACCCTTAACCATTAACCTTCACCCTTTTATAATAGCAATGACAATAAAATTTGAGAAATAAAATAATAACGTAATTTTGCACCTACAAATAAAAGATATGACAGAGGACAACAAAAGCAATCAACAACAAATGAACATTGAGCTTAGTGAAGAAGTGGCTGAAGGCATTTACTCAAACTTGGCCATCATTGCGCATTCACAAAGTGAATTTGTAGTTGACTTTATCAAAATGTTGCCAAACGTGCCAAAAGCAAAAGTTAAGTCAAGAATTATATTGACACCGTCTCATGCAAAGCGTTTGATGTCAGCTTTGGCGGATAATATCCGTAAGTATGAAAACCAGTTTGGTGTGATAGACGATTCAAGTCATGGTGGTGGCTACCCACCAATTAACTTTACTCCAGCGGCCCAAGCATAGGAAAGTTTTATTTCTTTCGCTCGATAGAAAATTTAATCAAGTTTCTTAGGGATTCTCTGGCTTCAGTTTCTGGGAATTGGTCTAACATGTCTAAACATTCCTGGTAGATATCCATCATTTTTTGTATGGTGTACTGGATGCCACCTTTTAATTTGACAAACTCAATGACCTCTTTGACTTTTTGAGGATCATTGTTGTTGTTTTTTACAATGTTGATGATTTTTCTTTTTTCAAAAAAAGATGATTTGCTCAAGCTGTAAATCAAAGGAAGAGTCATTTTTTGTTCTTTGATGTCTATGCCCAATGGTTTCCCAATGTCTGAGTCTCCATAATCCAACAAATCGTCTTTGATCTGAAAACAAACACCAATTTTTTCGCCCAATAGTCGCATCCTTTCTGTTATTGAAGGATCAGTGCTTGTTGTTGCTGCACCAGCGCTACATGCGGATGCAATAAGCGAAGCCGTTTTTTTTCTGATTATTTCAAAATATACTGCTTCTTGAATGTCTAGTCTTCTTGCTTTTTCCAACTGTTGAAGTTCACCTTCACTCATGTCTTTGATGGCCCTAGACATGATTTTGAGTAAGTTGAAATGTTCGTTTTCAACAGCAAGCAACATGCCTTTTGATAATAGATAATCGCCAACCAAAACAGCAATTTTATTTTTCCAAATAGCTTTGATAGACATAAATCCTCGTCGTTCATAACTGTCATCCACTACATCATCATGGACCAAAGTGGCAGTGTGCAATAATTCAATAAAAACAGCAGCGGAATAAGTTGCATCATTGGTATCACCAAACATCCTGGCGCTCAAAAAGACAAACATTGGCCGGACTTGTTTGCCTTTACTTTTGACAATGTAATAGGTTATTTTGTCAAGAAGTGGCACTGCACTTTTCATCGAATCTTTGAAATGTGTTTCAAAATTCGCTATTTCTGCGTCTATTGGTTTTTTAATTTCCTCTAAGCTGAGTGCCATAATCCCATTTGTAAAAAGTCGTCGCAAGATAAGTTAATATGATTTAATTAAACAGCTGAAAATCTTTTTCCTCCTTCTTTGACCAAACTTTATATTTTGCAAAACTTTTTGACAAGGATAAACATTGATTTGTGAAATATCATTTATGAACATACAACAACCTATTAAAGATAAAACATTGGTCATTGGTGCAAGTACCAATGAGTCCCGATATTCCAATTTAGCCATCAAAAGACTCAAGCTATTTCATCATGAAATCAGAGCCTTGGGTCTCAGAGAAGGCATGGTGGATGGAATTCCAATCATTAAAGAAGCTACCATTTTTGAAGATGTCGACACAGTCACCTTGTATGTTGGTCCAGATAATCAAAGCGCTTATTATCAATATGTTATTGACCTTAAACCTAGAAGAGTCATCTTTAATCCTGGCACTGAAAACCCTAATTTTTACAAACTTCTGGACGAAGCAGGAATAGAGCATTTTGAAGCTTGTACTTTGGTCATGCTGAATACAGGCCAATATTGATGTTTTCAGCAATTCAGAATCATCGATTCTCCTTATTAAATGCTACCTCTGTTTTATAATTGTTTAGGGGAATTTTTTTATTCGTGTTTCAATTTTTTGATAGCAGCCGTAAGTTTAGGAACAACTTCAAAAAGATCACCTACAATTCCATAATCTGCAGCTTTAAAAAAAGGTGCTTCAGGGTCTTTGTTGATGACCACAATGGTTTTGCTACTATTTACTCCAGCTAAATGTTGGATAGCGCCTGAAATACCAATTGCAATGTAAAGATTAGGTCTGATGGCAACTCCAGTTTGGCCTACGTGTTCGTGGTGAGGCCTCCAATCTGCATCAGCAACTGGCCTTGAACAAGCAGTTGTTGCACCTAAAGTATCTGCAAGTTCCAACAAAATGTCCCAGTTTTCAGGACCTTTAAAACCACGTCCACCAGATACAACTAAATCAGCTTCTGGAAGTGGTGCTCTACCGCTCATGGTTTTCCTGTCAACCAATTCGAGAGAAGAGGTCAATTTTGGTAAATCAAGCACAGAAACCGAAATTGCAGAACCATTAGCTTGCGGTTTGATAGAATTTCCTATGACCGTAATCACTTTAATTGGAGATGAAATGGCATATGTTGCAGAAGCTTTTCCTGAATAAACGCCTCTTTTTACCTGTAAAACTGCACCATTGAGTACTGGAACAGCGTTTACTGCAGAAACCAATCCCGCATTTAATTTTATGGCAATCCTACCTGCTGCCGCTTTACCATTAGCGTTGTGCTTTAAAATGACAATTGAAGCATCCAACTTTTTTGTTGCTTCCGCAATGGTAGTGGCATAAACCATGCTGTCATAAGTAGGGATATCAGCGGTCAGCACTTCATCTGCTCCATAAATTCCTAATTCTCCAGCATTGGATGCATTACCCAAGACCAAGGCAATACACTTAGTGCCTGATAAAGCTGCTGTTTCTTTTCCAAAAGTTGCAAGTTCGAAACCACCTTTGTTGATGATTCCAGCTGATGGTTCAATGACTACTAAAACGGACATATTTTATATTTTGAAATCGCTCAGCGATCTTATTAATTAAATAGATTAAATGACTTTTGCTTCTTCGTGAAGTAATCTTACAAGTTCGTCCACATTGTCGGCACTCACAAGTGTGACACCTTTTTTGGGGAGTGGAAGTTCATGCGTGATGAGCGAAACCAATTCCTCAACAGCAACAGCTTCCACTACAGTCAGTGGTTTTCTTTTAGACATCATGATGCCTTGCATATTGGGAATTCTTTGTTGGGCCAAATCTTTAGCAGCAGAGATGACACATGGTCCACTTATTTTGATGGTTTCTTCACCTCCTTCAATTTCCCTTTTCAAAATATTTGTTTGGCCATCTACTTCCAGGTGATTGACAAATGAGAAAAAAGGTAAATCCAATAATTCTGCTAACTGAGCACCAACTTCCGCACCGTTGTAGTCGATGGTTTCTTTGCCCAAAAAGATCAAATCATAATTTTCCTTTTTGGCAATTTCTGCAATTTGTTTGGCAACAAAAAAAGAAGAAGGGGCATTTGCATTTACTCTGACGGCGTCATCTGCACCGATGGCCAATGCTTTTCTAATGACTAAGTCATTACTGGCATCTCCTACATTGATGACGGTAACAGTTCCACCCATTTTTTCTTTCAACTCTACAGCCCTCACCAATGCATACCATTCGTCGTATGGATTCATAATGAACGAAATACCGTCGCTATTGAAATTTTTTCCGCCATCTACAAAACTGATCTTGGAGGTAGTATCGGGTGTTTTACTGATGCAAACCAGTGTCTTCATATTGATTGTCTTTCAAGTGATGGTTTGATTATAAATCGCCCCTTATGGTATATAATAATGCTTAAACGCAAAACTATGTTCTGCAATTTCAGCGCAAATTTAAAAACGACGAGTATTTATTTACAATTTAAAGAAAGTTTATCTTCAGAATGCAAGATTTATTCGTCTCTATAAGCCAAGTGTTCGGCCGCCAAAAAAGCTCCTGTCCATGCGGCTTGGAAATTGAAACCCCCAGTGACTCCGTCAATGTTGAGCACCTCACCAGCAAGATAAATGTTTGTTATTTTCTTGAGGAAAAATCCTTTGAAATCTACTTCTTGTAAATCGACTCCACCAGCGGTCACAAATTCCTCCTTAAAAGTGCTTTTGCCTGTTATGGTGAAAGCACTATTTTTTAGCGTTTCGTATATTTGAGCCAATTTCTTTTTGCCAGCTTCAGCATAAGTGAGGTTTTCACTGATGAATGTATTGAGCAATTGTTCCCAAAGTCGATTTGCTATGAAAGGATTTCGTGGTAATATCTTTTTGCGGGCATGATCAATTGTCATTTGTAAAAAGGCTTTTTCATTTAGATCAGGCAACCAGTCAATAGCTATTGTAAATTTATAATCCATTTGGGCAAGTTCCAGTGCACCCCATGCGGAAGCTTTCAGCACAGCCGGGCCACTTAAACCTTGGTGGGTGATCAGCATTGGACCACTGGTTTTGATATCCGTTCCGATAATCTTTATGGATACATTGTCCACACTGATTCCAGAAAGATCTTTAAAACGTGTGTCTTTGCAGTGGAAAGTAAATAAGGAAGGTACAGGTGAGATTAAACCTATCCCCAAGTTTGATAATAAATCCCAGACCAATTTGGAGCTGCCAGAAGCCAACATCACAAAATCTGAGGATAATGTTTGTGTATTAGTCTTTATAAGCCATCCTTTATTGATTTGACTGAAGCCAATTACTTTTGTTGAAGTGATAACCTTGATGCTATATTTTTTGGTCAATCTGATCAAACAATTAACTATGTCCATAGAATCGTCGGAAACAGGAAACATCCTTCCATCTGACTCTGCTTTGAGCTTCACACCTTGATTTTCAAACCACGCAACTGTGTCTTGTGTGTTGAATCTATGAAAAGGACCAAGCAATTCTCTGTTACCACGGGGATAATTTTTTACAATTTGCTCAGGATCAATGCACACATTGGTCACATTACAACGCCCGCCGCCAGAAATTTTTACTTTGTTGAGCACTTCCTTGCCTTGTTCAAGGATGATGACTTCAAAATCTGCATTCAACATCATGACATTTATGGCGGTAAAGAAACCCGCAGCACCACCTCCAATTATTATCAGCTTTTTTTTCAATGCGACAATTTTTGCTAAAAATACCTACATGTTCATGTAGAAAAGAAATAAAACATTCAAACTATGTAAACTCAATACATTACAAAAGTGGACATTCGCAGCGTAATTAATATTATATACATGAATAATGTATAAATAATTACAAAATATAATGCTCCTAGAGTATGTTTTTTTTCTAATGTAGTATCCAAATTTTTTTTAAACAGTTGAGGTAAATCCTCGCTGTTGAGGTTTGCAATCGCTTTTGTTACCCAATAATTAACCTCCAATATCAAAAGCATCAGATTGAGAAAGACAACCCTGTGTAACCACCAAAAACCATACGATTGAAAAGCTATTGCTCTGAGTGCCGATGTCAGAGACACCAGCTTTTCTTTTTGCTAAACTGCATTGAAAACATGTTCGTCTATGAAAACACCAACAATAATCATCTAATATTCGCAGAGCTTATAAGTGACTAGTAGGTCATGCCTAACAATTTTTACACCATAAATTGCCATTTACTAAGTATAATTCATTTTTATGCTCTATTAAATGTATAAAAGTTTGAAGAATTTAAATATTTATATATTTTAGCTCCTGATTTTGTAATGCATATAGTATCCTAAGTTTGAATATAATCCAATGGCTTGTCATCTGAGCAGGCTGTGCTATCCACTTATTATACTACATGTGATTGCAATTGAGTGCCATAAACACTCTAATAAGTTAATGTCCTTATACCTTTAGAAAAAGAATAATTGAAAGAGTAATGTATACTAAAGTAATCCCCCCGGTTTACTAAAGTGTCATTGTAGCAATTATGTGTATGTAAATAGCAATATTGACACACATTTTGCCGAATGATGGGTGAAAATAAAAATATTCCAAGTCCATATTACATTAAAACTGCTTTTTCAAACTACATTCTTTTTTAGAACTGTATCGACAGTCGGTTGCTCCGACTGTCGTTTTTGTTTTAGAAGCCATGATGTTTATCAATATTGTTTGTTAAATTGCAATATCCGCGTTATTTTGGTCGATCAAATATTTCAGGGTCAAGAAAATTAAACTAAAACAATGGAAAAAAGAGCCATTCCGCTAGTAGATTTACAACAATATATTTCGGGCAACGAAGCAGAAAAAACAGCATTTGTCAAAAATCTGGGCGATGCTTTTCACAACATCGGTTTTGTCGGTGTCATCAATCATGGTGTGTCAAAGCAATTGATCAATGATTTTTACAATGCGTCCAAAGATTTTTTCTCTTTGCCAACAGCGATTAAAAAGAAATATGAAATTCCTGGAATGGCAGGCCAGCGTGGATTCACTTCATTTGGGAAAGAGCATGCAAAGCAGTCAACTGTTGCGGATTTGAAGGAATTTTTTCAAATTGGCCAGTTTGTAGACCAAGACCATCCACGTAAAGCTGATTATCCAGACAATCCTAATGTAGAAGAAGTGGAGAACTTTTATGCCTTAGGAAAGCAATTGTACCAAGCTTTTGAAAAATCTGGAGCTTATTTGCTTAGAGCAATTGCCACACATTTGGATTTACCAATTGATTATTTTGACGATAAAATCAAAGATGGCAATAGCATTTTGAGGACTATCCACTATCCTCCGATTACTTCTGAACCTGACTCTGCGATAAGAGCAGAACAACACGAAGACATCAATCTCATTACTTTACTCGTGGGTGCGTCTGCGGGGGGTTTACAGTTGCTTACTTCACAAAATGAGTGGTTGGATGTGGTGCCAGAGGCAGATGAAATTGTGATCAATGTTGGAGATATGTTACAGAGACTCAGTAACAATTATCTGAAATCTACAACACATAGAGTTGTCAATCCTCCACGTGAAGAATGGCATGTACCACGGTTGAGTATTCCTTTTTTCCTTCACCCAGTGAGTGAAATGAGACTTGATTGTTTATCACAATGTATAACCCAAGATAATCCTTTGCATTATGAGCCAATTTCAGCGGGAGAGTACTTGGATGAGCGATTACAAGAGATTGGACTCAAAAAGTAATTCATACATTATGATTTCCTTTACAAATCATCTATTGATTATCAAGTAAATTAATCGTACTTTTGTCACACTAAAATTTTTCGAAATGTTGTTTTCAAATTTATTATTCAATCTAGGCGGCAGTGAAATCATCTTTATTGCAGTATTGATACTTATTTTCTTTGGTGGTAAAAAAATACCTGAACTTATGAAAGGCCTTGGTCAAGGTATTAAGGAGTTTAACAATGCAAAAGCCAATATCGAATCTGAGGTAAAAGAAAATCTCAGAGAGATAGAATCTAAGAAATAATATAAAGCCACTTGCCAAGTGATTGGCAGAAAGCTACTTAAAGAACATAAGTTTGAAGATGCAGACTTATGTTCTTTGTATTTATACAGATATATAACTTGCTGAACTTGAAGATCAAACCATTTACAATTTTCTTTATTATCTTGGTTTTAGCCAGAATCTTCATTGGTGCTTACGTACCAGAATTCAATTTATTGTTGGGGGGATCTCTTGTTGGAAGTTTGCTCACCTACTACATCATAAAAGTAAAATATCAGAATCACTTTTACATTTTAAGTTTGATTTGTGCGATGATCGCTGATATCATTTTGGCTTTTGGGAAATCACCTTCAGTTGGTTTGAGTTATATCTTTTATGGTTTATTCTTAGTTTTATTTGCCTTTGTGATAAAAAGTACGGTATCTCAGTTATAGTGGTTTCAATACTTGTTTTCTTTATTTATATGCAAAATCTAAATCCCGATCTAAGATTTTTGCTTCATCTATTACCCATAACAGTGGTATCATTTATGGCTTTCAGTTTGAGAAACGTTATAAACAAATCATTAACTATAGGTATTTTTTTAATTTATGTTTCTTGTATTTTACTGGGTATAGGATCTCAATATGAACTTCCATTTTTCATTCCTTACCTAGTATTTTATGCTTCAGGACAATATCTGATTTGTAGTGGTCTTATTGACTCTTACATACGAGGGCAAGAAAAATTAGCTAAAAGGGGTGCTGCTATCAAGTAACAAATTCAAATTTTTTCCCATCAAATAATCCCAAATCAGAAAGCTTTAGTTCGGGGATGACTAGCAATGCCATAAAAGACAAGGTCATAAACGGGGCGCTCAAAGAACTTTCCAATCCTTCTTTGGCAAAAGCATCAATTACGCCATACTTTGATCCCACTATTTCACAAGATAAGTCACTCATTAAACCTGCGATAGGAAGCGACAGACACATGGTCTCTTCTCCATTCGTAGCAACAACTCCACCTTTAGCTTCAATGATAGAATTGATTGCAATTGCCAAGGAATCATCGTCAACACCAACTCCAATAATATTGTGTGAATCGTGGGCAACAGACGAAGCCAATGCCCCACTTTTGAGACCAAAACCTTGGATGAAGGCTATAGCAGGTGTACTATTACTATATCTATTGTACACCACAATTTTTAAAAGATCCCTTTCTACATCAGAAACACACTCATCGCCTAACACTTTTGGCTGAAGCCATGCTGAGGAAGTGATTAGTTGTCCATCATGGGCATGAATTACTCTGATTTGTTCAGCTATCGGGTGGGACAAAATACTTTTATTAACGGGGCTTGCCTCAAAGTGATTGACTATTTTAGATTCAACAGCAGGTATTTGGGTTTGACCATACTCAGCAACCTTATTTCCTTTGATGTAAGTAGTGATAACCTCAAAAGACAACAGATCTTTGACTATGATAAAGTCAGCATAATCCTGTTTGCGCAATTGACCTATTTGCAATTGATAATGGACAACTGGATTGATACAAGCCATGGTCAGTGCTTTAAACAGATCCAATTTTTCTTCCTTGATTGCTCGGGCTACCAAAAGATTGATGTGACCAAGGATCAAATCATCGGGATGTTTGTCGTCAGAGCAAAACATCATATTTTCCCAATGTTCATGAGCAAGAGGAATGAGGGTTTTGAAATTCTTAGCAGCACTTCCTTCTCTTATCAAAATTTTTACACCCAAGGATAATTTGAATTTTGCCTCTTCGTATTCGTAACACTCATGATCGGTAGAAATGTTTTGAGAAAAATATTGAATCGCATCCTCGCCAATAAGGCCGGGTGCATGGCCGTCAATGGGTTTACCCGCAATATGAGCAGCATGAAGTTTTGCCATTACTTCAGGGTCATTGTAAATAACTCCTGGATAATTCATCATTTCTGCCAAATACTTTATTTCTGGTTTTGACAATAAATCAGCCACTTGCAGGGAATCTATTGTGGCGCCAGCGGTTTCAAATACTGTTGCAGGTACACAAGAAGGAGCACCAAATGCAAAATTGAAAGGAACTTGTTTACCGTTATCTATCATGTATTCGACACCCTCAACACCCAATACATTGGCTATTTCATGCGGATCAGATACAGTGCCAACAGTGCCATGACAAACAGCCATTCTAGCAAAATTAGAGGGGGTCAACATGGAACTCTCTATGTGTACATGGGAGTCTACAAAACCTGGCATCAAGTAGTTTTTGTCTTTTTTTTCCTCACCTAAGACTTCAATTTCAGTGATTCTTTCGCCAGAAACATGTACTCTTCCCCAAAAAATAGCTCTTTTTTGAATATCAACTATGTTGCCTTCACAAGAAAATATTTGCATGCCCTTTTAATTTTCTCCAAAATAAGCAAGTTTTTTTAATCGAATTTGAATCCTTGATTTGGTTTTTGGCTTGACCAAACAAAGCGACGACTTACTGTTTTTATTTTTGGTTCTAAGTATGTTATATAAATCCTTTTCTGGTCCAAAAACTTTCATTTTATATTCATTCCAAATTGGCCAATTTCCTTTTGAAATCAAGAGAAAAGTTGTTATATTGGAAGGCAATTATGGTATTATATTGAAACAATCGTTTATTCACAGATTATGAAAAAGAAAATTCTTTTAGGACTTCTAGCAATCCTAGTTGTCATTCAGTTTATAAAACCAGAGAGAAACTTAGGTGAAATTGAAGGACCCAATCACATCAAAAACGTCATAAATTATCCCGAAGATGTTGCTGAAATTATGACAAGGGCATGTTTTGATTGCCATTCAAATAAAACGAATTATCCATGGTATGCCAATGTACAACCAGTAGCGTGGTTTCTAGACAGTCACGTTAGAGAAGGAAAAGAACATCTCAATTTTTCTGAGTTCAAAACATATCCCGGCAAAAAACAAGCGCATAAATTGGAGGAAGTGGTTGAGTCCATGAAAGAAGGCTGGATGCCCTTAGATAGTTATATTTGGATACACAAGGAGGCCGATCTTACAGATGCAGAAAGAATAAAAATAGCTGACTGGGCTCAACAAAGCATGACTGCGATAGTGCAATAAGATTGGTTATTTCAGCAATCTCAACAAATATTCACCATAGCCACTTTTGATGTATTTATTACCCAAGGCTCGGAGTTGATCATCGTTGATAAAGCCCATTTCATAGGCCACTTCTTCGATACAACCAATTTTGAGGCCTTGTCTTTCTTCAATTACTTGGATGAATTGGCTGGCTTGCATCAAGGATTCGTGGGTGCCGGTATCCAGCCAAGCATAACCTCTGCCAAAGATGCCGACTTTGAGCTGGCCTTTCAGCAAATATTCTTTATTGACGTCGGTGATTTCATATTCACCACGAGGGCTTGGCTTGAGATTTTTGGCGATTTCTACGACCGAATTATTGTAAAAATATATACCCGGCACAGCAAAATTTGACTTAGGCTTTTCTGGTTTTTCTTCTATGGAAATGGCATTGTTGTTGGCATCAAACTCGACCACTCCATATCTGTGAGGGTCCACCACCTGATAAGCAAAAACTACTCCGCCCTCAGGATTTACAGAGCTTTGGAGTAATTCGCTCAAACCATTGCCATAAAATATATTATCACCCAAAATAAGCGCCACATCATCATTGCCTATGAATTCCTCACCCAACACAAAAGCCTGAGCTAAGCCATTTGGGTCATTTTGTACGATATAAGAAAATTTACATCCTATTTCATGACCATCTCCCAAAAGGTTTTCAAAATTTGGTAAATCTTTGGGAGTAGAAATGATCAAAATTTCTCTTATTCCTGCCAGCATGAGGGTAGACAAAGGATAATAAATCATTGGCTTGTCGTAGATGGGCATCATTTGTTTGCTCATAGCCAATGTAAGTGGGTACAATCTAGTTCCTAATCCTCCTGCCAATATTATTCCTTTCATATCTTTTTCAATTTCCTTTTGAAGCGGGCGCTAAATTAAAATTATTTAAGGATACTAAGTCTACAAATGCGATTAAAACAAGTTTTAAAACACATCAGATTGCATCAAGAACAGAGATAAAGGCTTCTTGCTTTTCTAGTGTGTCTAGATCGCTGTTGTGCCATAGTAGGTTTGCTTCGCCGTGGTATTTTTGTACTTTTCTTGACAATTCTATCATTTCAGACACCACACCCGCTAAAGGAATACTTCTAGACACGCTCATCATACTTATTAAGGGTATAATGGATATTTGGAGTTCTTTGCGAGACAGAAAATCAAACACGTTGAACCGGTTAGCCACTCCATTTCTAAATCCTGAAAAATGCGTATACATAGAAGAGCTATCTTCTGTAAAACCCTCATTTTGTAAAAGATGAAATGTTTCGGGAAATTGAATCCTTAAAAAATGCTGCCTCACTTTTACCAATGGCTTACCATGGAGAGCATTGTGCATTTTATTTTTTTCCTTAGCCAATAAGCCTGGTTTATGGAAGGATGCGTAACTTGGATGAAGTCCTATTTGATGCCCTTCTTTTAAGATGTTTTGGATTATGATTTGAATGTTGGCATCTTGTAATTCATAATCAGCATCATCAAAGATGTGCTGCTCTATTTCTGATTTGAAGTAAAAAACGGCCTTCTGTTGACGATTGGAAAGCGCTTCCAAAATAAAATCAAAACTAAAATATGGATCTAAAGATTTATCATTCTTGGATTGGGCAAAAGAGCTCAGATCACCAAAGCTTTGGCTGAAGTTCAAACCATTGCGCAAAATGGCACCTCCCAAATTTTTTATAGATTTCCATTTATAGACATAATCAATGTCAAAAGTCATGGTCATTTGACCAGTCGATTGCTCGGGGCATTCATAACCCAACCAAGTGAATATCTCTCGTAAATACGAAGCAATTTGATTGACTATTGGAATTTGGATGAAGTTATGTTTTACAGAAAGAGCCGCTTCTGCAAGGAATCTGCCGTGCTCATCTTTCCTTTTTTCTGCATATTCTTCCCATCTAGAGAGCATGAAGAATGCCGTGGCAATCAAATCTGCTTTTATTTTAATGCCACTAGTTTCTTTCGTTTCTATGGCCTCACCAAAAAGAACCAACAAAGATTCTTCACAAAAAGTAGGTTTAAAATACTTGATTTGCGTGGGAATATTTGCCATTTGGTACCACGTTTCAGGACTGCCACCTTCCTGAAAAAAATGATTTTCAATGGAGAAATATTTATCTGAAAAGTAAAAAGTTGTCTTATTTCCCTCAAAGGCTACCATATCGACTTCCTCCTTTACATTGATGCAATTGAGTAGCGTGCGAATGGTATAGGCTATCTCCTCAAAAGCAAAATGTGGTATCTCTATGCGGAGCATGCCATGATAGAATTATTTATAGTTAGCCTCAAAAAAAGTGCGGTATGAAGCGTGAGATTTCTCTGCCACCATTTTCCTGAAATTCCTTTGAGTAATAGGCAAGAGTTCGTATGCTGCAATGGTAGAAGGAATAAACTTTTCTTGATCTTTAATGACCGTGTCGTAATATTTTCTGGCTTTGGCCATGTTTTCAAAACTACGCACCATGATGACCTGAGTACCTTCGTCTTTGCTCAATATTTGTTCGCCCAATTGTAAGTTTTCTAAGCTATAAAACTCCTTATTGTAGTTGAGTACAGAAATTTTTGCCGCCTGTAAAGCTTTATCACTATAGTCAAACAGAATGACAGCCACATAGTGTCGGCTTTCATCTTCTTTGCTGTAAATATTATCGACTTCCTGCACATTCACGGTATTGAAGGAAGATTCATCTCCTTTCAGAAAACGCATAACTTCTTTTGCTTTGGTTTCTTCGGGAGTCCCAGGATACCTTACAATTGTTTCTTGCAAACCTTTTATATAAGCATCTTTACCTTCGAGAAAGCCTAAACTCATAGCGCTGATCAGTGAAAATTTTGCCATAAATTTATTATCAGTGCCAAATAAATTTCCAGCATTGGAAGCACGATCAATTACAGCAGCATAATTTCTACCTTCAAACATTTTGTATGTGTCATCATAATAAGTCTCTACTCTCATGGACTCAGAAATCAACTCATTTACATAAGAAGGATCTTTGATGATTTTGGCATAATTTGATTCTGGATAGGTATCAAGAATCATTTTTTTAATTCTTGCGGCATTGCCAGAGTCGTTTTGCTCTGTATAATTGGTATATAACAGGTACAATGCTTCCAAGTGTTTGCTATCATTGGGAAATTGTGAAACCAACCTTTCAAGATATTTATTACTTTCTTCGTAATCTTCAAGATCCAGCTTGAGCTTACTGCCCAACTTATAAAGTGCTTCTGAGATTTGATTGTTATATCTTATTTTTTGAGTTTGCTCAAAAGGAATATCAGCCATAAGTTTTTTAAACTCTTCATCATCGATTGCTGTGGAAACTTCTTCTGTTGGCGTATCGGTATAATTTATATTACTGCCTGCAACAAGTGATTTCTTGGACCTTCTCCAGTTGTCTTCAGGTTGAATGTCTCCCCAGATTTTTGTAAACTCTTTTTTCCCGTTTTCTAAATTGATTGGATTGTAAGCAAAAAAGGTACTATTGAGTGAAACGGTTCTCTTGGCTGTAAATAGGGGAGACGAAGTTGCAGGATCAATTTTTTGACCAGTACCAGCCTCGTTTTTCTTCTTTCTTTCTTGAGCGATTTTCATCAAGGCATCTTTATCGAGCTCAGAAATGGCAAGCAATGAATCCAGTTTGATGATGGTAGAAAGAGATTCGGCTACATCTTTGAGTTTCTTGGACATATCAGCAACTGCAATACCACGTGGATCCTTTACGGCCATGTTCATAGCAGTTGAATCAAAGTATGCCTTTGCCTCAACATATTTTTTGTTGCCGTAATACATACCAGCTATTTTATAATAGGCTTCTGCCTTCAAGATAGGGTCATTGCCATTGTTTTGCACACTTTGAGAAAAATACTCAAGGGCTTTGTCTGTTTCATTTCTATTGAACTCAATTTCACCCAGCGCAAAATAAATCTGATCTCGATAGTCTTTATTTTTATCCTCTTTAAGCATTTTTTCGAGGCCTTTTTCAACATCTCTCACTCCATTGTTGCCGTCTAAGGCGTTGTTTTTGAGTTGGTTGAGCTGTGCCATGAATTTCAGTTTAAAATTCTTGCCTGCTTTCTTTTTGGCTTTTTCGAAAAATGCACTTGCCTCGGCATACCTTCCGTTTAGGCCTGAGATTTGGCCTGCAATAAATGCATAACGGGCCTTATCTTCTTTGCGGTCTGCTGTTTCATAAGCCATGTCCAGATACTGAACAGCCTCGTTATATTCTTTTTGTTTGATTTTTAGGTCGGCCATTGCTGGAGCCCAACCAACTTTTACTTCTTTTTTATGATCAGTGAGTTCGTCAATTCTGTTGAGTAAATATTCTGCATTGGCATATTGCTCGGTGCGGGTATATGCCTTAGCAAGCCAAAGTAAACCTTCATTGTATGCTGACTTATCAGCTTTTTCTTTTTGTTTATCTTTAGGCGTTTCAGCAGCTGCTATGGGTTTGGATTCTACAACAGTATCTTTAGCAACTGAAGTTTTGACAGGCGTTTTTACGACAGGGTCTTTTTTTACCTCAGTAGTTGGTGCTGTTGTTGCGGGGGTGTCTGTTTTAGGAACTCTTTTACCTTTTGATCTGGCTTTACGACGTTCTTCGGCTTCTTTTTTTCTGTCTTCAGCCTCTTGTTTTCTCTTTTTTTGTTCTTCTTCCTTTTGTTTTTGAAGGTCCTTGCGAGCTTGTTCCTTGGCATCTTTGGCCTCTTCTCGTTTTTTTTCCAACTCTTCTTGGGCCTGTTTTTTTTCTTTGTCCTTTGCTTTTCTTTCCGCCGCTAATTCCTTTTTGCGCTCATTGCTAGCGGCTTTACTATTGGATCTACTGACTTTTCTTTTTTGATAATTTCTGCCAAAAGGGTTTGCTGGGTTGAATTCATCTTGGAAAAATTCAAATGTTTCTACAGAAGTCTCATAATCTTGTTTTAAAAATTGGGCCTTGCCCATCAAGACATAACAATCATCAACCCAATCTCCAACTTCATGAATAGCTGCAACCCGTGTAACTTTTTCTATCGATTTATCGAGTTGCCCGTATACCATTTTTGGATCTGAAACAGCAACAAAGTCATAAACGTCTAGCAAATTGGAGTAATTATCTGTATTGTTCTCCCTGAGAATAGCGGTGCTTTCCTTGATTAATTCATTGGCATTGAAGTAGCCATTGTACTCAGAATTTAAGTTATGATAGAACTTACCAAACTTAGAAACATCGCCCTTCTTTTTCTTTGTTGCGCATGAAAATATCAGCACACTTGAAAGAAGCACGATTGATATCCTTAACAGATATGTATGAACTTGTCTAAAAACCATTAAATAACTTATAATAAATTGATATCAATACCCACTCAAAACTATATTATAACTAATTTTGCGCAAATTTATTTTAAAAAACAATAATAACAAGCATTTATAATGTCTCAAGCCGATATAGATAACAAAAGAAGTTTATTCGAGCGGCTACAAGATAACTATCGTCTTGTTGTCATTGATGATGATGATCTCAAAGAGGTCAATACTTTCAAGTTCAATCTCATTACACTTTACATATTGATCAGTACCCTTTTGGTCATAACCGGAGCGGTAGCCATAGCTTTAATATTTTTTACACCCATCAAAAGATTGATTCCGGGCTTTGAAATAACCAATGACAACAGTCAGTACGTAGAACTGCGAAGAAAGGTCGATGAACTAGAGGAATTGCTTCAAGCCCAAGATGTTTATAACAATGGTCTTGGAAATCTTTTGCAAGGCATGGAACCGGGTGTTGCGCCAGCTGCAAGCGAAGAGGATGCTGATGAGGAGACTCCTTCTAATGTAAAAGATGCCGTGACGCCTATAAATAATGCTTTGGCTGAAGAAGCTTCAAAAACAAAGGAGCTCAACCAATTTGTTTTTGCCTCTCCTTTGACAGGTACAATGAGTGCCAAGTTTGACCCAGATATTGAACATTTTGGTTCTGACATAACAGCACCAAAGAATACAGCCATCAAGTCTATCATGGGCGGCATTGTGATTTCTGCAGACTGGAATGTCGATGCTGGTAATACTGTCATCATTCAACATCCAAGAAACATCGTATCTGTCTACAAACACAATAGCGCATTACTTGTTAAAACTGGCGATGTGGTGAAATCTGGACAAGCTGTTGCCATCATAGGTAACACTGGAAAATTGACCAATGGGCCTCATTTACACTTGGAGCTTTGGTACAATGGTTATCCCGTTAATCCAGAAAATTATATTTCATTTAATTAGGAAAAAGAAAATAGTAATACCTTTGTATAATCAAAACAACTAAAATGAGTAAAGATTTAATTTCTTTAAAGAATGAAAAAGGCGAAGCACTAAGCCCGATTCTTGACCCACACGTAAAGAATTACCTGATCGATATAGATGGAACTATCACTGACGATATTCCAAATGAAGAGCCTGAGAGAATGGTTACTTGCGAACCTTACCAAGACGCACTTGAAATCATCAACAAATGGTATGATGAAGGGCACATCATCACTTTCTTTACTTCAAGGACTGAGGAGCACAGAAGTGTGACTGAAGAATGGCTCAATAACCATAACTTCAAATACCATGGTCTTTTGGTAGGAAAACCAAGAGGGGGTAACTATCATTGGATCGATAATCATATGGTAAGAGCTACTAGATTTAAGGGGAAATTTACGGACCTCATCCTTGCTATGAAAGAAATCGAGGTTTTTGGTGAAGATTAAACTTAGAGAATAAGTGTAAATCATATAAAGTCATCTGGTAGCTAAATCAGATGACTTTTTTGTTTTATCAAGTTTCTTTAGAAAAAATGACCTCTTTGTTTCGTATTTACAAATTTGAATGTATATATTTGTTTTATTGCAGTTTACATTCCAACCTTCTATTCAATCTTTCTAGGCGAGTGTGCCTGCATTGCAATTTAGTTTTATTCCAATAGCAAATTAATTTTTGCGCAAAGTAGTGCATTGCAGATGAAGCCTGTTTATAGGGAACCATTTTATAAACAAATAGCTTTTGCCGAAAAACCATCGGTGGATGAAGTCATTGACTCAGGAAAAGAGTTCAAAAAGCAATCTATATTAGAAAGAACCAATAACTTACTCAGAAATCTGGACATTAACTTTGACAGTTTGGTCATAGCTTTGACCGCTTGGAGTTTGATCATCACCTTTGTGACCTCGTATACTACCATAGAGTTTTTTCCATTGATCATGTTTTGTTTGTTATTGATCGTGGTTTTCTTAGGAGCACTCCAAATGCGAACCATACAAGATAAATCCATTCTCAATGAATGCTCTAAAGAGTTACCGGTCGAGCAGAATTATGATATTGTCACTTCCAATTTGTCTATCCTGAAGTCCAAGTATGTGTGGATGTGTATCATTGTAGGATTTGTATTTTTCATAAGTGCTTATTGTGGCATGTCCATTATGTCTGAAAGGCATTTTATCTTGATATCTTCTGCTATTATTTTGTCTTCTATCAGTTCGTTTTTTATATTCAGTAGAAAACTGCATACCCTCAATGATTTGGCGTCTAAATTTGATGCAGACTACACCACCATCAATTCTTAAATCTGCCAATGCCTTACTTGTTCAAGGGGATGAGGATACCTTAGCTACCATTTTTATTGCCTATCTTTGATGCTTTTTCAAGCAGATTCATGATCAACAGTTTAGATTCTTTTATTGCTCTCGTTGTCGAAAAATTCGAGGAACACACATCAGTAAAAGTGATATGTTCCAAGCCTAGAATCAATGGTAAATTTCAACAAGCGCACTTAGAATCGATGCTAGATCACCAAACAAAGATCAAAGTATCAAAAAAGACCAAAACACAAGATTTTACCAATACTTTGGCCCAAGCAGATCTTCCAAAAGAGTTGTCGATGCTCCTTAAAGAAGAATTTTTCTTTGCCACACTTCAATGCAATGGAGAAATCTGGAATCTGCTTCAAAACAAAAAGGGTACCCTCACTGTGAAACATCAGGTAAATAAAGTTCAGGAATCCACACAATCTTCCTCCACTCACAATCGTCAGAAAGCATATCTGATAGAAGAAGACGCACCATTTTTAAAACTTTTGCACGTTTCCGGAAATGATGGCAAAGTTTTGGCACCAATGCAAAAGAAATATCGGCAAATCAATCGGTTTGTAGAATTAGTCATGCATGGCTTGGAAAAGGAAAAAGGGCCTATTAGTGTTGCCGATATGGGCAGTGGTAAAGGTTATTTGACATTTGCACTGTTTCACCATTTGCAATCTTTGGGATTTGTAGTTTCCATGACTGGCTACGAGTTGCGTCCAGAACTTGTCTCTTTGTGCAATGGTATCGCAGAAAATCTTTCGCTTCTAGGTCTCCAGTTTAAAGCTGAAAATATCCAGGATGCAGAGACAGGAGATCTAGATTTATTAATGGCTTTACATGCATGTGACATTGCAACTGATCTTGCCATCAAAAAAGCATTGGATGCCAAGGCCACATACATCATACTTTCACCATGTTGCCACAAGCAAATCAGAAAAGAAATGACGAAAAAAGATACCATCACCAGATATGGCATCTATGAAGAAAGAATAGCAGAGATGGTTACTGATACCATTCGTACATTAATTTTGGAGTATCATGGATATTCCACCAACATCATCGAATTCATTGGCAGTGAACATACAGGAAAAAATAGCATGATCACCGCTAAATTTCAAGGTAAGTACAAAAAAAATGCACTTGATGAAGTGGCCAAACTCAAAGAACAATATGGAATCAAGACACATTATCTGGAGCAACTTTGTTTTCAACAAATGATAACAAATTAAAATATATATCTTTGCCCTGAAATACAATAAAGCGTATGGATATATCAATAGTCATTCCTCTTTTAAATGAGGTAGAATCGCTTCCAGAGTTGCATCAATGGATTACCAGAGTAATGACTACAATGAATAAATCTTATGAAATCATTTTCATAGATGATGGAAGTAATGATGGTTCTTGGGATTTGATCGTCAATTTGAGCAAAAAAGATCCAGCCGTAAAAGGGGTAAAATTTACCCGTAATTATGGGAAATCTGCCGCCCTCAATGTAGGTTTTGAGCGTGCATTAGGAGCGGTAGTCATTACCATGGATGCAGATCTTCAAGACAGTCCAGAAGAAATTCCCGGCCTTTATGAAATGATCGTGAAAGATGGCTTTGATCTGGTCAGTGGATGGAAGAAAAAAAGATTTGACCCCATTACAAAAACCATTCCCACCAAAATATACAATGGCGTCACTGGATACCTCACAGGAATAAAACTCCATGACATGAATTGTGGGCTCAAAGCCTATAAAAACGCCGTCATCAAAAATGTAGAAGTTTATGGTGAAATGCATAGGTACATTCCAGTTATTGCCAAATGGGCAGGCTTTTCAAACATCGGTGAAAAAGTTGTTGTGCATCAAGCGAGAAAGTATGGCTATACTAAATTTGGAATTTCCAGGTTTGTCAATGGATTTTTGGACCTCTTTTCAATCATGTTTATTGGTAAATTTGGTAAAAGGCCAATGCATTTTTTTGGAGGATTGGGCACACTTACCTTCTTTTTAGGGACGTGTATCTTACTTTACCTCACGTTTGAAAAAATATTCATCAACGTGATGGGCATTGCTGATCGACCACTTTTTTATCTAGGAATTCTGCTCATCATTGTGGGTCTTCAGTTATTTGTGGCGGGCTTCTTAGCAGAACTCATTACCAGAAACGCCCCAGAGCGCAACGATTATAAAATCTCGGAAGAGATATAAAACTTTCCAAAAGGTAATATTACTTTCAATAAGCGCAAGTGTAGTTTGACCTTGTACAGTGATAAAAGAAAAAGGTGACAAATCTGATCCAGAGATGCCACCTTTTATATTTATGCTAGAAAACTCAGTGATTACTCTACCACAGTAATCTTCACCATATTGGTTTTGAATCTTTTGTGAATAGGCATACTTCCGGAGTTAACGGCAGTATCTCCCACTTTGAGTAATCCTTGGCTTTTTAAGACCTCAATCGTGTCATGAATGGTTTCGTCAGTAGTTGTAAACTTAGAATAGGCAAAACTTTTTACACCCCAAACCATATTGAGGGTTTTGAGCATTTCTGGTTTATCAGAAAAAATATACAAATTAGCCTTTGGTCTATAACTAGACATCTTAAATGCAGTATAACCAGTAACTGTTAGGCCGATAATTGCCTTAGCATTGATTTCATCAGCAATTTGGGGTGCATTGAGACACATCACATCAGAAAGGAAAGTATCAGAATCTGGATCTGGTTTTGGACGTTTATCCTTCATTGCATAATGCTTTTCTGCGTCCAAGATGATCCTGTTCATCGCTTCAACAACCTTTGAAGGGTGATTTCCTACAGAAGTTTCTCCACTGAGCATAACCGCATCCGTGCCATCAAGTACTGCATTTGCAACGTCTGTCACTTCCGCTCTGGAAGGGCTAGGGTTGGTAATCATACTTTCCATCATTTGGGTAGCTACAATTACTGGAGTTGCTTTCTGGATACATCTTCTGATGATGTCTTTCTGGATAGAAGGTAATCTTTCTATTGGCACCTCAACTCCCAAGTCACCGCGCGCTATCATGACAGCATCAGTTGCTTTGATGATGCTTTTTATGTTATCAACTGCCTCTGGTTTTTCTATTTTAGCAACGACTCTCATGTCTTTGCCTTGTGCAGCGATCCTATCTTTCAGGTCAATAATGTCTTCTGCTCTTCTCACGAAGGAAAGTGCTATCCAGTTTACAGGCTGAGTAAGCACATAGTCCAAATCTGCCAAATCCTTTTCTGTCAAGCAAGGAAGAGAAACTTTTGTATCTGGTAAATTTACTCCTTTGTTGGAGCTTAGTTTTGATCCAAAAAGCACCTTCAGTTTTACTTCATTTACTTTATTAGTCTCTGCAACTTCCAAAACAATTTTGCCATCGTCGACCAAAATTCTTTCTCCAACATTCACATCAGCGGCAAATTGATCATAGCTCATGTAAATTTTATCCTTAGTTCCAATACACTTTTCATTTGAAAAAGTAAGAATATCACCAGGAGCGATATCGATTCCTTCATTTTCCATTTTACCCACTCTCAATTTTGGTCCTTGCAAATCTGCAAGAATACTGATGTGAGTGCCAAATTTTTCATTAATCTCTACAATTCTATCAATGACTTTCTGGTGTTCTTCATGGCTACCGTGCGAAAAATTGAGGCGGAATACGTCAACGCCAGCTTTGACAAGACTGAGCAAACCTTCGTATGAACTGCATGCAGGACCCACCGTAGCCAGAATTTTTGTCTTTTGATTATTGTTTAAGTTGATTTTGTCAGACACTGTAAATTATAGTTTTAAATGTTTTGTAATTCGATTGTTGGAGGTCAAAAGTGCTCAAAAATAAAGTCAAAACGTTTCTAAACCAAAATAAAAAATTAAAAATTACTTGGTTGAGCGCAAAACTTTGATAATCAAGACAATAATAGATTACTTGAATAATAAATCTGTTAAATTAATACTAAAGGTGCTTGTATATGAATCTCTTTATACCTTTCTTTGCATTTCAAAGTATGAAAATGTACATTTGAGCACCACGATTGATGCCACAAGGTACATCAACATTTAATTAAATTTGAACTTAAAAGATTTTAAGATGTCAGAAATTGCTGAAAAGGTAAAAAAAATTATTATTGACAGACTGGGAGTAGATGAGTCTGAAGTTACGAATGATGCTAGCTTCACCAATGATCTAGGTGCAGATTCTCTAGACACTGTCGAACTTATTATGGAATTTGAAAAGGAGTTTGATACTTCTATTCCTGATGAGGAAGCAGAAAAAATTCAAACTGTTGGACAAGCTATCTCTTACCTGGAGTCACAAAAAGCTTAATCAATACAGCATATTCTGCTCAATAAATGATTAAAAAATCAGGGGTTTGTCATTCATACTCCTGATTTTTTTTTGTCGGGATATTTGAGCAACTTTTAAAGCTTGTTTTACGTATTAGAATAGGATAATAGTTTTATTATCTCTGGCTTATGATATAATCTATACTCATCTGGGTTTTATATTTGTTGTCACGCATTAAATCTCATAATTTGAAAAGACACTTTAACGCTCTACTTGTTCCAATGGTATTTTTATCAATGATCATGTCATTGCGAGGGCAACAGATCTTACCACCACAACAAGAAAAAGCATCCCCAGAAACCAAATACATCGAAGCAAAAAAACTTCAAATGATCGGTCAACTAGATCGAGCCATAGAAGCATTTGAGGCTTTATACAAAGAAAATAGACAAAATGATGTGGTTGCATTTGATCTGGCTAAAGCTTATGATGTAAAAGGTGATGTTTTACTGACAAGAAAATATATTGAGTCTGCTCTTAAAAATAAACCAGAGAATGTGTGGTACAATGACTTTTATGCCACTTTTTTATTAAAAGCAGATGAGTATCGTACAGCAATCACTCCCTTGGATTTATTAATTGCTGCTAACCCTTTGGAAATCAAATATTATGACATGGCCATTGATGCCAGCATCGGACTCAAAGACAAAGTGCTCGGTCAAAAATACCTCGATCAACTCAAGAATAAATTTGGCACTTCTGAGCGTGTACTTACCCGTATGTTTGAATATTATGATGTATCAAATGATGAGCGTGCATTGAACACAGCAAACGATTTGATCACAAAATACCCCAATGATAAAAATTACCTCAAACTCAAGGCAAGATGGCTCAACCAACACAATAGAAAAGCAGAAGCCATCGCAGTTTTCAAAGAAGTTTTGGTCCTTGACCCTAATGATACAGATGCCAATTTGGTTGTTTTAGAAACGACCAATAAAACGGATGAAAAAGGAAATGCATACTTAAGGTCACTCCTTCCCATCATCAAGAATAGCAACATCGACATAGATAATAAAGTCAAAGAGTTGATTCCATTCCTCAAAGAAATGGCATTGAATAATGACACATCGCTGGTAGCAGCATTATTGGAATTGGGAGAAAAATTGACACTTACACACCCAAAGGAAGCAAAAGCGCACGCTTTTTATGCCGATGTTTTATACAATGCTGGCCAAGATCAAAATGCCATTGCCCAATATGAAAAAACATTGACTTTGGATGATACCAATTTTAAAGTTTGGGAACAATTGTTGGCTTTGTGCTCGACCTTGGATTTGAAAGAAAAATCATTGAAGTATAGCTACGCAGCCTATGATTTATTTCCAAACCAGGCTTCTGCTTATCTGTACTACGCAAAGTCTTTGATATCTGATAATAAAATTGATGATGCCATTGAAATATTGAATGAAGGGGGCTTAGTAGCTGCGGGTAATAAAGTTGTTCAATCCAAAATGGAAACAGCAAAAGCCCAAGCCTATCTCAAGGGCTCCAAATTTGATCAGGCAAAAGCTGCAGTGGATAAAGCGTTGACATTGAGTGAAAATAAAAACGCTTTGGCTTATGAAGTACTGGGGGATTATTTTTATTTGACCAACAAACCTGAAGATGCAAAAAATGCCTACCTCAAATCACAAACACTTGGCAATGTTGGAATCAAGGAAAAACTTTTCATGCGTGGCATTCATTAAACCTATTATATTTTTTGTACTGATTGTCTTGTTTTACCAATCATGTAAATCTGTAAAAACCTTTGAAAATAAGGGCACTCCTCCTAAAAGGTCTTTAGAGGATGTGATGACTCAGCTTCGTAAAAACAATTTGGATTTTGTCTGGTATGATGCAAAAATTGATTTAGACGTAGAAAGTACAGAATTTGGTGGAAGTGGATCTGCTTTTCTGAGGATGAAGAAGGACAGCGCCATTTGGGTAGTTGTAAAAAAACTTGGCATCGAAGGAGGTCGTATGTTGATGCGTGAAGACTCCGCTTTTTTGATCAATAGATTTGAACGTTATTTTCAAAGAGAACAAGTTTCAAAGATCAAGAAAAAGATGGGTCTGGATTTGACCTTGGGTGAATTACAAAAAGTAATGGCGGGTAATTTTATTTTACCGCAAGATGCTCAAATCAAATCTTACAGACAAGAAGGAAATGCCTGCCTCATTGAGACCCTCATCGATGGTAATAACATCACTTATAATGTCAACGCATTCAACCTTTTGCCGCAAGGAATTTTGATCAATGATGGCCAAGATAAGTTTGTAGAAATCAAATATTATGAATATGAAAAAAAGTTTGGACTGATGTTGCCTATACGCTTTGACATCCAATTTGAATCTATCGACGGAACAGGTTCTTTACAATTGCACGTCAAAGAGGTAAATATTGATGTGCCAAAAGATCTTAGTTTTTCTATACCTTCGCGATATGATGAAGTCTATTGGTAATATATTGCTGCTGATGATTCTTTGCTTTGGGCTTCATGCACAATCAAAAGAACAGTTGGAAAAAGAACGTCTCAAAATCATTAAAGACATTGAGGCTACCAATAAGTTTTTGCAATCTGCCAAAAAAGATAAGGAATCCACTTTGAAGGAAGTGAAAACTTTGGAAGTGCAAGTTGATAATAGAAAAAAATTAATAACCAATATCAAAACGGAGATCAGCTCTTCTGACCAGGTAATTTTAGACAACAATCAAAAAATTGATTCTTTATTGCGTTTGAGGGATAAACTCAAATCCCAATATGCTGACTTACTGAGGTATAATTACAGGCAAGAATTGAGCAATAGTAAGTGGACTTATTTGCTCTCCGCCCAAAATATCAATACTTTTTTGCTGCGGTGGCGTTATCTCCACCAGTTTACTGCCTTTCAGATCCAAAAAGGCAAGGAAATTGCTGACCTCAACGACCTCATCAAGGCTAAAAATACTGATATTGAAAAAGTAAAACAAAGCAAAGCTCAACTCCTAGTGCTTGAGGAAACTACTTTCAAGCAACTAGAATCAGATAAGAAAAATAAAGATGTAGTTTTGAAAACCTTGTCATCTAAAGAGACAGACCTACAGAAACAATTGAAGGCAAAGCAAGCCGAGCGCGAAAAGCTCAATTCTGCCATTGAAAGAATCATCATGGAACAAATGCGAGCTGCAAAGTCAGAAACGACTGCATCAGCAGGTAATAAGGAAGAGAAATTTGATACTGAATCTGCAAAATTGGCTGCGGATTTCACCAAAAACAAAGGCAAGTTGCCGTGGCCAGTAAGCAGTGGCTTTGTATCGGGTAAGTTTGGGACTCAAGCTCACCCCACACTGAGGGGAGTAACCATTGAAAATAATGGTATCGATATTTCTTCCAATGCACAACAAACAGTTTCAGCTGTTTTTGGTGGAGAAGTTGTTGGGGCATCTAAGATTCCAGGTTACAAAAACATGATCATCATTAAGCACGGGACTTACTACAGTGTTTATTCAAATATGGAAAATGTCAATGTTGGTCGCGGCGATAAAATCAATGTTGGGCAAAAAATTGGTGTTTCAGGCTTGGAAGACGATGGCACTTCAGAATTACACTTTGAATTGTGGAAGGACAAGGCAAAACAAAATCCCGAATCTTGGTTGAAACGTCGATAAACTCCTAAAACATTATTGTTTTGAATCCAAACCAAGCGACAATCACTCGACTATTTAAAGAGGAAGCCTACAGACTTGGTTTTTCTGGAATCGCCATTGCCAAAGCTCAATTTATGGAAGAGGAAGCCAAAAACCTGGAGGCTTGGCTCAATCAAAACTACCATGGTGAAATGTCATACATGGAAAATCACTTTGATCTTCGTATCGATCCTACCAAATTGGTTCCTGGTTCAAAAAGTGTGGTTTGTTTGATGTACAATTATTTTACAACAAGCAAACAAGAAGACGATGAAGCTCCCAAAATCTCGAGTTATGCCTTTGGTAAGGATTATCATAAAGTAGTTCGTAAAAAGTTGAATGTCCTTTTTGACTTTCTAAGGAGTCAAGTCGGAACCGTAGACGGAAGGGTATTTGTTGACTCAGCACCTGTTATGGAGCGGGATTGGGCAAAAAGAAGCGGCCTTGGATGGGTTGGAAAAAATACCTTGATGATTACCCCCCAGAAAGGGTCTTATTTTTTTCTGGCAGAAATCATTTGTGATTTTGAATTTGATTATGACATACCCATACGAGACCATTGTGGTACTTGTACCCGGTGTATTGACGCCTGTCCTACGGAAGCCATTTCCCCTACAGGATATTTATTGGATGCTTCAAAATGTATTTCTTATCTGACCATTGAACTTAAAAATGAAATTCCTGAGGCCTTCAGAGGCAAAATGGGTGGATACATGTATGGCTGTGACATTTGCCAAGATGTGTGCCCTTGGAATAGATTTAGCAAACCGCATGAGGAACCAGATTTTGAGCCAAAAGAAGCATTGATCAAGATGACGAAAGCAGAATGGTACGAATTATCTGAAATCACATTTGATCATATTTTTGCACAATCGCCAGTAAAAAGGACAAAATTCAAAGGTCTCAAAAGGAACTTGGATTTTCTAAAATCCTAAACAGATTATTATTTTTTTGAATACTTTTTCCATATTTTTTTTAGTTGGCCTTATTTTTATAGATTTGATGCAAAGTAATTTTAATGGCCAAAAAACTCAAACCAACACCGCCAAGCAAGAATACTGAAAAATCAGTGGAAAAGTCAGTCCATGCTTCTCCTGTAAAAAAAGATAATAAAATTTTGAAATTGGTTGCCTACAACGCATTAGGCGGCATATTGATGGTGTTTTTCATCTATACAATTTTTCATCAAGTACCTGGGTATAAATGGATATATTTTGATATGCTCAAAAACAATATGAGCGCCATTGCCAAGAATCCGGATATGACCTTGGAGCAAAAGCATATGCAAAAACTAGGAGGAGAAATGGAGTTGCTGGACAAAATTAAAAATGAAACTCCAAAAGACGCCATCATCATCATGCCTCCCACCCAGATGTTGACTGATATTAAGGCTACAAGGATTCAAAATTTTTCTTTTTCATATTACTTTACCTTTCCTAGGATGTTGGTATATGATGACAACAAAGAAAAAGATAGTTTGTATAAAAAGGCAACACATATTCTTACCATTGGTCAATGGGGAATAGATAGAACTGATGCCACTTTTGATTCAAAGAACCCATTCAGAGTGCTTGCTTTAAAAAAATAGGTTATGACGGCATTACTAATTGTACTCATTTATTTAGCTGGCTTATCTATCGTCTTACACACCTATAAGCCTTTATCCTTTTTGGAGAAACTTTCCATTCCTCTTTTATTGGGATGTTTTCTTACTTCTTTACTAATGTTTCTAATGAGTCTTGTACACCTTCCGTTGACATTAGTCAATATTATGCTGGGGCTCGTTATAACGGCTGCTGGAATAGGCGGAATAGGGTATAAAAATTTAAGTGCATTTTTCCAAAGCATAACGGACCAAATAAAGTCGACAAAAATAAGAATTGACTTTATTTGGCTAGGGATAGTTGCTTTCGGGCTCCTGTTGTTTTATCAAATAGCTTTAAAGGGAATGTTTTGGCCTATTACAGAAATGGATGCTGTGGCAGGATATGACTTACTTGCCAAGGGTATCGCTGATGAAAAAATGCTAAGCAATAGCATTCTGATGAATAAAGAACTGGTTTTGTCGTGCGGTCCTCGGTTGTTTTATCCACCTTTTCTTTCATTTATAAACGCTCTTTCATATTCATTGGGATACGAGACCCCAAAACTGATCAATATTGTACTTGCAGGTGATTTTCTAATTTTGTTTTATGCATTGGTGAGGAGATTATCAGGGCCATTGGCAGCAGCACTTTGTACTTTATTGGTACTCATTACTCCTGAAATGTTTGCGCATATAGCTTTTAGCTTGACCAATTATCCTTCTGCAATTTTCTCGTCTATTGCTGTCATTTACTTTTATTTATTTTTTAAGGAAAAGGATTCGGCACATGCTATTTTGAGTTGCCTCTTTTTATCAGGATCCATGATGGTCAGAAGTGACAATGTGGTATTTATCATGGCCATTGCACCACTTATTGCTTTCATGATTTATAAAAAAAATCTACGGTTGGCTTATGGTTTGGCTTTTTTATCAATGCCTGTTGTAGTCTTTTTGGCATGGAATCTCTATACCAAATATGCCATCGGAATTGAGCAAAATTCATTTTTCGTCAAAGAATATACTTGGAATGGCGATAAGTTTGAAAAATTATGGAGTTATGTCTTCAGTCTTATAAAAAACAAAAGTTTGTATGGGCTTAGTTTTTACGCTTTTTTTACCTTCCTCATCATCAACATATATTTTCTGATCAAAAAAGACATGTGGTCTTTTCTCACAATGATATTGGTTGCATGGATTCCTTACACCATGATTTATTATTTTATCGAAGATGAAGCCTACTTATTTGCACAAGGAGGAGGATGGTTGGCTTCGGGATACAAGAGAGGATTATTTTCCTACATTCCCTTAGTTTGGTTTTATGTTTTCGTAAGTCGAGGCCCTTCAATCATTTTCCAATTTATCGAAGAAAAGGTATTCGGTAGAAAGACAATATTAGTGGAACAAACCAACGAGTAAATGTTGTTCAGACTCGTTCTTTTAAGAAACAGTATTCATTTCTAATAAGGTAATTTCCGGCCACATGCCAATTCTCCCAGGAAATCCAAGGAAACCGAAGCCCTTATTTACGTACAGGTATTGACCAGCTTCTTGATAAAGTCCAGACCAATGTTTGTATCTATATTTCACTGGACTCCATTTAAATCCAGGAATGTCAATTCCAAATTGCATTCCATGGGTATGGCCGCTGAGTGTCAAAGGAAATGTACGCTGATGAGGAATGATTTTTTCTGTCCAGTGGGTAGGATCATGGCTCATTAATATAGCAAACGTGTCTTCATTTATGCCTTGAGAAGCTTTATCCAAGTCACCATATTTTTGAAAATAATTTCCAGCACCCCAGTTTTCTACACCTAGAATGGCAATTTTTTCACCCTCTTTTTCAATGGTTACATTTTCATTTTTGAGCAATTTGAATCCCAGAGCAGGATATTTGGACATGAAATCATCCCAATATTGTTGTCTTTTACCCGGTTCTTGTCGCTCAGTGCCATAATAATCATGATTTCCTAAAATAGCATATTTACCTAATGGTGCCTCAAGATTAGCAAATACATCGATGTATGGATTTATTTCGTCTTTTTCAAAATTGACCAGGTCACCAGTAAATAATATAAGATCTGGTTTTAAATCATTGATCATAGCAATACCCTTGGCCACTGACTCTGCACTGTCAAAACTACCTGAGTGTATATCCGATATTTGTACAATTCTCAAGCCATTAAATGCCTTCGGGAGATTTTGAAATGCCAATGATAATTTATTGACAGTGTATTGATATTTACCTTTAGTAATGCCATATAACATGCCAAAAAAAGGTATTCCAGCGAACAAAACTGCTCCTTTTGTCAGAAATTCTCTTCTTCCCGGCATCAAAGTGATTGCAGCCTGATCGCCTTTGATGAGATTGGTCATCCAAGTTCCAAGCCCAAAAAGGAGTCGACCACCATCTTGTAAGAGCATCAGAATAATAAATACAGTTTTACTGATGAATGCAGTGAATGCAATACCGATATAAAAATTATCCATGAAGGACCTTTCTATACTGCCATTTCTAATGATGTCTACAGACTTATACCAAGCAAAAATCAAAAATGCTGTCTGAGCTAGGTAAACTAAGGTGAAAATTCTTTTACTTCTTTGTTCTGAAAATAAAGACCTTAATGTATAATAGGTATACAACTCACCGACAATGACTATCAACATCACTATAAGTGTAAAAATGATTCTTCTGTCCATTTCTTTTTTCTAAGAAAAATTTGATCGATTTAATAACAGCAAATCAACAGGCTTGTTTTGTAAAACGAACTGATGATCGACCAAAAGATTGTAATAATAGATCTAAGACGTTTCTTTCGTAACGAAAGTATCAACATCAGAAAAGTAAAAAGCTCAATATCTTATACGTCAATATGACATATAATAAACACGAAAAGCCCTAAATAAAATTTAGAGCTTTGTGTTATGCTTTTTACAACAAATTATTCTGCTGTTTCTGCTGCCTCTGAACTTTTAGCAGGGACTACAACTTGACCTCTATAGTATAAAGCTCCATCTACATCATATGCTCTATGGTAAACATGAGCTTCGCCTGTAGTTTTACAAGTTGCTAATTGAGGAATAGCCAATTTGTGGTGTGTTCTTCTTTTTCTTTTTCTCTGTGCAGATACTCTGCTCTTCGGATGTGCCATCTCCGTAATTTTTATAAATTGTAAAACAAATTATTCCAAGTCAAGTCCTTTCAATGAATTCCAAATGTCATTTTTGGTAGCATCGTCATTGGTCTTATTGAGTTTGGCGATCATTTCCGGATCGCAGTCATCAATGTCTTCGTGAGTGATAGACATAGGCAACAACAAGCAAATACATTCATAAATGTATGAGGCAAAATTTATACTGGATGTCTCCTGGTCGATAAATAGTACCTCGTCCTGATCAGGATCTTGTAAGCCGATTTTTATGTGAAGCTTGGAATCACCCTCAATGGGATGATCAAAACTTTGTAAACAACGGTCGCAAGTTACCCTTACATTGCCATCAAAGATAAAATCCGCAACAGCAAGGTCAGAACGCTTGTCCAAACTCATTTCAACTTTTAACTTCCCTCCTTCAACGTAAGAATTTTCAAACGTAAGAAAGAAAGAATCGTCTACTTCAAAATTGATCTGGTGAATACCATTTTTCAACCCCAAATAAGGTACCGAAAAATGATCTAAAACATTCATTTAAAAGAACTTTTTCAAAATGAGGTGCAAAGATACATTAATTCCTCAATTCTGTGTCAAATTAAAGAAAAAATATTCGTTCTATAAAAGCGTGTTTTGTTGATAAGGAAACTGCTCTGGATAATCAGTATTATAATGTAGTCCTCTACTTTCTTTCCTCATCTGTGCACACCTTGTAATCAAATACGCGATGGTGATGAGGTTGCGAAGTTCACAAAGTTGAGGAGAAATGGTGGTTGTGTTGTAAAGCACTTCTGTTTCATCATACAATAAATATAATCTATCCAGCGCTCTCTTGAGTCTTACATCAGTTCTTACAATGCCCACATAACTACTCATTATTTCTTTTAGTTCTTTCAAACTTTGGGTAAGCAAGACCATTTCTCGTGGATCTGTAGTTCCCTGAGCATCCCAAGCAGGTATGTCTTCTCTCAATTGGATATCATCTATCACCTGCTCAATATCCATACTCATGCGCTTCCCGTAGACCAGGCCTTCTAGCAATGAATTGGAGGCAAGACGATTGGCACCGTGCAAACCGGAACTAGTACATTCCCCGGCAGCATACAGATTTTTGATCGAAGTTCTTCCCATTTCATCGACCACAATGCCTCCACAGGTATAATGGCAGGCAGGTACCACAGGTATAAAATCTACCAAAGGATCTATGCCGATACTTTTGCATTTTTCATAAATGTTGGGGAAATGGTTGAGAAAACCTTCCTTATCCAGGTGAGTACAATCAAGATATACATATTCATCACCTCTGATTTTCATTTCATTATCTATAGCCCTTGCTACAATATCTCTTGGTGCCAGTGATTTCCTTTCATCATATTTATGCATGAACTCCTTGCCATCTGCAGTCTTTAAAATGGCTCCGAATCCTCTCACAGCTTCCGAAATCAAAAATGACGGGTTTTCTCCTGCTGGATTGTACAAGGATGTTGGGTGAAATTGGATAAATTCCATATTCGCTACCCTTCCTTTTGCTCTATACATCATGGCTATTCCATCTCCACTTGCAATTACCGGGTTGGTGGTACTTTTATATACTTGGCCAGCTCCTCCTGTTGCCAGGATCGTTGTTCTGGCAACAAAAGTTTCTATTTTATTGGTCTCTTTATTCAATGCATAGGCACCATAACATTCAATATCGGGTGATAATCTTGTGGTAAGTCTGCCCAAATGATGCTGGGTGATGAAGTTGATTGCAAAGTAATGTTCCAATATGGTGATGTTGTCATATTGCTTTGCTTTGTCATTGAGTGTTCTTTGAATTTCCCACCCTGTAATATCCTTGAAGTGTAAAATACGATTTTCTGAGTGGCCACCTTCTCTACCCAAATCATAGTTGCCATCGACTTTTTTATCAAATCTTGCTCCCCATTCTATGATTTCAAAAACTCTTTTAGGGCCTTCTTCCACAACCATTCTTACCACACTTTCATCACAAAGGCCATCACCTGCATCTAAAGTATCTGCTATGTGTTTTTCAAAGTCGTCAACATTTTCGTCCCAAACTGCGGCAACTCCTCCTTGTGCGTATCTGGTATTACTTTCTCCAGTGTTTGTTTTGGTCAAAACAGTGATGGAAAGATCTTTTCTTTTTTCAGCCATCCAAATAGCGAATGATAGCCCAGCTACACCACCACCAATGACCAATATATCGGTTTTATTCAAAATGAAATCTTTTTACAAATCTACAAAATCTTTTATTGTACGCATCTCCACTTTTCAGAGTGTGTCATAAAGGGAAATATTTTTTCCGACAAAAAAATGTAAAAAATATGACCATACCGATCGGTATTTTATACATTTGTTCAAAATATAAACATAGTTGACACTCACCAGTTCATATATTTTAGAAAAAGTAGCCCCGATATTTAATAAAAAAGGCTATGTCGCTACCAGCTTGTCGGACATCACAGAGGCAACAGGATTGACAAAAGGTGCCATCTATTTCAATTTTAAAAACAAGGAAGATTTAGCAGTGCAGGCTTTTAAGAAAAATATCGAAAGCATGATGCCTATCACTACTGAAATAAAATCTTACGACAACGCCATAGATAAATTGAAAATGATTGGCAATATCTATGGAGAATATTTTCTCAATGTTCAAGCTAAGGGTGGATGTCCAATCCTCAATGTAGGCATCGATGCAAAATATAATAATCCTGAACTTTATCAATTAGCCAAATCTATTTTGAATGACTTGATAAGCGGTTTGGAAAGAATAGTTGAAAAAGGTAAAAGCAAAGGTCAGGTAAAAGTTGAGGTTGACTCCAGGGTTTTTGCTCAATCAATGTACGCTCTTATCGAAGGGGGAATTTTTGTTTCAATGGTCAATGAAGACAAAACTTATTTGGACAATGCGCTCAAGAGTTTGAATATTTTGATAGACAACATTAAGTTATAAAATTTTTTAACCATTAAAATACCGATCGGTATCATCATGTCAAATAAAGAAAAACATCCTAAATCATTTCACAAGATCAGATTTCAAGACTGTGATCCATACAATCACCTCAACAATGCGAGGTATGCAGATTATTTTATCAATGCGCGTGAAGACCATTTGGAAGATTTCTATCAAATGAAATTGAGTGATCATGTAGCAAAAACAGGTAAAGGTTGGTTTACCATTGCTAGCCACAATGCTTTTTATAAACCAGCTTTGGTTCAAGAAGTCGTTTGCATCGAATCGCAATTGTTTGAGTTTGATGAGCGTTTGCTTGCTGTAGAAATGAAGATGTGGGACCAAGAGCAAAGCCATGTCAAAGCACTTTTTTGGATAAAATTTATGTATTACGACCTTATTGGAAAAAGGGTCACAGCGCATGAAGATTTTCTGATGGATCTATTTGAGGGAATAATTTCACCCATTTCTGAAAATGTTTTTGAAGCTAGGAGTAATGCAATCTTACAAATGAACAAGGCAAAAAAATAAAATGATGGATTTACAGGTATATCAAAGATTGCTTGAAGCAAATACAAATCAGTTGTTGCAACTCACAGCAAATTCCAGTGGTTTTGAGCGAAAACAATCAGAAGATGAAAGTTGGAATGTAACCCAAATATTAGAACATTGCCTTATTCTAGAAGGTCGGGTTCATAAAATATTGCTCAAAGCAAATGGTAAGTTTGCAGAAACACCAGAAATATTTGGTCTTGAAAAACAGAGGAAGTATGCCGCTACTGCACCGTTGAAAAAGGTAAAGTCACCAGAATTTGCCTTACCTGATGACAGTCATGGAACAAAAGAAGAGATTCTTCAGAAAATCAAAATCAATAGAGAAAATCTCATGGCTGCTATAGAAAATGGAGAAATTATCATTGATTTCAGAACTGCTCTACATCCATTTTTTGGCGAAATTACCATGAGCGATTGGCTGCATTTATTGATCACTCATACAGAAAGGCACATGATTCAACTACAAGAAATATTATCTGATCAGCAGAATTTATAATGTTTTCATGCACTTTTTGATAAAAACTTGCAAATATTTGAAATCATTGCTGGGCCCTCATAAATAAATCCAGAATATACTTGGACCAGGTCAGCACCTAAATCCATTTTATCTTTGGCGTCTTGTCCGTCAAAAATTCCTCCTACCCCTATAACAAAGATTTCGGGAGCATTGATCTTGATCATATTCAGAATTTGATCTGAGATCTGCCTTACAGGCTTACCGCTCAAACCGCCCATTCCAATCTCTGAAACTTTAGAACTTGCAGTTTTTAAATCACTTCTGCTGATAGTGGTATTGGTTGCGATAAGCCCTTGTATTTGGGTAGTCCTTACAATGTCGATGATATCCATTACCTGCTCATGTCCCAAATCCGGAGCTATTTTCAATAAGATTGGTTTTTGTACTGCCTTTTGGAAATTGGCTTTTACCAAAGCTGTCAATATCTCAGTCAATGGTCCTTTTTCTTGGAGTGCTCGTAAACCAGGTGTATTGGGTGAACTCACATTCACTACAAAATAATCCACATATTCGTGTAATTTATGAAAGCAGGTAAGGTAGTCATCAATGGCTTTATCGTTGGGTGTCACTTTGTTTTTGCCAATATTGCCACCAATGATGATGGAACGATTTTTCAAAAGCTTGAGCCTTTCTACCAAGGCATCCACCCCTTCATTATTAAATCCCATTCTATTGATGATGCCTTTGTCCACAGGCAACCTAAATAAACGTGGTTTGTCATTTCCAGCTTGAGGTAGTGGTGTTACTGTTCCCACCTCAATAAAGCCAAAACCTAGCACGTCCAAGGCTTCAATATATTTACCATCCTTGTCAAATCCCGCCGCAAGTCCTACTGGATTCCGAAATTTCAATCCAAGTTTTTGAACTTCCAAACCTTTTGGAATGGCAAATAACCACTCAAACAAGCTTTTCATACCAGGGATGCTGATTAGAAACTTGAGTGAATTCAGGGCAATGTGATGGGTTTTTTCAGGGTCAATGCTGAAAAAAATGGGTCTGATGAGCAGCTTATAAATCATATTATTGTTCTAATAATTTGATCTTTGTGATGATGTGTCCAGCAATTTGTCTTCCCTCAGGAACTCCATATTCTATCGCAGGCATATAATGAATTCCACCATATAATCTGGAAATGGCAGCCTCATCAGCAGCTTTATTGAAGGAGGGGAAATTTCTTACAGGCAATCCAAACTCCAATTCTGTGGAATCAGCAAAGGCAAAATTTTCTCCAAAAACACTAGTCAACAAAGTCGAAGCTGCACCAGAAACTACGCTATGTCCGCTAGTGTGCTCTGGAAAAGGTGGTGTCTGAAGTAGTGGGACCCAGTTTTCGTCAATATGTTCGTTGATATATGTTTCTGGCCTTACCAGATTAGAGCGGTATTTTTCATCCCAACAAGAAATAAATCCGTCGAATAAGCCCAAGGAGGTCATCAAATAGGCATAAGTCGTTTTCACAAAATCGGCTTTATCTTTTCTAGCTGCAATTCCAGCTATTTCCATCCAGTGTCCACCTGGAGTTATCTTTTTGGTGGCGTGCATCACGTGGCCGATGACATTCATTTTGTATGGATTACAATCCCAAAATCTAGCAATTTCGTCTTGTTCTGGAGTCAATTTTTTGCCCACTTCATAGACTTCATAGGCTTCTTTATAAAATTTACTTCCTTTTTCTGTACTAAAAGTAGTAGGCCCAATGGGTTTGAACTGCTGTGCAGAATCCATCACCAATGGTCTGATTCTTGACCAACTTGGCTCAATACCATCCATGTAGGCAGGTGCTGTAGGTCTCCATCTGTTTTTATCTTCCGTCACGGTAAACTTTGGATCTGATCTGGTTTGAGCATAAGTATCTCCATCTGCCCATTTTTTGATGACCTCACTCATTTCTGTGCCAAATGCAATCGACCTTTGTTTTACATCCTCAGGCATATTAACAGCATCAAATTTTTTCATCATTTCATTATAGAACATAGTCACACTATCTTCAGAAAAAATGAATTTTTTGGCAGTCATATTAAATGCAACAATTGAGGCAAGTGGGTAACAATAAATTTCACCATCATTGGGCTTTGGTAATTCTGGCATGTGTGTTATTTGGCCATGCAAACTTTTATACTTTGGATCCATGTACCTTGCAACCTCATAACCTGCTATGCAGGGGTATGCATAATTTCTGCTGGCTACAGGTGGTGAAAAGATGTCATGAACAAGTATGTCTGTAAGATTTTTTACAGAAGCTTGATAGTAAGTTGGTTGGGCAGCTTCCTCCTGAAAATTTGGGTTGGTTTTCTTACATCCGGAAATCAAAAGAATGATAGAAAATACAATACCTATTTGCTTTAACATTTTAACTTTTACTTTTATTTGGACCTCAAAAATAATCATTTAACCAGAAGTATCTGGCAATTAGACAGTGATTTAACGCATCATCCGCGCAGTTGTTACTCTTTAGTGCCTTCTGCAGGACCAAAAAAGACCAAAACAATCATATCCTCTTGTACATCAACAAAGCGATGGTCCACCTTGGCGGCCACAAATATAAAATCGCCAGGTTTTACATCAAGAATAGATTCGCCATGAATGAATTTGGATTTGCCTTCGATGATATAATAAACTTCATCCTCAGTGTGCGGAGTTTGGATGTCTGTCTGTCCCACACTTATTTTGTAAATTCCTGTACTGAGGTCATTTGTCCTCATAAATTCCTGATATTTTCTGGAAACATCTCCTATTTCCTCTATAATCTCAATTAGATTGATGTGTTGTTTCATTACTGATTAAACTTTTACTTTTAAAAAAGGCCTGCATCCAGTGAGGAGCAAGCCTTTTAAAATATTCATTTTATATTTTTCTTCCAAATGATATTAGCCATTCATGGATTGCAAAAACTCATCATTGGTTTTTGTGCCCAACATGTATTTTCTCAAGAATTCCATTGCCTCATCTGGCTTCATATCTGCAAGATAGTTTCTGAGAATAAACATTCTTTGTAATGTTTCTTTATCCAATAACAATTCTTCTCTTCTTGTACTAGATCTAGGAAGGTCAATAGCAGGATACAAACGTTTGTTTGCCAATGTTCTATCCAATTGTAATTCCATGTTACCAGTACCTTTGAATTCTTCAAAGATTACTTCATCCATTTTAGAACCCGTATCTGTCAAAGCAGTTGCAAGGATAGTAAGAGATCCGCCATCTTCTATATTTCTGGCAGCACCAAAGAATTTTTTAGGTTTGTGCAAAGCGTTGGCTTCCACACCACCTGATAATACTCTACCACTTGTTGGTGCAACAGTATTGTAAGCACGTGCAAGTCTGGTAATACTATCTAAAAGAACAACTACATCATGTCCGCTCTCAACCATTCTTTTGGCTTTTTCGAGCACGATACCTGCTACTCTTACGTGGTTTTCTGCTGGTTCGTCAAATGTAGAAGCAATTACCTCAGCTCTTACACTTCTACGCATGTCTGTTACTTCCTCAGGACGCTCATCAATCAACAATACCAATAGGTAACATTCAGGGTGGTTTTTGGAAATTGCATTTGCAATGTCTTTCAACAAAAAGGTTTTACCCGTTTTTGGTTGAGCAACAATCAATCCTCTTTGACCCTTACCAATAGGGGAGAATAAGTCAATCATTCTGTTGCCATAATCTTTTCCATCAGGGGCAGAAATCAAATTGAGTTTTTCGGTAGGAAATAAAGGGGTGAGGTAATCAAAAGGTACCCTTTCTTTTACAGCTCCAGGATCCAAACCATTTATTCTAGAAACTTTGAGTAAGGCAAAATACTTTTCACCTTCTTTTGGAGGTCTGATGGCACCTTTCACTGTATCACCAGTTTTTAAACCAAATAATTTGATTTGTGAAGGGCTCACGTAAATATCATCTGGTGAAGAAAGGTAATTGTAATCGGCTGATCGCAAAAAGCCATAACCATCCTGCATCATTTCCAAAATACCTTCTCCTTCGATTGCACCATCCAATTCAATATTGAATTTTGGCTCTTCTTTTTCATAAGGTCTTTCTTGTTGATTGGACTGATGTTGGTTTCTTCTTTCATTTCTCCTAAATTCCTCTACAAAAGGCTTTCTTTCAGGAGCGTCTGTACCAGCACTATTTTCAATAGCAAGTGGAATGATTTTTTCTGCGATATCTTGATCTTCAAAATCAAGCTCTTCTTCTTCCAAAAATTTTTGCAATCTGGCCTTTGGGCTATCGATTTTTTCCAATTCTGAACTTTCAGCTTTTGGCTGTCTGCGATCGTCTCTGCGATCATCTCTCCTTGGTTCTCTTCTTTCAAAGCGTTTTTCTTCTCTTCTTTCAGGTCTCTGAGGATTGGAAGTTTCTGGAGCTTTGGTTTCAGCAGCCATCGTTTCAACTGGCTTTGGCTCTTGAACTTTTGGTGCCACCACTTCAACCTGTGGTGCATCAGCAGCTGGTTTTTGATTTAATTTTTCAGGATTAGAAGTGCCAACTGGTTTTCCCTTGGGAGCAGGAACTCTCTTGCGAGCTCTTTCTTGCTGGGCACTATCTGCCTTTTTGTTTTCTTGTTTAGGGCTTGTTTCTTCCTTCTTTTGGGATAAAGCTTGTTGATCGAGTATTTTATAGATTAGATCTTGTTTTGCTAATTTTTTGTACGATTCCAAGCCTAATTTCTCTGCAATATCACGCAAATCAGGAACCAGCATTTCGTTTAGCTGAATAATGTCATACATATGTTGATAATAATTTTACTGTGGAAAACAGTCTGTGTAAGTTAAAAATGATTGAAATTTAGAGGAATCAAGATTTAAGATGTGATATCTCTATCTGGACTTAGTGCCACAAATTTAAATGAAATTTTTGAAATTCAAAACAGTATTTTTGTGCAAGCGCTTAAAAAATCATTATTTCGCGCTTTAAATTGGTTAAACAAAGATTAAATGTTAGAAATTAGCACCATTCGATTTGAAAAAGAGAGAGTCCTGGAGGGTCTTAATAAGCGTTTTCTACCTGAGACGCAAATAGGATTGATAGAGACCATATTATTACTTGATGATGAAAGAAAAAAGTCCCAAACAGAGGGTGATATCATTCTTTCAGAAATCAATAAATTATCAAAAGAAATTGGTGATTTATTCAAATCTGGAAAACAATCTGAAGCCAATGATCTGAAGGATCAGGTTGCTTTGCTCAAAGAAAAATCAAAGGTCATTGAGGAAAACAATAAACGTATTCAGCAAGAGTTGGGTGATATGGTCATCCAATTACCAAATGTTCCGCACGTATCTGTCCCGGTTGGAAAACATGCGGAGGACAATGAAGTTTATAGAGACTGGTCTGGGGATTTAGATATTTTGCCTAGCGACGCATTGCCACACTGGGAAATTGCTGAAAAATATGGAGTTTTCAGTTTGACAGATGGCGTGAAATTGACTGGAGCAGGGTTTCCTGTTTTCAAAGGGAAAGGAGCAAGATTACAGAGGGCTTTGATTTCTTATTTTCTGGACGAAGCCTCTAAAGCAGGGTACACTGAAATTGTCCCACCACTGGTTGTCAATCACGACAGCGCCAGAGCCACAGGACAATTGCCAGATAAAGAAGCTCAGATGTATTATATCGAAAGAGATGATCTTTATTTGATACCGACTGCCGAAGTGCCAATCACCAATTTATATCGGGACATGATTGTATCTGCCGAGGAATTGCCTATCAAATTGACAGGATACACACCTTGTTTTAGGAGAGAAGCTGGCTCTTACGGTGCCGATGTAAAAGGACTGAATAGAGTACATCAATTTGATAAAATAGAAATTGTGCAGATCCAACATCCAGATAAATCTTATGATTCATTGATGGAAATGCTCAATCACGTGGCACATTTGCTAGACAGCCTTGGCTTGCCATACAGAATTTTGAGACTATGTGGTGGTGACATGGGTTTTGCTTCTGCCCTGACTTTCGATTTTGAAGTCTATTCCATGGCTCAGAAAAGATGGTTGGAAGTGAGTAGCGTGTCCAATTTTGAGACCTTCCAAACCAATCGTATGATGTTGAGGTATAAAGATGCTAGTGGTAAAAACAAATTAGCCCACACACTCAACGGTAGTGCGCTGGCGTTAGCTAGAATCGTGGCAGCCATTTTAGAGAACTTTCAAACCACAGAAGGTGTTATTGTACCTGAAGTATTGAGAAAATACACAGGCTTCGACATTATTAACTAAACATTAAATAACAAAAGCCCTCAAATTGGGGTTACAAAAGTAAAATTAAGAGAAATGATATTGTATTGGGTTATTTTAGGAGTTTTCACATTGATAGGCTTTTTGGTAAGCAATCGTCTGAAAAGTAAATTTGAAAATTATAGCCATATTGGAATACGATCCAACTTGTCTGGTGCAGAGGTTGCAGTAAAAATGTTGCGTCACTATGGCATCAACGATGTACGTGTAGAAATGGGAGAAGGGATGCTCACGGATCATTACAATCCTACAAATAAAACTATTGCTCTTTCACCGGCAGTTTATGGTGGTAGAAGTATTGCTTCTGCTGCGGTTGCTGCTCATGAATGTGGACACGCAGTGCAACACGCACAGTCTTATAGCATGTTGGCTTTGAGATCAAACTTGGTTCCTGTGATGCAATTTAGCAGCAAAGTGCAACAATTCATGTTTATGGGTATGATGTTTGGTGTGGGCATGGGTATTGGTGGCAACTTACTCATGATGGTGCTTGTTATCACATTTGGTGTTACAGCATTGTTTAGCTTGGTAACCTTACCTGTTGAATTTGATGCATCAAAAAGAGCTTTGGTATGGTTGGACGAATCAAATGTAGCTGCTGGTCAGGAATATGATGGCGCAAAAGATGCTCTTTGGTGGGCTGCGATGACTTATGTTGCTCAGGCTTTGGGAGCATTAGTTATGTTTTTATATTTCTTACTTTCCTTTTTGGGTAACAGAGATTAATCTACATTTGTGACTTTTATTCGTTTAATGGTTAAATCATAAATTTTTTATTTTATGTCTGAAGATCTAGATAGCGTACTCGTAAGCGGGTATGAACTGATGCACAAATCGCTAGAGCATCTCAACGAAGAGCTATCAAAAGTGCGCGCGGGTAAAGCTTCTCCTGCAATGCTTGGCAGTGTTTTTGTCGATTATTATGGAGCAAATACACCTTTGTCACAAGTTGCAAATATCACCAATACGGATGCAAGAACTTTGTCTATACAGCCGTGGGAAAAGAAAATGATTGCTCCAATTGAGCGTGCAATTTTTGAAGCAAATCTTGGTTTTACTCCTATGAACAATGGAGAAGTAATCATGATTACGGTGCCACCACTCACAGAAGAACGTAGACAATTGTTGGTAAAACAAACCAAAGGTTTAGGTGAAGATGCCAAAGTAGCGATAAGGACAACAAGACAAAAATTGATGGATACCATCAAAAAAGAAGTGAAAGACGGACTTGCTGAAGATTTGGGTAAAAGAAAGGAAGCTGAAGTACAAAAACACGTGGACGAAGCTGTAGACATGGTTGGGAAATACCTGGATGCAAAAGAAAAAGACATCATGAAGGTATAGGTCAGCATTGACTTTTTACTTTTTCATATTAATTAACAAAGCATACTTTAAACAATAAATCATGAGAATTTTAGTAGTGGCCTTTTTGGCACTTACGTTATTTGCTTCTTGTAGTAAAGATGAAGCTCAAGAAATTGCTGACTATATCAGTGAAAAAAACCTTACAGGTTTTACAGCAACCCCTGAAGGTGTTTATATAAAAATTGATAATCCAGGTAGTGATAAAAGACCAAATTTAGGTTCATTGCTTACGGTTCATTATCGTGGAAAATTAACAGACGGCTCTCAATTTGATTCCTCGTACGATCGTGGAGAAGCCGCAACTTTCCCATTGACAGGCACCATTCAAGGTTGGCAAATAGGTCTTCCTAAATTTGGTATTGGTGGAAAAGGTACATTGATCATTCCACCTTCTCTTGGCTATGGCAAAAATGGAAGTGGGTCTTCTATTCCTGGCGATGCTATTTTGATATTTGATATAGAGTTGATCAATTTTCAATAAAGATGAAAGCATCTTCTAGAATTTTTAGTTTGCTGCTTGTTGTGAGTTTATTAAGTGGCGTGGGATGTAAATCAAGTCAATTGGATCAAAATGGAAAATCAGGAGAAAGTGTAACAACTCGTTCTAATAAAGATTTCGAACCAGTGGCTTATACTAAAAAACTAAAAGTTGCAGAGACAGACAATCAAGCCCCAGTGATGCCCAAAGGCTGTTTCTCTCAACAAGTCTATTTGGACAACCAAAAGGATTGTGAAAAATCTACGCAGTTGGTTTGTGGGTGCAATAGTGTGACCTATCAAAACGAGTGTGAAGCAAGAAAAGCAGGACTTACCAGTTGGAAAAAGGGAAAATGCGCAGTAGAAGCAACGGGTATTTGATTTATTTTTTAAAGAAATTTTGAAATTGCAGAAATAATCTTACTTTTGCAGTCCAATTTTAAGGAGCCGGTTGGCTTGCGCTTGGAATTTCATAAGATATATATAATTAAGACATGAAAAGGACGTTTCAACCTTCAAGAAGAAAGAGAGTAAATAAGCACGGTTTCAGAACCAGAATGGCTTCTAAAAACGGCAGAAGGGTATTGGCAGCTAGAAGAGCAAGAGGCAGATACAAGTTAACAGTATCTGACGAGAACAAGAGGAAATAAGTTTTCTTTTTTGTTCTGATAAATTATATAAATCTGGATGTGGGCTTGCTTGCATCCAGATTTTTTATTTATTACACCAGCTCTTTCTAGTATCAATGAAGTCATTTGGTGATTTTGCATTAAAAGCTCTATTTTTGACGACTAACTCAAAACAACTTGGTCAAAGCAAATAAATTACCTAATACTGAAAGAGTAAAATCTCCACAACGCGTTTCAGAAATCTATCATAAGGGTGTGGCTGGCTTTGTGTATCCCTTTAAATATCATTTTATTACACAGCCATCGGAAAAAGCTGACCAATCTCTACTCAAAATTTGCATTGCAGTTTCTAAGAAAAAATTTAAACACGCTGTAGATAGAAATAGGGTGAAAAGGTTGGTAAAAGAAGCTTATCGTTTAAATAAGATGGCCTTTTATGACAAGCCGGATAATAAAAACAAGCAAGTTGAGCTGTATTTGGTCTTTGTGGGCAAAGACCTTCCAGAATATGGCGTAGTTGAAAAAGGAATCAAATCAATCATTCAGAAGATTGGATAAGCTGATTTCAAGCTCAATGCCTTGGATAAGATTCTGAAGTATGACTTGTTTTTTATTATTGGTACTTTTGCAAAACTATTTTCACCGATCATAGTTTTTGAAATGGATTTACTAATATTGAGGAATAATAAGTTACAATAATCAAGTTTTCTAGATTATAAATTTTGAATGGCAGAAACATACAAAGAACAAGAATTAAACTCTGAGCAAAGGAAAGAAGACCATATTGCCCTTGCCTTCAATGCCCAAGTATTTAGTAACCAGGTGGATGATCGTTTTTATTACGAACCGGCGCTGGCTGGTCATCCTGCTGATACAAAACTTCTTGCCACTCAATTTATGGGTTTTGATTTTGATTTACCCATGTGGGTTTCCAGCATGACTGGAGGCACCGAAAGGGCAAAACACATCAATAAAAATTTAGCTCGACTTTGTGGTGATTACAATATAGGTATGGGGCTTGGCTCTTGCCGAATGTTGCTAAATTCAGATTTGTATTTTGATGATTTCAATGTAAGGCCTTTTATGCCCGGCAGACCGCTTTTTGCCAACCTTGGAATTGCTCAAATAGAGCAATTGGTAGAAAGCCAGAGTTTGTCCTTGATCGATAAGATGGTCACCAAACTCCAAGCCGATGGCCTCATTGTGCACATCAACCCAATGCAAGAATGGTTACAACCAGAAGGTGATATTTATACTCATAGCCCGTTGGACTTAATCAAAATTTTGTTGGAAAAGTGTCCCTTCCCCATCATTGTAAAGGAGGTTGGCCAAGGTTTTGGTCCTGAAAGCTTGAAATCATTATTGGAATTGCCACTTGCTGCCATTGATTTTGGTGCCAGTGGTGGGACCAATTTTGCACTACTTGAATTATTGCGAGCCAACCAAACAGCACAAGAAAATTTATCACCACTTGCATATATTGGACACACTGCTCATGAAATGGTTGAGATGGTCAATGTTTTGTCAGAGAATACCACAAATCAATGTAAACACATCATCATTTCCGGGGGGGTAAAAACCTTCCTGGATGGTTATTATCTTACCTCAAAGTGTAAAATGTCTTCTATTTACGCACAAGCATCTTCCTTTTTAAAACCTGCATTAGGAACATATGAAGAGCTAGATGCTTATATGCAAATACAAATAAAAGGATTATCGATTTCCAAACAATTTCTCCGCATAAAGTCATAATTGTATGCCACAAAATTCTGTTATAGAAGGTTTTTCAAAGTTTTCAAAGCAAGATAAAGTTCAATGGATAGCTGACCAATATTTCCAATCCAGTAAAGATAAAGCAGAAGAAATTCAAAGGTATTGGTTGACAGATCATGAACAACAAACCATCATGGATGGCTTTAGTGAAAACGTCATAGGGAATCACATTTTACCATTCAGTGTAGCGCCAAATTTTTTGATAGATGGAGTGCTGCATACCTTACCTATGGTAATTGAAGAGAGTTCTGTGGTTGCTGCAGCATCTTCAGCAGCCAAATTTTGGTTGACTCGAGGAGGATTTAAAACTACCATCATTTCGACCACCAAACTAGGACATGTACATTTTACTTGGTCTGGTAATATTTTGCTACTCCAAGAAAACCAGACCTTTATTATTGATCATTTGATGGAGGAAGTAGCGCCTTTGGTTTCAAACATGCAAAAGCGAGGAGGAGGTGTCAAGGAAATTGTATTCAAAGATTTGAGTAAAAAAGTCGACTCTGTATTCCAAATAGAGGTGAGTTTTGAGACATGTGATTCCATGGGTGCAAACTTCATCAACACCGTTTTGGAGGCATTTGCAGCAGCATTCACCAATTTGTCCAACTCAACGGACCTTTTTCCAGCTGATCATCGCGATGTAGAAGTAGTCATGTCCATACTTTCAAACTATACTCCGGAATGTTTGGTACATGTGGAAACAGCTTGTCCGGTAGATCAACTAGGAGGCCCCATTAATGACACTGATGCAATAACGTTGGCTCATAAATTTAAAAAAGCTGTAGACATAGCACGTGCAGATACTTATCGGGCTGTAACACACAACAAAGGTATTTTCAACGGTATAGATGCGCTCATATTAGCGACAGGAAATGACTTTAGAGCCGTTGAAGCCTGTGGACATGCATTCGCTGCAAAATCTGGCCAATACATCAGTCTATCTTCATGTGAAATCGAGGATGGAATATTTCAATTTAGCATGGATATTCCGCTCGCACTAGGCACAGTGGGTGGCCTTACATCTCTACACCCAATGGCCAAAATAGCCTTGGAAATATTGGGCAATCCATCAGCCTGCGACCTTATGCGATATACTGCTGCTCTTGGTTTGGCTCAAAATTTTGCAGCAGTAAAAAGTCTGGTTACGACAGGAATACAAAAGGGGCACATGCGTATGCACCTTCAGAACATCATCAATCACTTGGGACTGAGCAAAGCGGAGGCAGATTTGGTCAATACACATTTCCGTGATAAAGCCATCAGCCACAGTGCAATCAGAACCTTCGTAGAAGAAAATGGAAAAAAATAACAAGATCCCAATTTATACAATTGAGATCTTGTTTAAATTATTTTTTCGGTACAGCACACGTGTTGATTCCAAAAATGGAATACAATGGACAAAAGCTGATCAAACTTGTCAATAAAAATACAAAACCAACGATCACTAAAACTAATCCCAATGTTCCGGAAATTACACCTGTATAGTATAAGTAACCCAAAATAATGGCAATGATAGTTCTTACCGATTTGTCGATAGTACCCATATTTTTTTTCATTTCGCTAAGCTTTAAGTTTGAATAATGTATTAAAGATAAGCAACGGTAACGAGCTTGTGTGTGACATAAGTTACTGATAATGATGATGAAAGGACGACCTCTTGAAAATTGTGAAAAGTAGCGCTGCCGATCAATTTTAGAAGCTAAATATTCTGGAAAGAATTAGCAATCCAATAAAAATAAATTATTACCTTTGCGGCCACAATTAGGAAAACCTCCTTTTGGCGTGGTAGCTCAGCCGGTTAGAGCGTGCGATTCATAATCGCAAGGTCGGGAGTTCAAGCCTCCCCCACGCTACAGAAAATAACCGTTGTCATCTTTTTGGCAACGGTTTTTTTGTGCCCTTTCATAATTTCAATAAATGGATATTTTCTGGCAACTCGTTTTGATTGTTGTACAATAGGAAAAATCCACCACCACCAGCTCCGCAAAGCTTCATATAATAAGCATCAGTTTCCAATCCTCTTTGCCAAACTTCCTGTATATGCTGAGGAATCATCTTAGAAAATAAAGTCAATTGTATTTCCGAGATTGCCCTCCAAATCCCTGATTGATCCTGGCCATTTGTTGCTCCCTGAGTTAGCAGCTCAATCAACGCGCCATTATGCGCAGCCAAATTGGTTATTTCTGAAGTGTGATGAGGATATAGCTCTTCCCTATAATGTTTGATGAATGCAGTACTGGATCTGGAGATGCCAGAGTCCAATAAATACCAATTTTTTAATAACTCATGATGAATGTTGACAGAAATTGCTCTTTCTGGAGTCAATAATACTCCTTGGTTTGCTAAAATAACCAAAGGATCAATTCCAGATGATTGACCGTGAAAAAAGGACTCCATCCGAGCTAAGATCAATTTCAGATCATTGAGGTTTTGAATGGATGTCGTGTGATAGGCGTCATACAAAGAGGCAACCAATGCACCACTACTGCCCAAGCCATAACCCATGGGTATGTTGGCTCTGAAAACCAAACCGCTTGAAAGATCTTTTTTTAATTCGGTAAAATTTAGAGGAATGTCCTTTTCGATGAGAAAGTCAACCAAATGATTCCAGCTAAACTCAGCTTGGTCGCCTCCATTCAACTCCAAACCACCACCGAAAGTATCATAGGGCATTGCAAGTGAAGACCACCCATTCAAGACCAAATATTCGCCAACAAGCAAAACTTTACATCCAAAGCGCTTGTATTTTCCTGCTATTTCGTCTTTAGGTACCAAATACTCAAAAATAGTTTTTAAATTCGCCGCAAATTAAACATTAATTAAAGGATGACAACGTCAAATAAAGAATTAAAGAAATACTGGATGTATTTTATTGTATCTGTAATCGGAACCGTCGCTTTTTTGATTTTCAAGCCTGAGTGGTTTTGGGTAATGCTTCCATTTACTTTTACTTCATTCGTACTTGCCAAAGATTGGATGTAGGATTTGAAAAATAGTCAACCTTAAAAAATAACACGTGTCTAAATCCTCAGCGGAATCACAACAGGTTTTTGAAAAGGAGTTTTTTCCTCACATGGATGCGCTTAAAACATTTGCGTACCACCTTACCTATAATGACGCTGAAGCCGAAGATTTAGTACAAGAAACTTACCTCAAAGCTCATAAATTCATAGATCGATACGTGGCGGGAACTAATGCGAAGGCATGGTTGTTTAAAATTTTGAAAAACGCCTATATAAACGAATATCGCAAGAAATCGAAGGCTCCTAAAAAGGTTGACTTTGAAGATGTGATTTCTTGGCAGGACAGTGAAGATCCCAAAAAACAGGGTTTCGCTGACCTCAGACAAGATTTGTTTAGAGATCGTATGGGAGATGAGGTGACCATTTCACTCAACTTATTGCCCATCGACTTTAGGACTGTTATTTTACTTTGCGATATCGAAGGCTTTACTTATGAAGAAATTTCCAAGATCATCGATGTGCCCATCGGCACGGTGAGATCTAGGTTATTTAGGGCAAGAAATATACTTAAAGAATTATTGAAATCATATGCCGAAAAGTTGGGCTATAAAGATTACAGAGGTTTGAAAGGTAAATTTGATGAAAGCAATAATGAAGAAGAGTAGTTTGTATATTTTATTTAATTAGTTCACGTAAACAAAGATTCTAGAATGAGTAATTCTGAAAATTTTGCACAAATCAAGAAAAAAATTCACCTGTTTTTTGACAACGCTTTGGACAATTCAGAAACGGAAAATCTACTAAACAAGGTAGACAACGACCCCAAATATTCTTCTATTTACAGAAAAGAAAAAGATTTTAGAGACTTTGTAAAATCCAATATTTCTAGACCAACTGTTTCTAATGATTTGATAGAAAATATCAAAAATTCAATCATTCAAAAGTAATATTGAAGTATTTTATCTACATATTATTGTGTGCTTTTATCGGACAATTTGTATTGCCCAAACATACTCATCAGACCAGTGAAAAAATTTGCGCTCATCAGGAAGAATCCAGTGAGTTAGCTCATAAGGGTTGCCACAAAGACAAGGAAAATTCAACAA
>JADKBO010000001.1 GCA_016715105.1 Saprospiraceae bacterium | reverse complement strand
AATTTCAGATCTGAAAAGTGATATGGAACTATGAGTTTAACCGACTAAACTTCGCTCACATTCATCCTTGCATGCTTAAATTTCGTCTTTCTATGGTATAATCCATTATTAAAGTTTATATTGAGAGATTAGGTGGTCTAATATACTTTCTGTTAATTCATCATCATCGATATCTGGGTTCTTGCCACTGATCGTCTAAAAGACTGCGCTCCAATCAGGCCTTTGATCGATTTTTTTTCTCGTTCACTCTCGGTCCAGCCTACATATCTTTTTGTCTTAGCGATATTGGTAATTTCACATGTAAGTGCTTTGAGCTGCTCATCAGACACAGAAGGATATTTATTCTTTATTTCTTGATAAACATAGTATTCTCCCATGTCAGTCAAACCTAACTTGTTTGGTAAGGTATCCATGTCTTGCACTTCTGTGAAAAGCTCTTCAAACCTCTGTCAACAGGTCTTCTATTTTTTGATTTTCTTGTTTTTTCCTGATTATATTTTCTAATCTTTTAGAAAATCAATCACTGCTGGGTTTGTAATTTCAGATTGTCTTATTACTGTCTCGATATCACGTATGATCTTTTCGGCTTTATCATCTGGTGCCAATTTCTGTATTCTAATGTAGCTAGATAATTACTATCAATTTTAATCTCTGGAAGATGACCTTTAAATCCAATCACAGATAAATTTTCAGATAAAAGTAAATCGGGTTTTTAGGCATAGTATTCTGCATCAAAATCCAATCGTTTATACTCGGACAAGTAAATCTGATAAATAGATGAGAGCCAACGATATTGCGACTTAAAGTTTAAAACCAGAGGTGAAAGGTGATAGTGCTTCATATAATTGATACACATGTCGGAATGCTTTTTCAAATTCTGTATGATCGATTTCGACAATCTGCACTATTGATATACTGCACTTGAGTATCTTCCAATACAATTCCATCAAAATAAGACATGGCCTTATCAATAGCAATTGGGAAATCAGTAGATAAATCAGTTTCGTCTTTAAATGCTCCTATATCTGTAGGGTCATAGCTTAATGCCTGATTAAAGTCAATGCCTATATAGTCTACAATTCGGCCGTATTCTTGGATACACCACTTAATTTATCATCGTAAGGTCTGTTGGTACTTGCAATGGCTTGTAAGGGTATGTTCCTTCAATGGACTATCTAAATACATTGTTTGCTCAATAGGAGCATCAAATCCAGTTAGAAGCATGTTGCAGACGATCAATATTTTAAGATTGTTCCCATTTTTATTCTTCTGGAGTAATTCTCCTTTTAAATCTTTTGACTACTTGGGTAATTTCGCCTTCATTCAAGATAATGATCCTTGAAAAGAATATACTTTTCTTGACTTTCTTTGGCTGTCTTGAGAATACGATCTGAATCTCTGATGGCTCCATGCCATGTTGAATCAATGCATTATAGTAAATAACACATGCTTCTTTATCATGCCAACTTGTGCTTTAAATCCATTTGGGTCAACTTTACTTCTAAAATCTTTGACTATATCTTTTGCAATACCTGATATTCTATCAGGGTGTTTAATCACAGTCTTCCATGGTCTAACTTTGCTTGTACTGCGGCCTTTTCTTCATCATCTAAGCTCTCAGTAAGTTCGTCTCAACCTTGTTTTTAAGAGATTCTTTGTCTATTTTAAATTCTGTAGGACCATAAGTGTAAGCAATCTCCTTGGTAGCACCGTCATCTATTGCATCCTGAATACTATATCGGTCAAGATATTTTTCAATATGAGTTCCTGTAGATTGCCCAAACTCCCGAATCGTCTTGGGGATAGGTGTACCTGTAAAGGCGTACCTTCCGGCATTAGGAAGTGCAGCTCTCAATTCTGAATGGAAATCACCATATTGTGTTCGATGGGCTTCGTCAATTAGGATAAAAAGCATTTGCTCGTGGGTCTGGTACTCCATCTAATTCTCTAAATTTTGAATATTAGTGATAATTACTTCACCTGTTGCCGACCTTGATTTTATCTTTTAGTTGACCTGCATTGTTTGGCTTGAAAGTATTTGGAAAGTCACTTTCTGTAAAGTATCACCAATTTGCTCTCTTAAATCTTTTCTATCTACAATAATGTATACCATAGGATCATTTAGCTCTAAGCTATGTCGCAGCTTATAAGCTGTGAAAAGTATGGTTAGGACTTACCTGAACCCTGTGTATGCCAAATAACGCCTTGCTTATGGTCATTAGAAAGTGCTCTTCTTAAAATTTTATTGGCGCTCTAAATTGTTGATGTCTTGCAATTTTTTTATCAAACCATGTTTATTACCGCTCAAAAACGGTAAAGTTTGCAGAATATCCAAAACTCTCAATGGTTGTAGAAGACCACAAATGGATCTCTTCATCTGTTCATACTCAGGTATGTCAAAATCAAATAAGCCCGTATCATTATTTAAAACGGAACTTAAGTTTTCTTTGCAGTGCAGGATTGTCAGGGTGATTCAATACTTAAATCTTTCCACTCAAAAATATGAAGTTGAAGCTCCTAAAATGCCATATTTAGAAAACTTGCCATTGGCAGCAATGCCAAAAAGATTTGAAATAAAAAGTTTTGGTACCTTGCTTCATACAAGCTAAGATCTTCTATGCCTTTAAAATAATTGGAATTGGATTTGGCTCTCTGCTTGGCTTCAATAAATAACAGGAATGCCATTAATAAGCAAGGCAATGTCAGGCTTTACTAATTCTAAACCTTGTACCCAATACTGCCGAGTAACCAACAAAATCATTGTTCCAAGGGTTGCAAAATCTATGATGCAATGGTTTTATCTTGACCTTCTATTTGGATGTTTACGCCTTTTACCAATCGCTCCAAAACAAAATTCGATTAGCTTCTAAACTTTGGGATTGTTGAAGTGCTGTGTGAGAATAGCTTGTACTCTTTGCAGCATCTTCTTGAAATATCATTGATGATAGATGAAATTTTATCAATTAAAATTTCATCAATGATTGGGTTTGATAATGGACGTTTGAATTTTTTTAACTCTTCATTGTCTTTATAAGTCCATCCTAAATCACTTATCCATTTAGACATTGGAACTTCGACTCCGGTATTTGAAAAAACCTGACATAGTGATTTAATTTTTGAAATTTTGGATAAATTTGTTTTTAACTCTTTTATATCGGCAGTGATCTCATCAAGACTCGTTCTCGCTCGGTTGCTAATTGTAAAGCTCTATATTTTTATATTCATTGTCAGACTTGTCGACTGCCACCTGATGAGAGATTTTACCAGCGTGAGTTAATAGCTCTCTACCATTTAACTGAAGTATGGCATCTAATCGCTGTATCCAATCGGCCATATACATTTTGACCTGTTGCTGTGCCATAGTCTCAGCGAAGGCAAGGTATTGCTCCACTAAAAGACCTAAGAGCTTCATTTCATCTTCTGTAAGGTAGTTTTTGCAGTAGCAATATCTTTTCTTATTGATCGATGACGACGTCTTGTCATAAGACATCATACCTAATAATGGTAAAGAAGCATCAACCCTTCTGTAAACAAGCTCTGCTGCTGTTTGCTGGCTTATGGCCCAAAGTAGTTTGTTTTGTACTATTTTGAAAAATTCTCTGGTTTTTTTCGTCTTTTGGATCATAGTCTTACTTCAACATATATATGTCTTTGATCTCTGGTAGAAAAATTTCTCGGATAAACGAATTTCTCGAATACGATTCTTAGGCTCAGATAAGTAATTCATTGATGTGCCTGATGCAAAGCGCTCGTCATTGAGCGTGAAGCCTTTGATAATGTATTCTTTAAGGCGCTGGGTAGCCCAAATACGGAATTGAGTACCTTGGTTTGACCTAACACGATATCCAACTGAAATGATTACATCAAGATTGTAGTAAAACAATTTAGATTCTTGTGTTTTACCAGCTATAGTTTCCATGGGAGTGGTGATTCAGTATTCCCGAATTACCACTGGGGGATCAAGCTCTCCTTCTTCAAAACGTTTTAATGTGTTCGTTTATGGTTGATTTAGCCCTTCCAAATAAAGTAGCCATTTGGTCTTGGTTAAGCCATACAGTTTCGTCTTCCAGTCTGACATCAATCTGTATATGGCCATCAGGTTTGGTATAAATAAGAAGATCACTATTCATTCGAGATAATTTGGTTAATAATATGGTCTGGGATGCGGATTTTACCTGTAAGTAGGTTTTGCATTAATGATTTTTTCAGATTTTTGAAAAGAGTCAATTTTCTTGTTTTAGGAGAAATATTTTTCTCAATGTTAACAAATATATCCACTATTTCTTTTTGGTCTTTTTGTCTTTTTGGATAAGCAATAGTCAGGTTTTTCTTAAATACTTTTTTTGGTATTCTTTGTCTGCCTGTAGTGCCTTCCATTAAAGAAATTGCTTTTGGTGTATTTTATGATCCGTCAATAATAAAAATAACAAGTAGTTTTCAATATTATTTGATGGGCTTATAACAGTAAACTCTGTTGAGCCAAACCAACACCATTATTAAAATCATTTATTATGGCAATTTTCCCATTTTCTACACATGGGGTAATTTTAGCGTATAAGATGTCACCAGTTTTAAAGCAAGCCAACCCCACTATTTCTTTTATCTATTTGTAGGGGTTGAATACTCTATTATTCCTTTGTAATTATTTTGGACTGCCGCCATTTCTAAAAATGGATACTCTAAACCTACTTCATACTCATATATTGGGTCAATAAGTGCAATATGACTGTCACCTAAATTTCGAACATCCCATCCGTAAGGAACTTTACCAAACTTTTCATGGTGCCAAAACTCATCATCTTGTCGCCAAGTACCATCTGGTTTCATCTTCCAGAGAGAAGGTTTTGCATGAGCGCAGTTTTGAGATTTTCGAGCTTAGATATAGTATTTTTACCAGCATCTATGGCTTTGATCCACTTTTGACAGATAATTGGCTATTGCTTTTTGTTCATGGAAATGTGGTTTTGGCAAGCGAATATTTAAAAAATACCGATACTCAAGATTTCGAATCCCATTTGTTTGCGTTTGCATTGCTTGTGTTAAACCAGCATTATGCAAATAGTACAAACAATAGAAATAATACTTGGCAAAGTACTCTCGTCTGAAATGTGATGCGCTGTATAAAATTAGAATACCCAAATCCAACTTCTCCAATTTCTTTTGTAATAAACGAAACTCTCCCTACAGGTTGGTTTGCGCTTCCACCTGATCTCTCGGATGACAATATCATTTTCATTTAGTTTAGTTTGTTTGTATTCTTCATCGGTTAACTGACGAAAAGCAACATCTGATAAATCGAGGTATCCCGTATCATTAAAATTGGTGCTTCTCACCACTCTAATTGCATTAATAATTGGATCAGAACCCCATTTGCCAGAATCACTTGCATCTAATATTGATTTTAGTTTAGTGGTTTCAAACCCTGTTTTACCTATAATTGATACTTCCATTAATTCAACATTTTAATTAATGAATCCACTTCGAGAGCGATTACTTCCTTTTCGATAGCTTTTTTGAGATCATACACTGCTACTTTACTGGAATTTCCTTTTCTAAGTTCTATAGTATCAATATATCGGGGCAAATTGAGATTGTATTCATTTTCGATGATCTCTTCCCTATCAACTACAGAAAATATCTGCGACTCAACTCTGGATCAGCAAAAACGGTGAGCATCTCCTGAACTACATTCTGTATAGCCACTTTCTCCCTATCTGCTTCTGCAAAGGCATCAGCAACTTCTTGTTTCTTTTTGTCATGATATCATGCAGTTTACCAACTCTCTTTTCTACTTTATCGACATCAGATTTTGATATAGATATAATATTGCCAGCTTTGAGCTTTAGAGAATAGGTAGGTTGAAAACCTTATTGGGCTGGAGCATAAACCCCCATTGTCATTTGTAGGTATTTTGGTTTGCGCTTGTCTTTATGCTCTATTAAAAATTTTACCTTTTCGGAAAGTCAGTATCAAAACATCTTGACTATCTAAAACTTGTTCTATAGTTACATTGTCTAAACCAACATAGGTTTAAACCCTGACAATAAGTTTTGGAAATGTTCTAATTGTGCTGCTTCTTCATGATACTTTTCATCAATCTCCAAAAGGCGGTAGTCGAGATTGTCTTGCACTAATGCGAATAATCTTTTTGTTGCAATGGAATAATTTTCTTTGCTACATCAATATCTCCATGACTGAGCAACATAATGAGTAATCTCATTACATCCTGAGAAGAAGTATATTCTGGTTTGGTTCTTCTTTATACCATCCTTTTTTTGCACCACAAACCATAAGTATCTTATCTTTTCGCTCTTTGGGTTTATTTTTATTGAAAAAAATAATAGCTCCAGGAATGGTATTGCCATAGAATACATTTTCGGGTTTCTGGTTGACCTTTAAAAAGTACTCCATTAGGGCATACGACTCCCGCCACACCATCAGGCTCAAGAGATGCTATAATATGTTGCAAAAAAGCAAAGTCCCCATTAGTGAAGTTGGGTGTGCCATAAATCAATCTATTAAATGGGTCGACATAAGACTCCTTGGCAGGATACTCATATTTAGGAGATCCATCATTATTAAGTACTGACTTACCCTTTTTATCTTTCTTTTGGGTACCATTTCCAGCCCAGTTTTCAACAGAAAATGGAAAATTAGCTAATACAATATCGAAAGTGTCTAATTCTGAGTCAGATTTGCGAAAACGTGGATTAATGAGCGTATCTCCTTGTTGGATTTCGCCTTCTAAACCGTGGAGCATAATATTCATAGTGGCAATAGCCCATGTAGTCCATACCGTTTCTTGTCCAAACAAACGAAGACCTTTGGCATCGCCTTCCATCTCTATAACATGGTCGGCAGCTTTTATCAAGAAACCACCACTACCACAAGTAGGATCATAAACTTTATTACCTTTCTTGGGGTTGAGGTATCTCACCATTAATTCTACAATCTCGGAGGGTGTAAAACTGTCCTGCCACTGTGCCCCCTTTTGTTTTCGTCCGCGAACCTTTGATGAGGTATTCATAAGCATGGCCCAAAACATCAAGCGGAACGTTTTATTTGAAAGATCAACAGGTGTAATGTGATCAAATCCTGCAAAATACGAGGTTCTAGTCTTTTGCCACCAGAGCCATCTGGAGCTGCTTCATTCCATTTTACTGCGTTGATGATACCTTTTAATTTTGGGTTAGCATCAGCAATGGCATTTACTGCTAAGTTTAATTTTTCATTTTTAAGATCTGTAGGTGCTGTACTTACATTAGTCCAAAAGCATCTTCTGGTATTCTGAACAAATGGGCTTGTTCTTTGACTTTAGCCGCTTGTTTATCATTAAGTTCCCTACCCAAATCTTCTTCAGCTGCATACATTGCACTTTCTTCTTCAAAAGAATAATTATCTGAAATCTTTTGTAAAAAGTAGAGTCAAGATATGGACTTATAGTCTTCACTTTTGCCGTAGAGTATATCCGCCATACCCCATAAAATATTTCCTAATTGTTGTTTAGTCATCATAAATTTGATCGGTTTAATTTATTTAGAGCCATCTGAAGTGACTCTTTGAAAAAAGGATAATCTTTGTTTTCTTCAATAATCTTATCACTCAAAATATCAATATGAAGACCTTGGGAATCAAGATTAAATAATTTTGCAATTATCGACAACATTTCTATGTTCCCCTGTCTTCCACCTTTTTCAATTTTGGATAAGGTAGATTGATCCATATCGAGATCAGCAGCAAGTTTACGTAAGGGTAGGTCATTTGCTTCTCTATAATCAGCAATGATTTTTCCTAATTTTTTACTCCATTTTTTTGACATATACTTTTGGACATTTATGTCTAAAACAAACAAGAGAAAATAAAAGTTCCCAAACAACAAAAAAAATTAAATTTTGTGATAATGACCTGCTTTTCTTTTCCAATTTAATACTTAAAGCGTTTTTAGTAATGAGTCTATCGTCCTATCAGCCAAACCAAGTGGCTTACCAATTTCGATAGCTTGTTGTCGTGTAAACTCTTGGGGCAATTGCTCGAAAAAGTCAGATTTTGCCTTGCTTGAATTGGTAAAAGGTTGCTGGTTGTTTTGATTTGGTAGATTATTGTACATGAGTAAGCTATGAGCTAGAAAAGTTTCGCACAAGATAAGTGATGTGTTAAAATCAAGGTCTTGACATTTGAGTTGCGTTTTTAGCTCTGCGGTGTCGCATTTTCTTAATGCAGATAGTATCATTGCTATGCGAAAACAAACTAAACCTAAACGGAACACAACCGCTGATGCATCATCACCATTAAAAACTGCTACGTCCTGGAGGTATTGAGAAAAAGTAGCATTAAGTTGTGACCATTGACCTTGAGTCAATGAAAACTCAGTAGGATCAATAGAAAGAAAATCAATACCATTCAGGACCATTGTGGATAGATTGTCAAAATGGTCGTTTAAAACAATATTTGATGCAGAGACGGAAGGGTCAAGCCAAACCACTTCATTCTTGAAGGCATAAAAAGAAAGCGAGAGAATAGCCCATCTTCGGCTGATGCTATTAACGTGGCACCTGCGCTGGTGTACCCTGATAGACAAACTGCCAACTTTGGTTCTTTGATTTCAATGTATTCATTATTTGTTTTTCTTGAGAAAGCATACTTTTCATGGTGGAATGCTGCTCGAAGTACAGGAGAATAATCACCCCAATCTTGTTTTTTAGCCCCACTCATGGCATCTGCTTCGGTTTCACAAATGATGCCTTCGCCACCATTGTTTTGTAAGTGTTCAATCATCCGTGATGAAGAACTATCAGCAGGTATAAAAACTATGCGGAATATAGGTTCTTGTGGTTTCTCTGGTTGTGGATCATTTTTGTGCTTTGTTCTACATTCAGACTTAAATGACTCTAAATCAATATTAAACTCAGCTTGTGCATCTCTACTAACCTTTAAAACCCTTTCGTGGTATTTGTCGGCTAATCGTTTAGCATTTTTAAGAACACCTTTACCACTGGCAGCTGGTGCAATCACAAATGTATATAGATGTGGATACACTCTCTCGCCATGATATATACCTGACACGCCTGGCAAACAACCACTTAAAATAGATAATGCACTGATGAGAAATACATCTTTACGACGTGAATCATTAAAAGCGGAACAGCCTGCTCGAAGTACGTCAGGAAGTGAATCAAAAATGTGATCAGGAATGGCTGGGGTGGACTTTAAGTAATCTTCATCATCAATTGGCTTTTCTATAGACTCCTTCTTGGTAATATCAGACTTTGTATAGTTCGCAAACTTTGCATATTCAGCAAAGTGATTTGTATAGGCACTTTTGACAGATGCTCTAATTTCTGAATGCTTTAGATCAAACTTCTGGATACATAAATCTTCACAATCTTGTTGGGAAATGCCTGATCTGTTGCAATTGGAAGCCAATTGATAAATGTAGTTATTTCGATTTCCTTCGGAATAAGTGATTTTATTTGATGTAAAATCGATCATCTGATTAAACTTGAAGTCAAGATCAAGATTTGCTGGTGGTAGTAATTCCTTTGCTGGCTGGATAGGTAGTAAGGGATTTGGATACTGAATTGGCGTATCCGAAAAAGGAAGATCGACTATGAATCTTTTATTCTCTATGGTCCTAAATGAATTAGAATCAAAACTAACGAAACAAAGTCTAGTAATGTCTTTGCACTTTGCATCCGCAACAATACAAAGCGCCTTCTCATAATGTTCTTTAACTTGTTGATAAGCTATATCATGGTGTTCCATGGATGTATTCACTTCTACGAAAACTTTGAGACCATTGCCGCTTGGACTTATAAAACATAGATGGGTATATGATATTTCCCCAATCTTTTGTTTTAACGATGGAATGTCATTTTCATCTAATTTATCAAAGTCAAGGTGTACGAATCCACTGTACATATCGAGATTGTCTAATGTACGCCTATTGATGAAAGTACCGGATGGAGTAAAAGCTGGAAGAGACTTCTTCAACCGCTCTGCTTCTTCCTTATTAGACGATAAGGCATTTCTGTACTGTTCTACTTGGGTCTTATACTTGCCATTAATAATGTCTTTACCAATCATTAGGATGGAGACCCTATCTACAGGTGTGGTGAAATCTAAGAAAATACTACTTGTAGCCATAACTATTTTCTTTTATTTCTGATCAAATAATTGGTTGCTTCTATGTCGATCTCATCTGTGGATGATTGACGATTTCGCTGTAACCACTGGTCCAACTCTTCTCTGCGGAAGTAGAGCTTTTTGCCTTGTGGGCAAAAGTGTGGGATTTGTCTTGTGCTGGTGAGCTTGTATAAATGAGATTCACTTATATCAAGATACTTGGCAGCTTCAGAAAGATTTAAGACTGTTTTCTGAAGGATGTTTTGCTCATCGAGTTTGTTAGCAATTTCGGTGAGCTTGTCTAAGATTAAATTTTGTTCTTGCATGTGCATCAAAATTTTTTTAATTATTTAATGCTACAAAGGTGGGATGGGGCAAGAACGATGGTCATTGGGATATTGGATGATCATTGGAAAATCCCAATGAATCCCAATGGTATCCCAATGATTTTAACTAAAAAAAGATGCAATCTTTATTTTTATTTCTTCACTTAGCTTACTTTGTTTTTCGCTATTGGATAGCAGTTTTTGGTTTAAAAGGGTACCGTCTTGCGAATAAAACCTACCACTTTTATCTATATTTGCATAGTTAAATTTAGGAGCAATTTTCTTGAAATGCTCTATAGTTGCAGTAAAGAGATTGGTTGGACAAGACAAGTGAACTTCTTTGGTGGATGCTAAAAGGTCTTTTGATGTGAATAAAGTAATAAACTGATCTTGTGTACAAAGTGACTCGTTTAAGAAACTGTAATGAAGACAAAGTAATTTCATGATTGATTTTAGTTTTTCTTGATCTCCACTAAATCCGAATGATAGCTTTTTTTCTATGATTTGTATATTTTTAGTTTTTGGAACAGTTGATAATCCATTGTTTGATTTTATCAAAGTTACTGGAGCATCAACATTTCCAAACTTATATAAAAACAGATCGCTCTCATCCTGGTACTGAATATTTAGATAAGGTAAATATTCATGTTGTATTGAGAAGTACAAACTGACCGCAGTATTGTGCAAATAAACTAAGGTAAAGTGTGTAATATTTTCAAAGCTACGTCTTTCAGACAAATCAAGGTTTTCTTCTTCCAAGGACTCTTTAGTTTTCTCAATTATAATAAGAAGTGGCTTTAGGCATTTTTCTCCGATCTGAAACGGAATATCTAACTCTGGATCGGTAATAAAAGGATTAGAAAGAACTTCGTTAAAATACCTTAATGACTCCACATTTATGAGTTTAGAAATAAATGTTGATGGCAAATCAAAGGCTACAGGCAAGTCAACATTGTAGTATGGAAGATTTAACTCAGTGGAAATATTGATTGATTCCAAAATTGGTATTAACTCCTTTTGATCAGAAAGCAGGTGAAAAAGAATGTCTTTTATACTTTCCATAGAATCAGGATCATATTCATTTGCTCGACGCAGTTTTTCGCCTATTGCTTTAATATCACGAAAATCCAATAGCCATGGTTTTAAAGTGCCATGAAGAAAACTATCTAATATATGTATGTTCATTTTAGATTCAAATTTATTTTGTTAGCAGCTTCAACTTTCTTCTCATTGACCACTTTGGCATAAATCTCAGTTGTGGATAAGTTTTTGTGACCAAGCAATTTGCTTACTGTATATATGTCCGTTCCTAAAGTCAATTGAAGAGTGGCATAAGTGTGCCTGGAACAATGGTATGTGATGTGCTTGGTGATACCCGCAGCTCGAAGCCATGACTTTAAATGTGTTTGATTCCAATTACCATATTTGAGTCCTGTGAATACTAAATCATTTGGTTGGCCTTCTTCACCACATAGGCTTCTGGCTTCTTCACTTATTGGTAATGTTTCAGCACCAGTAGTCTTTTCTTGTTTGAATCTGATGTAATATCCATTTTCTTTGGAGTGTTGGATTTCCTGCCATATCAACTTCTCTACATCGCCCCAACGAAGACCTGTAATGCATGAAAAAAGAAACATCTTTCTAAGTGTCTCATGAGTGCAAGGTGTATTCGCTAGAGTGGTTAATTCATCCAAGGTCAAGAACTCTCTTTGAGTTTCATCCTGAGGAAATGGTTCAACCATATAAGCTGGATTTGATGGGATTATCTGTTCTTTTACTGCTTGATTAAGGGCAGCTATGAGTTTATTAAAATATGAATATTTTGAGTTTAAAGCCAAAGGTTTGCCATGCTTGGTCCTTGCCGTTCTATCTAAATAATCCCTAAAGCCTTGAACCCAATCTTTATTGACTCTTTCAAATGAAACATCTTTAGGGCTGTATTTGTCAATGTAGATTCTAACTGCATTCCAATTGCCATAGTTGCCCAGGCTCTCCCTTTTCATTTCTGCTAAGTCTGAAAAGAATTGTTTGAAGCTGCCTTTGACTTTATCTTTGTCTTTGAAGCCATAGATATTATTCTGGGTTTCAAGGTGTCGTTTTGATCTAATGGTCTCAGCTAACTCTAAGATTTGCTTATTCTCATCTTTCTGGAATTTAGTTAGGCTTCCTTTCTCAGGATCTGGGATCAGATATAAATTGAGATATTCGTACTCTCTCCTGCCTTTCTCATAATACTCCAAATAAAGGCTGATCTTATTGTTCTTTTGTCTTTGTCTTAATGTGATCTTCATTTTACATTATGTTATTGTTTAAAGAAGGATTCTAATTGTTGCCTTGACATCATTTTCTTACGTCCAACTTGTTTTACTGTAAGCTGGCCACGTTGTTCACCATTCTTTGTATGGTCCACCTACTTACTCCCAAGAGATCGGAAATATCATTGATGCAAAGGAAGTCTTTTGATGTTTGTGAGCTGCTGGAAGTGACATTGGCCTGAGAAGGCGAAACCATCTGTGTCATGGTGTCTTCCAATGATTTTTGAATCTTTGCTTCTTTGGCTCTCTTTTTATAGTTTCTCTGTGAGCATTTATGGCTACAAAATCTCGTCACCGTTGTTTGAGCGATAAATGACTTTCCGCAATGGTTACATATCTTGGGTACTTGCATTTTTTACTATATTTTGTCATTAATGTAGCGAAATGTATCATCAAGGTGCATTATGTAGCGATATGGTGCATGATTTCGCCTAATATTTTCCAAATGTGTTTCGGGCAACAAATTTGATGCCTTGGCCACATCTGGGCAACAAAGATAAGTAAAAAAGAATGATTGGGCAACAAAAAAGAGCAAGAATATTAATACAAAGTCAACAAAAACAAGGTGTTGGAAAGAAAGAGAAGGGAAGTTACTTCCCTATACAAAACTTACTAAAGATACTCTCCAAGCAAATCATCTGTTGATACTTCACCTGTGATCGTGCCGAGATGAAAGAGTGCTTCTCGGATATCCATCGCCACAAAGTCTGATGATAGGCCTGATTACAGTCCTGCCAATACTTTTTGAGACAAAGTTTGGTGTTTTCTAATGCTTCGAGTGTCTTGGTCTTGCTGATGATGGTGCCTTCTGCTTGGTTGTGGTTTTTGGATATATTCAGAAAACTAGGTCAGCAATGGTTGCAAGGTTTCTTTGTATTTGGCGGTGATGAGCAGTGTTTTTACACCACTTTTTTCGGCGATGACTTGGGTTTTAGGCCGGCTAGTGCAGCGAGATGGTATCCGCTTTGTTGAGCAGATGACGCCCGTTTGATCTTTTGTGAGTGCCAGATTATTGAATTCAGCAATAGTCTCTTCTAAGCTTTTGTGGATGTCACTGATGAAAAGTACGATTTCCGCTTCCCGGAGTTTTTGTTTTGACCTTTCGATACCTAGACCTTCGAGTATATCGGATGTTTCGCGGATGCCTGCGGTATCTATAAACCGGAACATAATGCCATCGATCACCAAGGTATCTTCGATAAAATCTCTTGTCGTACCGGCAATATCGCTGACCAAGGCTTTTTCTTCGTTGAGTATGGTATTGAGTAAAGTAGACTTACCGGCATTTGGCGCGCTATGATAGCTACGGAATGCCTTCTTTGATACTGTTGCCCCATCGGAATGAATCGAGCAATGGATTGATGACCTTAATTATCTTATGAATCAGGTCTTTGAGCCTTCCACGATGGCAAACTCCACGTCTTCTTCAGAAAAAATCAGTTCGAGTTCTATCAAGGCGGCAAAATCTATCAACTCCTGTCTTAGCTCCTTGAGCATTGACGAAAAATGACCTTTGAGCTGGTTGAGTGCTATTTCCGATGACTTGAGCAGATGATGCGTGGATTAAGTCCGCCACAGCTTCTGCTTGAGAGAAGTCTAATCGACCATTTAGAAAGGCGCGTAGCGTAAATTCTCCAGGAAAGCGGATTTGGCCCCGTTTTTTATTGCTAAAGAAATGATGGCTTGAACCAATTGTGGTGAGCCGTGGCAGGATATCTCGGTACTGTCTTCTGTAGTGAAAGTCTTGGCGCTCTGAATACCGTCACCATGACTTCATCTATTTCCTTTTCTCCATCTACGATCCATCCGTAAATGTATGGTGTGTGAATCCGCTTCAAGTAGGTTTTTTGCCCTTAAATATTTTATCTGTTATGCCAATCGCTTGATTTCCCGAAAGCTGATGACGGCAATAGCGCTTTGACCTTGTGGTGTAGCAGGCGCGATGATGGTATCTGTAAGGTGATTCATGTTTTGCTATAAATTCCTTAACTTCGTTATAATTACGATGCTCCATTACCAACCCTTCATTTTCTAGCTTTTTCATCAATCTTGAGATTACAACCCTAGAAGAATGGAGTTCGTTGGTTATCTGAAAGTGGGTAATATGCAGTTTGATTCCTTTGTGATCATAACTTTGTCTCGCAGGTACTTATATAAGCGTGCTCTTTCCATATTATTAAATGCAAGATTATCTATTGCATCCAGCATTTCATTCATCCTAACAATATAGCTAATTCAAAACAAAACCTCTCCAAGTTTTAAATCTCACTCATCCATTCTTTCCATTTTTCCACTGGAATAAATAAATTTCTGCATCAGACTCAGTAATGGCCTCAATGGTACCTTTAGACGGTTAAAAAACAGCTTAAAGTGACCGCACAAGTATCTCCCAATTCTAAATAATATTACAACAACACCATTTCCTTCTTTGTCTTCCTTCATTACTTCCTTACAGAACCTGTAATCACTAATGGCATGTGAGGTTTGCCCCATTCCATCACTACACTGCCTCTCTTTATACGTTTCAACCATGCCTGTTTTACATATTTCATTAATTAGCTCAGGCTCAAACAGAAATTGGAATTTTTCATGAAGCTTATTATAGCAAGATACATTGAAAGGCGTAAATGTTGTGGCTTCATTGGTTGGTGATTTAACAAAGATAAGTGAAATTACTGTATAAAAATTTATTTTTTGAAAAATTGTATTTTCAATACAAAACAGCTATGATTCGCAGCACTTCTGAAACTGCATATCATATAATTCTCGATAATGTCCATTTTCTTTGGCTAATAAAGTTTGATGATTTGCCTTTTTCATTATTTTACCATGGAGAAAGAACTAGCATATTATGTGCATGTTGTATCTTAGAAAGTTCTGGTGCTATGATGTGATAGAAGTCCTTTTGTCTATCAACTTCTCCCTCAGCGTATTGTATTACTTTCGTTTACCTTCTGGTATCAATAGATGGTGTTGCTTCTCATCCAAAATAAGAATATTCGTTCGAAACCAATGCACGAACAAAAGAGATTAATTGTTCCCTGACCTACTGACAAGTTACTGCCGCGTTCTGAAACTTTGCACTCAAAGCACCTTAAGAAACGCCTCTATAAACTCATGTGCGCTTCATTGTTTTAGCTGCCAAAATCACTTTTTTGTTCTGATATGTTATGATCTCTGCGGGGGCAGATGTTTTCTCTGAAAATGCCTTCAAATAAAAATATATCTTTGTAATACAATAGCAATACGATCTCTCAACTTTCGCTTAACTCATATTGTCGGATATCTACGTCGTCAATTAGCATATTTTCCTGTATATCAATACAAATCTATTGAGTATATTTATGATGGTGGATTTGCTCCTGAACCCGTGCTTTCCTACTAAAGCATAAGTTTGTCCTTATTTGATGGTAAAGTTGACATTGTCTAATGCATAATTTTTTTCATCATATAAAAAACTAACGGATTGAAATTCTTACTTTTCTGTTTAGTGTTTTAGGTAAACTGATGTCATTACTGTTGGGTATAAAATCCTTACTATCCAATAATATTTAAACACTCCTCTCGGAAGCTATCAACCCATCTGAAGGGTATTAAAATCATTCGCCATAAAACCTAATGGGGTCGAAACATGGCATTCAGATAAAGTGG